>NYMS01000006.1 GCA_002529455.1 Glycomyces fuscus
AGGGCGTCCGCCAGTAGGTGGATTCTGCTGGTGTGCGCACACAGACGGGCACGGTACCGCGATCGTGGAGTTGCTTACGCTTCGCGACCGGGAGGTACCGTGCCCGCTATCCCATCCTGCATCATCGAACCCCTGCGCGAGGAGTTCCTCGCCCAACTACCCCCACGTACCAACACCCACCCCCTGGGCTGCCACAACCCCCGCATCCCCGACCACGTGGTCTTCGACAAACTCATCTGGGTCCTGGTCTGCGGCACAAGCTACGAACGCGCGGCCGATGCCACCTGCTCGGCCACCACCCTGCGCCGACGCCGCGACGAGTGGATCACCCACGGCATGGGCCAAGCCCTGCATCACGCGGCCCTGGACGCCTACGACCGCATGGTCGGCCTGGACCTGGAACACCTGCGCGCGGACGGCTGCCAGACCAAAGCCCCCTCAGGCGGTGAGTGCGCGGGCAGGAGCCCCGTGGACCGGGGCAAGCAGGGCCTCAAACGCTCCCAGCTCACCGACGCCTACGGCATCCCGCTCATCACCCACCCGGCGCCGGCCAACATCCGCGACCACACCCTGCTCCCGGCCACCCTGGACGGCTACGACGACTTGGCCAAGGCGCTGGGCCCGCTGCCCGAGCACCCCGCTTTGAGCCTGGACGCGGGCTATGACTACCGGTGGGTCCACGAGCACCTGGCCGAGCGGGGTATCAGCGCGAGAATCGTCCCGCGCGGTGCCAAGGTCCCGATCCACACAGGCGGACGCTGGGTGGTCGAGCGCACCAACGCGTGGATGAACGACTTCGGCAAGCTGGCCCGGTGCACCGAACGCCGCCGGGCGTGCGTGGAGTTCTACCTCTGCCTGGCCTCAGCGATCATCACCGTTCGCAGTCTGATCCGTCGGGCCTGGTATCTCTACCGGTGGGATACCAGGCCCTCCAGCCCACGCCTGCGATGACCTACTGGCGGACGCCCTTATAGCGAGGTTCGAGCGCCGACATCGGCTATAAGTACAAGATCATCCCAGGTCAGGACCCTCCCGTCACACCGGTCACGCTTCCGGCCAGCTCCCCCGACAGAGCCCGACGCCCGGTCGTGTCCCGCAGGACCACGACCGCGCGACCAGGCCAGCCACCGCCGCACAGCGTTCCGGTATGCTCCCCGACGGCATCCGCGCCGCCCGGCGGCGGGCGCGCGCGACGCCCTGCTCGCCCGCCCGCGAACCGAGGGAGGCTCCGTGCCGACGACCACCGCCCCGGGACCGCTGTCATGAGGCTGTCGAGGGTGGCACCGGAGCTGCGCGGCCCCCTGCTCCGGTCACCGGAGGTCCCCGCGCGCCTCCCGTGGGCCGTGCGCCCGACGCGTGCCCTGATGCACCGCCTGCACGCCCAGCACCTGCCCGGCCTCACACTGGAGCTGCTCGGGGAGGCCGCCCCCGGCATCCGCGTCCACCGGCCCGGGGAGAAGCACTCGGACGGCGCGCTCGTGTGGATCCACGGCGGCGGCCTGGTCATCGGCCGCGCCGCCCAGGACGACACGCTCTGCGCCTCCACGGCCCGGGAACTGGGCGTCACCGTCGTGTCCGCCGAGTACCGCCTCGCACCGGAGCACCCCTACCCCACCGCGCTGGACGACTGCCACGCCGCCTGGACCTGGCTCCAGGACAACGCCGCCGCCCTGGGCGTGGACCCCGCGCGCGTGGCCGTCGGCGGGCGGAGCGCGGGCGGCGGGCTCACCGCCGCGCTCGCACAGCGGCTGCACGACGAGGGCGGAACGCAGCCGGCCGGGCAGTGGATGCTGTGCCCGATGCTCGACGACCGCACCGCAGCCCGGCGCGACCTGGACGGGGTCCGCCACCGCGTCTGGAACAACAGGATCAACCGCTTCGGGTGGCGCTCCTACCTGGGCGCCGAGCCCGGCGCCTCCCGTGTTCCGCGCTACGCCGTGCCCGCGCGGCGGGAGGACCTCAGCGGGCTGCCGCCCGCCTGGATCGGCGTCGGCGACATCGACCTGTTCCACAACGAGTCCCGTGAGTACGCGCACAGGCTGCGTGAGGCGGGCGTGGACGCGTCCTTCCACGTGGTGCCCGGCGCTCCCCACGGGTTCGACACCTGGGGCCCCCGGACCTCCGTCGCCCGCGACTACCTCACCACGGCGCAGACGTGGCTGGGCAAGGCGCTGGAGCGCGCGCCGGTCCGCTCCTGAAGGCCCCGGGGCAGGCGGGCACGCGGGCACGCGGGCACGCGGGACCGGAACATACGCGGACGTGAACTGCGAGAACACCGCGAATCAGGACATGCGAGGACCTGTCAGGGCTACCCCGCGAACGGTGTTGCCTCACCCGCCCGACCGCTTCCGGACAGCGGGCGACGAATCCGGTACGCGGTGTCACCGCCCCCGCTAGTCTCCCGTGCGGAGGCGGCCACGGGGGCCGCCCTGTCCACGGGAGAACCATGCGCCGTCTGCTCACCACCGCCCTGGCCGCCAGCGCCGCCGTCTGTCTCGCCACCGCTCCCGCCCACGCCGCCACAGGGCTCCTGACGATCGGTTGGGACCGCTACACCGACCCCAACGGCTGCTACTACGAACCGCACTACTTTCCCGCTCGGGTCGTGAACGAGACCGACACCCGGGCCTTCGTGTTCAGCGGCCCCAGGTGCACGGGCGACATGGTGGCCACGATCGACCCCGGGCAGACGTTGGACGTGTACGAGAGGGACAGCTCCGTCTTCATCGGCGGCTGACGCCCCGGCAGGGGCGGGGCAAGGCCCCCTCCCCCTCCTCCCGGCTCCGCTCCGGTCCCGTCCGGTTTCCGCCAGGGCCGTTCGGCAGTCCCGCCCCGGCGGGACCGCCGCCGGACCGCGACCCCGACCGACGGGCGCCGGGTGGACACCGTGTAGAACCGGATGGTCACGTCATCGGATGACCCCGGGGGCCTGCGGGCCCCCGGGGCGCCGCGGCGCCGGACGGGGAGCGCGCGGACGAGGGGGGCGACGTTGGGAACAGGCCGCGTCAGGGGGTCGTCGTGGCTGTGGCCTCTGCTGCTGAGCGTGGTGTGCACCCACACCGCGCTCAACCTCGCCCGCCCCCTGGTCTCCTACCGCACGATCGCCCTGGGCGGGGACGCCGTGGCGGTCGGCCTGGTCACCGCCGCCTACGCGCTGCTGCCCCTGCTGGTGGCGGTTCCGCTGGGCCGGGCCACCGACCGGGCCCGGCGGACGGCCTGGATCGTCGGCCTGGGCGCGGCGGTGCTCGGCGCGGGCTCCCTGCTGCTCGCGCACGGCTCCGGCCTGTTCGCGATCGCCGCGGCCAGCACCGTGCTGGGCATGGGACACCTGCTGTGCATGGTCGCGGGCCAGGGGCTCGTCGCGCGCCTGGCCGCCCCGCAGCACCTGGACCGCGACTTCGGGTGGTTCACCGCGGCGGCCTCCCTCGGCCAGCTCGTGGGCCCCCTGCTGTCCGGCGCGATCCTGGCCGACGCCTCGGGGGACGCGCTGCTGTCGGCGACCTCGTCCGCGCTGCTCGTCGCCGCGGCGACGGGCGGGCTGGGACTGCTGCCGATCCTGGCCTTCGCCCGCGTGCGCATGCCCCCGCCCTCGCGCAGGAAGGGTGCGGAGAGGACCCCCGCCCGGGAGCTGCTGCGCAGGCCCGGCCTGCGCTCGGGCCTGTTCGCCAGCCTCGCGCTGCTCTCGGCCGTGGACATCCTCACCGCCTACCTGCCGCTGGTCGCCGAGAACCGGGGCATCTCACCGATGCTGGTCGGCGTCCTGCTGAGCCTGCGCGCGGGGTTCTCGCTGCTGTCGCGCCTGGTGCTGTCCCGGCTGGTGCTGCGGTGGTCGCGCGAGACGCTGATCGCGGTCAGCGCCGCCGCCGCGGGCCTGTCCATGGCGGCGGTGGCGCTGCCCGTCAGCAACCCGTTCGTGCTGGGCACCGTGCTGGCCGTCGGAGGGTTCCTGCTGGGCCTGGGACAGCCGCTGACGATGTCGGCGGTGGCCACGGCCGCCCCGGAGGGCTCGCGCGGGGCCGCCCTGGCGCTGCGGATCTGGGGGAACCGGCTCGGACAGGTCGGGATCCCCGCCGCGGGGGCGGGGGTCGCGGGCGCGGTGGGCGCGCCCGGCGCCCTGTGGTTCGCGGCGGTGGTGCTCGTGGCGTCGGCGGTCACGGCGGCCAGGCGGGTGTGATCCTCCGGAGCGCGCGGACCGGCGGGGCCTGCGCCCGCAGGCGCCTCGGCCGCGCCCGCCCCTATCCGAAGGCCGTCCGGCGGCGTACGATGCGAAGTCAGGTGTGTCGGCAGTCGGGTCCACCGCCCCGGCGTCTCCACGGAACCAGGCAACGTGTGAACCACCCCGCCCCCTCCCCCGCCCAGCGCGTCTACCGTTCCAGGGTCACCAGACAGGCCGTCCACGACTGGTGCTGGGACCGGTTGAACGCCCAGTCCCTGCTCACCCCGCTCGCGACCGTCCCCTGTTCCCTGGGCGCCACCCGCGTCTTCACCGCTCCCGGAGGCCCCGGCACCCCGGTCCTCGTCCTGCCGGGGTCGGTCCTCAGCACGGCCACGCTCCTGGACACCGTCCGCGTCCTGGCCGAGGACCGTCCCGTCCTGATCGCCGACCCGCCCGGGCAGCCGGGCCTCAGCGACGGCGACCGGCCCCTGGTCGAGCGCCTGCCGTCCTACGGCGGCTGGCTGGACGAGGTCCTGCCGCAGGTCACGGACCGGCCCGTCCTCGTCCTGGGCCACGGCATCGGCGCGGCCATCGCGCTGTCGGCGACCCCCGGGCCCCTGGTGGCCGGGCTCTGCCTGGTCAACCCCGGCGGCCTGACACCGGCGACCGGCGGCACCGCCCTGGGCGCCGCCCTGGTGCGCTGGAGGTTCCACCCCGGCGCCCGGACCAGCTCCACCCTGCTGCGCGCCATGTGCGGTCCCGGCGCGGCGGAGCCCCGGGACGCCGCCATGCTGGAGTGGACGACCCTGGTCGGCCGGTCCTGCCGCGCGCTCAACGCGCTGCCGCCCCGGCGCCTGCGCGCGGAGGCCTTCCGCTGTTGGAGGGGGACCCCCGTCAGCGTCGCCACCGGATCGCACGACCCCTTCTTCTCCCCGGACCTGCTCTACAGCCCGTCCCTGCTCTTCCTGGACGCCTCCGTCCACACCCTCCGGGACGCGGGGCACCTCGCGCTCCGCGAACGCCCCGAACAGGTGCGGGACCTGTTGCGGGGGTTCCCGGACGCATGAGGCCCCGGACCGCCGCGCGGTCCGGGGCCGGGGCCCGGGGTCAGGCCTCGGTGTCGGGGCCCGGCTCCTCGGGTGCCTTCAGCGGCTTGAGCAGCGCCCAGCCGCCCATCAGCACGCCGAAGGCGAGCATGCCCAGGCCCGACCACAGGTTCAGGTTCGCGCCGCCCTGCTCGATCTGCTCCGGCGGGGTGACGAAACCCATGACCGTCAGCACGACGCCGTAGATGGCGAACAACAGCGCGATGACCGTCCGTATGTCGAAGACCCTGGCCGCGGCGCGGCTCTTTCTCGGGCCGGTGCTGTCGGCACTCATCGGATGGCCTCCTTGCCAGCTTGTCTCAGCACGGGTGCACCTCTCGGGGACGCTCAGGCGAAGATGACGTTCAGGGCGATGGTGATCGCCAGGGCGATCCCGGCCAGCAGCGCCGGCCGGCGGTACCAGCCGGAGTCCTCACCGGTGGTGGAGGCCTTGCGCGACTCGCGCGGGGTCAGCGAGTGCACCAGGCCCACCAGCTCGGAGTCGGGCTTGGGCCGGGTGAACAGGGTGACGACGACGCTGACGAGGATGTCGACCACGAAGGCCGCGCCCGCGCCGACGAAGCTCGCGCCCTGCGAGGACAGGGCGAGCACGCCGGTCTCGGCGAGCAGGAACACCCCCACGGCCGCCAGGGTCCCCGCCGCCAGGCCGCTCCAGCCCGCCTGGGGGGTCATCCGCTTCCAGTACATACCGAGGATGAACGTGGCGAACAGCGGCGCGTTGAAGAACGAGAACAGCTGCTGCAGGTAGTCCATCAGGTTGGAGTAGCCCGAGGCGATGAACGCCGTGCCCACGGCGCCGACGGTGGCGCCGACCGTGACCCACCGGCCCATGTTCAGGTAGTAGGAGTCGGGCCGGTTCCGCACGACGTAGGACTGCCAGATGTCGTAGGTGAACACGGTGTTGAACGAGCTCAGGTTGGCGGCCATCCCGGCCATGAACGACGCGAGCAGACCCGCCAGGGCCACACCCAGCAGCCCGTTGGGGAGCACGTCGCGCATCAGGAGCAGGATCGCGTCGTTGTAGTCGACTCCGGGGTTCTCACCGGCCTTGAGCTGGACCATCTCCGAGACGCTCACGCCCGCGATCATGCCGGGGACGACGACGATGAACGGGATGAACAGCTTGGGGAAGGCGCCGATGATCGGTGTGCGCATCGCCGCCGACATGCTCTTGGAGGCCATGGCGCGCTGCACCTCGACGAAGTTCGTCGTCCAGTAGCCGAACGCGAGGACGAAGCCGAGGCCGAAGACGATGCCGAGGACGCTCAGGAAGCTGTCGCCGAAACCGGTCAGCGCGTTGCCCGGCCAGGCGGAGAGCTGTTCGGAGCCCTGCGGTGAGGCGGTGACCTCGTCCACCAGCCCCGACCAGCCGCCGATCCGGTTCAGCCCCGCCAGGGTCAGCGGCAGCAGCGCCGCGACGATGACGAAGAACTGCAGCACCTCGTTGTAGATCGCCGCGGAGAGCCCGCCCAGCGCGGTGTAGCTGAGGACGATCGCGGCGGCGACGATGAGCGACAGCCACAGCGGCCAGCCCAGCAGCGCGTCGACGATGGTCGCCAGCAGGAAGAGGTTGACGCCGGCGATCAGGATCTGGGCGACCGCGAAGCTGATCCCGTTGAGCAGGTGGGCGGCGGGCCCGAAGCGGCGGAGCATGAACTCGGGGACGCTGCGGACCTTGGAGCCGTAGTAGAACGGCATCATCACCAGGCCCAGGAACAGCATCGCCGGTACGGCGCCGATCCAGAAGTAGTGCATGGTCGGCATGCCGTAGTTGGCACCGTTGGCCGACATGCCGATGATCTCGATGGCTCCCAGGTTGGCCGCGATGAAGGCCAGACCCGTCACCCAGGCGGGCAGGGAGCGTCCGGACAGGAAGAAGTCGAGGCTGTTGGAGACCGAGCGCCGGGCCAGGAAGCCGATGCCCAGCACGAACACGAAGTACACCGCGAGCAGGGTGTAGTCGATGGCGTTGGCGTCCAGCCGCAAGGGTTCCTGTGCTAGCGCGGTCACGTCGGCTGGTCCTCTCTCAACGCGGTGGTCCTCCCGTCGCGGGTGTGGCCGGAGCCGGTGCGCGGGCGGTCAGCCGGTGCGGGACGGCCGGTACGGGCGGGCGGCCCGCACGTTCCGGCGGTCATCGGCTGGTCCGGGCGCGCCGGGGCCTCAGGGGTGGTGCCCGCGGTCCGCTGCGGGGCCGCGGGCGTCGAAAGACGCGGCATCGCGGTGGGTCTTTCTCTCAACGACAGGGGTTAGGGGCGCATGTGCACCTACCCTTCGGAGGCGCGCATATCGTGGGAATCAAGGCCGATTTTTCACGAAATGCAGCCATCTGGGGCAGCAGGGACACCGGAGGCGACCACAGGGGAACACGCGGTCACCGTCCGGAGCGCTCGGATCACCCCGGACCGCCCGGATCGTTCAGGCCGTTCGGGCCACCCGGACCGTCCGGGCCGTCCGGGCCGTTCACTGGGCGGTGCGTGCGTCCGGCCGCCGCGCCCGTCCGCTCCCGGCCCCGCCCGGCCACGGCGGCCGGACGCGGGCCGGGAGCCCTCTCCCCTCCGAGGGGGCGGGGATCAACGGGCGCGGACGACCATCACCGGGCAGGGAGAGCGGTGCAGCAGGCCGTGCGCCGTGGAGCCGAGGGCGGAGCGCAGGAAGCCGTGCCGACCGCTCGCGCCCACCACCAGCAGCCGTGCGTTCCGCGCCGCGTGCGCCAGCGCGGCGACCGGACGCGCCTCGACCACCTCGATGTGGACCGGCACCGAGGGGTACCTGCTCTGCCAGGGGTCGACCGCACCTTCCAGCACCCGCTCCTCGGCCGCGGTGAACGCGTCGCGGTCCCGGGGAGGGGAGATCCTCGCGGGCAGGGGCAGGACCGGCGTGCTCCACGCGCGTACCACCCGCACCTCCCCGGAACCGGCGACCGCGGCCTCGAAGGCCTCGCCGACCGCCAGTTCCGCGTGGGCCGACCCGTCCTCGCCCACGACGACCTCCGTACGGTCGTCGGCCGCGTGCTCGGGCCCCACCACGACCACCGGCACCGGCGAGTGCGCGGCCACGCGGTAGGCGACCGAACCCACCCCCAGGCCCGGCAGCCCACCCCTGCCCCGCAGGCCCACCACCAGCAGGGACGCCTCCTCGGCGTGCTGGAGCAGCGCGGCCACGGGGCCCTCCGAGGCCACCGACCCGTCGATGCCCAGGTCGGGGGCGACGGCGGCCGCCCGCTCCTGCGCGCGGTCCAGGACGGCGCGGGCGCTCCTCTCGACCTCCCCCTCGGGCCAGACGAAGGCCGCGTCCGGCGACGGGGCCGGAAAAGCCGTCACCACGGACAGGCGGAGCCCGCGCCGGGCCGCCTCCGCCGCGGCCCACTCCACCGCCCTCAGACTCACGTCGGAATCGTCCACACCGACGATGACCGGTCGTTCCATGACAGTCCCCCCGCAGTCGTGCCCTGCCTCCATGCCTCGTCCTGCCCCTCCACCGCGTTCTCCACGCCCGCCGACCGCAGACCCCGGCCGGGGGCAGCGACCCGCGGAGTACCTGGTCATCGCACCCGTCAGGACCGATACTGGGTGCGAAGCGCACCCGCACCGGCCGCACGCCGAACACAACGGGAGGCAACGATGGTCAGACCCCGCGGGACCGGAGGCGCCGGCGGCGACATCGGCCGCAGAGTGGCCCGGCGCAGGGAGGAGCTCGGGCTCACCCACGAGGAGCTCGCCCAGCGCGCCGGAATGGCGCCCGGATACGTGGCCTACCTGGAGACGCATCCGCCCGCGCTCAGCCGCAGCGCGCTCTACCGGCTCTCCCGGGCCCTGCACACCTCCCCCGACCACCTCCTGGGCGCCGACACCGACACACCGCCCGGAGCCGCGTCCACGGCCGCCCCCCGCCCGCACGTGCGCGTGCTGTCCCCGGACGAGTGCATGGAGCTCATCGGGCCCGGCGGGGTGGGGCGCGTGGCCTTCGCCGAGGAGGGTGGGGCTCCGGTCGTCCTGCCGGTGAACTACGCGGTCGTCAGGGGCGACGTCGTCTTCCGGACGGAGTCCGACGGCCTGATCGCCGACCGCGCCCGCGGCCCCGTCGCGTTCGAGGTGGACCGGCTCGACGGCGCCATGAGCGAGGGATGGAGCGTACTCCTGACCGGGCGGGGGCGCGTCGTGGACGACCCGGAGGAGTCCGCCTCGCTGGAGGAGGCGGCTCCGGTCCGCCCCTGGGCCGGCGGTCAGCGGGAGGCCCACGTCCGCATCACGCCGACGGGGGTGACCGGACGACGGATCGGGACCGGCGGGCCGCTGCTCTGAGGCCCGTGCGTGGCGCCGGGACCGCTCCCGGCGCCGCGCGCCGGGCCGACCGCCGGCCCAGAACGGCACGTGAAGGAGGGTTGACGCTGCGCGACCGCGACCTTACGATGCACGGACGGTGACGAGGCGTACTCGCCACCGTGAACCGCACCCCGCCCGCGCCCCCACGGCATCCGACCCCCGGTGCCGACACGGACACCCGGTGGACCACCGGACCCGGGCGGGCCGGGTCGGGCCGCCGAACGCGACACGACCCGCGACCGGTACCCGCACACCCCCGTCACCCGCACACCCCCATGGAACAACCCGCCGCACACCACGTCCGCGACACGGATTGTTAGCGCTAACAATCCACCCCCCGTCGCGGTCGGGCGCCTGTCACCCCTGGTCAGAACCCCTGTCGGGTCATGGCGCGGCGCCACCGCGGCAACCCCCCGGAACCGAGCCCGAGGAGGCTCCCCATGACCGAACACCCCCACACCCCCTCCGTGCGCCTCTCACGCCGCAGAATGCTGGGCGCCGCCCTGGCGACGGGAGCGCTGGCCGCGACCGCGACCGCCGCCGGCACGGTCCTCCCCCGACCCGCCTCGGCCGCCGACTACCCCGGCCCCGGCCGCGTGACCGGCGACATCCGGCTGCACGACCCGTCCTTCGTCAAGCGGCCCGACGGCGGCTACCTGATCGCCCACACCGGCCACGACGTGGCGCTGAAGACCTCGGCCGACCGGACCGCCTTCCGCGACGCGGGCCCGGCCTTCCCCGGCGGCGCCCCGTGGACCAGGCCCTACACGGGCGGCGACCGCAACCTGTGGGCCCCGCACCTGTCCTACGCCAACGGGCGGTACCACCTCTACTACTCCGCCTCGACCTTCGGCTCCAACCGGTCCGCGATCTTCCTGGCCACCAGCACCAGCGGCAACTCCGGCACCTGGCGCGACGAGGGCCTGGTCATCGAGTCGTTCACCTCCGACGACTTCAACGCCATCGACCCCCACCTGCAGGTGGACGGCCAGGGCCGCTGGTGGATGGCGTTCGGCTCGTTCTGGTCGGGGATCAAGATGGTGCGCATCAACCCGGCGACCGGCAAGCGCCACGACGGCACCCTGTACTCGCTCGCGGGCCGCGGCGGCGACGCCATCGAGGCCCCGACCCTCTTCCAGCGCGGCGGCTGGTACTACCTGTTCGTCTCCTTCGACCTGTGCTGCCGCGGGGCGGACAGCACCTACCGCATCATGGTCGGCCGCTCCACCAGCATCACCGGCCCCTACCGCGACCGCGCCGGAAGGGCCATGACCTCGGGCGGCGGCACCGAGATCCTGTCCGGCCACGGCGGCATCCACGGCCCCGGCCACCAGGACGTCTTCGCCGACACCGACAACGACATCCTCGCCTACCACTACTACGCCGACGACGGCACGGCGCTGCTGGGCATCAACTGGCTCGGCTGGGACTCCTCCGGGTGGCCGTACGTGCACTGACACCGGCCTGCGAGGCGGCGCCGGGCCCCGCCCGGAAAACCGCTCCGAACGAAGCGCGCCGGGGCCGGACCCCCGTGTCCGGCCCCGGGCGTCCCGGGGCCGGGGGGACCGGCGCCGCGCACGGCCCCGTGGCGGCCCAACGCAGTGAGGGGCCCGCCTCGCGGCGGACCCCTCACTGAACTGCTGTCTCGCTGTCGGGACGGCGGGATTTGAACCCACGACCCCTTGACCCCCAGTCAAGTGCGCTGCCAAACTGCGCTACGTCCCGTTCGTCGAGCGGTCGCCCTTTCCGGCCCCGCCGACGCAGAAGACTCTACCGCATTCCCCGGAGCGCTCGCACCGCCACAGCGCCCACCGGGCCCCGGGCCGCGCCACCGCCCGGGTGGGCAAGATCGGTCAGGCGCAGGCGCCCCCGCGGTGAACATACTGGGTTCCATGACCGAGCCCACCCCAGGCCGGGACCGCCTGCGCGAACTGCTCGACGCGGTCCTGGACGAGGAGAACACGCGCCTCACCGACATGGCGGACCACGCCTTCGCCTCGCCGTTCCACTTCACCCGCAGGCTGACCCGTGACACCGGGGAGTCGCCGGTCGCGCTGCGCCGCCGGGTGCTCCTGGAACGCGCGGCCTGGCAGATCAGCCAGGGCAGCAGCGTGACCGACGCCGCGTTCACGGCCGGATACGAGTCGGTCGAGGGGTTCACGCGCGCCTTCGGACGCGCCTTCGGACACCCGCCCAGCTCCACCACGGCGGGCAGCGGCACCTGGCTGTCCGCGCCCAACGGCATCCACTTCCATCCGCCGATCCACCTGTGGATCGAGGAGACACCCAAGGACCGGCCCGGCATGGACCTGATCGCCCTCCAGATCCACCACGACGTGGACGACACCGCCCACCTGATCCGCCTCGCCGGGCGGCTTCCCGAGGAGGCCTACCGGCGGGTGCGCGCGCCCGGGCAGACGGTCCTGGCGTGGGACGGGCCGGAGGAGTCCGTGGCCGCCGTGCTCGACCACCTGGTCCGGGCCAAGGAGGTGTGGCTCGCCTCGATCGACGGCGACGACCTGCCCGAACGGGGCGAGGACGACGCGGACGCGCTGGCGGAGAGGCACTCCAGGGCGGGGGCCCGCTGGATCGCCGCGGTCGACGACATCGGGCGCCGCGGGGCCTGGGGCGACCGGCTGATCGACGCCCTGTGCGACCCGCCCGAGAGCTTCGTGCTGGGCAGCGTCGTCGCGCACGTACTCACCTTCTCCGCCCACCGCAGGCAGCTCGTGCGCCACATGCTGCGCGCGGAGGGCCTGGAGGTGGACCACGGCGACCCCATCGAATGGCTTCAGGAACGACACCACGACGGAGGTACACGATGAGCAGGACGGTCTACAACACCGCGACGAGCCTGGACGGCTTCATCGCCACCGAGGACCACTCCCTGGACTGGCTCTTCGCCGCGGACGGAGGGGAGGCCCTGGGGGAGACCGAGGACTTCATCCGGGGGGCGGGCGCCATGGTGTCGGGCGCCAGCACCTACGAGTGGATCCTGCGCCACGAGGGCGACAAGCCCTGGCCCTACGAGTCCCCCTGCTGGGTGCTCACCCACCGGGACCTGCCCAGGGTCGAGGGGGACATCCGCTTCGCCAGCGCCGACACCGACCAGGAGCTGCGCGACCTGCACGCGCGGGTGGTGGAGTCGGCGCGGGGGCGCGACGTGTGGCTGGTCGGCGGAGGGCGGATCGCCGCGGACCTGGCCCGGCTCGGCCTGCTGGACGAGGTGGTGGTGTCCATCGCCCCCGTCACCCTGGGCTCGGGCGCGCCGCTGCTGGCCGGGCGCGTGGACCTGAGGGTGCTGGACGTGTACCGCGCCGGGGACTTCGCCTGCGCGCGCTACGAGGTCGTCCGCTCCTGATCCGGGAGCGCGCCGGTCGCCGGGAACACCGCCGACCGGGCGGGCAGGGCGTCGTCGGCCGGTCGGCTCAGTCGGGTCCGGCGGTTTCGTCGGGTCCGGCGGTGCCGCTCCCGGCCCGGCGGCGCCCCTCAGGCCCCTCCAGTCCGTCCCGGCCCCAGGCCCCCTCCAGCTCGCGCAGGCGCGCGGCGGCCCCGGCGATCTCCTCCTCGGTGAACACCGCGACGCCGTTGTCCGCGAGCAGCCGCGCGGTGACCCCCTCGCCGGGCACCCTGCGACCGCCGAAGGTGCCGTCGTAGACCCGGTGCAGCCCACAGGAGGGGCTCGACTCCTTGAGCACCGCCACGGCCACGCCGTGCGTGCGCGCGGTGGCCAGCGCCGCGCGGGCGCCGTCCACGAAGTGCCCGGTCACGTCCCGCCCCTCGGGGGTGAGGATGCGTGCGCGGCCCGCGAGTACGTCGGCGGCGGTCGCGCCCGGCTCGATCTCGGCGGGCGGCCGGGGTACCGGGAGGCCGCCCGCGACCTCCGGGCAGTACACCACCAGGCGCCCCTCCTCGCGCCAGCGGGCGACCAGGTCGTCCCCGACCGGCTTGGCGCGCCCGTCGTAGCGCACCCGGCGCCCCATCAGGCAGGCGCTGACCAGCACCTTGCGCATGGACTCCCCCTCTCGGCCGCCACCACGCTACCGGGGCGGAGGCACGGTCGGAGCACACGACCTCGTCGTCGGTTCGCCCGCGGCGGTCCGGGCGTCCTTCCCCACCGGCGTGCGCCACGCCGAGCGCACCGGGGTCCTGGTCGGTACGCGGCGGAAGCGGCGCCGGGCGCCCGGGAGGGGGTACGCGCGAAGGCCCCGGTCCGCACCGGGTCGGAGCCGTTCCCGGGGCCCGCGGGAACCGGGGCGAGGGGGCTCCCCCGTCCGCGTCCCGCGGTGCCGCTACCCGGCCCCGCCGGGCGGGGTCCCCCCGTCCTCCTGGATGTGCTGTCGCAGCACGTCCATCAGGGCCGAGGAGCCCTGGAGGTTCTCCATGAGCCGGTCGACCGTCATGAGGGCGATCCCCTGCTGGGGGTCGCCGAGGACCAGCAGCTTGTCGCCGGGGGAGATGCCCAGGTCGCGGCGGGCCTTGGCCGGGATCGCGATCTGGCCGCGTTCGCTGACCGTCACCGCGCCGTAGAAGCCCCGGCCGCCGGGTCCGTAGGAGGCGCCGTCCTGCTCCGCAGCCACCCCGCCACCGCCTTCCCGTACGTGTTGCGCACAGCGTACCAAGCGGGCCGTGTCCGTTTGCGGCCATGGCCACAGGGCACACGATATACATGATTTACATGTAATAACATGTAGCCCATCCCCGCCGAGGAGGATCCGTGACCGCTCCCGCGCCCCGTGCGCTCGCCCCGGACCTGGCCAGGGGCGCCATGCTGCTGGCCATCGCCTGCGCCCACGCCCCGCTGTTCGTCCTGGCCGTCGACCACGGCCCCGCCCTGGCCAACGGCGCCGCACTCGTCCTCCACGAGCTGTTCGTGGGCAACCACGCGCGCCCGATGTTCGCCTTCCTGTTCGGTTACGCCCTGGTGCAGACGCTGGACCGGCGGGTCGCGCGCGGAGCCGACCCGGCCGGCGTCCGCGCCCTGCTGCGCCGCAGGGGCTGGTGGCTGCTGGCCTTCGGCCTGGCCCACACGCTGCTGGTCCCCCTCGACATCCTCGCCGCCTACGGCGTCGCCTCCCTGCTGCTCGTGGGCCTGCTGCGGGCGCGCTCGACGACCCTGCTGTGGGTCGCGGGCCTGGCCCTGGTCCCCGGCACCGCGCTCTCGGCGGTCCCCCTGGGACTGGCCCTGTCCCAGGGCGTCTCCACCTTCGACATCGGCTCCGTGGCCCCGCCCCCCGGGGCCGACCCCATCGCGCTCCACCTGGAGCGCCTCCCCGGCACGCCCTTCGCCCTGGCCGTCGGGACGGCCCTGGTCGTACCCGGGGTGGTCGCGGGCATGTGGGCGGCGCGGCGCCGCATCCTGGAGGAGCCCGAGCGCAACCGCGTCCTCCTGGTGCGCGCCGTCGTGCTCACCACGGCGGTCTCCGTCGCCGGGGCCCTGCCCTCGATCCTGGTCCAGACGGGCGTGTGGAGCGCCCCCTCGGCCGCCGCACAGTGGGGCACGGCCCTCCTCCAGCCCCTGACGGGCTACTTCGGCGGCGTCGGGATGGCCGGGATCGTCGCGCTGGCCGCGATCCGGGCGGCCCGTACCCGCGGCGTCCCGACCACCGCCGTCCAGGCACTGGGCCAGCGCTCCCTGACCTTCTACCTGCTCCAGAGCGTGGTCTTCCTCGCGGTCTTCTCCCCGATGGGCCTGGGGTGGCAGGACCGGCTGGGGCTGGCCGGGGCCTTCGGGGTGGCCGCCGCGACCTGGCTGGCGTCGCTGGCAGCCGCCGAGCTGATGCGGCGCGCCGGCTACCGCGGCCCGGCGGAGAACCTGCTGCGCCGCCTCACCCGCCGGGCCGAGCCCCGGTCCCCGCGGGAGGCCCCCTCCTCGGCCTGAGCACACGACGAAGGGGGCTCCCCGGCCGGGGAGCCCCCTTCTCACGCCGTGGCCGGACCGGTACGGCTACCGGCGGCGGTGCTTGCGGTCCGGGCGCACGCTGCCCTTGGACGCGCGGCCCTGGGGGGCGCCCTTCTTCTCACGGATGCGCATGCTGATGTGCACCGGGGAGCCCTCGAAGCCGAAGTCCTCCCGCAGGCGCCGCTCGATGAAGCGGCGGTAGTTGTCCTCCAGGAACCCGGTGGTGAACAGGATGAAGTGCGGCGGGCGCGAACCCGCCTGCGTCGCGAACAGGATCTTGGGCTGCTTGCCGCCGCGCACCGGCGGCGGGGTGGCGGCCACCAGCTCCTTGAGCCAGTTGTTGAGCTGACCGGTCGGGATGCGCTGGTTCCACCCGGCCAGGCTGGTCTCGATCGCCGGGACCAGCTTCTCCATGTGGCGGCCGGTCTTGGCCGAGACGTTCACGCGCGGCGCCCAGGAGACCCGCGCCAGCTGGCGGTCGATCTCCTTCTCCAGGTAGGTCCGGCGCTCCTCGTCGAGGATGTCCCACTTGTTGAAGGCCAGCACCAGGCCGCGGCCCGCCTCCACGACCTGCTCGACGACCCGGATGTCCTGCTCGGCGAGGGGCTCGCTGACGTCCATGAGCACCACGGCGACCTCGGCCCGCTCCAGGGCGGTGCCGGTGCGCATGGTGGCGTAGTAGTCGGCGCCCTGGAGGGCCCGGAACCGGCGGCGGATACCGGCGGTGTCGATGAACTTCCAGGTCCGCCCGCCCAGCTCGATCAGCTCGTCCACCGCGTCGCGGGTCGTGCCCGCCACCGCGTCGACGACCACCCGGTCCTCGCCGGCGAGCCGGTTGAGCAGACTGGACTTGCCCACGTTGGGGCGGCCCAGCAGAGCGATGCGGGGCGGGCCGTCCTCGCCCTCGTCGTCCTCCTCGCCCAGGGGCTGCTCGGGGAACTCCGCCACGAGCGCGTCCAGCAGGTCGCCGGTGCCGCGGCCGTGCAGGGCGCTGATCGGGAAGGGCTGGCCCACGCCCAGCTGCCACAGGTCGAGGGCGTCGGCCTCCTGCATGCTGCCGTCGACCTTGTTGGCGGCCAGCACCACGGGGCGCTTGGTCGAGCGCAGCACGCGGGTGACGGCGGCGTCGGCGTCGGTGACGCCCACCGTCGCGTCGACCACGAACAGGATGACGTCCGCGGTCTGCGCGGCGTACTCGGCCTGGCGGGCGACCATCGCGGCCAGACCGCTGACGCTGGTCTCCCAGCCGCCGGTGTCGACCAGGGTGAACCTGGTGCTCTGCCACTCGGCGTCGTAGGCGACCCGGTCGCGGGTCACGCCCGGCACGTCCTCCACCACGGCCTCGCGGCGGCCGATGATGCGGTTGACCAGGCTGGACTTGCCCACGTTGGGGCGGCCGACCACGGCCACCACGGGGAGGGTCGCGGGCTCGTCGGCGTCCACTCCCCCGTGGACGACGTCGGATATGTCGAAGTCACTCATGTACTGCTCCCGGTTCTGGGTCCCCGCGCGCCCAGGATGCGTGCCGCGGGGATGCGAAGCCGACCCGCCCCGGTGTCCCGGGGCACGCGGGTCGACGCGGGTGCCGTCGGCACCCGTGTACTGGCCACGTGGGGAAACCCCCGTGGATGTCGTTGTGTTCCCCCGAAGGGGCGGTGTCGGTCGAGTGTGTCCGGTGTTACGGCCGAGGGGTCCCGTCCGCGGGGACCCGGCTCCGCCCGACCGGCGGGAGGTCAGCGGTCGCGGGCCTCGTCGGCCAGCTTGACCACCAGGGCGACGACCTCGTCCAGGGTCAGCCCGCTGGTGTCGAGCTCGGTGGCGTCCTCGGTCTGGCGCAGGGGCGAGTGCGCCCGGTTGGAGTCCAGCTCGTCGCGCCGGGCCAGGTCCGCCTGGGTGGTGGCGACGTCGCCGCGCACCTCCCGGCTGCGGCGCTGGGCGCGGGCCTCGGGGCTGGCGGTCAGGAAGAGCTTGACCGGGGCGTCGGGGGCGACGACGGTCGTGATGTCGCGTCCCTCGACCACGATACCCGCGCTCTCGGCCCTGGCGGCGGCGATGATCTCGCGCTGGGTGCGCACCAGGCGCTCGCGCGCCGCGGGCACGGCCGAGACCGCGCTGACGTTGGCGGTGACGTCCCTGCCGCGGATCTCGGCGGCCACGTCGCGGCCGTCCACCGCCACGGAGGGCGCGTCCGGGTCGGTGCCCATGGTGATGACGGGGGTGTCGACGAGGGCGGTCACGGCGTCGGCGTCGTTGACGTTCACGCCGTTGGAGAGCATCCACCAGGTCAGCGCCCGGTACATGGCGCCGGTGTCGAGGTACCGCAGCTCCCGCGCCTTGGCCACACCCCGGGAGGTGCTCGACTTGCCCGACCCGGAGGGACCGTCGATCGCGATGACGATGCCCTCGGTGCTGTCCTGCGCGCTCACTGCCGTTGACTCCCGCTTGCGTTCACTGTTGCCGACGCCCAACCCTACCGGTGGCCCGTGCGTACTTGGCGCGTAGTACGCATGAGCGCCGCGATGGTACGCACGACCACGGGCCCTGGTGTGCGCCCGGCGCGCTGACCGCAGGCCTCGCGTGTGACGCGGGCGGCCCTGACCAGCGGCGCACGCGGCAGGGGCTCACACCCCCGGGTGGACCGACCAGCCGTCGGCGGCCAGCGCCCGCGCGAGCGTGTCCACCGCCGCGGGCAGCACGTACAGCTGCGCCACACCCAGCGGCAGGCCGGGCGTGTGCTCGATGCGCACGTCCTCGATGTTGACCCCGGCCTCCGCCGCGGCGGCGAACAGGCGGCCCAGCGAGCCGGGCTCGTCGGGGATGACCACCGGGATGACCGTGTAGTCGGGCAGCCGCACCGTGCCGTGCTTGCCGGGGATGCGGCCGTGCCCGGACCTCCCCCGCTCCAGCAGGTCGCGCACCGGCGCGAGGTCCCGCTCCGGCGGCTCCTGCGCCCCCGGCCGGGCCGCCAGCGCGCGCAGGGCGTCGGCGGTCGCCGCGAGGTCGGCGGCCACCTCGTGCAGGACCTCCGCGACCGGGGCGGCGTTGTGCGTGAGGATCTCGGACCACATGGCGGGGTCGCCCCCCGCCACCCGGGTGACGTCGCGCACGCCCTGCCCGGCCAGGGCCAGGGCGGCGTCGTTGCCCGACAGCAGCCGGGCCGCCACCGCCGACGACGCCACGTGGGGAGCGTGCGAGACCAGCGCCACCGCCCGGTCGTGCGCGGCCGCGTCCAGTACCAGCGGGTCCGCGCCGCACAGGCGGGCGACCTCGGCGACGACGGCGACGGCCTGCGCGTCGGCCTTGCCGGTGGGGCACAGCGCCCACGAGCGGCCGAGGAACAGGTCGGCGCGCGCGGCGCCGGGGCCCTGCTTCTCCCTGCCGCCCATCGGATGCCCGGCCACGAACGTGGCCATGTCGCAGCCCAGCCGCTCGGCCTCGGCCAGCACGCTCGCCTTCACGCTGGCCACGTCGGTGTAGACGTGGGCCAGCCCCCGGTCCTGGGCCCGGCGCAGCACGGAGGGGATGACGGCGGGCGGCGCGGCGATGACCGCGAGGTCGGCCGGGGCCGAGGTCGGGTCGGCGGACTCCTCCAGAGGGTGTCCCGCGCCCAGGTCGCAGGCCAGGCGCAGGGACGCGGCGTCGGGGTCGGAGAGGGCGACGTCCACACCGCGGGAGCGCAGGGCGAGCGCCACCGACGTGCCGATGAGCCCAGTCCCGACCACCGTGACCCGGCGCACCGGGAGCCGCTGCTCCCCGTCCCCCCGCGCACCGCTGCTGTTGCCCACTGCTCTCCCGCCTCCGTCGTGTACCGGTTCCTCCCAAGCCTACGACCTGTCAGGAGGCCGGTCGCGGGGGTTACTGGGCGATGTCCAGCCTCAGTGCCTGGGCCCCGCGCAGGTAGACGTGCTGCAGCTCCGAGCGCGGCCGGTCCGTCTCCACGTGCGCCATGAGGCGCACCACACGCGGCAGGGCGTGGGGGACGGCGATCTCGGTCGCGCACATCAGCGGGACGTCGGAGAAGCCGAGCCTGCGCGCGGCCAGTGCGGGGAACTCGCTGTTCAGGTCGGGGGTGGCGGTGAACAGCACGCTGATCACGTCGTCGGTCTCCAGAGCGTTGCGCCGCATCACCTCCGAGACCAACTCGGCCGTGGCCTCCAGCACCTGCTCCCGTTCGTCCGCGTCGACCTGCACCGCACCGCGGATGGCCCGTACCGCCACGTTGGATCCCGCCTTGTCCTCGTTCGCCGTGCCGTCCCCCCGGAAAGGGGAAACGGCGGTCGCCGCCCGGTGTTCGGGCAGGCGACCGCCGTCAACTGTATCTACAGGCCCGCGGCCTCGTAGAGTTCGCTCACCTCACGCGAGGTGAGCGCCCGCATCGTGCCCAGTTTGAGGGCGTTCAGGTCGATCGGGCCGACCTGGGTGCGGGCGAGGTCGGCGACCGGGTGGCCGACGGCCTCCATCAGGCGGCGCACGATGTGCTTGCGGCCCTCGTGCAGCCGGATCTCGACGAGCGCCTTGGGGGGCTCGTTGTCGACCACGCGGAAGGAGTCGACCTCGACCGGGCCGTCCTCCAGCTCGACGCCCTTCTGGACCTCGCGCACGACGCGCTGCGGGACCGGGCCGGGCACCTTGGCGATGTAGGTCTTGACGACCTTGTAGCGCGGGTGGGTGAGCCGGTTGGCCAGCTCGCCGTCGTTGGTCAGCAGGATGAGGCCCTCGGTCTCGGTGTCGAGCCGGCCGACGTGGAAGATCCGCTCCTCGGTCTGGCCGGTGTAGTCGGCCAGGGTGGGGCGGCCCTCGGGGTCCCACATGGTGCTGACGACGCCGCGCGGCTTGTTGAGCGCGAAGTACAGCTTGTCCGGCGCGGTGACCACGCGCATGCCGTCGACGCGGATCTCGGAGGACTCGGGGTCCACCCGGGCGCCGAACCGGCGCACGACCTGGCCGTCCACGCTGACGCGTCCGGCCGCGATCATCTCCTCGCTGGCGCGGCGGCTGGCGACACCGGCCGCGGCGAGCGCCTTCTGGAGGCGGATGCCGTTCTCGACGTCGGTGTAGGTGTCGCGCTCCTCGTCGCCGTGGTCCTCGTCCTTGGGGTCGTAGTCGGCACGCAGGGCGCTGAGCCGCTCGCGGGCCGCCTTGGAGAGCTGGTTCTCGCTCGTGACGCGCTTGGCGCCGGAGCGGTCGCCGCCGGGACGGACCTCGCGGTCCTCGCGGTCGCGGAAGTCGCGTCCGCCACGGCCGTCCCGGTCGCTGCGGAATCCACCGCGGTCACGGTCGTCACGACCGCCACCGGGGCCACGGCCGCCACGGCTCTGGAAACGACCGCCCGAACCGTGGCTGTCACGGCTGTCGCGGTCCCCGAAGGAACGGCGGTCGTCGCGTCCGCCCCCGAAGGAGCGGCCCTCGGTGCGCTGGCCGCCACGGCTGTCGCGTCCGCCACGGCCGTCCCGGTCGCCCCGGAATCCACCGCGGTCACGGTCATCACGACCGCCCGAGAAGGAACGGCGATCCCCGCCGTCACGGAAGTCACGGCCACCGCGCTCGTCACGGCCACCGCCGCGCCGGTCGTCGCGCCCGCCGAAGGAGCGGCGGTCGTCGCGGTCACGGAAGTCACGGCCGCCACCGGGGCCGCGGCTGTCACGCCCGCCGCGGTTGTCGCGGTCACCGAAGGAACGGCGGTTGTCACGGTCACCACCGAAGGAGCGGCCCTCACCGCGCTGACCCTCACGGCCACCACGGAAGTCACGGCCACCACGGCTATCCCGGTCACCCCGGAATCCACCGCGGTCGCGATCGTCACGACCGCCACCGGGGCCACGGCCGCCACGGTCGTCACGGCTCTGGAAACGACCGCCCGAACCGCGGCTGTCACGGCTGTCGCGGTCCCCGAAGGAACGGCGGTCGTCGCGTCCGCCCCCGAAGGAGCGGCCCTCACCGCGCTGACCGTCGCGACCACCACGGAAGTCACCGCCGCCACGGCCGTCCCGGTCACCCCGGAAGCCGCCTCGGTCACGGTCGTCACGACCGCCCCGGAATCCACCACGGTCACGGTCATCACGACCGCCCCGGAATCCACCACGGTCACGGTCATCACGACCGCCCGAGAAGGAACGGCGGTCCCCACCGTCACGGAAGTCACGGCCACCGCGGCTGTCGCGGTCACCGAAGGAACGGCGGTTGTCGCGGTCACCGCCGAAGGAGCGGCCCTCACCGCGCTGACCGTCGCGTCCGCCGCGGAAGTCACGGCCGCCACGGCCGTCCCGGTCACCCCGGAAGCCGCCTCGGTCGTCGCGGCCCCGGGGGCCGCGGTCGTCCCGGTGACCGCCGCGGGGACGGTCGTCCCGGCGGTCCCGGCTGTCGCCACGGCCCTGTCCGCCGCGCTTGTCGTAGTCGCCGCGCTCACCGCGCGGGGCGTCGTCCCGCGCACCGCGGGAACTGTTGTTAGGTGTGCTCACCGGTGTCGTCTAGACCTTCGATGTCGTCGGGGAGGAACGGCGCCAGATCAGGCAGCTCGTCGAGGCCTCGCAGGCCCAACCGTTCCAGGAAATAGGAGGTGGTCCGATACAGCAGCGCACCGGACTCGGAGTCGTGCCCGGCCTCTTCGATCAGGCCCCTCAGTACGAGGGTACGCATAACCCCGTCGCAGTTGACACCGCGCACGGCGGAGACCCTGCCCCGGGAGACCGGCTGTCGGTAGGCCACCACCGCCATCGTCTCCAGTGCGGCCTGGGTGAGCCGCACCTCCTGCCCCTCCCGGAGGAAGTGCTCGACGACGTCGGCGCACTCGGGCCGCGTGTACACACGCCACCCCTCGGCCACCGCCCTCAGGTCGAAACCCCGGCCCTGCTCGGTGTATTCCCGCGACAGCGACTCCAGCACCCCGAGGACCACGGTGACGGGCACGTCCATGGCCTGGGCCAGGTCGTACTCCGACACCGGCTGGTCCACCACCATCAGCACGGCCTCCAGGTCGCGGCGCAGGGTGGCCGGGACGTCCCCGGCCGCCTCCCCGCCGACCGCGCCCCGGTCCGCCGTGTCCCCCGCCGTCGTGTCGCGGACGCTCATGCGCGCTCCTCCGTCTCCCCCGGCCCGCTCCCGGCGCCGGTGTCCCCGGCGCCGTCGGCCTCGTCGTACTCGCTCTCCAGCTCGACCTCGCCCTCGCCTCCGGTCCAGGTGACCAGCAGCTCGCCCAGCGGTTCGGGCTGGTCGAAGCCCACGTTGGACGCCCGGTACAGCTCCAGCAGGGCGAGGAAGCGGGCGATGACCTCGAAGGTACCCTCGCAGGCGGCCGTGAGCTGGGCGAAGGTCAGCCGCCCGTGCTCGCGCAGCTCCGCGACCATCAGCTCGCCCTGTTCCTTGACCGACGTCTTGGCCTGGTGGATGTGGGTGACCGGGACGCTGGGCGGCTCCTTGGGCGTGAAGACCATCCCCGCCAGGGCGGCGAACTCCTGGGGGCCCAGCTTGAACAGCACGTCGGGCCGCATGCCCGCGAAGCGCTCCTCCAGCGGGACGGCGCGCGCGTAGCGGCGCCCCTGCGAGACCAGGCGCACCCGCAGGAAGGAGGCGACCTCCTTGTAGGCGCGGTACTGCAGCAGCCGGGCGAACAGCAGGTCGCGGGCCTCCAGCAGGGCCAGGTCGGCCTCGTCCTCGACGTCGCCGCGCGGCAGCAGCCGCGCCGCCTTCAGGTCCAGCAGGGTCGCCGCGACCAGCAGGAAGTTGCTGGCCTGGTCCAGGTCCCAGTCGTCGCCGTGCGCCCGGATGTGCGCGATGAACTCGTCGGTGACCTTGGACAGGGACACCTCGGTGATGTCGAGCTTGTGCTTGGAGATCAACCCGAGCAGCAGGTCGAAGGGCCCCTCGAAGTTGTCGAGGTGCACCTGGAAGGCGTTCTCGTCCACCTCCGCGCCGGCGTCCGCCGACGTCCCCTCAGCCTCCATGGCACCGGCCCCGCGTCGTCTTCCTCATGAGACAAGGGTGTCACCGGCCGGAACCCGCCGGTGACACCCGTGATCCCTCCGTCGTCGAACCGGCACCCCCTCCGGTACCGGTGCGCGCGCCTCAGTCCTCGCTCAGCCTGCGTACCAGCATGCTGGCCGGCCCGTTCTCCTCGAAGTCGGCCAACAGCACGGCGACGGCCTCGCGGACGAGGCGGCCCCTGTCGGCGGACAGCCCGTGCTCGGCGCGCAGCGAGAGCCGGGTCTGTTCCAGTGCCAGCAGTTCGGGCCCGGAGATGTAGACGGTGATCTTCTCGTCGTGGCGCTGGCGCCCGCTCGGCTTGGGCGCGCGTCCGGCCTTCGCGGCGGACGCGCCCCTGCTCCTGCCGTTGGAGCGCGACGACGCCTCGCCCTTCCTGCCCTGCTCCGGTGCCTTGTGCTGGCGTTCGGTCTCTTCCGGCACCTCGTCGGTGCCGCTGGGACGGAAGAACAGTTCGTCCGCCCCGGGTAGGGTCACACGCCGTGACCGCTGAGAGGCCACCTCGCCAGCACCTCCTTGGCCAGGTCCCGGTAGGCGTTGGCCCCGGCCGAGGACGAGTCGAACCTGGTGATGGGTTCGCCCGCCACGGTGGCGTCCGGGAAGCGCACGGTGCGGTTGATGACCGTGCCGTAGACCTTGTCCCCGAACCCGTCGATGATCGTGGACAGCACCTCGCGCGCGTGGAGCGTGCGCGGGTCGTACATGGTGCCCAGGAAGCCGTCGATGACCAGGCGCTCGTTGAGCCGCTCCTGGACCTTCTGGATGGTGTCCATCAGCAGTGCCACACCGCGCAGCGCGAAGAACTCGCACTCCAGCGGCACGATGACGCCGTCCGCGGCGGTGAGCGCGTTGACGGTGAGCAGGCCCAGCGACGGCTGGCAGTCGATCAGGACGACGTCGTAGTCGTTGATGACCGGTCTCAGCGCGCGGCCGAGCATCTGCTCGCGCGCCACCTCGCCGACCAGCTGCACCTCCGCGGCCGACAGGTCGATGTTGCTCGGGATCAGGTCCAGGCCGTCGATGTCGGTCTTGAGCAGGACGTCCTCGACCGTCACGTCCCGCTGCATGAGCAGGTTGTAGACGGTCAGGTCCAGCTCACGCGGATCGAGGCGGCCCAGCCCGACGGAGAGCGCGCCCTGCGGGTCGAAGTCGACCAGCAGCACCCGTCTTCCGTACTCGGCGATGGCGGCGCCGAGGTTGATGGTCGTGGTGGTCTTACCGACCCCACCTTTCTGGTTACAGAGTGCTACAATCCGTGCCGGGCCGTGTTCATCGACGGGCCCGGGCTCCGGATAGGTCCGCTCGGGTCTTGAGGTGTGCAGATCAGCCCCCGTGTTGCGTGTCGTCCCCCACGGGTTGGTCACCGGGTCGGCGAGCTCCCCCTCGCCGACAGGTGCGGTGTTCGCAGCCTCGTTGTCCCAGTTCACAACCCTTGACCTCCCCTACGGACCGGCCACGGCCAGGGATGCCGCGCGCCCCTGTGCCTGGCCGCCGTCGGAAACTCAATATGTCGACAGCAACGTACCTCCGCGCGGCGACTCTAGAACGCCGACACGACGCACTTCAACAAAACGTACGGGTAGAATCCCACGCCTGCGCCCCTGGGGGAAATCGGAGACGGAAACCGGGTTGTTCCGCTTCGCCCCCCCGCGCGCGGCCCCGCGGGGTCCCGTCCCCGCTCAGCGCCGTGCCCTGGGATGGCTCGACGCGTACACCTCGCGCAGGTGGTCGACCGTCACGAGCGTGTAGATCTGCGTGGTGGTGACCGAACTGTGTCCCAGCAACTCCTGGACGACCCGGATGTCCGCTCCGCCGTCGAGCAGGTGGGTGGCGAAGGAGTGCCGCAGGGTGTGCGGTGAGACGCCCTCGACCCCGGCGCGCTCGGCGACGGCCGCCAGGATCCCCCAGCCTCCCTGCCGGGTGAGCCTGCCCCCGCGCGCGTTGAGGAACAGCGCGGGGCCGCCCCTGCCGGAGGAGGCCAGGCCCGGCCGGGCCCGCACCAGGTAGCCCGAGAGCGCCCGGCGGGCGTAGGAGCCCAGCGGCACCACGCGCTCCCTGCCGCCCTTGCCCCGGAAGCGCACCAGGCCCACGGCGTCGTCGCCCTCCACCGCGTCGGCGACGTCGTCCACGTCCAGCCCCACCGCCTCGGAGACGCGCGCGCCCGTGCCGTAGAGCACCTCCAGCAGCGCCCGGTCGCGCAGGGCCAGCAGCCCGGCGCGGTCCCCGGAGGCCGGGGCCCCGACCGGTCCGGCGGCGTCCAGGATGCGCTCCACCGACGCCAGCGGCACCGCCTTGGGCAGGCGCATCGGCGGCACGGGAGGGGAGACGTCGGCGGCCGGGTCCGTGGCGGACCAGCCCTCCCGCGCCGCGAAGCGGTGCAGGCCGCGCACGGCGGCCAGGGCCCGCCCCGCCGAGGCGGCGCTGAGCGGCGGGTGGTCGGCGTCGCCCTCGCGCAGGGCCCGCAGGAAGCCGCCCACCCGGGCGGGGTCCACCCGGTCGGGCGAGGAGACCCCGTGCGCCGCCAGGTGCTCGCGGTAGCGCCCCAGGTCGCGCCGGTAGGCCGCGAGGGTGTTGTCGGCCAGGGCGCGCTCGGCGCTGAGGTGGTCCAGGAAGGCGGCGCACACCCGCGTCAGCGGACTCTCCTCCTCCCCCGCCCGGTCGGCCACGGGTCAGTCCTCTGCGGGCTCGCGCAGGGAGGCGAACCCGTCCGCGGCGGCGGCCTGGGCGGCCAGGATGCCGATGACGGTGGCGCCGTTGTGCAGCCTGCCCGCCATGACCAGGGCGACCGCCTCCTCCAGGGGGACCCACTCGGCGACCAGGTCGGCCTCCTCGTGCTCGCGTTCGAAGTCGATCTCCTCGGGCGGCACCACCGTCAGGTCCCGGGCCAGGAACACGTGGATGCGCTCGTCGGAGAACCCGGGGGTGGGGAAGAAGTCGGCCAGCTCGTGCCAGAGCCCGGCGCGCAGTCCCGCCTCCTCGACCAGTTCGCGCTGGGCGGTGCGCAGCGGCCCCTCGCCCTCCTCGTCGATGAGTCCGGCGGGCAGCTCCCACAGGGCGTGCCGGACGGCGTGGCGGTACTGGCGCTGGAGCAGGATCCGGCCGTCGGCGTCCAGGGCCAGGGTCGCGGCGGCGCCGGGGTGCTCCATGTAGTCGCGGGCGGCCACGTCCGTGCCCTCGCCGCCGCTCCCGGTCATGCGCACCCAGTCCGTACGCATTCCGCACTTGACGCTGCGGAAGCGTTCCTCGGACCGTTCCACCGGCCACGACTCGGGGGCGTCCGCGACCTTCGCGTCCGCCCCCGTGGGAAGGGCCGAGCGGGTGTCACTGGGCATGGGTTCCGCCTCTCAGGACTCGTGCCCCGCCCGCCCGGCCCCTGCGATCAGGAGTTGTGGTACTCCAGGGCCGCCGAGACCAGCCCGCGGAAGAGCGGGTTGGCCTTGGTCGGGCGGGAACGCAGCTCCGGGTGCGCCTGCGTCGCGACGAAGAACGGGTGGGCGTCCCGGGGCAGTTCGACGTACTCCACCAGCTTGCCATCCGGGGAGAGCCCCGAGAACACCAGGCCCGCCTCCTCCAGCTGGGCGCGGTAGGCGTTGTTGACCTCGAAGCGGTGGCGGTGCCGCTCGGAGGCCTCGGCGCTGCCGTCGTAGAGCTCGCGCACCACGGTGCCCTCGCCCAGCGCGGCCGGGTACATGCCCAGGCGCATGGTGCCGCCCATGTCGCGCTCCCCGGCGACGACGTCGGTCTGGTCGGCCATGGTGGCGATGACCGGATCGGCGGCCTTGTCGTCGAACTCGGTGCTGTTGGCGCCCTCCAGGCCGAGCACGTCGCGGGCGTACTCGATGACGACGGCCTGCAGGCCCAGGCAGATGCCCAGCAGCGGCACCCCGTTCTCACGGGCGTAGCGGATGGCGCCGATCTTGCCCTCGATGCCGCGCACGCCGAAGCCGCCGGGGATGAGGATGCCGTCCGCGCCGTCCAGCTCGGAGGCGGCTCCGGAGGGGCTGGCGCAGTTGTCGCTGGCCACCCAGCGGATGTTGACGCGGGTGTCGGTGGCGAAGCCGCCCGCGCGCAGCGCCTCGCTGACCGACAGGTAGGCGTCGGGCAGGTCGATGTACTTGCCGACCAGGGCGATGGTGACCTCGTGGTCGGGCTGGTGCACGCGGCGCAGCAGCTCGTCCCACTCGGTCCAGTCCACGTCGCGGAAGGGCATGCCCAGGCGGCGCACGACGTAGGCGTCCAGGCCCTCGCGGTGCAGGACCTTGGGGATGTCGTAGATGGAGGGGGCGTCGGGGGTGGAGACCACCCCGGCCTCGTCCACGTCGCACATGAGGCTGATCTTGGACTTCAGGCTCTGCGTGATGGGGCGGTCCGAACGGCACACGATGGCGTCGGGCTGGATGCCGATGCTGCGCAGGGCGGCCACGGAGTGCTGGGTGGGCTTGGTCTTCATCTCGCCGGAGGGGCCGAGGAAGGGGATGAGGGACACGTGCAGGAAGAAGCAGTTGTCCCGGCCGATCTCGTGGCGGATCTGGCGGACCGCCTCCAGGAAGGGCTGCGACTCGATGTCGCCGACCGTGCCGCCGATCTCGGTGATGACGATGTCGACGTCGGGGGCGTCCATCGCGTAGATGCGCGCCTTGATCTCGTTGGTGATGTGCGGGATGACCTGCACGGTGTCACCGAGGTAGGCGCCCTGGCGCTCCTTGGCGATGACGCTGGAGTAGATCTGGCCGGTGGTGACGTTGGCCGTCGCGGACAGCTCGGTGTCCAGGAAGCGCTCGTAGTGGCCGACGTCCAGGTCGGTCTCGGCCCCGTCGTCGGTGACGAAGACCTCGCCGTGCTGGAAGGGGTTCATCGTCCCCGGGTCGACGTTGAGGTAGGGGTCGAGCTTTTGCATGGTGACCCGCAGGCCGCGCGACTTCAGGAGTCGTCCCAGGCTGGAAGCGGTCAGGCCTTTACCGAGACTGGAGGCGACGCCGCCGGTAACGAAAAGGTGCTTGGTACTCGCGGCGGATGCCAAAGTGGTGCTCCCGTGGGTTGAGTGGCTACGGCGGGCTCGGGTCGGGCTGAGCGGCCGTGCGGCGGTCCGGTTGCGGGCGGTTGGATCGTCGCTCCGGCCGCCGGACTCCACGGGGCACCAGGATAACAGGCCGCCCCGGATGTCCACACCCGGGAACGCCTCCGTACACCCCCGTGTTCCCTTCCACCACCAGCGCGATCGCCCCGCCCGCAGCGGTTCGGGCCCCGGCGCGGGCCCGGCGCGGCGCGCGGAAACCGCTTCCGGGGCCCGCGCCGCCGGGGCCCGGAGGCGCCGCGGACCGCCGCCGCGGAGGCCGGCCGGGCGACCAAGACCACACGGAAGGGGCGGGACGGCCGTCCCGCGGGCGGCGGGTGCGGGGCTCCGGCGGCGCCTCAGGCGGGGAAGCCTCCGGCGCGGCCCAGGTAGGCGGGCGGCTGCTTGTCCAGGCGCCGGCCCATCCACTCGCCCAGGGCGGCGGCCCCGGAGAGGCTGATCCCGGTGTGCAGGCCGCTGCGGTGCAGCGCGTACAGCAGGTCCTCGGTGGCGATGTTGCCGGTGGCGGCGGGTGCGAACGGGCATCCGCCGAAGCCGCCCAGGCTGGAGTCGAGCACCCGCACGCCCGCGTCCACGGCCGCGAGCGCGTTCGCGTAACCGGTGTTGCGGGTGTTGTGGAAGTGGCAGCGCAGCGCGCGGTCGCCGGCGACCTCGCCGACCGCGGCCAGGAGGCGGGTCACCTGCCGGGGCACGCCCACGCCGATCGTGTCGGCCAGGGCGATCTCCACCGCGCCGGTGTCGGCGATGCGGCGGACCACCTCCACCACGCGCTCGGGCGCCACCTCGCCGTCGAAGGGGCAGCCGAAGGCGGTGGAGACGGTGACGCTCAGCGGGATGCCCGTCCCGGCGAGCGCGGCGTCGATGTCGGACAGGGCGCCGAGCATCTCCTCGACGGTGCACCCCTGGTTGCGGACGCAGAACCCGTCGGTGGCGGGCACCGCCACGTTGACCTCGGACACCCGCGCGGCCACCGCGCGGTCCAGGCCGCGCCGGTTGAGGACCAGCCCGATGTGGGAGACCCCCGGGGCGCGCGTGACGCCCGCCATGATCTCCTCGGCCCCTGCCATCTGCGGGACGCGCTTGGGGTTGACGAAGCTGACCGCCTCGATCCGCCGCACCCCGGCGGCCACCGCGCGGTCGATCAGCTCGATCCGGTCCTCGACCGAGAGGGTCCTCGCCTCGTTCTGGAGGCCGTCGCGCGGCCCCACCTCGACGATCTCGACGTGCTCCGCGCCCTCGGGCCCGCTGTCGCTGGCGGCCATCGTCCGTCCCCTTCCACGCGCCGTTGCGTCCGGCCACAGGCTAGTGGAGCGCCCGGCGCCGGGTCGGCACCGGGGCGGCGCCCCGCCCCCGTCGTCCACAGGCGCGGGGACGGGCTGGCGCGGGGCGGGGGATCGCGGTCCGCCGGATACCGGGGTGCCGTCCCCGCCCACGGCCACGTGCCGCCCGCACACCGCCCCGGCGGGATTTCAGCGCAGGGCCAGCGCGGGGCGGACCTCCCAGGTCGTCCACACCGGCCGGTACCCCATGCGGTGCCAGAACGGTCCCGACAGCGGGTTCATCGCCGCGTAGTTGAGCACCGAGACGCCCACGCCGTGGCTGTCCAGCGCCTGGTGCGCCTGGCCCACCAGCGCCGTGCCGATGCCGTTGCCGCGCTCCGCGGCGGTCACCACGCCGTAGCCGATGTGCGCGATCGGGCGCGCGTTGACCAGCGACCTGGCCCAGCGGGAGCGCTCGGGCGGGGACACCCACAGCAGGCCCACGGCGCGTCCGCGCCGCTCGGCTATCCAGATCCAGGACCGGGAGCGGTTCAGCGCCCGGGCGGCGACCTCACGGGTCTGCTCGGCGGTGTCCGGCTGTAGGAACACCCCGCCGAAGTGCTGCTCGTAGCGGTGCTCCTCCATCAGCAGGCCGACCACCTGGGTCAGGTCGCTGCGGTCGGCCAGCCGTATGGTCACGTCGCGCGGAGGCAGCGACGGGGGCACCCCGCGGCGGCGCTGGCGGGCGGCCAGCACCGTGTAGGGCTGGAGGCCGTGTCGCTGGAGCGGGATGATGCCGCTCACGTCGCGTGCGGGCCAGCTCACCAGGGCCGCCGACTCCGAACCGGTGCCGGTGGGCAGGTCCTCCAGCTGGTCGCGCCAGCTGGTCAGCAGCGAGTCCAGCGCGCGGCCCGGGTCGGGGCCGCCCACGATGGGGGTGAGCCAGTGCTGGTCGGGCACGCCCCATATCCGGCCGACCTCGCCCGGCTGGTACCAGGTGTAGTGCATGGTGCCCGCGGCGACGGCGCGGCCGTCCTCGTCGCTGACGGTCAGGAGGGGGTAGGAGCCCGGGGCGAAGTTGATCGGCTCGGGCAGCAGGGAGTCCACGGCGGCCCAGCGCTGGGCCGCCGAGCGCACCAGCGGGTCCAGGCCGACATCGCCCCCGGGCGACTCATCATGCCGCACCCGCGCGACATAACCGCTCATCCACCCCTCCCCTAGCGGGTCCTCACGTCGAACGCGCGCCCTCGGAACGGCGCCGGCAGGGTGCGCGAGGCACCCCTGGGCCGTTGTGCCACCCCGGCGGGACAGGTCGCACCGCGGGCGGGACGAAACGACCGTACCGCCTCGGAGCCGACCCGGAGGACGAAACAGCCAACTGCAATCAAGAATTCACTCCGCGTCGCCGCGCCTGCTCGGCGTCGGCGTCCCCACACCCTTTCCTGCGCGCGCACGGACCGCACCACGGTAACGGATCGAAGGTCACTCTCGGATGCCGGGGCGGTCAATGCCCCGACACGGATCTCCCCGCCCCGCGGCGCCCCCGGCTCCGTGGAGCGCGGTCCGTCCCGCCCCGCGGCGCGGACCGCTCCCCGCCGCGCGCGTGCGGGCCCTCCGCGGCCGGGGGGACGAGGGGCGGCCACGGGCCCGCGGGGTCACCGCTGCGCGGTGCCGCCCTCGGCCACGGTGGTGTTGCGCCCCTGGTTGATCACCTCGGGCTCGCCGGAGGCGAAGGAGACCCTGTTGTCCACTCCGACCAGCACGATCTTGTCCGCCGAGCCCACGTCGACGGTGGAGCCGCGCCCGGTGGCGCGCACCAGCCCGCAGTCGCCGTGCAGCACGACGACGGCGTCGTCCGCGGTGACCACGACCTCGCGGTCGCCGCAGTCCTCGCTCACCTCGGCGCCGTCGTCGACGACGATGAGCATGTCCTGGGTGCTGACGTTGTGCCTGGGCATGGCGGGCTCGTCCGAGGCGTCCTCGGTGCCCGGAGCACCCTTGGGCGGCTCGACCTCCTCCTGCCCGAAGGCCAGGCCGCAGCCGGGAAGAAGGCCGGTGAGCAGCAGGCCGCTGCCCGCAGCCACGAGAAGCCGAACTCTCATGTTCTCCCCCACAGCCGGACAACCGGCAATTGCGACATAGGGCTTGCGCGAAGCCAAGAGTATGTCACGCGGAGGTAACTATGCGACCTCATCGTTCTTGAAACGTTTCCGTTCCGAGACGATGATGCCACCCCGTCCCGGTGTTCCCGGAGCCGGAAGCGCTATCCCACGGGCGCCGGCGTCACTTCACCCCGGCCGCGTCCATGCCGCGAAGCTCACGTTTGAGCTCGCTGATCTCGTCGCGCAACCGGGCCGCCAGCTCGAACTGGAGGTCGGTGGCCGCCTGGTGCATCTGCTCGCTCAACTGCTCGATGAGCCCGGCCAGCTCCGCACGCGGCATGTTCGCCACATCCGCCGAACGCTCGCCCAGCGCGGGAACCGGAGCCCGGCCGCCCTTGCTCCCCGGGCTGCGGTACCCGGTGGCCATGAGCTCCTCGGTGTCCACGTCCTCGCGGTTGAGCGTGTCCAGGATGTCGGCGATCTGCTTGCGCAGCGGCGTGGGGTCGATCCCGTGCTCGGCGTTGTAGGCCAGCTGCTTGTCCCGGCGCCGGTTGGTCTCGTCGATGGCCGCCCGCATGGAGTCGGTGACGTTGTCGGCGTACATGTGCACCTGGCCCGCGACGTTGCGCGCCGCGCGCCCGATCGTCTGGATCAGCGAGGTCTCCGAGCGCAGGAAGCCCTCCTTGTCCGCGTCCAGGATCGCCACCAGCGACACCTCGGGCAGGTCCAGCCCCTCACGCAGCAGGTTGATGCCCACCAGCACGTCGAACTCGCCCACCCGCAGCTCGCGCAGCAGTTCCACGCGGCGCAGCGTGTCCACCTCGCTGTGCAGGTAGCGCACCCGGATACCGAGCTCGGTGAAGTAGTCGGTGAGGTCCTCGGCCATCTTCTTGGTGAGCGTGGTGACCAGCACCCGCTCGTCGCGCTCGGCGCGCACCCGGATCTCGTGGACCAGGTCGTCGATCTGCCCGTCGGTGGGCTTGACCAGCACCTCCGGGTCGACCAGCCCCGTCGGGCGGATGACCTGCTCGACCACCTCGCCGCCGCCCTGGCGCAGCTCGTAGCGGCCCGGCGTCGCCGACAGGTAGACGGTCTGCCCGATGCGCTCGGTGAACTCCTCCCACCTCAGCGGCCGGTTGTCCATCGCCGAGGGCAGCCGGAACCCGTGGTCCACCAGCGTGCGCTTGCGCGCGGCGTCGCCCTCGTACATCGCGCCGATCTGGGGCACGGTCACGTGCGACTCGTCCAGCACCAGCAGGAAGTCCTCGGGGAAGTAGTCCAGCAGCGTGTTGGGCGGGCTGCCGGGCTCGCGGCCGTCGAAGTGCCGCGAGTAGTTCTCGATGCCCGAGCAGGTGCCCAGCTGGCGCATCATCTCCAGGTCGTGGGTGGTGCGCATGCGCAGTCGCTGGGCCTCCAGCAGCTTGCCCTGGCCCTCCAGCTCGGCCAGCCGCTCGCCCAGCTCCGCCTCGATCGAGGCGATCGCCCGCTCGGTGCGCTCCTCGCCGGCCACGTAGTGCGAGGCGGGGAAGATGAACATCTCCCGGCTCTCCCCCAGCACCTCTCCGGTCAGGGGGTGCAGGGTGAGCAGCCGCTCGATCTCGTCACCGAACATCTCGATGCGGATCGCCAGCTCCTCGTAGACCGGGATGATCTCGACCGTGTCGCCGCGCACCCGGAACGTGCCGCGGGTGAAGGCGGTGTCGTTGCGGGAGTACTGCATCTCCACCAGGCGGCGCAGCAGCTGGTCGCGGTCGATCTCCGTGCCCACCGTCAGCTGCGCCATGCGGTCGACGTACTCCTGGGGGGTGCCCAGGCCGTAGATGCACGAGACCGAGGCGACCACGATCGTGTCCCTGCGGGTGATCAGGGAGTTGGTGGCCGAGTGGCGCAGCCGCTCGACCTCGTCGTTGATCGAGGAGTCCTTCTCGATGTAGGTGTCGCTCTGGGGGACGTAGGCCTCGGGCTGGTAGTAGTCGTAGTACGACACGAAGTACTCGACCGCGTTGTTCGGCAGCATCTGGCGCAGCTCGTTGGCGAACTGCGCCGCCAGGGTCTTGTTGGGCTGCATCACCAGGGTGGGCCGCTGGAGCTGCTCCACCGTCCACGCCACGGTCGCCGTCTTGCCGGTACCGGTCGCGCCGAGCAGCACCGTGTGCGGCTCCCCGTCCCGCACCCTCCTGCTGATCTCGGCGATGGCGTTCGGCTGGTCCCCCGCCGGGGTCATCTCCGAGATCACCTCGAAGGGCGCCTCACTGCGTTTGATGTCGCTGACCGGTCGCACGTCGCCTCTTCTCCCATCGAGCGGCGGGCCGCCCCCGCGCCCGCGTGTCCCTCACACCTAACGCTACAGACCGCCCACGACATCCCTTCCCGTCCGAGGGCGCGGAGTTACCATCGAAACCAGCGCTCTGTGTCCGAAGCGAGGTGACAGCCGTGTCACACCCCTCCAGACCGACCTTCGACCCGGACCTCCCTGCCCGCGCGGTCGCGCGCATGAGGGCCCACCCCGAGAAGCTGCTCCCGGCCTCGGCCAGTCCCCGGCGCGGGCCCACCTGGCGCCAGGGCGCCGCGCTCACGGCCGCGGGGTGCACCTCCCTGGCCGCCGTCGCCCTGCTCTCCCCGGCCGCGGGCGCCGCCCTCCTGGCCCTGCTCTGCCTGGGCACGACCGCCGTCGTCCTCGGCCTCGTCTCGCTCAGGGGCTCCTTCACCGACGACTGGGCCGACCTGGTCATGCACGCCTTCTGGGCGCTGCCCGCCTCCACCGTGGGCGTCCTGGGCGCCCGGCTGCTGCTCGACCAGCCCCTCGGCCCGCTCGGCGCCGCCGTTCCCGGGGACCCCGCGACCGCCGCCCTCTACCTGACCGCCGCCGCGGGCGGCGCCGGGGCCATCCTGCGGCCCGGCATGGTCACCCGCCTGGCCTCGGAGTACGCCGACCGGTACGTGCTGCCCCAGGACTTCGGCCGCGCCCGCGGCTACGCCACCCGGAACGAGGAGCCCGAGGCCCACCTGTTCGCCGGGCTCCAGCAGGCCACCGACCGGGTGGAGGAGGGCGTCCGGGTGCTCGGCGACTCCTTCGACGCCGACCAGACCCTGCCCCTGCTGCGCGAGGAGGAGTGGCGGCTGTCCCAGGAGCTGCTGCGGCTGCGCTCGCTGCGCGGGGAGCTGGTGCGGCGCAGGCGCGAGGCCGTGTCCGAGCAGGTCACGCGGGCGCTCCAGCCTCAGGAGGAGGCGGTGGCCCGCGCCACCGGGGCGCTCACCGAACGGGTCGGGGTGCTGACCGGTTACGGCGAGCGGGTGCACGCGGCGGTGACCGCGCACCGCGAGTGGGAGCAGTGCCAGGAGATCGCCGACCGCGCCGCGGACTACGCGGACCTGGCGCTGTCCTCGTCACAGGAGCCGGTGCGCCCCCGGGAGCTCGACGAGAGCCTGCTCAGCGTGGAGGCCGCGCACTCGGTGCGCGAGGAGCTGGTGCGCGAGGCCGTGGCCGCGGGGTCCTCCCTGTCCGAGGTCCTGCACCGGGGCCGCGGACGGGGCTGAGGCGGCCTCGGCCGGGGCTGTCCAGCCCGCACACCGCCGACACCTCCGCGCAGCCCCTCAGGCGGACGGGACCACGTCGAGGACGGCCTCGGGCCAATCCCGCAAGGTGAAGGCTGGGCAGCGGAAGGAACCGCTGAGCAGGCCGTACAGGTAGTCGACGGTGGACATCTCGTGACGGGTCCACAGGCACCCGCTGTCCGCCAGCAGTGCCCACCCGTCCGGATCTCCCACCGCCTCCCAGTAGAGGTTGGCCCCGTTGTCGTCGGACCCCACGAAGAGCAGGTCGGAGAAGACGATCCGGTAGTCTCCGTCCTCCTCGCGGTGAGAACCCACGTTTCCCGCGATGGTGATCTCATCGCGCCCGTAGACCTGTCTGAGGTTGCGCCACCATATCCGGCTCCGCTCCGGCGTTCCCCCGTCGACCGTGAAGTGGAACCTGTTGTCGACCTCGAAGCCACTGCCGACCCGGGTGAGCAGCTCCCGGACGTCGGAGGGCAGGGGAAAGTCGGGCGGGCCGTCCCCGACGGGCGGCGGAGGCCCTTCGGGGTACAGCAGGCGTACCAGGTCGTCGACGGTGGACATCGTTGGTTCTCCGGTGTGGTCGGGGGATACGAGAGGAATCGCGGTTACCGCGCGCGCTTGAGCAGGTCGCGCCAGAGCTCGGCGACCCGCTCCGTCAGCTCCTCGCGGGTGCCGGAGTTGTCCACCACCAGGTCGGCGGCGGCCAGGCGGGTGTCCCGGTCGGCCTGCGCGCGGATGCGGGCCTCCACCTGCTCGCGCGGCATGCCCCGGTTGGCCGCGACCCGCTCCACCCGCACCGCGTCGGGGGCGTCGACCACGACCACCACGTCGTAGAGCGGCCCCAGGCCGTTCTCCACCAGCAGCGGGACGTCGTAGACCACCACCTCCACGCCGGAGGCCACGGCCTCCTCCATGAGCTGGGTGCTGCGCTCGCCCACCAGGGGGTGCACGATGGCGTTGAGCCTGGCCAGACTGTCCTCGTCGGCGAAGACGATCTCCCCGAGCCGGGGTCGGTCCAGCCGCCCGTCCGGGGTGAGCACGCGCTCCCCGAACTCGGCGACGACCGCTTCCAGGCCCGGCGTACCCGGTTCGACGACCTCCCGGGCGAGGGCGTCGGCGTCGACCACGGTGGCGCCGTAGGCGGCCAGTTCGGCCGCGACCGCGCTCTTGCCCGAGCCGATCCCGCCGGTGAGTCCCACTTTCAGCATGCCGGAAACCCTAGACGGCCGACCGCGTCCGTGTCATGCCGCCCCCGCCTACCGGCCGGCCCGGGCGGCGGTGTCCGCGCGGGCCCCGTCCGGCGCCGTCTCCTTGCGCATGTGCACCATGACCAGGTGCTCGGCGACGCGCTCGCGGGAGGTCTCGGCGTACCCGAGGCCGCGGTAGAGCCGCTGCTGCCCCGTGTCCTGGGCTCCGGCGGACAGGGTGAGCGCGGCCAGGTCCGGGTACCCCTCGCGCAGGCGGCGTTCGAGGTCGGTGAGCAGCGCGCGTGCGATCCCCCGGCGGCGCAGGTCGGGCACGACCGCCAGACGGGAGATCACCGCGCTGGTACCCATCACCCGCGCCCGCACCGCGCCGACCAGACGGGTTCCGGCGACCGCCTTGAGCACGAGGGTGCCTTCCTGCCCCAGCAGTCTCTCCACCCTCTCCAGGCTCTCGGTCAGCGCCAGCACGAACGGGTCGCCGAAGGCCTGGGCCTCGTCGACGAACGCCGCCCGCTGGAGGGTGAAGAGCTCGCCCGCGTCGGCGGGGGCGGCCGGGTGGATGTCGAACACGTCGCCTCCTGAAGGACCCCTCCGTCGGGGGGCACGCCACGAGCCTAGCCCCCGGCCCCGGCGACGCCGCGAAACCCGGCCGGGTCCGGGCACGGCGAAGGGCCGCCCCCTCCGGAGAGGGGACGGCCCCAGGCCGCTGCTCAGCGTGTCCGCGGAGGCTGTTTAGGCCTCGCCGCCCGCGAGCTTCTCGCGGAGGGCGGCCAGGGCCTCGTCGGAGGCCAGGGCGCCGCTGGAGGACTCCGAGCCGGACGAGCTGGCGCTCTGCCCGTCACCGGTGTAGTCGTCCTCCTCCACGGGGGCCGGGGCGTTGGCGGCGTCGGCCTCGGCCGCACGCGCCTCCTCGACCTGCTTGCGGTGCGCCTCGAACCGGGCCTGGGCCTCGGCGTAGCTGCGCTCCCACTCGTCGCGCTGGGCCTCGAAGCCCTCGAGCCACTCGCCGCTGTCCGCGTCGAAGCCCTCGGGGTACTTGTAGTTGCCCTGCTCGTCGTACTCCGCGGCCATGCCGTAGAGGGTGGGGTCGAAGTCCACCTGGTCCGGCGAGACGCTCTCGTTGGCCTGCTTCAGCGAGAGGCTGATGCGGCGGCGGTCGAGGTCGATGTCGATGATCTTGACGAAGATCTCGGTGCCGACCTGGACGACCTGCTCGGGCACCTCGACGTGGCGCTCGGCCAGCTCGGAGATGTGGACCAGGCCCTCGATGCCCTCCTCGACGCGCACGAACGCACCGAACGGAACCAGCTTGGTGACCTTGCCGGGGACGACCTGGCCGATCTGGTGGGTCCGGGCGAACTGCTGCCACGGGTCTTCCTGGGTCGCCTTGAGCGACAGGGAGACGCGCTCGCGCTCCATGTCCACGTCGAGGACCTCGACGGTGACCTCCTGGCCGACCTCGACGACCTCGCTGGGGTGGTCGATGTGCTTCCAGGACAGCTCGGAGACGTGCACCAGGCCGTCGACGCCGCCCAGGTCCACGAACGCACCGAAGTTGACGATCGAGGAGACCACACCCTTGCGGATCTGGCCCTTCTGGAGGGTGTTGAGGAAGGTCTGGCGGACCTCGGACTGGGTCTGCTCCAGCCAGGCGCGACGGGACAGGACCACGTTGTTGCGGTTCTTGTCCAGCTCGATGATCTTCGCCTCGAGCTCGCGGCCGACGTAGGGCTGCAGGTCGCGCACACGGCGCATCTCGACCAGGGAGGCGGGCAGGAAGCCGCGAAGACCGATGTCGAGGATGAGGCCGCCCTTGACGACCTCGATGACGGTGCCGGTGACGACGCCGTCCTCCTCCTTGATCTTCTCGATCGTGCCCCAGGCGCGCTCGTACTGGGCGCGCTTCTTGGACAGGATCAGGCGGCCTTCCTTGTCCTCCTTCTGGAGGACGAGGGCCTCGACCTGGTCACCGACGGCAACAACCTCGCCGGGGTCGACGTCGTGCTTGATCGAGAGTTCCCGTGAGGGAATCACACCCTCGGTCTTGTAGCCGATGTCGAGCAAGACCTCGTCTCGATCGACCTTCACGATGGTGCCCTCGACAATGTCACCGTCGTTGAAGTACTTGATGGTCTCGTCGATCGCCGCGAGGAAGGCTTCCTCGGACCCGATGTCGTTGACCGCTACCTGGGGTGTCGAGGTGGCCTCGGTGCTGCTCGTCATGTGTGGGTGGACTCCGGATACGGACAGATTCAGAAAGATGGTCACATCGCGGGTTCGAACCCGTCGATCCGTCGTCCGAGGAGCGGAGCCGAGGCGGCGATGAACCACCTGGACGCCGACCGCCAGCTGCGGGGTGTCGACCGGGTCGGCGCGATCCCGCCGACCCTCATCGGAGACAGCGGACACACGCGGGAACCCACAACGCTCCCGCCAGAATATGAGACAAGGGCGTCCTGGTCAATCGGAACCCAGGGCAGCCAACCTGGCTTAGGTCGCAATGGCGGCAATTTACCCGAGCATGGCGGTCAAGATCAACTAGGGGGCTGTCCCCCGTCCGAACGGGGGTTTCGTCCCCTCGGGACGGCCGCGCGCCCGCGGCCGGAGCGCCGGCGCGGGCGGCGGAGGAAAAAGTGCGAAGAGCCGGTTACGGTCAGTCCGCAGAAGGCCTGGAGCGTGACCGCTTGACAGCGCTCCGTCGCTTCTTGGCGTCCAGGCGGCGCTGCCGGGCACCCCGGCTCGGGCGGGTCGCGCGGCGCTCGCGGGCGGGCGGCGCGATCGCCTCCTCCAGCAGGGCGGCCATCCGCTCCCTGGCCTCGGCCCGGTTGCGCGACTGCGACCGGTGGGTCTGCACCGTGACCGTGAGCACGCCCCCGACCAGGCGCCCCTGGAGCCGCTCCAGCGCGCGCTGGCGCCGCGTGCGGCCCAGGCCGGGGCAGGCCGCGACGTCCAGCGACAGCGACACCCGGGTGTCGGAGGTGTTGACGTGCTGGCCGCCCGGCCCCGAGGAGCGTGAGAAGCGCCACGTGAGCGCGTCGGCGGGGACGGTGACCGGGCCCGCGCTCAGCCCCTCGTCCGCTGTGCTCCGTGCCGTCACCGTCCCCGCCTCCCCAGCGTCCGTACGCGTACGCCGCGGCCCCTGTCAGTGCGCGGCGTCGTGCCAGTTCTGGCCGCTGCCGACCGAGACGGCCAGCGGCACACGCAGATCATAGGCGGAGCTCATCTCGCGCGCCACGAGGTTTTCGACCTCTCCGCGCTCGCCGGGCGCGACCTCCACCACGAGTTCGTCGTGCACCTGGAGCAGGACCCGCGAGGCGAACCCGCCCCCGGTGAGGGCCGCGTCCACCCGGAGCATGGCCACCTTGATGATGTCGGCGGCCGAACCCTGGATCGGCGCGTTGAGCGCCATCCGCTCGGCCATCTCCCGGCGCTGGCGGTTGTCGCTGGTCAGGTCGGGCAGGTAGCGGCGGCGTCCCAGGATCGTCTCGGTGTAGCCGACCCGCCGGGCCTCCTCCACCACGGCGTTGAGGTAGTCGCGGACCCCGCCGAACTCGGCGAAGTAGTCCTCCATCAGGCGCTTGGACTCCTCCGGCGTGATCCCCAACTGCTGGGACAGGCCGTAGGCGCTCAGCCCGTAGGCCAGGCCGTAGCTCATGGCCTTGATCCTGGACCGCGCCTCGCCGTCCACCTGCTCGACCTCGACGCCGAAGATCTGCGCGGCCATCTGCGCGTGGAAGTCGTAGCCGCTGTTGAAGGCGTCGATCAGCGCCTGCTCGCCCGACAGGTGCGCCATGATGCGCAGCTCGATCTGGCTGTAGTCGGCGGTGAGCAGCTCCTCGTAGCCCTCCCCCACCACGAACGCGCGCCGGATGCGCCGCCCCACGTCGGTGCGCACGGGGATGTTCTGGAGGTTGGGGTCGGTGGAGCTGAGGCGCCCGGTCGCCGCCACCGTCTGGTTGAAGGTGGTGTGGATGCGGCCGTCGTCGGCGACGGTCTTGATCAGCCCCTCGACCGTGGTGCGCAGCTTGGTCTGGTCGCGGTGGTGCAGCAGGACCGCGGGCAGCTCGTTGTCGGTCTGGGCGGCCAGCCACGCCAGCGCGTCGGCGTCGGTGGTGTAGCCCGTCTTGATCTTCTTGGTCCTGGGCAGGCCCAGGTCCTCGAACAGGACCTGCTGGAGCTGCTTGGGCGAGCCGAGGTTGAACTCGCGGCCCACGATCTCGTGCGCGCGCTCCACCGCGCCGCGGCCCGCCGCGGCGAACTCGCCCTGGAGCTCCTCCAGGTAGGCGCGGTCGGCGGCGATCCCCGCCCGCTCCAGGCGCGCCAGCACGTCCACCAGCGGCAGCTCGACCTCGTGCAGCAGGTGGGTGCCGCCGCGCTTGTCGAGTTCGGCGGAGAGCACCCCGGCCAGGTCGCGGGTGGCGCTCGCGCGCACGGCCAGCATGTGCTGGTGGCCCGAGCCCGCCTCTCCCCCGTCGCCCAGGTCCAGGGTCAGCTGGTCGCCGGAGGAGTCCTCCTCCAGCTCCCGGCCCAGGTACCTGCGGCACAGGTCGGCCAGGTCGAAGCGGCGCTGCCCCGGCTGGACCAGGTAGGCGGCCAGGGCGGTGTCGCTGACCACCCCGCCCAGCGACCACCCGTGCGCGCCCAGGGCCAGCAGGGCGCCCTTGTACTCGTGCACCGCCTTGGGGCGGCGGGGGTCGGCCAGGAAGTCCGCCAGCGCCTCGGTGTCGGCCGGGTCCAGGGCGGTGGGGTCGACGAACACGGCGTCGCCGGAGGGCACGCTGATCGCCAGCGCGTCCACCCGGCCCGTGCCCTGCCCCCACGTGCCCTCCAGGGCCAGCCCCGCGGGCGCGGTGGGCGTGAGGGTGTCGGAGACCGCGTCGTCGGGGGCGGCGTGCGCGGCCAGCCAGGCGGCCAGCTCGCCGGTCCCGGCCACGGTCAGCTCGACGCGGAAGCCCTCGGAGGCCTCCGCCCCCGCCTCCCCGGAGCCGTCCTCGGGCAGCCGGATGACGGCGTAGAGGCGCTCGCGCAGGTTGGAGGCGAACTCCAGGTTGTCGAAGAGCGCGTCGATCCCGGTGCGGTCGGCCTCCCCCAGGGCCAGCTCGGTGACCTCCGCGTCCAGCTCCACGTCCGTGGCCAGCCGGTTGAGGCGCTGGTTGCGCAGGACGTCGTCCAGGTGGTCGCGGAAGCTCTGCCCCGCCTTGCCGGTGAGCTCGTCGGCGCGGGCGACCAGCTCGTCCAGGGACCCGTACTTGGTGATCCACTTGGCGGCGGTCTTGGGGCCCACGCCGGGCACGCCGGGCAGGTTGTCGGCCTTCTCCCCCACCAGGGCGGCCAGGTCGCGGTAGCGCTGGGGGGTGACCCCGTACTTGTCCTCGACCGCGGCGGGGTCCATCCGCCGCAGGTCCGACAGGCTCTTGCCGGGGTACAGGACCGTGCAGGAGTCGGTGACCAGCTGGAAGGCGTCGCGGTCGCCGGAGGCGATGAGCACCTCCATCCCGGCCTCGCCGCCCTGGTGGGCCAGGGTGGCGATGACGTCGTCGGCCTCGAACCCGGGGGCGGACAGGTTGGCGACGCCGATCAGCCGCATCAGGTCCTGGGTGAGCGGCACCTGGGAGGGGAACTCCGGCGGGGTGTCGGAGCGGCCGTCCTTGTACTCCGCGTACTCCTCGTGCCGGAAGGTGGGGCCGGACAGGTCCCAGGCCACCGCGACGTGGGTGGGCTCCTCGTCGCGCAGCAGCTTGACCAGCATCGACGCGAAGCCGTAGACGGCGTTGGTCGACTGCCCGGTACTCGTGCCGAACTTGTCCACCGGGAGCGCGAAGAACGCGCGGAAGGCCATCGAGTGGCCGTCCAGGAGGAGGAGCCGGGGGCGCCTGCCGCCGTCGCCGGCCCGGGATGTCTGGTCGGGGGTCTCTCGCTTGGTCACCACAGACAAATCCTAGGATGCGACGGAGACACTTCGCGGCCATACCGCGAGGGCAGTGGCACGACGGCGGGGACGCCGCCCCCGGCCCGGCGCGGTCCGGGCCCGGTCGCGGCGGGGTCCCGGGAAGGCGGAGGGCACATGACGACGGACTCCGAGGCGATGCGGCGGATGCTCGACGCGGGAGCCCTCACGGGCGGTCTGGGCGAGCGCATGGGCATCGAGGTGACGGAGGTGTCCGCCGAGCGCGTGGTGGGCCGGATGCCGGTGGAGGGCAACGTCCAGCCGTTCGGGCTGCTGCACGGCGGCGCGTCGTGCGTGCTGGCCGAGACCCTGGGGTCGATCGGGGCCACGGCCCACGCCTCCCGGTTCGGCAAGGTCGCGGTCGGCATCGAGATCAACGCCACGCACCACCGCTCGGCCACCGAGGGGTACGTGACCGGTGTGGCCACCCCGGTGCACCTGGGCCGGACGCTGGCCACGTGGGACATCACCATCACCGACGACGGGGACCGGAAGGTGTGCACCTCCCGCCTCACGTGCATGCTGCGCGAGATGCCAGGGGCCTAGGGGGCGCGGTTCCGCGGAGGCGGGAGCACCCTCCCCGCCGCGTATAGCGGTCAAGGGTTTTCTCGTTTTCAGGAAGGACCGCTTCACACCCGTGTGTAGCCCTCCTTGCAGTTTTCCTTCGTCCCGACCGGCACCCTTGACGGTCGGGCTTCGTCGTACCCGCTCGTCGCGACAGTTCGCTATCCCCCGAGCACAGAAAGCTGTGATCTGTACAGAAACGAAACGCCGGATGTCAATGATGACTACAGAGCCATAACAGCCTGACGGCGAGTCGGCACCAACGCCCCTCCCGTCCTTTCCGAGCAAGAACTTTCATGATTAAGCTCCGCTAACGCTCCTGATTAAGTCATGCCACACATCGCGGACATTCAGGACGCGCATGCTCATCGGCACGGCTGCCCCGCGCAGCGCGTGCTTCGCCGGTTGAACGGAGTGACCACGATCATGGCTAGCAAGAAGGTCCTAGGACTCACTGCCGCAACGGCGGCCCTCGTCCTCGGCCTGACCGCGTGTGGCAGCGACGGCGGCGAAGGAGGAGGCGGCGGCGAGGGCGGTGAAGAGTTCACCTACGGCATCCTCTACCCGCAGACCGGCAACCTCGCCTTCCTCGGCCCGCCGCAGATCACCGCCGCCGAGTACGCGATCTCCGAGATCAACGAGGCCGGCGGCATCCTCGGCACCGAGGTCCCCGACATCGTCCAGGGCGACGAGGCGGGCGACAACGCCCAGGCCAACGAGGCCGCCAACAACCTCGTCTCCGACGAGGTGAACGCGGTCATCGGCGCCGCCGCCTCCGGCATGACGCAGGCCACCTACGACACCATCACCGGTGCCGAGATCGTCCAGTGCTCGGGCTCCAACACCGCCGCCGAGCTGAGCGAGATCGAGGACGGCGGCTACTACTTCCGCACCGCGCCGAGCGACCTGCTCTCCGCCGTCGTGATGGCCCGCACGATGGTCGACGACGGCCACCAGAACATCGCCATCGTCGCGCGCGCCGACGACTACGGCGGCGGCTACGCCGGCGCCCTCCAGGAGGAGCTGGAGAGCCTGGGCGCCCAGGTCTCGGTCAACGAGACCTACGACCCGATGGCCACCACCTTCGACTCGGTCGTCAACGGCGTCAGCTCCGAGGAGCCGGACGCCGTCGCGCTCATCGCCTTCGAGGAGGGCGCGCAGGTCATCGCCCAGCTCCTGGAGAGCGGCGTCGAGGGCGAGCAGATCTACGTCACCGACGGCCTCAACGACCCGAACCTGGGCGAGACCGTCAGCGCCGACGACCCCGAGAGCGTCACCGGCATCACCGGTATCGCCCCGAGCGCGGACAACCCCGAGTTCACCGAGGGTCTGACCAGCTTCAACGAGGACCTGGACGTCTTCCAGTTCGCCCCGCAGGTCTACGACTGCGTCACCGTGATCGCCCTGGCCGCCGAGGCCGCGGGCAGCGTGAACGCGTCCGACTACGTCGCCGAGCTGCCCAACGTCAGCCGCCCCGAGGGCACCGAGTGCGGCACCTTCGCCGAGTGCCGCGACCTGCTGGCCGACGGTGAGGAGATCAACTACCAGGGCGTCAGCGGCAACATCGACTTCAACGACAACGGCGACCCGACCGCCGCCACCTTCGAGATCTTCCACTACGGCGAGGACGGCCACGAGATCCTCGCCTACGAGGAGCACGCTCTGGAGGAGTAGCGGTTCTCGTAGCGGCCCCGCCGCACACGGCCACGGCCGTCATGAGGAGCGCGCGGCGCCCCGGGAGGAGGTCTCCCGGGGCGCCGCTTCGCTTGTGCGCCCCGCACCGGCCGGTGCGGGGGCACGGGGGACGAGGACGGGGAGGGACGGCCCGCGGCCGTCCCTCCCCGCCGTGTGCGCCGGGGCTCAGCGGGCCCAGCGGCGGGCGATGTCGGCGGCCAGGGCGCGCAGTTCGTCCGCGGAGCGGGTCATGGCGGCCTCGACCGAGCCCGAGGACTCCACGAGGGAGTAGGTCTCGGTGATCCCGGCGGCGGCCGCCTCGGCGCGGCCGACCTTGACCGCGCCCGCGGTGACGACGCAGGGGACGCCGTGCTTGTTGGCGGCCTGGGCGACGCCGTGGGGCAGCTTGCCGCGCAGGGACTGGGAGTCGAAGGAGCCCTCGCCGGTGATGACCAGGTCGGCCCCCGAGAGGCGCTCGGTCAGGCGCACGGAGTCCAGGACGCGGCTGATGCCCGACTCGACGGTGCCGCCGAGCAGGAGCAGGGCGAAGCCCAGGCCGCCCGCGGCTCCGGCGCCGGGGGTGTCGCGGACGGCGCCCCCGGGGTCGACGCGGTCGGCGAAGGCGGTGAGGGCGGCGTCCAGGCGCTGCACCTGGTCGGGGTCGGCGCCCTTCTGGGGGCCGAAGACGGCGCTGGCGCCGTGGATGCCCAGCAGGGGGTTGTCCACGTCGGTGGCGGCGATCAGGGCGACCCCCTCCAGTGCCAGGCGGGCCGCGTCGAGGTCGACGTCCCCGGAGTCGGCCAGGGAGCCGCCTCCGTGTCCCAGGCGGTCGGCGGGGGTGGCGCCGAGGGCGGCCAGGAGGCCGGCTCCGGCGTCGTTGGTGGAGCTGCCGCCGAGGCCGACGACCACGGTGCGGGCGCCGGAGCGGACCGCGTGGGCGACCAGCTCGCCGACGCCGCGGGTGGTGGTGCGGCCGGGGTCGCGGTCTCCGGCGGGCACCAGGTGGAGGCCGCAGGCCTGGGCGCTCTCCACGTAGGCGGTGTCGCCGTCCAGGAGGTACTCCGCGGTCACGGGCGCGCCGAGGGGGCCGGTCACCTCGGTCCGGTGCACCTTGCCGCCGAGGGCCGTGTGCAGGACCTCGACGAAGCCGGGACCGCCGTCGGAGAGCGGCAGCAGGTCCGTCGTGGCGGAGGGATCGGTCCGGTGCCAGCCGTCGGCGACCGCCTGCGCGGCTTCGAGGGCGGAGAGGGTACCGGCGAACTTGTCAGGAGCGATGAGGATACGCACCGCTCCAGTGTGCCAGGCCACATTCCTCCCGGCTCGGGGTACCCCCCGCTGGTCAGAGGCCGGGCGCGCCGTAGACCGGGAACCAGCGGGAGCGGTCCTTCTCCAGGGGCAGGTCGCGGCCGATGGCGGCCTCGGCCTGGAGCTCGAGGGCGTTGTCCCTGCGGCCGTCGCCGAGGGGCGCGAAGGGGTAGAAGGTGCCGCGCTTGTAGAGGTAGACCAGTCCCAGCGGGCGCGTGCCGTCGGTGAAGCCGACCAGGGAGCACAGGAGGGAGGGCCCGTACCCGTTGGCCTCCAGGGTGGAGTTGACGGCGTGCAGGTCGGTCACCAGGCCGCTGATGTCGGGGCCGGCGGCCTCTCCCTGCTCCGGGGCCGGTTCGGCGGAGCGGACCACCAGCCAGGTGTAGCCGTAGTCGTCGGTGACCTGGCCGACCGGCGTCCCCCCGTCGGCGTTGAGCAGGTCGGTGACGTCGCGCTCCAGGTCGGCGAAGGCGGCGCCCTCCGTGGCGCGGAAGGCGACGGAGCCGGTGCCGGTGGGTGTGAAGCCCGCGGCGGCGCGCAGGGTGACGGACGCCGAGGGCAGGCCGAACAGGGCGTCCAGGTCGGGCTGGGCGGGTTCGGAGCGCCCGAACAGCGCTCTCCAGAAGCTCATCGTGGCCGGTCCTCTCGTCGTGGTCGTGTCGGTTCGGTGCGGGCCGGAGCGGTTCCGTGCCCGTCCCGGACGGACCGGCCCCGCCGCCGTCCTCCCCCCTCCGGGCCGACCGCTCCCGTGGGCGGGGTCAGTGCCCCTGCCCCAGCTGGCGCGAGATGTCGGACAGCTGCTCCAGCCGCCGCTGCACGGGCGGGTGGGTGGCGACCAGCTGGCTGAAGCTGAACCCCTTGCGGGAGAAGGCCGGGGCGAAGAAGAAGGCGTTGAACGGCTCCACCTGGCGCAGGTCGCGGGTGGGGATGCGGGACATGTCCCCGGTGATCTTGGTCAGGGCGCTGCCCAGCGCGGAGGGGCGCCCGGTCAGGTAGGCGGCGGCGCGGTCGGCCGACAGCTCCCGGTAGCGCGACAGCGCCCGGGTGAGCAGGAAGCTGAGCGCCCAGGCCACGGCGCTGACGGCCACGACCAGCAGGGCGACGGCCGCCGGGGCGGGCCCGTTGTTGTTGCCGCCGCGCGTCGCCCCGGAGAACATGGCGAAGCGCAGCCCGGCCTGGGTCAGGAACCCGGCCACGATGCCGAGGAATCCGGCGACGGTCATCACCATGACGTCGCGGTGGGCGATGTGGGACAGCTCGTGCGCCAGGACGGCCTCCAGCTCGGGGCCGTCGAGGCGGCGCATGAGGCCGGTGGTGACGCACACGACCGCGGACTTCTCGTTGTGCCCGGTGGCGAAGGCGTTGGGCACGTCGGTGTCGGCGATCCCCACACGGGGCTTGGACATGTCCGCCATGGCGCACAGCCGGTCGATGAGGGCGTGCAGCTCGGGCGCCTGCTGCGGGGAGACCTCCTTGGCGCCCATGGCGAACATGGCGATCCTGTCGGAGGCGAAGTAGCTGAACAGCGCGAACCCGACGACGATGAGCAGCACCAGCCACACGTTGAGGCCCACCAGGACCAGCCCGACCACGAAGGCCGCGTAGACGAGGGCGAGCAGGCCCATGGTCGTCACCATGCGGGCGGTCAGTCCCCGGTCGGGTCTGAACCTGGATCCGGACATGCCGTAGTCCTCTCCGCCGAAGCGTCGACGCTTCGGAGTGTAGTTCGCCCAGTTGGGAAAGGGTATGAGGCGTTCCGTCCGCCGCGTGTCCGCCCCCTGAGAAACGCGGGGGCCGCCGCGACACGTGGTCGCGGCGGCCTGGAAACACGCGCGCGCAGGCACCGAGCGCGGCACCGGCCGACCGGGGTCCGGTCCGCCGGGCACGCTCACCGGTCCGGGCGCACCTGGACGGAGGCGGTGCGCCGAACGGAGGAGTCGGTCCTATCCGGGAATGAGTCCGTCGTCCTGGAGCATCTCCCGCACCTCTTCCATGGTGGCGTCGGCGTGGGGGAGGATGAACTGCGAGGGCTCCAGCGCGTCGGGCGGCAGTGGCTTGCCGTCCTCGCGGACCCTCTCCAGGAGGTCGTGCAGGGCACGGCGGAACGTGGCCTCGTCGCCCGACTCGATCGCCGACTCCAGCGCGGAGTCGAAGGAGTTGAGCAGCTCGAGGTCGGCGTCGGTGAGGTCGACCTGCCCCTCACCCATGATGCGGACGATCACGCGCCCTCCCGGTTACCGGTGCCGCCGGTGTTCCCGGCGCCGTTGCCGCCCTCGATCTGCGGGGTGGACCCGCCGCTGCCCTGGCCGAGCTCCATCTTCATGCGCTCCAGCTCGGCCTCGACGCCGGTGGTGCTGGCCATCCGGTCGAGCTCGCTCTGGATGTCGTCCCGGGCGGTGCCGGTGACGTCGTCGAGCGCGCCCGAGGCGAGGAGCTCGTCGACGGCTCCCGCGCGGGCCTGCATCTCGGCGGTCTTGTCCTCGGCGCGCTGGACGGCCATGCCGACGTCGCCCATCTCCTCGGAGATGCCCGAGAAGGCCTCGCTGATCTGCGTCTGGGCCTGGGCGGCGGTGTAGTTGGCCTTGATGGTCTCCTTGCGCGTGCGGAAGGCGTCCACCTTGCTCTGGAGGCGCTGGGCCGCCATCGTGAGCTTCTGCTCCTCGCCCTGGAGGTTGGCGTGCTGCCCGCGCAGGTCCTCGATCTGCTGGGCCAGACCGGAGCGGCGGGTCAGGGCCTCGCGGGCGAGGTCCTCGCGCCCCTGGGTCAGAGCGGCCCGGCTCTGGGTCTCCAGCTTGCCGGACTGCTGCTCCAGCTGCTGGATCTGCAGCTCCACGCGCTTACGGGAGGTCGCGACGTCGGCCACACCACGTCGCACCTTCTGTAGGAGCTCAAGCTGTTTCTGGTATGAGTAGTCGAGCGTTTCCCTTGGGTCCTCGACCGAGTCCAAGGCCTTGTTGGCCTTGGACCTGAAGATCATCGAAAGTCGCTGAAACACGCTCATCGGCGTGGCCGTCCCCTTCTCGGTGCGTACATCGGCTGTTCCCAGCGGGCGCTTTGCCCAACCCTACGCGCTCTGGCCTGCGGTCGCCATAAAGCTATGACCGGCTACCCTGTGGGTGTGTTCCGACGTCGCTCCGCTTCCGCAGCCACGGATCCGGCCTCCGCCGAATCCGCCAGCCCTGAGGCCACTGAGTCCACCCAACCTAAGGGATACACGCCCAAGAAGGGTGTGCCCACCCCAAAGCGCCGGGAATCCGAGCCGGTACCCCGCCGACCGCTCAAGGCACCCGAGACGCGCAAGGAGGCCTACCAGGCCTACCGGGACCGTCTCGACCGCCAACGAGGGAGGGGCACCGCGAGTTCCAACGCGATCAAGGGCGTGCCCAAGGACGAGGCGCGCTACTACCGGCAGCAGGACCTCGGCGAGGCCCGGGCGTTCGCCCGCGACTTCGTCGACTCGCGCCGCAGCGCCAGTGAGTTCTTCCTGCCGTTCTCGATCGTGATCATCGCGCTGCTGTTCGTCAACGTCCCGATGTTCCAGATCGGCGTGGCCTACGTGCTGTGGCCGCTGATGATGGTCACCATCATCGCCGAGGGCGTCATGGTCGGCCGCACGGTCAAGAAGCGCGCCGCCGAGTACTTCCCCGACGACCCCGCCGTCAAGGGCATCGGGATGTACGCGGCCATGCGCCAGCTCCAGTTCCGCCGCCTGCGCCTGCCCAAGCCGCGGCTCAAGGTCCGCGAGGACCCCACTCCCCGCCGCACGCGCTGAGGGCCTCCCCGCCACCGCCTCCCCGACGACGTGAGCAGGGCCGGTCCACGGACCGGCCCTTCACCGTGTCCCGTCCCGGGAGCGTTGCCACGCACGCGGCGCACAACCTCGCGAACGGGCACAATCCCCTACTAGAGTGCTCGACATGGAATTTCGGCATCTGGGCAACAGCGGTCTCATGGTCAGCGAGATCGCCTACGGAAACTGGCTCACGCACGGCTCCCAGATCGAGGAGGACACGGCGCACGCCTGTGTCCGCGCGGCGCTGGACGCCGGTGTCACCACCTTCGACACCGCCGACGTCTACGCCGGGGGGAAGGCCGAGGAGGTGCTCGGCCGCGCGCTGAGGGGCGAGCGCCGGGACGGGCTGGAGATCTTCTCCAAGGTCTTCTGGCCCATGGGCGAGGGCAGGAACGACAGGGGCCTGTCCCGCAAGCACATCATCCGCGGCGCGGAGGACTCCCTGCGCCGTCTGGGGACCGACTACCTGGACCTGTACCAGGCGCACCGGTTCGACTACTCCACCCCGCTGGAGGAGACCATGCGGGCCTTCGAGGACCTGGTCCGCCAGGGCAAGGTCCTCTACGTCGGCGTCTCCGAGTGGCGTGCCGAGGAGATCGAGCAGGCGCTCAAGATCGCCGACGAGATGGGCTTCGACCGGATCGTCTCCAGCCAGCCGAAGTACAACATGCTGTGGCGGGTCATCGAGTCCGAGGTCGTCCCGCTCTCCGAGCGCGAGGGCATCGGCCAGATCGTGTGGTCGCCGATCGACGGCGGCATCCTGACCGGCAAGTACAAGCCCGGCCAGGAGCTGCCCGCCGGCTCGCGGGCCGCCGACCCCAACAGCGGCCGCTTCCTGCGCGACTCGGTGGAGGACCAGGTCCTGCTGGAGCGCGTGCAGAGGCTGGAGCCGCTGGCGGCCGAGGCGGGCCTGTCGCTGGCGCAGCTGGCCGTGGCCTGGGTGCTGCAGAACCCGAACGTGTCGGCCGCGATCATCGGCGCCTCCCGCCCCGAGCAGGTGGAGGACAACGTCAAGGCCGCCGGGGTCAGGCTCGACGCCGACCTGCTGGCGAAGATCGACGAGGTCCTGGGCGACAGCGTCCAGCGCGACCCGGCGCTGACCAAGAGCCCGGAGAACATCCGCGGCTAGGCGGTCTTCCCGGGGGCCTCCGCTGCGCTTCGGCCCGCGTCCGGGCGCCCGCAAGCCGGGGCCCGGCCGAAGAGCGGGTCCCGGACCGTCCCCGCGGCGCCACGGGCCCGGCCGTCCCTCTGGGCGGCCGGGCCCGTCCGCGTTCACGCCCCCGCCCCACCCGCCGGACCCACCCGCCGGACCGCCCGGGTCCGGCGGCCGCACGGCCCCCTGGTGTCGTGCCGCCCGCTCCGGGTAGCTGCCCCCCGCACGCACACGGCGCAGGAGGGGGATCCATGGACATCTCGCAGGTCATCGAGGCGGTGGGCACCGCCGTCGACGTCGCGGGGGTCGGCGTCATCGTCCTCGGGGCCGTGGGCGCGACCGTGCTGTTCCTGTACCGCGGGATCAGCGGGAAGAGCCTGGACGCGGCCTACCGGCACTACCGGCAGGGACTGGGCCGGGCGATCCTGCTGGGCCTGGAGCTCCTCGTCGCCGGGGACATCATCCGCACGGTCGCGGTGTCGCCCACCTTCGCCAGCGTCGGGGTGCTCGCCGGGATCGTGCTCATCCGGACCTTCCTCAGCTTCTCGCTGGAGGTGGAGCTGGAGAACCGCTGGCCGTGGCAGGGCCGCCGCGCCCTCCCCGGCACGGGCTGACCCGCGTTCGCGGCCCGGCCGACCGCGCCCGTGGGGCGGTCAGCGCGCCAGGTCGCGGGCCAGGTGGGAGCGGTGCAGGCGCCGGGTGCGCACCAGCCGCGCCAGGTCGGCGCGCGTCTGGTGGGACAGCTGGACGTGGAAGTAGTTGACGTGCTCCAGGAGCGCGAAGAGCCACAGGCCCAGACCCGGCCACACCCCGGCCCACGGGGCTCCGCCGACCAGGGCCGCGGCCACCACCGCGCCGCCCGCGAGGAACAGCAGGACGTTGGCCCGCCCCAGTGCGCGGAAGAGCGCCATGCCCGCCGGGCGGCGGGCCCGCGTGCGCAGCTGGCGCACCTTGACCCACCAGTAGGCGCTGCCCTCCGCCAGAAGCAGGGCGAAGAGGGCGGAGCCGACCAGGTTGGCGGGTGAGGCGGGCACGCCCAGGAGGAGGAACAGCACCACCGCGAACAGGGGGATGTTGACCAGTTCCAGGACGGCCAGGTTGCGCAGGGGGGAGATCACGCCCCCATTGTCCCGGGGGCGGGGGCCTCCGGAGGCCCCCGCCCCCGGAGCGGGCCGGCGCTACTCGACGGGATCCAGGGCCATCGCGTAGACCTCCTTCTCCCCGTCGAGCAGGGCGACCCGCCCCACGCCGCCCTCGGCGAGCTCCTGCCAGTTCTCCCCCAGCCAGCTCTCCGCGTCGCCACGCGAGGTGAACGACTCGGAGGGCAGGTCCTCCCCCATCGGGTCGGCTCCGTCGGCCTCGTAGTACCGCCAGGTCCACGCCATGTTCGACCGCCCCTTCGTCACGGAGGTCACAGCGCCGGTCACCGTGATCCTGGCCCGAGCTTAGCCAAGGCTTGACGGACGATGCTGTTTACTTTTTCGGGTGCGTATCCGATTTCTCGGGACAGCCGGGCACTCGGGGTGGCCCGCCCCCCAGTGCACCTGCGCCTCCTGCAACAAGGCCCTCGCAGAGCGCCGCCTGCCCCTGCGCGTGACGGTGGACGACCGCTTCCGCGTCCGCGAGGCGGGGGTGGTCGGCCCGGTACCGCCGGGGTACTCGGTGACCCCGACCCCCGACGGCGTCCTGGTCGAGGGTCCCGACGGGGGCAGGCTGCTGTACGCGCGCACGGGCCCGGGACCCCTTCCCGGCGTCCCCCCGGCGGAGGCCCGCGCCGAGGGTTCCTCCGGCTACTCCTCCACCCGCCCCGACCAGCAGGTGGACATGATCATCGTGGACGCCGCGCAGCGCCCGGAGGTCATCGGCGAGCTGCGCCGGTCGGGGGTGGTCGGGGTGACCACGGCCGTCGTGGCGGTCGGCGGCGACCACCGCGTCCGCTCCCCGGAGGAGTTCGCCCGCCGGGCCCGGCTGTGGGGCGCCCTGGTGCCGGGCGACGGGCAGCTCCTGTCGTGCCCTCCGGTGGTGTGGCCGGAGTCGCGGCCGCGCGGACCGCACCGGACCCTGGTGACCGGGGGCGCGCGCTCGGGCAAGTCCACCGAGGCTGAGCTGCGCCTGATGGCCGAGCCGAGGGTGCTGTACGCGGCGACCGGCCCCGTGCCCGACCCGGTCGCGGACCCGGACTGGGCCGACCGGGTGGACCGGCACGTGCGGCGCCGCCCCTGGTGGTGGAGCACCGAGCAGACCACCGACCTGGCCACACTGCTCAAGGGCGCCCGGGGCGCGGTCCTGGTGGACTGCCTGGGCACCTGGCTGACCTGGGTGATGGGCGAGGCGGGGCTGTGGGAGGAACACCCTCCCTCCGGCGCGGAGGAGGAGGTGGAGGCGGCGGTCCACGGACTGCTGGAGGCCTGGCGCGCCACCCAGGCCTACGTCGTGGCGGTCACCAACGAGGTGGGGTCGGGCGTGGTGCCCGCGACCCGCGCGGGGGGCCTGTTCCGTGACCACCTGGGCCGGTTGAACCAGTGGATCGGCGCCGAGTCCGAGGACGTGGTGCTGGTGACCGCGGGCCGCGTCCTGGAGCTGCCGTGAGCGGCACCGCCGGCCCCCCTCCCCCGGAGGGCTCCTCCCGGGGCGGCTCCCCCGTCGCCTCCCGCGCCTCGGACGCGGTCGCGGGCGCCCGGATGGCACTGGGGACGTTCACCGTGTTCCCTGTGCGCGCGGGGCGGCTGGACCGGCGCGTGGCCGGGTGGGCGATGGTGTGGGCGCCCGTGCTCGGCGCGCTCCTGGGCGGCCTCACCGGTGCCGCGGCCGTGCTCGGGACGGCGGTCGGCCTGTCCGGCGCGCTGGCGGCGGTGCTCGCCGTCGGACTGGGGGCGCTGCTGACCCGGGGACTGCACCTGGACGGCCTGGCCGACCTGGCCGACGGACTGGGCAGCGCCCGTCCGGCCGCGGGCGCCCTGGAGGTGATGCGGCGGTCCGACATCGGTCCGTTCGGCGTGGTCACCCTGGTGGTCGTGCTCGCCGCGCAGGCCCTGGCCCTGGGCCAGCTGGCGGAGACCTCGGCGGAGGCGGCCCTGGCGGGCGCGGCGGCGGCCGGGGCGGCGGGGAGGCTGGCGGTGACCCTGGCGTGCACTCCGCGCGTGCCGTCGGCGCGGCCCGAGGGCCTGGGAGCGTTCGTGGCGGGGACCGTGCGCCCGCCGGGGGCGCTGCTGGCCGCCGCCCCCGTGCTGGCGGTGTGCCTGGCGGGCTGGGCGTACGCCCCCGGGTTCGCGCTCGCCTGCGTGCTCGCCGCCGCGGCGGGCCTGCTCGCGGCGGGCCTCGTGCTGCGCCGGGCGGTGCGGCGGCTGGGCGGCGTCACCGGCGACGTGCTGGGCGCTCTGGCGGAGACGGCGGCGACGGTGGCACTGGTGGCGGCCGCGGCGGCCGCGGCCCGGCTGTGAGGACCGGCACGGGGATTCACGGTCCCGGTCCGCGTACCGGGAGGCCCCCCACCAGGCGGTTTTCTACCAGTCGGCAACCCCACCAGGGGTTCCCGATGTCGTGATCATCACATTTTTTCACACAGGTTTCACGGTTCTCCCAGGCGGGAAGGCGGAGTCCGCCCCGGCGGCGGCCCACGACACCCTTCACCGGCGGCCAGAGGCACCCTCGCCGCACGCGCGGCCCGGACCCGACCCCGCACACCCCCGACTCCCGCGGTCCCCCGCAGCGCCGCGTCAGGGCCCCCGCGGACCCGGGGCGCCGCGTCCCCGCCGGGCGCGCGAGGCGACTAGCATCGGGGACGTGAGCACGTCGTTGTCAGTAAATACGGAGTCCCCCAGTTCGCTCGACGCCGACGCGGTTGTCGTCGGTTACCACTCCGGAGGCGACGCTCCGGAGCCCGCGTCGGGCGCTCATGACGTCGATGCCGCCTTCTCCGGCGGCCTCGCCCAGACCCTGTCGCTCCTGGGAGCGAGCGGCGCCCCCGAGGAGGTGCACACCCTTGCCTCCCTCGGAGCCGTCAAGGCCCCGGTCGTCGTCGCGGTCGGTCTCGGCCCGGCGCCCGCCGAGGGCCCCGTCGACCCCGACATCCTGTCCCGCGCCGCCGGTGCCGCGCTGCGTTCGCTGACCTCGCGCCCCGAGGGCGCGGGCCGCGTCGTCCTGGCCCTGCCCGCCGGGACCGCCGCCGAGGCCGGCGCCGTCGCCCTCGGAGCCCGCCTCGGTACCTACGGCTTCGACCGCTACCGCACCGGCGGCAAGGACAAGCCCGCCGCCGAGCTGGTCCTGGCCAGCTCCGCCGCGGACGCCGCGGAGGCCGCCGAGCGCGCCGCCGTCCTGGCCGAGGCCGTCAACCTCACCCGCGACCTGGTCAACACCGCGCCGGCCGACCTGGTCCCCGAGGACCTGGCCGCCACCGCCCAGGAGATCGCCCAGCAGTCCGGCCTGCGCGTCGAGGTCCTGGACGAGGGCGCCCTGGCCGAGGGCGGGTACGGGGGCCTGACCGGCGTCGGCCAGGGCTCGGCCAACCCGCCCCGCCTGGTCCGCCTGGCCCACAGCCACCCCGAGGCCACCAAGACCGTCGCCTTCGTCGGCAAGGGCATCACGTTCGACTCCGGCGGCCTGTCCCTCAAGCCCGCGGGCGCGATGGACTGGATGAAGTCCGACATGGCGGGCGCCGCCTCCGTGCTCGCCGCCATGCGCGCCATCGCCGCCCTGGACCTGCGGGTCAACGCGGTCGGCTACCTTGCCGTGGCCGAGAACATGCCCAGCGGCACCGCCCAGCGCCCCTCCGACGTGCTGACCATCTACGGCGGCAAGACCGTCGAGGTCCTCAACACCGACGCCGAGGGCCGGCTGGTCATGGCCGACGCCCTCGTGCGGGCGCAGGAGGACGAGCCCGACCTGGTCGTGGACATCGCCACCCTGACCGGCGCCCAGCTGGTCGCGCTCGGCACCCGCGTGTTCGCGGTCATGTCCAACGACGACGACGTGCGCGCCGAGATCGTCGCCGCCGCCGGCGAGGCGGGCGAGGCCTCCTGGCCGATGCCCCTGCCCGAGGAGCTGCGCGCGGGCCTGGACTCCGCGGTCGCCGACATCGCCAACGTGGCGGGCGAGCGCTGGGGCGGCATGCTCTCCGCCGGCGTCTTCCTCAAGGAGTTCATCGAGGAGGGCGTCAAGTGGGCGCACCTCGACATCGCCGGCCCGTCCTTCAACCAGGGCGGTCCGCACGGCTACACCCCGAAGGGCGGCACCGGCGCGGGCACGCGCACCCTGGTCCGCATCGCCGAGGAGTACGCCGGATAGCACCCGCCGACGGGGCGGCCCTCCCTGAGCCGGAGCGCCGCCCCCCGGCCACCGCGGCCGCGCACACCCTCCCTCCGCCCGCGCGGGGCCCGGTCGCGGCCCACCACCCATCACCAGCCACAACAAGGAGTTCGTTCCCGTGAGTGAGAGCGGCGGCACCTTCGACCTCGTCGTCCTTGGCGGCGGCAGCGGCGGCTACGCGGCGGCACTGCGCGCCGCGGAGCTGGACATGAGCGTCGTCCTGATCGAGAAAGACAAGCTCGGCGGCACCTGCCTGCACCGCGGCTGCATCCCCACCAAGGCACTGCTGCACTCGGCCGAGGTCGCCGACTCCGCCAAGGAGAGCGAGAACTTCGGTGTCAGGGCCACGTTCGAGGGCATCGACATGGCGGCCGTGCACAGCTACAAGGACAAGGTGATCGGCGGCCTGTTCAAGGGCCTGACCGGCCTGGTCAAGTCGCGCAAGATCACCGTCGTCGAGGGCGAGGGCAAGCTCACCGGCAAGGACGAGGTCACCGTCGACGGCGCGGTCTACAAGGGCCGCAACGTCCTCCTGGCCACCGGCTCCCGGCCCAAGACCCTGGGTCTGGACATCGACGGCGAGAAGGTCATGACCAGCGACCAGGCCCTCGACCTGGACCGCGTGCCGGAGTCGGTCATCGTCCTGGGCGGCGGTGTGATCGGCGTGGAGTTCGCCAGCGTGTGGCGCTCCTACGGCGCCGACGTCACCATCGTCGAGGCCCTGCCGCACCTGGTGCCGGTGGAGGAGGAGTCCAGCTCCAAGCTGCTGGAGCGCGCCTTCCGCAAGCGCAAGATCAAGTACGAGCTGGGCACCCCGTTCGAGTCGGTCAAGACCACCGGCTCCGGCGTGACCGTCACCCTCAAGGGCGGCAAGACCCTGGAGGCCGAGGTCCTGCTGGTGGCCATCGGCCGCGGGCCGGTCTCGGAGGGCCTGGGCTACGAGGAGCAGGGCATCACCCTGGACCGCGGCTTCGTCCAGGTGGACGAGAACCTGCACACCGGCGTGGGCAACATCTACGCGGTGGGCGACCTCATCCCCACCCTCCAGCTCGCCCACGTCGGCTTCGCCGAGGGCATCTTCGTCGCCGAGCACATCGCCGGGCAGAACCCGCCCGCGATCGACTACGACGGCGTCCCCCGCGTCACCTACTGCGAGCCCGAGGTCGCGTCCGTGGGCCTGACCACCAAGGTCGCCAAGGAGCGCGGACACGACGTCGTGGAGATGAACTACAACCTCGCGGGCAACGGCAAGAGCCAGATCCTGCAGACGCAGGGTGCGGTGAAGGTCATCGCCGAGAAGGACGGCCGGGTACTGGGCGTCCACATGGTCGGCAGCCGCGTCGGCGAGCTGATCGCCGAGGGACAGCTGATCTACAACTGGGAGGCGCTGCCCTCCGAGGTGGCCCAGCTCATCCACCCGCACCCGAGCCAGTCGGAGGCGTTGGGCGAGGCGCACCTCGCGCTGGCGGGCAAGCCGCTGCACGTCCACGACTGACCGCACCACCGGGGGCGGGCCGCCAGGGCCCGCCCCCGCACACATCCGCGCTGCCCATCAAGGGGTTGGGCAGAGACCGCGCCCAGATCCAACGAGGAACTCATGCCGACTTCCGTTTCCATGCCCGCCCTGGGTGAGAGCGTCACCGAGGGCACCGTCACGCAGTGGCTGAAGAACGTGGGCGACACCGTCGAGGTAGACGAGCCGCTCCTTGAGGTCTCCACCGACAAGGTGGACACCGAGATCCCGTCACCGGTCGCGGGCGTACTCACCAAGATCCTCGTCGACGAGGACGAGACCGTGGAGATCGGCGCGGAGATCGCCATCATCGGCGGTGAGGGCGAGAGCGCCGACGAGGACGGTGCCGCGCCCGCCGCCGAGGAGTCCGCGGAGGAATCCGAGGAGGAGCCCGCCCCGGAGCCCCAGGCCGCGGAGGAGCCGGAGCCCGAGCCCGAGCCCGCCGAGGAGCCCGCCCCGTCCACCCCGCAGGCCTCGTCCTCCGACGACGGCCCGACCACGTCGGTGACCATGCCGGCCCTGGGTGAGAGCGTCACCGAGGGCACCGTCACGCAGTGGCTCAAGAGCGTCGGCGACACCGTCGAGGTAGACGAGGCGCTCCTCGAGGTCTCCACCGACAAGGTGGACACCGAGATCCCGTCACCGGTCGCGGGCGTACTCACCAAGATCCTCGTCGACGAGGACGAGACCGTGGAGATCGGCGCGGAGATCGCCGTCATCGGCGGCACCGGTGACGAGCCCCCGGTGGCCTCCGAGGGCGCCGCCCCGTCCGAGGCCGAGCCCGAGGCCAAGCCCAAGCCCAAGGCCGAGCCCGAGGCCGAGGAGAAGCCCGCCGAGCCCGAGCCCGAGCCCGAGGCCGAGAAGCCCGCCGAGCCCGAGCCCGCCCCCGCGCCGAAGGCCGAGCCCGCCGCGGGCAGGGACCAGGACGACGAGGGCCCGTCCGTGGACATCGGCACCCTCAGCGGCACCGGCCGCGCCTCGGGAACCGACTCCGGCTCCGAGGCGTACGTGACCCCGCTGGTGCGCAAGCTCGCCTCCGAGCACGGCGTGGACCTCAGCCGCGTCAAGGGCACCGGTGTGGGCGGCCGCGTCCGCAAGCAGGACGTGCTCAAGGCCGCCGAGGAGCAGAAGGCCGACGCCGCGCGCGCCGCCGCCCCGGCCCCGTCCTCGGCCCCGAGCAAGGAGGCCACCGACACCTCCCTGCGCGGCCGCACCGAGAAGCTCACCCGCCTGCGCCTGTCCATCGCGGACCGGATGGTGGAGTCGCTGCACGTCTCGGCCACGACCACGCAGGTCATCGAGGTGGACGTCACCAAGATCGCCCGCCTGCGCGAGCGCGAGGACGTGCGGCTGGACTTCTTCCCGTTCTTCGCGCTGGCCGCGGTGGAGGCCCTGCGCTCCCACCCCAAGCTCAACGCGGTGGTCGACAGCGACAAGCAGGAGGTGACCTACCACGACGTGGAGAACCTCGGCGTCTCGGTGGACACCGAGCGCGGTCTGCTGGCCCCCGTGGTCAAGGACGCGGGCAAGCTGGGCCTGGGTGAGCTTGCGCACAAGCTCAAGGACCTGACCGAGCGCGCCCACACCGGCCAGCTGGGCCCGGACGAGCTGGGCGGCGGCACGTTCACCATCGCCGAGACCGGCTGCACCGGCGCGCTGTTCGGCACGCCGATCATCAACCAGCCGCAGGTGGCCATCCTGGGCACCGGCGCGGTCGTCAAGCGCCCCGTCGTGGTGGACACCGCCATGGGCGACGAGGTCATCGCGGTCCGCTCGATGGTGTACCTGTCGCTGGCCCACGACCACCGCCTGATCGACAGCGCCGACGCCGGGCGCTTCCTGCAGAGCGTGAAGGCGCGCCTGGAGGAGGGCGCCTTCGAGGGCGACCTGGGCCTGTAGGCCCCGGGGGCCGCAGGCCCGCCCACACCACCCGCCGGGCCGGGTGCCGCGCGACGGCACCCGGCCCGGCTCGTCCTTTATTCAGGTATCTGCTGTCCGATTTGACCTCAAGACCTGTTGAGGTCCTAGCGTTGTCCTGTTCCCGAAGAACCGACGGTGCGCCGCGCGGCTCCGGCCACCAGGGCCGAGCCGGTCCGCGCGTGCCCGCCCGACGTGCCCGCTCCCATGTGGGCCGAGACGGCACAGAGAAGCAAGGACCCACATGGACAACCTTCGGATCGCGGTCATCCTCGGCGGAAACCGCCGGGGCCGCACCGGCCCCGCTGTTTCGCGCTGGTTCGTCGACCGTGCCGGGAAGTACCCGGACCCCTCGGTGGCTTTCGACTTCCTCGACGTGGAGGACATCAGCCCCCAGGACGGCCACGGCGGACCGATGGCCCCGGAGCCGGCGCACACGGTGGAGGCGGCCGACGGGTACGTCGTGCTGACCCCGGAGTACAACCACGGCTACCCGGGAGAGCTCAAGAGCGCCATCGACGCCGCGCGCCGGGAGTGGTTCGGCAAGGCGGTCGGCTTCGTCTCCTACGGCGGGATGTCCGGCGGCCTGCGGGCGATCGAGCAGCTGAGGTCGGTCTTCTCCGAGCTGCACACCGCCACGATCCGCGACACGGTCAGCCTGCACAACGCGCAGACGATGTTCGGCCCGGACGGGACCCCGGTGGTGGACATGTCCTCCGCGGAGGCCGCCGTGGAGCGGATGCTGCGCCAGCTGGCGTGGTGGGCGCTGGCCCTGCGCGAGGCCCGCCAGAAGCGCCCCTACCCCGGCTAACAGTGCTTGCTCCGGGGCTCCGCTCCGCTTCGCCCCCGCGTTCGGGCGCCCGAACCAACCCCGGCGGCCGAGTCGGCGGGACAACGGAACCCGAGAACACCGGGGAACCGGGTCCGCAGTGGCGGCACAAGTGGACGGGGCGGTGCCTCTCGGCACCGCCCCGCCTTTCTACCCCACCAATCACCATCCCCTGATGATCCCCATCATCAAAGGTCTGTGGTCGGGGACGCGGCAGTCAGCCCGACAGCGCGTCGCCCACAGTAGCTCCGCACTGACGCGGAGTTCCTGTCCCACGTTCAAAGTAGAAGACCGGGGGCCCTTCGCGCAGCTCTTTCGAGGAAAAAGCCGAAGAAAAACCTGGCGGGTGTCCTCCGTCGTCCCTTTGGTGTGTCTTCTCGCGCGAGTACCGCCCTCCTGCGGGTAGACCCAGGACCATGCGAGTGGCTATCACGGGGGCGACGGGACTCATCGGCAGGGCGCTGGAGGCGTCCCTGCTCGGCGACGGGCACACGGTGGTGCGCATGGTGCGCCACCTGCCGCGGGGGCAGCACCCCCCGGACGTGGAGGAGGCGGAGTGGCGCCCCGAGCAGGGGCGGGTGGACACGGTGGCCCTGCACGAGGCCGACGCCGTGGTGCACCTGGCCGGGGCTCCGGTCGGCCCCGCCCTGTGGACGCGGCACCGGCGCAACCTCATCCGGCGCAGCCGCGTGCGCGGCACCCGCACCCTGTGCCAGGCCCTGGCCGGCATGTCCTCGCCTCCCCCGCGCCTGCTGAGCGCCTCGGGGATGCACTTCTACGGCGACACCGGCGGGCGGGCCGCCAGCGAGGACTCCCCGCCGGGCACCGGCTTCCTGGCCGGGGTCTGCCAGGACTGGGAGGAGGCCACCGCCCCGGCCCGCGAGGCGGGCCTGTCGGTGGTGCACCTGCGCACCTCGGTGGTGCTCGACCGCTCGGGCGGCCTGCTGGGCACGCTGCTGCCGCTGTACCGGGCGGGGCTGGGCGGGCGCCTGGGGTCGGGGCGGCAGTACATGAGCTGGATCGCCATGCGCGACCAGATCGGGGCCATGCGCTTCCTGCTGGAGCACCCCGAGATCACCGGTCCTGTGAACATGTGCGCGCCCGAGCCGGTGACCAACGCCGAGTTCACCCGGGCGCTGGGCCGCGTCCTGCGGCGCCCCACCGTCCTGGCGGTCCCGGCGGCGGTGATGCGCGCGGCCCTGGGGGACTTCGCCGAGGAGACCGCGCTGGTCGACCTGAGGGCCGAGCCCGAACGCCTCACCAAGGCCGGTTATTCCTTCGCGCTGCCCACCGTGGACAGTGCGCTATCCGACATCCTGGCCAGACCCGCACACTCCACCGGGGCGTAAGGTTGGATGTGTGAGTGATCTCGTTTACGCATGGCTGGGCGACGCTCCCGTCCCGTTCCACCAGGGCTGGGATCTCCAGAAACGGCTCCACGAGCGCCGGGTGGCCGATGAGGTGCCCGACACCGTCCTGTTGCTGGAACACGAGCCCGTGTACACCGCCGGAAAGCGCACCGGGAGGTGGGATCGTCCCATCACCGACCCCGGGGCGCCCGTGGTGGACATCGACCGGGGCGGCAAGATCACCTGGCACGGCCCCGGTCAGCTGACGGTGTACCCCATCGTCCGGCTGCCGGACCCCGTGGACGTGATCGCCTACGTCCGGATGCTGGAGGAGGCCATCATCCGCACCATCGCGGAGTACGGCCTGACCGGCAGGCGGGTGGAGGGGCGCACCGGGGTGTGGCTGGACGCCGACCCCGAGCGCGGGCTCGTCGAGCGCAAGGTGGCCGCCATCGGCTGCCGGATCGCCCGCGGGGTCGGGATGCACGGACTCGCGTTGAACTGCAACAATGACCTGTCGTGGTACGACCGGATCATCCCGTGCGGGATCACCGACGCCGGGACCACCTCGCTCTCCGCCGAACTGGAGCGCGACGTGACCGTGGCCGACGTGCGGCCGCGGATGGAACGCCACCTGGCGGACCTCCTCGGCGCGCGGGAGTACGGCCACACCGACGGCGCGGACCTGCTCTCCGGCGCCACCGCACGTGGATGACACACCACACCATGAGCCAGTCCCCGCGGGGACGCCGAGCCCCCACGAGGGGAAGGGTCCCCGGCACGGGGCACAGAAGGGAACGGGTTCACGTTGACCATCGCTCCTGAGGGCCGCAGGCTGCTGCGCGTGGAGGCGCGCAACAGCGAGACCCCCATCGAGAAGAAGCCGCCGTGGATCAAGATCAAGGCGCACATGGGGCCCGAGTACACCGAGCTCCACTCCCTGGTCAAGAGCGAGGGCCTGCACACGGTCTGCCAGGAGGCCGGGTGCCCCAACATCTACGAGTGCTGGGAGGACCGCGAGGCGACCTTCCTCATCGGCGGCGACCAGTGCACGCGGCGCTGCGACTTCTGCAACATCGCCACCGGCAAGCCCACCGCCCTGGACCGCATGGAGCCGACCAAGGTCGCCAACTCCGTGAAGACCATGGGCCTGCGCTACGCCACCATCACCGGTGTGGCCCGTGACGACCTGGAGGACGGCGGCGCCTGGCTGTACGCCGAGACCGTCCGCAAGATCCACGAGCTCAACCCGGGCACGGGCGTGGAACTGCTCATCCCCGACTTCAACGCCGACCCCGACCAGCTGGCCGAGGTGTTCGGCTCGCGTCCGGAGGTGCTGGCGCACAACGTCGAGACGGTGCCGCGGATCTTCAAGCGCATCCGTCCGGGCTTCCGCTACGAGCGCTCCCTCAAGGTCATCACCGAGGCGCGCGCGGACAACCTGGTCACCAAGTCGAACCTGATCCTGGGCATGGGCGAGACCCGCGAGGAGATCAGCGAGGCGATGCGCGACCTGCACGAGGCCGGGTGCGACCTGCTGACCATCACCCAGTACCTGCGCCCCTCCAAGCTGCACCACCCGATCGACCGGTGGGTGAAGCCGGAGGAGTTCGTGGAGCTGGGCCAGGAGGCCGAGGAGATCGGCTTCGCCGGCGTCATGTCGGGTCCGCTGGTGCGCTCCTCCTACCGGGCGGGCCGCCTGTACAAGCAGGCCCGGGAGAAGCGGGACGCCGAGAACGCCGCCCTGGCGAACAACGCGTAACGGATTTTCCGCCCGAGTCGTGACCAACCTGGAACGGTGGCCCGCTGGCCACCGTTCCTCACTTACGGGCACCCGCACATATCCTGATGAGGACAGGCGCCCGTCGGTGGCGCCGCGAGGCGCCGCACCCAGGACGACCGCGAAGAGGAGGCAAGGCAGCCCAGGGATTTCCTTCCCCGCCGATCCGCTGTCGGCGTACGCTGCCTGAGAGCACGATGGCGAAAAAGCCCAAGGGTTCACCGAACACGGCCCAAGGCAGGGGCGGGGCCGAGAAGCAGCCGGGCCGGCTCAAGCAGATCGGCATGGTCGCCAAGGTCGTACACCAGCAGAGCCCGCGCAGCATCCCGCTCGCGGTCGCGGTGGCGTTGGTCATCCTCGCGGTGTTCGTCGCCATCGGCATCTGGACCGGGTCGTGGATCCTGTGGCCGCTGACCGGTCTGCCGGTCGCCTTCCTCGCGGGCTTCATCATCTTCACCCGCTCCGCGCAGCGCGTGCAGTACAAGATGCTGGACGGACGCCTGGGCGCGGGTATGGCGATCCTGGACAACATGCGCGGCAACTGGGTGGTCGAGCCGGGTGTGGCGGCCAACAAGCAGATGGACGTCGTGCACCGCGTGGTGGGGCGTCCCGGCGTGATCCTGGTCGGCGAGGGCGACCCGGGCCGCCTCAAGCCGCTGATCGCCGGTGAGAAGAAGCGCGTGGCCCGCGTCGCCTACGACACCCCCATCTACGACTTCAAGGTGGGCAACGGCGAGGACCAGGTGCCGGTCTCCAAGCTCCAGCGCACGCTGGTCAAGCTGCCCCGCAACCTGGACAAGGCCGGGACCGCCGAGCTGAACTACCGGCTCAAGGCGCTGCCCGCCAAGATGCAGATGCCCAAGGGGCCGATGCCCAAGAACGCCAAGATGCCCAGGGGCATGCGCGGCCAGATGGGCGGCTAGCCCGGCCGGGTCCGCGGACGGACGAGGGGTCGTCGCACCATGTGGTGCGGCGGCCCCTCGCGTGTGCGCGGGATCCGGTTCACTCGGGGGCGTAGCTGATCAGGTCGCCGGGCTGGCAGCGGAGTTCGCGGCACAGGGCGGCCAGGGTGGAGAAGCGGATCGCCCTGGCCCGGTCGTTCTTGAGCACCGACAGGTTGACGACGGTGACCCCGACCCGCTCGGCCAGCTGGGTGAGGGTCATACCGCGCTCGGCCAGGAGCTCGTCCAGGTGGACCCGGATGCCGGTGGTCTCCTCCGGTGGCATCAGACGAGGCCCTCGACGTCCTCGCGCATCCGGGTGCCCCGTCGCAGGACCTCGGCCAGCGCGGCGACGACGAGCCCGACCGCGACCAGCGGGAGGACACCGCCGTCGAGGTCCAGGCTGAGGGAGAGCTCCGCGGCGGCGTCCGTGCCCAGCGCCCGGTGCTCCAGGACGGCGCCGAGGAGCTCCCCCGCGGCCGGGACCGCGAGGGCGCCGGTGATCACGGTCAGGGCGATGGCGTACATGCGGCGGACGTTCGCCGGGACGAACGGGTCCCCCCTGTCCAGGGTCATGACCATGCGCAGCAGCAGGTAGGTGACCAGCCCCGCCGCCAGTGCGGTGATCAGCGCGGGGGCGACCAGCATGAGGCGCTCGGCCGCCGAGGGGTCGTGGAAGGCGATCTCCATGCCGCCGGCCCCCTCGACGGTGACGTCGCCGTGCGCGGCGACGTCGGGCGGTCGCGGCGCCGTGCCGGGGGGCAGGTCCCGCGTGAGCACGTTGAGGTCCGCGCTCGTGGCTGCGGGGACGAACCCGGTACTCCAGGCGAGCAGGAAGCACCCGTGCACCACCTGGAAGCCCAGGAAGACGACGAGGACGAACCGGAGCAGGGCGGAGTCCGCCCCGGACCAGTCCAGGGCCTTGCGCAGGGACATGACGGCCTTTCTCTTATCGTTTTTCGATAATAACGATAAACGATAAGTCCAGACCTGTCACCTCCGCCCCCGCCGTGGGGGCGCGGGCGCACGGCACGGAGAAGGGCCCCGCGGACACCGGTGCGGTGCCCGCGGGGCCCTGGGAGGCTCCGGGACGCCTACTCGCAGCTGACCTCGTCCTCGGCGGCCGTGGTGGCGTCCAGGCCCGCCAGGGCGTCGCCCCCGCCGCCCGAGGAGCTCTCCCCGCTCACGGCCAGGCCGTCCCAGTCCTGCGCCATCATCACCAGCTCCAGCTCCTCGCCGAAGCCGGGGACCTCCTCCAGCTGGACGACGCTGAGCGCCGAGGCCAGCTCCTCGGCCTGCGCGCGCTGGTCGGGGGCGTGGTAGATCGTGCTGGCCTCGGGGATCCGCTCGACCGGGTCGCCCTCCTCGGTGACGTTGAACCCCTGCTCGGTGAGCAGCGTCCCGACCTGGCCCGCCAGACCGGTGATGCCCGTGCCGTTGAGCACCCGCACGGACACGTCCCCGGGCTCGACCGCGGTTTCCGCGGCCTCCTCCGACCCCTCGCCGCCGCCCTCTTCCTCCTCGGGCAGGGCGTCGCCGGAGGCGACCGCGGAGAACAGCTCCCGGGCCGGGCCCTCGTTGAGCACCAGCTTGTTCTCGTCGCTGGGGGCCTCCAGGACCGGGACGGTGACCATCCGCATCCGGCTCAGGTCGACCTGGCGCATGGCGATGGCCAGCTCGGTCATCTTGTCCACGGTGAACCCGTCGTCGGTCACCAGGCTGTCGGTGACCGAGCCCATGAAGTCGTAGAGCGTGGTGGGGCTGGACATGATCTCGCCGCTGGTGACCTTGCGCAGGATGGCGCCCATCATCCGCTGCTGGTTCTCGATCCGGTTCAGGTCGCTGCCCTGCTCCGTGCTGGCCCGGGAGCGGGCCAGGCCCAGCGCCTGCTCGCCGTTGAGGGTCTGCATCCCGGCGTCGAGTGTGATGTGGGCCTTGGGGTCGTCGATCGGCTCGGGGACGCACATCTCCACGCCGCCGATGGACTGCACGATGTCCTGGAAGCCCGCGAAGTCGACCATCACCATGTGGTCGAGGTGGATGTCGGTGATCGTCTCCACCGTGTTGCCCTGGCAGTCCATCCCGCCGTAGGTCATGGCGTGGTTGAGCTGGTCCACCGTGCCCGCCGCCACCCCGGGGTCCTCGTCGGTGGCCGGGCAGGCGGGCATCGGGACCAGGAGGTCGCGGGGCAGGTTGACCATGGTCACCCCGCCGCTGTCCACGTCGATGCTCACCACGACGAGCACGTCGGGGCGGATACCGTTCACCACGTTGTACTCGGCGGCCTCACCCGCGCGCTCGTCGGTGGCGAGCAGCAGGATGTTGTGGATGCCCTCCGCCCGGGCCGGGCGGTCGCCCCAGGCGTCGGTGTTGACCTCCTCGGTGTCGATGCTGAGGACGTCGCGGTAGCCCGCGTACACGGTGAGACTGGCCGCGATGAGCAGGCCGGTCGCCCCGCACGCCACCCACTGGCCGGGACTCATCCTCCCCGCCAGGGCTGAGGACGCGTTTCTGGGAGCCAAGAGGCACCTGCGATTCGGTATGGGACAAGGGCCGGTCCGGTCGGCAGGAGAAGGCGTACTGCGCGCGACGACACGGACGTAACGGCCGGATGGTACCGGAAGGCCGCGTACCGTGCCAGATTCCGGCCGTCGGCCGGGTTCCGGCTACCGGCCCTCAGCAGGCGCTCTCCTGGGCCCCCGCCGCGGTGGTGCCGCCGAGGTCCTCGGTGATGGAGACCTCGGACCCGGACGAGCCGCCGGAGTCGGCGAAGCCGCCCCAGTCCTGGCCGATGACCAGTTCCAGGGTCTGCGGGAGGTCCGCGACCTCCTCGGTGACCGCGCTCTCCAGCGAACCCGCCAGCAGCTCGGCCGCGGCCGCCTCACCCGGAGCGTAGTAGACCGTCGTCAGCTCGGGGAAGCGCACCGCGGGTTCACCGATACCGGTGACGTTGTACCCCTCGCCCAGCAGGACGCCCTGGACCTCGCCCGCGAGACCGGAGATACCGGTGTTGTTGAGGACCTGAACGGAGATGTCGGCGGGCGCGGGCGCCTCCGCGCCGCCGGAGTCCTCCTCCGACTCCTCCGGCTCCTCCTCCTCGTCCTCCAGGTAGGCGCCGGAGTTGATCGCCTCGAACAGGGCGGGGGCGTCCGCGCTCATGGCCAGCCGGTTGGGGTCGTCGGGGTGCTGGCCGTTGGGCACGGTGACGAACTGGATGCGCTCCAGGTCGACCTCGCGCATGGAGATGGCGATGTCGGTCATCGTCTCGACGGTCAGCTCCTCGTCGGTGGTCACCGAGTCGGTGACGGCGCTGAGGAAGTTGGTGATGGTCATCGGGCTGGTCATGACCTCGCTGCTGAGCACCTGGCGCAGCATGGCGCCCATGAACTCCTGCTGGCGGTCGATCCGGGACAGGTCGCTGCCGTCGCCCTGGCCGTAGCGGGAGCGCACGTAGCCCAGCGACTCCTCGCCGTTGAGGGTCTGCGTCCCGGCGTCCAGCGACAGGTGCGCCTTGGGGTCCTCCACCGGCGCGGGGATGCACATCTCCACGCCGCCGAGGGCGTCCACCATGTCCTTGAACCCGGTGAAGTCCATCATGACGAAGTGGTCCAGGTGCACACCCGTGACCTGCTCGACGGTCTGCCACTGGCAGCCGACGCCGCCGAAGGTCATCGCCGAGTTGATCATGCCGCTGTGCGGGCCCATCCCCTCGTAGCCCTCCACGGCGTCGCAGCCGGGCAGGTCCACGACGAGGTCGCGGGGCAGGTTGACCAGCGTGGCCGCGCCGTTGTCGACGTTGATGCTGGCGATGAGCATGGTGTCGGGGCGGGCGCCCTCGGCCTCGCCGTAGTTGGCGTTCTCCCCCGAGCGGACGTCGGAGCCGATGATGAGCAGGTTCATCACGCCCTCGACGCTGGTGGGCCGGTCCCAGGCGTCGGTGTCCACCTGCGCGGTGGTGATGTTGCCGACGATGCCCTGGTACCAGCCGTAGCCGCCGAGGCTGGCGATGATGGCCAGGGCGGTGGCCACACAGGCGACCCACTGCCCCGGGGACATGCGCATGGTGTGCAGGGCGGAGGAGGGGCGGGGGGCGGAGCGTTTTCCAGCCATGCGAACCTTCGGGTGCGGCGGGGTGCGTGGGAGACGGGGCGGGGTCCCCGTGCGGGAACGGGACTTCCCCTGCGGAGGCGGGGAGCCCCGGGCGGGGTTTCGGTCCCCTCCCGCGCGGAGACAGGGGTCCCGTGCGGGGGCGCGGATGTCGCGCAGGATTTCGGTCCGTTCCCGGGCCAGGTAATGAACGGATGCTAACAGCAGCTCGGAGGGATCGCGCCCAGGCGTGCGCCGGTTCCCTCCGGTGGCGGGAACACCCTGTGAGGCCTCAGTAGCGGGTGGCGATCGTCCCGGCGGCCCGGTCGTGCAGACCGCGGGTGTCGCGGTCGTAGATGACGGCGGGGACGACCAGGCACAGCAGGAGGGTGCGCACCGTCATGGACGCGAACCAGGGCCAGCCGCGCTCTCCGGTGGCGGTGATGCCGACGCCGACCAGGCGGCGGCCGACGGTGGTGCCGAAGAGCGTGAGCAGGAGGATGTTCATGACCGCGAAGACGACCAGCGCGGTGTTGCTGACCACGGGGGCGGCCTCCGCCTGGCCGGCCGCGTCCGCGCCGACCAGCCCGACGCCGTAGGCCCCCCAGGCGAGCGCGAGGGACAGCAGCCAGTCCAGGAGGAGCCCGACCAGGCGGCGCGTCACGCCGGGCACCGAACCCGGGCCGCTCTCGGGCAGGCCGAGGCGGTTGCCCCGGTACTGGAAGTCGTCCCCGGCCGCCGCGGTGGCGGCGGCCCGGCTCTCGTCGCTCATGGCTTCCACGGTATCCACCCCGCGGCGGGTCCCGTACCCGGGGCGGGAGGCGGTCGCGGGCCCCTGCGCGCGGGCGCGTGGCGGGGGCCGTCGCGGGGGGCCATGACGGGGAGAGCGCCGCGGGGCCTCGGCGGGAGTCGCGCCTCGGGGCCGGACCGGAAGGGTGGGGCCGCGGCAGGGGCGTGGGGAGCGGGGGACATGGCGGGGATCACATCGCCGGACCGTGGCGGGGACCACAACCGGCGCCGCCGGATGTCCCCTTTCGGCCCCTGGAGGGTGGAATCACCGGGTCAGACCTGGTGGTCTGCGACAACACCCGGGTCCGTAACATACAGGAAACAATCGAGACATGGCGTGGAAACCACCCACTCCTAGCTTCGAAGACGAAGCCGGGAGACGGCTCGCGATCCGACGTGTCCGCGATGGAGCGGACCCCGGTCCACCGTCTCAGCCACCTGCACGGAGGTTCGTTTTGTTCAGCAGCGTCGACGAGGTGCTCGCCTTTATCCGGGACGAGGACGTCAGATTCCTCGACGTCCGTTTCACGGACCTTTTCGGAGGCGTGAACCACGTTACCCTCCCGACCGAGAACGTCGACGAGTCGACGTTCACCGATGGCCAGATGTTCGACGGCTCTTCCATCCGCGGCTTCCAGGCCATCCACGAGTCCGACATGCTGCTGCTCCCGGACCTGGGCACGGGTGTGCTGGACCCGTTCCGCAAGCACAAGACGCTGAACATGACGTTCTTCGTCCACGACCCGCTGACCCTGGAGTCCTACAGCCGCGACCCGCGCAACGTCGCCCGCAAGGCCGAGGCCTACCTGCGCGGCTCCGGCGTCGCCGACACCGCCTTCTTCGGCCCCGAGGCCGAGTTCTACATCTTCGACGACGTCAAGTTCGAGACCCGGTCCAACACCGGCTACTACGAGATCGACTCGATCGAGGGCGCCTGGAACACCGGTTCCAGCCTCGAGGGCGGCAACCGCGGCTACCGTCCGCGCTACAAGGGCGGCTACTTCCCCGTCGAGCCGGTCGACCACTACAGCGACCTGCGCTCGGACATGGTGCAGCAGCTGATCAAGTCGGGCATCGAGGTCGAGCTCCAGCACCACGAGGTCGGCACCGCGGGCCAGGCCGAGATCGGCATCAAGTTCGGCACCCTGCTCCAGCAGGCCGACAAGGTGCAGCTGTACAAGTACATCGTCAAGAACGTCGCCAACGAGGCGGGCAAGACGGCCACCTTCATGCCCAAGCCGCTCTTCGGCGACAACGGCTCGGGCATGCACTGCCACCAGAGCCTGTGGAAGGACGGCGAGCCGCTGTTCTTCGACGAGTCCGGCTACGGCCAGCTCTCGGACACGGCCCGCTACTACATCGGCGGCCTGCTCAAGCACGCCTCGGCGCTGCTGGCCTTCACCAACCCGACGGTGAACTCCTTCCACCGCCTGGTGCCCGGCTACGAGGCCCCGATCAACCTGGTCTACAGCCAGCGCAACCGCTCGGCCTGCATCCGCCTGCCGCTGACCGGCTCGAACCCGAAGGCCAAGCGCATCGAGTTCCGCGTGCCGGACCCGTCGGCCAACCCGTACCTGGCCTTCTCCGCCATGCTGATGGCCGGTATCGACGGCATCAAGAACAAGATCGAGCCGCCGGAGCCCGTGGACAAGGACCTCTACGAGCTGCCCCCGGCGGAGGCCCAGGCCATCAAGACCGTCCCGGCGTCGCTGGACGAGGCCCTGGAGGCCCTGGAGGCCGACCACGAGTTCCTGCTCGAGGGCGGCGTGTTCACCAAGGACCTCATCGAGACCTACGTGGACTTCAAGCGCACCGAGGAGATCGACTCCCTGCGCCTGCGCCCGCACCCGCGCGAGTTCGAGCTCTACTACGACATCTAGGCCGCAGGCCGGATCCGCCGTGGCCGGATCCCAGGCGTGGCCAGCAGCTCCGGGAGGGCGCGTACACCGCGCCCTCCCCCCATCGGGGCCGGTATCCGTTCGGGTACCGGCCCCGACCCGGTTCCGGGCACCGGACCCGCTCACCGGCCGGACCGTTACCGTTGACGCGTGGTAAGGGACGGAACGACGAACATGACGGCAGGCGCGCTCGCCAGGCGCGGTTTCAGCGACAGTACCCGGGCACTGCGGCTGGTGGAGGAGGCCGGTCTGGACGCCCGGGCCGACATCGAGGTCATCAACGCCCTCGCGGCGGCACCCGACCCCGACCAGGCCCTCCTCGGGCTGATCCGGGTCCTGGAGGCCGACTCCGACCCCGCCGAGGTCCTGGACGCGCTGCGCGAGGACCGGGACCTGCGGGCCCGGCTGTGCCGGGTGCTGGGCACGAGCACCGCCCTGGCCGACCACCTGGTGCGCCACCCGGGCGACTGGCGGGAGCTGCGGGGCGCCGACGCCTCCCGCTCCCCCGAGCGGGAGGAGGTGCGCCACGGCCTGATGCACACCGTGGGCGCCGACCCCCACAGCCCCGCGCCGACCGCCGACCCGGCCGTGGTCGGCGACGGTTCGGCGGAGTCCCTGCGGAACGTCCTGCGCGTGGCCTACCGCAGACGGGTACTGCGCCTGGCCGGGCGCGACCTGACCGGGCTGTGCACGGTGGACGACGTCGCCGGGGAACTGGCGGACCTGGCCGCGTCGCTTCTGGACGCGGCGCTGGCGGTGGCCCGCGCCGAGCACCCCGAGGACGCGGCGCTGTGCCGCCTGGCGGTCATCGGCATGGGCAAGTGCGGCGGTCGCGAACTCAACTACGTCAGCGACGTTGACGTGGTGTTCGTGGCCGAGCCGGCCGTGGACGGGGACGCGGACGGAGACGAGGGCCGGGGCTCCGCGAGGCCGGTGGACGACCAGGCGGCGATGCGCGCGGCGACCCGGCTGGCCACCGCGATGATGCGCATCCCCTCCGAGACCGACGCCGAGGGCGCCCTGTGGGAGGTGGACCCGGCGCTGCGCCCCGAGGGCAGGAACGGGCCGCTGGTGCGCCCCCTGTCAGGCCACCGCGCCTACTACGAGCGCTGGGCCAAGACCTGGGAGTTCCAGGCACTGCTCAAGGCCCGCCCGATCGCCGGGGACCCGGAGCTGGGCCGGGCCTACATGGACGTGATCTCCCCCATGGTGTGGGAGGCGTCGAGCCGCAAGGACTTCGTGGAGGACGTGCAGGCGATGCGCCGCCGGGTGGTGGCGCACATCCCGGCGGGCGAGGCGGAGCGGGAGCTCAAGCTGGGCCCGGGCGGGCTGCGCGACATCGAGTTCTCCGTGCAGCTGCTCCAGCTGGTGCACGGGCGCACCGACGACCGGCTGCGGTCGGGCAACACCCTGGAGGCGCTGGCGGCGCTGTCCGGGCACGGGTACGTGGGGCGCGGTGACGCGGCGGGCCTGGCCGAGGCCTACCGGTTCCTGCGGCGGCTGGAGCACCTGTTGCAGCTGGAGCGGCTGCGGCGCACGCACCTGATGCCCGACCACACCGCTGAGGAGGGCCCCGAGCAGCTGCGCCGCCTGGGGCGGGCGCTGGGGATGACCGCGAACCCGGTGCGGGAGCTGACCGACGCGCGCCGCCGGGTGTCGTCGGAGGTGCGGCGCCTGCACGAGAAGCTGTTCTACCGCCCGCTGCTCAACGCGGTGGCCAAGCTTCCGGAGGAGGAGGCTCGCCTGTCCCCGGAGCAGGCCAGGGACCGCCTGGAGGCGCTGGGGTTCGTCGACCCGAGCGGTGCGCTGCGCCACCTGGAGGCGCTGACCTCGGGGGTCTCGCGCAGGGCGGCGATCCAGCGGACGCTGCTGCCGGTGATGCTGGGCTGGTTCTCCGACGCCCCCGACCCCGACGCGGGCCTGCTGGGCTTCCGGCAGGTGAGCGAGGCCCTGGGCACCACGCCGTGGTACCTGCGCCTGCTGCGCGACGACGTGCGGGTGGCCGAGCGGATGGCGTGGCTGCTGGGGACGAGCCGGTACGTGACGGAGCTGCTGCTGCGCGCCCCGGAGGCGGTGGCGATGTTCGACGACGACGGCGACCTGGTACGCCGCGACCCGAAGGTGCTGGCGGCGGAGGCGGAGGCGGCGCGGCGCCGGTACGACACGGCCGAGGAGTCGGTGTCGGCGGTGCGCGCGCTGCGCCGCCGCGAACTGCTGCGCACGGCCGCGGCCGACCTGCTGGAGGTCTCCTCGATCCAGGAGGTGGGCTCGGCGCTGACCGACATCGCGGCGGTGACCATAGAGGCGGCGCTGCGGCTGGCGCAGAACCGGGTCGTGGCGGCGTCGGGGGACGAGCCGCTCACGCGCGTGTGCGTGATCGCGATGGGCCGGTTCGGCGGCGGTGAGCTGACCTACGCCAGCGACGCGGACGTGATGTACGTGCACGACCCCCTGCCGGGCGTGGACACGGGCGCGGCGACCAAGCAGGCGCTGGCGGTCGTGCGGGAGCTGGCGCGGCTGCTGGAGATGCCCGCGGCGGAGCCGCCGCTGAAGGTGGACACCGACCTGCGCCCGGAGGGCCGCAGCGGGCCGGTGGTGCGCACGCTGGAGTCCTACGCGGCGTACTACGGGCGCTGGTCGCAGGTGTGGGAGAGCCAGGCGCTACTGCGGGCCAAGCCGGTCGCGGGCGATCCGCAGCTGCGGGAGGCGTTCACGAGGCTGATCGACCCCATCCGCTACCCCGAGGGCGGGATCGACTCCTCGGCGGTGCTGGAGATCCGCAAGCTCAAGGCGCGGATGGAGTCGGAGCGGCTGCCGCGCGGCGCCGACCCGACGCTGCACACGAAGCTGGGCCGGGGCGGGCTGTCGGACGTGGAGTGGGTGGCCCAGCTGATCCAGCTGCGCCACGCGCACGAGTGCCCGGACCTGCGGACCACCGGCACCCTGGAGGCGCTGGAGGCGGCCGTGGCGCACGGGTTCCTCGACGAGGAGGACGGCGCCGTGCTGTCGCAGGCCTGGCAGCTGGCGTCGCGCGTGCGGGGGATGGTGATGCTGGTGCGCGGCCGGGGCGGGGACTCGCTGCCCACCGACCTGCGGGTGCGGGCGGCGCTGGCGGGGGCGATGGGCTGCCGTAGCGACGGGGACGGGGAGGACACCGAGGACGAGGAGAGCGCGGAGTTCGCGCAGGAGGGCCCGGCCGAACAGCTGACGGAGACCTACCTGCGCGCCACGCGCCGGGCGCGAGCGGTGATGGAGCGCGTCTTCTACGACGACTAGGGCCCGCCTCGGGACACGGCCCGCGGAGCTCTGGAGGCGGCGCGGGTGGGACCGCGACCTGGGCTGCGCCGCAGGCGTCGCCGGTGTGGCGCGAGGGGGCGGGCCCCGGCGGTCTCGTGCCCGTCGCCGGTCCCCGGGCGCCCCGGGGACCGGCCACACGTGCCGGAGCACGTCGCGGGGGCGGGCCGGCCGTCCCGTACGGCGCGTACGGCGCCCCCGCGCCGGAGGAGTGGGACGCGGGGGCGCCGGGGCCGGGGGTGCCCGGCCCTCGGGGAGGGGGAGGGGTCAGCCGCGCCAGGCGACCGTGGTCGCGGGGCCGACGCGGTTGGCGCCCGACTCCCACTCGGCGTTCCCCGCGCCGTCGACCTTGACCAGCTTCCACTCGGTGTCGGCGCCGATGGGCGCGGTGCCCGACCACACGGGGTAGGTGGAGGCGTCGGTGGACAGCCTCACCCCGCCGCGGGGGTCCCAGGAACCCAGTGCGGGGGTGGAGCCGACCACGTACACCTCCTGGCCGTACCAGGTCTCCACCGTGGCGGAGACGCTGACGCCGCCGGGCTCACCGGGGTCGCCGCCGCCCTCGCACTCGGCCAGGTCGTCGCAGGTGCCGCCCACGTGCAGGGCGACGGCCCCGTTCGCGGGGACCCGGGCGCTGATCCGCCCGTCGGCGACGGTGAGGGTCCCGCTCCCGGCGGCGTTGTCGTAGCTGCCGTCGGGCAGGCCGGTGTCGGCGGTCAGGTTCCAGGCCTCGCCGGTGGCGTTGAAGGCGGCGAAGCCGCGGTCGCCCCGGTCGAAGGCGAGCCGGGAGGAGCCGTCGGTGGCGCGCTGGACGACGGGGGTGTCGCCGGTGGCGTTGCGGAAGGCAGGCATCCCGGCGACGGTCGGGTGGCGGTGCTCGCAGAGCCACTCGGCGCTGGCGCAGTCGGTGTCCGCGGTGATCCAGCCCGCCGGGTTGCCCTCCGCCTCGCCGGTGCTGGGCGGGCCCTGGGTGACGTTGGAGCCGAAGTCGTAGCTGGACATCACCACGGGGCGGCCGTAGGGGTGGGCCAGCATGAACGCCACGGCCAGGTGGTAGCGGTCGCCGTCCTTGAAGGTCAGGGTCGGGTGGTAGCGCTGGGTGTCGTGGTTGTCGACGAAGACGGTGGCCTGCTCGTCGGTGAGCCCGCCGTAGTCCGGCAGCTGGGCCAGGCCGGAGATGTCCCCGTCCGCGAACCTGTTGGAGATGTCGCGCTGGTAGTCGAAGGCGGTCACGCGGCCGTAGGGCGCGTAGGCGGTGTAGGGGATGGTCTGGTCCCCGTAGACCTCGTGGAAGACGTCGGGCTGTCCGCCGAAGACCGGGACCTCGTTCAGGTCGGAGAAGATGGCGTCGACGTGGGCCTCGGGGACGTGCTTGGAGGCGTCCACGCGGAAGCCCGCCACGCCCATGTCCACCAGGCCGTTGAGGTAGCGGCGGATCTGCGCGCGCACCCCGGGGTCACCGGTGTCGAGGTCGGACAGTCCGACGAGCTCGCAGTTCTGCACCTCCCACTTGTCGTTCCAGTCGCTGATCTCCTCGCGGCAGGAGCTGAAGTCCTCCTCGGTGTGGGAGGCGGTGCCGTCGCCGAACAGGTCGGGGTAGTCGTACTTGGCCCAGTCCGTGCCCGCGCTGCCGGTGCCCGAGCCGTCGCCGGTCATGTGGTTGATGACCGCGTCGGCGTAGATCCTCACGCCGTTGTCGGCGCAGGTGGAGACCATGTCCTGGAACTCCTCGGCGGTGCCGCGCCGGGTGTTGTCGATGCGGTAGGAGGTCGGCTGGTAGTCCTGCCACCAGGGGTAGTCGCCGCCCTCGGCGAAGGGGATGACCACGTGCTCCTGGGGCGGGGAGACCTGCACCCCGCCGTACCCGTGGGGGCCGAGGAACTCCTCGCACTCGGTGGCGACGGAGTCCCAGTTCCACTGGAAGAGCTGGACGATGGTCTCGCCGTTGTCGGCGGCCCGGGCGTCCTCGGCGGGGGCGGGGGCTGCCGGGACGGGAGTGGCCTGCGCGGGAGCCGCCAGCAGGCCGGCTCCCATCAGGATCGCCCCGGCGACGGCGCCGGGTCCGGTGGGCTTCATGTGCGCTCCTTGGGGGAGGTGCGCGGCGGGGCGGCACCGCCCCGTCCGCCGTTCTCTTGCAGTGATTGCAAGAGTTTGCGTGAGCGTGACGAAGCTAACAGACCGAACCGATCTTGTGAACGACCCACCCCCTGGACGCCGCGCCGCTCACCCAGCGCGACGGATCCCGTCCCCACCTGGAAGGATGCCGCCCGACCCAGACTCCACCGACGGAACGACCCAGAAGGCACGCCCCCGTGAACTGGGACGACGCCCACGCAAGTTCTCGGCTTCCTTGGAAAAAATTTCGCAGGATTACTGAAACGCACACACAAAAAACCGGCGGCGGCACGGTCCGTGCCGCCGCCGGCGGTCGCTCGGGCGCGGCCTGCGGGAGCCGCCCCGGGAGCGGGGTCACCAGAAGACGGCCACGCCGATGTTGACGATGGCGAGCACACCCGCGACGACGGCGAGGTTCTTGGCGGGCTTGCGCAGGTTGAGCACGCCCACGACCACGACCGCCAGCGCGACCAGCAGCTTGACGGCGATCTTGACGTGGTTCAGGTCGCCGATGTCGGCCATCTCGGCCACCCCGACCAGCAGCAGGCCGGTGACGAGCTGGAGCAGGGAGCTGTGCAGCAGGACCTTGGTCGACTTGGGGTGGTCGGTGATGACCTGCATGAGGAAGCCCGCGATGACGCCGGCCAGTCCGATCATGTGCAGGAAGACGAGCGCGGAGTAGAGAATGTCCATACCGGAAACACTACTACGCCCTGTAGTTTTGCCTCCCCGGGTTCATGACACGCTGACGTAACGAAACCGGCACCCCCTCACCCGCGCGGCAGCGCCCTCCTGCGCCGCCACAGCATCCAGGCCAACCCCGCGGCCAGGGCCACTCCCCCGATCCGCAGCAGGTCCGCGGGGCCCGTGTATTCCGACACCCGCGACATCGCGGTCGCCTCCGCGGGGAGGACCGTGTCGCTCGCGCACGCGGCCGGGTCGGCGTCGCGTTCCAGCAGCAGGCAGGCGGTGCTGGTCAGGCGCTCCCCCGCGCCCTCCGGCGCACGGACGCGCACCGTGTACACCGCCTCCTCCCCCGCGGGCACCGTCACCTGCCAGTTCACGATCCCGTCCCTGACCACACCCTCGCCGCCCACCTCGACGATCTCCAGCTCCTCGGGGACGTGCTGGGCCAGCAGAGCGCCCTTCACCGGGCCGCCGTTGACGGTGGTGCGCAGCGTGAACTCCTGCCCCGGGCGCGGGGCCTCGCCCGCGTCCAGGAACAGCTCCACCCGCCCCTCCTCCTCCGCCGCAGTTTCGGCGTCGGCGAACGCGGGAGCGCAGAACGCCCCCGCCACCGCCAGGCCCGCCGCGAGCGCGCCCGCCGTCTTTCCCCGGTACTTCCACGTCATCCCGCGCCTCCCGCGTGCGTCGTTCACCCCTAGACAACTACGGGTAACCACAGGGTCGCATGCTGTGACACGCCGTCGGGGAACCCGGAGGTCTTAGGACGCACGGGCGCTCAGGCCTCCCAGGACTGGGATTCCTCCCCATGTGCGCCCCGGGGTCTTAGGGGGACCGTGGACACCGGACGGCGGGACACGGGCCCCGCCGCGCGAGTGAAGAGGAAGACACCGTGTTCCACAGCGAACTGCTCAACGCCAACGCCCAGGAGATGACCGAGCGGCGCGTCCGCGAGATGCAGCACCTGCGGACGGCCCTGCGGGTACGCGCCGAGGAGCGCGCACGGCGCAGGGAGGAACGCCGTGAGCGCCAGCGCCGGCGGCGCTCGTACGGCCGCGCCGCGTGAGGGCGTGCGCGGGAGGGGAGGGAGGAACCGCATAATGACGGACATGCCCCTCCTCTCCCGGACCAGCCCGCTCCTCGTCGGCCGCCAGGACCAGCTCCGCCTGCTCTGCGAGCACGCCCGCCGCTGCCGCGCCGAGACCTCCGGGACGGTCCTGCTCGGCGGCGACGCGGGCGTGGGCAAGAGCCGCCTGGTCGGCGAGTTCACGGCGGACCTGCCCGAGGGGACGGTGTTCGTCGGCGGCTGCCTGGAGCTGGGTGTGGACGGCCTGGCCTACGCGCCCTTCACCGCGATCCTGCGCCAGCTCCTGCGTGAGCGCGGACGCGCGGTGTTCGAGGAGGCCGCGTCCGGGGGGACGGGCGAACTGGCCCGGCTCCTGCCCGAGCTGGGACCCCTGCCGGGGGGCCGCGGCGAGCACCGCGGCGTCCTCTTCGAGCAGGTGCTGCGCCTGGTGCAGCGGGCCGCCGGGGACAGGGGCCTGACCCTGGTCCTGGAGGACCTGCACTGGTCCGACTGCGCCACCCGCGACCTGCTCGTCTTCCTGGTCCGCAACCTCGACCTGCCGGGCGTGCAGGTCATCGCCACCTACCGCAGCGACGACCTGCACCGCGCCCACCCGCTGCGCCTCCTGCTGCCCGAGCTGGAGCGCCTGCCCGCCGTGACCCGCCTGGACCTGCGTCCGCTCTCCCGGGAGGAGGTCGGCCGCCAGGCGCACGCCATCACCGGCGCCGCCCTCACCGCCGAGCGGCTGGACGACCTGTACCGGCGCAGCGACGGCATCCCGCTCTACGTCGAGGCGCTGACCGACTCCGGGTCCGGGCTCCCGGCCGCGGAGGACGTGCCCGACCACTTCCGCGACCTGCTGCTCGCCCCGGTGCACCGGTTGGACCCGCAGTCCGTCTCGGTGCTGCGCGTGGCCTCGGTGGGCGCGGTCTCCGGAGAGATCGGCCACAGGCCGCTGGAACACGCCTCGGAGCTGCCCGAGGACGCCCTGGAGGCCGCGCTGCACACGCTGGTGGACGCCCGCCTGCTGCGGGTGAGCGGCGACGGTTACCGGTTCCGGCACGCGCTGCTGCGCGAGGCCGTCCACGACTCCCTGCTGCCCGGGGCGCACTCCCGGCTGCACCTGCGCTTCGCCCAGCTCATCGACGACCTCCCCGACGCCTTCCCCGCCGAGCGGCGCGCCGCCGAGCAGGCGCACCACTACCAGGCCGCCCAGGACCTGCCCCGGGCGCTCCAGGCCGCCTGGTCGGCGGCGCGGCGGGCCGGTGAGACGCTCGCGCACGGCGAGCGGCTGGCCATGCTGGAACGGGTCCTGGCCCTGTGGGACCGCGTCCCGGACGCCGTGGAGAGGACCGGGGGCCGCACCCGGCCGGAGGTGCTGGCCGAGGCGGCCCTGTCCGCGTTGCAGGCGGGCCGTCCGCGCCAGGCCTGGGGCCTGTGCGACGAGGGTCTGGCCGCGGTGCCCGAAGCCCCCGGCGACGACCGGGCGATGACGGTGCGGGCGGTGCTGTTCCGCTGCCGGGGACAGGCCCGGACGCACTGCGTGGACGAGGGCGCCGGGGACGACCTGGCCGAGGCGCTGCGCCTGCACCCGCCGGGCATGCCCGGGTACGGCCGGATGCTGTCCATCCTGGCGCGGGAGACCATGTTCCGCCCCGGTGAGAGGACGCCGCTGGACCGGTCCGCGGAGGAGTTGGCGCAGGAGGCCGTCGAGGTGGCCAGGAGCACGGGCGACCGCAGCGCGGAGGCCGCCGCGCTGGTCACCCTGGGCTCGCTGCACATGGGGCGCGGCGACCTGGAGCGGGGACGGCCGGTCGTGGAGAGGGCGGTGGAGCTCAGCCGCGAGGTCGGCGACACCGCCATGGAGGCGCGCGGGGTGAACAACCTGGCGCACTACCTGCGCGAGCAGGGAAGGCACCACGAGTCCCTGGAGTCGATGGAGCGCTTCCTGGCCGGGCACCGGTCCGGGGGGACGGGCTCCGTGCACCGCAGCTTCCTCTACCAGAACATCGCCGAGGCCCACTTCGAGCTGGGCCACCTGGCACGGGCGCGCGAGGTCGCCCACGAGGCGCTCGGCCGCAGCCCCACCCCCATGCACCGGGTGTTCCTGCTGGTCCCGGGGAGCCGCGCCGCGCTCGCCCAGGGCGACCTGGCCGCGGCCCGCTCCGGCACCGCGCACGACGACCTGGCCGGGACCAGGGAGGGGATCGACCGGGTGGACCGGATGTCGGTCCTGAGCATGGAGCGGCTGGACCAGGCCCAGCAGGCGGCGACGGCCTGGCTGGACCTGCTGCTCGCCGAGGGCGACACCGACGGGGCCCGCGCCTACGCCGGGGAGGTCCTGGCGCGGCTGGCGTTCTCCGGCTCCCCCGGCTACGGGTGGTCGCTGCTGGACCTGGCCGCCGAGGCGGTACGGCGCTCGGCCGCACCGGAGGAGGACCCCCTGCGCGTGCGCGTGGGCGCGACGGCGGAGCGGTTTCCGGTGCTCGGCCCGGTACAGGAGGCGATGCGCGCGTCGTGCCGGGCCAGGCTGGCGGAGGGGACCGCCTCCGCCGAGCACGTCCGGCGGGCCTGGGAGGAGGCTGTGGAGCGCTGGGAGGACACACCGATGCGGCTGTACCGGGCGGGGGCCCGGCTGCGCGCGGCGCACGCGGCGCTGGCCGTGCGCGACCAGGCGGCGGCCCGCGAACGGCTGGAGCGTGCCCACGGGGCGGCGCGCGAGTGCGGGGCGGTACCGCTGGAGCGGGCCGCCGCGGACCTGGCCCGCCGGGCCGGGGTCCGTCTCGGCGGGGCCGACGGGCCGCCGCCCGCCGTCCCGGCCGGGCTGACCCCGCGCGAGCTGGAGGTCGCGCGGCTGCTGGCGGTGGGCGGGACCAACGCCCAGATCGCCGAGCGGCTGTTCATCACGCCCAAGACCGCGAGCGTGCACGTGTCCAACATCCTGGCCAAGCTGGGCGTGCCCAACCGGGCCGCGGCCGGAGCGCGCGCCCGCGACCTCGGGCTGGCCTGACCCGGTCCGGGCCGCCGTGTCGGCGGTGGGCGGCCGGGAAAACCCCTGGAGGGGCCGCACATGGTAGGCATAATGGGCCTTATGCCCGTTCTTGCCGAGAGTCGTACCGTTTTCGTGGGCCGTGAGCGCGAGCTCCGCCTCCTCCGGGACCACGCCAGGCGGTCCCATACCGAGGCACCCGGAACGGTGCTGGTCAGCGGCGACGCGGGCGTGGGCAAGAGCCGCCTGGTGGGCGAGTTCGTCTCGGGCCTGCCCCAGGGGACGGTGTTCGTCGGCGGCTGCCTCCAACTCGGCGTGGACGGCCTGTCCTACGCCCCCTTCACCGCGGTGCTGCGCCAGCTCCTGCGCGAGCGCGGACGCGCGGTGTTCGAGGCCGCGGCGCCCGGCGGCACCGGCGAGTTCGCCCGGCTCCTGCCCGAGCTGGGCGAGGTGCCCGTCCTGCGCCCGGAGAACCGGGGCATCCTCTTCGAACAGGTGCTGCGCCTGTTCACCCAGGCCGCCGGGGGCAGCGGCGTCACCGTGGTGCTGGAGGACCTGCACTGGGCCGACGGCGCCACCCGCGACCTGCTCGTCTTCCTGGTCCGCAACCTCGACCTGCCGGGCGTGCAGATCGTGGCCACCTACCGCAGCGACGACCTGCACCGCACCCACCCGCTGCGCCGGCTGCTGCCCGAACTGCGGCGCGCGCCCGGGGTCGAGCCGCTGGAACTGGCGCCGCTCAGCCGCGACGAGGCCGGTGCCCAGGCCGCCGCCATACGGGGCTCCGAACTCACCGGCCACGAGCTGGACCAGCTGTACCGGCGCACCGAGGGCGTCCCCCTGTTCGTGGAGTCGCTGGCCTCGGCGGTCGGAGATGCCTCGGGCGGCGCCCACGACGTGCCCGACCAGTTCCGCGACCTGCTGCTGGAACCGCTGCACCGCTTCGACGACACCGCCCTGTCGGTACTGCGCGTGGCCTCGGTCGGCGCGGTCTCGGGCAGCATCGAGCACGAGATGCTCTACCACGCGGCCGGGCTGCCCGAACGCGAACTGGAGACCGCGCTGCACACCCTGGTCGACGCCAACGCCCTGCGCGCCGACCGGACCGGGTACCGCTTCCGGCACGCCCTGCTGCGCGACGCCGTGCACGGCGACCTGCTCCCCGGCGCCCACGCCCGGCTGCACATGCGCTTCGCCCAGCTCATCGACGAGTACCCCGACTCCGTTCCCTTCGACCGCAGGGCCGCCGAGCAGGCCCACCACTACAACGCCGCGCAGGAGCTGCCCAGCGCCCTCCAGGCGGCCTGGTGGGCGGCGGTGCGCGCGGGCGACACCCTCGCCTACGGCGAGGAGCTGGACATGCTGGAGCGGGTGCTGGCCCTGTGGGACCGCGTCCCCGACGCCCGGGATCGGGTGCAGGGCCGGACCTGGGCCGAGGTGGCCAGCCTCGCGGCCGGGGCCGCCGTGGAGGCGGGCCGCGGCAGGCGCGCCCTCGAACTGGCCGACGAGGCCCTGGCCGCCCTCCCCGAGGACGGGGGCGACGACCACACGCTGGCGGTGCGGGCGGAACTGCTGCGCCGCCGGGGGACGGCGCGGGCCGAGGAGAACTGCGGCAGCGGCCTCGCCGACCTGGTCACGGCCCTGGAACTGCACCCCCCGCACATGCCGGGCTACGGCACCCTGCTGTCCATCCTGGCCCGGGAGAGCATGGTGCACCGCGCCGACCGGCGCGACACCCTCGACCGGCGGCGGCTGCACGAGCTGGAGAGGGCCGGCAGGTCGGCGCGCGCACTGGCCGAGGAGGCCGTCGCGACGGCCGACCCCGCCCGGTCGTGCGACATGCGCGCCGCGGCCGACGCGCGCATCACCCTGGGCGGTCTGCACATGGACGCGGGCGACCTGGCGGCGGGGCGTCCGCTGATCGAGGCGGGCATCGCCCACGCCGCCCGGACCTCCGACCCCGTCCTGGAGGCGCGCGGGGCGGGCAACCTGGGCCACTTCCTGCGCGAGCTGGGCCACCACGAGGAGGGCCTGGCGGTGCTGGAGGAGTCCCTGGCCCGGCACGAGGCGATGGGGTGGGCGGCCGTCCACAAGACGTTCAACCACCAGAACCGCGCGGAGATCCACTTCGAGCTGGGCGACCTGGCCGAGGTACGGCGGATCATGGAGGCGGTCTCCCGCGGCCGCTCGCCCAGCAAGTACCGCTTCTACGTGGACGCGGTGCTGGCACGCGCCGCCGCCGCGCAGGGCGACCTGGAGGCGGCGCGGCGGGTCCTGCGGGAACCGGGGTGGGAGGACGTCCTGTCCTCGCACCGGATGAACATCGTGCAGCTGTCCCTGCTGGCGCTCCTGGAGACCGGCCTGGCCGGGGGCGCGGTCGACGACGCCCTGGCCCTGTCCGAGCGGACCCTGGGGCGGCTGGCCCTGGAGTCCGCGCACGGGTACACCTGGCCGCTGGCCGAGGTGATGGCCGAGGCTGCGCGGCGGGGCACGGCGCCGGGCCGCCCGGAGGCGACGGCCGAGCGGGCGCGCCGGGTGCGGGACCTGGTGGCCGCCCTGGTGGCGCCGATGCCCGCCCACGGAACGGCACAGCTGGCCTACCGGGCGAACGTGGCGGCCCTGCTGGCCACGGCGGGCGGGGCCGGCGGAACGGACGGTTCCGGCGAAGCCGACGGGGGTCCCCGTGGCGTGGACCCGGACGCGCTGCTGGAGCGGTGGCGGGAGTCGGTGGCGGCGTGGGAGGCCACGCCGATGCGGCTGCACCTGGCGCGGGCCCGGCTGCGGGCCGCCGAGGCGGCGGTGGCGGTCGGCCAGCGGGAGCGGGCCGTGGCGTGGGTGCGGCAGGCGCACGCGGCGGCCCGGGAGTGCGGGGCGGTGCCGCTGGCCGACACCGCCGCGGACCTGGCGCGCAGGATGGGCTCCGGCCTGGAGGAGGACGCGGCCCCGCCCGCCGTCCCGGCCGGACTGACGGCGCGCGAGGCGGAGGTCGCGCGGCTGCTGGTGGTGGGCGGGACCAACGCCCAGATCGCCGAGCGGCTGTTCATCACGCCCAAGACCGCGAGCGTGCACGTGTCCAACATCCTGGCCAAGCTGGGCGTGCCCAACCGGGCCGCGGCCGGGGCGCGGCTGCGGGAGCTGGGACTGGCCTAGGAGCGGGCCGAACCGGAGCGGGCGGGAGGGGTTCGGGGACCCCACGAACGGGGCCTCTCCTGCCATGGGCCCCGCGGAGTCACCCGCAGAGGCCCTGCCCGGAAGGCCCGCACGAGGTTCCCGTTCCTGGGGACGCCCGGGCGGCGAACGCGGTGGACCGAGCGCCCTCCCCCCTGTGGACAAGGCCGGGAGGGCGGGCGCGTGGGCACGCGCCCGCCCTCCCGTGCTCCGGTCCGCCGGCGGACCGGGCCCGGGCGGAGCCGGGTCAGGACAGCTCGGTCCCGCCCTCCACGAACACGGTCACCTCGCCGGGCGCGTACAGCGCCACGTCCTCGACCACCGCGTCGTCAGCGACCTCGTCCGCGCTGAGCTCCAGCATCTCGCCGCAGAGCGCCTCGGACGGGTCCGCCTCCTCCGGGTCGCCCGGCACGGCGGACGGCTGGGCGTCCGGCTCGTCCTCGGTGCCGGTCGAGGCGGGCCCCCCGTCGGAGCCGAGGTCTCCGGTGTCGTCGGGCGCCCCGTCGCAGGGCCGCTCGACCGGCTGCCGGAACCCGGCGATCTCCTGGTCGATCCCGGCGAGGGCGTCGCGCAGCTCGCCGACGGTCATCCCCTCGGGCTCCATGCCCTCCAGGGCCTCGCCCGGGGCGGTCGCGTCGTTCGTGGTCTCGTAGTTCTCCCCGGGCGCGGGTTCGCGCCCGAAGACCACCTCGACCTCGTTGCCGTAGTCCTCGGGGATGCGGACCCCCACGGGGCAGCCCCCGCCCTGGGGGGTGCAGTCCCCCGGCGAGGTCACGATCTCCACGTCGCGTTCGTCGGTGCCCTCGCCCGTCATGTCGCTGTCCAGGTAGACGAGATTGCCCACGGCGGTGGGCGAGGCCGGGGAGAAGCGCAGCGTGACGTCGAGGCCGTGCTCGGCGAACTCGGCGGCGTAGGCCCGGGCGTCGGCGGTGGGGTCGAGCACCTCGGCCACCACCACGCCGTCCTCGACGCTGACGTCCAGGACCGCGGCGGCCGCGGGTTCGGGGCCGAGCGGGAGGGCGGAGCCGCCCTCGCCGGAGGGGGCGAGCAGCGCGGTGGCCGCGACACCTCCCGCGGCGAGGACGGCGGCGATCGGCGCCGCGACGAACAGGCGCTTCCTACGGGGGGACAGGGCCATGGGGTCCTCCTGGCTGTGGGTGGGGATCAGCGAACGCAGCTCGCGCGCGGCGGGGGCCGCGGGGTCGAGCCGGTGGGACGCGTCCACCTCGGGACGGAGCCCGGCCACCAGCCGGTCGATCGGGTCGGGGTTCATCGCGCCGCTCCCTTCAGGGTCGTGGAACCGCTTGGGCGTGGGGTGGTGGCCGGGGAGGGGGACCGGGCCCCGGTGTCCAGACCGGCCCTGCGCAGGGCCCTGGCGAACCGGGCGCGGGCGCGGTGCAGGCGCACGCGGGCTGTCCCCCGCGCGCATCCCAGGACCACCGCGATCTCCCCGGCGTCGAGCTGCTCCCAGCCCGCGAGGGAGAGGATCTCCCGGTCGCGGTCGGGCAGGGCGCGAAACACCCTGCCGACCTCGCCCAGGCCGGGATCGCGCTCCCCGGGCGGGGTGACGCGGACCTCGCGCAGGTCGGCGCGCAGCCGTGCGGCCAGGGCGTTGCGGCGCCGGTCGCCGCGCCGGTGGTTGGCGAGCACGTTGCGCGCCACGCCGAACACCCACGGGCGGGCCTGGTCGGCCGGCGGGACGTCGTCGATCCGGGACCAGACCGCCGTGAACACGTCGGCGACGAGGTCCGCGGAGTGGTCCGGGTCCTCCGTGCGGCGCAACAGGTAGCCGAGTACGTCGCCGAACGTGGACTCGTAGAGTTCCTCGAACCGGGCGACGGACTCCTCCCGCGACCGCACCGGGTGTTGTCTGGGCAACGCGCGCCCTCTCCCCTCGGTGGTGGTGCGTCCTTACACCCCCACACATGTCCGGTCCCCGCGCAGCGTTACGGGTCCGGGCGAAGGGGCCGTCCGGACGGAGCCGGAGGGGCGGGCGGGGACCGGCTCAGACGGTCCAGCGGTTGGTGATGGGCAGGCGGCGGTCCCGGCTGAGGTTGCGCGAGCTGATCTTGGTGCCCGGCGCGGACTGGCGGCGCTTGTACTCGGCGCGGTCCACCGTGCGGATGACCCGGCGCACCAGCCCGGGGTCGTACCCGGCGAAGACCAGTTCGGCCTCCCCCTTGTCCGTGCCCACGTAGGCGTCCAGGACGGCGTCGAGCACCGCGTAGTCGGGCAGGGAGTCGGTGTCCAGCTGGTCGGGGCGCAGTTCGGCGCTGGGCGGCTTGGAGATGGAGTTCTCCGGGATGGGCGGGGTCTGCCCCAGCCGGACGGCCTCGTCGTTGCGCCAGCGGGCCAGCTCCCAGACCAGGGTCTTCCAGCAGTCCTTGATGGGCGCGAAACCGCCGACGGAGTCGCCGTAGAGCGTGGAGTAGCCGGTGGCGGCCTCGCTCTTGTTGCCCGTGGCCAGGACCAGGTGGCCCTCCTCGTTGGACAGGGCCATCAGGAGCGTGCCGCGCACGCGGGCCTGGAGGTTCTCGGCGGCCAGGCCGGTGAGCGGGACGCCCGCCTCCCCCGTGGCCCGGGTGAAGGCCTCCACGGTCGGGGCGATGGCGATGGTGCGGGCCGCGAAGCCCTGGCGCACGGCCAGCTCCTCGGCGTCGCCGACCGAGTGGTCGCTGGAGTGCGCCCCGGGCATGAGCACGCCGTGGACCCGGTCCGCGCCCAGGGCGTCCACCGCGATGGTGGCCACGAGCGCGGAGTCGATACCGCCGGAGACGCCGACCAGGACCGACCCGAAGCCGTTCTTGACGGTGTAGTCGCGCAGGCCGGTGACCAGGGCGCGGTAGACCTCGCCCGTGTCGGAGAGGGGGTCGGGCCGCGGGGTGACGGTGCCCGCCCGCGGCGGGTAGGGGGCGACCGGGTCGGCCGAGACGGTGTGGCGCACGACGCGCAGGCCGTCCACCTGCGCGCCCGGGCCGTCCGGGGCCGGTCCGGCCTCGGGCAGGTCGAGGTCGGCGACCAGGAGGGTCTCGGTGAACTGGGGCGCGCGGGCCACCAGCTCCCCCTCGGAGTCCACGATCAGGGAGTCGCCCTCGAAGACGAGCTCGTCCTGGCCGCCGACCATGTTGACGTAGGCCAGGGCGGCGCCGACCTCGCGGGCGCGGCGCTGGCACAGCTCCAGGCGCACGTCGTCCTTGTGGCGCTCGTAGGGCGAGCCGTTGAGGGAGACCAGCAGGCCCACCCCGGCGGCACGGGCCGCGGTGACGGGCCCGCCCTCCTGCCACAGGTCCTCGCAGACGGCCAGGGCGACGTCCACGCCGCGGACCCGGACCACGGAGAGGGTGTCGCCGGGGACGAAGTTGCGGAACTCGTCGAACACCCCGTAGTTGGGCAGGTGGTGCTTGGCGGAGGAGAGGACCACTTCGCCGCGGTGCAGGACGGCGACGGAGTTCTGCGGGGCCCCGGCGGGCTGGCCGTAGCGGGCGCCCGGGCCCTCCCGGCGGGAGAGGTAGCCCACGACGACGGGGAGCTCGCCCAGGTCCTGCCGGGCGAGGTCGGCGGCCAGGGCGCGGGTGGCCTTGACCGAGGCCGACACGAAGGAGTTGCGCAGCGCCAGGTCCTCGACCGGGTAGCCGGTGACGACCATCTCCGGGAGGACGACCAGGTGGGCGCCCTCCTCGGCGGCCCTGCGCGCGGAGTCGACGACGAGGGACAGGTTGCCGTCCAGGTCGCCCGTGGTGGGGTTGACCTGGGCCAGTGCGATTCTCAGCTGTGCCACGGGCCCGAGCCTAGCCGCAGTGTGTTTCCGGAGCCCGGGGCACGGCCGCGCCGGGGCCCGGCGGCGGCGGATGGCGGGGAAAGCCCCTGCCACGGGCGATAATGCGTGTGCGGGTGACGGACCGGGCAGGCTGGTTGGCGTGTGCGGAAATACCCCGGAAATATCCGCACGGCACACTGGACCTGGGAGACCGTGTCCGACCCGGCCCCGCGTACGCCGGGAGGGCCCGGACACCGACCGCATCGAGGAAGGTTGATCGTGAATCGACAGCAGGAATTCGTGCTCCGCACGTTGGAGGAGCGCGACATCCGGTTCGTGAGGCTGTGGTTCACCGACGTGCTCGGGTACCTCAAGTCCGTGGCGGTCGCCCCCGCCGAACTGGAGGCGGCCTTCTCCGAGGGCATCGGTTTCGACGGCTCGGCCATCGAGGGGTTCGCGCGCGTCTACGAGGCCGACATGCTGGCCCAGCCCGACCCCTCCACCTTCCAGGTGCTGCCCTGGCGCAACGAGCCGCACGGTACGGCGCGCATGTACTGCGACATCCTCATGCCCGACGGCTCGCCGTCGTCGGCCGACCCGCGCCACGTGCTCAAGCGCACGCTGGGCAGGGCCTCCGACCTCGGGTTCACGTTCTACACGCACCCCGAGATCGAGTTCTACCTGCTCAAGAAGATGCCCGAGCTGGGCGAGTTCCCCGAGCCCAACGACTCCGGCGGCTACTTCGACCACACGCCGCACAACAGCGCGCACGACTTCCGGCGCAACGCCATCAACATGCTGGAGGCCATGGGCATCTCCGTGGAGTTCAGCCACCACGAGGGCGGGCCGGGGCAGCAGGAGATCGACCTGCGCTACGCCGACGCGCTGACCACCGCCGACAACATCATGACCTTCCGGCTCGTGATGAAGGAGGTGGCGATGGAGCAGGGCGTGTACGCCACCTTCATGCCCAAGCCGTTCACGCAGTACCCGGGCTCGGGCATGCACACGCACCTGTCGCTGTTCGAGGGCGACCGCAACGCCTTCTACGAGCCGGGCGCGGACTTCCAGCTGTCCAAGGTGGGGCGCGGGTTCATAGCGGGCCTGCTGCGGCACGCCGACGAGATCACGGCCGTCACGAACCAGTGGGTGAACTCCTACAAGCGCCTGTGGGACGACCCTGCGGCCTCCGCGGGCATGGGCGGCGAGGCACCGGCCTACATCTGCTGGGGCCACAACAACCGCTCGGCGCTGGTGCGCGTGCCGATGTACAAGCCCGGCAAGTCCAACTCCAGCCGGATCGAGATCCGCTCCCTGGACACCGCCTGCAACCCGTACCTGGCCTACGCCGTGATCCTGGCGGCCGGGCTCAAGGGCATCGAGGAGGGCTACGAGCTGCCTCCCGGCGCGGAGGACGACGTCTGGGCGCTGACCGACTCCGAGCGCCGGGCGCTGGGCATCCGGCCGCTGCCGCAGAGCCTGGACGAGGCGCTGCGGATCATGGAGAACAGCGAGCTGGTCGCCGAGACGCTGGGCGAGCACGTCTTCGACTTCTTCCTGCGCAACAAGAAGGCGGAGTGGCACGACTACCGCCGCCAGGTGACCCCGTACGAGCTCCAGAGGTACCTGCCGACGCTGTGACCCCTTGGGGGCGCGGGCCTTCGGGCCCTCGGCGGCGCACGTGCGCGAGCCCCCTTCCCGGGTTTCCGGGGAGGGGGCTCGGTGCGTCTCGGGGGTGTTCCGAAGGGCTCAGTGCGCGGAGCCCTTCACGGCTTCCAGGAGGGCGGTCCACTCAGCGCCGCTGGCTTCCAGGTGACCGAGGTGGCGGTTCTGGGTGTCACGCACAGCGGCACCCGCAGAGGTTCGCCTGGCTTCTACGCACTGACCACCGTTACCACCGCTGTAGGTGGACTTCTTCCACTCAGGTGAGAGCTTCGTCATCGTGCTTCCTTCGATGCTGGTAGAGAGCCTTGAGCGACTTCTCAGGTGACAGCGCGACCCCCAAGAGGTCACTGAAAAGCCTATCCATCCGGCTCACGTCGTCCTGATCCGTCACCATGCGGCCAGACAGCCCGTCCTCCAAGTAGAGCGTGTCTTCCTGGTCCTCGAAGCTGAAGACGGTGAACGGCATGACTGCGGGAGGACCGTGAGTTTCCAAGGGAATGATGTGGACTCGGACTTTCCTGGACTCAACCATATCTATCAGCTTTGTGATCTGATCGAACATGACTTGAGGCCCTCCGATAGAGGCGGCTAGCACAGCCTCGTTCATGACAAGCACCAGACGGGGAGGTTCAGGAAGGTCCCAGAGCTTCTGACGCTCCATCCGCCCGAACACCAACTCTTCAACATCCCGCTGGGGCGCAAGACCGTTGTTCGCTGAGATCAGGGTCCGAGCGTATGCCTCGGTCTGGATCAGCCCAGGAACCACAGTGGTCTCAAACTCGCGCATAACAGTCGCCCTGGGCTCAGCCTTCACCAGGTCAACCACCCAGTCAGGGTATGACTTCTTGGAGTTGAGCCGGTCCCAGAGCCTGACAAGAGCCCCCTCTCCCGTGACCAGGCCGTCCAGTTCCACCGCCATCTCGCGAGAAGGCCAGTGCGTTCCGGACTCAAAGCCAGAGATGAGGGTGTCAGAGCAGTTCAGAGGGGCAGCCAGGCTCTTCTGGGTCCTCCCTGCCCTGGCGCGCAGAACCTTCAGCTCAGTTCCCCACTCCCGGGCGTGGGGCCTGACCTTGTGTTTGGCCATTACTTCACCCTTCTCCACCATCTTCGCACCACCGAAAACAGCACTCCTCGAATTCTCCCATATGCCCATGCCCTCTATGGTTCTGAGCTTCCCTCTCGGATGATCAGTTCCAAGGCCAGCAATGCCTTGCGACAAAGAACTTGGGAACATTCCACCATTCCACGGAGGAAAAGGGACATGTCGGAATCGGAGAATGCGACAACAGTGACCAGGGAGGCGGCCAAGCGGCTCGCCCTGGAGCTGGACAAGCTGAACCTCAAGCCACTCCCCCAGCCGGGAATGGTGCTGGTGGTGAAGCGGGGCTCTCAGAAGCAGTCGGTATGCCTGATGCGGACGGACTCGGGCCAGTGGCACTGGTTCTGGATGTGGGAGCCGTTCCGCACCCAGGACCGGTGGGAGTACGAGCGGGGCCTCCCCCTGGGCCGGGAACAGGACATGGCCCGCCGTCTCCTCGGCGTCCTGGAGATCGCGGAGGCCGGGGAGAAGGTCTCGTGAGCGCGCACGACCTCCCCCGCTTCCTCGCCGAGGTTCCGCCCGAGGTGGCCGACTCCCTCTCCACCACGCCCGGGGTGGAGAGGGTGACGCCCCGGCAGATCCTCTGCTCGGCCGTGGGCCTGCTCAACCTGCGCAAGGCCGGGGGAACCGTCTTCTTCGCGCGCGGCGGAGCCGTGCTCACCCGCCCCGGCATGAGGATGGTGACCTTCGCCGAACTCCAGGCGGGCGACCTCCCCCGCAGATACCTGTGAGGCCCGCACGCCCCGCACGGAGAACGACGGGCCCTCCTCCCGGAGAAGGGGGGAACCGGGAGGAGGGCCCGTACTCCGGGGGGCGGGTCCCGGGAGCGGGGCGGCCGCGCGAGCACACCCGCGGGACCGCCCCGCCCGGCGGTCAGGGCGTGTACACCTGCGGCCAGGGAGCGGGCTCCATGCCGTCCCCGATGAAGAAGCTCGGGTGCGGCGGCTGGTTGTAGGCGGTGTTCTGCCAGGCGACGGCCACCCGGTACTGGGTGTCGTGCATCAGGGTGGGCATCCGCAGCTCCGTGGGAACGGGCGTGGAGTAGATCCGCAGCGCCCGGTTGTCCTGGGTGCGCCAGACGACCTCCTCACGCCAGTCGCCGAGGATGTCACCGCTCAGCGCCGGTGTGGACTTGGTGCCGTTGTTGGAGGCCACCCCGGAGCCGGTCAGCAACCGGGTGTCGCCACCGGTCCCGTACTCGTCGATGCGGGTGCCGTCCAGCAGCTCCCGCAGCGGGTCGCCGTCCCACCAGCTCAGGAAGTTCGCCGAGGAGGGGGCGCGGACGCCCAGGCGGTCGCCCTCGGCGTCGTACATGCCGCTGATGCCGCCGCCCGCGACCCAGAACTCCGCGCCCGGGTTGCCCGGCCACACGTCCGCGGCCACACCCCGGCCGGGACCCTCCTCACCGCCGGCGGTGGGCCTGCGCCAGACCACGTCTCCGGTGCCGGCGTCGGCCACGTAGGCGCCCGCCGCGCCTCCCGTGCGCTCGGTGATGGTGAAGACCTCCAGGCCGGAGCGGTCGGGCAGCAGGTCGCCCACGTGCATGGCGTCCCCGTGGCCGTAACCGGTGCTCCACATCCCGCTGCCGTCGTCGTCGACGGCCATCGAGCCGTACATGACCTCGTCGCGGCCGTCACCGTCGGCGTCGGCGATGCTCAGCTGGTGGTTGCCCTGCCCGGCCCACCGCGACCCGGCGTCGTCGCTGTCGAAGGTCCAGCGGCGGGTGAAGCGCCCGTCGCGCCAGTCCCAGGCCGCGATGACCGAGCGCGTGTAGTAGCCGCGCGCCATGACCAGGCTGGGCCGCCGGCCGTCCAGGTAGGCGACGCCCGCCAGGAACCGGTCCACCCGGTTGCCGTAGCAGTCGCCCCAGGCGCAGACGTCGCCGCGTCCGGGCACGTAGTCCACCGAGTCCAGTTCGGCCCCGCTGCGGCCGTCGAACATGGTGAGGAACTCCGGCCCGCGCAGGATGTAGCCGTCGCCGTTGCGGTGGTCGGCCCCGGCGTCGCCGATGACCCCGCCGGTGCCGTCGACGGTGCCGTCGGCCGTCTTCACGGCGACCTCGGCCCGCCCGTCGCCGTCGAAGTCGTAGACCTGGAACTGGGTGTAGTGCGCACCGGCGCGGATGTTGCGCCCCAGGTCGATGCGCCAGAGCCGCTCGCCGCTGAGCTCGTAGGCGTCGAGCAGCACGGGGCCGGTACGACCCGCCTGGGAGTTGTCCCTGGCGTTGGTGGGCTCCCACTTCAGGACGATCTCGTACTCGCCGTCGCCGTCGAGGTCGCCCACGCTGGCGTCGTTGGCGTCGTAGGTGTAGCCGCTGCCGCCGGACGGGACGTCCAGGGGAACGTCCAGGTAGCCGTCGCGCAGCGCCAGGGAGGTCACCGAGGCCTCCGCCTCCTGGCCGTCGACCACGGGGCGGACCGTGTAGCGGGCATCGGCGGCGGCGCCGCCGTCCAGGTAGGAGGTGGCCCCGGTGAGGGGTTGCGGGTTCAGGCGCGTGGAGCCGCGGTAGACGTTGAAGGCGACGTCCTCGGGGTCGGTGGCCAGCAGGCGCCAGCTCACCAGGTTGCCCCGCGTGCCGTGCACGCTCACCAGGCCGCGGCCCAGGTCCTCGACCTGGCGCCCCTCTCCGGTGGCGGGCGGGTCCTCGTCGTCGGGCGGCTCCTCGCCGGGGGGCTCCCCGGTGTCGCCGGTGCAGACGGTGCCGTTGAGCGTGAAGGACTCGGGCAGCTCCGGGGTACCGCCGTGGGAGCCGTTGAAGCCGAAGCCGACCGACCCTCCGGTGGCGATGGCGGCGTTCCACCCGGCGTCGTCCACGCTGACGCGGTCCCCGGAACCGGAGAACTCGCCGTTCCAGCCGCTGGTGACGCGCTCGCCCGCGGTGAAGTCCCACTCCACGGTCCAGCCGTCGACGGGATCACCGAGGTTGGTGACGGACACGGCGGCGGTGAAGCCGTCGTTCCACTGGTTCTGGACGGTGTAGTCGACCTCGCAGCCGGCGGCGGCGGAGGCGGGGCCGGTCGCCACGGCGGCGAGTGCGGCCCCCGTGGCGAGGGCGGTCGCGAGGGAGGCGCCGCGCCGTGTCCGATGGCGGGTGACAGGGGGGTTGGGGGGCATGGGAAGGACACTCCTCACCGCATCCGGTGCCGACACGTCGCGGCGGCCCGGATGCGTCGATGTGATGGGAGCGCTCCCGAAAACAACGAGAATGTAACACGGGGAGTAGCGACGCGACAACGGTCCTTTCTAAACCGATTTACCTTCGCCGGGAGGGCCTGAGTCCCAGCTGACACGGGATATCTGCCCGTCGTACGTCCGGGAGCGAGGAAAGCGGAGCAGTCGGGGGCAAAACGTTTCAAGCCCGGGTCGCCACCCCCGCGGGAACGGACGGTTCCGCGGGCCTTCGCCCGCGACCTCCCCGCGGAAGGGCGGGTGGGGCTCCGCCGGGGGCCACACAACCAGAACGGGAAGGCGCAGGCCCGCGCCACGGGTCTTCGCTCCTCGTGGACAACGCGGGGCCACCCCCGCTTCACCCCGGGCTGCTAGCCTCCCGCGGCCGGGGCCGCACCGGCCCGACCGCCGGAACTCCCCCGGCCCGGACCCCGGGCAGGCGCGATCCCGGCCTTTCGCACCCCGCTCCCCCGCTGAGAGGATGCCACCATGAAGCCGCGTCCACGCCCGCTGACCAGACCGGTGGCCTCCACCGCCACCCTCGTCCTGGCCGCGTCCGCCCTGGTGGCGGCACCCGCAGCCGCCGAGGTGTCGCCGTCGGTCCCCCCGCCGCCGGGATCGCACGAGGTGCGCTTCGCCACCTTCAACACCGCGCTGGAACGCCCCGGGCAGGGGGTGCTCGCCGAGGAGCTGGCCACCCCCGACAGCGAGCAGGCACGCAACGTCGCCGAGATCATCCAGCACGTGCGCCCCGACGTCCTCCTGGTCAACGAGTTCGACTACGACGAGCAGGGGGACGGGCCCCGGCTGTTCCAGGACAACTACCTGTCCGTGGGCCAGAACGGCGCCGAGGCCATCGACTACCCCTACGTGTACTCCGCGCCCGTCAACACCGGCGTGGCCTCGGGCGTGGACCTCAACGGCGACGGCGAGGCGGTGACCGAGCCCGGCAGCCCCGCCTACGCCGAGGACGCCTTCGGGTACGGACTCTTCCCCGGCCAGTACGGGATGGTCGTGTACTCGATGTACCCGATCGTCACCGAGGACGTGCGCACGTTCCAGACCTTCCGGTGGGCGGACATGCCCGGCGCGCTCCTGCCCACCGACCCCGAGACGGGCGAGTCCTACTACTCCCCCGAGGCCCTGGAGGTCCTGCGGCTGTCCTCCAAGAGCCACTGGGACCTGCCGATCGACACGGGCCGGGGCCGCCCGATCCACCTGCTGGCCAGCCACCCGACACCGCCGGCCTTCGACGGCCCGGAGAGGCGCAACGTCGCGCGCAACCACGACGAGATCCGCTTCTGGGCCGACTACGTCACCCCGCGCGCGGGCTCCTACGTCTACGACGACCAGGGCCGACGCGGCGGCCTGCCCGTGGGCGCGCCGTTCGTCATCGCCGGGGACCTCAACGCCGACCCCAACGACGGCGACGGCCACCCGGACGCCATCGCCCGGCTCCTGGACCACCCGGGGATCACCGACGTGCGCCCGTCCAGCCAGGGCGGCAGGGGCGCGGCCCAGCGCCAGGGCGGGGCCAACGACGGGCACGGGGGCGACCCGGTCCTGGACAGCGCCGACTTCGCGGACGAACCCGGCCCGGGCAACCTGCGCGTGGACTACGTGCTGCCCTCGCGGACCGTTCCGACCCGCTCCTCGGGGGTGTTCTGGCCGACCGCGGACGACCCCCTGTTCCGGCTGACCGGCGACTACCCCTTCCCCAGCTCCGACCACCGGATGGTGTGGGTGGACGTGGTCCGGCACTAGCCCGCGCCTGGGGCCGTCCGGCGGTCCGGCGCGCCGTGTCCGGGGACGGCCCCCGGCCCTCAGGCCGCGCCGAGGGCGGCGGCCAGGTCGTCGAGGCTCTCCACCTCCAGGTCGAAGGAGTCCTCCAGGCCGGGAGGGTCCCCGACGGGGCGTTCGACGTAGGCGGTCCTCATGCCCGCGGCCTGCGCCCCGCGAAGGTCCCAGGCATGGGCGGCGACCATGAGCAGGCGGTCCGGCGAGCAGCCCGCGTTGGCGATCGCGAGCCGGTAGACGTCGGGGTGGGGTTTGTAGCCGCGCGCGTCCTCGGCCGAGAGCACCTGGTGCCAGCGAAGCCCGGCGTGCGCGCTGATGCGGGTGAGGGCCGAGTGGCTGGCGTTGGACAGGCCGACCACCGGGAAGCGCGAGGCGATCCGGTCCAGCGCCGGGACGGAGTCCGGCCACGGTTCCAGCCGCTGCGCGGAGGCCGCCAGCGCGCGGACCGCGTCCGCGTCGCCGACGCCGGCCTCGGCCGCGACGCGTGTCGCCGCCTCCAGGTCGATCACCGTGCTGTCGGCGTAGGGGCGGCGGCCCGCGAGGACCTCCTGCTGCTGCTCGTCGATGTACCCGTACCACGCCTCGACGAGCTCGCCCGTCCTCGCCTCGTCGATGTCGGGGAGCAGCGTCCGGAGGCCGCGCCCGATCCCGCCGGGCTCGTCGACCATGGTCCCGAGAACGTCGAAGACGACCATGTCCGTGTCGGGGTGTGGGGTCACGGGAAGCACTCCTCGGCATCTGTCCGTACGGTCCGGAAGGTGCTGGGACCGGGTCGCCGGAGGGCCCGGGGAACCGCCGGGCCCGCCGGTGAGCATAGTGCGCTTGCTCCGTCGCGGCGGGCGGGCGTCCGTCCGGGCGGCACGGGCGGCCCCCGTCGGCCGCGGTGGCCGCGCCGCCCCCGGCCCCGGTCGCGGAAGGGATACCGGAGCCGGGGGCCGGAGTCAGCTGGTGCGGGCGGCCTCCTCCTGCGCGGCGGCCAGCCCGGCGCTGATGACGCTGTCCATGATGGCGGCGAGCCGGTCGGGGCCCAGGCGCGGGGCGTGCTCGGCCATGCGCTCGACCAGTTCGCGCTCGCGCCGCATGTCGCGCCCGGCGAAGTAGCCGACCGGCTTGAGCCGCTGCACCTGGGCGGCGACGAGGGCGCGGCGTTCGAGGAGGCCGGCCAGCTCGGCGTCCATCTGGTCGATGCGTCCGCGCAGCCGGCGGATCTGCTCCTGGGCGCGGGAGGTCTGGGTGGTGTGGTGCTCGGACACGGTGGTTCTCCCTCGGTGTGGGGACGGGCCGGTGGCGGGCCGGACGCGGTCGCGGTGCGGCCGTACGTCCCCGCGGGGATACGCGCGGTACGTGGAGAGCGTGTCGTGGGGCGCCGGCCGCCTGGAAAACGAAGGGAGCACCGGGCTGCTGCCCTGGTGCTCCGTTGCCGACGACCCCTGGTTCCGCCTACGTGAGAGCGGCCGACGAGGTCGTCGGCTGGCTAAACACGAAATAGCGGCGGGTCATGAGGGGAATCCTACCGAATCCGCCGGGGAGGGCGCACGGTTTCGCGGTGGGGGCGCGCGGCCGTGTCCCCGGTCCCGGACGCGCGCGGGGCGGACCCCGCCCAGCGGCGGGGCCCGCCCCGACGTCCTTCGGCCGGGCGGACCGGCCGGCGGCTCAGCCTTCGCGGCCCTCGGCCCCGGGGATCTGGACCTGGACCATGAGGGCGGTGGCCTCGGCGGTGACCTCGCCGTGGGCGCGGATCCGCCCGCGGACGAAGACCTTGCGGCCCTCCACCCGCTCCACCTCCGCGGTGACCTCCAGCGGGGTGAACAGCGGCGTGGGCCTGCGGTAGTTCACCTCCAGCCTGGCGGTGAGCCCGGGGGTGGTCTCGACGGCGGAGACGCTGCCGACGGCCTGGTCGAGCAGGGCCGCGATCCAACCGCCGTGCACGAGTCCGGGCGGGCCCTGGTAGACGGTGTTGAGGGTGACCTCTCCGCGCATGCCCTCGGGGGTGCGCTCCAGCAGGAGCGGCGGGGCGGCGGGGTTGGTGTCGCCCGAGACGATGTTGGTGATGGTGCCGTACTCGACGTCCCCGCTCCGTAGGTCGCGCTGGACCATGGCGCCGATCTGGCGGCGGGCCACGTTGAGCCTGCCGGTGACGCCCTCGACGGTGGCCGCGGCCTCGGCCAGGGTGTCGGTGTCGGCCTCGGTGTTGGCGACGGCGTCGATGAGGTCGTGGACGCGGGCCACGAGGGAGCGCAGCTCGGAGGGGATCTGTGCCTGCTCGACCACCGGGAGGCCGAAGGCGCGGGGGTCGGGGCGCTCGGCTACCGGCTGCGTGTTGACCGTCATGTGTTCCTCGTCGGATCGGTGTGTGCACGGGTGGCTGGGGGCACCACCGTCAAACCGAATCCTACTCGGTAGTATTCCGGCGAGACCGGGCCGGGAGGTGCGCTCCCCGTCACACCGCGCGGAGACGGGCGGCACGCACGGCGGCGTCAGCCCAGCTCACGCACCATGTGCAGGTGCGGGATCCCCGCGTCCAGGAACTCCTCCCCGTGCGCGGCGTAGCCCAGCCGCGCGTAGAAGCCCAGCGCGTGCGTCTGGGCGTGCAGCTCCACCTTGGCCAGCCCGCGCTCGCGGGCCCGCTCCTCCACCGCGCGCACGAGCGCGGCGCCGGTCCCGTTGCCGCGCCCCTTGGGCAGGACCGCCAGACGTCCGAGGAGGCCCACGCCCCCGCCCAGGTCCACGAGGCGGACCGTGCCCACGGGGATGCCGCCGTCCAGGGCGAGGAGGTGGTCGGCGGTGGCGTCGCGCACGTCCCACTCCTCCTCCACGGGCACCTGCTGCTCGGCGACGAACACGGCTCCCCGGATGACGAACACTGCGGCGCGGTCGCGCTCGTCCCGCGCCAGGCGGATCTCGGTCGTAGTCATGCAGGCAGATTAGTCCCATGACGGGGCGAAACCCGCACCGCGGGTGCCGGTCGCCCCGGCCGCCCCGCAACGCCGGGCCGCACGCGGCCGCTCCGGCCGGGGCCGTCGGGGAGCGCCCGTCAAGGGACCGGGCGGGAGGCGGCGACGGCCGCGTGAGCGCTCCCCCGCCCGCGCCGGAGCCCGTGGCGGCACCCGCGCAGCGCACTGCCTAACCTGGGGGGATGGGCATGCCCAGGGACGTTCACCCCCGGATCGAGGACCCGCGCGCGGAGCGGGCGCGCTACTGGCGCTCCTCCGGGCTGCCCGAGACCGAGCTGCTCACCGCGCGCTTCGTCACCACCTCCTTCACCCGCCACACCCACCCCACCTACACCATCGGAGTGATCACCGACGGCGTCGAGGAGTACACGCACGAGCGGGGACGGGCCCGGGTGGGGCCCGGCGGACTCGCCGTGGTCGGGCCCGGGGAGGTGCACACCGGCCACGCCGGGGTCCCCGAGGGCTGGAGCTACCGCGTGTTCTACCCCCGGCCCGAGGTGGTGGCGGACGTCGCCCGCGAACTGGGCATGCGCGGGACCCCGGCGTTCACCGAGTCCGGCATCGACGCGCCCGAGGCCGCCCGGGTGCTGGCCGCCGCGCACGTGGCCGCCGAGAACGGCGACCGCCTGACCACCTCCTCCCTGGCCCGGCGGGGCCTGGGCATGCTGCTGCGCTCCCACGGCCGCGAACGGGCGGCCGGGCCGCCCGGGCACGCCGCCCGGCCCGAGGTGGAGCGCGCCCGGCGGATCCTGGCCGAGCGCCTGGTGGACCCGCCGACGCTGGAGGAGCTGGCGGCCGGGCTGGGCATCGGCCCGTTCGCGCTGTCCCGGGCCTTTCGCGCCGCCCACGGCCTGCCGCCGCACGCCTACCTCAACCAGCTGCGGGTGGACCGGGCCCGGGCACTGCTCGCCTCGGGCCGGCGGGCGGGCGAGGTCGCGGTGGAGGTGGGGTTCGCCGACCAGCCGCACCTGACCCGCCACTTCAAGCGCCACCTGGGGGTGCCCCCCGCGGCCTACCAGCGCGCCCTGCTCGCCACCTGAGCCGCTAGTGGGTCGACCGGAAAGGTTCGCCGGGGCCGCTCCCTCCCCCGTGATCTTGTACTTATAGCGCGTCTCGACCGTCCAACCTCGCTATAAGTACAAGATCACCGCAGGTCAGAACCCTGGCGACACACCAGCAACATCTCTGGCCGGGTCACCAGCGGGGGCGGCGGGCGGCGGGCGGCCCGGCAAGAACGTTCAAGACACCGCCCGGGCGGCCCTCCTAGCGTGGGGCGCGTGAAAGCCTTCTCCGTCCTCCGTACACCCGCGGTGCGCGACAGCGTGGGGATCGGCGTCGCCGTGGGCGCCGCCGGCCTAGCGTTCGGCACCGCCGCGGTGGCAGCCGGGCTGTCCCCGGCGCAGTCCGTCTTCATGAGCCTGTTCATGTTCACCGGGGCCTCCCAGTTCGCCCTGGTGGGGGTGGTCGCCGGCGGCGGCAGCCTGGTCGCGGGAGCGGCGGGCGCGCTGCTGCTGGGCGCCCGCAACACCCTGTACGGGCTGCGCCTGGCGGACGTGCTGGGCTGGCGGGGCGCGCGGCGGGCGCTGGCCGCGCACGGGGTGATCGACGAGACCACGGCCGTGACGCTGGCCCAGCCGGACCGCGCGTCGGCGCGCACCGCGTTCGTGACGACCTACGCGGTGCTGGGCGGCTCCTGGGTCGCGGCGACCCTGGCCGGAGCGCTGGCCACCGAGCGCGTGGGCGACATCAGCGCGTTCGGGCTCGACGCGGTGGGTCCGGCCGTCTTCCTGGGGCTGCTGTGGCCCCGCCTGCGGGAGGGCGACGCGCGCACGTGGCTGGTAGCGGGCCTGGGGGCGGGCCTGGCCCTGGCCGCCACCCCCCTCCTGCCCCCGGGCGTCCCGGTGCTGCTGGCGGCCTCGGCCGCGCTCGTCGCGCTGCTCGGCCCCGCCGCCGGGGAGAACGGCCTGGCCGCGCCCGCAGGGGAGGGCCCCCCGAGCGCGTCCACCGCGAGGAGCACCCCGGGCGCACCCGCCGGGGAGGACGTTTCCCCGGCCGCGGGCGTCCCGGCCGCGGGCGCCGGGAAGGGCTCCCCGCCGCCGTCCGCCGGAGGCGGTCCCAAGGCGGAGTCGGCCCACCGCCCCGGAACGGGCTCCGAGGGGGAGCGGACATGACCCTGTGGATCGTGCTCGTCGCCACCGCCGCGGGCTGCTACCTGCTCAAGTACGCGGGCCTGGCCGCGCCGCGGCGGCTCCTGGACAACCCGTGGCTGCGGCGGTTCGCGACCGCGGTGCCGATCGCCCTGCTCGCCGCGCTGATCGCGGTGGAGGCGCTGCGCGGCGAGGGCCAGGCGCTGGCCTGGGACACCGCGCGGATGGGCGGCCTGGGCGCCGCCGTCCTGGCCCTGGTCCTGCGCGCGCCCTTCCTCGTCGTCATCGTCGCCGCCGCGGCCACCACGGCGGGTCTGCGCGCCCTCGGCGCCGGCTGAGCGCCGGGCGTACGCCTCCGCCCCCGGCGGTCCCCGTACACGGCGGGTGGCGGGGAGTGCAAGTTCCCCGCCCCCTGGGAAGGAAGCCGGAGACCGTACTCGGGCGCCGGACGGCGGTGGCCCGCGACGGCGCCTCCGGGTGACGGCACCCGGAACACCGGAGAGCCCACGAGGCTCTAAGCGGCAGCGGTCGGCCGGAACCGACCGTACGCGTCCGGACGGCCCGGCCCGGGCCGTCCGGACGCGCCGAGTGGACCTTGCGACGATGGAAGGACCCCGCCCCCATGGCCACAGGCTCAGCAGGACGCCCCCGACCCCCCTCCGACACCGCCGCGCACGCGGTGGTGGAGGTGCTGTCCGCGGCCGGGATCAGACGGTGCTACACCGTCCCCGGTGAGAGCTTCCTGGAGCTCGCCGACGCGATCGACCAGCACCCGCGCATGCAGCTGGTCTCCACCCGGCACGAGAACGGCGCCGGGTTCATGGCCGAGGCCGAGGCCAAGCTCACCGGTGTCCCCGCCGTGGTCGCGGCCACCCGGGGGCCGGGGGCCGCCAACCTGGCGGTGGGCGTGCACACCGCCATGCAGGACTCGACCCCGATGGTCGTGTTCCTCGGACAGGTGGAGACCGAACACCTGGGCAGGGAGGCCTTCCAGGAGGTGGACCTCACCGCGTTCTACGCGCCCATCACCAAGTGGTCCACCACCGTGCACCGGGCCGACCGGCTCGCGGAGACCACCGCGAAGGCGGTCCGCGTCGCCACCACCGGACGACCCGGGCCGGTCGCCATCGCGGTGCCCGGGGACCTGTTCGGCCGCCGCGTCGGGCCCCAGGAGCCCCCGCGGCCGCCCGTGGTCCCGCGCCCCGTCCTGGGCACGGAGGCCCGGGACCGGCTGGCGACCTGGCTGACCAGGGCGGTGCGCCCGGTGATCATCGCGGGCGGCGGCGCCCGCGCGGCCCGCGAGGACCTGGTCCGGGTCGCCGAGCGCTTCAACACGGGCGTGTACGCCGCCTGGCGGCGCCAGGACGTGTTCCCCAACGACCACCCGCTCTACCTGGGCCACCTGGGCCTGGGCTGTTCGCCGCCGGTGCTCAACGCCCTGTCGGAGGCCGACGCGGTCCTGGTGGTCGGCTGCCGGATGGGCGAGACCACCACCCAGGGGTACCGGCTGCCCGAACCCGGCGGGCACGTCCGGGTGGCGCAGATCGACATCGACCCGGGCCAGCTGGGCGCCGGCACCGACCTGTGGTTCGGCGCGGTCGCCGACGCCGGGGAGGCGCTGCGCGAACTGGCCGGGGCACCGGTCCAGGCGCCCTACCGCGACTGGAGTTCGGCCCGCCGGGTGTGGGTGGACAACGCGACCGTGCCGCCCGAGGCGGCCGGGCACACCGGTTCCCGGCTGCATCCGTGGTCGGTGGTCGCGGGGATGCGCGCGGCGCTGCCCGAGGACGCGCTGATCACCAACGACGCGGGCAACTTCGCCTCCTTCCTGCACCGGGGCTGGTGGTTCCGGCACCCGCGCACCCAGCTGGCGCCGACCAGCGGGGCCATGGGCTACGCCGTGCCCGCGGCGGTGGCGGCCAAGATCGCCGCCCCGGACCGGACGGTGGTGGCGGTGGCCGGTGACGGCGGCGTCCTGATGACCGGGCAGGAGCTGGAGACCGCGGTGCGGATGGACGCGCCGGTCACCGTGGTGGTGTTCCAGAACGGCCTGTACGGCACGATCGCCATGCACCAGGCCCGCGAGCTGGGGCGGATCGCCGGAACCCGGATCAGCGGGCCGCTGGACCTGGCCGGGTACGCCCGTTCCCTGGGCGCCAGGGGCGCGACCGCGCACACGCGTGAGGAGTTGGAGAAGGCGCTGGCGGAGGCGGTGGGGTCGGACCTGCCCACCCTGGTCGACGTACGGACGGACCCGGAGGTGATCAGTCCGGCCGCCACCCTGTCGGGCCTGTTGAACGGTTGAGGGGCGCCGCGCCCGCGGGTGTCGCGGCCGGCCCGCGCGTGGTCGGCCGCGACACCGGGGCCCGTTCCGCGGTCCCGGCCCCCGCCGCTCAGGCGGTGTAGGCGGCGGCCGCCTCGCGCAGGGCGCGGACGGTGGCGCGGATGGCCGGCCGGCGGGAGGCGTCGGTGCGCCAGAACACGTACACCTGGCGCACCAGCGCGGGTTGCACGGGGACCACCCGCACCCCCTCCGGCAGGGGGCCGCACCCCAGGCGGGGCATGACGGCGGCGCCGATCCCGGCGGCGATGAGAGCCAGCTTCGTCTGGTGCTCCTCCACGTTGTGGATGACCTTGGGCTCGCCGCCGTGCGCCCGGATCAGGCCGTGCAGCCAGTCGTCGCAGACCGATCCGCGCGACCAGCTGATCCAGGGCAGGTCGAGGATCTCCTCGGGGGCGAGGATCTCCCGGTGGGCGAGGGGGTGGTCGGCGGGCAGGGCGATGTCGCCGACGTCCTCCATGAGAGGGGCGCGGCTCATGCCGCTGGGCAGGCTCAGCGGCGCCCCGATCCAGTCGATGACCATGGCCAGGTCGGCGTCCCCCCGGGCCATGGCGGGCACGCTCTCGTGCGGCTCCTCCTCGTGCAGCTCCACCCGCAGGCCGGGGTGGGCCTCGCGCAGGGAGGACAGCGCGTGCGGCAGGAGGCCGCGGACGGCGGTGGGGGTGGCGGACAGGCGCAGGTGCCCGGTGACGTCGTCGCGGTGCGCCTCCAGGTCGGCCTCGGCGCGCTGGACCATGGACAGGATCCTGGCGGTGTGCTCGACCAGGAGTTCGGCGGCGTCGGTGAGGCGCACGCCCCGGCCGTTGCGCTCGACGAGGGGCTGTCCGACCTCGCGTTCGAGTTTGGTGAGCTGCTGGGAGACGGCCGAGTTGGTGACGTGGAGGGCTTCGGCGGCGGCGCTGAGGGAGCCGTGGGCCGCGATGGTGTGCAGGACCCGGAGTCGGTCGACGCTGAGCATGTAAGCAACCCTAAGGGTTGGCTTAAGAGATACGAAGTAGACCTAACACATCGGTCGGCGGTAGAAACGTCCCATGTCCGCTGTCTCCCCCGTGTCCGCCCCGCCCGGCGCCCCGCGCCGGGCACTCTCCGACTGGCGTGCCAAGTTCGTCCTGCTCTCCCTGATCTGGGGCATGAGCTTCCTGTTCATCAAGGTCGGGGCCGAGGCCCTCTCCCCCATGCAGCTCGCGCTCGGGCGCATGGCCACCGGGGCGCTGCCCCTGCTGGCCGTCCTGCTGCTGCGGGGCGGCCGCCTGCCGCGCTCGCCCCGCCTGTGGGGGCACATGTTCGTGGCGGCGCTGCTGCTCAACACCGTCCCCTTCACCCTGTTCGGGTACGCCGCCCAGCTCATCCCGTCCGCGCTCATGGGCATCGTGAACGCCTCGACGCCCCTGTTCGGCGTGGTGTTCTCGATGCTGCTGCTCTCCGACGAGCGGCCCGACCGCGACCGGGTCCTGGGCCTGGGCATCGGCTTCCTGGGCGTGCTCACCGTGTTCGGCGTGTGGAACTCGCTCGGCGAGGTGGCCGTCGGCGACCGCGACGCCGCGCTGGGCATGCTGTTCGTCGTGGGCGCCACCGCCTGCTACGGGATCGGCACGCCCTACCTGCGCCGGTTCGTGGCGGGCAGCTCCCACGGCGCCCTGGAGCTGAGCACCCTGCAACTGCTGCTGGGATCGGCGCCGCTGGTGGTGCTGGTTCCGCTGTTCACCGAGATGCCCACGGGCGTCACGTGGCAGGTGGTGGCTGCGGTGAGCACCCTGGGCGTCTTCGGCACCGGTGTGGCCTACATCCTCCAGTACGCGGTGGTGCGCGAGGCCGGGGCGACCGTGGCCACCACGGTCACCTACGTGGCGCCGGTGGTGGCGATCGCCGCCGGGGTCGTGCTGATGGGCGAGTCCCTGAGCTGGAACCAGCCGCTGGGCGCGGTGGTCATCATCCTGGGCGCCGCCCTGTGCCAGGGCGTGATCCGCACCCGGTACGTGGTCGCGCCCGGACGCGGGAGGTAGCGGGAAAGCGCTCGGGCCGGGCCGCGGGGCACGAAGCCCCGGCGGCCCGGCCCGAGCGGCGGGTCAGTACTCGCGCAGCGCGTCGACGGCGGCGGAGAGGTCCTCCGGGTAGGGGCTGGAGAACTCCACCGGGCGGTGCTCGGTGGGGTGGTCGAAGCCCAGCCGCACCGCGTGCAGCCACTGGCGGCGCACACCCAGCCGCTCGGCCAGGGTCGGGTCGGCGCCGTAGAGCATGTCGCCCACGCACGGGTGGCGCAGGGCCGCCATGTGCACCCGGATCTGGTGGGTGCGGCCCGTCTCCAGCTTGATCTCCAGCAGGCTCGCGGCCCGGAAGGCCTCCTGCGTCTCGTAGTGCGTCACCGAGGGGCGCCCGCCCGCGACCACGGCCCAGCGGCCGTCGCCCGCCGGGTGCCGGTCGATCGGCGCGTCCACGGTGCCCCGGAACGGGTCCGGGTGCCCCTGGACGAGCGTGTGGTAGCGCTTGTCCACGGTGCGCTCCTTGAACGCCCGCTTGAGCACGCTGTAGGCGATCTCGCTCTTGGCGACCACCATCAGGCCGGTGGTGTTGGCGTCCAGCCGGTGCACGATGCCCTGGCGCTCGGCGGCGCCGCTGGTGGCCACCTGCACCCCGGAGGCCAAGAGGCCCTCCAGGACGCTGGGGCCGGTCCAGCCGACCGTCGGGTGGGCGACCACACCGACCGGCTTGTCCACCACGATGATGTCGGTGTCCTCGTGCACGATCCGCATGCCCGGCACGGGCTCGGGGCGCGGGACGGGCGCGGTGGGCGGCGGCGGGAGGGTGATCTCCAGCCAGGCCCCCGCGCGGACGCGGTCGGACTTGCCCGCCTCGGCACCGTCCACCAGGACGCCGCCGTCACCGATGATCTCGGCCGCGCGGGTACGGGACAGGCCGAACAGGCGGGCGATGGCCGAGTCGAGCCGGTCGCCCTCCAACCCGTCGGGCACGGGCAGGCTTCGGGTGTCGCTCACTGGCCCCTCCCTCCGGTCGTGTCGTCTCCGGTGGAACCGGTCTCCCCGGCACCTCCGGCGTTCTCGTCGCCCTCGGCCCCCACGGGACCCCTCCCCGAGTCGCGGTCCTCCTCGATGACGGTCCCGTCCAGGTTGATCCCCTTGAAGGTCAGCGCCACCACCAGGCACGCGCCCACCACCACGCAGGAGTCGGCGACGTTGAAGACCGGGAAGGTCCCCACGCTGATGAAGTCGACGACCGCACCGTGGAAGGGGGCCGGGTCCCGGAAGAAGCGGTCCACCAGGTTCCCGGCGGCGCCGCCCATCATCAGTCCGAGCGTCACGCCCCACCACACGCTGCGCACCCGCAGGCCCATGTAGCCGATGACGATGACCACGAGGCTGGCGATGCAGGTGAACACCCACGTGAAGTCGGTGCCCATGGAGAAGGCCGCACCCGTGTTGAACACCAGGGTGAACCGGACGAAGTCGCCGATGACGTCGAGGTACTCGCCCTCGGCGAAGGTCGCCAGGACCCACTCCTTGGTGAGGAAGTCAACGCCGATCGCGGCGAGCGCCACCAGCAGCAGGAGAAGGTACCTGCGGGGACGGGCGCCCGTCTTGTCGGTCGTGGTCATGTTCCTGTCCCCGGAGGGCTCTACCTCAGTCAGCGACGCTCCTCGCGCTGTTTGCAGGTGACGCACAGGGTCGCGCGCGGAAAGGCCTGAAGGCGCGCCTTCCCGATGGCCTGCCCGCATGAGCCGCAGACCCCGTAGGTCCCCGCGTCCATCCGTTCGATCGCCCGCTCGCCGTCGGCGAGCAGGTCACGAGTATTGTAGGCCAACGCCAGATCCTGTTCGCGCTGGAAGGCCCTGGCCCCGGCGTCCGCGCTGTCGTCCCCGGCCCCGTCCACGGGGTCCTCCAGCAGCTCGGCGAACCCGGCCTCGACCTCCCCGAGCTCCCGCGCCGCCGCGGCGACGACCTCCTCCAGCTGCCCTCGGACCACGGCGATCTCCTCCGCCGTCCAGGGCTCCTCCCCCGGCAGGACCGGCAGCCGGGCGGCATCGGTGGCCTTCATAGCAATCCCCTCCAGACGGCTCGGCACCCGTCCCGGAGTCCGCCGGAGCGCGGACTCTCCCCCCTTGGGCGGTACCGCGAGTGGTGCGGGAAGCCTAGGCAATCCGTCCGGACAAGGCAAAGATCCGGGGCGACGCGCCCCCGCGCGGCCACGGCTGCGGCCGGCCCGGACTCCCGGGAGGGGCCGAGCGCCCTCCCTTGCGCGGGAGCGGAGCACAGGCGGAGCGGACCGCGGTCGGGCGGCCCGGGCTCAGAAGCCGCGACGGTAGCGCAGGCGGGGCAGGACCCTGCCGTTGAGGGGTCCCTCCTCGGTGACCGCCCCGTCGGCCTCCCAGCCGTGCGCGGCGTAGAAGCGCCGGGCGCGCGGGTTGTCCCGGAGCACCCACAGGACGGCCTCGGTGTACCCGGCCCCGGCGACGGCCCGGTGCACGTCGGCGATCAGGCGCCGGTTGACCCCGCTCCCCCACACCTCGGGGACGGAGAAGAAGGCCTCCAGCTCGCACGGTCCGGCGGTGCCGCCCGTCTCCCCGCCCTCCTCGACGGGGGCGAAGCAGGCGAAGGCCACCGCCCCGCCGCCGTCCTCGGCCAGCAGCAGCCCGGCCCCCGGCCGGGCGGCCCCGGCGATCCAGTCCGTCCACCGGGCGCCCCGCTGTTCGGCGTCCATGGCGTCCAGGTAGTCCTGAGGGACGATTCCCGGGTAGGCGGCCCGCCAGGAGCGGACCTCCACGCCGGCGACGGCCGGGCCGTCACCGGGGGCGGCTCTGCGTATCAGCATGGAGGCATCCTCCCGCTCCGGGAGGTCCGCGCCCAACCGGTTTTCCCGGCCGCCCGCGAAGCCCGGCCCGCCCACGCGGCCCGCCGTTCCCGCGCCGGGGCGCCGCGCCTCACTCCGCGGTCGCGAAACCGCCGTAGTCCTCGGCCAGGGCCGCCAGGTGGGGCTCGTCGAACACCGCCGGGCCTCCGTGCGGCCCGGTGTGCACCTCGATCACCCAGTCCACGTCCTCGGCGTCGTCCTCACCCGCGAGCATGTCGCGGTGCACCAGGCACGGCTCGTACCCCTGTTCCAGGAGCTGCTCGGCCAGCTCCTCGGCGTCCTCGCGGTCCGCCAGCGTCACCAGCACGACGCCCCGGACGTTCTCAGCCACGGCTGCCCTCCCCCGAACGAGCGGCGGGGCCCTCCCCGCTGCGTTATCCTGACCTCAGGTGTCGATGGGGACGAGTAGCGCTGGCCCCGACCGGACGCGAGACAGCCTAGGGCGGCTGGTCCGTCCAAGCGACCCGGGGGCGGTGTGAGCCCGGGGGTACGACCAGCGCGAAGATCACCCCGGAGCCGCCGGAGGAACGGACGCGCCGCGTCCCAGTAGAACCGGCACAGCGCAACGAAGAGGGATCCGCCGCCCGCCGCCCAGCGGCACGGCCGCGGTCCAAGGAGGGTGGTACCGCGGGGCCGCACGCCTCGTCCCTCCGTCAGGAGCACACCTGATGGAAAGGTACGACGGTGGCCAACGACCCCCGGCCCGAACCCCGCGCGCTGCCCCAGCTGCCCGCGCAGATCGACCTGCCCGCCACGGAGCGCGAGATCCTCGGCCGCTGGTCGAAGGAGGATGTCTTCCGGCGCTCGCTCGACCAGACCCGCGGCGGCCCCAACTGGGTCTTCTACGAGGGCCCGCCCACCGCCAACGGCCAGCCCGGCGTGCACCACGTCGAGGCCCGCGCGTTCAAGGACGTCTTCCCGCGCTTTCGCACCATGCGCGGCTACCACGTGGACCGCAAGGCGGGCTGGGACTGCCACGGCCTGCCCGTCGAGGTCGCCGTGGAGAAGGAACTGGGCCTGTCCGGCAAGAAGGACATCGAGTCCTTCGGCATCGCCGAGTTCAACGACCGCTGCCGCGAGTCCGTCCTGCGCAACGTGGACGCCTTCACCGCCATGACCGAGCGCATGGGCTACTGGGTGAACATGGACGACGCCTACCGCACCATGGACCCGCAGTACGTGGAGTCGGTCTGGTGGGCGCTCAAGCAGATCTGGGACAAGGGCCTGCTGGTCCGCGACTACCGGATCAGCCCCTACTGCCCGCGCTGCGGCACCACGCTGTCCGACCACGAGCTCGCCCAGGGGTACGAGACCGTCACCGACCCGTCGGTGTACGTGCGCTTCCCGGTGACCTCCGGCCCGCTGGCCGCCGCCGAGCACCCCACCTCGCTGCTGGTGTGGACGACCACCCCGTGGACGCTGGTGTCCAACACCGCCGTGGCCGTGCACCCGGACGTGGAGTACGTGGTGGCCACCGACGGCCAGGAGCGCCTGGTCGTGGCGCGCCCGCTGTTCGAGAAGGTCCTCGGCGAGGGCTGGGAGCTCACCGGCGAGAGCTTCGAGGGCGACGAGATGGAGCGCTGGACCTACGAGCGCCCCTTCGACCTGGTGCCCTTCGACGAGCCCGCCCACTACGTCGTGCTCGCCGACTACGTCACGGTCGAGGACGGCACCGGCCTGGTCCACCAGTCGCCCGCCTTCGGCGCCGACGACATGGTGGTGTGCCGCGCCTACGGCCTGCCCGTGGTCAACCCGGTCCGCCCCGACGGCACCTTCGAGGCCGACCTGCCGCTGGTGGGCGGGGCGTTCTTCAAGGAGGCCGACAAGACGCTGGTGCGCGACCTGCGCGACCGCGGCCTGCTCTTCCGCCACGTCGGCTACGAGCACTCCTACCCGCACTGCTGGCGCTGCCACACGGCGCTGCTGTACTACGCGGTGCCGTCCTGGTACATCCGCACCACCGCGGTCAAGGACGAGCTCATCGCGCAGAACCAGGCCACCCACTGGGTGCCCGAGAACGTCAAGGAGGGCCGCTTCGGCGAGTGGCTGCGCGGCAACGTCGACTGGGCGCTGTCACGCAACCGCTACTGGGGCACCCCGCTGCCGATCTGGGAGTTCCCCGACGGCCGCCAGATCTGCGTGGGCTCCCTGGAGGAGCTGGGCCGCCTCAGCGGGCGGGACCTGTCCTCCCTGGACCCGCACCGCCCCTACGTCGACGACATCGTCATCCCCGACCCGGACGCCGACCCCTCCCTGCCCGAGGAGCAGCGGGTGGCCCGCCGCGTCCCCGAGGTCATCGACGCCTGGTTCGACTCCGGCTCCATGCCCTTCGCCCAGTGGGGCGCCCCGCACCAGAACGAGGAGACCTTCCGGGAGAACTTCCCGGCGCAGTACATCTCCGAGGCCATCGACCAGACCCGCGGCTGGTTCTACTCGCTGCTGGCGGTGAGCACCCTGGTGTTCGGCCGCAACTCGTTCGAGAACGTGGTCGTGCTCGGCCACATCCTCGCCGAGGACGGCCGCAAGATGAGCAAGCACCTGGGCAACGTCATGGAGCCCATCCCGGTGATGGACCGGCACGGCGCCGACGCCCTGCGCTGGTTCATGCTGGCCAGCGGCTCGCCGTGGACCGCCCGCCGGGTGGGCCACGCCGCCCTGGAGGAGATCGTCCGCAAGGTGCTGCTGACCTACTACAGCACCGTGTCGTTCTTCACCCTGTACGCCAACGCCGGTGAGGGCTGGAACCACGCGCTGCTGGACTCGGCGCCCGCGCCGCAGGACCGTCCGCTGCTGGACCGGTGGCTGCTCTCGGAGCTGAACGAGGTCGTCCGGGACGTCACCGAGGCGATGGACACCTTCGACACGACGACCGCCGGGCGCCGCCTGACGGCGTTCGTGGACGACGTGTCCAACTGGTACGTGCGCCGCTCCCGCCGCCGGTTCTGGGGCGGGGCCGCCACCCCCGAGGGCGCCGCGGCGTTCGCGACGCTCTTCGAGGCCCTGGAGACCGTCACCCTGCTGATGGCGCCGATCGTGCCGTTCCTGACCGACCACGTGTGGTCGGCGCTGCGCCGCCCGGACGCCCCGGACTCGGTGCACCTGGCCTCCTGGCCCGAGGTGCGCGAGGACCTGATCGACCCCGAGCTGTCCCGGAACATGGCGCTGACCCGCCGCCTGGTGGAGCTGGGCCGCTCGGCCCGGGTGGACTCGGCCGTGCGCACGCGCCAGCCGCTGGCCCGCGCCCTGGTGGGCGCGCCGGGCTTCGCGGACCTGCCGGAGCAGCTGCGCGGCCAGATCGCGGACGAGCTGAACGTGGCCTCGCTGGACTCGCTGTCCTCGGTGAGCGGTGACCTGGTGGACTTCAGCGTGAAGCCGAACTTCCGCGCGCTGGGCAAGCGGTTCGCCAAGCGCACCCCGCTGGTGGCCAAGGCCGTCCAGGCCGCCGACCCCGCCGAGCTGGTGCGGCAGGTGCGCGACACCGGCTGGGCCCGGGTGCGCGTCGAGGACGAGCCGGTGGAGGTCAGCGCCGACGAGCTGCTGGTGACCGAGCAGCCCCGCGAGGGCTGGGCGGTGGCCTCGGAGTCGGGTGAGACCGTCGCCCTGGACCTGGAGCTCACGGCGGAGCTGCGCCGCGCCGGTCTGGCCCGCGAGATGGTCCGGATGCTCCAGGAGGCCCGCAAGAGGAGCGGGCTGGAGGTGTCGGACCGCATCGAGGTGTGGTGGACGGCCACGGACGAGGCCACCGAGCTGGCGCTCGGCGAGCACGGTCAGGCGATCGCCTCCGAGGTGCTGGCCGACGTGTTCGTCGCCGGTGAGCCGGGCCGGGACCTGCACACCGCCTCCTCCGAGGAGTTCGGTGTGACCTTCGGGTTCCGCAAGGCCTGACCGGAGGACGCCACAGGAGCGGCCCGGTCCGCCCGCCGCCGGCGGGTGGGCCGGGCCGTTTCCGCGTCGGGGGCCGTTCGGGTGGGCGGCGCCCTCGCCGCGGTTCAGCGCTCGGTGTCGGAGGAGTCGTCAGGGGTGCTGCCGGGCGCGTGGTCGGAGTCGTCCTCGGCCCCGTCGCCGTCCGGGCCGTCCCCGGACCCGGCGGCGGTCGGAGGCTCCCCGGGCCGCGCGCCGTCCCCGTCCTCGTCCCCGCTGCGGGGGATGCGGTAGGAGAAGGCGCCGCCGGCGCCCCGCCCGTCGTCGGAGTCGTCCTCGGCGGGCCGGTCGTCGGCGTCTCCGGCCGTCCCGTCGGCCCCGACGCCGTCCGCGTCGCGGTCGGTCGCGTCGCCGGTCGCGTCGTCGTCGCGTCCGCCGCCGACAGCCTGTCCACCCTCCGGGCCGGAGTCGTCGGAGGCCACCGGGAGGACGGCCGTCTCCGGACCCTCGTCCCGGTCCGTCCCGGTCCCCTCCGGGTCCCGTTCCGAGAGGTCCTGCTCCGGGGCGTCCTCGTGGTCTGCGGCGGGTGCGGGCGCCTCGTCGGGCTCGTGCTCCGTGTCCGCTCCGGCGGCGGCCGTGTCCCCGGCGCCGCGTTCCTCGGGGGTGTCCGCGAAGGGGGCGCCGTCGGGGTCCTCCTGGGCCGCGTCCTCCACGGGCCGGGAGCCGCCCTCGCGCGAGGGGCCGTCCCCGGCGGAAGAGCGGTCGGGAGCGTCGCGGACGAAGGCCCCGGTGTCCTCCCCGCCCGTGAAGACGTCCTCCTCGACGGTCTCCTCGGCGAGGGACCGTCCGGGGGCGCCGTGGACGGAGGAGGCCGCGTCCCGGGCCCCGGGCTCGTCCTCCCCGTCCTCCGGGGAGTGTTCCTCAGCGGGGTCCGCGGGGCGGGGGATGCTGTAGACGAAGGGCTCCTCGGAGGCGAACACGGAGCCGCCCCGCTCCTGCTCCCGCTCCTCGCCGCCGTCCTCCTGCGGGGTGTCGGCGAAGGGGGCTTCGTCGGGCTCCTCCTCGACCGCGTCCTCCCCCGACGGGGAGCGCTCCTGCGCGCAGGAGCCGTCACCGGCCGGGGAACGGCCGGGAATGTCATAGGTGAAGGCGCTCGCGGAGGCGGACGCGGTGTGCTCGCCGGTCTCGTCCCCGGTGCCGGGTCCGTCCTCGGCGGCGGTGCCGCTCTCCCCGCCCCGCCCGTCGTCCCACCCGGCGGTCTCGTCCGCGCTCTCCCAGGGCGCCGGGGCGCGGAGCGGCTGCTCCTCCTCGGAGGGCGCCGTCCAGGAGGGGGCCGGTTCCGCGGAGGGGACGGCGCCGTGCGCCGCCGTGTCCGGTTCCGGCCAGTCGTGGGCCGTGGGGGTCTCCCAGCGGGGGACGTCGTACTCGGGTTCTCCGTGACCGGCGTCCTCCGCGGACGGAGTCGGCCAGGCGGGCCGCTCCGGGGCACGGGGCTCCCGCACCGGCTCGGAGGCCGGTGCGGGTACGCGCCCAAGGTGCTCCGACTCCACGTGCGCGGTGGGTACCGCCGCTGCCGCTGTGGCGGCCATGACGGGGACGGACGACTTCCCCAACCCGTCCGTCCGATCCGGTCTGCCCCCGCCGCCGGACCTTCCCTGGAGGAGCGCCCCCAGTAGGAGGAGGACGCTGACGCCCGCCAGTCCCAGTGCTGTGTACACCAGGGCGGTCTCGGCGAACACCAGGGCGGCCACGATGACGGCGATGGCCGTCAGCACCGCCACGGTTGCGAGGATGCTAAGGATCACGGGTCGACCAGGGCCTTTACACGTGTTGTGCCGGAGTCTTCAGTTGTTCGAGCAGACGCCGCGACAGTCAGCGGCGCTCGTGCGGCTCGCCCGGGTGGAACCCACCGTGCTGGGCCGGCTCGGGCTGCCCGAACGGGTTGCCTGCGGGGCCGTGCTGGAGCGCGGGAGTCCCGCCGGTCTGCGGAGCCATGGTCTGGAAGCCGCCCGTGGTGTTCGGGTTGTTCAGCTCCTGGGCCTTCTCCTCCTCGCTCTTGAGCTCGCGCAGCTGGCGCTCGAAGTAGTCCTTGAGGCGGCTGCGGTACTCACGCTCGAAGTCCTTGAGCACGTTGACCTTGTGCTCGAGCTCCTCGCGCTGCTGGACGAGGCTGCCCATGACCTGGCGGTGGCGCTCCTGCGCGTCGCGGTCGAGGTTCTCGGAGCGGGCGCGGGCCTCACCGATGATCTGGTCGGCCTGGCGGCGGGCCTTGCCGAGGATGTCCTCGGACTCGTGGCGGGCGCGGCCGAGGGTCTCGTCGGCCTCACGGCGGGCGTCGGAGATCGCCTGGTCGGCGGTCTGCTGCGCGAGGGCCAGGACGCGGGCGGCCGTGTCCATGTTCTCCTCGCCGCCCATGCCCATGTTGGGGCCGGTCATCTGCATCTGCTGCTGCTGGACCGGGGGCTGGGGCTCGACGGCCTGCGGCGGCTGGACGGGCTCGGGGCGCATCTGCTCGTGCTGGGGCTCGGGCGCCTGGTCCTGCTGCTGGAAGTCCTGCATACCGGCGTTGGGCACCTTGCCACGCAGGCACTCGGCCAGCTTGCCGCGCAGTTCCTCGTTCTCCTGGATCAGGCGGTCGAGCTCGGACTCGACCTCGTCGAGGAAGGCGTCGACCTCTTCTTCGTCATATCCCGGTCGGAGCCGGGTGGTACTGAACTGCTTGTTCCGCACATCGGCGGGTGTCAGCGGCATGTTCGTCTCCTTGGCGCGCTTGGAGTCTGTCCGTAGGGACGCTACATGATCGTGACCTTACGGCAATCCAGATCATGACCAAGACCACATAGCGGAATCCGGGGCGGTTCCCTCCGCCTACGTCTGCCTCCCTATACAGCGAAAGGGCTGAGCAGTGCGATCAAGATGTAGACGCCGAAGAAGAGCACCAGGACGCTCAGGTCGAGCGCGATGCTCCCCAGACGTACGGGCTTGATGAACCGACGCAGGAACCTCAGTGGCGGGTCGGTGATCGTGTACACGATCTCGGCGATCACGAGCACGAACCCCGTGGGGCGCCACGATCTGGAGAAGGACTGCACCATCTCCAGGACCACCCTCGCCAACAGCACGAAGACAAACAGCTGCAGGATGATGATCAGCACGGACAGGACGGTACTCACGGTCGTTCCTCGACCCAATCTCTGGACAAATGTGATGTTCTAGCTCTGATTGAAGAACCCTCGCTCGGCGATCCGCGCCTTGTCCTCGGCAGTCACCTCGACGTTGGCCGGGGACAGCAGGAACACCTTGTTGGTGACGCGTTCGATACTGCCATGCAGACCGAAGATCAGACCAGCCGCGAAGTCGACGAGACGCTTGGCGTCGCTGTCGACCATCTCGGTCAGGTTCATGATCACCGGCGTACCCTCTCGGAAGTGCTCTCCGATGGTACGCGCCTCGTTGTAGGTACGCGGGTGGAGCGTGGTGATCCGCGCGAGGTCGGCGGTGGAGGCGGTCGCGGTCGTGCCACCGCGACCTGAGCCCAGGTAACCGCCGGTGTCCATCACGTCGCCTCGCGCTTCCTCGCCGGGAGGGGTGTCAGCGTCGCGTTCACGCTGTTCTTCCACCCCCTCGTCGAAATCGTCGAACTCATCATATTCGTCCGCATAGCGGTGATCGTAACGGTCGTCCTCCACGAGGCCGAGGTAGACCGCCATCTTGCGCATCGCGCCGGCCATCTCATGTCCTCCGTCGTCCCCGCGGCCTTCACCGCAGCCGACTCCTCCGTACTGTCCCGTCCGTTCTCGGGGAGAGCGTCCATTCGGGCGAACTCCACAGACGGGTTCCAAGGTCTATGTGGGGACATTACCCCACGATCGGTCCCCGGTTGCCGAGCAACGCCGTACCGAGTCGCAGGTGTGTCGCGCCTCGCTCGACCGCCGCCTCCAGGTCCCCGCTCATGCCCGCGGAGACCACCGTCGCCCGAGGATAGCGATCGCGGATACGGGCCGCGACCTCCTGGAGCCGGGCGAAGGCCGCGGAGGGATCGCCCTCGCGGGGGGCGACCGCCATGACACCGCCCAGGGTGAGCGCCTCCTGCTCCTCGACGCGCGCGGCGAGTTCGAGGGCGTCCTCCGGGTCGACGCCCCCGCGCGGGCCGATCACCCCGGCCCGCGAGTCCGCGTCGAGGTTGACCTGGACCAGGCAGGTCAGGTTCCGTTCGGCCGCGGCGGCGCGCTCCCCCAGCGCCCGGGCCAGCCTGGCGCGGTCCACCGAGTGCACGACGTCGGCGTAGGAGGCCACCGACCGCGCCTTGTTGGTCTGCAACTGCCCGACGAAGTGCCAGGTCAGACCCAGGTCGGCGGTCTCGGCGGCCTTGGGCGCAGCCTCCTGGTCGCGGTTCTCGCCCACGTCGGTGACCCCGAGTGAGGCGAGAATCCGCACATCGGAGGCCGGGTGTGTCTTGGTGACGGCGACCAGCGACACCTCGTCGGGGTCGCGGTCGGCCTTGGCGCAGGCCGCCTCGATCCTGGCCCGGGCGGCGGCGAGGTTGGCGCGGACCTGCTCGACGCGAGCCGGGTCGGCGTGTGTCACGGTGCTCCTTCTTTCCCTGGGACGGATCCCACTCGCTCTACTTCCTACACCCCCGTCCTCCGGCCCGCCTCCGACCCCGGGGCACCGGGCCCGTCGCGGCTCGCGCCCGACCCGGGGGAGGGGTCCCGCCTCCCCGGTGCCACCGGGGCCGCGGCGGTCCGGGAGGGGTGCGGGCCCGAACACGACGGAGGGGGGACGTTCGGCGGTCCCGGCGGTCCCACACCACCATCCTGGTGGCCAGGTGTGACGTTCAGACGCGCCAGAGGAAGGCGGCGAACCTGCCGGTCGGCGCCTGCCCGCGGTGGGAGAACAGCTCGGGGCTCTCCAGGGTGCAGCGGCCGTCGGCCCGGATGTCGGTGACGCCCGCCCCGCGCAGCTGGGCGGTGACCGCGGCGCGCATGTCCACTCCGGCGGTGCCCCGGCTCGTGGTGCAGGCGGCCTCGGGGACCTCGCGCGCGGTCTCGTCGCGCACGTGGGGCGGGACCTCGTAGCACCCGCCGCAGATGGCGGGGCCGAGGAAGACGGTGATCCGGTCGGCGCGGGCCCCCTGGTCGGCCATCGCCGCGACCAGGTTGGCGGCCACGCCGTGCGCGGTGCCCAGGCGGCCGGAGTGCGCGGCGCCCAGGACGCCCGCCTCGGCGTCGGCTGCCAGGACCGGCAGGCAGTCGGCGGCCATCGAGGCCAGGACCAGGTCGGGGCGGGTGGTGACCACCCCGTCGCAGGTGCCCGCTCCCCCGGGCCCGGTGGCCACGAGGACGTCGGCGCTGTGCACCTGGTGCATCCACACGACCCGGTCGACGTCGAATCCCAGGTCGCGGGCGGCGATCTTGCGGTTGGCGAGCACCGCCTCGCGTTCGTCCCCCGAGCCCAGGCCCAGGTTGAGCGAGTCGTAGGGCGGGGCGCTCACCCCTCCGTGCCTCTCGGTGACGGCGGCACGGATCCCGTGGCCCAGGTCGATGACGTTGCTCATCCGGTAGCGCTTCCTCCCCGCTCCTGCCGGAGGGAAACCCCGGATCACGCCGCCCGGCGGGCGTTCGAGGCCGGCACGGACGGTACCGGCCGGGTTCCGGCCCCGGCACGGGCTCCTCCGGGAGAGGACTCCCGCGGTGGCCGTCGCGCCGTCCCCTCGGTCCAGGACACTACCACCGCCCGGACCGCCCCCGGCGGGGGCCGTCGGCGCCCCGGACCGGCGACGACCCCGGCCCGGGGGCCGGGGTCGGAGCTACTTCAGGAACTCCGGGACGTCGAGGTCGTCGGGGTCGTCGAAGATGACCCGGCGCCGGGGCGTGGGCACGTCCCCGCGCCGCTCGGTGCTGGAGTCCGAGACCGCGTGGATGTGGCTCGCGTGGCCGCCCTCGCGCGCCGCGGGTTCCTCCTCCGCCGGAGCGGGCTCCTCGACGGGAGCCGGTTCGGCGGTCTCGGCCTCCGCCTGGAAGGCGGACGTGCCGTGGGGCGGGGTCTGCGGCGCCGGGACCGGCTCGACCGGGGCGGCCTGGGTGTACTGCTCCTGCGGAGCGGGCTCGGCCTCGACCGGCTGCTGGACCGGCGGGGCCGGGGTCACCGGCGGCGTCCACTGCGGCTCGGGAGCGGGCTCGACCGGACGGGACTGCGTGATCCACGGCATGTTGGCGGCCGACGCCCCGCTCGCGTCCGCGGAGGCGGGCGCCGCCGGAGCGGGCCGTTCCTCCCCGCCGGACGTGATGCCTGCCTTGGGGGCGGCGGCCTCAGGAGGGTCCACCGGCTGGCGCTCCCGCACCACCGGGGCCACGCCCTCCGGCTCGTCGAAGCCCGCGGCGATGACGGTGACCCTCACCTCGTCACCCAGGGCGTCGTCGATGACGGCGCCGAAGATGATGTTGGCTTCGGGCGCCGCCGAGTTCGCGACGAGCTGTGCCGCCTCGTTGATCTCGAAGAGACCCAGGTCGGAGCCGCCCTGGATGGACAGCAGCACGCCGTGGGCCCCGTCGATACTCGCTTCCAGCAGCGGTGAGGAGATCGCCATCTCCGCCGCCGCGACCGCCCGGTCGTCCCCGCGCGCCGACCCGATGCCCATCAGCGCCGATCCCGCCCCGGACATGACCGACTTGACGTCGGCGAAGTCCAGGTTGATCAGTCCCGGCGTGGTGATCAGGTCGGTGATGCCCTGCACACCGGACAGGAGTACCTGGTCGGCCGCCTTGAAGGCGTCCAACACGCTGACCTGGCGGTCGGAGATGGACAGCAGCCGGTCGTTGGGGATCACGATGAGCGTGTCGACCTCCTCGCGGAGCATCGCTATCCCCGACTCGGCCTGGGTGGCGCGCCGCTTGCCCTCGAAACCGAAGGGGCGGGTGACCACGCCGATGGTCAGGGCGCCCAGGGAGCGGGCGATGTTGGCCACGACCGGGGCGCCCCCGGTTCCGGTGCCGCCGCCCTCGCCCGCGGTGACGAAGACCATGTCGGCCCCCTTGAGGACCTCCTCGATCTCCTCCCGGTGGTCCTCGGCGGCCTTGCGGCCGACATCGGGGTTGGCGCCGGCTCCGAGGCCGCGGGTGAGTTCGCGTCCGACGTCCAGCTTGACGTCTGCGTCACTCATCAGCAGCGCCTGGGCGTCGGTATTGATGGCGATGAACTCGACGCCCTTGAGCCCCTCTTCGATCATTCGGTTGACGGCGTTGACACCGCCGCCGCCGATGCCGACGACTTTGATGACCGCGAGGTAGTTCTGCGGTGCTGCCACGACGAGGGGCCTTTCCGCTCGCTTACGCCGTTCCGCGACCGCCTCCGGTGGCTGTGCGCCACCGGAGGCGCCGTTGGTCCGGCATCCGGTTCTACATGTGCGTTTCGGGTTCCCCCGACGAGTCGTCCACGACGCCGTGACCGGGGAACCCCGGACCGCCGGAGCCGCCGTCCACCCGCCCGGGGAGGGCCGGTGCGGTCCGCCGTGAGGCGGAACGGTTCCCGCGTACCCGAAAAGTGTGTTCTGGTGCTTTGTTGACGTTCGGTTGTGTTTCCCGACAGTAAGCGGACCGCCGACCACGGGCAACCGATGACGGGTTCAGCCTAACGGCGCACGACACGGGGAAGCGATGTGCGCCCCCGGCGCGTCGCGTCTGGAATGTCCGCGCAGGCCGCCCGCGGGTCCCGCCGGGACTCCCCCGGTCCGGCCCGCGCGCGCCCGCCCGGGTCGGCGGGCCGGCCCCCGCCGCCCTGCCTCGTCCTCTTCCTGTGCCTGGGAACCGCTTCACCTCACGATGGCGAGATCGGGCGTGGACACGTCGTAGACGCGGTCCGCCTGCGGCGGGTGCTCGCCCAGGAGCACCCGCAGGACGTCGCTCTTGCGCGCGGTCTCCTCGGGTGAGCCCCACTCGACGAGGGCGTCCTCGACGAGTTCGATGCTGATCTCCTCGGGGTCGGTGGCGTCGATGAGCCGGATCCGGGAGATGAGGGAGTCCGGTGCCCGCTCGACGATGTCGGCGGCGGCGCGGACGGCCTCGTTGCCCTCGACCTCCCCGGTGACGCGGACCAGCGGGTAGGCGTCGGGGCGGCTCGGCGCGTCCTCGATGCGCACGCCGTCGCCGTCGACCAGCCGGTACTCCTCCCCCGCCCGGACGGCCAGCTGCGGCCGGCGTTCAACCACCTCGACCTCCAGGGTGGCGGGCCAGCCGCGGGTGACCTCGGCCGACTCCACCAGGGGCAGGGCCTCGGCGCGCTCCACGCTCCGGTCGAGGTCCACCCTGATCAGGGGCGTCCCGGTGGGCACGCCCACCGCGGCGACCACCTCCTCGGAGGGGACCCGGTCCAGGCCGGTGACCGCGACGTCGCGGACCACGAGCAGACGGGAGCCGAGCAGCAGCCAGACGACCACGCAGACCAGGGCGACCACCAGCAGCGCCACGAAGGCGAACTTCCATGGGTCGGACCGCTTGCGCGGCGCGGCCTGTCCAGCGGCCTGCTCCTGCTCGGCGACCACCTGCGCCCCCTCCCCGTGTCCGCGCGACCGCTCCCCCACGTCCCCGCGTCAGCCCCCGAAGCCCTCGGCCGCCTCGGCGACCGCCTCCACGATGCGCGGACCCAGCTCGGTGACGTCGCCCGCGCCCATGGTGAGCACGATGTCGCCGGGGCGGACCAGCGCGGCCACCCGGCGCACGGCCTCGTCACGGCGCACGTACCACACGCGGTCGTGCGCGACGCGGGAGGTGATCAGCTCGCCGGTGACCCCTGGCTCGGGGTCCTCGCGGGCGGCGTAGACCTCGGTCACCACGACCTCGTCGGCCAGGCCCAGCGCGGCGGCGAACTCCTCGGCGAAGATGCGGGTGCGGCTGTACAGGTGCGGCTGGAACAGGGCGACGACCCTGCCCCCGGCGTGCTCCCGACCGGCCTCGCGCGCCTCCTCGGCCAGCGACTCCAGCGCCGCCCGGGTCGCGCGCAGGTCGGCCTCGATCTCGGTGGGGTGGTGGGCGTAGCTGTCGTAGACGGCCACTCCCCCCGCCTCGCCCTTGGCCTCGAAGCGGCGCGCGGCGCCGGCGAAGTCGGCGATGCCCTCCACCGCCACGTCCAGGTCGTGGCCCAGCTCGTCGGCGACCGCGATGGCGGCGGCAGCGTTGAGCACGTTGTGGCGTCCCGGCACGGCGAGCTGGCCGTCGACCGGCTCGCCGTCCGCGGTGCGGAGGGTGAACTCGGTGGTGAAGCCGCGTGCGCGCACCCGGGTGATCCGGTAGTCGGCGTCCTCGGCCTCGCCGTAGGTGAGCACCCTCCTGCCGCGTTCGCGGGCCAGCTCGGCCACCCGGCGGGCCCCGGGGTCGTCCACGCCCACGACGAGCGTGCGCTCGACCCGGTCGACGAACGAGGCGAAGTTGGCGTGGATCTCCTCGATGCCGCTGTAGTTGTCCAGGTGGTCGGCCTCGACGTTGGTGACCACGGCGATCTTGGGGGAGAGCATGAGGAAGGAGCCGTCGCTCTCGTCGGCCTCCACCACGATGACCTCGCCGATACCGGCGTCGGCGCCCAGGCCGGTGGTGACCAGCTTGCCGCCGATGACGTAGCCGGGGTCCGCGCCCAGGTGCTGGAGCACCACCGCGACCATGGACGTGGTGGTGGTCTTGCCGTGGGTGCCGGAGACGGCGACGCCCTGGCGGCCCAGCAGCAGCGCGCCCAGGGCCGCGGCCCGGGGCAGCACCCTCAGGCCCCGGCGGCGCGCCTCGACCAGCTCGGGGTTGTCCTCGCGGATGGCGGAGGAGACCACCAGGGTCTCGGCCGTGCCGAGGTTCTCGGCGGCGTGCCCCACGTGGACGTCGGCGCCCATCTCCTCCAGTTCGCGCAGGGTGTCGCTGTCACGGGCGTCGCTGCCCGAGACCTCCACCCCGGACTGGAGCAGCACGCGGGCGATGCCGGACATGCCCGCTCCGCCCAGGCCGATGAAGTGGGTACGACCCAGCTTGTCCACGGGCACCGGTTCGGTCGGCCGCACCAGGCTCATCGGGTGTCCTTCCCGTCGTCGTAGAAGGCCTCGTCGCCGTCGTCCTCGGGCACGGGTATGTCGGGCGTGGGCTTGTCGCCGCGGGCGATGGCCGTGACCTCGCGGGCCAGCTCCATGTCGGCGTCGCGGCGGCCCATCCGGGCGGCCGCCTCGGACATGGCCACGACCCGGTCGGTGTCGGTGAGCAGCGGGATGAGCTGCCGGGTGATCCACTCGACGGAGACGTCGGCGTTGTTGACCATGAGCCCGCCGCCCGCCTGGACGATGGGCTCGGCGTTCAGGGCCTGCTCGCCGTTGCCGATGGCCAGCGGCACGAAGGCGCCGGGCAAGCCGACGGCGGTCAGCTCGGCGCAGGTCATCGCGCCGGAGCGGCACATGGCCACGTCGGCCGCGGCGTAGGCCATGTCCATGCGGTCCACGTAGGGGACGGCGACGTAGGGGATGCCCGCCTGGGTGAGGTCCTGGGGCTCGTCCGCGTTCTTGGGCCCGACCACGTGCAGCACCTGGACGCCGCTGTCGCGGAAGGCGTCGCGGGCGGCGTAGGCGGTCTCGTTGATGCGCTGGGCGCCCTGGGAGCCGCCGAAGATCAGCAGGGTGGGCAGGTCGTGGCGCAGGCCGAAGTAGGCGCGGGCCTTGTCGCCCATGGCCAGCCGGTCGAGCGAGGTGATCTGCTCGCGCAGCGGGATGCCGACGAAGCGGCCGTTGCGGATCTGGGTGTGGGGGTGGCCGGTGAACACGTGCGGGGTCAGGCGCGCGCCCAGCCGGTTGGCCAGGCCCGGCAGGGGGTTGGCCTCGTGGACGACGATGGGGATGCGCCTGCGGCGCGCGGCCAGGTAGCCGGGTGTGGCCACGTAGCCGCCGAAGCCGACGAGGATGTCGGCCTGGAGCCGGTCCAGGTGCTCGCCGGCCGCGCTGAGGGCGCCCGCGAGCTTGCCGGGCACGCTCAGCAGCTGCGGGGTGAGCTTGCGCGGCAGGGGGACGGCCGGGATGATTCCCAGCTCGTAGCCGCGCATGGGCACCAGGCGGGTCTCCAGGCCCCGTTCGGTGCCCAGGCAGAGGATCTCCGTGCTGGGGTCCATGCGCCGCAGCGCGTCCGCAAGGGAGAGTGCGGGCTCGATATGCCCGGCCGTGCCGCCTCCGGCGAGGGCTACCCTCATCGTCGCCGATTCCTCCTTGGCCGGTCACCAGCCGGGACCGGTCCGCTCCTGTGCTTGGCCGTTGTCCTGCCACCGCGGGGGCCCGCCGTGCGCGGGCCGCGTGCAGTGGTGGGTCGCCCGGACTCCGCCGCACCTCCGAGGTTGCTCACCGAGGCGGCGATGTTGTCCAGGCCCAGCCAGCTTAGAGCCCTTTGCACCCGGCTGGGACCCCGGGCCTCCAGCGCCTTGCGCGCCTCGGGCTCGCTCTTGGCCAGCGCCAGGAGCACGCCGAGGGCCGCCATGGTGGTCACCAGCGACGAGCCGCCGTAGGAGACCAGGGGCAGCGGGACGCCGGTGACGGGCAGCAGCCCGATGACGGCGCCCATGTTGATCATGCCCTGGCCCATGATCCAGGTGACGATGGCGAAGGCGGCCAGGCGGGGGAAGGGCTCCTTGACGCGGAAGGCCACGCGCAGGCCGGCGTAGCCGAGCATGCCGAACAGGGCGAGCAGGAGCAGGGTGCCGATGAGGCCGAACTCCTCGCCGATGATGGCGAAGACGAAGTCGGACTCGGCGAAGGGCAGGAAGCCCCACTTCTCACGGCTGTTGCCGATGCCGACGCCGAAGACCCCGCCGGTGCCCAGGGCGTAGAGGCTGTGCAGCGACTGCATGCCCGATCCCAGGGGGTCGGCCTCGGGGTCCAGGAAGGAGGTGACGCGCGCCATGCGGTAGGGCTCGATGGCGATGGCGATGGCGGCCAGCCCCAGGACCAGGCCGAACATCGCGCCGAAGAGCCTGCCCGGCGCGCCGACCACCCACAGCAGGCCCAGGAAGGTGACCAGGAACACCAGGCCCGTGGACAGGTTGGAGCCCATCAGCACCATCAGCACCAGCAGGCCGCATCCGGGCAGCAGCGGGATGAGCAGGTGCCGCCACTCGGTGAGCTCGCGCATCTCCTCCTTGCGGGCCAGGACGTTGGCGCCCCACAGGGCGAAGGCGAGCTTGGCCGGCTCGGAGGGCTGGATGACCAGGCCGCCGATGTCCAGCCAGCGGGTGGCGCCGTTGACCTCCACGCCCTGGAAGACGGTGAGCAGCAGCAGCGCCGCCGAGGCGATCATCGCCGGGTAGCCGATCAGGCGGAAGGTCCGCTGGGGCAGATGGGAGGCGAGGAACATCAGCGGCAGGCCGAGGACGGCCGAGACCATCTGCTTCTGGAACATGGAGAACGCGGAGCCGGTCTCGTTGATGGAGTTGACCATCGTGGAGGACAGCACCATCACCAGGCCCAGGGCGATGAGCAGCACCGAGGTGCCCAGGATCAGGTAGTAGGAGGTGAGCGGCCGGTCCAGCAGGCGGGCCCACTCGCGCCACAGGGCGCGCTCGCGTCCGCCCGCCGCCGCGCGCCCCTTGGACCGGGTCGCCCCGGGAACCGCCGTCGTCGCCGCCATCCACACCCTCCGCACGAAATTCGCGCCTCAATACTGGCGTACCGGCGGGTGGGAAGCCGTGGACATTTCCCGCGTGTTGGCCATCTTTGGCCGTTCGGGGCGTGGCGGAGGGCACAGTGGGAGCCGCCCGCGCGCGCTCTGTCACGCACGGGCGGCGAGGCGTCACTCAGGGCAAGCGGCGCACGGCCTCGGCGAAGAGGCGGCCCCGCTCGTGGTAGTCGGTGAACATGTCCATGGAGGCGGCCGCCGGCGCCAGCAGCACGGTGTCCCCCTCCTGTGCCAGGGAGGCCGCGGCGGCGACCACCGCGTCCATGACGGTGGGGTCCCCGTCGGCGGGTCCCTCGACCTCCACCACCGGCACCCCGGGCGCGCGCTCGGCCAGGGCCTCGCGCAGCCGGGCGCGGTCGGCGCCGATGAGCACGGCGCCGCGCAGGCGGTCGGCCGCCATCGCCGCCAGGTCGTCGACCTCGGCGCCCTTGAGCAGGCCGCCCGCGATCCAGACCACGGACGGGTAGGAGCCCAGGGACGCGGCGGCGGCGTGCGGGTTGGTGGCCTTGGAGTCGTCCACGTAGTCCACGCCCCCGACCGCGGCCACGAAGGCGATGCGGTGCGGCTCGGGCTCGAAGGCGGCCAGCCCGGCCCGGACCGAGGCGGGCGCCACGCCCACCGACCGGGCCAGCGCGGCGGCGGCCAGGGCGTTGGCGACGTTGTGCGGCGCGGCCGGACGCACGTCGGAGAGCGTGGCCAGTTCCTCGGCGCTGCTGTGCGGGTCGTCGACGAAAGCCCGGTCCACCAGCAGGTCCTCGACCACCCCGACCTCGCCCGCGCGGGGCGTGTCCAGGCGGAAGCCGACCATCGGCGCGTGCGGGTCGCCGTCCTCCTCGGCCAGGCGGACCGACCAGGCGTCGGCGGTGTTGACGACGCGGACGGTGCTCCGCGCGAACACCCTGCCCTTGGCGCGGGCGTAGGGGTCCAGGCCGCCGTGCCAGTCCAGGTGGTCGGGGGCGACGTTGAGGACGGTCGCGGCGTGCGGGCGCAGGCTGGAGGACCAGTGCAGCTGGAAGCTGGACAGCTCCACGGCCAGGACCTCGCGGACGCGGCCCCCGGCGTCGGGCTGGACCGCCTCGACGACCGGGGTGCCGACGTTGCCGACGGCGAGCGCGTCGCGGCCGTCCGCGCGCAGCATCGCCTCCAGCATCCGCACGGTGGTGGTCTTGCCGTTGGTGCCGGTCACGGCCAGCCACACCTGGTCGGCGGGCTTGAGCCGCCAGGCGAGCTCGACGTCCCCGATGACCTCGATCCCGGCCTCGGCGGCCCGGACCAGCAGCGGGGAGTCGGGGCGCCAGCCGGGCGAGGTGACGACCAGGTCGCAGTCACCGGGCAGCGGGGTGGAGCCCAGGACGACCTCGGCGCCCTCCGCCCGGAGGCGTTCGGCCACAGGGCGGACGGTGTCGTCGTCGCGGCCGTCGACGACGGTCACGCGGGCCCCGCGGGCCAGGAGCGCCCTGGCCACGGGGGGCCCGGACACGCCCAGGCCCGCGACGCAGACCCGGCGCCCCTCCAGAGGGCCGCCCTGCGGGGCGGGGTCGGACGGTGTGTCGCAAGCGTGGTGCGCCATGCCTACCTCGGCATCCATTCCAGGTAGAAGAGCCCGATGGCGATCGCCACGAACAGGCCCTGGATGATCCAGAAGCGGATCACGATGGTGGGTTCGGCCCAGCCCTTGAGCTCGAAGTGGTGCTGGAGGGGCGCCATGCGCAGCACCCGTTTGCCGGTGAGGCGGAACGAGGTGATCTGCACCATCACCGACAGGGTGATGATGACGAACAGGCCGCCGATGAGCAGCAGCAGGAGCTGGGTGCGGGTGGTGATGGCCAGGCCCACGATCAGGCCGCCCAGGGCCAGGGAGCCGGTGTCGCCCATGAAGATCTTGGCGGGCGGGGCGTTGAACCACAGGAAGGCGATGCAGGAGCCGAGCACGGCGGCGGCCACCACGGCCAGGTCCAGGGGGTCGCGGACCGTGTAGCAGCTGTCCGAGAGGTAGGACACGCAGGACTGGCGCAGCTGCCAGTTGCCGATGATGACGTAGGCGACCAGGGACAGGATCGTCGCGCCGGTGGCCAGGCCGTCGAGGCCGTCGGTGAGGTTCACCGCGTTGGAGAAGCCGACGATGAGGAAGAGGGCCCACAGGACGAACAGGCCGATCATCAGCGGGGGGCCGAAGTCGCGGAGGAAGGAGAGGCTGGGGGCGGCGGGGGTGTAGCCGTAGCCGTTGGGGAAGAGGGTGACGCCGTAGGCGAAGCCCACGCCGACGATGGCCTGGCCGACCATCTTCGCGCCGCTGCGCAGGCCCAGGCTGCGGCGCTTGTAGATCTTGATGAAGTCGTCGAGGAAGCCGACGCAGCCCATCCCGACGAACAGGAACATCACCAGCAGGCCCGAGGCGGTGGGCCCGGTGGAGGAGGGCTGCACGAGCCAGAGCACCAGGTGGGAGCCGAAGTAGCCCAGGACGGCGCCGAGGATGATGACGATGCCGCCCATGGTGGGCGTGCCCTGCTTGGTCTTGTGGCCCTCGGGTCCGTCGTCGCGGACCTCCTGGCCGAACTTGAACCTGTACAGGAGCTTGATCAGCGGGGGCATCAGCCCCATCGAGACGATGAGCGACAGGGCCGCCGCCAGAGTGATGCCGATCACCGGGCGTCACCCTCCATGATGAGGTCGATAACCCTTTCGAGCCCTGCCACGCGTGATCCCTTCACAATGACGACGTCTCCTGCGCGCATCCGTTCGCGCACCGCCGCGGCGGCCTCGTGAACGTCCGCCACGCGGACGCTCTCGCCCTGCCACAGTCCCTGCCGCGCGGCGCCCTCGGCGCCGGCGGCGATGCCCTCGGCCGCCTCTCCGACCACGATCAGGTGGGCCACGCCCGTGCGTGCGGCGAGCTCACCGATCCTCTCGTGCTCGACCCCGCCGTCCTCGCCGAGCTCGGCCATGTGGGCGAGGACGGCGATGGAGCGGCGGCCCCGGGCGAGGGCGCCCAGGGTGGTCAGCGCCGCCCGCATGGACTCGGGGTTGGCGTTGTAGGCGTCGTTGACGAGGGTGGCGCCGGCGTGCTCGGTGACCTCCATGCGCCACCGGCTGACCGGCGTGGCGGCACCGAGCGCCTCGGCGATCTCGTCGATGCCCATGCCCAGCTCGTCGGCGACCGCGGCGGCGGCCAGCGCGTTGTGGACCTGGTGGGCGCCGACGAGGGCCAGTTCCACCCGGGCGGTGCGCCCGTCCAGGTGGAGGGTGAAGGAGGGGGCGCCCGTGTCGCGCAGGACCACGTCCGTGGCGCGCACGCCGACCTCCTCCCCCAGTCCGTAGGTGACCACGCGCGCACGGGTGCGCTCGGCCATGGCGTTCACGCGGGGGTCGTCGGCGTTGAGGACGGCGACCCCTCCCCCGCCCCCGGCCCCGGCTCCCGGAGGGAGCGCCTCGACCAGCTCGCCCTTGGCCTTGGCGATGGTGTCGCGGTCGCCGAACTCCCCCATGTGGGCGCTGCCGACGTTGAGGACCACGCCGATCCGGGGCGGGGCCACGCCGCACAGGTGGGCGATGTGCCCGATGCCGCGTGCGGCGGCCTCCAGGACCAGGTACCGGGTGCCGGTGTCGGCGCGCAGCACGGTGAGGGGGTGGCCGATCTCGTTGTTGAACGAGCCCGCCGGGGCGACGGTCGGGCCCATACGGGCCACGACCTGCGCGATGAGGTCCTTGGTCGTGGTCTTGCCGGAGGATCCGGTGACCGCGACGACCTCGGCGCGCTCCGCTCCGCGGCGGGGATCGCTGAGTTCTCCCGCGACGTGCCGGGCCAGCCGCGTCAGGGCCGCGACGACTCCCTCGTCCCCGCCCTCCGCCAGGAGGTGGGGGGCGTCGACGGGCCGGGAGACCAGGGCGGCCACCGCTCCGTCCGCGACCGCGGACGCGGCGAAGTCGTGTCCGTCGGCGCGTTCGCCTCCCAGCGCGACGAAGAGCGCGCCGGGCGCTGCCTGCCGCGAATCGATGACGACGGGGCCGTCGACGACGGCGTCGGGGCGCGCTGATCCGCCGATGGCGGTTTGGGTGATCTCAGCGATCCGATCGAGCGTGAGCGCGATCAAATCCACTCCTCATGTCAGGCCCGGTCCACGACGCCACAGGGGCGGCTGGCCACCCGGCCGGAGTCTCAGGTCAGGGGATGACACCGCGGATGCCGCGCGTTGCCGCGCCGGGCCTCACCACGGTGTCGGCATGGGCCGCGTCGTGGTCGCCACCGGGGACGGCACGTGTCGGGCTGCGATTGCCGGACCTACCTTAGAACATCTTCGGGCGTCCGGAATCCCGCCGGGCCCCGTGGACGGCAATATGCGCCACTTCGTGACCGTCGGCCCACACCTGGACGGGAGCGCTCGGACACCGTTCGGCGCGGACGCGAAAGGGGGCGCGGGCCGTGCCCGCGCCCCCTCCCGCGGAAGGTTCGCACTCCGGGAGTGTCGGGGTGTCAGCCCTGGTCAGGTACCCGGTGGATGTCCTGGAGGGCGACGCCCAGCCGCTCGCGGGCGCTCATGCCGAGGTGGTCCTCGATGGCCGCGCGCAGCACCTCGCGGTCGTCGAAGGGCAGCACCTCGCCCTTGACGTACTGGCCGGTCTCGTGGCCCTTCCCAGCGACGACCACCACATCGCCCGGCCGGGCGCGCTCGACGGCGAGGCGGATGGCCTCGGCCCGGTCGAACTCCACCGTGACCCGGGCGCGGTACTCCTCGGGGACCTTGGAGACCCCCTCGAGCATCGACGCGGCGATGCTCACGGGGTCCTCGGTGCGCGGGTTGTCGTTGGTGATGATCAGCTGGTCGGCCAGGCGCGCGGCGGCCTCGCCCATGAGCGGGCGTTTGGCGCGGTCGCGGTCGCCGCCGCAGCCGACCACCATGGTCAGCCCGCCCTCGGTGGTGGCGCGCAGCGCGGTCAGGACGGCCTCGATGGCACCGGGCTTGTGCGAGTAGTCCACGAGCGCGGTGAAGTCCTGGAAGGCGTGGGGCACCGCGTTGGCCACGACCGGCTCCATGCGGCCGGGCACGCCCGGGGCGGCGGACACGCCGGCGATCGCGGTCTCCAGCGGCAGCCCGGCCTCGACCAGCCCGACGATGGCGGCCATCGCGTTGGAGACGTTGAAGGGGCCGGGCAGGGCGATGGAGGCGTTCGCCTCCATACCGCCGGGGCCCACGATGCGGAAGGCGCTCCCGGTGGCACCCAGACGCACGTCCACGGCCCGCCAGTCGGCCTCCAGGGCGGTGGCCGGGTCGGCGTCGGTGTAGCCGTCCACGCCGAAGGTGGTGACGGGGACGCGGCCGTCGGCCTGCACCATGTCCACGAGCGCGCGGCCGAAGCGGTCGTCGGCGTTGATCACCGCGATGTCGCAGTACTCGGGGGTGAACAGGCGGGCCTTGGCGTCGAAGTAGTCGCGCAGGTCCGCGTGGAAGTCCAGGTGGTCCTGGGACAGGTTGGTGAAGATCGCGACGTCGTAGCGGGTGCCGCCGACCCGGCCCAGGGCCAGGGCGTGGCTGGAGACCTCCATGGCGGCGGCGGAGACACCGCGCTCGCGCATGAGGGCGAACAGACCGTGCAGGTCGGTGGCCTCGGGCGTGGTGAGCGAGGAGGTGACGCGCTCGTCGCCCACCCGCATCTCCACGGTGCCGACGAGCCCCGTGTGCATTCCGGCGTGGCGCAGGCCCGACTCGACCAGGTACGTGATGGTGGTCTTGCCGCTGGTGCCGGTGGTGCCGATCAGCAGCAGGTCCTGCGCCGGGTCCTTGAAGATCCACGAGGCCGCCGTGCCCAGCGCGGCGCGCGCGTCGGGCACGACGACGACGGGCAGCCCGGTGGCGGCGGCCCGTTCGGCCCCGGCCTCGTCGGTGAGGACGGCGGCGGCGCCCGCCTCGGCCGCCTGCGCGGCGAAGTCGGCGCCGTGCGCGCGGGTCCCGGGCAGGGCGGCGTACAGGTCGCCGGGCCCGACCTTGCGGGAGTCGTGGGTGATGCCGCGGACGTGCACCTCCCTGTCGGGCACCTCGGGTGGGCGGTCCGGGCCCAGGTCCGGACGCAGGAGGGAGGCGTCCGGCCCGAGCAGCGCTGCGAGGGCGGACAGTGGACGAAGTGGCGTGTGTTCAGGTCGCATTACCGGTGGCACGTGTGGAGGTTAACCGCTGTCGACGACCGGTCGGTAATTTCCACGCTGCGTTCGCCGAGGTTTCCCGAACCGCGTGTTCGGCCCGGGTCACGCGGCTTCGTCGCACGGCTCGGTGACCGTCCGGTGTCCTTCGCGGGCGGGAGGCCGTGCCCTCGGCGGGCGGGACCCCCGGAACCAACGACCGCGAGGAGGAGCGGCTATGCCCTGGCGGGCTCCGGACGGTGCAGCGGCAGGCTAGCAGGCCCCGGTGTCCGGTGCCCGTGGCGGATGGCGGATGGCGGATGGCGGGCGGCGGGCGGCGGGCGGCGGGCGGCGGGCGGCGGGCGGCCGAAGCCAAGCGGGGGTTCGAAGAAGCACTGCCTAGGCGTACTGACCGGAAAGGTTCACCGGGGCCGCCCCCTCCCCCCGTGATCTTGTACCTATAGCGCGTCTCGACCGCCCAACCTCGCTATAAGTACAAGATCACCGCAGTTCAGAGCCCTGGCGACACACCAGTAACATCTCTGGCCGGGTCACTAGGCTGGAGGCGTCTTCGTACGTGGAGGTGCGGACATGGCCGAAACCGCCCCGCGGGGGCGCCCGCTGGTGCTCGACGGCGGGCTGGCGACCCGTCTGGAGGCCTACGGCCGCGACCTGGGCGGCGGGCTCTGGTCGGCGCGGCTGCTGGCCGAGGAGCCCGACCTCGTCCGCCGGGTGCACCGGGACTACTTCGAGGCGGGCGCGGACGTGGCCATCGCCGCCGGGTACCAGGCGAGCGTTCCGGCGCTGACGGCGCGGGGCGCCACCCCGGCCGAGGCCCGGGCGCTGATCGCCCGCTCGGTGGAGCTGGCGCGGGCCGAGCGCGACGCGTTCGGCTCCGGCCTGGTGGCCGCCGGGGTGGGCCCCTACGGGGCGGCCCGGGCGGACGGCTCGGAGTACACCGGCGACTACGACCTGGACGAGGAGGGCCTGTACGCCTGGCACCGGGAGCGCTGGCGGGTGCTCGCCGACGCCGGGGCGGACCTGCTCGCCTGCGAGACCGTCCCCTCCACGGCCGAGGCCCGGGCCCTGGCCCGGCTGCTCGCCGAGACCCCCGGCGCCCGCGCGTGGATCAGCTTCTCCTGCCGGGACGGCGAGCGCGTCAGCGACGGCACCCCCCTGCGCGAGGCCGCCGCCGAACTCGCCCCGCTGCACGCCGACGGACGCCTGGTGGCGGTGGGCGTCAACTGCACCGCGCCCCGGCACGTCCCGGCCCTGGTGCGCGCGGTCGCCGGTTGCGGTGTCCCGGCGGTGGCCTACCCCAACTCCGGGGAGGCGTGGGACGCGGCGCGGGGGCGGTGGACCGGCACGGCCGTCCCCGAGGGGTTCGGCCGTGCCGCGGTGGACTGGTACGAGGCCGGAGCGGTGCTCGTGGGCGGGTGCTGCCGCACCGGCCCCGAGCACGTCCGCTCCGTGCGCGCCCACCTGGACCGCGCCGTGTCGGCGGACACGCCCTAGTCGGAGCCCTGGTCCTCGAACAGCCGGATGGCGGGAGGCTCGGTCCCCGACGGCGGGACCTTCAGCGTCTTGAGCGCGAAGGACATGACGTCGTTGAACACCGGCCCCGCGGCCTCGCCGCCGTAGTAGTCCCTCTGGGGGTCGTGCAGGACCACCTGGACCACGACCTGCGGGTCGTCGGCGGGCGCGAACCCGGCGAAGGTGGACGTGTACCCGCCGGTCTCGTAGCTGCCCGTCTCGGGGTCGATCCGGTTGGCGGTGCCGGTCTTGCCGGCGACCCGGTACCCGTCGATGCGGGCCTGGGGAGCGGTGCCCTCGTCGCTGGTGACCGCCTCCAGCATCAGCGTGAGCTGCTCCGCGGTCTCCTCGCTGATCACGCGCCGCCGGTCGGGCTCCTCGGCCGGGGTGAACTCCCCCTGGGCGTTCACCGTCCCGGCGACCACCCGGGGGTCCACCCGCACCCCGCCGTTGGCGATGGTGGCGTACACCGACGCCAGCTGGGTGGCGTTCACCGACAGGCCGTGGCCCATGGAGACCGACGGCAGCTGGGTGCCCCACCAGTCGTCGGGGTCGGTGAGGACGCCCGCCTCCTCCCCCGGCAGCTGGAGGCCGGTCGGCTGTCCGAGCCCGAAGTCCCGCATGTAGGAGTGCAGGACGCCCCGGCCCACCTGGTCGGCGATCTTGATGGTGCCCACGTTGCTGGACTGGGCCATGATGCCGTTGACCGTGAGGCGCAGGGTCTCGTGGGGGCTGGAGTCGCGGAAGGTCTGGTCCAGGTACTCCATGCTGTAGGGCACGGTGTAGACCGTTTCCGGGGTGGTGAGCCCCTCCTCCAGCGCCGAGCCGATGGTGATGACCTTGTTGGTGCTGCCCGGCTCGAAGGTCATGGCCACCGCGCCGTTGGACCACTGCTCCGCGGAGCTGGAGGAGATGTCGCTCTGGGAGTAGGTGGGGTAGTCGGCCATGGCGAGGATCTCGCCGGTGCCGACCCGTTCCACGATGACGCTGCCGCCCAGGGCGTCCAGCTCCTCCACCCGCTCGGCCAGGGTCTGGGCGGCGTACCACTGGATGTCCTGGTTCAGGGTCAGCCGCACGTCCTGGCCCGGCTCGGGCTCCCTGACCAGGCCGCCCGCCATGGGGATCTGGGTGCCGTCCGCGCCCACCTCGACGCGGCGCTTGCCCGCCTCGCCGGCCAGGGTGTCGTCGAGGTAGCCCTCCAGCCCCTCCAGGCCGTGGCCCTCGGCGCCCACGAAGCCGACGAGGTCGGCGGCGCCGGTCTCCTCGGGGTAGACGCGCTCGTAGGCGACCTCCGAGCCCAGACCGGACAGCCCGAGTCCGGTCAGCTCCTCGCACTCCTGGGGCAGGACGCCGCGGGCGACCACCTCGTAGCGGCTGGGCGCGGCGTCCACCTTCTGGGCGACCTCGTCCTCCTCCAGGTCGAGGCGGGTGACCAGCTCATCGACGAGCTGGTCGCGCTCGTCCTCGGCGACCGTCTCGGGGTCGACGAAGACGGTGCACACCTCCAGCGACAGCGCGAAGGGGTTGCCGTCGGCGTCGGTGATCTGGCCGCGCAGCGTGGGGATGTCGATGGTCTGCAGGCGCGTGTTGGAGGCCGCCTCGGCGTAGTGGTCGGCCTCCACGACCTGGATCTGCACCAGGCGCCCGGCGAAGAGCAGCAGGACCGCCATGGCCAGGGCCCCGCCGGCCTTGATGCGCGCCGGCGGCTCGCCCCTGCGGAAGGTGCGGCGCAGCAGGGGCGGGAGCGGGGGCGGGGAGCCCCCGCGGCGGGAGCGTTCGCCGCCGCGCGCCTCCCTCGGCGCCCGCCCCTGGGCGCGCGCCGAGGGGCGGGCGCCGCCGTCGGGGCGGCGCTGCCCGCGCTGGGACCGCTTGCTGGGCCGGGCCCCCGAGCGGTTGGCCGCTCCGGGCCTGCGGGGGTCCCGGGGACGCCGGTCTCGGGGAGCGCTCACTCACCGCTCCCGTTGGCGCCGCTGACCTCACCGCTCGCGGGGTCGAGGAAGAGCGGGGCCTCGCCCTGCTCCATGCCCATGCCCTCGGCCTCGCCGGAGATGCGCTCGGAGCTCTCCAGCTGGGCGACGGTGCTGCGCAGTTGCTGCTCCTCCTGGGACAGCTCCCGGTTCTCCTCCTTGAGGCTGGCGATGGCGTAGGCCTCCTCGGCCACGACGCTGCGCAGGACGAGGAGGCTGACGAGCGTGGCTCCCAGCAGGCAGAGGACGAGCAGGACGAAGGGGATGCGCGGCGCCCGGCCCTGCGCACCGCCCTTGGGCCGCGTGTGCTCGGCCGGTGACGGCGCGGGCCTGTTCGCGCGCTTGGGCTGCGCGGGGGCCGCCGTCTTGGCGGCGGGCCTGCCGCCGCGGGCGGGTGCGCGGCGCGTGTCCGTCCTCGTGCTCATCTGGTCTCCCTACTGCCGCGGCGGTCGCACGCGTTCGGCCGCCCGGAGACGGGCCGACTGTGCGCGCGGGTTGCGTTCGTTCTCTTCGTCCGTGGGGAGTTCGGCCCCCCGGGTGAGGAGCCGGAGTTCGGGCTGCCGGTCGGGAAGGGGGACCGGCAGGTCGGCGGGTGTGGTGTCGGTGGCCAGCGCGGCCAGGGCCCTCTTGGTCATCCGGTCCTCCAGCGAGTGGTAGGACAGCACGGCCACCCGGCCGCCGACCGCCAGGCGCGCGACGGCGGCGGGCAGGGCGCGTTCGAGGATGGACAGCTCGGCGTTGACCTCGATGCGCAGGCCCTGGAAGGTGCGCTTGGCGGGGTGGCCGCCGGTGCGGCGGGTGGCGGCCGGGATGGCCTCGCGCACCAGTTCGGCCAGCGCGCGGGTGGACTCGATGGGCGCCTGGGCGCGCCGGCGCTCGATGGCCCTGGCCACGCGCGAGGCGAAGCGCTCCTCGCCGTAGGCGCGCAGCACGCGGGTGAGCTCGGCGACCGGGTAGGTGTTGACGACCTCGGCGGCGGTGAGCGGCTGGGTGCGGTCCATGCGCATGTCCAGCGGCGCGTCGTGGGCGTAGGCGAAGCCGCGGTCGGTCTCGTCCAGCTGCGGCGAGGACACGCCGAGGTCGAGCAGGACGGCGTCGGCCTCGGCCGCGCCCGCCTCGTCCAGGGCGCGCGGGATGTCGGAGTAGACCGCGTGCACGAAGTGGGTGCGGTCGGCGTAGGGCGCCAGGCGCGCGGCGCTGCGCTCCAGGGCGGTGGTGTCGCGGTCGACGCCGACCAGGCGCATGCCGGGGCAGGCCCGTAGGAGCGCCTCGGAGTGGCCGCCCAGTCCCAGGGTTCCGTCGACGAGGACGGCGCCGGGCCTGTCGAGGGCCGGGGCGAGCAGTTCCACGATCCGGTCGAGCATGACGGGCACGTGCAGGGGGTCGGCTCCGGAGCGGGCCGCCCCCACGTTCGCCCGCTCCGCGCCGGTGTGCTCCCCGTCGGCGCGGACGCCGTCCCCGTCCGGGCGGGCGTCCCCGGGCCCGTCGTCCTGCCGGATGTCCCCCATGTGCTGCTGTTCCTCCACGCTGTCGCCGTCTCCCCCCGAGTCGCCGCGGTAGCGCCGCGGTCGGTGCGCTCCACGGTGTCCTTTGGCGTGGCCCGGCGGGTTCCGGCGGGCCTCCGGACACGGCCGCTATTGTCCACCTTCCGGTGGCTTCGCGCTCACGACCTGGCACCGGGGAAGTCGCGCCAGCTCGTGGAGACCGCGCCCGGAGGCCGTTGCCGGACTCCGGCTTGCGAGGTGTGGACTGTGTGCTGGTCGGCCCGGCGGAGCTTCCGCCGGGGTCACAGCACCCCGGGCAGCACCTCCTCCGACAGTTGCGCGAACGCGGGTTCCTGCTCGGCCTCGTAGTCCGCCCAGGCCCGGGAGTCCCAGATCTCCAGGCGGGTGTTGGCGCCGATCACGACGCACTCCCGCTCCAGGCCCGCGTAGTCGCGGAGCTTGGCCGGGATGGTGACCCTGCCCTGTTTGTCGCAGTTCTCGTCCGAGGCGCTGGCGAAGAGGACCCTGCTGTAGTCGCGCACCGCCTTGGCGGTGACCGGGGTGGTGGCGAGTGCGTCGGTGATGCGCCGGAACTCCTCCGTCGGGAAGACGTAGAGGCAGCGTTCCTGGCCCTTGGTGATCACCAGACCCCCCGACAGCACGTCGCGGTACTTCGCGGGGAGGAAGAGCCGCCCCTTCTGGTCGAGCCGGGGCGTGTGGGTGCCGAGGAACACACTTCCACCTCCCTCACCCTCGAAGTGGAGAATTCGCCCTCTCCACGATGCCCCACCTTACTCCACTCTTCCCCACCGTCAACAGATCTTTCCGGCTTTTGCACCCTCGGGAAACGACGAAAGCGCAGGTCAGAGCGTTGGGTGCGGAGGTGGGGGAGGGTGGGGGACCCGGGGTGTGTCGCCGGAGCCCGGACGAAGCGCACCCCGGTGACCTGCGGCGACACCGCCCTCGTGCGCGCGTGCGCGCGGGAGGGGACGGACCGGGAACCCGGCGCGCCGGGTCGGCGTGTCGCGGCGACGGGGCGGTGTCCGCGGCCGGGCGGAACGCGAGGTCGGCGCCGGGTCCCCGCCGGCTCCGCACCCTCGCTCCACACCCCTGCCGCCACCGAGAATCAGAAGAGCGGTTGGAGCCCTTTGACCTCTTTGGTCATCCCTGGAACCAATCAGCCGCTGATTCCGGCACTTCGGTTTGCAATCGGTTCGATTGGGCCTAGCCTCAGTTCCGAACAGCGGCACACGGAGCCACAGGGAGCGGGAGGGGTCTGGTGTCACTCGGTACACACCACGGCGGTCACGGGGGCGGCGTCCAGGCGGACGTCGGCGAGATCGTCGCCGTGGCCGACCGCATCCGCACCGCGATCGAGACGGTCATCGAGGGCAAGCCGGAGGTGCTGCGCCTGGCGCTGACGGTCCTGCTCGCCGAGGGCCACCTGCTCATCGAGGACGTTCCCGGCGTCGGCAAGACGATGCTGGCCAAGGCCCTGGGCCGGGCCGTGGACTGCTCCGTCCAGCGCGTGCAGTTCACGCCGGACCTACTGCCCAGCGACATCACCGGCGTCAGCGTCTACCACCAGGACCGGCGCGAGTTCGAGTTCAACCCCGGACCGGTGTTCGCCAACATCGTGGTGGGCGACGAGATCAACCGCGCCTCGCCCAAGACCCAGGCCGCCCTGCTGGAGTGCATGGCCGAGCGCCAGGTCAGCGTGGACGGCCAGACCCGCGCCCTGGAGCGGCCGTTCATGGTGGTGGCCACCCAGAACCCGGGCGACATGGAGGGCACCTACGCCCTCCCCGAGGCCCAGCGCGACCGGTTCATGGCCCGCGTCTCGGTCGGCTACCCCGCTCCCCAGGCCGAGCTCGACATGATCGACTCGCACAGCTCCAACTCGCCGCTGGAGGACCTGGCTCCCGTCACCAACGCCGCCCAGGTCCGCGACCTGGCCGACCGGGTGCGCACGGTGCACGTGGCCCCGGGCATGCGCCGCTACGTCGTGGACCTGGTCAACGCGACCCGGACCAGCCCCGAGCTGCGCCTGGGCGCCTCGCCGCGGGCCACCCTGCACCTGGTGCAGGCCGCGCGCGCCTACGCCGCCCTGGAGGGACGGCACTACGTCGTGCCCGACGACGTGCAGACCCTGGCCGTGCCGGTGCTCGCGCACCGGCTGCTGCCCGCCCCCGAGGCGCAGATGGAGCGCCTGTCCCCCGAGCAGATCGTGGCCAAACTCGTCGCGCGCCTGCCCGTGCCCGGCCCGCAGTAGACCCGGCGCCCGCGGCCCGCCCACCCTCGTTCCCCCGTACGCACCCGCCCCCGAGAGAGGGTCCATGCGCCCGCACCGAACCCTCACCGCACGAGGCGTCTGCATGCTCGTCCTCGGCCTGACCGCCCTGGTGGCCGGCCTGGTCGTGGGGCAGCGCGAGGTCGTGGGCCTGGGCGTGCTGCTGACGGCGGTCCCGCCGCTGTCGGCGCTGACGGTCCTGGGGGCCGCCTCCCGGATCGTGCACAGCCGCACCCTGTCCCCCGTCCGGATCCCGGCGGGGCACAACGCGCGGGTGCAGCTGCGCGTGGGCAACTCCTCGCGGGCCTGGCCGGTGGCCGCGGTGTCGGTGGAGGACACACTGCCCGTGCCGCTGGGCGGCGAGCCCCGCTACACGGTGGGTTACCTGGGCCCGCGCGCCGTGCGCGACGTCGCCTACCTGGTGCGCCCCGCCGTACGCGGCAACTACCCGGTGGGCCCGTTGCGGGTCGGGGTGACCGACCCGCTGGGGTGCGTGCGGGTCAGCCGCACCGTGGGCGCCCCCTCGCGCCTGCTCGTGACCCCCGCGACCGTCCCGCTGACCGCCCTGGGCGCCGCCGACGGCTCCAAGGGCGAGGACTCGCCGCGCCGTTCGGTGAGCGGCGCCGGGGAGCAGGACCCCGTCCCCCGCGAGTACCGGTACGGCGACGACCTGCGCAAGGTGCACTGGCGGTCCACCGCCAAGCACGGTGAGCTGATGGTGCGCCGGGACGAGCAGCACTCGCGCGAGAACAGCGTGGTCCTGCTGGACACGCGGCGCGGCGCGCACGGGCACCCGGGGCCCGGCGGATCCCTGGAGACCGCGGTGAGCGCGGCCGCCTCGGTGGCGGTGCACCTGGTCGACAGCGGCCACGAGCTGCGCCTGCACACCGAGCGGGGCCGGGTGCCGACCGCGAGCGCGTCGGGCGTGCTGGACAGCCTGGCCGTCGCGGAGCCCTCCGACACCGCCGGCCTGCTCGGCGGGATCGGCGCGCTGGCCGACGCACGCGGGGTGGCCGGCCTGGTGGTGGCGGTGCTGGGCGCGGTGGACCCGGAGGAGGCCGCCGTCCTGTCCCGCACGGGCGGCCGGGGCGTCCGCGTCGCCGTGCTGTGCGCGCACGCCGCCTGGCCCGGCCCCGACACCCTGCGCGGAGTCCACGACGTGCTGACCGCCGCCGGATGGCGCGTCCTCGTCCTGTGCTCCGCCGCCGAACTGCCCGACCTGTGGCACCGCGCCTGCGCGCCCGTTCCCGCCGCCGGGCCGCACACCCCCCGGAAGGGTCCGCGTTGAGAGCACTGATGCCCCTGGCCTCCCTGACCTGCCTGCTGATGGCGCTGCCGCTGCTGGGCACCCTCGTACGGGGCGAGACCTGGTGGGTCCCGGCCTTCGTGATGACGGCGGCGGTGGGCGGAGTGTCCGCGCTGTACCGCCTCAGCGGCTGGAACGCCCTCCCCGTGCCGTTCCTCCAGGCGCTGGTGGCGGCGCTGCTGGTGACACCGCTGTTCGCCGGGCACGTCGCGCCCCTGGGGCTGCTGCCCTCCGGCGCCGTGGTGGCGCACCTGACGCGGGTGTTCGAGGAGGGCCTGGAGACGATCAACGCCAGTGCGCCCCCGGTCTCCCCCACCGCCGGGATCATGCTGGTCATCGCGCTGGTGTTCGTCCTGTTCGCGATGGTCGCGGACCTCATGGCGGCGACGGCGCGCTGCCCCGGCATGGTCGGCGCCCTGCTGGCCGCGCTGATGGCGGTCCCGCTGGTCGTGGACGACACCGGGCTGGGCTGGCTGTCCGCGGCCAGCAGCGCCGTGGGCTTCCTGCTGCTGCTCGCGGTGGACATGTGGGTGCGCGGCCGCGAGTGGGGCGTGCGCGTCCCGGACGGCCACGACTCCTCGGCCCGGGTGCTGAGCGCGGTGCGCAGGGCGGCGACGGTGTCGCTGGCCTCGGCCGCCGCGGTGCTGCTGGCTCTGACGGTGCCGCTGGCGCTGCCCTCGCTGCGCACCGACGCGCTCCACACGATGGCCGACGGCACCTACATCGGCACGGGCGGGGACCTCATCACCACCACGCACCCGCTGGTCTCGCTGCGGCGCGAGCTGGCCTCCTCCTCCGACCGCACGGTGCTGACCTACCGGACCGACGCCGAGCGGCCCGACTACCTGCGCACGTACGTGCTGGACGAGTTCGACGGCACGAACTGGACGATGACGCCGGTGAACGCCTCGGGCGACACCCTCGTCGACGGGGAGCTGCCGCTGCCCACCGGGTGGGGGTCGGCCCCCTCCGGCGACACGGTGAGCACGCGGATCTCGATGGACTCCGACTCGCCTGCGATCGACTTCCTGCCGCTGCCGTACTGGGCACGGACGGTGGACGTGGCCGGGGAGTGGTACGCGGACCCCGCCAGCCACATGGTGTTCACCACCGACAGCGCGCCCACGGGGCTCAGCTTCACCGTGGAGACCACGGACCGGGAGCCGTCGGCCGAGGAACTGGCCGACAGCGGCGACCCGCAGTCGCTGCCGGGCGACTTCCGCGACCTGCCGAGCGGCCTGGACCCGCGCGTCCGGGAACTGGCCGAGGAGCTGACCCGGGACGCACGGACCCCCTACGAGCGTGCGGTGGCGATCCAGGACCACTTCACGGAGGGCGCCTTCACCTACGACCTGACCCCGCCCGCGGTCCCCGACGGCACCGACCCGCTCGCGTACTTCCTGTTCGAGGACCGGGTGGGCTACTGCGAGCAGTTCGCGGGGGCGATGGCGGTCCTGGCCCGGCAGGTGGACGTCCCGGCCCGGGTGGCGGTGGGCTACACCGCGGGCGAGCGCCGGGGCGACGACCGCTGGGCGGTGACGGTGGGCGACGCCCACGCCTGGCCCGAGCTGTACTTCGAGGGCGCGGGCTGGGTGCGGTTCGAGCCGACCCCGTCCTCGGCCGCGGGTCAGGGCTCCGCCTCGGTGCCCGACTACTCCCGGGGCGGGCAGGAGGGAGCCGCCGGCCCGGACGGCGCTTCGGAGGAGCGGGGGGACCCCTCCCCCGAGGACTCGGACCCCGCCGGGGCGGACGAGGCCTCCCAGGAGAGCGAGGAGCCCAGTGAGGCTCCCGCGGAGGAAGAGGACTCCGAGGACGGGTCGGCCTCGTCGGCGGCGGCACCGGGCGACGGCGCGCGCAGCGGCCCGGACCTGTCGTGGCTGCCCGTGGCGGGCGCCGTCGCGGGCCTGCTGCTGCTGTTGGCGCTGCCCGCCCTGGTGCGCGCCCTGGTGCGCTGGTCCCGGACGGCTTCGCTGCCCGGCGGTGCGCGGGAGGACGGCACCGGGGGCGCGCACACCGCGTGGCGGGAGCTGCGGGACACCTGCCTGGACCTGGGCGGTACGTGGTCGCCGGCGGAGAGCCCGCGCGCCACGGCCGAGCGCCTGGCCGGTTCCGGTCCGCTCCCGCGGCCCGACACGCCCCCGGTGGGACTGATGTCGGGCTCCGTTCCGGGGCCGGTGCCGCCGGAGGCCGCGTCGGCGCTGCGGCGTCTGGCCCTGGCCGAGGAGTCGGCGCGCTACGCGCCCTCGCCCCAGGCCCCCGAGGGGCTGCGCGAGGACCTGCGGGCGGCCCTGGCGGGGCTGACCGGGGTGGTCGGCGCGGGAACGCGCGTCCGCGCGGTACTGCTGCCCCGGTCGCTGGCCCCGTGGCACCGCCCGCGCCGCGCCGCCGCTCCCGAGCCCGTGACGTCCTAGGAGTGCTACCCCGGCCGGGTCCCCGCCGCGGGGCGGGGCGGTCGGGGCGGCCCCTCCCGGGCGCCGCACCGGCCCCGGGCCCGGTGACCGCACGAAAAACGTGGTGGGCCCCGCACCACTGTGCGGGGCCCACCACGGAGAACTGCGTATCCGGTACGGATCCCTTCCGGGATCCCCGTCCGACGAGGCACGGTCGGGCGCGACTGCCACGGGGAGTGGACCGGTGTCCTACTCCTCGCCCTCCTGGCGACGGCGCCAGCGCTCCTCGAAACGGTTCATCATGCCGGGTCGGCTGCCGCCCCGGCGCTTCTGCTTGGGCTCCGCCACCGCGACGCCGTGGTCGGCACCGCCTCCCCCCGAGGCCTTGCGCCAGGCGTTGGCGCCCCACAGGAAGCACAGCAGCATGACGAGGAAACCGAGGACGCTGATGGCGACCTGGGCGACTGTGGACTGGAGCATCAACCCCGTCATCAGCAGCACGATACCGACGACGAAACCGAGTCCGGCCTTGATGATCCAGCGCTTGTAATGGACCGCGGGGTTCGTTTGCCGAACGGTGTTCGCGAACTTCGGGTCCTCGGCATACAGCGCCTGCTCGATCTGGTCGAGCATGCGCTGCTCGTGTTCAGAGAGCGGCACGGCGCCTCCCTACGGCAGTCCCCGGTTGGGGTGACGGGTACTGATAAACAGTCTCTTGGTCAGTGGTATGCCCAGAATACGATGAGCTAGCGCCCGGTGGAAAGAAAAGCTGCGTGCGTACCTGGCCTCCAGAGGCCACGATACCCTCGCCCTGTATCGGAAACACCGGCTTCCATGCCTCTCTTCTACCCTCATTCCGGTCCTACCCCTGGAACGCTCCGAGGGCCCCGGAAGTTGCCGCATCATACGTCGTTTTCGTCACGCTTGGCCAACACGGCCGACTGTATCGCGCCCGGCCCGAAACGAGCCGTTACGCGATCCATCACCCGTTCAACATCCCTCCAACCCGTTTCCTCCTCCCCCAGGGCCAACTGGCGGTGCACCTGTTCCACCGGGATGACCCCCTCCACCCGCACTCCCACCAGGCGCAGCGGCACCCCCCGCAGCCCGGAGGCGGCGTACAGCTCGCGGGCCACGGCGCTGATCTCACGGGCCACGTCGGTGGCCTCGGCCAGGGTCCGCGAGCGGGTGATCGTGGAGAAGTCGCCGCGGCGCAGCTTCACGCTCACCGTGCGCCCCGCCTGTCCCGAGGCCCTCAGACGGCGCCCGACCTTCTCCGCCAGCCTCAGCAGTTCGCGGTCCACCACCTCCGGGTCGGCCACGTCCTCGTCGAAGGTCTCCTCCGTACCGATGCTCTTGTCCGGCGACTCGGGCACGACCGGGCTGGTGTCCACGCCCCGGGACAGCTCGGCCAGGCGGGTCCCGGCCTTGTCGCCCAGCTCCATGCGCAGCAGGTCCGGCTCGTAGCGGGCCAGCTGGCCGACCGTGCGCACGCCCAGCCTGGCCAGGGTCTGCTCGGTCCGGTCCCCCACTCCGGGCAGCGCCCCGACCGGCAGCGGGTCCAGGAAACCGCGCACGTGGGCGGTGGGCACCAGGAGCAGGCCGTCGGGCTTGCAGTGCGTGGAGGCGAGCTTGGCGGTGAAACGGGTGGCGGCCACGCCCACGGAGCAGGTCAGCCGCTGCTCCCTGCGCACCCGCTCGCGGATCATCGCGGCGATCCGCACCGGCCCGCCCAGACGGCGGCGCGCGCCGGACACGTCCAGGAAGGCCTCGTCCAGGGAGAGCGGCTGCACCAGCGGCGTCACCGAGCGCAGGATGTCCATGACGGCCTCCGACGCCTGGCGGTAGGCGCGGCCGTCGGGCGGGAAGACCAGGGCGTCCGGGCACAGGCGCAGGGCCCTCGCCATGGGCATGGCCGAGTGCACGCCGTGCGCGCGGGCGAGGTAGTCGGCGGAGGAGACCACGCTGCGGGGGCCGGTGCCGCCCACGATGACGGGGCGGCCGCGCGCCTCGGGGTGGCGCAGCTGCTCCACGCTCGCGAAGAACGCGTCCATGTCCAGGTGCAGGATGTGGCAGTCGCCGTCCGGTCCGGAGCCGTCCGCGGGGAAGTCCGCGTCCAGCGCCGCGATGCCCTCCGGGGAGACCATGCCCCGCATCGCGGCGCCGCGTTCCAGTTGGCGTCGGCTCATACAGCCAGGTTATGCCGTGCCCGGGGAACCCCGTCCCCCGGCACCGGCGTTCAGGAGCGGTGGGCGACGACGTGCAGCTGGGTGGCGATGCCGATCAGCTCGGGGTGCTCGGCGGCGGCCCTCTCCAGCTCCACCAGGTGCTGCCCGGCGTGGGCGTCGCCCTCCCAGGCGTGCCCGGGCACGAGGTCGGCGAACACACGGACGCCGCGGACGCTCTCCCCGGACAGCCCGGCCCGGCCGATCAGCTCCAGGACCTGCTGGCGGGTGAGGCGGCGCGGCATCGGGTCGCCCTCGCCCCAGCGGCCGTCGGGGTCGCCGAGCAGGTGGCGGGCGTCGGTGATGTGCCCGGCCAGCGCGCGGTGCAGGGCTCCGGCGACCGCGTTGGTGACCAGCAGGCTCACCGCACCGCCCTCGCGGGTGATGCCGACCACGTCGTGCAGCGCCGCGGCGGGGTCGTCCACGTACTCCAGCACGTTGTGCACCAGGACGAGGTCGGCACTGCCCGGTTCGAACAGGGAGGCCAGGTCGCGGGTCTCCCCCTGGACCCCGCGTACGGACACCCCCCGCTCCGCGGCGCGGCGCTCCAGGGCCGCGAGCGAGTCGGGGCTGGGCTCGACCACGGTCACCCGGTGGCCGAGTTCGGCCAGGGGGACGGCGGCACCGCCGGTGCCCCCGCCCGCGTCGACGATCTCCAGGGGTCCGTCGCCGAGCCGGTCCAGCAGTCCGACGAGGGCGTCCCACACGACAGCGGTGCGCGCCGCGTTGGCGGCCCGCCCCGGTCCGGTCGCGCCGCTCGCGCCGAGGCCGCCGCTCGCGGCCACGCTGGTCCTGTCAGTCACCTGCGTTCCCTCAATCCACGTTGCCCCGACCGTCCCCGCGCACCGGCGTCCGGACACGCCCCAGGGTCTGTTTTTCGAACTGGCCTCAGCTTGCGGGGGTCGGTTCGGGCACCCACAGGGTTCTGGAGGTGGCGGAGGTGGGACCGCGAGGAGCGAGCCGTTCCACCGGAGACACCGCTGTGCCTGCTCCAACCCGACTCCCGTTCCTCGGGCGCCCGGACACCGGCCGAAGCGGAGCGGAGGTCCAAAGAGACACCGCCTAGAGCGAGAGCGTCGACTTGTTCTCCATCAGCCTGGACAGGAGTCCGCTGACGAAGTTGGGCGACTCGTCGGTGGACAGCTCCTTGGCCACACCGACCGCCTCGGCGATCGCCACGCCGTCGGGGATGTCGTCGGCCCACAGCAGCTCGTAGGCGCCCATCCGCAGGATGTTGCGGTCCACGACCGGCATGCGCTCCAGGGTCCAGCCGATGGCGTAGGTGTCCAGGAGCTCGTCGATGCGTTCGCGCCGCTCGTCGACCGAGCGGGCCAGGCTCTCGGTGAAGTCGTTGATCGGCGGTTCGGGCTGGGCCCTGCGGCGCCGGATGACGTCCTCCACCGAGGTGGCGCGCACCTCGGCCTCGTAGAGGACCTCGACCGCGCGCCGCCGCGCCTTGCGCCGTGCTCCGCTCATCAGTTGACTCGCCCGAGGTAGTCACCCGTGCGGGTGTCCACCTTGACGCGCTCGCCGGTGGTGATGAACAAGGGCACCTGGATGGTGGCGCCGGTCTGGACGGTGGCGGGCTTGGTGCCGCCGGTGGAGCGGTCGCCCTGGACGCCCGGGTCGGTCTGGGTGATCTCCAGCTCGACGGCGGCGGGCAGCTCGATGTAGAGGGGGTTGCCCTCGTTGGTGGCCACGGTGGCCTTGGTGTTCTCCAGGAGGAAGTTCCTGCCCTCGCCGACGACGGCCTCCGAGACCGGGATCTGGTCGTAGGTCTGGGTGTCCATGAAGATGAAGGACTCCCCGTCGTGGTAGAGGTACTCCATCTCGCGGCGGTCGACGTTGGCGAACTCGACCTTGGACCCGGCGTTGAAGGTCTTGTCGACGATCTTGCCCGTGAGGACGTTCTTCAGCTTGGTACGGACGAACGCGCCGCCCTTGCCCGGCTTGACGTGCTGGAACTCCAGGACGTTCCAGAGGACGCCGCCTTCGAGCCGCAGGGTCGTGCCGTTCTTGATGTCGTTCGTCGTGGCCACTTCGGTCGTCTCTCCAAGGGGTCTGACACGTCGGGGACCGGTCCCGCGGAGGGCCCGGTCGGTGGTCGGTGGGGCCGGGCACGGGCACCTCGGGGAGCTCCCCCGGGCGCGCCGGTGCGCACGTCGCCTGTGTGCAGTCTAGTGGCTTCGCGGGACCCGGGCGTCGCCCGTGACCGCGCGGTAGGCCTCGTCCAGCAGTTCAGGGGCGGGACCGCTGAGGATGGTGGGCCGCGCCAGACCGTCCAGGACCACGAAGCGCAGGGTGGCCCCGCGGGCCTTCTTGTCCACGCTCATGGCGGCGCGCAGCTCGGGCCAGGCCTCGGGGGCGTAGGAGACGGGCAGGCCCACCGAGGAGAGCAGGGAGCGGTGGCGCTCGACCAGGTCGTCGCCCACACGGCCGTCCAGGCGGGCGAGTTCGGCGGCGTAGACCATGCCGATGGAGACCGCGTAGCCGTGCCGGAAGGTGTAGTTCTCGGCGCGCTCGATCGCGTGGCCCAGGGTGTGGCCGTAGTTGAGGATCTCGCGGCGGCCGCTCTCGCGCAGGTCGCCGGAGACGACGTCGGCCTTGACCCGGATGGCGCGCTCGATGAGCTCGCGGGTGTGCCTGCCCTCGGGCGTCGCGGCACCCGAGGGGTCGTCCTCGACCAGGTCGCAGATGACGGGGTCGTCGATGAAGCCGGCCTTGACGATCTCGGCGAGGCCGCCGATGTAGTCGGCCCGGGGCAGGCTCGGCAGGGTGGCGAGGTCGCACAGGACCCCGGCCGGGGGGTGGAAGGAGCCGACGAGGTTCTTGCCCTCGGGGGTGTTGATGCCGGTCTTGCCGCCGACGGCGGCGTCGACCATGCCGAGCAGGGTGGTGGGCACCAGGACGGAGCGCACACCGCGCAGCCAGGTCGCGGCGACGAACCCGGCCAGGTCGGTGGCGGCTCCCCCGCCGACGCCGACGACGGCGTCGCTGCGGGTGAAGCCCCGCTGCCCGAGCCGGGACCACAGGTCGACGGCGACGGCGGCGGTCTTGGCAGCCTCGCCGTCCGGGACGGGCATGGAGTGCGCCCGGTAACCGGCGGCCTCCAGGGCTCCGAGCACGGGGCGGGCGATCGCGTCCAGGCCCCCGGGGTGGATGACGGCCACCTGGGCGGCGTCGCCGACCAGGGAGGGGAGTTCGGAGAGGACCCCGCTGCCGACCACCACGTCGTAGCGTCCGGCGGAGTCGCCCACACCGATGCGTGTCACGGTCACTGCTGAGCCTTTCCAGAGCCCTGTCCGGCCAGCGAGGGCAGGATGGCGTCGACGATCTCTTCGGGGTGGTAGCCGGTCGTCTCCACGGTGACGGTGGCCAGGCGCTCGTAGACGGGCAGGCGCTCGTTGAGCAGTTGGCGGAGCCGGGTGCGGGGGTTGCCCGCGAGCAGGGGGCGGGCGACGTCCATGCCCACGCGCTTGGCGGCCTCGCCGAACTCCACCTGGAGGTAGACCACGTGGTGCTCCGCCAGGTCGCGCTGGGTGTCCTCGTCGAGGACCGCGCCGCCGCCGACGGCGATCACGCCCTCCCAGGCGCGCAGGCCCTCGGCGACGACCTCGCGCTCCAGGGCGCGGAACCGCTCCTCGCCGTCCTCGACGAAGATGTCGCCGATGGGCTTGCCCGCGCGCTTCTCGACCTCGGTGTCGGTGCACAGCAGGTCGGCGTCCAGGCGCCGGGCCAGGGCCTCGCCGACGGTGGACTTGCCCGATCCGGGCGAACCGATGAGCACCGCGATCGCTTTTGCCACGCTCTGCCTGCCTAGGGGTTCCGGGGCCGTCGCCGCGTGCGCGAGGAGTGGCGTCGGGCGGAACCCGGAGTGCGCACGGGCACGGTCCCCTTCCCCGCGCGGGAGCGGCGCCGTACCCACGCTTGAGCTTTCCTGTGCACCCACTCTAGCCACCCGGGGGGTGCGGGGACTCCGTCCAGGGGGCGCGGGAGCACCCCGCCGTCCGCGGGGAGGGCTGGGGCGGGGATCCGGCGGAAAACACGCGTCGGCTCCCCGGTCCGCGCGAAGGCGGACCGGGGACCGCGGAGTCAGCGCACGCTCAGCGCGTCCAGGTATCCCCTGAGGTTGCGCGCGGTCTCGGCGACCGAGTCACCGCCGAACTTCTCGACGGCGGCCTCGGCGAGCACCAGGGCGACCATCGCCTCGGCGACCACACCGGCGGCCGGGACCGCGGTGACGTCGCTGCGCTGGTGGTTGGCCTGCGCGGGCTCACCGGTCTCGACGTCGATGGTGTCCAGCGCCCTGGGCACCGTCGCGATCGGCTTCATCGCGGCGCGCACGCGCAGCGGGTCGCCGGTGGTCATGCCGCCCTCGACGCCTCCGGCGCGGTTCGTGCGGCGGCGCACGCCGTCGGGACCGGGCTCGATCTCGTCGTGGGCGACGGAACCGCGGCGGGCGGCGGTGCGGAAGCCGTCGCCGACCTCCACGCCCTTGATCGCCTGGATGCCCATGAGCGCACCGGCCAGGCGCGCGTCCAGGCGCCGGTCCCAGTGCACGTGGCTGCCCAGGCCGGGCGGCAGGCCGTAGGCCAGCACCTCGACCACGCCGCCGAGGGTGTCGCCGGACTTCTTGGTGTCGTCGACCTCCTCGACCATGCGGGCGCTGGTCGGGGCGTCGAAGCAGCGCAGCGGGTCGGCGTCGATCGCGGCCAGGTCCTCCGGGCGCGGCTGCGGCGCGTCCTCGGGCACCGCCACGGGCCCCATGGACACCACGTGGCTCAGGATCTCCACGCCCAGGGCCTGACGGCAGAACTGGCGCGCCACCTCGCCGATGGCGACGCGGGCGGCGGTCTCACGGGCGCTGGCGCGCTCCAGGATCGGCCGCGACTCCTCGTGGCCGTACTTCTGCATGCCGACCAGGTCGGCGTGGCCGGGCCGGGGCCGGGTGAGCGGCGCGTTGCGCGCCACGCTCTCCAGCTCCTCGGCGGGCACGGGGTCGGGGGACATCACCTTCTCCCACTTGGGCCACTCGGTGTTCCCGACCTCGATCGCGACCGGACCCCCCTGGGTGCGGCCGTGGCGAATGCCCCCGATCACGGAGACCTGGTCCTTCTCGAACTTCATCCGGGCACCCCGGCCGTACCCGGCGCGACGGCGGAGCAGCGCGGCGGCGATGTCGTCAGAGGTGACGGACACACCGGCCGGGAGGCCCTCCAGAATCGCGACGAGTGCGGGTCCGTGGGACTCCCCCGCGGTCAGCCAACGCAACATGTGCACGATCCTCCCACGGATCGGTGCGCGGCGGCGCACCCGGGCTCAGGGTTGTGGAAACAGCGCTCCCCCCGCCAGGACGGTGGCCAGGGCGGCGGCGAGCATGAACGGGCCGAGCGGGAAGGGGTCCCTGCGGGTGAGCCTCCGCAGCGCCATGAGCACGACCCCCACCAGCGAGAAGGCCGCGAAGGCCCAGAACACGGCGACCAGCGCGCCGAGGGGGCCCGCCGCCCACCCCGCGTACAGCGCGGTGAGCCCGGAGAGCTTGACGTCTCCGAACCCCAACCCCGCGCTGTGCACCCGCCACAGCAGCCAGTACAGCACCGTGACCAGGACCATGCCGGCGAGCGCGTCCCCGGCCCGGCCGGTGTCGGGGCCCTCGGGGGGCAGCAGGACCGCCGCCCCGATCAGGACCGCGGCGACGGGGTAGGCGGGGAGGACGACGGCGTCGGGCAGGCGCATGACCCGCAGGTCGATGACGGCCAGCGGCACGCCGACGGCGGTCAGCCAGAGCACGGCCAGCACGCCGAACGGGCACCAGTCGGGCCGGAGGGCGGCCCACAGCCCGACGCAGCCGAAGAGCACGGCGGTCACGACGACGACCGCGGGGTGGGAGCGGACGACCTGCTCGCAGTGGGGGCAGGCCCCGCGTCTTCGGAACGTCCGGGCCTCCACGGCGGGGAACCAGCGCAGGAAGCGCAGCTCGGCGCGGCAGTGGGGGCAGCGGGGCGGCGGCGGGCCCTCGTCGGCCCCGGACGGGAGCCGGCTCCCGTCCGGCACGCCCTCACCGGCGCCGGGGACGGTGCCGGTGTCGGGGACGGCGGTGGCGTCGTCGCGCGCGGGCTGGACCTGCCGGTCGGCGCGGGGCGTGAGCGAACCGCGGGGGGTGGGCGCCCCCGGCGGGTCGGCGGGGCCGAAGAGGTGGACGAGGCGGCCGTTGACCTGGCCCACCACCACTCCGAGCAGGGCGAGGAGGACGACGACGGAGGCCGCCCACAGGTGCGGGTGGAGGAGGAGTGTCGAGGGGGTGGGCATGGTGGGAAGCTACCCTTCCGGGGCCCGTGGCGACACCGCCCGGTCCGGCCTGTGGAAAAGTCCACGCCCGGAAGCGTCCTCGGGGCCGCACGCCCGCACGGGGCGGGGAACCGCGGCGGCCCGGTCCCGCGGGCGCCCGCGCCTGCCCGGACCCCCGCTTCGGCCCGGGTCCGGACGCCCGAGGAGGGGAAAGCGGGTCGAAGCGGGCCCAGCGGCGGCTACGGCGGGTTCACTCGTCCCTCGCCGGCCCGCCTGCGCCGCCTCCGGGGCCCCGCGGGCCCTCGTGCCTTCCCGGACCCCCGCTGCCTTCGCTGCCTTTGGAGCCCCCCGGGCGCTCGTGCCTTCCCCGGCCTCCGCCGCGCTCCGGCCCGGGTCCGCCCTGGGGCGCGTCGTCGCGCCGGGCGCGTACGACGGCGCTCAGCTCGATGCCCCCGGGCAGCACGTGCCGCAGCTCGGCGGTGAGCCGCTCGGCCACGCGGCGCAGGACCTCGTCGTCGCGCTCCTCGAGTTCGAGGCGGATGCCGATCTCGCCGCGCTCGGAGGGGTGGATGCGGACGCGCTCGATACCGAACTCGGCCTTGGTGACCTGGTAGATGAGTCCGAGGACCTGCGGGTCGTCCTTGGGCTCGGGGACGGCGCCGTTCTCGGCGAGCATCCTGAGGAAGGGGCCCTGCACGGTGTAGGGCACGGGACCGGCCACGTCGATCACCAGCGCGTCCGCCTCCTCCTCCAGGGCCGCCTGGCAGGCGTCCCTGACGGTGAAGGGCACGGGGCGCGCGTCCGGGCGCCAGCGGCGGACCGCGTCCACGGAGGTGAAGGCGAGCATGCCGCGCCGCCCGTCCCTGCCGGTCATGATCGGGACGGCGACCTCGCTGTTCTTGTCCTTGGTGAGCCCGCCGACGCCCTCCTCGGTCTCGGTGGCCACGGCGACCACGGGGATGAGCACGCGGGTCCCGCTGAGCGCGGCCAGCACCTGGCGGTCGCCCGTCTCGCCCGACGCGTGCTCGCGCAGGCGTGCCTCGACCTCGGGATCGACGCTGCCGTCGTCGTCGCGGAAGTTCTGGGCGCCGATGATGGATGGTCTGCTCACGTGCACCGACTCTACCGGTGGGCCGCCGGACCCGTACCGCACACGCGCGAGGCGGCGGGAACCCGCGGGGCCCCCGCGCGCGGGCCCCGGCCCCGGCCCCGCGGACCAGGTGCACGGGCCGGGCGCACGGACCCGGGCCCGAGAATTCGGACACACCGAACGGCCGCTCCGGGCTACCCCCGCTGTGCGGCCCCGCCGTTGTCGAGCGCCCCGATGATCGAGCCGAGCTGGGCGACCTGCTCCACGCTGAGGCGGTCGAAGATCAGCGAGCGCACGCGCGCGGCGTGTCCGGGCGCGGCCTCGCGCAGGAGGAGGGCGCCCTTGTCGCTGAGTACCGCCCACAGCCCGCGGCGGTCGTCGTCGCAGTGCTCCCGGTGCACGTAGCCGCCGCGTTCGAGCCGGGCGACCTGGTGGGAGAGCCTGCTCTTGGACACGATGACGCTGTCGGCGAGCACCCGCATGCGCATGCGCCGCCCCTCGGCCTCGGACAGGTGCACGAGGATGCCGTACTCGATGAGCGAGAGCCCGGTGCGGGCGCGCAGGTCCTTCTCCAGCTCGTCGTAGATCCAGGCGTTCATCCTGAGGAAACCGCGCCAGACGTGCTGTTCTCCGGCGTCGAGCCACCCGGCGTTCTCCATGCGGCCCATCGTAGTGGCGTGTCCGAAACCTCCGCTCCGCCACACCGCCGGGCCCCGCGTCGGCGCGCGGCGGCAAAACGCCTTGCACGAGAGCCCGGTATTGCCTAAACTCCTCTTCCGAGGAAGATTCTTCTGAGTTATCTTGTTACTCACCAGCGAGAGGGCCCGATCCCCGGGTCCGCCGACCCGACAGGGAGACACCATGGCAGCGCAGGAACTGCAGGCCGGAACCTGGAAGATCGACCCCGCCCACAGCGTGGTCGGCTTCTCCGTACGGCACATGATGGTCAGCAAGGTCCGCGGGCGGTTCGAGAAGTTCGACGCCACGCTGACGGTCCCCGAGGACCCCACCCAGTCCTCCGTCGAGGCCACCATCGACGCCGGCTCGATCAACACCGACAACGCCGACCGCGACAACCACATCCGCTCGGCCGACTTCTTCCACGTCGAGGAGCACCCGGAGTTCACCTTCCGCTCCACCGGCGTCGTCGCCAAGGGCGAGGACTTCGTCGTCCAGGGCGAGCTGAGCATCAAGGGCAACACCCGCCCGGTCGAGATCGCGCTGGAGTTCAACGGCTCCACCATCGACCCCTACGGCCTCAACCGCGCCGGCTTCACCGGCTCCACGCAGATCAGCCGCAAGGAGTTCGGCGTGGACATCGAGATGCCGATGGACGGCGGCGGCGTGGTCGTCGGCGACAAGATCACCATCGACATCGACGCCGAGTTCACCCGCCAGGCCTGAGCGCGTCCCGCGGCGGCCGGGCGGACTCCGGGCCGCACGGGACGGGGTGAGTGGCGGGACGGGCCGGCCTCCCGGAAGTTTTGACGACACACCGTCATCACCTTCGGGGCCGCTCGGATATCGTCAGCGGGGGGAGGGCGCGCAGCCCTCCCCCCGCTCGTGTCACGCGTGCGCGCCACCCGTCGGCCAGGAGGTCCCGTGTCCCCGTCCAACCCCTTCTCCCCCGAGGTCGTCGCCGCCGTCACCGCCCACATGAACGGCGACCACCCCGAGGACACCCTGCTCATCTGCCGCGCCCTGGGCGGCCTGCCCGGGGCCGACGCGGCGCGCATGACGGGCCTGGACGGCGACGGCGGCGACTACGCGGTCACCGTGGACGGAACCGAGCACGCCGTGCGCGTGCCGTGGGCGCGGCCGCTCACCGAGCGCGCCCAGATCCGCGCCGAGGTCGTGCGCATGTACCGGGAGGCCTGCGAGAAACTCGGCGCGGCCCCGCGCGGACAGCACTGAGGCGCGCGAAGCGGGGCGGCACCGCCCGACCCGCGCCGTGTCCGGCCCCGCGCGCACCGTCCGCGCCCCCGAGGGAACTCCGCGCCCCCTCGGGGAGTCTCAAGGGGGTGAGGGGGACGACGAGGAACCCGCACCGGGGCCGGGAACGGCGCGCGGAAGGCGCCGCGCGGACCTACCCTGGAGGAGCCCTCGTTCCCCCGCAGGCCCACGACACGAACGCCTATCCGAAGGATGGCTCCGACCTCGATGGTCACGCCCGACGGTGACGAGAACGCGCCGACCCAACGGATCGAACCCACCGCGCCCACCACGCGCATCGGCCCCGGCGGGGACCGCCCGCGCGCGGAGCGCACGCGCTGGGCCACCCGTGTGTTCCGCCCGGGCGCGGCCCGGGACGACGGCACCGGGCCCACCCGCGTGTCCTCCCCCGCCGCGGACCGCACCAGCGTCCTGCCCGGCGCGGGCCGGGCGGAGACCACCCGCACGGCGGGGGCCCCGGGGACGCGGCCCGCGCGCACCATCCCGGGCGACGGCCGCCCCGACGGCCGCACGCCCTGGTGGCGGACGCTGTTCGGCCCCCTCCTGGACTGGATGACCCGCCTGCTCTCGCGCGTGGTGGTCGGCCCCGCGAGCGACCTCGACTACGCCGTCCCCGCCGAGCTGCGCCGCCGCTACCGCGTGCTCGACCACATCGGCGCGGGCGGCGAGGCCGTCGTCTACCTGGCCGAGCCCACCGACTCCCCCGGGCGCAGGCTCGCGCTCAAGGTGTACCGGCCCGGCCACGACGTCAACCGCGAGCTCCTGGACCGCCTGCGCGCCCGCGGCACCGCCTCGCCGCACACCCCCGCCATCCACGGGTACGGCACCGCCGCCAGCTCCTGGGGCGAGGACCTGGCCTGGGAGGCCCAGGAGTACTTCTCCCACGGGTCGCTGCGCGCGCTCATCGACCAGGCCCCGCTGCCGGACGACCGCGCCCGCGCCGTGGTCTCCGCCGTCGCCGAGTGCCTGCACCACTGGCAGGGCGAGCTGCAGCACAACCACACCGACGTCAAGCCCGAGAACCTGCTGGTGCGGTCCCTGGACCCGCCGGTCGTGGCGCTCACCGACTTCGGCGGCGCCGTGCGCGCCACCATGAGCCGCGTCTACGGCGGGTTGGCGATCACCGAGGACTACGCCGCGCCGGAGGTCGTCGAGGGCCGCCGCGAGGCCCCCGCGGCCTGGTGGTCCCTGGGCGTGATGGTGCACGAGCTGGTGGCCGGACGCCGCCCCGAGCGCGGCGGCAACTGGCTGACCGCCCGCAACACCGAGGTGGACATCTCCGCGATCACCGACGAGCGCTGGCGCCTGCTGGCCCGCGGCCTGCTCGCCCCCTCCCCGTCGGCCCGCTGGGGCTACGACGAGGTCGTACAGTGGCTGGCGGGCGAGCGCCCGCAGATCCGCGCGGCGCGCCGCCTGCGCCCCATCGAGTTCGCCGGGGCCAGCCACGAGGACCCGCCGAGCCTGGCCTTCGACCTGCTCGACCGCTCCGAGACGGGCGCCATGTGGCTGCGCACCCACTGGCCCCAGCTGCGCACCTGGCTGGACCGCGAGGTCAACGACTACACCTTCGACCGCGCCCACCTGACCGGCCTGGACGCCCATCCCGAACAGGCGCACGTGGCGATCAGCGCGCTGGCCGCCCGGTACGTACCCGGGATGCCGCCGCGCTTTCGCGGCCACGAGATCAGCGCCGACGGGCTGCTGGACCTGGCCACCGGCGACGCCAGCCGCCACGCGGTCGTGCGCGAGGCCGTGACCTCGGGGGCGGTCGGCCTGGGCGCCCAGCACTGGTGCCCGCACCCGGCCTGCCGCTCGGGCGGTTCGGGGCGGTGCGCCCTGCTGGAGCGCGTCCAGCACGAGGTGCCCCTGATCATGCGCAAGGTGTCCGAGAACGTCGACCGGCTGGTCGGCTCGGGGCCCGACGCCCCCCGACGCCCGGACACCCACGAGACCGACACCGCCTGGGCCAGGGCGGTCGAGCTGGTCCTGCTCCCCGAGACCGCGTCCCGGAGCCGGTCGCTGCTGCGCCGCCAGTCCTGGCACCCGCGCCAGCGCAGCGCCGCCCCGCACGCCCCGTGGTGGGTGGAGCAGCGGCGCCTGGCCCTGCGCGACGCCAGCGGCCGCGACGCCCTGACCACCCGCAGCGCCCTGATCACGGCGGTGCTCCTGCTGCCCGAGGCCGCGCGGGTGGGCGGCGGGATCGCCGAGCGCGAGCGCGCCGACGGCAGGGCGCGCCGCCAGGACCGGTGGGCGTCGCTGGTCGGTTCGGCCGGCGAACGCTGGTCACAGGCCCGGGAGAAGGCGGCCGGAGTCCGGCGCCGCGTCGCCGGGGCCTCCTCCGCGCCCGACCGCCCGACCGCGCCGCACCCCTACGACCCCGCGGGCGTGCAGGACCCCTCGCTCAGCCCTCGCGAACAGGAACGCCGCAGGCGCCGGGCCGACAGGACCATGGGCCAGATCCAGCGGGCGATGAAGGCGGGCAGGTGCCGCCGGTTCGCCTATCCCGCGGCGCTGCTCGGGCTCGTGGACGGGGTGGGCCGCGTGGTGCGCCCGCAGGAGGGGTTCTACCCCGAGAGCGAGTTCGTGACCTCGGCCTACACCGGGCTGCTGGAGGCCGGCGACGGCGCGGTCCTGGGCTGGCTGTCGGAGGTCACCGGAGCCGTCACCGGCCTGCTGCCCGGCGGCATGGGCGCCGCGTGGTGGCTGCCGGTGCTGCTGTCGGTGCTGCTGGTGGTGCTGGGCCGCTCGGCGGCCAGCAAGAAGCCCACCTCGCGGGCCCGTCGGCGCCTGGGGGCCTTCCGCCTGGCCGTGGTGGGAACGCTGTTCATGGTGGTGGTGCTGTTGTCCACGGGCCTGTTGGCGCTGGGCTCGGGCGTGCTGATCCCCCTGGACGGCCTGCTCGCCTAGGTCCCCGCTGACCCTGGCCGTCGGAGCCGTCACCGCCATGCTGTGGGTGTCGGCGGTCGCCGCGCTCCGCCTCCGAACCTCCTGAACAACTCGCACCACAGGCGTCACATGTCCCGCCGTGTCCCCCCGGCGGGGCCTGTGGGCTATGATCGCCCGGTTCGGCACACGGACGTACGGCGACGACGGGGAAGCAGGTGTCAGGTGGGCGAGGTGATCGAGCTGCGCTCGGGAGAGTACCGGGCGCGCGTCGACCGCACGGGAGCGGGACTGCGGGCACTCACCTGGCGCGGCCGCGACGTGGTGTGGCCCTACGACGGGGACGGCCCCAAGGCCTTCCAGGGCCAGGTGCTGGCGCCGTGGCCCAACCGCGTGACCGAGCGCGGCTACCGCTTCGGCGGGGCCGAACACCGCCTCGAACCCAACGACCCGGCGACGGGCACGGCCATCCACGGCCTGGTCCACGACCGGGAGTGGACGCCGGAGCCGGTGTCCGACGACGCGGCCCGGCTGCGGCTGGCCCTGGAGGGCGAACCCGGCTTCCCCTTCCCCCTGGAGCTGACCGTGGCCTACCGGCTCACCGCCGACGGACTGACGGTCACCACCACCGCCCGCAACCGGGGCGGGTCCCCCGCGCCGTTCGGACTGGGCTTCCACCCCTACCTGACCCTGGGCGAGCCGCTGTCGGCGCTGGCCGCGCGCGGCGAGCTGTCGGTGGAGGTCACCGCGGGCACCCGGCAGCCGGTGGACGGGCGGATGCTGCCCTCGGGCGACCCCGTCCCCGTGGACGGCGGCGAGTTCGACTTCCGCCCGCCGGGCCGCCAGCTGGGCGGCACCGTTCTGGACACCGCCTTCTCCGCGCTGGAGAGGGACACCGACGGGCGCGCGTGGGTGCGGGCGAGCGGCCCCGGGCACCGGGTGTCGCTGTGGTGCGACCGCAGTTTCGGCTGGCTGCAGCTGTTCAGCTCCGACACCCTCGGCGGGGAGGACCACCGGGCCCACCTGGCCGCCGAACCCATGACCTGCCCGCCCAACGCGCTGGCCACCGGCACCGACCTGATCGTGCTCGCCCCGGGGGAGTCGACCGAGCACGTGTTCGGCATCCTCGCCGAGTCCCTGGCCTGAGCCCGGCGCCACCGCGCGGCCCGCGGCCGGGGGGTCAGCCCGATCCGGAGGGCTCCCGGCCCAGCACGTCGCTGAGCCGCTCCAGGTCCTCCGCCGTGTCGATGTCCTCCGGACTGGCGATGTCGTCACAGGCCACGGCGGTGACCAGGTGGGAGTACGCGCGCAGGAACGGGCGCGCCCCCACGTCGTGCACGGCCATGGCGTAGGCGGTCGACCAGTGCTCGCGGCCCAGCAGCACGGGGTTGCGCTGGTTGCCGCGGTAGGTGGCCACCGCGGCGCGGGCGCCCTGCTCGTGCGCCTCCACCAGGCGGCGCACCGCCCCGGGGGTGACCAGGGGCTGGTCGGCCAGCGCGATCAGCACGGCGTCGGCCGTGTCGGGCAGGGCGTCGATCCCGGCGCGCACCGAGGACCCCATACCGGTCCGCCAGTCGGGGTTGTGCACCGTGTGGGCGCCGCGCACCGGGGTGTCGGCAGCGCCCAGCACCACCATGACGGGGGCGCAGCCCCCCTCGGTCAGCGTGCGCACGCCGCGGTCGACCAGGCGTTCGCCGCCCACCTCGACCAGCGCCTTGGGACGCCCGAGTCTGCTCCCCGAACCCGCGGCCAACAGCAGGCCCGCCACCGGGCCCGTACGCGTCCGCTCGCCGTCCTGCACCTGCCCCCCAGTACCCATGACGTGATCATGCCACGCACGGGCGCGGAGGATGGGCCACCTGGCACAGCCCGTCCGGACCCGTCCCGTGACCGTCCCCGCGGACCCGCCGTGACCAGGCACTCCAGGGCCGGGCGGGTTTCGGTTCACTTCACACGGTGGCCGAATCCGGCCGGAACCAGGGGTTTACCCGGCGTGTCGTGGTGGATCCGGCCGCTGGTCTCGCGCAGGGCGCGTCCGCTGCCGCCCCACCGGGTCTGCACCAGCTCCGCGGCGATCGACACCGCCGTCTCCTCCGGGGTGCGCGCCCCCAGGTCCAGCCCGATCGGCGAGTGCAGGCGCTCCAGCTCCGCCTCACCCACCCCGGCCTCGCGCAACCGCTCCAGCCGGTCCTCGTGCGTGCGCCGGGACCCCATCGCGCCGATGTACCCGGCACGGGTGCGCAGGGCCGCCCGCAGCACCGGCACGTCGAACTTGGGGTCGTGGGTGAGCACGCAGACGGCCGTGCGCTCGTCGACCTCGTCGGCGATCTCGTCCAGGAACACGTGCGGCCACTTGACCACCACCTCCTCGGCGGTGGGGAAGCGCTTGGCCGTCGCGAACACCGGCCGGGCGTCGCACACCGTCACCCGGTAGCCCAGGTAGGTGCCCAGGTCGGCGACGGCCGCCGCGAAGTCGATCGCGCCGAACACCAGCATGCGGGGCGCGGGCGCGAAGGACTGCACGAACACCTCCAGCTCGTCACCGCGCCGCTGCCCGTCGGTGCCGTACCGCAGCAGGCCCGTGCTGCCCTGGGCGAGCATGCCGCGCACGTCGTCGTCCAGGGCGTCGGCCAGCCTGTCGCTGCCCAGGTCGCCCTCGGCGTGGCCGGGCCAGACCACGCGGCGCCGCCCCACCCGCTCCTGGTCGGAGGGGTCGGAGACGATGGTGGCCACGGCGACCGGCTGGTGCTCGTCGATCGCGCCGATCACCGAGCCCAGCTGGGGGTAGGTGGACCGGTTGATCGGCTCGACGAACATGTGCAGCGTTCCGCCGCAGGTCAGGCCGACGCTGAAGGCGTCGTCGTCGCTGACCCCGTAGGTGCGGCGCACGGGCGTTCCCGTGCGGATGGCCTCCAGGGCCTCCTCGTAGACCGCGCCCTCCACGCAGCCGCCGGACACGCTGCCGACGGCCTCCCCCGAGGCGCTGACCAGCATCGCCGCCCCGGCGTCGCGGGGCGCGCTCTTGTAGGTGTCGATCACGGTGGCCAGCGCGAACGTCTCGCCCGACGCGTACAGGTCGGACACGGCCGCTCGAATGTCGCGCACGCGGTACCTCTTCCACGTTCCGTCGGTGGCTCTCGGTACCAAACTATGTGCCCCGCACAACACCCGGGAGCCTCCGATCCTCAGGAATTCGGCGGCTCCCTCCGGAGGTTCCTACGAGCGGTCGGGCTCGCGGCCCTCGCCGCGCTCGTGCAGCAGCGCGCGGAACTCCTCCAGGCCGCGCCGGGCGGACTCGCCGTCGGCGCTCTGGATGGCCATCACCGCCAGGGTCGTGCCGTCGGACAGGTCCGCCGAGGGCCAGGGCTCCCCCTCGGGCATCCGGACGTCCACGACCTCCGCCCAGGACAGCACGTGGGTGCGGATGCTGTTGACCACCGTCACGCCCTCCTCGGCGGCCACCAGCCGCGGCCGGGCGAGCAGGTGCAGGGCGGCCGCGACGGCCAGGCCCAGGCCCACCAGCAGGACCCGGTCCACGACCCCCCAGCCCTCCGGCAGGACCGCGGCCAGAACGGCCAGGGTCGCCACGATCAGCAGGGCCAGGCCGTAGGCGACCCACCGCACCGACCTGGGCCGCCACGTCCTGGGCAGCGCCGGCTGCCTCGACGCCTCGTCGTCCACGGGCTGTTCCCTCGTCCGCACCAACCGCTCCACTTCTCAACCCTGTTCCCACGACTCCGCGACCCCTACCACCGGGTCGACGCGGACCGTCCCGGGACCGGCCGCCCCAACGGCCGGTCACCGCTCCGCGGGGGCGCCTCCGGCCGCCCGCCCCTCGGGGCGGACCGCCGCGAACGCCGCCGGAGCCGGGTCAGCGGCGCATCCCGCGCAGGACCGCCGCCGTGTCCAGGGCGGCCAGCGCGGCCTCGGCGCCCTTGTCCTCGGCGCTCCCCGGCAGTCCGGCGCGGTCACGCGCCTGTTCCAGGGTGTCACAGGTGAGCACGCCGTTGCCCACGGGGGTGGAGTGGCGCAGGGCCACCTCGGTCAGGCCGTGGGTGACCGACTGGCACACGTACTCGAAGTGCGGGGTGCCGCCGCGGATGACCGCGCCCAGGGCGATCACGGCGTCGTGCTTGCGGGCCAGCTCCTGGGCGACCACGGGGATCTCGACCGCCCCGGCCACCTCCACCACGACGGGCTCCGCCGCGCCCGAGGCCCTCACCGCGTCCAGGGCTCTGGTGAGCATCGGCTGGACGACGTCCGCGTTCCAGCGGGTCACGACGATGCCCACCGACATCCCGGAGGCGTCGACACCGCCGCGGTCGGGGCGTCCTTCACCACTCATGGGTTCCTGCTTTCTGTCCGAACGGATGGTGCGGGGCTTTCCGGCCACAGCTCCCCGGAGGGAGGAGCGGACCCGGGAGCCCCGTGCGCGGGGCCTTCGGCGGCCGGACGCGCGGGGCCGGGATCAGCGGGCGACGCCGGTCAGGTCGTGGCCCATGCGGTCGCGCTTGGTGCGCAGGTAGCCGATGTTGTCCTCGGTGACGAAGGAGGGCATGGCCACCCGCTCCTTGACCCGCACGCCGTGGTGCTCCAGTCCCTCGGCCTTGGCGGGGTTGTTGGTCAGCAACCGCACCGACGACACCCCCAGGTCGGTGAGGATCCGGGCCCCGGCGCCGAACTCGCGAGCGTCGGCGGGCAGGCCCAGGCGCAGGTTGGCGTCCACGGTGTCCGCCCCCCGGTCCTGGAGGCTGTAGGCGCTCAGCTTGTGCAGCAGGCCGATCCCCCGGCCCTCGTGGCCGCCCAGGTAGACGACCACCCCGCGCCCCTCCTCGGCGATGTCGGCCATGGCGGCGTCCAGCTGGGCGCCGCAGTCGCAGCGGTGGGAGCCGAACGCGTCGCCGGTGAGGCACTCCGAGTGCAGGCGGGCCAGGACGTCGGTGCCGTCGGTCAGGTCCCCGTACACCAGGGCGACGTGCTCGGCGCCGTCGGCGGTGCCCCGGAACCCGACGGCGCGCCACTCGCCGTACCTGTTGGGCAGGCGCGTCTCGACCACGCGGGTGACCAGCGGCGGGTGGGCCTCGGCTTCGGTGAGCGCCTCGCCCAGGGCCGTCCGGTGCGCGGCGAGCTGCTCGACCGAGACCAGCTTGAGGCCGTGCTCGTCGGCGAACTCGCGCAGCCGCGGCAGGCGGGCCATGGTGCCGTCGTCGTTGACGACCTCGGCGAGCACGCCCGCGGGGCGCAGACCGGCCAGGCGTGCGAGGTCCACGGAGGCCTCGGTGTGGCCGCGCCGGGCCAGCACACCGCCCGGGCGGGCGCGCAGCGGCAGGATGTGGCCGGGGCGCACGAAGTCGGAGGGGCGGCTGCCCTCCTGCGCCAGCAGGCGGATGGTACGGGCCCGGTCGGCGGCGGAGATCCCGGTGGTGACGCCCTCGCGCGCGTCCACGGTGACCGTGTAGGCGGTGCGCAGGCTCTCCTCGTTGCGCGCGGTCATCAGCGGCAGGTCGAGGCGGTCCAGGTCCTCGCCCTCCAGGGGGACGCACACCACGCCGGAGGTGTGGCGGATCATGAACGCCAGGAGTTCGGGTGTGGCGAGCTCGGCGGCGAAGATGATGTCGCCCTCGTTCTCGCGGTCCTCGTCGTCCACCACCACGACGGCCCGCCCCGCGGCGAACTCGGCGATGGCCTCCTCGATCGGGTCGAGGACGACGGCCTGGTCGATCGGTGTCGTGGCCGGGGTGGGGTCGGTGACGGTCATGGCCGCTCCCTGGGATGCGTCGTGGATGTGGGTGGTGTGGCGGGTGGCGGCCCGACCGCGCGGGTGCGCCCCCTGGTGCCGTGCGCCGGCGCTCACTCCCTCGGGCGGACCGCTGCCACGGCGGTGATCCGCTCGACGTACTTGGCGATGACGTCCACCTCGATGTTCACGGTGGCGCCGGTGGCCAGGCCGCCCAGGGTGGTCGCCCCCAGGGTCTCGGGAATGAGGCTGACCTCGAAGAACTCCTGCTCGGCGCCGGGCTCGCTGACCGCGGAGACGGTGAGGCTCGTGCCGTCGACGGTGATCGAGCCCTTCTCGACCACGTAGGGCGAGAGGTCGGCGGGCAGCCCGAAGCGCAGAACGTCCCAGTTGTCGCCGGGATTCCGGGAGACCAGGGCGGTGGTGCCGTCGACGTGGCCCTGGACGATGTGGCCGCCCAGGCGGCCGTCGGCGCGGGCGGCGCGTTCGAGGTTGACGGGCGACCCCGGGCCCAGGCCGCCGAGGTTGGAGCGGTCCAGGGACTCCTTCATGACGTCGGCGGTGAAGGTGCCCTCGCCCCGGCCGACGACGGTCAGGCACACGCCGTTGACCGCGATGGAGTCCCCCCGCCCGGCGTCCGAGCTGACCAGGGGGCCGCGCACGGTGAGCAGCGCGGCCTCGCCCGTGGTGCCCGCGGCTTCGATGGAGACGACCTCGCCGAGCTCCTCGACGATTCCGGTGAACACGCCCTTGCCTTCCCTTCGCCTGGCGGCTCCGGGGTGGGGGGACGCGTGGAAAAGGGTCCACGAACAGGACGGCACCGGGGCCGCGCGTCAGCGGACGCGGGCGGCGAGGGGCCGTCCCGACACGTACTGCCTCCCATCCGGACTTTCACCGTCGGTACCGGAATTCCACCGGTTCAACCGACCGATGGACTCGGCCGGGTCGCGGACTGTCACCGCCGGTTCGGAATTACACCGACCCCGGAGCACGTGTTGAACTTGCTGGTAGGGATCCTAACCCCTCGTCAACGGGGCGCCTAGCCGGTGTGACGCGAATCATCCGCCCCCGCCGCCGCCCGGGGAGCGGACGGACGCACGGAGCGGGGCCCCGGGCGGGCGTGTCGCCGCGCCGACGCGTCCTGCCCGCTCAGGGGGTTTCGGCCGGGGTCCCGGCCCGGGTCGCCAGACCGCTGCGGACGAAGACCTCGGGGGCCAGGAAGGAGGCCCAGAAGGTGATCGCGCCGTAGGCGGCGAAGGACACGGCGGCGTCGGCGAGCCCGGTCAGGCCGCCGAGGAGCAGGCCCACGACCACCTGCACCAGCACGATCACCGAGACGCCGAGGACGAAGCGGGCGGCCCGGGAGGTCAGGGTGCCCGCGGCGCTGTACCAGCCGCGCCGGGCGAGCAGGGTGAAGCCCACGAGTCCGCCGAGCAGGGACCCGGCCACGGTGTACAGGCCGGTGAGGGTCTCGGCGGCCGGATCGGCGGGGGTGGCGCCGATCCACTCCTCGGGGACCGTCCAGTCCCCGCGCACCAGCAGCTGCCACAGGGTGGCGGCCAGGCAGGGCAGCAGGGCGGCGGCGAGGGCGTAGCCCGCCCAGCGGGCGGTGTCCAGGCCCAGCCACCACGCGGTGAGGCGCTCCTCCCAGCGCAGGACGGCCCACAGCAGGGCGGCTCCCAGCAGCAGCCCGGCCACGACGTCGCTGATGAAGTGCGCGCCCAGGTAGACCCGCGAGAGCGAGACGAGCGCGATGACGGCGACCGCCGCCCACAGCGCGGCGCGGCGTCCGGACCTGGCACCGAGGTAGCCCCAGGTGACGGTGGCGCCCTGGGTGTGCCCGGAGGGGATCCCGAAGCTGTCGGAGCTCGTGTGGGCCGTGACGCGGGCGTCGAACCAGGAGGGCCGGGCCCCGTAGAGCACGGACTTGAACAGGTGGTTGACCACGCCGGAGGAGGCCACCACGACGAACAGGCGCGCCCCCAGGCCGGGGTTGACGCACCAGAAGACCAGGGTGAGGGCGAGGATGACCAGCGTGTGGGAGCCCAGGTGGGTGAGCAGCCCCAGCGGGTGGGCGAGCCAGTCCCCCAGGCCCTGGAGCCAGCGGATGGGGACGGTCTCCGCCTCCCACAGCGCGTCCATGGCCACGTACTCGGCGGTCCAAGCGTTCAACGCGTACTCCCACGGGTCCGCGCCTGGCAACGCGCTCACGCCGCGCCGCTCCCCCGCACGCGCCAGGGCGGAGGGGAAGACGGAGCCGCGACCAAGCGAAATTCACGACTACGGGTCGCACAGCATAGGCGGAGAGGCCGGACGGGGCCAGCGGAGTGCGCGGCCGTGTCGCGATCGTTGCGCAGACGGAGGTTCGGTGACGGAGGGTCAGTGCCTCCCGGAGGCCTCCGCGGCGAGGGCGCGCAGGGACTCCACGGCCTTGGCCGGGTCCTGGGCCCCGTAGACGGCCGAACCGGCGACGAAGACGTCGGCCCCGGCCTCGGCGGCCCGCTCGATGGTCTCCTCGCTGACGCCGCCGTCGACCTGGAGCCAGACGGAGGCCTCGCGGCTGTCGAGGATCTCGCGGGCGCGGCGGATCTTGGGCAGGACCATGTCGAGGAACTTCTGCCCGCCGAAGCCGGGCTCGACGGTCATGAGCAGGAGCATGTCCATCTCGCCGACGAGGTCGGCGTAGGGCTCGACGGCCTCGGCGGGGTTGAGGGCCAGGCCCGCGCGGGCGCCGAGGCGGCGGATCTCGCGCAGTGTGCGCACGGGGGCGCCGGCGGCCTTGGCGTGGATGGTGACGCTGCCCGCCCCCGCCTCGGCGTAGGCCGGGGCCCAGCGGTCGGGCTCCTCGATCATCAGGTGGCAGTCCAAGGGGGTGTCGGTCGCCTTGAGCAGGGACTCCACGATGGGCAGGCCGAGCGTCAGGTTCGGGACGAAGTGGTTGTCCATCACGTCGACGTGGAGCCAGTCGGCGGACGGGGACACGGCGGCCGCTTCGTCGGCGAGGTGCGCGAAGTCGGCACTCAGGATGCTGGGTGAGATCTGGATGGCCACGCGTGCAGTGTAGTCACGGGATGCGGGGGCCGGTGGCCGGGGTGCGGGGCCCGGAACTGCGGGGACGTGGGAATCCGGTTCCTCTCCCCTTGTGCACGGGGGTGGTCTCACAGCGGACCTTTACGACGTAGATCACAAATCACCCTTTTCGGACACCGCCACAGGCGGGGAGGAGCGGGAGAGGCCGCCCGTGCGCGCCGGGGCCGGCCGCAGGGCGAAGGACCGTGGGCGGGGAGGCCGCCGTTGCCCGCGCCCGCCGCGGCACACGGGCTCCGCGGAGGGCGGCGCCGGGCACGGCCCCGGTGGCCTGGGAACGCCCCGGCCCCTCGGCCCGGTCCGGCGCCCGGGCGCCGCGCGGACGGCTCAGGACCGCTCGGACCTGCGCAGCAGCGCCAGGAACATCGCGTCGGTCCCGTGCACGTGCGGCCAGAACTGGACGTACCTTCCCTCCTCGCCGGCCGCGAGGTCGGGCACCCCGTCCAGGTAGTCGGCGGCGCGCAGCAGCGTGAGGTCGTCGCGCTCGGAGAGGACCCGGCGGACGATCCCGTCGGTCTCGTCCAGGTGCGGCGAGCAGGTGACGTAGGCGACCACCCCGCCGGGGCGCACCGCCTCGACCGCGCTCACCAGCAGGTCGTGCTGGAGCGGCGCCAGCTCGGCGGCCGACCGCTCGGTGCGCCGCCAGCGCGACTCCGGGCGCCGGCGCAGCGCGCCCAGCCCCGTGCACGGCGCGTCCACCAGCACCCGGTCGAAGGCCCCCGGCTTCCAGGCGGGCCTGGTCCCGTCGGCGACCACGACCCGGCCCGCGTCACGCGGGGAGCGGCGCACCGCCCCGGCCACCAGCCCGGCCCGGGCGGGCTGCACCTCGGCGGCCAGCAGGCGGGCCTCGCGCTGCCCGGCCAGGGAGGCCAGCAGACCGGCCTTGCCGCCGGGTCCCGCGCACATGTCGAGCCAGCGCGCGTCGTCGCCGTGGGCGTCCACCCTGGTCAGGGCGAGGGCGACCAGCTGGCTGGCCTCGTCCTGCACCGCGGCCCGGTTCTGGTGCACCTCGCGGATCGCCGCCGGGTCGCCCTCGGGCAGGTAGGCGGCGAACGGCGAGTAGCGCGCCTCCTCGGCACCGGCGGCCACCAGGTCGGCGACCGTGGCGCGGCCCGGCTTGGCCACGAGGGTCACGCGGGGGCGCTCGTTGTGCGCGGCGAGCAGGCGCTCGGTCGCGACCAGGCCGCCGGAGGACCGCTCCCCCAGCGCCCGGGCCAGTTCCTTGACCATCCAGCGCGGATGGCTGTGCACGACCGACAGGTACCCGCTGGGGTCGGTGGCGCGGTCGGGGGCGACCACGGCCGTCCAGGCGTCCAGGTCGCGGGCGGACACCCTGCGCAGGACGGCGTTGACGAACCGGCCCCGGTGGTGGCCCACGACCCGGCGCGCCAGGTCCACGGTCGCGCTGACCGCGGCGTGCGGCGGGATCTTGGTGGACAGCAGCTGGTGGGCTCCCAGGCGCAGCAGCGGCAGCGCCTCGGTGTCCACGGAGGCGAGCGTGCGGTCCACGCAGGCCTCCAGGATGGCGTCGTAGGTGCCCTGGAGCCGCAGGGTCCCGTAGGTCAGCTCGGTGGCCAGGGCCGCGTCGCGGCCGCTGATACCGCGTTCGCCGAGCAGGGCGGGCAGCAGCAGGTTGGCGTAGGCGTCGCGCTGGCCGACCGCGCGCAGCACGTCGTAGGCGACGCGGCGGGCGGGGTCGCGGGGCCGGGACTGTCCGTCCCCGCCCCGGCCGCCGCCCTGCGCGGGCTTCCCGCCCCGACGGGGACGGCGGTACGGGGATCGGGACTGCTCGCTCAACGTGTGCTGCCTCAACAAACCGGGGACGGGACAGGCGGGCTCACCCGCCAGGTCGAGACTACGGCAGCTCAGCGCCCCAGGCGGTCCTCGTCGCCGGGACGCACGCCGCGCGCCCAGTCGACCGCGGCCATGGCGCGCTTGCCCTGCGGCTGCACCTCGCCCAGGACGACGGGGTGGGTGGCGGTCCCGACCAGGACCCGCCTCTTGTCGGCGTGCAGCTGGCCGGGGTCGAGCGCGGGCGTGTCGGCGTCGGTGAGGGGGGTGACCGGCCCCACCTTGAGGCGTCCGCCGCGGAAGGTGGTCCAGGCGCCGGGGGCGGGGGTGCAGGCGCGGGCCGTGCGGTCCACCCGCAGGGCGGGGGCGGTGAAGTCGAGCTCGGCGTCCTCGGGGGTGAGCTTGGCGGCGTAGGAGACGCCGTCGGCGGGCTGCTCGACCGGGCTGAGCCGGCCGGCGGCGATGCCGTCGAGGGTGCGCACGAGGAGTTCGGCGCCGGAGACGGAGAGCCGGTCCAGGAGTTCACCGCTGGTGTCGGTGGGGCGCACGGTCTCGGTGAGGGTGCCGTAGACCGGCCCGGCGTCGAGCTCCTTGACGATCTGGAAGGTGGACGCGCCGGTGACGTCGTCGCCGTGCAGGACCGCGTGCTGGACGGGGGCGGCGCCGCGCCAGGCGGGCAGCAGGGAGAAGTGCAGGTTGACCCAGCCGTGGCGGGGGATGTCGAGCGCGGACTGGGGCAGCAGGGCGCCGTAGGCGACGACGGGGCAGCAGTCGGGGGCGATCCGCGCCAGGCGCTCCAGGAACTCGGGGTCGCCCGCCTTCGCGGGCTTGAGGACCTCGATGCCCTCGCTCTCGGCGAGTTCGCCGACCGGGCTGGCGGAGACCTTCCGGCCGCGCCCGGAGCGGGCGTCGGGACGGGTGACCACGGCGGCGACCTCGTGGCCGGAGTCGATCAGCGCGCGCAGGGACGGCACCGCCACCTGCGGTGTTCCGGCAAAGACAAGCTTCAACGTGGGTTCTCCTCCACCGAGGTCTGTCGGGTTCCCAGTTCTACCAGTGGCACCGGGCGGCGCCGCCCGGTGCGCGGGGCCGTGTCACCGGGTTCTGGTAGACAGAGGGGGATGACAGCGCAGCCCGGTCAGCCCGACGGGGTCCTCTTCGACCTTCCGGAGCAGGAGAGGACCACGGCTCGGGCGGCAAGCAGGTCCCGCCGCCCGGCCCCACGCAGGCCCGCCGAGCGGCTGCCCGTCGCGCGCGTGGTCGTGGACACCCCGCTGCCCCACCTGGACCGGTACTTCGACTACCGGGTGCCCGCCGACATGGACGAGGCCGCGGTGCCCGGCTGCCGGGTGAAGGTGCGGTTCAACAACCGCCAGCTGGGCGGTTTCCTGGCCGAGCGGGTGGAGACCTCGGAGTTCTCGGGGCGGCTGGCGTACCTGGAGGCGGTCGTCTCCCCCGAGCCCGTGCTGACCCCCGAGATCCTGGGGCTGGCCCGCGCGGTCGCCGACCGCTACGCGGGCACGCTGAGCGACGTGCTGCGCCTGGCGGTGCCGCCGCGCCACGCCCGCGTGGAGAAGGAGGCGGCGAAGGCCGCGGAGGCGGCGGTCGCCGGACACGCCCACCCGCAGGGGGGTCCGGACGAGGGCCCCGGGGTCCCCTCCGAGGAGGGCGGGGACAGCGTGTCCGCGCAGGCGCGGGCGGCCGGCGCCGCGTCGGGCCCCCCTCCGGCCGGGTCCGACCCCGAGGCCGCGCCGGACACCGCGGACGCCCCGCGGGGATCCGCGACCTCGGCGGACGCGGCCCCCGACGCGGAGGCGGCGCGGGAGGCCGCCGGGACGGAGCCCGGCCCCGGCCCCTGGGCGGACTACCCCGAGGGCCCCTCCTTCCTGCGCGCGCTGCGCTCGGGCCAGCCCGCCCGGGCCGTGTGGAACGCCCTGCCCGGCACCGACTGGGCGGACGCGGTGGCGGTCGCCGCCGGGGAGGCCCTGGCCGCCGGGCGCGGCACCGTGGTCGTGGTGCCCGACGGCCGCGACGTGCGGGCCGTCGACCACGCCCTGGGACTCCGCCTGGGCGAGGGCCGGCACGCGGCGCTCACCGCCGACCTCGGACCGGCCGAGCGCTACCGGCGCTGGCTCTCGGTACTGCGCGGCGGGGTCCGGGTCGTGGTCGGCACGCGCGCGGCGGTGTTCGCGCCCGTGCGGGACCTGGGACTGGTGGTGCTGTGGGACGACGGCGACGACGTGCACGCCGACCCGCACGCCCCCTACCCGCACGCGCGCACGGTGCTGTCGATGCGCGCGCACCGCGCCGGGGCCGGTGCCCTGATCGGCGGGCACACGCGTACCACCGACGCCCAGCTGCTGGTCGAGTCGGGGTGGGCCCGTCCGCTGGCCGCCGACCGGGCGACCCTGCGCAGCCGTGCGCCCGTGGTGCGGGCGGCCGGGGACGACCGGGAGCTGGCCCGCGACGAGGCGGCGCGGTCGGCGCGGATGCCGAGCGTGGCCCTGCGCACGGCCCGCGAGGCCGCACGGACCGGTCCGGTGCTCTTCCAGGTGCCCCGCCGGGGTTACCTGAACACGCTGGCCTGCGCCGGGTGCCGCGAGCCCGCGCGCTGCGACTCCTGCCGGGGCCCGCTGGCCGTGCGCGGTTCGCACGCCATGCCCTCGTGCGGCTGGTGCGGCCGGGTCGCCGGCCAGTGGGCGTGCCCGGAGTGCGGCGTCACCCGCATGCGCGCCGTGGTGGTGGGCGCCCGCCGCACCGCCGAGGAGCTGGGCCGCGCGTTCCCCTCGCTGACCGTGCGCACCTCGGGCCGCGAGGAGGTGCTGTCGCGGGTGGCGGACGCGCCGTCGCTGGTGGTGGCCACCCCGGGCGCCGAACCGGTGGCGGAGAACGGGTACGCGGCGGCGGTCCTGCTGGACGGCTGGGCGCTGTTGAACCGGATGGACCTGCGCGCCTCGGAGGAGGCGCTGCGGCGCTGGTTGAACGCGGCGGCGCTGGTGCGGCCGGGCGGCACGGTAGTGGTGTCGGCCGACGCCTCGCTGCCGGTGGTGCAGTCGTTCGTGCGGTGGGACCCGGCGGGCTTCGCCGAGCGCGAGCTGGCCGAACGCCGCGAGCTGGGGTTCCCCCCCGCGGTGGCGATGGCCTCGGTCACCGGCGCTCCCGAGCACGTGCGCGAGCTGCTCGACCAGATCGAGCTGCCCGAGGGCACCGAACTCCTGGGGCCGGTGCCGGTCGGCGCGGACCGGGCGGTCGGCCCGGACGGCGACCACCCGACGGAGCGCGCGCTGCTGCGGGTGCCCCGGGGCGGGGTGGGCGCGCTGTCGCGGTCGCTCAAGGTGGCGGCCTCGGCGCGCAGCGCGCGCCGCGACGAGCACCTGGCGCAGGTGCGGGTGGACCCGCTGCACGTGGTCTAGGCGCGCCCGGTCGCTGCACCGTCCGCCGACCGACCAGCGGACGCGGTGTGCCGTGTGGCGGGCGCGCCCCCGGGAAAACCGGTGGAGGAAGCCACCGGCGCACGTGGAGACTGTCCGCCATGGCAGACTCCACCACGGACCTCTTCGACTCGGTTGCCGACGTCTACGACGAGTCGGTGCCCTTCTTCGCCACCCTCGCGCGGCGGCTGACCGCCTGGGCCGGGCCGCCGCCCGGTGCACGGCTGCTGGACCTGGGCGCCGGACGCGGAGCCGTGTCCCTCGCCGTCACCGAGGCGCTGGGCCCCTCGTGCGCGGTCCTCGCAGTGGACGTCTCGCCTCGGATGGTCGACGCCCTGGCCGCGCTGTCGGTCCCCGGGCTGCGGGCCCGCGTTATGGACGCCGCCGCGCTCGACCTTCCCGACCGCTCCCGCGACGCGGTGCTGAGCGGGTTCCTGTTCCACATCCTGCCGGATCCGGGCGCGGTGCTGCGCGAGGCGGCCCGGGTGCTCCGGCCCGGCGCGACCCTGGCCTTCTCCACTCCCGGACCCAGCTCCGACGGAGGCTGGTGGGCCCGCTACGGGGAGGTCTTCGAGGAGTTCAGGGCCGCGCACGGCCTGGACGCGCCCGCTGGGATGGGCGGGCCGCACCCCCCGTGGGAGGAACTAGCGGAGCGGTCCGGGCTGCGCTACACCCGCACGGCCGCCACGGAGGTCGAGCTTCCCCTCGACGGGCCCCGGGCGCACTGGGAGTGGCTGCTCTCGCACGGCAACCGCTGGCTCCACGACGCCTTGGACGAACCACGGCGCCGCGCCCTCGAACAGCGGGTGCTGCGCAGCCTGGACGAGCACCACCCCACACGGGGGCACAGCCTCATAGCCGGAGCCGTCTTCCACGAGATGACCAGGCCCTGAGCCGCGCGTGGAACCCGCCCCGCCCCCGCGTCGGGGCGGCTCAGCGGCCGTACTCCGCGCGGTACAGGTCGCGCAGCGCGGCCACCTCCGCCGCGTGGTGGATGACCTCCCGGTTGACGTGGAGCACCAGCGCGACCATCGGGAAGTCCTCCCACTGGGGCGCCTCGGCCCCGCCCACCGGCGCGGCCAGGCCGCTCTCGCCCAGCTCCTGGACGTGCGCGGTCCAGGCCCCGTAGGCGTGGCGCAGCCTCTGCCTGGCCTCCGCGGCGGTCGCGGGCCAGTCGGTGTTCTCCCGTGTGGCGGTGCGGTCGCCGAAGTGCCAGTTGACGCGGGTCTCCAGGACCTCGACGACGATGTGCCCGAGCCGCCAGGCGATGGTGGTCACCGGCGGCGGTTCGGGTTCGGGGACGGCCGTGTCGGGCCGGTGGCGCCCGTCCGGCCCCTCGCGCACGGTCCACGCTCCCGGCACCGGCATCCAGTGGAACTCCTCGTCGGTGAGCCCCTCCAGGCGGGGCCACAGGGAGTAGTCCCAGTAGAACCGCAGCTGCGCCAGGACCTCTCCGGCCCAGTTCACCGCCACCCGCGCACACTCCCTCCCCGGCCGGGCGCGCGGCCCATCCCCGCGAGGACGCCGGTGCCCTGGCCGGACACGTCCTCGTCCGGATAGGGCCACCATCGCAGGTCCGCCACCCCCGGTTCAATGGGCTGGAAGGGGGAGAAGGCGCGCTCCACCGCGGCGCGGGGGGCCGGGGAGGCGAGTACGAGGTAGCCGCCCCCGCGCATGAGGGCGTGCAGGCCGTCGATCCCGGCGGGCGGGTCGTCCGCGGTGAAGGGGCGGGTCATCAGGACGGCGACGGGCTCGTCGAAGTCGACGAGCCCGGAGGTGCCGAGGCGGCGCAGGAGCGTGTCCGTGCCGGATCCGTCGCCGGAGAGCACGGAGGCTCCGGCGGTGGAGAGCATGCCCGCCGCGCCGTGCGGGGCGACGTGGACGACGGAGGCGCCGGGGGCGGCGGCGTGCACGCGCTCGGCGGTCCCGGGCACCGGGCACCCCCAGTCGACGAACTGGCGCACGCCCGCGTCGGCGGACAGGTAGTCGACGGCGCGTCCCAGGAAGGCCTGGTGCAGGCGGGTGTGCTCGGCGTGCCGGGGGTCGGGGCGCTCGTCCGCGCGGGAGCCGAGGTCGACCACGCCGGACCGCTGGCCGGGGACGGGCACGGACCCGCGCCCGCGGAACACGGCCGTGAGCCGACCTGTCTTGGGCCCTCGGACGTTGGTCACGTTCACGCTCCCCCAGCCGGTTCGCTCGCGGGAGGCAGACGCTCGGCGGGGCGGGCCGGTCGGGCCCGGACAGCGTCGCGCCATGCCGTCAGGGCCCGATGGTACCTCCTGTGAAAGTGATCCTCGGCACACACCTGGGTGTTATACGCCCTATTTCGCCCTTTGTGGGCTCTTGGGGCGCAAGTGTTTTTGACGGGCGAACCCCGTCCCGCCGGCGGGGAGGGGGCGTCACACCCCGCTCCCCCGTGGTTCCGGCAGGTCACCGCCACCGTGTCCTCAGAAGCGCCCTCCGGCGCGTCCGGACGGCCCGGCGCGCCGCCGGTCGGCGGTCAGCCTCCTGGCGGGGAACTCCGCGCACAGCCAGGACACCATCGCGACCACCAGCGCGGTCGCGGGCAGCAGCCACAACGGGCCGCCGGGCCACGGGCGCCCCAGGAGCCCCATCCCCGCGAAGGCGAGCGGGACCGCCGAGGCCAGGACACCGGCGGCGACCGCGCCGACAGCGATCAGGGCGGCCTCCCTGCGCAGCAGCGAACGGACCTGCGCCGGGGTCATGCCCACGGCGCGCAGCGCGTCCGTCTCCGCACGGCGGCGCAGGGTCTGGGCGGACAGGCGGTTGGCCACCGAGAGAAGCACGTACCCCGCCAGGCAGAGCAGCACCACGAGGTTGAGCACCGTGTTCGCCGTGAGCCCGGTCGAAGCCGCCCCCGGAGCGGTGTCGGAGACCTCCACCCCCGGACGGGACCGGGCCAGGGCGTCGAGAGCCTCCCGGGCCCCGGCCTCCCGCCCTGGTTCGGCGACCACCCGCAGCTCGGCGTCAAGGTCCCCGGTCAGGTGCCCCCGTGCCAGGTCCCGCGAGACCAGGACCCGGCCGAAGCCGAGCTCTCGTTCGTACAGCGCGACCACCTCGGCGCTGACCTCGGCCCCGTCCCCCATACGGAACGTGACCGTCCGCCCCGGCTCCGCGCCGAGGGAGCGCGCGGTCCGCGCGCCCAGCGCGACGGTGTCGCCGGTCAGCGCGCCCAGGTCGCCCTCGGTGACGCCCACGTCGACGACCTCCCGCGCGTTCGGCCCCAGGACGAGTGCGGGCGTCTCCTGGTGGACCTCGCCCTCCCCGAACGGCGACTCGGTGGTCCACACGAGGGTGGTCGGTGTGGCGGTAGCCGCCGCGGCGACGGACGGGTCCTCCCGCACGGCCTCGGCCAGGCCCTCAGGAAGCCCGCCGAGCGCGGGCGCGGTCACCGTGCTCACCGCCAGGTCGCCCTCCTCGCGCTGCGCCGTCTGCGCGGCCAGCAGCGTGGTGTTGACGTAGCCCTGGCCGAGGGCGAAGGCCACCAGCATCGCCAGCGCGCTGACCGCGCCCGCCACCCGGTGGGAGTGGCCGTGCAGGTTGCGCACCGCCAGCCAGGTCAGGGCGGAGGAGCGCACGGACGGCAGGCGGCCGAGCGCCCCGCTCACGGCCCGCAGCAGGGCGGGGCCGGCCAGGGCCAGTCCGGCCACCGCGAGCAGGCCGGCCGAGGCCGGGCCGACCGCGGCCGTCTCGTCGCCCAGCACCAGCGCCGGGACCGACGCGCCCACCGAGGCCAGGAGCAGCGCCGCACCCGTCCAGGTGCGCGCCCGGCCGGGGACGCGCGGCTCGGCGACGGACTCGGCGAGCGCCCCGATGGGCGGCGCGGACGCGGTCCGGCCGACCGCGGCCAGCGAGGCCAGCCACACGGCGAGCGTCATCAGCACGGCCGTGGCCAGGGCGGGCAGCGGCCCGAACACCGGCGGCAGGTCCGGCGGGACGAGGCCCAGGGAGGCGAACCAGTCCAGCGCGGCCCCCGCCAGCAGGTAGCCCCCGCCCACGCCGAAGGGCAGGACCGCCAGGGTGACGAGGAGGTCGGGCACGGCGACCAGGCGGCGGACCTGGCGGGGCGTGGCGCCCACAGCCCGCAGCAGCGCCAGGTCGCGGCGCTGGGCGGCCACGGAGACCGACAGCGCTCCGGCGACGGTCAGGCCGACGGTCATCACCAGCACGCCGCCGAGCGAACCGGCCACCGCGACCAGGACCCCGCGGGCGGCTCCGGCCGCCGGGGACTCGGCGTCGCCGATCCGGTCCCCGGTCCGCACGAGCGCGTCCTCGCCCGCCAGGGCCTCCTCCACCGCCCCGGCGAGCCGCTCCTCCGACACGCCGGGGGCGGCGCGCAGGCCGACCAGGTCCACGGTGCCCTCACGGGGACCGGAGGTGCGTCCGGCGAGGTCGGCGGCGGCCTCGTCGTCGAACAGGACCGCGGCGGCGCCGGTGTCCAGCACCCCCGAGAGCCGGTGGTCGCCGGTGCGCCCCGCCGCGGTGACCCGCACCCGGTCGCCGACCTCCGCGCCCGCGGCGGCGGCCGTGGCGGCGTCCAGGACCACCTCGTGCGCCCCCCGCGGCGCCCCGCCCTCCAGGGAGGCGTCCTCCAGCAGCGCGGCGGAGGACCACCCGTGGCCGAAGGTGCGGGGGTCGGCTCCCGTGGCGGCCCCGTCCCCGGTGTGCACCGCGGCCGGGAACCCGACGTCGCCGACGGCGGTACCGACCTCGGGCAGGGCGGCCAGCCGGGTGACGAACTCCTCGGGCAGGGCGGCCCGCTCGGGCAGGGGGAGGTCCAGGTCCTCGGCCCGCTCGACCGTCTGGGGCGCGGTGACCACGGCGTCCGCGCCCCGGAGGCTTTCGGCGGGGACGGACGAGCGCAGCCCGGTGTCGGCGAGCACGCCGCCGACGGTGACGAACGCCGATCCGCCCAGGACGGCGACGGCGACGGCCGCCAGGACTCCGGCGCGGCCGCGCGCCAGCTTCGACGCGAGGGGGCCCCGGCCGCCGACGGGGGCAGGGCCGGAGTCCGGCTCCGGGGCGGGGCCGCAACCGGAGGTCGGGCCCGGATCGGGGACCGCGCCGGAGGCCGCCGTCACCGGTCCGCCTCCGCCCCGGCCGTCTCCAGGGAGGCCAGGCGCCCGGCCAGGTCGGCCGCGGAGGGGGCGTGCAGGACGTCGGTGAGGCGGCCGTCGGCCATGACCGCGGTGGCGTGCGCCCGGGCGGCGGCCCTGGGGTCGTGGGTCACCATGACGACGGTCTGGCCGAGGTCGTCCACGACCTCCCGCAGCAGGCCCAGGACGCTGTCGGCGGTCGCGCCGTCGAGCGCTCCGGTGGGTTCGTCGGCGAAGACGATGTCGGGGCGGGAGGCCAGGGCGCGCACGATCGCGATCCGCTGCTGCTGGCCGCCGGAGAGCTCTCCGGGCCGGTGGCGCAGCCGCCGCCCCACACCCGTCCGGTCGACGAGCGAGCGCAGCCAGTCCTGGTCGGGGGTGCGTCCGGCCAGGCGCAGCGGCAGGGTGATGTTCTCCTCCGCGGTGAGGGTGGGCACCAGGTTGTAGGACTGGAACACGAAGCCAACGCGCTCGCGGCGGAACTCGGTGCGGCGTGGCTCGCGCAGGGCGCTGATGTCGGTGCCGCCCACCACCACCGAGCCCGAGGTGGGCAGGTCCATGCCGGACGCGCAGTTGAGCAGGGTGCTCTTGCCCGATCCGGACGGCCCCATGACGGCGAGGAACGATCCGCGGGGGACCCGAAGCGACACCCCGGCCAGGGCCGGGACCGCACCCCCGCCGTCGGAGTGGACGCGGTGGACGTCGATGAGCCGGACGGCGTCGGCGTCCGGCTCCGCGGGACCCGCCGGCGCGGCGGGGGCCGTGGCGGTGGCCGCCCCGTTCGCGCCGCTCACCGGTCGCCCCTGCGGACCAGGACGACCAGCGCGACCAGCGAGGCCAGCGCGGTGGCTCCGAAGACCGACCCGACCAGCTCGTGGCCGAGCAGGGACAGGGTGCCGTTGGCCGCTGCGCACCCCGTGAGGACGACCCCGAGCAGGACCAGGAGGGCCCTGCGGGCGGGCGTGCGCCGGGGCCGGGAGGCCGGGGAGGCCGACGGCGGGGCGGAGGAGGGCGACGGGGCCCCGGCGGTCGGGGCGTCGATGCGGTAGGGGTCGTCGGACACGGCTGCTCCCGGGGTTCGGTGGGTGGCTGGCCACGGCCGGCGCACCGCCCGCCGTGTCGTCTCCGACGCTACGCGGACGCGGTCCGCCGAGACATCCCGCCCACCCGCCGACCCCTGCTACAGCCAGCTGTAGCAGGGCCTGCCCGAAACACTCCCACCAGCCGCGACGACTCCGCCGTGCCGCCCCGCCGCAGGGGGTCCGGCGGGGCGGCTCCGGTCGCGGGCGGCCCCCGTCAGAGCACCCGCCCGGGGTCGGGGACCGGGACGAGGCGGCCGTCGCAGTCGGCGTACTCCCAGCGCGGCCCGTGGGCCACGAGTTCGGCGACCGCGCCGACGAGGCGGTCCACGTGCTCCTGCGTCGTTCCCACCCCCAGGCTCGCCCGCACCGCCTGGGTGTGGCCCCCGGGCAGCAGGTGCCGGGTGAGCGGGTGGGCGCAGAACAGGCCGTCGCGCACCCCGATCCCGTACTCGGCGGACAGGGCGGCGGCGAGCAGTTCGGCGGGCAGGCCGTCCACGGTGAAGGACACGATGCCCACCCGCGGGTGCTCCCCGCCCCACAGGGTCAGCTCGGTGACGCCGTCGATCCCCGCCAGGCCCGCGCGCAGCCGCTCCAGCAGCGCCGACTCGCGGACGTGCAGCAGTTCCTGGGTGGCGGGGGCGAGGGCGTCGCAGGCGGCGGCCAGCGCCACGGCGCCCAGCACGTTGGGGCTGCCCGCCTCGTGCCGCGCGGGCAGGTCGTTCCACAGCACCTCGTGCTCGGTGACCAGCCGCGTGGCCCCGCCTCCGGACAGGTAGGGCGTCGCCTCGCGCAGCCAGTCGGCGCGCCCGGCCAGCACCCCGGAGCCGAAGGGGGCGTAGAGCTTGTGGGCGGACAGGGCCACGTAGTCGGCGCCGGTCGCCTCCAGGCTGAAGGGCAGGTGCGGCACGTACTGGGCGGCGTCCACGACCACGCGGGCGTCCTCGGCGTGGGCGGCCTCCACCAGTTCCTCCACCGGCCAGATCTCGCCGGTGACGTTGGAGGCGGCGGTCACGCACAGCAGGCGCGGGCCCTCGGGGGCCCCGCGCAGCGCGGAGCGGGCGGCCTCCACCGCGGCCTCCGGGGAGGCGGGCAGCGGCAGTCGCACCACCCGTGCGGCCCGGGAGGCGGGGTGCTCCCAGGGCAGCAGGCTGGCGTGGTGCTCGGACTCGAACACGACCACCGTGCAGCCCTCGGGCACCGAGCGGGCCAGCAGGTTGAGGGCGTCGGTGGTGCCGCGCACGAACACCACGGCGTCGGCGGGCCGGGAGCGCACGCCCACGAAGCGGGCGACGCTGCGGCGGGCGCGCTCGTAGGCGTCGGTGCTGACCTGGGAGTGGTGGCCCGCGCCGCGGTGCACGCTGGCGTAGTAGGGCAGCGCCGCGGACAGGGCGTCGGCCACCGGGGTCAGACACGGGGCGCTGGCCGCGTAGTCGAAGTTGGCGTACTCGACGCGTCCGCCGGTGACCAGGGGGACGCCCTCGTCGGAGGTGACGACGGTGCACGCGGAGGCGTCGGCCGGGGGCGCGGTGCGGGCGGCGTGGACGGAAACGGCGGTGGACATGGAAGCACCTCTCCTACGGGTCGTGGGACCCGCGGAGGTGTCACTCCGGCAACGCCTCAGGGGTCCGCGCTTGTCCGACACGGTCGTGTCGGGACCTGGTCCTCACCCGGGGCACCCCACCGCGGAAGGAGGGTTGCCGACCAGCTAGCCGGGGCTTGACGCTGGTACTCGTGACCTGCGAGGCAGGTTAACACAACCGTCCGCCGCGCGGCAGGGGGACGGTGTGTGTCCCGGGCCACCACCCCGCTTGACAGCGGCGCGCGCGGTGGGGACATACTTGTGCCTGCCTGCCCTCACGCCGCGGGTGTCCGGTTTCCCCCGGCCGCCCTCCAGGCGCGAGACTCCAGAGCGTCGGAGTTTTCGCGTGCCCCGTGAGCGAGAGGTGTCCACCTTGTACGGTGACGACCGTATCCAGCAGGTCCTGCGCAATCCCAGGGTCGTCCTGGTGTCCGGCTACGCCCGCCTCCCCGACTCGGTGGCGAGCCACTCCCAGTACCAGCGCCTCGGCGTCGTGCTGGCCGTGGACACCGCCGACGGGCGCGTCGTCGCGGCGGACACCACCCTGCTCACCGAGCTGGCCAGGGACTTCTTCCGCGCCCTGGTCGAGGGGGCGTCGGTGACCGAGGACGCCACCGAGATGGTGCGGCGGGTACAGACCCGGTACGCGGGCCAGTCCGGCGCCGCGCTGACCACCGCCCTCAGACGGTGCCTGGAGACCTACGTCCAACTCCGCGAGGGCGACCAGCTGCCGGGCGGCCCCGAGGGCGGGGAGGAGGCACACCCGTGACCGACGACCTCTCCCCCACCGGGGCCGGAGCCGGGGCCCGGACCGAAGGCGGGACCGCGCCGCTGCCGCTGGCGGGCGTGCGCGTCGCCGACCTGTCCCGCGTCCTGGCGGGCCCCTACGCCACCATGCTGCTCGCCGACATGGGCGCCGAGGTGGTCAAGGTGGAACAGCCCGGACGCGGCGACGACACCCGCTCCTGGGGCCCGCCCTGGGCCGGGGAGGCCGGGCAGGAGGGGCAGGGCCCCGGCGAGGCCGCCTACTTCCTGTCCGTGAACCGCAACAAGCGCAGCCTGGCCGTGGACCTGAAGGACCCCGAGGGCCTGGCCGCGGTACGGGAGCTGTGCGCGGCCTCCGACGTGGTCATCCAGAACTTCCGGCCCGGGGTGATCGACCGGCTCGGACTCGGCTACGAGGCCGTCAGCGCCCGCAACCCGGCCGTCGTGTACTGCTCGGTGAGCGGGTTCGGGCCCGAGCACGAGCCCGCGACGCGCCCCGGCTTCGACATCGTGGTGCAGGCCGAGAGCGGGCTCATGGCCACCACCGGGCCCGCCGGGGGACCGGCGAGCAAGGTGGGCGTGGCCCTGACCGACGTGCTCACCGGGCTCAACGCCGCCGTGGGCGTCCTCGGCGCGCTCATGCGGGCCCGCGCCACCGGGCGCGGGGAGAACATCAGCGTGTCGCTGATCAACTCCACCCTGTCCGGCCTGGTCAACCTCACCCAGCAGGCGCTGGTGACGGGGGTGGAGCCCGCCCGGGTCGGCAACGCGCACACCACGATCGTGCCCTACCAGGCCTTTCCCACGGCGGACGCCGAGATCGTCGTCGCCGCCGGGAACGACGCCCTGTACCAGCGGCTGTGCGCGGCCCTGGACCGCCCCGACCTGGGCGCGGACCCGCGCTACGCCACCAACCCCGGCCGGGTGGCGCACCGGGAGGAGCTGGTCGGCGCGCTGTCGCAGACCCTGCGCTCCCGGCCCGCCGACCACTGGATGGAGCTGCTGGTGGGGGCCGGGGTACCGGTGGGGCGGGTGCGCGGGGTGCTCGACGCGCTGCGCACCGCCGACGCCAGCGGCGACGACGTCCTGCGCACCGTGGAGCACCCCACCGCCGGCCTGATCGAACAGGTCCGCGCGGGGTTCCGGCTGGAGGGCTCCCCGCCGCCGCTCACCGCGCCGCCGCTGCTGGGGCAGCACTCCCGGCAGGTCCTGTCCGAGCTCGGCGTGGACGGGGCCGCCGTGGACGCGATGATCGCGCGCGGCACCGTCCAGCAGCCCGACCCGACCTGACGCCCCGGGCGGTTCCCGCGCCGGAACCGCCCGGCCGCGCCGAGGCGCCCGCCCGGGCCCCGCGCCCGGCCCGAGACGCACCCGCCCGACTCCCGCACGGCCGCACCGGCCGCCGGTACCACGAAGGGACCACCCACCATGAGCGACTCCCGCAAGCCCGCCGCCCCGGACCCGCGCGACTTCCTGGCCGTGGACGCCGACCTGTCCGACACCGAGCGCGACGTCCGCGACGCCGTACGCGACTTCGCCGCGCGCGAGCTGGCGCCGAACGTGGCCGAGTGGTTCGAGGCGGGCACCCTTCCCGACCCGCGCGGGCTGGCCAGGGCCTTCGGTGACCTGGGGGTGCTGGGCATGCACCTGGAGGGCTACGGCTGCGGCGGCTCCAGCGCGGTCGCCTACGGCCTGGCCTGCCGCGAACTGGAGGCCGTCGACTCGGGCCTGCGCAGCTTCGTGTCGGTGCAGGGCTCGCTGGCGATGGCGGCCATCCACAAGTTCGGCTCCGAGGAGCAGAAGGGGGCGTGGCTGCCGCGCATGGCCGCCGGTGAGGCGATCGGCTGCTTCGGGCTGACCGAGCCCGACTCCGGCTCCGACCCGGGGTCGATGCGCACCCGGGCCCGCAGGGACGGGTCGGACTGGGTGCTCGACGGCACCAAGATGTGGATCACCAACGGCTCGGTCGCGGACGTGGCCGTGGTGTGGGCCGCCACCGACGAGGGCGTGCGCGGGTTCGTGGTGCCCGCCGACACGCCCGGGTTCTCGGCCAACGTCATCCACCGGAAGCTGTCGCTGCGCGCGTCCATCACCTCCGAACTGGTGCTGGAGGGCGTGCGGCTGCCCGCCGACGCGGTGCTGCCGCGGTCCCGCGGCCTGGGCTCGCCGCTGTCGTGCCTGAACGAGGCCCGCTACGGCATCGTGTGGGGCGCGGCCGGAGCCGCGCGCGCCTGCTACGAGGCGGCCCTGGAGTACGCGCTCAGCCGCGAGCAGTTCGGCCGGCCGATCGCCGGGTTCCAGCTGACCCAGCGCAAGCTCGCCGACATGGTGGTGGACGTCAACCAGGCGTCCATGACCGCGCTGCGGATCGGGCGCCTGAAGGACGGGGGCCGGTGCCACCACAACCACGTGAGCTTCGGCAAGCTCTCGTGCGTGGCCGCCGCCCAGCGGGTGGCCGCGGCGGCGCGCTCGGTGCACGGCGCCAACGGCATCACCCTGGAGTACCCGGTGATGCGGCACATGCTGAACCTGGAGACGGTCGCCACCTACGAGGGCACCGAGGAGATCCACGCGCTCAGCATCGGCCAGGCGGTGACGGGGATCTCCGCCTTCCGGTGAACCGCGCCCCCGGTCCCCCGCTCCGCCCCGGCCCGTGTCCGGGCGCCCGGGGAGCGGGGACCGCCCCCCGACGGTCGGCGCGGACCCGGGGGTCCGGGGCCGGTCGGCGGGGACTCGTCGCGGTATGTGCGCCTCCCCGGTGCCGTCGGGCGCGCGCAGCCACCAGAATGGGGAGCAGCCGAGCGAGGGAGTTGCCGAGATGGGGAACGAGCCGACGAAGCGGTTCGAGATGACGGGACTGCGGCGGGTCGCCAACGCCGTCGTCAGCGGCTTCGTCAAGTACGGGGTGTGTGCGCCCGAGGCGCACCTGCTCACCACGCGTGGGCGCAAGTCGGGCTTCCTGCGCACCATTCCGCTCAGTGTGCTGGACAGTGACCGCGGCCGGTTCCTGGTCTCGCCCTACGGGCAGGCCGACTGGGTCCGCAACCTGCGCAAGGACGGTTTCGCGACGCTGCGCCAGGGCGGCTGGATCGAGCTGATCAGCGTGCGCGAGCTGGAAGGCGAGGAGGCCGCCCCGCTGCTCAAGGAGTACGTGAACCACCCGCGCGCCGCCGTGGTGGGCCCGTACTTCGAGGCGCCGCCGGACGCCCCCGAGGAGGCGTTCGCGGCCGAGGCCGACCGCCACCCGGTGTTCGAGATCGTGCGCTCGACCACGATCCGCATCTGACCGGAGCGCACGGGCCCCGGGCTCCCCGCGCGGGCGCCCGGGGCCCGGCCGTGTCCGCGCGGCCCCGGGCGCGCGACCGCTCCTCCCCGCCTCCCGGCGGGGTCAGTTGCGGACGCGGTAGACGTCGTAGACGCCGTCCACGCCCCGCACCGCGCGCAGCACGCTGCCCAGGTGGGCGGGGTCGGCCATCTCGAAGGTGAAGCGGCTCTGCGCCACGCGGTCGCGGCTGGTCTGGACGGTCGCGGACAGGATGTTGACGTGCTGGTCGGACAGCACCCGTGTGATGTCCGACAGCAGCCGGGACCTGTCCAGGGCCTCCACGTGCAGCGCCACCAGGAACATGGAGTCCTCGGTGGGCGACCACTCCACCTTGACCATGCGGTCGGTGTCCAGCGTCGCGGTGTTCACGCAGTCCCGGCGGTGCACCGACACTCCGTTGCCCCGCGTCACGAAGCCGACGATCTCGTCGCCCGGCACGGGGGTACAGCACTTGGACAGGCGCGCCCACACGTCGGCGTCGCCCTCCACCACCACGCCGGGGTTGCCGTGCTGGCGCTGGCGGGTGGCCGCCTTGCTGGGCAGCGCCGACTCGGCGATGTCCTCGGTGTGGCTCTCCAGGCCGCCCATGGAGTCGACGAGCTTGCCGACCACGTGCTGGGCGCTGACCTGGCGCTCCCCCACGGCCGCGTACAGCGAGTCCACGTCCGGGTAGCGCAGGTCGCTGGCCAGTCCGATGATCGCCTCACCGCTGAACAGGCGCTTGACCGGGAGCTCCTGCTTGCGCATGACCTTGGCGATCTCGTCCTTGCCCTGCTCGATGGCGGCCTCGCGGCGCTCCTTGGTGAACCAGTGCCGGATCTTGTTGCGGGCCCGGGCGCTCTTGACGAAGTTCAGCCAGTCCCGGCTGGGCCCGGCGTCGGGTGTCTTGGAGGTGAGGATCTCCACCGTCTCGCCGTTGTGCAGCTCGTTCTCCAGAGGCACGAGGCGGCCGTTGATGCGGGCGCCCACGGTGCGGTGGCCGACCTCGGTGTGCACGGCGTAGGCGAAGTCCACGGCGGTGGCGCCCTGCGGCAGCGAGATGACGTCGCCGCCCGGGGTGAAGACGAACACCTCCTGCACCGACAGGTCGAAGCGCAGCGACTCCAGGAACTCGCCCGGGTCCTTGGTCTCCTGCTGCCAGTCGATGAGCTGGCGCAGCCACTGCATGTCGGAGCCGCCACGGGGCTTGCTCTCGCCCCTGTTGCCCCGGTCCTCCTTGTACTTCCAGTGCGCGGCGATACCGTACTCGGCGCGCCGGTGCATCGCGCGCGTACGGATCTGGAGCTCGACCGGGTTGCCCGAGGGCCCTATGACCGTCGTGTGCAGCGACTGGTACATGTTGAACTTGGGCATCGCGATGTAGTCCTTGAACCGCCCGGGCACCGGGTTCCACCGCGCGTGGATGGTCCCCAGCGCCGCGTAGCAGTCGCGGACGCTGTCCACCAGGACCCGCACGGCGATGAGGTCGTAGATCTCGTCGAAGCCGCAGTTGCGGGCGATCATCTTCTGGTAGATCGAGTAGTAGTGCTTGGGCCGCCCGCGCACGGTGGCCTTGAGCTTGGACTCGCGCAGGTCGGCCGAGACCGCCTCGATGACCTCCTGGAGGTAGACGTCGCGGCGCGGGGCGCGCTCGGACACCAGGCGGGCGATCTCGTCGAAGCGCTTGGGGTAGAGGGTGGCGAAGGCCAGGTCCTCCAGCTCCCACTTGATGGTGTTCATGCCCAGCCGGTGGGCGAGGGGGGCGAAGATCTCCAGGGTCTCGCGCGCCTTCTTCTCCCGTTTGGCGCGGGAGGGCAGGTAGCGCAGGGTGCGCATGTTGTGCAGCCGGTCGCACAGCTTGATGACCAGCACGCGGATGTCGCGGGCCATGGCCACGACCATCTTGCGCACGGTCTCGGCCTGGGTGGCCTCGCCGTACTTGACCTTGTCGAGCTTGGTGACCCCGTCGACCAGCTCGGCGATCTCGTCGCCGAAGTCGGCGCGCAGCTCGCCCAGGGAGTAGTCGGTGTCCTCGACGGTGTCGTGCAGGAGGGCGGCCGCCAGGGTGGCCTCCTGCATGCCCAGCTCGGCGAGGATCGTGGCGACGGCGAGCGGATGGGTGATGTAGGGGTCACCGCTCTTGCGCTTCTGGTCGCGGTGGTGGTGGGCGGCGACCTCGTAGGCGCGCTCGACCAGCCGCACGTCCACCTTGGGGTGGGTGGCCCGCACCGTCTTGATCAGTGGTTCGAGCACCGGGTTCATCGTCACTCCCCGCTGGGCGCCGAGTCGGGCGAGCCTTCTGCGTACTCGCACCGTGGAGGGCGTGGTGGAGGGGGACGGCTGGCGCGTGGCCCCCGCTCCGGAGACGTCGGAGGGCGCCGCTCCGTTCGCGGCGCCCTCCGGCCGGTCTCCCTGTGGTCTTGTGGCGGCGTCCTGCGCGCCGGTTCCGCCCGTGCGCCCCTGGGGCGCGTCCGGCCGCGGTTCCTGGGAGGCGTCCCGCCGCGTCTCGCCCACCGGTACCGCCCCGGTCGAGACCACTTCGCTTGGCATGCCTACCTCCCGCGGATCCGTCCGGTCGCGCGGGCGCCGTCAGCGCCGCCCGGCTCCACCGGTGCACGTGCGTGTCATCAGGGCCAGTCGTGACGTGGCCGCCGCGGTACCTCTCCCACCAGTCTAGTGGGGCCCTCCCCGGTGGGAACGGCCTCGGCCTCCCCGCCCCCGCCGCGCCCGGCGGCGGGTGTGACACTGGCCACCGGGGGCTCACCCCCGGTGGTGGAGTACGTCAACGATGACGGGCCGTCGCGCATTCCCCCGCGGGGAGGGGCGACGGCCGCGGCGCGGGTCGGCCGGATCAGACCGTGAGGAGGGTGTGCAGCTCCACGTCGGGCACCCTGTCCCGTCCCCGGAGCGCGGTGAGCTCCATCAGGACGGAGAATCCCACGACCGTACCACCCGCCTTGCGGACCAGGTCCACCGCGGCCCTGCCGGTGCCGCCGGTGGCGAGGACGTCGTCGACGATCAGCACACGGCTGCCCGGGGAGACCGCGTCGGCGTGGATCTCGACGGTCGCGGTGCCGTACTCCAGATCATAGGCCTGCCCGATGGTCCGCGAGGGCAGTTTCCCGGCTTTGCGCGCGGGGACGAAGCCGGAGCCCAGAGCCATGGCGACCGGGGCGCCGAAGATGAACCCGCGCGCCTCCAGTCCGACCACGTGGTCCACCCCGGCGGCGCGGAAGGGCGCGGCGAGGCCCTCCACGGCGGCGGCGAAGGCCTCCCGGTGGTTGAGCAGCGGCGTGATGTCCTTGAACAGGACGCCTGGCATCGGGAAGTCGGGGACGTCGCGGATGTGCGCCCGGATGAGTTCCGGGCTCGGGACGGGCGCCGCGGTCGCGGTGTCGTCGGGCATGTGGGATGGGCCTTCGCTGGGTTCTCGTGTGGTGGGAGCTGGTGGGGCCGGGCCGTCTGGGCGTCGTCGCCCGACACGGCGGTACCGGCCCCCGGGCGGGGGCCGGTACCGGGGTCGGCCGGGCGCGGGCCGAAGCGGAGCACCGGTTCGGGCGCCGGCGGGGTTCTGGAGGTGCCGAAGGCGGGACCGCGAGGAACGAGCCGTCTCACCGCAGGCACCACTGTGCCCGCTTCAACCCGATTCCCGCCCTTCGGGCGCCCGAACCCGGGCCGAAGCGGAGCACAGGCCCGAGGGGAGTACGTCTAGCCCTTGGGCTTGTCGTCGTCGCCGAAGTCGGGGCGGTCCTCCACCGGGGTGTCGTCGGCGGCCGGGGTGACGACCTCGCCGACACCGGCCTTGAGCATGCGGATGCGGGTCCCGGGCGCGATCTCCAGCAGGACGTCCTGCTCGTGGATCTCGACGACGGTGGCGAAGATACCGGCCTTGGTCATCACCTCGACACCGGGGACCAGGGCGTTGTGCATCTGCGTCTCCTGCTGGCGGCGCTTCTGGGCCGGGCGCCAGAACAGCAGCCAGAACACCAGAAGGATCAGCAGGAACGGGAACAGCATGCCGAGGAGCCCTCCCGTGGGCTCTCCTGCGGCAGCGAGGTGGTAAAGGCCCTGCACGGGGGCGTCCTTCCTGACGTTTCGTCGTGTGGCCGACGGCTGTCGGCTCGGACACCGCGACGGCCACCTTCTTCGCATCGGCACGAACCGCGTGGTCCGGACCTGTTCGGCACGTACAACGCGCCGGAGGGCCGACTCGTTCCACCGGTGTCGAACGACACGTACGGAGTCTTGCCCCGTATCGGGTGTTTCGTCCCAGCTTACGTGGCGCAGGTCACCGCTACCCCACCGGCTGAGATCGGAGTGTTAACGGTTCGCCCCCGATCCGCGCGACCGGAACCCATTGTGCCCGGATCGGGGCGCCGTGTCAGACACACTGGTCAGGGACTCGCCGTACCGTTGTTACCCGGGTTGCCCGCGGGAGCGGAGTTGCCCGTGTTGCCGCCGTTGGCCGCCGCCGCGCCGAAGGCCGCGTCCGGCGGCGGGGTGAGCCCCATGTGCGCCCAGGCCTGCGGGGTGGCCACCCGGCCGCGCGGGGTGCGGGCCAGGAAGCCGGAGCGGACCAGGAAGGGCTCGGCGACGACCTCCACCGTCTCGGCCTCCTCCCCCACCGACACCGCCAGCGTGGACAGGCCGACCGGGCCCCCGCGGAACCGGTTCATGAGGACGTCGAGGATGGCGCGGTCCAGCCGGTCCAGGCCCAGGGCGTCCACCTCGTAGAGTTCGAGGGCGGCGCGTGCGGTGTCCAGCGACAGCCTCCCGTCCCCGCGCACCTCGGCGTAGTCGCGCACCCGGCGCAGCAGCCGGTTGGCGATCCGGGGTGTGCCGCGCGAGCGCCCGGCGATCTCCACGGCGGCGTCCGCGTCCAGGGGCGCGCCGAGCAGGCCCGCCGAGCGCTGGAGGATCAGCTCCAGCTCCTCGGGGGTGTAGAAGTCCATGTGCGCGGTGAACCCGAAGCGGTCGCGCAGGGGCGCGGGCAGCATGCCCGCCCGGGTGGTGGCCCCGACCAGCGTGAACGGCGCGATGTCCAGCGGGATGGCGGTGGCGCCGGGCCCCTTGCCGACCACGACGTCGACCCGGAAGTCCTCCATCGCGACGTAGAGCATCTCCTCGGCGGGGCGGGCCATGCGGTGGATCTCGTCCAGGAAGAGCACCTCGCCCTCCTGGAGGGTGGAGAGCACCGCGGCCAGGTCCCCCGAGCGCTCGATGGCCGGGCCCGAGGTGATGCGCAGCGGGGCCCCCATCTCGGCGGCGATGATCATGGCCAGGGTGGTCTTGCCCAGGCCCGGACCGCCGGACATGAGGATGTGGTCGGGCGCCCGGTTGCGCCGCCGGGCGCTGTGCAGCACCAGGGAGAGCTGCTCGCGCACGCGCTCCTGGCCGACGAACTCGTCCAGGGCGCGGGGGCGCAGGGCGCCCTCGATCTGGCGCTCGTCCGTGCCCGCGTCGGGCGAGACCGCGTCGCGTTCGTAGGACGGGGTCCCGCCGGGGGCGGAGCCGCGGGGTCCCTCCTCGTGGAAGTCGTACACGGGGTTGCTCCTACCTCCTAGGCGCGGCTGAGCCTGCGCAGGGCGCTGCGCAGCAGGACGGCGACGTCGTCGGTGTGCTCGGCCTCGGTCGCCACGGCGGAGGCGGCGGCCTCGGCGTCCTTGGCCGACCAGCCGAGGTTGACCAGGCCGGAGACCACCTGTCCGCGCCAGGCACCGTTGGGCTCGCCCGCCGTCGCGGCGGCCTCGGACCCGGGCAGGGTGCCGTCGGTGAGCACGGGCGCGTCGAGCTTGCCGCGCAGCTCCAGGACGATGCGCTGGGCGCCCTTCTTGCCGATGCCGGGCACGCGGGTGAGGGCGGCGGTGTCCTCGGTGGACACGGCGTGGCGCAGGCTGGAGGGACTGTGCACCGAGAGCATGGCCAGGGCCAGCCGGGGGCCGACACCGGAGGCGGTCTGGAGCTGCTCGAACAGGTGCTTCTCGTCGTCGTCGGCGAACCCGAACAGGGTCAGGGACTCCTCGCGCACGACGAGGCTGGTGGCCACGGTCCCGGTCTCGCCCACGTGCAGGCGCGAGAGCGCGGAGGGCGTGCACTGCACGGTCATGCCGACCCCGCCGACGTCGATGACGGCGGTGCCCGCGCCGCGTGCGGCCACCCGGCCGGTGAGGAACGCGATCATCTCGTGTGGGCACCGGGGGCGGTGCCCTTCTCCTTCCTGGGGGCGGGGCGCTAGCGGCCGCGGGTGCGGCGGGCCAGTTCCACCTTGCGGGCGAAGTCCTGCTGGGCCTGGGCGACGCGGGCCTGGGCCCCGCCGCGCCAGATGTGGCAGATGGCCAGGGCGACGGCGTCGGCCGCGTCGGCGGGCTTGGGGGGTCCGTCGAGTCCGAGGATACGCGCCACCATGGTGCCGACCTGCGCCTTGTCGGCGCGGCCGTTGCCGGTGATGGCGGCCTTGGCCTCGCTGGGGGTGTGCATGGCCACGGGCAGGCCGCGCCGGGCGGCGCAGACCAGGGCGATGCCGCTGGCCTGGGCGGTGCCCATGACGGTGCTGAGGTTGTGCTGGGCGAAGACGCGCTCGACGGCGACGGCGTCGGGCCGGTAGCGGTCCAGCCACTCCTCGATGCCGCGCTCGATGCCCACGAGGCGGTGGGGCAGGTCGGTGTCGGGGCTGGTGCGCACGGCGTCGGCGCCGAGCAGGGCGAGCGGCCGACCGATGGCGCCCTCGACGGCGGCGACACCGCACCGGGTCAGTCCGGGGTCGATCCCCAACACGCGCACGCGCTTCACCCTCATCTTCTCGAACGTCCGTTCGTACACATGCTAGCGGCGGACGCCCACCTCCGCCGCCGGGCCGCCCGGGCGTGTCGGCGAACGGCCTGCCGCCGGGGCGCCGGGGCACCGGGAGCGGCGTCCCGGAGGGGCGGCCTCAGGGCGACCCCGGGGGAGCGCGCACCGCCGCGGCCCGCGGCGGCCGGGGACACCCTGCCGCGAGCGTAGTCCCCCGGAGGGGCGGGCCGCCCCTCCACCCAGGGGCGCGTTCCCCCGACCCCGCCCCGTCTCCGCGTCTGCGGAGACGGGGATGGACGGGGCGCCGGACGCGTGCTAGGTTGCTCTCAATTCGAGAAAAACTCTTACTGAGAACAACTGGAGGCGCACGTGGCCGACCCGCGTAGCGAGGAGGGCGAGAGCCGGTTCCTCGCCGACTACGACCCGCACGCGTTCGCCCCGGCCGCGGTCACCGTCGACGTCGTCGCCCTCACGATCCGGTCGGGCGTGCCGCACGTGCTGCTCACGCGGCGCGCCGAGCACCCCCAGCGCGGCTGGTGGGCGCTGCCGGGCGGGTTCGTCCGGGCGCAGGACGGACCGGACGGCCCCGCCGACCCCGACCTGCCCGACGCCGCCCTGCGCGTGCTGTCGGAGAAGACCCTGCTGCCCACCGAACTGCACCTGGAGCAGCTGGGCACCTACGGCGCCCGGGACCGGGACCCGCGTATGCGCGTCTTCTCGGTCGCCTACGTGCTGCTGGCCCCCGACCTGCCCGACCCCCACACCGGCCGGGGCACCGAGGAGGCCGCCTGGATCCCCTGGCGCGACCTCGGCCACGGCGACGGCGCCCGCGCCGGACTCGACCTGGCCTTCGACCACGGCCGCGTCCTCGCCGACGCCGTCGAGCGCGCCCGCTCCAAGCTGGAGTACACCCCGCTGGCCACGGCCTTCCTGCCGCCCGCCTTCACCATCACGGCGCTGCGCGAGGTGTACGAGGCCGTGTGGGGGCAGTCCCTGCACGCGGCCAACTTCCACCGCAAGATCCTCGCCGCCCCCGGGTTCGTCGAGGACACCGGCGAACTCGCCGAGCGCGGCGGCGCGGGCGGCGGACGGCGCGCCCGGCTCTACCGGGCGGGCGGCGCCGCCCTGCTGCACCCTCCCCTGCTGCGGAGCACGCAGTGATCCCCGAGAGGAGTCCGATGACGGCCACCGGCCCCACCTTCGAGGACGCCGAGCGCGAGGTCGCCCTGGCGGGCGACCCCGTGGAGCTGTTCGGCCCGCTGCCCGGGGGCGGCGGCGTGCCCCCGGCCGCCACGGCCCGCCACCGCGGGCTCGCCCGCGCGCTGCACCCCGACACGGCGCCGCCCGGGAGCGGCACCGCGCCCTTCGCCCGGCTCTCGGAGCTGTGGGACCTGTACCGGGCGATGGCCGCGGGGGACCTGCGCTTCGGCGACCTCACCCTGGCCACCGGCGCGCACACCTACCGGGTGGGCGGGGCACGGCTGGCCCGGGGCGACGTGGCCGACCTGCACCCGGTGCGCTACCGGGCTCCGGACTGGCGCGACGCGGTGCTCAAGCTGCCCCGGGCGCCGCGCGACAACGACCTGCTGGAGGCCGAGGCGACCGCGCTGCGCCGTGTCCGCGAGCGCGGACACGAGCGCTACCGGGCGTTCGTCCCCGAACTGGTGGAGTCCTTCAAGCACCGCGACGCCGCCACGGGCGTGGAGCGGCGGGCCAACGTCCTGGGGCGGCTGCGCGGCTTCCACACCCTGGCCGAGGTGCGCCGCGCCCACCCCGACGGCGTCGACCCGCGCGACGCGGCGTGGATGTGGCGGCGGCTGCTGGTCGCCGTCGGCAACGCCGCCCGCGCGGGGGTGGTGCACGGCGCGGTCGTGCCCGAGCACGTGATGATCCACCCGGCCGAGCACGGCCTGGTCCTGGTCGACTGGTGCTACTCGGTGACGGCGCACGCCCCGCGCACCGCGCCGCACGTCCCGGCGATGGTGCCCGGCCGCGAGGACCTCTACCCGCCCGAGGTGGCCGCCCGCCGCCCGGCACTGCCCCAGACCGACATCCACATGGCGACCCGGTGCGTGGAGTACGTCACCGCGGGCCGCCTGCCCCGGCGGCTGCGGGCCTTCGCGCGCGGCTGCACCCTGCCCGCGCCCGGGAGGCGGCCCCGCGACGGGTTCGCCCTGCTCGGCGAACTCGACGAGGCGCTGGAGAGCCTCTACGGGCCGCGCCGGTTCCGCCCCTTCACCATGCCGGCCCAGGCACCGGCCTCCCGGGCCTGACCCCCGTTCCGCCCGACCCCGCCCCCGCCCCCGGCGCCCCGATCCGCCCATCCCCGTTCCAAGGAGACACCCCATGGGAAGCAGCAGCTGGTCCACCGACGCCTACCACGCGCGTCAGGCCTACAACTCCTCCGTCGGCTCCAGCAGCTTCGGCTACACCGACGACGTGCTCGCCTCGACCCCGCGCAGCTCCTGGCGGGTCCACGACAGCCTCGACCCCCACGGGGTGGGCGTGCGCGAGAGCCGCGACTCCGCCGAGCACCCCGAGTCGCTGGCCATCTCGGTGCTCTTCGACGTCACCGGGTCCATGCGCAACGTGCCGCGCGTGCTGCAGACCAAGCTGCCGGACCTGTTCGGCCTGCTGCTGCGCAAGGGGTACGTGCAGGACCCGCAGATCCTCTTCGGCGCGATCGGCGACGCCACGTGCGACCGGGCCCCGCTCCAGGTCGGCCAGTTCGAGTCCGGCAACGAGCTGGAGGACGACCTGGGCAACATCCTGTTGGAGGGCGGCGGTGGCGGCCAGGTGACGGAGTCCTACGAGCTGGCCATGTACTTCATGGCCCGGCACACCTCCCTGGACTGCCTGGAGAAGCGCGGGCGGCGCGGCCACCTCTTCGTCATCGGCGACGAGATGGCCTACGGGGCGGTCAAGGCCCGGGAGGTGCGCGAGGTGATCGGCGACGACATCACCGAGGACATCCCGTTCCCCCGGATCCTGGCCGAGCTGCGGCGCAGCTTCGAGGTGTACTTCGTCATGCCGACCGGCAGCGGGCACTTCCACAACGACAAGGTCCGCGGCTTCTGGGACACCCACCTGGGCCAGAACGTCATCTACCTGGACGACCTCGACGCGGTGTCGGAGACCATCGCGGTCACCGTCGGACTCGCCGAGGAGGCGATCGACCTGGAGGGGGGCCTGGCCGACCTGGCCGAGGCGGGTTCCGACGCGGGCGAGGCGGTGGGCAGGGCGCTGCGGACGCTGTCGCGCAGCCGCGGCTCCGTGGTCGTGTCCGACACCCCGGGCGGGCTCGGCGGCCCCGCCGACGCGGGCGGGGTGGCCCGGCTGTGACCGGCGCCGCCTCCCCGTGGGCCGAGGGGAACGCCGTCGTCGTCGACCTGGGGTTCGGTGACGCGGGCAAGGGCGTGACGGTCGACCTGCTGTGCGCGCGGCGGCGCTTCGGCGCCGTCGTGCGCGCCAACGGGGGCGCCCAGGCCGCGCACAACGTGGTGACCCCCGACGGCCGCCACCACACGTTCGCCCAGTTCGGCTCGGGCACGCTGGCCCCCGGCGGCCCGGTGCCCACGCACCTGTCGCGGCTGGCGGTGGTGGACCCCTTCGCCCTGGCCGCCGAGGCCCGGCACCTGGCCTCGCTCGGCGTCCCCGACCCGTTCGCACTGGTCACCGTGGACCGCCGGGCACTGGTCAGCACGCCCTGGCACCAGGCGGCCAACCGGGCGCGGGAGCGGGCGCGGGGCGAGGCCCGGCACGGCTCCTGCGGGATGGGGGTGGGCGAGGCCGTGGCCTACGCCCTGGCCCGCCCCGAGGACGCACCGACCGCCGGCGACTGCGCGCGGCCGGACGCGCTGCGCCGCAAGCTGCGCCGCCTGGCCGACCACCTGCACGCGGTGCGCCGCGCCCTGGAGCCCTCCGGTACGGCGGGGGGTACGCCGGACGCCGCGGGCGGGGGGACCGCTCCGGGGAGTCCGCCGGACGCCGCGGACCCGGCGGCCGGGTCCGCGGCCGACCCCGACGTCGAGGAGTGCGTCGAGGCCTACCTGGCCTTCGCGCGGCGGGTACGGCTGGTGGACGGGGACCACCTGCCCCGGCTGCTCGCCCGCTCCCCCGTGGTGTTCGAGGGGGCGCAGGGAGTGCTGCTGGACGAGTGGCACGGGTTCCACCCGTACACCACCTGGTCCACGACGACCACGGCGAACCCGCTCGCGCTCCTGGCCGAGGCCGGACGCCCCGGCGACGCCCGCCGGATCGGCGTGGTGCGCACCTACACCACCCGGCACGGCGCCGGCCCGCTCGTGGCCGAGGCCCCGGAGCTGGGCGCGGTGCTGGCCGAGGCGCACAACGGCGCGCACCCGTGGCAGGGGGCGTTCCGGGTCGGGCACTTCGACGCGGTGGCGCACCGGTACGCGCTCGCCGCCACGGGCGGGGTGGACTCGCTGGTGGTCACGCACGCCGACGCCCCCGCGCGGGCGGGCGGGAGGCTGCGCTGGTGCACGGGCTACACCGCGCGGGACGGGTCCTCCCTGGCACCGGTCCCCGGGACGGCCCCGGAACCCACCCGGCCGGGCGCCGCCGTGGCGGGTGCCGCGCACCTGGCCCGCCAGGAGCGGCTGGCCCGCGCCCTGCTGGCGGCGCGGCCCGTGCTCGCCCCCGCGCCCGACTCCCCCGCCGAGGCCGTCGGCGAGGAGCTGGGGCTGCCGCTGGAGGCGGTGTTCGCCGGTCCGACCCGCGCCGACGCCCGCGTCCCCTCACGGTCCTGACCGCCCCCGCCCCGGCAGGATCCCGCTCCGGCGGGCGGCCACGGCGGTCGCCCCGGGGGAGGCCGCCGGCCTCCGGCCGCGGGACCGGCCGTCGCCGCACGGCCCCCGGCCCCGCCGGTCGCCGTACCTCAGACGACGGTCAGGTGGTAGGTGGTGTCCACCCGGAAGCCCTGGCCGTCGTCCGCCCTGATCTCCAGCACGTACCCGCCGGGGCTCAGGGGGGCGATCGCGCCCCACAGCCCCCAGCTGTGGCGGCGGACCCACAGCGGGCTGCGGAACACCCCCTGGAACTCCTCCAGCGGCAGGGGGACGCCGTTGAGGTACGCGTCGGCGCGCGCGACCGGCATGGCCATCGGCTCCCTGGAGTACTCGAAGGCGTACTGCAGGTTGAACACCGGGAAGAACAGGGGGCGTCCCGTGGGCACCTCGCACCGGCGCACGACCCTGCCCCCGTAGGTACCGGCGAGGAACCACAGGTCGTCCGGCTGGTTGAGGGCCGCGTGCTGGCCGGTGGTGTCCCTGACCGGATCGCACCCCTCAGGCGCCGACCACACCCACTTCCACCAGCGGGCCGAGAGCGCGACGCCCTCACGGGCCCCGATCCTCCACGTCCCGTCGTCCGGCACGACCTCGCCCATGGCACCTCTCTCCCGTGTCCGACCACCCGCCGCGGGCGCCCGTGTTGCGCGGATCGTACCGACACGCAGGAAAGCGCCGACACGCGGGAGTGCCCGCGGGCCCCGTCTGCGGACCTCCGGGGCGGGTGTGGGCTAGCGTGGGGCCGTGACCGCTATCACCGACCCCCGGGTCCGCGACTTCCTCCTCCAGGGCACCCGTACCGGGATGCTCGCCTACACCGCCTCGGACGGGCGTCCGCTGGCGGCTCCGGTGTGGTTCGTCGTCGAGGACGGCGAGGTCGTCTTCAACACCGGGGCCTCCACCGCGAAGGGCCGCTCCATCGCGCGCGACCCCAGGGTGGCGCTCACCGTGGACCTGCCCGAGCCGCCGTACGCCTTCGTGCAGGTACAGGGCGAGGCCACCGTCTCCGAGGACCCCGACGAGCTGGTGCGCACCGCCACCGCGATCGCCCGCCGCTACATGGGGCCCGAGCGGGCCGAGGAGTTCGGGCGGCGCAACGGCGTCCCCGGCGAACTCGTGGTGCGGGTGCGCCCCACCAGGGTGGTCTCCGCCTTCGACATGGCCGGCTGAGCACGCCCCCGGTCCCGGTCAGCCCACCGCGTGGGCCACGAACGCCTCCGCCGCCGCGGTGAGCGGGCCCCGCCTGCTCACCAGGGACACGTGCAGGTGGCCGGTGGGCTCCAGGTCCAGCACCAGCGCCCCGGCCCGCTCGGCCAGCCCCCGCCAGGCGTCGGTGACCACCGCGAACCCGGCCCCGCCCAGCACCAGCGGCAGGAGGGACACCCGGTGCTCGCTCTCCACGGCGACCCGGGCGTCCAGGCCGTCCGCGACCAGTTCGTCGACGAACCGGCGCATGCCCGAACCGTGCTGCCCCACGATCAGCCGCCGGCCCTCCAACCGCTCCACGCGCACGGGCTCCCCGGCGGGAAAGGGCCCGTCTGGCGGTGCGAGCAGCACGAAGCTCTGGCGCACCAGCGGGTGGGCGCGCACCCCCGTTCCCGTGAACGGCCCGGAGGTGGCCACCACGCCGAGCTCGCAGGCGCCGGTGCGCACCAGTTCGACGGCGTCGCGCGTGGTCAGCGCGCTGCGGACCGACACCGACACCTCCGGGTGGCGCCGGGTGAAACCCGCCACCAGGCCGGTCAGCGGCTCGATCGCCTGGGTGGGAAGCGCGGCCACGTCCACCCGTCCGCCCCGCAGCCCCCGGACCGACTCGACCGCCGAGCGCGCCAGGTCCAGGGCGCGCACCGCTTCACGGGCGGGCTCGATCAGCGCGCGGCCCGCCTCGGTCAGGACCACGCGGCGGCCGATGCGGTGGAAGAGGTCGCTGCCCAGGTCGCGCTCCAGGGCACGGACGGCCTGCGACAGGGAGGGCTGGGACAGGTACAGGGCCGACGCCGCCCGGTTCATCCCGCCGTGGTCGACCACGGCCAGGAAGTACTCCAGCTGCCGGACGTCCATCGCTCCTCCTTATAGGCCGGACCTATCAACGATATCGACAGCCGGTCTTGGACGTGCGCGCCCCCGGACTGCTGGAATCCACTCATGCGCGGCCTCCTCCCCTCCGGTTCCGCCCGCCGCGCCGTGGACGCCGGGGGCGTGCGCGCCGGCGTCCCCCGGGCGGGGGCGGCGGTCCCGGTCCCGCCGCCGCACGGCTGTCCGCGGACGCACCCGGCCCGGCACCGCGTCGCGCCGCCCCCGGCGGACCGGTCCACGGTGGCCGTGGCCGTCCCGCGCGGGTTCCCGGGCGGGACCCCGCGCCCGGGGCGCGCGGCCCCGCCCGGCCCCTCCCCCGCCGGACCCCGAACACCCCACGGAAGGACACCGCCATGAAGCGCTACCGCGTCGCCACGATCCCCGGTGACGGCATCGGCAAGGAGGTCCTGCCACCCGCCCGGGCCGTCCTGGACCGGGTCGGCGCCCACCACGCGCTCTCCTTCGCCTACGACGAGTTCGACTGGTCCTGTGAGCGCTACCTGGCCGAGGGCGCCATGATGCCCGACGACGGCCTGGACCTGATCCGCCACCACGACGCCGTCCTGCTGGGCGCCGTGGGCTGGCCCGGCGTCCCCGACCACGTGTCGCTGTGGGGGCTGCTCATCCCCATCCGCCGCGGCTTCCACCAGTACGTCAACCTGCGGCCGATCAGCGTCCTGGAGGGGGTGCCCAGCCCCCTCGCGCGGGCGCTGCCCGGCGAGGTCGACTTCGTGGTCGTACGCGAGAACAGCGAGGGCGAGTACTCGCGCGTGGGCGGGCGGGTCCACGAGGGCACCCCGTACGAGGCGGCCCTGCAGGAGACGGTGTTCACCCGCAGGGGCGTGGAGCGGGTGCTCGACCACGCCTTCGCCCTGGCCGGACGGCGCGGCGGGAGGCTGACCTCGGCCACCAAGTCCAACGGCATCGTGCACACCATGCCGTTCTGGGACGAACTGGTGGCCGAGCGCGCGGCGAGGCACCCGGAGGTGGTCTGGGAGCAGGAGCACATCGACGCCCTGGCCGCCAAGATCGTCCTGGACCCGGCGCGGTTCGACGTCATCGTGGGCTCGAACCTGTTCGGCGACATCCTCAGCGACCTGGCCGCCGCCGTGGCGGGAGGTATCGGGGTGGCGCCGTCGGCCAACCTCAACCCCGAGCGCGAGTACCCCTCGATGTTCGAGCCCGTCCACGGGTCGGCGCCCGACATCGCGGGCCGGGGGCTGGCCAACCCTCTGGGGGCCATCTGGTCGGCGTCGATGATGCTCGACCACCTGGGACACCCCGAGGCGGGCGCGCAGGTCATGGACGCGGTCCGCGCCGTGCTGGCCTCCTCCCCCGTGCGCACGGCCGACCTGGGCGGCAGCGCGGGCACGGACGAGTTCACCGCCGAGGTGCTCTCCCGGCTGCCCTGACCCGGGCCCCGTCACCTCCCTTGTCCGAACAGCACAGGAGCTCCGCTTCTGGTTGTCGTTTCACGACAAGGCCCCCGCGCCGGAAAGCGAGCATGGTGGGAGCTGACAACCGCAGTGAACAGGGGGAACCGGGGCGATGGCGGACGTGGGGCGTGTCGGCGGGGTCCAGCACGTGCTGGTCGTGGGCGCGGGGGTGGTCGGCCTGTCGACGGCCTGGTTCCTCCAGGAGCACGGCGTCCGCGTCACCGTCGTGGACCGGGACGGGGTCTGCGCCGGAGCCTCCTGGGGCAACGCCGGATGGCTCTCGCCGGGCCTGGCCATCCCCCTGAACGAGCCGGGTGTGCTGCGGTACGGCCTGCGCTCCCTGCTCGACCGCGACGCGCCCCTGTCGGTGCCGCCGTCCCTCGCGCCGGACCTGTGGCTGTTCCTGGCCCGCTTCGCCGCGCACTGCCGCTGGGACTCGTGGGAGAGGGCCGTACGCGCCAACCTCCCCCTCAACACCGGGTGCCTGGACGCCTTCGACACCCTGGCCAAGGGGGGCGTGGAGACCACCGCGGCCTCCGGGCCCGTCACCGCCCTCTTCCGCTCCCCGCGGTCGGCCGTCGCGCTCCTGCGCGAACTGGATCGGATCACGGCCTCGGGGCTGGACGTCGACCGCGCCGCCCTCACCGGAGCCGGGGTCCGCGAGGTCCTCCCCCACGCCTCGGGGGCCGTGGGGGCGGCGGTGCGCCTGGACGGACAGCGCCACGTCGACCCCGGCGCCCTCGTCCTGAACCTGGCGGCCTCGGTGCGCGAGCGCGGCGGACGGATCCGCACCGGTTTCGAGGCGGTCGGCGTCCGCCGGGAGGGCGGAGCGGTGGTCACCGCCTCCGGGGGCGGCGAGCGGCTTCGCTCCGACGCGGTCGCGGTGTGCACGGGCGCCTGGTTCGACCGGTTGGCCGCCGAGCACGGCGTGCGCGCCCGGGTACGCGCCGGCCGGGGCTACTCCTTCACCGTCCCCACCGACGAGCCGGTGCCCGGACCCGTCTACCTTCCGGAGGTCCGCGTGGCGTGCACCCCCTACCGGGGGGCGCTACGGGTCGCCGGGACCATGGAGTTCCGGGGCCCCGACGACGCGCTCGACCCGCGCCGGGTCGAGGCCATCGAGCGCTCGGCCCGCCCCTACCTCACGGGGGTGCGCTGGCGGGAGCGCTCCGACGCCTGGGTGGGGCCCAGGCCGGTCACCTCCGACGGCGTGCCCCTGGTGGGAGCCACCCGCACCCCCGGCGTCTACGTCGCGGGCGGCCACGGCATGTGGGGGCTCACCCACGGCCCGGTCACCGGCGGCCTCCTGGCCGAGCAGATCGCGACCGGCGTCCGCCCGCGCGCCCTGGAGGCGCTCGACCCGCTGCGCTGATCCCTCCCGCCGTGCGGCCGGTGTCCCCGAGGACACCGGCCCCTCTCGCGCGCGGCCCCGGCCGCGCCCGATCCCGCGCCTCCCGTCCTCGGCCGGGGGCTCCCCTGCCACGAGAAGGTGAACGATGCCGACGCTGTCCCTCACCCGGGTCTACCGGTCCGACGCCGGGGAGATCGCGGTGCGCTCCTGGTGCGAGCGGGTCCTGGGCGGGGCCCGCGACCTGCACTCGCCGGGGGTGGTGACCGCCGCCGGGCGCGCGACGCGGGTGCACGTCCTCCCGGGCGGGCCCGGGACCCCCGTCCTGCTGCTGTCCGGGGCCCTCCTCGGGTCGGCGAACCTGGTCGCGGCCGCGCGGGTGCTCCGCGCCGACCGGACCGTGCTCCTGGCCGACCTGCCCGGCCACCCGGGCACGAGCGACTCCCGGCGCCCCCTGCTCGGGCGGGCGGACGCCTACGGCGCCTGGCTGGACGCGCTGTTACCCCGGATCACCTCCGAACCGGTGATCCTGCTCGGGCACTCGACGGGTGCGGCCGCCGCCCTGGCGGCGATGCCCTCTCCGCTGGTGGCGGGGCTCCTGCTGGTCGGCCCGGCGGGACTGGCCGCGCCCGTCGTGGACCGAGAGAGGCTGCGCGCCACGTTCTCCTGGCGGCTCTCACCGGGTGAGCGGACCAGCGCGCGGCTCCTGGGCCTGCTGCGCGGGCCCGGCGCGGCGGGTGCCGTGACCCGTCCGCTCACGGAGTGGGCGACCCTGGTCGGACGCCACTGCCGCCCCAGCCCGGTCCCGGGCATACTGCGGGGCGAGGACTTCCGGGACTGGTCGGGAACGCCCGTCACCGTGGCCACCGGCGCGCACGACCGCGTCTTCACCCCCGCGCTGCTGCGCGGCGCGGTGCGCAGGCTGCTGGGCACCGACGTGCGCACGATCGCGGGCGCGGGCCACCTCGCGCTCCACGAGGTGCCCGCGCGCGTTCGCGACCTGCTGCGGGAGGTCGCCTGACCGCAGGTCAGCCGATCTCGGCCATGACCTCGTCGGGGATGTCGGCGTTGGTGAAGACGTTCTGCACGTCGTCGGAGTCCTCCAGCGCGTCCACCACCCGCATGACCTTCTTGGCGGTCTCGGCGTCGACCGGGACCTCCATGGTCGGCAGGAAGCTGGAGTCGGCGGAGTCGTACTCGATACCCGCCTCCTGGAGCGCGGTGCGCACGGCGACCAGGTCGGTGGCCTCGCAGACGATCTCGTAGACGTCGCCCAGGTCCTCGACCTCCTCGGCGCCGGCCTCCAGCACCGCCAGGGTCACGTCGTCCTCGGTGGTGCCCTCGGCGGGCACGATCACGACGCCCTTGCGGTTGAAGAGGTAGGACACCGAACCGGCGTCGGCCATGTTGCCGCCGTTGCGGGTCACGGCCACGCGCACCTCGGAGGCGGCGCGGTTGCGGTTGTCGGTCAGGCACTCCACCAGCAGGGCCACCCCGCCGGGGGCGTAGCCCTCGTACATGATGGTCTGCCACTCGGCGCCGCCCGCCTCCTCACCGGAGCCGCGCTTGCGGGCGCGCTCGATGTTGTCGAGCGGTACGGAGCTCTTGCGCGCCTTCTGGATGGCGTCGTAGAGCGTCGGGTTCCCGTCGGGGTCCCCACCACCGGTACGCGCGGCCACCTCGATGTTCTTGATCAGCTTGGCGAAGAGCTTGCCGCGCTTGGCATCGATGACGGCTTTCTTGTGCTTGGTGGTGGCCCACTTGGAGTGGCCGCTCATGAATGTCCTTTCACGATGTCGACGAAGAGGCGGTGGATGCGCGTGTCGCCGGTCAGTTCGGGATGGAAGGACGTGGCCATCAGGCCGCCCTGCCGTACGGCGACGATCCTACCGGCCTCGTCGGGACCGGGGACTGCGCCGAGCACCTCGACCCCGGGCCCGACCGACTCCACCCAGGGCGCGCGGATGAACACGGCGTCGAAGGGATCGCCCTCCAGGCCGTCGATGTCCACGGCGGCCTCGAAGGACTCGCTCTGGCGCCCGAACGCGTTGCGGCGCACCGTCATGTCGATCCCGCCGACGGTCTGCTGGTCGGCGGTCCCGCCCAGGATGCGGTCGGCGAGCATGATCATCCCGGCGCACGTGCCGTAGGCGGGCATCCCCGCGGCGATCCGCTTGCGCAGCGGTTCCAGCAGACCGTAGCGGACGGCCAGCTTGGACATGGTGGTGGACTCCCCGCCCGGGACGACCAGCCCGTCCAGGGCGTCGAGCTGGTCGGGGGAGAGCACCTTGACGGTGTGCGCGTCCAGGGCCTGGAGGGCGCGCAGGTGTTCGGCGACGTCGCCCTGGAGGGCGAGGACGCCGATGGTGGGTCTGGCGGTCAAGTACGGCCTCACTCGTGGACGTAGGCTCGTGTTCTCCGGGCGTGCGGCGGGGCCGGGACCGGCCCCGCCGCACGCGGAACGGCTGCGGGCGGTGGCTACCAGCCGCGGCCGGCGTAGCGCTGGGAGTCGGACAGGTCGTCCAGGTTGATGCCGACCATGGCCTCGCCCAGGCCGCGGGACACACGCGCGATGACCGCGGGGTCCTCGTAGTGCAGGGTGGCCTGGACGATGGCGTCGGCGCGCTTGGCGGGGTCGCCGGACTTGAAGATGCCCGAGCCCACGAACACGCTCTCGGCGCCGAGCTGGCGCATGAGCGCGGCGTCGGCCGGGGTGGCCACGCCTCCGGCGGAGAACAGCGGGACCGGGAGCTTGCCCAGCGCCGCGACCTCCTTGACGACCTCGAAGGGGGCGCGCAGCTCCTTGGCCGCGCCGAACAGCTCGGCCTCGTCCAGGGTGCCCAGGCGCCGGATCTCGCCGCGGATGGAGCGCATGTGGCGGGTGGCCTCGACGACGTTGCCGGTGCCGGCCTCGCCCTTGGAGCGGATCATGGCCGCGCCCTCGGCGACGCGGCGCAGCGCCTCGCCCAGGTTGGTCGCCCCGCACACGAACGGGACGGTGAAGGCCCACTTGTCGATGTGGTAGGCCTCGTCGGCGGGGGTGAGGACCTCGGACTCGTCGATGAAGTCGACGCCGAGCGACTCCAGGACCTGGGCCTCGACGAAGTGGCCGATGCGGACCTTGGCCATGACCGGGATGGAGACGGCCTCGATGATGCCGTCGATCATGTCGGGGTCGGACATGCGGGCGACTCCGCCGTCCCTGCGGATGTCGGCGGGGACGCGCTCCAGGGCCATGACCGCGACGGCACCGGCGTCCTCGGCGATCTTGGCCTGCTCGGGCGTGACGACGTCCATGATGACGCCGTTCTTGAGCTGCTCGGCCATGCCGCGCTTGACACGCTCGGTACCGACGGCGTTGTCGGAGGTGTTCGATGCGTTGTTGGCCACGGTTGTGGACTCCCGTTGTCTCGGTTGTGCTGAGGGCTGCCTGCGGGCAGCGGAGTCGGCGGCCCCACGCGGCGGTACGCGGACACCGTCGGCGCCGCGCACCCTGGTCGACCAGCCTCCCATCCTACTTCCACCCCCTTTCGAGGGTTTTGGCCAGATAGGCGTTATGCCGGTTCCCGTCTCTACGGGGTGTCGGGTCCGACGGTCAGGAACAGGTTGCGCGGGAGCTGGTCGTCGATCTCGAAGAAGTCCGGCAGGGACGCCGTGCCCGCCAGGCGAAACACCCGGACCAGCCGGGAACGGCGGGCGCGGCGGGTGTCGGAGACCGCGTCGTTGTAGAACGTGCGGGCCATGTGGACGCCCTTGGCCGCGGCCTCCACCTCGGCCAGGCGGGACCGCAGCAGTTCGGAACGCTCGGCGGGCCCCAGGGATTCCAGTGCGGAGCGCAGTGCGCGCGAGAGCGCGCTCTCGGCCAGCTCGCGCTGCCGGTCCCGCACCCCGCGGGTGGCCGCGGCGGCCTCGGACAGGGCCCGGGTCGCGCCGGTGCCGTCGACGGCGGCCAGCGCGGACACGGCCGCCCGGCGCCTGGCCAGGGCGGCCTCCAGGGCCGCACGGGCGGTGTCGACCCGGTGGTGCAGGCGGTGCAGCCGGGTGGCCCGCCACGAGAGGTAGAAGCCGAACAGCACCAGGGACAGGAGGATGCAGGCGACGACGGCGAAGAAGAGGACGTCCTCGGTCAGGACCGTTCACCCCGCTCCGCAAGGGCGGGGGCGAACGTGCGGCCGAGCACCCTCCGGGCCCCGGTGCGCGGGGAGGGCGCGGCGGTGCGCGGCGCGCCCCCGTCGGACGCGTCCGCTCCGACCACCGCGGTCACGTCGTCCCCCGGCGCAGCAGGGCCGTGGCCCGCGGCCCGCTGTCCAGGCCCACCCCCGCGCGGCGGCCCTCCCCGTCCCACAGCAGGACGGTCCGGTAGACGTGGGCGACGTCGGCGGCCACGGTGTCCCAGTCGTAGGCGCGCACCGCGCGGCGGGCGGCGCGCGAGAGCTCGGCGCGCCTCCCGGGCGCGTCCAGCAGCGCACCGGCGCGTTCGGCCAGGTGTGCGGGGTCGCCCGCGGCGAACAGCTCCCCGGCGGCGCCGCCGTCCAGGACCGCGGCGAAGGCGGGGATGTCACTGGCCGCGATGGCCGCGCCGGAGGCCATCGCCTCGGTCAGCACGATGCCGAAGCTCTCCCCGCCCAGGTTGGGCGCGCAGAACACGTCGGCGGAGTGGTAGGCGCGCACCTTGTCGGCGTCGTCCAGGCGCCCCAGCAGCACGACGCGCTCGCGCAGGTGCCCGGGAACGGCCTCCATGGCCGCTGAGGCGTCGCCGGGCCCGGCCACCATCAGGCGCAGGCCGGGGCGCTCGGGAGCCATGAGCACGAAGGCCTCCAGCAGGACGCCCAGTCCTTTCCGGGGTTCGTCCAGGCGTCCCAGGAACCCGATCGAGCCGCCCTCCCCCGGCCAGCCGGGCAGCGGCCGGGCGTGCGCGAACCTGCGCACCGACACCCCGTTGGGGATGAGCACGGCGTCCCCGCCCAGGTGTTCGACCAGGGTGCGCCGGGCCGCCTCGGACACGGCGATGCGGCCGTTGATCTTCTCCATCGCCGAGCGCAGCGCCGGTGAGCTCACCGCCATCGCCCGCGACCGGGGGTTGGCGGTGTGGAAGGTGGCCACCACGGGTCCGTCGGCCGCCCAGCACGCCAGCAGCGAGACGCTCGGCGCGGACGGCTCGTGGATGTGCAGGACGTCGAACCCGCCCTCGGCGATCCACCGGCGCACCCGCGAGGCGGCTCTGGGGCCGAAGCTGAGCCGGGCCACCGAGCCGTTGTAGGGAACCGGCACCGGTCTTCCGGCGGGTACGAGGTAGGAGGGCAGGGCTCCGGTGTCCGCGCCGCCCACCGGCGCCAGTACCGACACCTCGTGCCCCATGCCGATGAGAGCCTCGGCGAGGTCGCCGACGTGCTGCTGCACCCCGCCCGGGACGTCCCAGGCGTAGGGGCAGACCAGGCCGACCCGCATGCCCACGGTCACCCGTTCCGTTCGTCTCGTCCGGGGGTCCTCGCCCCGCTGTCCTGAGGGCCCCCTACCCCGTTCGCTCCCGGAAACCCCTGGTTTTCGGGCACACCGTCACCCGACCCCCCGGGGGCACCGCCGACCGACCCCCCGGGGGCACCGCCGACCGACCCCTCGGGCACACCGCCACCCGGCCCCTCGGATGCGCCGCCGCCAGGCTCCCCCGGTGCGGTGGCCGCCGCGGTCCCCCCGCGCCCGGAGCGCGCGTGGTCGGCGCTGAACACCGGCTGGAGCATGTGCCAGTCCTCGGGGTGCTCGGCGATCGCCCCCTCGAAGACGCGGACCAGCTCCTGGGTGGTGGCCTGGACGCGCTCGGCCCGGGTGGCTCCCCCGGCGACGGGGACCTCGTCGTGGATCCGGATGTTCCAGTACGGGCCGTCGTACCACAGCGAGACCGGCATCAGGGCGGCACCGGTGTTGAGGGCCAGCGCGGCGGGCCCGGCGGGCACCCGCGCCCGCTCCCCGAAGAAGTCCACCTCCAGGCCGGTGCCGTTGATGTCGCGGTCGGCGAGCAGGCACACCAGACCGCCGTCGCGCAGCCGCCGGGCCAGGGTGCCCACGGTGCCCGAGCCGCCGGTCAGCGGCAGCACCTCCATGCCCAGGGACTCCCGGTAGGCGGTGAAGCGCCGGAACAGGCTCTCGGGGCGCAGCCGCTGGGCGACGGTGGTCAGGGGGATGCCGTTGAGGGTGATCCAGGCCCCGGCGTGGTCCCAGTTGCCCATGTGGGGCAGGGCGGCGACCACCCCGCGGCCCGACCGGACGTGCTTCTCCAGGACCTCGATCCCGGTGGCGCGGGTCCGGCCCAGGACGTACTCCTCGCTCATCGCGGGGAGGCGGAACATCTCGTAGTAGTAGCGCATGTAGGAGCGCATGCCCGCGCGGGAGAGCGCGCGCAGCTGGGCGTCGGTGGCCCCGGGGCCCAGCAGGCGCCTCAGGTTGCGCTCCAGGCCGCGCGTGCTCTCGTCGTGGGCGCGCCAGGAGCGGTCGGCCAGGCGTCGGAACACCGCCCGCCCCGCGCGCTCGGGCGCGCGGCGGACCATCACCCACCCCGCCGAGTAGGCCAGGTCGGCCGTGCGTTCGTCCACGTCGTGCTCCCCGTTCCCCGGTGCGCTCAGGCCCCGTTGTTGGCGTCGTCGGTCCCCGCGGCGCCCTCGACGTAGTCGGGGTCGTTGAGGCGGGCGCGTGTCTCCACCAGGCGCTGCAGGACGGTGAGCAGGCTCATCGCGGCCAGCAGCCACAGGCCCCCGGCGAGGACGTAGGGCACGTCCAGGCCGCCGAGGCCCACGGCGACCAGGATGACCACCAGGCGCTCGGTGCGCTCGGCGACGCCGACGTCGCAGTTGACGCCCAGCCCCTCGGCGCGGGCCTTGATGTAGGACACCATGAAGCCGCTGACCAGGCAGAAGAGGGTGAGTCCGGCGAGCAGGGGCTCGTCGCCCCCACCGATGAACCACCACAGGAGCCCGGAGAGGATGGCCGCGTCGGCGATCCGGTCGAGGCTGGAGTCGAGGAAGGCGCCGAACGCGCTGGCGCTGTCGCGGGCCCTGGCCACGGCCCCGTCGAGCATGTCGAAGAGTACGAAGACGGTGACGACGACCGACCCCGCGTACAGGTATCCCTGCGGATAGAAGTACAGGGCGCTGACGACGACGCCGACGGCGCCGACGATGGTGACGATGTTCGGTGTGAGGCCGATCCGGGCCAGGCTCCGGCCGAGCGGAGCGGTGACCCGGGAGATCATGGGGCGAAGGATTCTCAGCATGTCTTCTTGGAATCGTAGGGCGGGAACGGTCGCGGGGGTGGGAACCGCACCGGCGGGGGCTCGGGGGTCGGGCCGTGGCGGTCCGCGGGGGCGGGGCGGCGTCCGGTGCGGGGCGGTCTCTGGTGGCGGGGCGGTGTCCGGGAGCGGGGCGGAGTCCGGGGGCGCGCCGCGGGCTCCCGCGCAACACGCCCTAGTCTCTGGGCCAGTGCGCGGCGATCCTGCCCCGGGTCTGCTCCAGCATCTCGGGCAGCACCTTGGTCCGGCCGACGACGGGCATGAAGTTGGCGTCGCCGCCCCAGCGGGGGACGATGTGCTGGTGCAGGTGGGCCGCGATCCCGGCGCCGGCCGCGCTGCCGAGGTTGAGGCCGACGTTGAAGCCCTGCGGCCCGTAGGCGGCGCCGAGCGCCCGGATGCCCGCCTGGGTGAGGGCGGCCACCTCCGCGGTCTCGGCCTCGTCCAGGGCGGTGTAGTCGGACACGTGGCGGTAGGGGCAGACCAGCAGGTGGCCGCTGTTGTAGGGGTAGAGGTTGAGGACCGCGTAGGCCGACTTGCCCCGGGCGACCACGAGGCCCTCGGGGTCGGACAGTCCGGGGGCGCGGCAGAAGGGGCACCCGTCCTCGGGGCGCGAGCCGGTGGGCTTGCCCTCGCCCTTGATGTAGGCCATGCGGTGCGGCGTCCACAGCCGCTCCCAGCCGTCGGGGCTCCCCGTCCCCGCGCCGGGAGGGTCGCCCGGAACGTTTCCGTGCTCGTTGTCGGCACCGCGCATGGCTCGTCCGTTTCCGTCGCCTGTCCGTACTCTCTCGCGCCTCCAGCATAGAAGCGCGGTGGCGACCGCGCGCCGGGCCCGCCCCGGCCTGTGGACAACTCCTCCGGAAGCGGTCACACCGCGGCGGCGGCCGGTGCGCCCCGCCTGAGTACCGGGGCGGTCTTGTGAATAGGCTCGGTGCCCGTGACCGCCCTCCGTCCCGCCGCTCCCGAGGACCTCGACGCCCTCACCGCCTTCCTGCGCGGGGTCGACCTGACCCTGAGCGGACTCGACTCGCCGTCGGTGCGCCTGTGGATCGAACGGGACGCCGACGGGGCCGTCGCAGCCACGACCGGCTTCGAGCTCAGCGCCGACGGCCGTGACGCCCTCATCCGCAGCGTGGCCGTCCGGGAGGACCGGCGCCGGGCGGGGGCCGGCTCCGTGCTGGCCCGCTATGCGGTCAGCCGGGCGGCGGAGCTGGGCGCCCGGCGGGCGTGGCTGTTCAGCCGCCGCTCGGGGCCCTTCTGGCGCGGGCTCGGGTTCAAGGAGGCCGACCGCCGTGAGCTGGCCCGCAGGCTCCCCGACACGCACCAGGTGCGCCTGTTCACCGAGACGGGCCAGCTGGACCGGGAGGTCGCCTGGGTGCGGGCCCTGCCCTAGCCTCCCGCAGCCCCGGGACGGCCCCGGCTCCGCTACAGCCCCAGCAGGGTGCGCAGGTGGCGCGGGGGCGGGCTGCCGTGGGCGAGCATCGCGTCGTGGCGCTCGCGCTCGGTGAGCGAGGGCCGGGCCAGGGCCAGGTCGCGCGCGGTGTCGGAGACCTCGGCGTAGCCCACGTAGTAGGTGGACAGCTGGGCGCTGGTGAGCTGGGCGCGGCGCCACTTGCCCACGGCCTCGCCCTCCTCCTGGTGTCCGCGCCGGGTCATCAGGGAGATCGCCTCGGCCTCGGTGAGGTCGCCGGTGTGCAGGCGCACGTCCAGGATCGCGTTGATGATCATCCGCAGGCGCATCTTGAGCTGCACCAGGCGCAGGGCGAGGTCCTCGCGCCGGTCGCCGGACCAGCCGTGGCGGGCCACCACCTCCTCGGCGTAGACCGCCCAGCCCTCGACGAAGGTGCCGCTCCACAGGGCACGGCCCACCCGGGTGCCGCCTTCGTGGCGGGCGGCGTGGGCGAGCTGGAGCGCGTGCCCCGGCAGGGCCTCGTGGACCATGAGGTTGCGCAGCATGCCCGCGTTGTACTCGCGGAAGAACGACTCCCGGCGCTCGGCGGGCCAGTCCCCGGGCGGCGGGGCCACCGCGACCAGGGTCGGCTGGTCCCCGGCCCGCGGGTCGAGGGGGCCGGGGGGCTCGCAGTAGGCCACGGACACCCCGCGGCGGGCCTCGGGCATCGGGACGATCCGGACCGGGTCGTCGTGGACCGTCACCACGTCCAGCGCGCGCACCCGCTCGTTCAGGTGCAGGAGGGCGTCGGCGCAGGCGGGCCGGACGGTGTCGGCGTCGGTGGCGCCCCGCGCGGCCAGTTCGGCGAGCGCCTCGGCCACCCCCTCCCGGCGGCGCGTCCCGCCCAGGTACTCGGCCGCGACCTCGGCGATCGCCTCCTCCGTGGCGAGCAGGTCGCTCTCGGCGCGCACCAGCAGCGCCTCGGGCGAGAGCTCGGAGTCGAGGGTGTACCAGAGCTGGGCGGCGAAGTCGCGCTCCCCCAGGCGGGGGTCGGCGGTGGCGGTCTCCAGCCGGTCCCGCAGCCAGGCCGCGTGCTCCTCCACGGCGGCGAGGGCGGCCTCGCGGGCCGGTTCCAGCTCGGGGGGCGGGGAGGTCTCCCCCGCGGCCAGGGCGGGCACGTCGGAGGCGAGCATGGCACGGGCCCCGGTGGTCTGCGCCAGGGCCGTCTCCACGTGCACGCGGGGCATGCCGGGGCCCTCCGACAGGCGCGAACGCGCGGTGGCGAGGTAGTCGGGCAGGGCGGCGCAGCGAGCGGCGAGCGCCGACAGGCGTTCGGGGAGGGGGAGGACCTCGCGTTCCACGAGGGAGTGCAGGGCCCCGCCCGGCGAGTACAGCAGCGGGTCCCACGTGTGCGGGCGCAGCTCCGCGGTGTGCCACAGGTCGGCGCTGACGCGGGTCCGCAGCACCTCCAGGTCGACCTGGTCGCCGACGGGGACGAGGTCGGGGTCGATCTCGTCCAGGGAGCCGAGGGCGTCGGTGAGCACGGAGACGCGGCGCACGTCGGCCTCGGCGGAGTGGTCGGACAGGCGGGAGGCCCCCCGGGTGTCGCCCAGGTCCAGCGCCCACTCGGGGGCGTCGTGGAGGAGGGAGTCGAGCACGCGCTCGGCCACCTCGCGGAACCGTCGGGTCATCGCCTCGGGGTCGGGCTGGGAGGAAGAGCTCATGGCGCCATGATGCCAGCACGGACGCCCGGTTCCCGTCTCGCGGGAACCGGGCCGTGCTCTGTGCGGGACCCCGGCCCGGATCGGCCAGAAAGAGGCGGGTCTAGCGCCAGGAGTTCTGACCGCCCGTGGAAGTGGGCTGTCCTGCCGCGCCCTCGGGGTCCCCCACCGTGATGGCGTGCTCGACGAGGGTGATGAGCGTCGACTTGGTGGAGGCCCTGTCCCGGGCGTCCACCTGGACGATGGGGATCTCCGGACTGAGCGTCAGGGCGTCCCGTACCTCGTCCGCGGCGTGGGGGTAGTAGCCGTCGAACCCGTTGATCGCCACGATGAAGGGCAGGCGCGCCTCCTCGAAGTAGTCGATCGCGGGGAAGCAGTCCGCCAGGCGGCGGGTGTCCACCAGCACGACGGCACCGATGGCGCCCTTGACCAGGTCGTCCCACATGAACCAGAACCGGTGCTGCCCGGGGGTGCCGAACAGGTACAGGATCAGGTCGGAGTCGAGGGAGACGCGGCCGAAGTCCATCGCCACGGTGGTGGTCTGCTTGTCCGGCGTCTTGGCGAGGTCGTCCACCCCGACGCTGGCGCTGGTCATGACCGCCTCGGTGGTCAGCGGCACGATCTCGGAGACGGAGCCAACGAATGTCGTCTTTCCGACACCGAAGCCCCCGGCGACGACGATCTTGACCGACGTCATCGCGTTCCCCCCAGCACCGCCTTCCTCGGCTGGGCTAGAGCTTGCGAAGTCCACTGAGCACCCTTTCAAGCAGGTTGGTGTTGGGACGGGCGTCGTTGTTGAGCGAGGACCTGATCTGGACCAGTCCCTGCTCGGACATGTCCGCCACAAGCACCCGCGCCACGCCGAGCGGCATCCGCAACAGCGCGGAGATCTCCGCCACGGAACGCCATTCCCGGCACAGGTCGCTGATCGCCTGCCATTCGGGCGTCAGCGTCCCAGACTCGTTGCGGGCCGCCGCGGTGGCCGAGATCAGGGCTTCCAGGGGAAGCTGCGACTTCGGCTTGGTGCGGCCCTTGGTCACCGCGTAGGGGCGGACCAGAGAACTGGGCGCGCTCCCCGCAGCGGATCGTTGGTCGTACGGTTGTTGGATTGGTCGGGGAACATCTCCGCCGCCCGGAACCGCCGGCATTCCCCCCGTGGGGGGACCGCTCGGCTGTTGTCCGAACCACGAGGCGCTCCCGGCATCTCTACTGTGAGGTGCCACCACTTCCTCCTGTCGGTGGTGGTTCAGTGGATTCCCGAGGTGCGCGCCGTTGGTGTCAGCGCCCGCCCCGCCCGCTCGACGAGCAGGGTCATCTCGTACGCGACCAGACCCAGGTCGCTCTCCGCCGAGGCCAGGACCGCGAGACAGGAACCGTCGCTGATGGCCATGATGAGCATCAGCCCCCGCTCCATCTCCACGACGGTCTGGGCGACCGCTCCCCCCTCGAACACCCGGGCCGCACCCTGCGTCAGGCTCGACAGACCGGAGGCGATGGCCGCCAGCTGGTCGGCCCGGTCCGCTGGGAAGCCCGCCGACGAGGCCAACGGAAGGCCGTCAGAGGAGACGACGATCGCGTGGGCGACATCGGGGACACGGTCGGCAAAGTCAGTGATCAACCAGTTGAGTTCATTCACCTGTCGACTCATCTGATCTCCTGTCCAGTTTCGCCGGCTGGTCTCTGGGCACTGCTACCGCCGGCACGGCATGTGACAGCACTGCCTCTACGAACTGCCCGGCCCCTCCCGCGGGGGTGGCCGGGAGTCTGGTGTTCTGCTCTCGTCAAGCTGTGGGTACGACGCGTCCGAGAAGCTCGGTAGATGCTATTGCATCCGGACCCCGTGAATAAGGGGGACCCCGTCCCACCAGGTTCCAGTGAGGTCACCCCTCCGTCGAGCCTTCCCCGAGTCGGTCCCGGCCCTCGCGGACGCCCTTCTGGAAGCCCGAGAAGCGGTTGCGGACACGGTCCGCGCTACGCGTGGGCATCTGCTTGAAGTTCTCCGGCTTGGGCGCGGTCCCCGGAACAAGGTTTGCCTTGGGAACGCGTTTTGGCAAGCCCGAGGTGGTCAGTCCGCCCGCGAGGGGCTCCGCGGCGGTGCGCGCGGCCTTCCAGCCGCGGTCGGCCGCGGAGGTCCACTCCTGGTCGGAGCGGGACCCCTGGTCGGAGCGGGCGGTGCGGGACGTCTGGTCGGTGGCGACCGGTGCGCGCTGCTCCTGGGCCGCCGGGACCTGCTGGATCGGGCCGGTCTCGGTCGTGTCCACCGTGGGGCCGCCGCTGCGGCGCTTGAACCAGTTGGACTCGATCGCGTCGAAGATCGGCAGCGAGTCGCTCTCCTCACCCGACGGGGTGGGCGGCACGACGGTGTTGTTCGGCCCCTGGGCGCCGCCGTAGCGGCGGGAGAGGTAGGCGGTCGAGCCGTACCCCTCGCGGGAGTCGATGCCGCCGGAGCGCCAGTTCCCGCCGTCCTGGGACGGAGGGCTCTGCTGGGAGCCGCCGTTCCAGTCCGAGGAGGGGACGGCCGGGAAGGTCTCGGTGCTGTCCTCGCGCTCCCGGGTACCGGGACGCTCGTGGGCACCGGTGTCGCGGCCGCCGAACGGCTGGCCCGTGCCGCCGCCGGCGTGGGCCCCGTTGCCCGAGGACGCCCCGGTGTCGGAGGAGGCTCCGGTGTGGCCGCCCGACTGCGCGCCGGTGCCGCCGAACGCGTCGTAGGAGTCGTTCGCCGTGTGGCGGAACGCGCCGGTGTCGGTGGCGGGCCGCCGGAACTCGCCCGTGTCGCCGGTGGGGCGGCGGAAGGCTCCGGTGTCGGAGGGCCTGCTGAAGGACCCGGTGTCCGAGGAGCGGCCCACGGAGCCGCTGCCGCCGAAGGAGTCGCCCTCGGAGCGGGGGCTCGGGTCGAAGAAGCTGCGTCCGCCGCTCTCGGGCTGCGGGCGCTGGGGCTCGTCGTCCTCGGAGGCGTCGTAGGGGTCGATGACGGGCCGGCCGCTGTCGCCGTTGGAGGCGGCGCCGGTGGTCCCGGCTCCCCTGGTGGTGTCCCACACCGAGCCGGAGTCGGTGCTGTTGCCCCACAGGTCCTGGCCGCTGGGCGGGTGCTCCTCGGGGGCGGACCCGGTGGACTGGCGCCTGGGCAGGCCGCCCAGGTCGCCCGGGGCGGTGCCGCTCTCCTGGGTCTGCCAGGGGTCGTTCGGCTCGGCGGGCGCCGGGGTCGAGGCGAAGGCCGCCTCGGCGTCGGCGTAGGTGTTGGGCACGCCCGAGGGGAGCTCGGGGCGGCTGTCCGCGCCGCCCAGGGCGTGCTGGCCCTCGACGGGGGTGATCAGCAGGTCCGGCGGGAAGATGACGTGCGCGGTGGTTCCGCCTCCGTGCGCCTCCTCCAGGCGCAGCCTGACGCCGTGGCGGTGGGCCAGGCGCGAGACCACGAACAGGCCCATGCGGCGCGAGACCGCGACGTCGATGACCGGCGGGGCGGCCAGGCGGGCGTTGATCGCCGCCATGTCCTCGGGGGCCATGCCGATGCCGCTGTCGGTGACGTCGACCTGGACGCCGCCGTTGTCGAGGGTCTTGGCGCTGACCAGGACCTCGGTGTCGTGCGGGGAGAACGAGGTGGCGTTCTCCACCAGCTCGGCGACCAGGTGGATGACGTCGTTGACGGGGCGGCCGAGCACCGAGATGTGGGAGGGGGCGCGCACGTTGACGCGCTCGTACTGCTCGACCTCGGAGACGGCGCCGCGCAGGACGTCGACCAGCGGGACGGGCTGGGCCCACTTGCGGGTGTTGTCCTGGCCGGACAGGACCAGCAGGTTCTCGTTGTTGCGGCGCATGCGCGTGGCGAGGTGGTCCAGCTGGAACAGGTCGGAGAGGCGGTCGGCGTCCTGCTCGGACTGCTCCAGACCGTCGATGAGGCGCAGCTGCCGTTCCACCAGGGTCTGGCTGCGGCGGGACAGGTTGACGAACATCGCGTTGACGTTGCTGCGCAGCGCGGCCTCGTCGGAGGCCAGGGTGAGCGCGACGCGGTGGACGTCGTCGAAGGCGCGGGCCACCTCGCCGATCTCGTCGTGCGTGTCGACCTCGATGGGGGTGACCCTGACGTTCTCGGGGGCCGTCCCGGCCTCCTGCATCCGGTTGATCGCGTCGGGCAGGTCGCGCTCGGCGACCCGGCGGGCGCCGTCCTCCAGTGCGCGCAGGGGGCGCACCAGGGAGCGGACCACGAGGGAGGTGAGGACGAAGACCGCCAGGAGCACGATCGCGACGACGAGGAGGTCGATCAGGGCGCGGCCCATGGCCTCGTCGCGCAGGGAGTCGGCGTCGGCGGCGATGCCCTCGGCGATGCCCTCCTCGACCGTCTGGAGGCGGCCCAGGGCGACGTCGGCGATCTCGCGGTAGTCCTCGGGACCGTCGTTGGCGGTCACACCGGTGAGGTTGTCGCCGCGGTCGGCGCGGTACATGACGCGCATGCGCATCGTGGAGACCTGGCTGACCTCCAGACCGGTGAAGTTGTCGTCGAAGATCCGGCGCTGCTCCTCGGAGGCGGCCTGGACGAAGTTGGAGATCTCGCTCTCGTAGCGGGCGCGCGCGGAGTCGATGGCCTCGGCGATACCGCCGGTCATCGTGTTGCGGGCCAGGGAGTGGCCCATCAGCGCGGTCTCGTAGGAGAGCTGGTCGCGGGCGGTGGACAGCGCGGTCAGCGTGCGCACGCTCTCGCGCAGGTCGGTGTCGCCGGTCTCGTCCGCCATCGTCTGGTTGAACTCGGCCAGCGCGCGGGTGATGGTGCGGTACTTGGTGACCACCGGCAGGACGGTGATACGGGTCTCGTCGACCTCGGTGCGCAGGGCCTCCAGCGTGGAGAGCTGGCTGCGCATGCTGGACAGGCGGCTCGCGGCGGTCTCGGTGTCCACCTCGCCCATGTCGTCCAGGCGGGCGGTGAGGGTCTGCTGGAGGTCGCGGGAGGCGGCGCGCTCCTCCTCCATCCGCTGGCGCAGCTCGTCCGAACGCCGCGCGGGGTCGGCGTTGTCGGAGATGTAGACCGCGCTGGCGCTGCGCTCGTGGCCCAGCTGGTTGGCCAGCTCCACGATGAGGACGCCGACCTCGGCGCGGTCCTGGATGTGCGCGTGGGTGACGGTGGAGACCGCCGCCTCGTAGACCCGCAGTCCGCCGAGCGCGAGGGCTACCGCGGTGGGGATGACGATGAGCGCCACCAGTCGGGAGCGCACACGCCAGTTACGCGGACGCCACCAGTCGGCTCTGCGCTTGGGCGTGGCATCGGCATGTTCGGCCTGCGCTGCCTCGCTCTGCGCGCCAGCCCCGTTTTTCGTCGCTCGTGTCGACACGGACCCTCGCAACCTTTCGTGTCACCGCTTCGAGCGGCTGGTTGGACCCCGGGGGCCGACCGCTCCAACCGAAGGCTCTTCGGGGAAATCGGTATAGACCACGAGGTCCACCGAGCCGGGAGCGGTGGGAATGTGGGGAGATGTGAAGACTGTCCGCTGGACTCGCCTGGGATGAGAGGAGCCGCGCACCCGAAGATCTCCGTAGGTGCGCGTGCGGTGGATAGCGTATCAATGGGCGCGAAGGACTCGCTTCGGCGGTTTGACGGCGAACGAGGGGAACATCTTCACTTGCCCGGCGCATAATGCCCCCAAATGTCGGCATTATGGCCGATGTGCCAGGTCAGGGACGGCGTCCGAAACCCCCTCGGGACCGAGGTAACTTTTTGGACACACCGCCAGCTTCCCCACCAACGCCCCACCGACATGACATCGTGACAAGACGGTAGACGCAGGTCCCGGGGAGGAAGCGGAAATGCGTACCTCGTCATGTCCTGGATCACACACGTTCGGTGACGGCGTGAAAGCGAAGGGTCCCGTGCGCGGGAAAACCCGCGGACCCTCCGTGCGCGCCTTTTCGGTCAGTACCGCGCTCCCGGCCGGCCTCGCGGTACTGCTCTGCCTCTCCACCGCCGCGCCCGGGGGCGCCTCCGACGACGGCGGTCCGGCGGGGGCCGCGCTGGGGAACGTGCGGGTGGAGCTGGCCGCGCTGCGCGCGAACATGGAGACGCTGCGCCAGGAGGCGTCGGAGAAGATCGAGCGCTACGAGGCCGAGCGCGAGCGCCTCAGCGAGCTGACCGAGCGCAGCCGCGAGGCCGACGAGCGCGCGGGGGAGGCCGACGAGCGCGGCGAGGCGGCCCGCCTGGCCGCCGCCCGGCAGGCCGCCATCGCCTACAAGGGCGGTGAGCTGGGCATGGTCAACGCCTGGGCCGGGCCCGACGGCCCCACCGGAATGCTCGAACGGGGCGCCTACCTGACCCTGCTCGGTTCGCACCGCGAGGCCGACGTGGGCCGGGCCGAGGCCGCACGGGTGGCCACCGACACCCTCGCCGGGATCGCCGAGAGCGCGCGGACGGAGCAGGCCGAGGCGGTCGAGGACGCCAGGAGCGCCCGGGAGGAGGCGGTGGAGGCCGTGGCCGACCAGGAGTCCGCGCTGGAGGAGCTGCTGGAGGAGCAGACCCGGCTGGAGGCCCGGCTCGCGGAGGAGCGCGACGTCGAGGCCGCGGAGAGCCGGCGCGAGGAGGCGCTGCGCGACGCGCGGGCCGCGAACTCCTCCGGGGGGTCGGCGCAACCCTCCGTCACCGGCGGATCCGCGGAGGACGAAAAAGAAGACAATGGCCATTGGCACAATGGCGAAAAGGAAAACGGGGGCGGAGAGGAAACGCCCGTCGCGGAAAGCGCGGGCCACGGGTGCACCGCGGGTGTCGCGACCGCCCACGCCAACGGACGGATACCGGAGTCGGTGCTGTGCCCCCTGCCCCAGCCGGGCGAGCGGCTGCGGGCCGACGCGGCCGAGGCCTTCATCGAACTCGACGGCGACTACCGCGAGGAGTTCGGGCGGCCGATGTGCGTGGCGGACTCCTACCGGCCCTACCACGAGCAGGTGCGCCTGTTCCAGGAGATGGTGCCCGGCATGGCCGCCCGGCCCGGGACCAGCCAGCACGGCCTGGGCCTGGCCGTGGACCTGTGCGGCGGCGTGAACCGGCTCGGCACCACCGAGCACCGGTGGATGCTGGCCCACGCGCCCGACCACGGCTGGCACAACCCGCCCTGGGCCCGGGGCGGCTTCGAGCCCTGGCACTGGGAGTTCACGCCCTAGGGGGCCGGTTCTCCGGGCCGGGCCTGTGAGGGCGGTGTCGGGCGGCGGGCGGGCCGAGGCGGAGGTCCGCAGGGGGGAGCGCGGGCCCGCGGTCGCGGTCAGACCTGGGAGCCGACCCGGACCTCGAAGGTGCCCAGGACGTCGGCGTCCACGTACAGCTCGTCGTCGGCCTCCAGCGGCGGGGTCGCCACCGGCAGCAGCGCGCGCACCCGTCCGGCGCCCGACACCAGCCACTCGTGCGCGGGGTCCACCAGACCGCGGCCCAGTTCCCCCTCCTCCACCGAGGCGCTCACGCTCAGCGGCTCCCCCGGCGGCACCTCGTCGGCGGTGGTCAGCACCGGCCCCAGCGCCAGCTGCACCGGCTCTCCCCCGCCGTCCAGCCACAGGCAGGCGGGTGTGTAGGCGCCCGCCAGCACCCCTCCCCCGGAGACGGCGGCCACGCCCACCCGGGCCGAGCGCGCCTCGGGCGGCACGGCGTCGTCCGAGCCCCGCACCAGTTCCGGAGCGATCTGCCAGACGTCGTCGCCCGCGCGGACCGGCACCGGCTCCGCCGGCACCAGGGGGGCGCGCATACGCGCCTCCGGCTCGACGATGATCTCGATCGGCTCGGCGACGGCGCGTTCGTGGGCCCTGGCCAGGACGTCGCCGCCCGCCTCCAGCAGGTCGGCGAGCCGGGCGGGGTCGGGGCTTCCCAGCACGTCGCCGTCGTCCAGGGCTCCGACGCGCTCGCTGCCGCCGCTCGGCGACAGGTAGGTCACCCAGCGCATGTGCTTCTCCTTGTCCACCGCGGAAGGGGGCGGCGCGCCCCGCTCAGAGGGCGGCGGTGGGGCTGTGCTCCTTGCCCGTGCCCGCGCACCCGCGGCAGGGCTCGTCGACGCGGAGCCAGACGATCACCCCGCTGCCGTCGCGGTGCGGCCGCTCGGGCCGCCACCAGCCCGTGCCGGAGCAGAACCGGCAGTCGAGGCCGTCCCGCTCGCACCATCCGCACGAGGAAATCGCACACCGGCTGTGTGTCGGTTCCCGCTCCATGCGCTCCCACCGTCTCCCGCGAAATCGCGACCAGCCTTGCACAGTCGCCGCTTCGCGTCCACCCGGGAGGGCGTGAACGGGCGGGTCAGAGCGCTGCGGGCCGGCGCGTGTCCGGGCCCCGGCCGCTCCGGCCCCGCCGCGCCGCTCAGCCGGACTCGCGCACGACCAGGTGGGTGCCGAGCATGACGGTCTCGGTCTCCATCGTGCGCGGGATCGCCACGTCCACCAGCAACCGCGCCATCTCCTGCCCCATCTGCACCGTGGGCTGGTGGATGGTGGTCAGCGGCGGGTCGCTGTGCTGGGCCATGACGCTGTCGTCGTAGCCCACCAGGGCGACGTCCCCGGGCACGCTCAGGCCGCGTGCGCGCAGTACCCGCAGTCCGCCGAGCGCCATCATGTCGGAGGCCGCGAACACCGCGTCGGGCTCCAGCCCGGTGTCCAGGAGCCGCTCCATCGCCTCGGCTCCCCCCTCCACGCTGAAGTCGCCCTGCACCACGAGCCTGTCGTCGACCTCCAGCCCGGCGGCGGCCAGGACCTCGCGGTAGCCGCGCAGGCGCTCCACACCGGCGTTCATGTCCTGGGGGCCGGTGATGGCGGCCACCCGCCGGCACCCGCGCTCCAGGAGGTGGCGGATGGCCGCCCGGGCCCCGCCGATGTTGTCGATGTCGACGCAGTAGGGCGCGGGCTGTTCGGGCGAGTGCGGGCGGCCGCCGTGCACGACCGGCACCCCGGCCTCGTCCAGACGGGCCGAGAGCGGGTTGTCGCTGTGCAGGGAGATCAGCAGCGCCCCGTCCACGTGGAAGCCGCTGAGGTAGTCGCCCACGCGCTTGTGCTCGGCCTCGGTCCGGGCCGTGGTGAGCATCAGCTGCAGGTCGCGCTCGTGCAGGACCGAGCTCACTCCGCGGATGATGTCGGCGAAGAAGGGGTCGGAGAACAACCGGTCCCGGGGCTCGGAGACGACCAGCGCGATCGTGTCGGTGCGCCTGGTGACCAGGGTGCGCGCGGCCTGGTTGGGGCTGTAGCCGAGTTCGGCGATCGCGGCGTGCACGGCCTCCCGGGTGCGGGGGCTCACCTGCGCGGACCCGTTGATCACCCGCGACACGGTCCCTCGTCCGACCCCGGCGCGCTGCGCCACCATCTCCAGGGTCGGACGCTTCCGACCACCACCGATCTTGGCCACTTCGAGGCTCCCTCTGGGATCGTGTTCCGCCGACCCGGGGACTCCTTCCCCGGGCAGCGGTGTGTACGACGGGCATCCACGGTCATACCCGCCCGAAACGACGGTGTGGGGCGTCCCATCGGACACCCCACCGTCCTTCCGCGGTTCACCGGACCGCCTCCGCGTGCGCGACGGCGGTCCGGTGCAATCTAGCGCTCGGGGAACTGCCCCGTCTTGGCCAGCTCGGCGTACCAGTGGCCGCTGTCCTTGACGGTCCTGCGCTGCGTCTCGTAGTCGACGTGCACGATGCCGAACCGGCGGGAGTATCCCCACGCCCACTCGAAATTATCCAGGAGCGACCAGGCGAAGTACCCGCGCAGGGGGACTCCGGCCAGGACGGCCTCCTTGGCCGCCCTCAGGTGGCCCTCGTAGTAGTCGATCCGGTCGGTGTCGTTGACCTCGCCGTCCTCGGTGACGGTGTCCTCGAAGGCGCACCCGTTCTCGGTGACGTAGAGGTCGATGCCGCCGCTCTCCCCCGCCAGGCGGGTGAGCACGTCGTACAGGCCGGTGGGGTCGATCTCCCAGCCCATGTGCGTGACGGGCAGTCCCTGCGAGACGTGCACCTCCTCGGGCTCGGCGCCGAGCCAGGCACCGCCCTCGCCGCTGACCAGCGCCGGGTCCAGGCCCTTGGCGGAGGCGGCGACGAACTCGGGCGAGTAGTAGTTGACGCCCAGGAAGTCCAGGGGGGCGGAGGTGATCTCCAGGTCGCCGTCCTGGATGAAGGAGAAGTCGCTGACGTCGGCGAGGTCCTCCCTGACGTCCGCGGGGTAGCGGCCCTTGAGCAGGGGGTCGGTGAAGATGCGGTTGCGCACGCCGTCGGCCCGGCGGGCGGAGCGGGCGTCCGCGGCGCTGGGACCGTGGGGCCGGATGACCGCCTGGTTGTGGGCGAGGCCGACCCGGGCGGGGTGCCCGGTGGAGCGGATCGCCTCGGTGGCCAGGCCGTGGCCGAGCAGCAGGTGGTGGGCGGCGGCCAGGGCCGCGGCCGGGTCCTTGTGGCCCGGGGCGTGGTGGCCGTTCTCGTAGCCGAGGAAGGCCGAGCACCAGGGCTCGTTGATGGTCATCCAGTTGCTGACGCGGTCGCCGAGGGCCTCGGCGACGACCTGGGCGTAGTCGCGGAAGCGGTAGGCGGTGTCGCGGTGGGGCCAGCCCCCCGCGTCCTCCAGCGGCTGGGGCAGGTCCCAGTGGTAGAGGGTCGCCCAGGGCTGGATCCCGGCCGCCAGGAGGGTGTCCACCAGGCGGTCGTAGAAGTCGATCCCGGCCTGGTTCACGGCGCCGGTGCCCTCGGGGATGATCCGCGGCCAGGCGACGGAGAAGCGGTACGCGCCCAGGTTGAGCTGGCTCATGAGCGCGACGTCGTCGGCGTAGCGGTGGTAGTGGTCGTCGGCGGGGTCGCCGGTGTCTCCGCCCAGGACCTTGCCGGGGGTCTCGGCGAAGGTGTCCCAGATGCTGCGGCCTCGGCCGTCGGCGGTCGTGGCGCCTTCGATCTGGAACGAGGCGGTGGCCGCCCCCCAGAGGAAGCCCTCAGGGAAATCGTTGCGGTTGTTCACTGCTGGTGTACGCACCTTCCGTGACGAGGGGACATCGTTTTGGGAGCGCTCCCATAAAAGAAACAGAGAAGCCCCCTGATGTCAATCAACAGCCTCTCCACCGAAACCCAACCGTTACGGGAAAGCGGTGGTGGCGACGGCCGCGGGGCCGGTCCGGAGCGCTCCGGACCGGTCCCGCGCCGTGCCGCGGAGGGCTCCGCGACCCGACGCGGGCGGTGGCCGGCCGTCCGGCCGTCACCCTCCGGAGTCCTCCCCTCCGACGGGGACCACGACGCCCTGCCAGCGCTCCTCCATGAACGCGCGCACCTCGTCGCTGTGCAGGAGCTCGTCGAGCCGGTCGACCTCCTCCTCGCCGAGATCGTGCGTGGGCACCACGAGCCCGTTGGCGTAGGGGTTGTCCTCGGTCTCCTCCCAGGCCAGCACGTTGGCGGTGGAGACCAGGTCGGCCTCCAGGGCGTAGTTGCCGTTGACGACCGCCGCGTCCAGGTCCTGGAGCGAGCGCGGCAGCTGGGCGGCCTCCACCGGCGTGACCGTGACGTCGAGCGGGCTGTCCTCGATGTCGTCGACCGAGGGCGCCTCGTCGCCCGTGTCGGCCAGGGTGAGCACGCCCTCGGCCTCGAGCAGCTCCAGGGCCCTGCCCATGTTGGAGGTGTCGTTGGGCACACCGACCTGCGCGCCCTCGGGCAGGCCCGCCAGGTCGGTCAGGTCCTGCGAGTAGAGGCCGAAGGCCTCCAGGTGCACGTCCGTCAGGTAGCTCAGGTCCGCGTCCGGGTTGCCCTGCAGGTACTCCTCCAGGAACGGCAGCGTCTGGTAGTAGTTGGCGTCCAGCTCGCCCTCGGCCAGCGCGGCGTTGGGCTGGTTGTAGTCGGTGTACACGACCACGTCCAGGTCCAGGCCCGCGTCGGCGGCCAGGTTCTCGTCGACGAACTCCAGGATCTCGGCGTGCGGCGTCGGCGTGGCGCCGATCCGCAGGACGGTCACGTCCTCCCCGCCGGTCTCCTCCTCCGCCCGCTCGCTGGGGCTGCCGCAGGCGGCCAGCAGCACCGCCGCCGCTCCCGCGGCCGCGGTGCCCCGCACCGCGCGCCTCCTCGCGCTCCCGGTCATCGCCGTCTCCCTCCGTGTCTTCGGGACAACTGGTGGGGGGAGGGGGTCTCCTGTGGGTGTACCCCGTTCGGTCAGCGCCGCGCCAGGCGGCGCACCAGCAGGTCGCCCAGGCTCTGCGCGATCTGCACGATGACGATGAGCAGGATGACGGTGGCCCACAGGTAGTGGTCGTTGAAGCGCTGGTAGCCCTCGCGGATGGCCAGGTCGCCCAGGCCGCCGCCGCCGATGGCGCCGGCCATCGCCGAGTAGGAGATGAGGGTGACCACGGTCATCACCAGGCCCGCGATGAGGCCGGGCAGGGCCTCGGGCAGCATCACCTTGCCCACGATGGTGATGCGGCGGGTGCCCATGGCGTGCGCGGCCTCGACGACCCCGCGGTCCACCTCGCGCAGGGAGGTCTCCACGAGGCGGGCGAAGAAGGGGATCGCGCCGATGCTGAGGGGCACGATCGCGGCCGTGGGGCCCAGGGTGGTGCCCACCAGGAGGCGGGTCAGGGCGAGCACCGCCACCATCAGGACGATGAACGGCAGCGAGCGGCCGATGTTGACGACGGCGCTGAGCACGGCGCGCACGGCGGGGGCGGGGATGAGCCCGCCCCGGTCGGTGGCCACCAGCAGCACGCCCAGCGGCAGTCCGAACAGGACGCTGACGACGGTGGCCCACCACACCATGTAGACGGTGTCCAGGGTGCCCAGCCACAGGTTGGGCCACATGGCGGGCCAGGCCTGGACGAACGCGACGACGGCGTCCAAGGCTCCGGTCCCCCCGGCCGCGGCGGCGAGGTGGAGGGCGTCGGCGGGGTTGGTGCTCACTTGCGGGCCTCCTCGACCAGCAGGCCGTGCTCGGACAGGTAGGCGAGGGCCTGGTCGCGGCGGTCGCCGCGCAGGTCCACGCTCAGGCGGCCCACGGACTGCCCGGCGACCTCCTCCACGCCGCCGCCCAGGATGTTGACGTCCACGTCGAAGCGGCGGGTGAGCTCGGACATGAGCGGCTCGTCGAAGGAGCGCGGGTAGGTGACGTAGACCGTGTCGGGTCCGCCGTGCGCGGGCAGCGGGAAGAGCGAGCGCGCCAGCAGCGAGCCGGGGGTTCCGATGAGGTCGAGGACCCGGCCGGACTCCAGGAACACGCCGTTCTCCATGATCGCCGCGGAGTCGCAGATCCGCTTGATCACGTCCATCTCGTGGGTGATCAGCAGGATGGTCAGGCCCAGTTCGTCGCGCAGGCGGCGCAGCAGCGCCAGGATGGCGTCGGTGGTGGCCGGGTCGAGCGCGGAGGTGGCCTCGTCGCTGAGCAGCACCTTGGGGTCGGAGGCCAGCGCGCGGGCGATGCCCACCCGCTGCTTCTGGCCACCGGAGAGCTGGGAGGGGTAGGCGCGCGCCTTGTCGGCGAGCCCCACGAGTTCGAGGAGTTCGCCCACGCGCTTCCTGCGGCGGGCGCGGTCGACGCCGGAGACCTCCATGGGGAAGGCCACGTTGCCCGCGACGGTGCGCGAGGACAGCAGGGCGAAGTGCTGGTGCACCATGCCGATGCCGCGGCGGGCGGCCCGCAGCCGCGCGCCGCGCAGCGCGGTGAGCTCCTCGCCGGCGACCCTGACCGTTCCGGAGTCGGGGCGCTCCAGGAGGTTGACCGAGCGCAGCAGGGTGCTCTTGCCCGCGCCGCTCTGGCCCACGACACCGAAGATCTCGCCGGGCTCGACGTGCAGGTCGACCCCGTTCAGGGCGGTCACCCGGTGCTTCTTCAACCTGTAGGCCTTGTGGAGGCCCACTGCGTCAATCACGGTGTTCCCATCGACGTCTGACGGTGGTGTGCTGCCCGGCGGGGATCCGGCACGGGCCCGTCGCCCGCGTCCGAGCGTACGGAGCGCTCCGCGGGCGCAGGCGGCGGCGCGCCGGTCCGGGGACGCGCCGCCCGCGGCGGCGGTGTCTCTTCGGACCCGCGATTGGCGAACGCGGGCCCTAGGCCCCGGTGCGCCGGGGCTGCGGGCGGGTCCACGGGACCGGGCGGACACGACAGCGCCCGCCGGGCAGCGGCAGACACCGGGCGGCGGTGCCCGACCGCGTGAGCGCGGTGGTCGCTTGGTCGTGCGCGGGAGCCTTCACGTTTCCTACTCAACCACGGGAGAAAGGGTCGGTTCACCGGATTGACCTGTTCCGACCGGGTTAGGTCCACCACAGTCAGGGCTCCCGCGGCACGGTGGTTTCGTCCCGTCCCTCCCGAATCCCCGCGCGAGTGCCTACACTCATGACGGTCCCGTCACTCTCGCCCCCGGCCCCCGGGTTCGCGCGAGAGGCCAAGGCCGGGAGCCGCTCCCGCGGCTGTCGGCCCCGCCTGGGAAACAACGAGAAACAGCGCCCGCTCCGCTCCCGTGCCCGCGGGAGCCGCGCGGGCCCGAGGAGCGACCACACCGTGCAGCCCGACGATCTGAGCCGAGTGGACGATTTCGCCGACTTCTGGGCTCCCGACCCTCCCGAACTCAGCTGGCAGGACCGCGCCCGGGCCCTGGCGGGGCTCCTTCCCGCAGCCGCGCGCCCGGGCCGCGCGCGGGTGGCCGCCCTGGCGCTGGCCGTGCTGGGGAGCTTCCTGTTCCTGCCCCAGAGCGCGGCCGCGGCGGCGCCGGTGCCCGGCGAGCCGGAGGACATGAGCACCCTCCAGGAGCGCGCGGACGCCCTGAGCGAGGAGTTCAACGGCGAGCTGCGCGACATGGAGGGCGTCATCCAGGAGGCCGAGCGCGCCGAGGAGCGCGCCGAGAGCACCCGCGAGGACGTGGAGGACGCGCGCGCGCAGGTGCGCTCCCTGGCGGTGGCCACCTACACCAGCAGCGGGATCGGCCTGTCGATGTCGCTGTTCGTCGAGGCCGAGCCCGACGAGGTGATCGACCGCGCGGTGGTGATCGACTACCTGGCCACCAGCAACCAGGACAAGATCGACCGGCTCGACCAGGCCCTGGAGCGCGACGAGACCGCGCAGGAGAACGCCGAGGAGCAGCTGGCCGAGGCCCAGGAGGACCTGGACGAGCTGGAGGCGCGCCGCGAGGAGGTCCAGGAGATGATCGCGGACCACCCCGTGCAGCAGATGGGCGGCCCGCTCAACATCACCCCGCGCACCGAGCAGATGCGCGAGCTGGTCATCGAAAAGTTCGGCGAGGGCACCGAGGTGGGCGGCGTGGGCTGCTACCGCGCGGTCGGCGGCTGGGTGGTCGGCGAGCACCCCAAGGGCCGCGCCTGCGACTTCATGGTGGATCCCAACGGGAACACGCCCTCACAGGAGCAGATCGACCGCGGCTGGGCGATCGCGGAGTGGGCCCGGGAGAACGCCGACCGCCTCGGGATCATGTACGTCATCTACCGGCAGCAGATCTGGGACATCCGCCGGGGTGACGAGGGGTGGCGCGACATGGCCGACCGCGGCAGCATCACCGAGAACCACTTCGACCACGTGCACATCTCGATGTTCTGATGCGGCGGCGCCCGCGAGGGCGCCCCATTACCCCGCGCGGGACGCGACCGCGCGGGGATCGGCGTCACGATTGCGTCACGCGAGGAATGAACTCCCGCACAACTGACACAAAACAGTGACGATTCGCCCTGCTACCCCTGGTCTGACCTGCCCAAGGGACACCACTCGGGGCTAGGATGCACACGTCCCGGCCCGGGCCGAAGGACGTCTTCAGCCCCAGCCGGCCGCCGCCCCCGGCGGCCGGTCCCCGGTCCACCGCAACCTCCTGACGGAGGCGGGGAACGCCCGCCCACTCCCCCGCCCTCGCCCGCGGGACGGCAGTGGCGACAGGTGCGCCTCCCCACACGACCACCGTGCCCTTCCGGGGCCGCACGGGAATTCGTGAGAACCCACCGGCGCACACACGCGTCCCAGACAACACGGTCAGCACACACGGGCGAGGGGAGCCATGAGCGAAAACGGACCATACAACCAGCCGCCGCAGAACCCATACGGCGGCGGGGACAACAGTGGGGGCCAGCCGCCCTACGGCGCCCCCTACGGTGACCCGAACACCGGCGGCCAGCCTCCCCACGGCGCCCCCTACGGTGACCCGAACACCGGCGGCCAGCCCCCCTACGGCGGCCCCGCTGGTTTCCCCGGCCCCCAGGAGCAGCAGATGTACGCGGGCGGCCAGCCGCCCTACGGCGGCGGACCCGGCGGGCCCGGGTACCCCCCTCAGCCGCCGCAGCCCCAGGGCGGCGGCGGCAAGGCGGGCCTGTGGGTCGTGATCGGCGGCGGCGCCGTGATCTTCGTCCTGGTCATCGCGGTCGTGGTCATGCTCGTCACCAACGGCGGCGGACAGCAGACCGTCTCGCCCGAGCCCGAGCCCTCCCCGAGCACGGAGGCGACCACCGGCGGCGGGGAGACGTCCGAGCCCGACACCGACGCGACCCCCGCGGGCGAGCCCCCCTACTCGGTTCCCGCCGAGCCCTGCGAGGCCTTCACCGACCAGGTGCTCTCCGACTTCCTGATCCAGGACGAGGGCGACAAGTACGTCCAGGACAACAACTCCTACTGCGAGAGCCTGGACGGCGGTGCCACGGAGGGCAACCCGGCCGAGAGCTACGCGATGTTCGAGATCAGCTACCAGGTCCCCTACTCCGCCGCCGACTCCGTCGAGGCCGCCACGACCGACTTCCAGTCCGCGGTGCAGGAGCTGCGGGGCGAGGGTGACTACAACACCTTCTACGACCCCGCGAACGTGGAGGAGGACAAGGAGGTGGACCTCGGCGACGAGGCCCACTACGTCCTCACCAAGTACGACTTCCTGGGGGAGGACATCCCCGAGGCCACGCTGCTGATCCGCACCGCCAACCTCAACGTCCGGGTGCAGTACCAGATGCACCCGCCCTTCACCGAGGACGCGTCCGCCGAGGACCTGACCATGCCCGACAACGTCGAGGAGATCATGCTCAACGCCGGTGCCGAGGCTCTGGCCCTGGTCGGCAGCTGATCCGACACCCTGTGAGGGGGCCGCGGCGTTCGCCGCGGCCCCCTTCCGCGTCTGGCCTCCCCCCGGGGTGGGGCTCCGGGGGGAGGCCTCTCAGGCGCCCGGCAGGTCGGCGCGCACCCGGCGGGCCGCCTCCACCATGTTGCGCAGGGCCTGCTCGGCCTCGGCGTAGCCGCGCGTCTTGAGGCCGCAGTCGGGGTTGACCCACAGGTTCCGGGCGTCGATGTGCGCGACCGCCAGGCGCAGCGATCCCTCGATCTCCTCCACCGAGGGCACCCGCGGGGAGTGGATGTCGTACACGCCCGGGCCGATCCCCCGCGCGTAGCCCCGGCCGCCCAGCTCCCGCACCAGCTCCATGCGCGAGCGGGCGGCCTCCACGCTGGTGACGTCGGCGTCCAGCGCCTCGATACCGCCGACGATCAGCCCGAACTCCGAGTAGCACATGTGGGTGTGGACGGTCGTGGACGGCGACACCCCCGACGTGGCCAGGCGGAAGGAGCCCACCGCCCAGTCCAGGTACCGCTCGCGGTGCTCCGAGCGCAGCGGCAGCAGTTCGCGCAGGGCCGCCTCGTCCACCTGGATGTGGCGGATCCCGGCGCGCTCCAGGTCGGCGACCTCGTCGCGCAAACCCAGGGCCACCTGGCGGGCGGTCTCGCCCAGCGGCTGGTCGGTACGCACGAACGACCAGGCGAGCATGGTGACCGGACCGGTCAGCATGCCCTTGACCGGCTTGTCGGTGCGCGACTGGGCGTAGGTGGTCCACTCGACCGTCATCGGTGCGGGGCGCGAGACGTCGCCGAACAGGATCGGCGGGCGCACGCACCGCGAACCGTAGGACTGCACCCACCCCTTCTCGGTGGTGGCGTAGCCCTCCAGCTGCTCGGCGAAGTACTGGACCATGTCGTTGCGCTCGGGCTCGCCGTGCACGAGCACGTCCAGGCCGATCTCCTCCTGGAGCGCGATCACACGGTCGATCTCCGCGCGCAGGACGGCCTTGTAGGCGTCCTCGGCCAGCTCGCCCCGGCGGTGCGCGGCGCGGGCGCGGCGCAGCTCGGCGGTCTGGGGGAAGGATCCGATGGTGGTCGTGGTGAGCGGGGTGTCGGTGGGCCTGCCCCGCTCCCGCGGGCGCTCGTGGGCGTCGGGTCCCAGGGCGTCGAGGCGGGCGCGCACGCGCGCGTCGGTGAAGGCCGGGGGGCGCACGCCGCCCTGCCCGACGTACTCGGCCTCGGCCCCCTCGGACAGCACGCGGGCGAGCAGGGCGGTCTCCCGGGCCTTCTGCCTGGCGAAGGCCAGGGCCCCGCGCAGCTCGGGGGCCAGGGAGGTCTCGGCGTCCAGGTCCAGGGGCACGTGCAGCAGGGAGCAGGAGGTGCTCACGGTGAGCTCGTCGGCGAGGGCGAGCAGGGTGCCGAGCGTGGCCGCGGCGGCCGGGATGTCGGTGCGCCAGACGTTGCGGCCCTCCACCACGCCCGCCACCAGGCGGGTGGCACCCAGGCCGGAGACCCTCACCAGGTCGTCCACGCCCTCGCCGTCGGTGACCAGGTCCAGGCCGACCGCCTCGACCGGGGAGTCCTTGAGGACGCGCAGGGCGGCGGCGCCGATGGAGCCGAAGTAGGTGGACACCAGCAGGGAGGGGCGGTCGGTGACCGTGCCCAGCCGCTGGTAGGCGCGTTCCAGGTGGCCGAGGGCGGCGCGGCCCTCGTCGGTGGCCAGGATCGGCTCGTCCAGCTGGACCTCGGTGGCGCCCGCGGCCCGCAGGTCGGCGAGGAGCCGGGCGTAGGCGTCCAGGAGCTGGTCGAGCAGCTGGACGGGCTCCCAGCCCTCGGGGGCGTCGTCGGCGGGCTTGGCCAGCAGAAGGAAGGTGAGCGGGCCGACCAGGACCGGACGGGTGTGGAAACCCGCCTCGGCGGCCTCGCGGAACTCGGCGACGGGCTTGTCGCCGACCAGGCGGGGGCGGGTGCCCGGCGAGAGCTCGGGGACCAGGTAGTGGTAGTTGGTGTCGAACCACTTGGTCATCTCCAGCGGCGGGGCGCCCTGCTCGCCGCGGGCGAGCGCGAAGTAGCGGCGCAGCTCCTCCTCGCGGTCCCGCGCGGCGGCGGGCGGGGCGAAGCGTGCGGGAACCAGGTCGAACATGACCGCGGTGTCCAGCACGTGGTCGTAGTAGGAGAACGTGTTGGAGGGGAGGTCGTCGACACCGGCCTCGCGCAGCTGGGCGTAGACGTCCAGGCGCAGTCCGGCGGCGACCGCGTCCAGCTCCCGGGCGGTGGTGCGGCCCCTCCAGTGGGACTCGCAGGCGCGCTTGAGCTCGCGGTCGGGGCCGATGCGCGGGTAGCCGTGCACGGTGGAGCGCACGGAGGGGCGGTGCCTCCCCGGGGCCGCGGACGGCGTGGGGGTCGTGGTCATGAGCTTCTCTCCCTCGTCGAAAGCCGGGTACCGGCCACGAGGAGGGGGAGGGGGACGGGCACGCCGGTGGGCGCGCCGAGGGCGCACGCGGGGCCTGCCACCGTCCCCGGCCCTCCCTCGGGGCGCGGGACCACCGGCGCCGCGGGTGCGCCGCCGGGTGGAGGCAGGTCTTCGGACTCGGGGGCGCGGGCGGTGCGGACACCGCTCCTCCTACTGGCCGCCGCTTCCCGGGTCTCGGCCCTTCCGGCCGGATTGCCAGTGCCTATGGCGACGTTCGTTCCCCCATACCGCTGCGGGGCAGTCCCGGACTCGCACCGGGTTCCCTCTCACGACACGCTTCCGCCCTCTTCGGACCGGGCCGGCCCGCGGGGTGGAGCATGTACCTTCCACGGCTGCAAGTATAGGGAGGACCCCTTTCGCCCCTGCACCCGGCGTGCGGCCCCATGCGCCCGGTCGGGACGGTGAGAACTCCCGTCCCGCGGTCGGCGTCACACACGAAGTCAAGCGTTGCGCGGGTGAGCTTCCCCCTCCGCTCCCCGCGGACGTTCGTCTGAGCGATGAACGTGGAGATTCCCTCGTGAATAAGCAGTCCCGCCTCGCCATGGCACCGGATCACCCCCTGATCACGGTCGTGGTAGCCCTGGCGGTCCTGGCGGGCATGGTGTTGTCGGCAACACGCTCCTCCGGTGAGGCCGAGCCCCCGCAGGCGCACGGAGCTCCGGTGTCCGAGAGCGCACCGCCCCCTCCGGCCTCCGGCGATCCCGACGGGCTGACCGAGGTGGACGCGGCGGACGTGGCGGGCGTGCGGGAGGCCGAGCTCCCCTACGACGGGGACGTCTCCGTCGCGGTGACCTACCCGGTGGTCCCCAACGCCGAGCCGCTGGCCGACTTCCTGGAGCGCGAACTGACCGACGAGGTGCACGCCTTCGAGGCGGCCAACCCCGGAGCGGTCTCCTTCGAGGCGGAGTGGAACCTGACCGCGGCGCACGACGGCCTGCTCGGGGTCCGCATGACCCGGGTCGAGACCGACTCCGAGGGTTCCCGGGAGGGGTACACCACCTACTGGTACGACACCGCGACCGCGGCGCACCACCCCTCCGCGGCCCTGGTCGGCGGCCAGGAGCAGTTGGAGGAGCTCAACGGCCTGGTGCGCGACGCCGTCGGGAACGGGGACGGCGGGGAGGGCTCCGCCGACCCGGGCCTCATCCACCCGATCGGCTCCCTGTACGACTCGGTGGGCTTCAACCCCGACGGGGACCTGGTCGTGGAGTTCGACGCCGGGCAGGTCGCCCCGGCGGAGGAGGGCCGCACGCGCGCGGTGGTCGACGCGGGCGAGGCCGAGGGCCTGCTGTCCGAGCTGGGCCTGCGCGTGCGCGACGCCGCGACCGTGGGCGTCGAGGACTTCTCCATCGCCGCCCCGCCCCAGGCCGACAAGGACGGCCAGGACGGCGGCCCCGTGCCCGGGCAGGTGTCCGCGGTGGACGAGGACGTCGACTGCTCCGACCCCGACACCAGGTGTGTGGCGCTGACCTACGACGACGGCCCCGGCGAACGCACCCCCGAGCTGCTGGACGCCCTCGCCGAGTACGACGCGCGGGCCACGTTCTTCGTCACCGGCCACCCCGTCATGGAGCACCCGCACACGGTGCGGCGCGCCTACGCCGAGGGGCACGAGATCGCCAACCACACCCTGAACCACCCCGACCTGGCCGGCCTGGGCACGGGAGGGGTGCGCGCGGACCTGGACGTCGTGCAGGCGCTGGTGTACCGCGAGACGGGCCACACCATGGACCTCATGCGCCCGCCGTACGGCTCCACCGACGAGGGCGTGGCCTCGGTGACCGCGGACCTGGGCCTGGCCCAGGTCCTGTGGAGCGTGGACACCCTCGACTGGAAGGACCGCGACGCCTCGCTGGTCCACGACCGGGCGGTGAAGGGCGCCTCGGACGGGGCGATCATCCTCATGCACGACATCCACGGCACCACCGTCGACGCCTCCCGCACGATCATCCGGGAGCTGGACGAGCGCGGGTACACCATGGTCACGGTGTCCCAGCTGCTCGGGACCACGACCCCCGGCGAGACCTACGTCGACGGGGTCCCCGAGACCCCGGAGGAGAGCGCCGATCCCTCCGAGGAGGCCGGGGAGCGCGGTGAGGGGGACGAGGAGGCTTCCGAGGAGGTCTGAGGGCGCGGCGTCACGGCGCGGCCGGGCGGCCCGGGGGAGGATGTCCCCGGGAGCGGGCTTCGGGACCCCAGCCGGTGGGGCACCCGGGACGCGGGGCCGTGTGAGGGCACCGTGAGAGTGCCGCACACGGGTGTTCCGGCCCCCGGCGCGTCCCCTGTCCTGCGGCGTTGACCACATGTGGTCAACGTCACGGGACGGGGGACGGCGTCCCCTATGTTGCTCCCAGCACAGCCGCGTTGGCCACCCGCTGAGGGATCGAGGGAGTCCGGTGTTGTCGTCGACTCGAGTCCACCCGAACCAGGCCGTCCCGCGCGCCGGGGCCGTGGGGAACCGGCCGTGGGAGCGCAGGCCGCGCTGGCCCGGGGCAGCAGCGCTGGCCGCTCTGGTCCTGCCCCTGGCCGCATGCGGCACCGGGGGGATCGCCTCGGGGGGCGAGGACTCGGAGCTGATCACGGTGGTGATGGAGGAGCCGGGGGACGGGGTCACCGAGTGGCGCGGGGACGCCTCCGACTTCGAGGACCACCCGTACCGGCCCGAGGGACTGCGGATCGAGGTCGCCTACCCGGTGTTCGCGGGGGCCGACGCCTTCGCCGAGGGGCTGGCCGCCCGCGTGGACCAGGAGGTCCGGGACTACCGGGGCGCCAGCCGGGACCCGGTGAGCCTGGACGTCGACTGGCAGGTGGTCGCCGCCGGGAACGGGGTGCTGGGCGTGCGCCTGGTGCGCACCGAGGAGGACTTCCACGGGCTGCGCCAGGGGTACGGGACGTACTGGTACGACGCGTCCACCGGCCACACCGCCTACTCCACGGAGCTGCTGGCCGACGACGCCGCGCTCGAGGAGCTCAACGGGATCGTCCGCGCCTCGTTCGCCGACGAGGAGGCCGTGGACGCGCAGAGCCTGCACCCGGTGGTGCGCACCTACGACTCGATGGGGTTCAACGCCGACGGGGACCTGGTGGTGGAGTTCGACGACGGCCACCTGTCCCCCGTCGTGGAGGGCCACCCCCCGTCCACGGAGCCGGGGCGGATGGTCGCGGTGGTGCCCGGCGAGGAGGCCGAGCCCCTGCTGTCCGACCTCGGCCGGCGGGCGCGGGAGGCGTCCGTGGCGGAGGAGCCCGTGCTGACCGTGGAGGCGCCCGGCGCCGAGCCCCCGGCCGAGCCGCGGGTGCCGGGGGCCGTCCGGGCGGGCGACCCCGACCTGGACTGCTCCGAGGCCAAGTGCATCGCGCTGACCTTCGACGACGGACCGGCCGCGACGACGCCGGAACTGCTGGACACGCTGGCGGAGGAGGAGGTGGCGGCCACCTTCTTCCTCAACGGCAACCCGGCCCTGACCCGGCCCGGCGTGATCCGGCGCGCCTACGCGGAGGGACACGAGGTCGGCAGCCACAACCACCTGCACGAGCACATGCCGGAGTCCTTCGAAGGCGAGGAACTGGCCCACCAGGTGGCCGCGGTGAGCGCGATGGTGCGCCGCCAGACGGGGCACACCGTGGAGCTGTTCCGGCCGCCGTTCGGTGACAGCTCACCGGAGGTGCTGGAGGAGATCGGCCGCCAGGGCATGGCCGAGATCCTGTGGAGCCAGGACAGCGAGGACTGGACCGACCTGAGCCGCGACGAGGTCGTGGAGAGCGTGGTAGGCGGGGCCGAGCCCGGAGCGGTGGTGCTGCTGCACGACACCCTGGAACCCACCGTGGCGGCGGTTCCCGAGATCATCGAGCGGCTGCGGGCGGACGGGTACGAGTTCGCGACCGTCAGCCAGGTCTACGACGGTCCGGAGGCCGGGAAGAGCTACCCGCCCGAAGGGCTGTCCGCGCCCGCCGGGTCCTGAGGCCCGCCGGCGGGCGGGAGGGGCCACACGCGTCGGCGGCCGGTGGGAGGCGTCGTCCCACCGGCCGCCGGACCCGCGGAGCGGCCTCGCGCCGCCGGTGGCGGGCTCAGCCCTGGGTGGCCGCCGCCGCGGGGTCCGGCTCCTGCCCGGTACCGGCTGCCGGGGCGAGCGGGGCGGGGACGTCGGCCCCGACGACCTCGTTGATGGAGCGGTGACCGGAGGCGCGGACCAGCCGGGCGAGGCCGCGGTTGATGCGACGGGGCCAGAGGGGACCGCCGTAGATCAGACCGGTGTAGCCCTGCACGAGACTGGCCCCCGCCCGGATACGGAACCAGGCGTCCAGGGGTGTCTCGATACCGCCGACGGCGATCAGGGTCACCCGGTCGCCCACGCGGGCGCGCAGGCGGCGCAGCACCTCCAGGGAGCGCCGTTTGAGGGGGGCGCCGGACAGGCCGCCCGCACCGGCGGCCTCCACCTGCGCGGCGGGGCTGGTCAGCCCCTCGCGGGAGATGGTGGTGTTGGTGGCGATGATGCCGTCGAGCCCCTCGGCCAGAGCGAGGTCGGCGACGGCGTCGACGTCCTCGTCCGCGAGGTCGGGAGCGATCTTCACCAGGAGGGGCAGGTCCGGGCGGCCGGCCTCTGCCAGGGCCTCGCGCACGGCGGTCAGGAGCGGACGCAGCTGCTCCACGCCCTGGAGGTTGCGCAGCCCGGGGGTGTTGGGCGAGCTGACGTTGACCACCAGGTAGTCGGCGTAGCGGGCCAGGCGCCGGGCGCTGAGGGCGTAGTCGGCGGGGGCCTCCTCCTCGGGCGTCACCTTGGTCTTGCCGATGTTGACGCCGAGCACGGGGCGGCGTCGGCCGCGCCGGTGGTGGAGGCGCTCGGCGACCAGGGCCGACCCCTCGTTGTTGAAGCCCATCCGGTTGACGATCGCGCGGTCGGCCACCAGCCGGGACAGGCGAGGCCGGGGGTTGCCCGGCTGGGGCTGGGCGGTGACGGTGCCCACCTCCACGAAGCCGAAGCCGAGCGCGGCCAGCCCCGAGGGGCTCTCCGCGTTCTTGTCGAAACCGGCCGCGAGCCCCAGCGGGCCGGGGAACTCCCGGCCGAGGGCGTGCACGGTCAGTTCCGGCTCACGCGGCCCGAGCACGGCGCCCATGGCGGAGGCCACGGCGGGCAGGGCGGTCACGCCGCGCAGCGCGGCGAAGCTGAGCTTGTGGACCTTCTCCGCGTCCATGTGGCGCAGGACCGAGCGGAAGAGCATCTGGTAGAACACGGTCATCCGTTTCCGTCGCCCTCGCGCTCGGCGAGGAAGCGTTCGAGTTCGGCGCCGAGCTCGTCGGCGGTGGGCAGCTGGGCGTCGTCGTCGGCCAGCGGGAGCGTGGGACGCTCCTCGGGGTCGGTACGCGAGGACATGATGTCGTCGTACTGGCGCTCCAGGTTGGCCACGACACGCTGGATCTCCTCGGAGGCCATGACCTGTTCCGCGATGTCGACGTCGGTCGCCGCGGCGACCTCCTCCATCTCCGTGGTGGGCAGGGCCAGGCCGGTGGCACCGGCCACGTACTCGGCGGCGGCGATGGCCGCGCGCGGGTACTGGGTCTGGGCCAGGTAGCTGGGCACGTGGACGGCGTAGCCCACGAAGTCGTGGCCCCCCTCGCCCAGCCGGTACTCCAGCAGCGAGGTGGCGCTGCCGGGCACCTCGACGCGGCCGATCCACGGGGTGTGCCCCTCGACCAGCTCGGGGCGGGTGGAGTGCGGGGTGACCGTGACCGGCCGGGTGTGCGGGACCGCCATGGGGATGCCGTGGACGCTGACGGACAGCGTGACGGAGAAGTGGTCGACGAGGCGGCCCACGGCGGCGACGAAGGCCTCCCACTCGCGGTCCGGCTCCGGTCCGTGCAGGACCAGGAAGGGGGCGCCCTCGTCGTCGTGCATCCGGTACAGGGCGAGCTTGGGCGCGTCGTAGGCGGTCCAGGCGTTCTCGACGAAGGTCATCGTCGGGCGGCGCGAGCGGTAGTCCACGAGGCGGTCGGTGTCGAAGGTCGCGACCTCCTCCGCGGTGAACCGCTCGAACAGCGACGTGATCATCTGGCGCCCGGCGTGTCCGGCGTCCACGAAGCCGTCCAGACAGACCAGCATCGCCAGTCCGGCGACATCCTCGAAGCCTGGGTGGAGTTCGTACAGATCTGCGGAATCGCGCACCGGGTTCTCGTCTCCAAAACTGGTCGGGATCACAGGGCCGCGCTCACGCGGCGGTCCGGGCGCCGGGGTACGGCCGGGGAGGCCCGGATTCGCACCGCCTGGGAGGCTGTGCCCTGCTTCTCCACAATACCGACCGGGGCTTCCTCTGGTTGATGCAAGAGAGCACGCTCACCCCCCGCGCCCCGCCGACCCCGGCCGGTGGGAGCGGGGCTTCCTCTGGTTGATGCAAGAGAGCACGCTCACCCCCCGCGCCCCGCCGACCCCGGCCGGTGGGAGCGGGGCCTCCTCTGGTTGATGCAAGAGAGCACGCCCACCCCCCACACCCCACCAAACCCCGGCCGGTGGGAGCGGGGCCTCCTCTGGTTGATGCAAGAGAGCACGCCCACCCCCCACACCCCACCAACACCGGTCGGTGGGGAGGGCATCCCCACCGACCGGTCCGTGAGAGGACTCCCACACCACCCGGCCCCGTGACCCCGTGGCTCAGCGCTGGTCGGCCACCAGCAGCGAGCGCAGCCGGTTGAGGACGGCGGCGACCTCGAACCGGCGCGGCAGGACGTAGTCACCGCCGAAGTCGGCGCCGAGCAGGGTGACGCCCGTTCTGTCCAGGACCTCCTCCAGGGAGTCGAGCGCCTCCGCGAGGGTGCGGCCGCCGTCCAGGTGGCGTCCGGCGACCAGCTCGCGCAGGGCGAGCCCGGCACCGGTGATCTGTCCGGGGTCGACGAACTGCTCCACCGCGCGCACGTCGACGTCGTGCTCGCCGAACACCAGCACGTCCATGTCACGGCGCTTGATCCGGCCCCTGCCCCGCGAGGTGCTGTCGTCCACGGAGGCGGGGTCGACCACACGGGCGCGCGGCAGGGCGAAGTCCGCGTCCACGCGCTCGTGGGCGAGTGCGCGCGCCTGCTCGGTGACGTCGTGCGGACGGTAGGCGTCGAGCATGATGACGTGGTCGGCGACGTCGAAGTAGTCGCCGCTGCCGCCCATGACCAGGACCGTGGACACCCCGTGGTCGCGGTGCAGGGGCCGGACGAGGTCGATGAAGGGGACCAGCGGCTCCCGGTCCCCGTGCACGAGGGCCTGCATGCGCTCGTCGCGGATCATCAGGTTGGTGGCGGTGGAGTCCTCGTCCACCAGCAGGGTGCGCGATCCCGCCTCGACGGCCTCGCAGATGTTGGCCGCCTGCGAGGTGGAGCCGGAGGCGTTCTCGGTGCGAAAGTCGCTCGTGTCGGCGCCGGTGGGCAGGTTGCGCACGAAGGGGCTCACGTCCACGCGTTCGACCCTGCGGCCCTCCTCCGCGCGGATCTTGACGGCGTCGTCCCTGGTCACCACCAGTTCGCGGCCGTCACCGGGAACGTGGTCGTAGACACCGCGCTCCAGGGCGTGCAGCAGGGTGGACTTGCCGTGGAAGCCGCCGCCGACGATGAGGGTGATGCCCTCGGGGACGCCCATGCCGCTCACCGTGCCCCGGTGCGGCAGGTCGACGCTGACCCGCAGGCCCTCGGGCGAGGCGAAGGGCACGGCGCCCCCGGTCATGGGTTCGTCGCTGACACCGCTGCGCCGGGGCAGCACGGCGCCGTCCGCGACGAAGGCCACCAGGCCCCTCTCCTCCAGCTGGGAGCGCAGGGCGACCGTGTCGGCGACCGTGTCGGCGAAGGCCGCGGCCTCCTCGGCGTCGACCTCCTCCCAGTCCAGGTCGTCCACCAGGCCGGGCAGCGTGCGGCACAGCTCCCGCTCGGCGGTGCGGCCGTCGATGCGGCGGCCGTGGCCTGGCAGGTCGATGCCGATGCGCAGGTCGATGCCGCCCTCGGTGAGCTGGCAGGAGGAGCGTTCGATCACCTCCTGGCCGCCGGTGTCGATCTTGAGCAGCGATCCCCGCAGGAGTCGGCGGGCGCGCCGCCCCAGGTAGTCGGCGGTGGCGCGGCGGCGCACCGGGTCGCCCCAGGCGCTCTTGGGGATGCCGCTGTCCGGGACGAGCACGCGCACCCGCGAGGGCGGCGCGAAGGGATCGGCCTGGACACGCTGCACGGTCAGGGTGAAGTCGCCGAAGTCCCAGTCGCCCTTGAGGGACTTGTAGCGGCCGTAGGAGGCGCCGTCCATGCGCAGGAGCTCCTCGGAGAGCCGGGCGTCGTCGCGGACGCCGCGGATCGGCTCGGGTTCGGGCTTGCGCCCGCCGCCGCGGCCACCGCCCCCGCCGTACCGGCGCCCCTGGCCGCCTCCGTACCGTCCCGTCATCACTGTCCCCCAGACGTCGTTTCCTGTGCTCCGGCCAGGTTAGGCGTTCGGCGGACCCGTCGCAGAGGGCCTGCGGACGAGCGCGTCCGCCCTGTTCACTACCCTCCTCGCCCCGGTCTCCCGGTCCGACGGGCACCGGTCCCCGAGGACGCGGAGGCGGGCGTGAGCGGCCTCCCGGCCGAGACGGTGGGAGGGGCGCGGGTCCCGGGGAGTCGTCCGGCGGACAGAGCGGTCGCCGGTGGGACGGGCCGAGGCGCCCCGGGAACGGGGCCCCGCACCTGGGAAGACCGGCCCCGCAGGGGCGGCGGGACCGGTCTTCGGGGGGTGTGCCACGGCCTCCCCGATACCAAGGGGGTGTGCCGGAGGGGCCGCGGCGGGCACCTCCCCGGGAGGGGTGGGGAGGTGCCTCGGACCCAGTTCTACCGGAACTCGGGGCGCCGTGAGGGGGAAACCCGGATTCCTCCCTCCCCGCGCCCGCATCCGGCCTCCGCGGGGCTCCGGTCGCCCTCCGCGGCCGGGGCCGGCTCCGCCGCGGGCCCCGCCTTCGGCGGTCGCGACGGACCTAGAGGTGCAGCGTGCCGGTGGCCACGGTGACCGCCTCGCCGCCGATCAGCACGCGCCCGTTGCGCTCCTCCACCAGCAGGTCGCCGCCGCGCGCGGAGGCCTGGTGCGCGCTCAGCGCGCTGCGGCCCAGGCGGTCGGCCCAGAACGGGGTGAGCACGGTGTGCGCCCTTCCGGTGACCGGGTCCTCGGGCACGCCGATGTTGGGACCGAAGACGCGTGAGACGAAGTCGGGGCCCTCGTCGGCCCGGGCGGTGACGATGACCAGGTAGTACGGCATCCTCCCCAGCGCGGCGATGTCGGGCAGCAGCCCGCGCACGGCGTCCTCGTCGGCGAGCTCGACCAGCAGGTCCTCTCCCCCGAGGCCGAGTCCGGTCCACAGGGGACGCGAGCCCAGGGCCTCGGCCAGCCCCTCGGGCGCGTCGATCCGCTTGGGCCACGCGGCGGGGAAGTCCATCCACAGCCGCCCATCCCGCTCGGTGACGGTGAGGACGCCGCTGCGCGTGGTGAAGCGGTAGGGGCCGGGGACGCCGAGCTCGAACAGGGTGTGCGCGGTGGCCAGGGTGGCGTGCCCGCACAGGTCGACCTCGACGGTGGGGGTGAACCAGCGCAGCTCGTAGTCGGCCCCGTCCTCGTGCACGGGACGGACGAAGGCGGTCTCGGACAGGTTGAACTCGGCGGCCACCCCCTGGGCCCACTCGTCGGAGTAGGTCTCGTCCAGGACGAGGACGGCGGCGGGGTTTCCGGCCAGGGGTCGGTCGGTGAAGGCGTCGACCACGCGGTACTCAGGCATGGGCCCAGAGTAGGAGCCGTCCCGTCGCCGCCCCAAGGGCCACTTTCCGAGGCGGTGGCCCCTTTCTCCCCCCGTCCCCCGCCCGGGGCCCGTTCGGCGGACACACCCCGCCGAACGGTGGGCGGCCTCCACCGGACACGTCCTAGAGCGGCGGCTCGTCGAGGATGAACATGGTCTGCGTGCTCTTCACCTCGGGGATGCGCTGGAGGCGTTCGAGGACGAAGGTGCGCAGGGCCGCGGCGTCCGCGACGCGGACCAGCAGGAGCAGGTCGACGTCCCCGGAGACGAGGGCGGCGTGGTCGACCTCGGGGATGTCGCGCAGGTAGCCGCGGAAACGCTCCCAGGAGTGCTGCTCGATGCGCACGGACACGTAGGCCGACAGGGCGGTGCCGTACTTCTCGGGGTCGATGACGGCGGTGAAGCCGCGGATCACGCCCTCCGAGCGCAGGCGTTCGAGGCGCGAGTAGGCGTTGGCGCGGGAGATGTGCGCCTGTTCGGCGACCGCGCGGATGGACATGCGCCCGTCGTGGCGGAGCAGGGAGATGATGCGGCGGTCGGTGTCGTCCAACTGCACGGCCATGTGTCTTACCTCATACCGCTCACACGATCATCGACGGAGAACATCCGGGCCGCCGCGCCGCACTACTGGGCAGTTCGTCCAGTATCCGGATGGACTTCTCGACAATATGGGGTAATTCACTTCATATTCAAGACATGAAGCACACCGATGAGCGATCCTCCCCGGCTCCTCCACTCCCCTCGACGGAGCCGGTGCGCCTCGTGGACCGGCACGGTCGGCGTGTGGAACATCCGCTGTTCACCGCCCCCGACCACACCCGGCTCGCCGAACTCCACCGCGCCATGGTCATCGGCCGCCGCTTCAACCAACAGGCCGGCACGCTCGCCCGCCAGGGGCTCCTCGCCGTGTACCCGTCCTCGACGGGGCAGGAGGCGACCCAGGTGGGCGGGGTGCTGGCCCTGTCGGAACAGGACTGGCTGTTCCCCAGCTACCGCGACAGCGTCGCCCTCGTCACCCGCGGTGTCGACCCGGTGCGGGCCCTGACCCTGTTCCGCGGCGACTGGCACGCGGGGTACGACCCCCGCCGCCACCGGTGCGCTCCCCAGTGCACCCCGCTGGCCGCGAACGCCTCCCACGCGGTGGGCCTGACCTACGCCGCGCACCGCAGGGGTCGCGACGTGGCCGCCCTCGCGCTGACGGGCGACGGCGCGACCGGTGAGGGCGACGCCCGGGAGGCCTACGACTTCGCCGCCGTGTGGAACGCCCCCGTGGTCTTCCTCGTGCAGAGCGACCAGCGCGCCGCCGGCTCTCCCCCGCACCGCCGGACCGGGACCCTGACCGCCACGCGCGGGGGGACCGGCTCCGGAACCCGCAGTCACCGCGTGGACGGCAACGACGCCGCCGCGGTGCACGCCGTGGTCTCCTCCGCCCTGGCCGAGGCGCGTGCCGGGGGCGGGCCCGCCATCGTCGAGGCGCTCACCTGCGGGGTGGAACCGCGCACCGGCTCCGGCGCGCCGCCGGTCCACCGGTCCGGGGCCGAGACCGCCTACTGGACCGAGCGCGACCCGCTGCTGCGCACGGAGGCCCTGCTGCGCGCGGAGGGCGGGCTCGGGGACCCGCGGGAGACGGAACGGGCCCTGGCCGCCATCGACGCCGAGGCGGAGGGGGTCGCCGCCCGCGTACGCGAGCGCATGACCGGCGGGGACGGGCCGGTCCACGCCTCCCTGTTCGCGGGGACCGCCGCGGACCCGGCCCCGGTGGACCGGCGCCCCGCCCTGGCCCACGGGCTGCGGGGGGCCTGAACGGCGAACGCCCGGTACGGACCTCCGTACCGCGGCCGCGGGAGGGCTCCGGGTATCCGCGGGCGGCAACGGCGCCGCCGGGACCGCGGACACGGACGCCGGACCGGGGGCCGCGGCGCGGGACGGAGCGCGCGGACCCCGCGTCGGCGCGCCCGCGGGGCGGACGGGCCGACGCGGTCAACGGCGACCGGCGGCCCGTCCACAACCCCGGGCGGAGGCCGCGCGCCTCCGGACGGGCGCCTGCGCGGAACCGGACGAGCGGATCCGCCGTCCGGACGGACCCGTCCCCGGTACCCGGACGGACGCGTCCCCCGGTACCGCGACGCGAACGGGGGCCGCGGCCGGTCTCGGCCGCGGCCCCCGCGACACCCCGGGACCTGGGTCCGGGGCGGTGGGCCGCCCTGGTTCGGGTCAGCGACCCTCGCGCAGCCTGTCGATCACGGAGTTCAGCCGCGAGCTCAGGCTGTGGCGGCCGCGGCTCGCGTCCGTCAGGCTTCCGCCGTCGTTCTCGGCGCCGGCGTGGGCGCCGGACGGACGGCGGGTCCAGGCGAAGAACACGGCGAGCAGCACGGCCGGGATGAGGGCCACGGCCAGCAGCCCGGTGCCGCCGATGACGCCGTCGGAGCCCATGAGCTGGAAGCCGGAGAGGTCGTTGGCCGCGGTCTCGGCGGTCACGCCGCCGTCCCCGTCCCCGCTCCCGCCCTCGGCTGCGCCCTCCTCGGGCCGCTCCTCCTCGGCGCTCTGCTCGGCCTCGCCCTCGGCCTTCTGCTCCGGGGCCGGCTCCTCGGTCTCCTGCGCACTCTCCTGCGCGGGCTCCTCGGTCTCCTCGGCCTCCTCCTCGGGAAGGGCGTCCTCGGGGATCGGGGAGACGGCGTCCTCGCACTTGTTGCCGGGCTGCTGGAAGGGGTGCGGGGCGCCCTCGGTACCGGCGCCGTCGCCCCACTTGGTGATGTAGTACTCCACCTCGAGGTGGCCGTTGCCACCGCTGACGGTGTAGTTGCTGTCGTTCCAGGTCTCGCCCGTGATCTCGGCGAAGGTCTTGCCGTCCATGTCGAGTAGGACGTCACAGCCCTCGGAGGGGGCGCCCGGGCCGCGGTCGCCGATGAAGAACTCGGCTTTCTTGCCCTCGTAGACGACGTAGCCCTCGGTGCCGAGCGGCCAGCTGGGGCTGGAGAAGAGCCCCTTCTGCATGGGTTCTCCACCCGCGGGGGCTCCGGTGTCCCCGTTGATGCCGGAACCGTCGTCCCAGAAGTAGGTCGCGGTGACTTCGCCGTACTGAATGGGAGTGTCGTTGCTCATAAGAGAAAAGGCCAGGTTGACGACAGGGCCGAGAAGACCGTGGGCATGACTCACCCGGCATACGGGCACGCTCGGTGCGCCCCGCGAGGGCGTGGTCAAGGCAGGGTTCTCCCGCGTCGCTGGCGGCGAGTGGCGGGCGGGAACGGGATGTGCCGATGGATTTCGGCTTCTCCGCTGGCGCAGGCGCGTGGATTCGCGCGGCCCTGTCCCCGGGAAAGGAGGTCTCGACTCCCTTGCGGCTCTCGGCCGGTCAAGGGCTCGGCATCGGCTCGCCAAACAGCCATAACGAACCGATCACGAGGACACTAACCCACGTTTAGGCAAAGAGCGCAAGCCCCAGAGGTAAAATGACTTTGCGTGTCTCTCGCAATACGTTACGAAACAGGGCGCACGAAGGGCCGAAAACGCGAAAATCCCTGTTCCCAGGGGGTTTACGGACACACCGGGGGGTGACGGACGGGCTCTTTCGTGGCCCTCGTCATAATCCCGGCTCCGTCCGTTCGCGGGCGGTTCCGGAGCGGCGGGGACCCGCGTGGAGGGGCCGGAGGCCACGGGCCACCGCGGCGGAGGAGGAGACGCCGGATACGGACCAACGTGGTCAAGCCCACGCAATCCATACATCCGGGAACGGTCAGCGACGGCCCGACCGGCCCCAGGCAGGGGCGAAGGGGCCCCGGAAGGTCGCCCGGGCGACGGTCGGGACCGTCCCCACCGGGCGGCGGTCCCGGCCCTCCGGCCGGAGGGCCGGGACCGCCCGGCTCAGGTCACCTGGCCGCGGCGGGCGAAGCGCTCCTGGCGCCACTCCCCCGTCCCCACGACCTCCGCCAGGGCCTGCGCGGCGTCCCACACGTCCACGTAGCGCAGGTAGAGCGGGGTGAACCCGAACCGCATGACGTCGGGGGCCCGGAAGTCGCCGATCACACCGCGCGCGATGAGCGCCTGCACGATCGGGTACCCGGCCCCCTCCTCCGGCTGCACCAGGGCCACCTGGCTGCCGCGCCGCGCGTGCTCCTCCGGGGTGATCGAGGAGATCCCCGCCTTGGCCGCGCGCTCCAGGAACAGGTCGGTCATGGCCAGGCTCTTGGCGCGCACCAGGGACAGGTCGGCCCGGGCCCACACGTCCAGGCTCGCCTCCAGGGCGGCGTCGGCCACCAGCGGCTGCGAACCGCTCAGGAAGCGCGACACCCCCGGGGCGGGCTCGTAGTCCGCGGTGAAGTCGAAGGGGCGGGCGTGCCCGTGCCAGCCGCTCAGCGGCTGGTCGGCCGCCGCGTGGTGGCGGCGGGCGGCGTACAGGAAGGCGGGGGCGCCCGGGCCGGCGTTGAGGTACTTGTAGGTGCACCCCACCGCGAAGTCGGCGCCGCTGCCGGACAGGTCGACCGGGACCGCGCCCGCGCTGTGGCACAGGTCCCACACCACCAGGGCGCCGTGCTCGTGGGCCAGGCGGGTGATGCCGGGCATGTCGCGCAGGGTGCCGCTGCGGTAGTCCACGTGGCTGAGCAGCAGGACCGCGACGTCGCCCCGCTCCAGGGCCTCGGCCAGCTCGGGGCCGTCGGGGTCCACGCGCCTCTGGACGGCGCCCGTCAGCGAGGCCGCGCCCTCGGCGACGTACAGGTCGGTGGGGAAGTTGCCCGCCTCGCCCAGCACGACGGAGCGGTCGGACATGCGCAGCGCCGCGACCAGGGTCTTGAACAGGTTGGCCGAGGTGCCGTCGCCGACGACGACCTCGTCGGCCGCCGCGCCGACCAGCGGCGCGATCTTGGCGCCCAGGGTGCGCGGCTTGTCCCACCACCCGGCGTCGTTCCAGCTGCGGATGAGGTCGTGCCCCCACTCGCGCTCGATCATGTCGGCGACCCGGCCGGGGGTGGAGCGCGGCAGCGCCCCCAGCGAGTTGCCGTCCAGGTAGACCACACCCTCGGGGAGGAGGAACTCCTCCCGGAAGGGGGCGAGGGGGTCGGCCGCGTCGAGCACGACGCAGTCCTCACGGGTGGAGGGGATCATCGGGTCCTGCTTCCTCGGAGGGCGACGGTCGGGAACGGGTCAGACGGTACTGCGGAGGGACCACAGCTCGGGGAAGACGTCCTGCTCGGCGTTGCGCGCCAGCCAGTTCAGGCCGTTGGAGCCGCCGCTGCCGGGCCTGCCGCCCAGGGTGCGCTTGACGGCGACCAGGTGGCGCTGGCGCCACCGGGTGACCCGCTCGGCGACGTCGAGCAGCGCCTCGGCCAGCAGGAACAGCTCGTTGCCGGGCACGTCGTCGGCGTAGACGGCCTTCCACGCCTCCTCCACGCCGGGGCTGGGCTCGTAGGACAGGGTCCAGTCGCGCTCGACGCGGTCCTCAGGAACCGGCAGGCCGCGGCGGTGCAGGAGCCGCAGCGCCGCGTCGTAGAGCCCGGGGCGCTCCAGCAGGGCGGTGAGGTCGTCGACGACGCCGTCCATGGCCTTGTGCGGGCGGATCATGGCGGCGGACTTGTTGCCCAGCAGGAACTCCAGCTTGCGGTAGCCGTAGGACTGGAACCCCGAGGCCTCTCCGAAGGAGTCGCGGAAGCGGTTGAACTCGGTGGGCGTCATGTCGGCGAGCAGGCCCCAGGAGTCGTTGAGCACGTCCTGGGCGTTGCGGGCGCGGCGCAGCCAGGCCAGGGCGCCGGGCACGTCGTCGGCCTCCAGCGCGTCGCGCGCGGCCTCCCAGCGCTCCCGCACCAGGGCGAACAGCAGCTCCATGACCTGGGTGGCGATGATGAACGAGGACTCCGCGGGCTCGGCGGTGCGCGGTCTCTGCAGGGACAGCAGGGTGTCGATACCGGCGTAGTCGACGTAGGGGGTGGCGCGCTCGAAGGACAGGGTCGGGCTTCCGGCCTCGGTACTCCGAGCCGCCTCGGCCCCGCCGGGGTCACCGACGTACGGACACTGCTGGGCGGTGGTGGAGAGCATGAGGACCCCTTGTCGCGATCGCGTGTACGGCCGCGCCCCGCGGTGCCGCGGGCGGAGGGCCCGCCCCCGCGCACGGCCCCGGGCGCGTGAGGTCACATCATCGGACACCCGCGCCCCGCACAGGAAGGGCCGACGGACACGCGAAGGGGACATTGGCCTAGCATTCGTAAGACGTTGTGACCCTCGACTTTGGGAACGCAAAGCATGGCATCACGGTTGGCAACCCCGCTGGACAGCGTTGACCAGCGCATCCTCGCCGAGCTCCAGCGGGACGGGCGCCTGTCCTTCAACGAACTGTCCCGCCGGGTGAACCTGTCCGCCCCCGCCGTCGCCGACCGCGTACGGCGCCTCACCGACCGCGGGGTGATCACCGGGTACCACGCGCACGTGGACCCGGCCGCGGCCGGGCTGCCCGTGACCGCCCTGGTGCGCATGGAGTGCTTCGGCGCGCACTGCCTGCTGCGCGACGAGGCGTCCCTGGGGATGCCGGAGGTCCTCCAGGTGCACCGGGTGACCGGCGACGACTGCTGCGTCCTGCTCATCGCGGTCCGCTCCATGGAGCACTTCGAGGAGGTCATCGACAAGCTCGCCGAACACGGGCGCCCCTCCAGCACCATGGTCATGTCCAGCCCCGTGCCCTGGCGCCCGGTGAGCGCTCCGGTGACCGGGCGGCCCTGACGGCCCTGCCCCGCCCGGCCCCGGCCCCGGGGACCACCGCCTAGAGTTCTGGGATGAGCGTTCTCATCGACACCCCGGTCTGGCCGGGACCGCGCGGCTGGCTGTTCGCCCACCTGGTCAGCGACAGCTCCTACGAGGAGCTGCACGCCTTCGCCCGCGCGCTCGGGGCGGACCCGCGGGCGTTCGAGCGCGACCACTACGACGTCCCCGAGCACCTGCACGCCCGGGCCCTGGAACTGGGCGCCGAGCACGTCAGCGGCCGCGAGCTGGTCACGCGCCTGCGGGCGTCCGGGCTGCGGCGGCCCAAGGCCGCCCGGCTGACCGGCACCGCCTGACACGCCCGCTTCAGAGCGGGGGCGGCTCCACGGGGGGCGGGGCGCTCAACCGGTCGAGTTCGGCGAGCACGTTCACCCGGGCCCGGGCCTCCCAGCGCGCCCGCCCGAACGGGGTGTGGAACAGGTGCGGCGCCTCCAGCAGCGACCGCAGCACCGCGGTCCGGCCCGCGCGGAAGTCCTCGTCGGGAACGTGCCGGTACTCTGCGCGCACCGCCGTGGTGTAGGCCAGGTACTCGTCGGCCGGGGCGGCCAGCACGGACAGGTCGGCGTCGCAGAGCACCGCGCCGTCGGCGTCCCACCTGACGGGCCGGTGCGTCGCGGTCACCCCGACCAGGCGCACGACCTCGCGGACGCGGGCGGTTCCCATCCCCGTCAGGGACAGCAGCCGCTCGGCGAGTCGCGCGCTCTCGCGCTCGTCCCGTCCCGGGACCCCCTCGTAGACGGCGTCGTGGAACCAGGCCGCGTAGCGCACGAGGGCGGCGTCGCGCACCCTCTCCTCGCGGAGCAGCAGCTCGACCGCGCGCAGCACGGCCTCCAGGTGGGCGGGCGTGTGGTAGCGGCGGTGCGGTTCGTTCCAGCGGCCCAGGAGCTCGGCGCCGACCGCCACCGCCTCGGGGGCGTCCCCGGCGAGTCCGCGCCAGGCGGCGTCCAGCCACGCTTCCCTGCCGTGCGCCGGGGGCGGGCCGCCCCGGGGGTCGTCGTCCATACCACCAGTCTTCCCCACCCGGGCCGCTTCGCCCGGTACCGGGTCAGGTGGCGGAGGCGTCCACGAGTCCGGCCTCGTGGGCGAGGATGGCCGCCTGCACCCTGTTGCGCATCTCCAGCCGGTTGAGGATGGCGCTGACGTAGCTCTTGACGGTGCCCTCCACGAGGAACAGTCGCTCGGCGATGTCGGCGTTGGACAGGCCCGCCCCCACCAGGGCCAGCACCTCGCGCTCGCGCTGGGTGAGCTCCTCGATCCGCGCGGCGGCGGCCGCCTCCCGGGCGGCCCGGGGCCCGCCGAACCGGGCGATGACCTGGCGCGCCACCTGGGGGGACAGGTAGGCGCCGCCGTCGGCGACCGCGTGCACCCCCGCGATCAGCTCGCGCGGGTCGCCCGCCTTGAGCAGGAAGCCGCTGGCGCCGCCGCCGAGCGCCTGGGAGACGTAGCTGTCCTCCCCGAAGGTGGTGAGGATGACCGCGGCGGTGGAGGGCGCCACCCTGCGGATCTCCGCCGTGGCCGCGAGGCCGTCCATCCGGGGCATCCGGATGTCCAGCAGCGCCACGTCGGGGCGGTGGGAGAGCACCAGGTCCACGGCCTCGCGGCCGTCGGCGGCCTCGGCCACCACCTCGATCCCCGGGTCGCTGCGCAGGATCGCCCGCACCCCGGCGCGGATCATCGCCTCGTCGTCGGCGACCAGCACCCTGATCACGTCTGTCCCTCTTCTCTGGTGTCCGTTCCGGGATCGCGTGGTCACCGTAGCGGTGCCTCCCCCTTGGTCAGCAGGCGCCCCTCCGCGAAGCACAGCTGGTAGAAGACCAGCTCACCGCTGAAGAACGTGCCGTCACTGCGGTAGTAGCTGCACGTGGCGCCCGGGGGGACGGCGTCCTCCTCCAGCATGCCCGCGTCCATGTACACCGAGTTCTCCGGCAGCACCGCCTCGACCTCGGCCTGGGAGTCGCCCACGGACAGGGCCGCGAACTCCTCGGGGGGCAGGGTGGTCCGCTCCATGTTCGTGACGCCGATCCAGCCCAGCGCGAGCACGCCGGCCGCGGCCGCGGCGACCGGGGCCAGCACCAGGGCCAGCGTCCAGCCGCGCACCCGGCGGCGGGCGGCCAGCTGGAGCTGGTCGATCTCGGCCTCCTCGCCGTCCTCCTCGGGCCCCTCCCCGGCGCTGCCGTCCAGCGGCATGGTCGCGCAGACCTCCCAGCCGCCGTGGCCGTCCGGTCCGGCCGCGAAGGAGCCCCCGCTCAGGCGGACGCGTTCGCGCAGACCGATGAGCCCGCGCCTGCCTCCCGGACCGGTGTCGGGGGGCGGACCCGCGGGGGCCGTGTTGGTCACCCTCGCCTCCACCCGCTCCCCGCTCGTGGTGAGCCACACCGTCACGTCGGCGCCGGGGGCGTACTTGGCGGCGTTGGTGAGCGACTCCTGGACGACCCGGTGGACCGCCCTGTCGACCATCGGCGGCAGGTCCCCGGTCTCCCCGTCGCGTACCAGCCCGACCCGCATGCCGGAGTCGCGGACGCGCTCGACCAGCGCGGGGACGCCCTCGCCCGCGGGGGACGTGGGCGCGGGTTCGGCGTCGGCGCGCAGCACGCCGATGATCTCCCGCAGGTGCCGGGTGGCGTTGACGGCGGTGACCCGCAGCTCGGACGCCGAACGGCGGTGCTCCTCGTCGAGGTCGGAGCTGACCTCCAGGGCTCCGGCGCGCAGGGCGATGAGGCTGAGCTCGTGGCCGAGGGAGTCGTGCATGTCCTGGGCGATGCGGGAGCGCTCGCGGAGCCTGGCCTCGTCGACGGTGAGACGGTGCTCGCGCTGGAGCTGGCGGGCGTGCTCCCATCCGGCCTCGGCCAGGGCCACGTGCTGGCGCCGGTAGACGCCCACCAGCCACGGGAGCACGATGCTGAACACCAGGGTGCTCACGGTGGCGGTCCACCCCGCCGGGTTGTCGGGCCACACCAGCGCCGCGACCACCATCCACAGCACGGCGCCGGACGTGAAGAGCGCCACCGCGGACCACACCGCGGGAAGGCGGCGCCCCGCCAGGTAGGCGGTGCACAGCAGCAGGACGCTGAAGCCGTACACCCAGAACGAGCCGAGCAGGGCCACGACCAGGGCGAGCAGCGGGTAGAGGCGGCCGAGCACCACGGTCAGCGCGATCAGCGCGACGGCGGCGCCCGCGGTGGTGAGCGCCTCGGCGGCGGGCATCCCCCCGGAGAACCGGAAGGCCACCTCCCCCAGGCACACAGCGGTGATCACGGCCGCGAACAGCACGTCGCGCAGGACGGCGCCCCGCGTGGGCCAGCCCCCGAGCGGGGACAGCGCACGCCGGACGCCCGTGCGCGGTGCGGAGAGGTCCATGCCGGTGAACCTACACGTCAGGGAAGGGCCGGCGGCACCGACGAAAGTCAGGGTGGGGCTCCCCCCTCCGGCGAGCGGCGGGTGCGCGTCCGCCCGGCCGCCCGGCCGCCGTTCCCCGCGCGGCGCCCCGGCGCGAACACCGGCCATATCATGGGATGAATTTTGGCCCTTCCGCGATTGCCCGAGCCGCACGGCCGTGCTGGAATCCGAGGGTCGGGGACCACGACCAGCGGACAGGGGCCGGATGTCACCTTTGGAGACGCTGCGGCGCATGCACCACATCGCCGGGTGGCCGTTGCTCCTGAGCACCTTCCTCGCCCGCCTGCCCATCTCCATGTCCCTGATCGGCCTGCTCACCCTGGTCACCACCACGACCGGGAGCGTGGCCGCCGCCGGCGCGGTGACCGGGGCCTTCGCGCTCGGGGAGACCGTGGGCGGACCCGTCATCGCCCGGTTCGCCGACCGGCGCGGGCAGCGGGTGCCGGTGCTGGTCACCTCGCTCGTGGACGCCGTGCTCATCGCCGTGCTCGTGTCCGCCGTCCTGGCGGGGGCCTCCGCCCCGGTCCTGGCCGTGCTGGCCGCCGTGGCGGGCGTGTGCATGCCCCAGATCGGCCCCATGGCGCGCACGCGCTGGGTGGTGCTCATCCGGCGGGGACCGCACCGGGGCGAGGAGCGGGAGCGCTCGGTGTCCGCGGCGATGTCGGTCGAGGGCGTGCTGGACGAGGCCGCGTTCGTCCTGGGCCCCGCCCTGGTGGGACTGCTCACCGTGACGCTCTCGCCGACGGCGAGCGTGCTGGGCGCGGCCGTGCTCATCGGCGTGTTCGGGACCGTGTTCGCCCTGCACCCCACCGCACCGCCCGGGACCCCGCCGGTGCGCGGCGCCGGGGGCCGCATCGCCACGCCCGCGCTGCTGGTGCTGGCCGTGCCCATGTTCTGCCAGGGCCTGTTCTTCGGCGGCATGTCCACCGGCGTGACCGCCTTCTCCGCCGCCTCCGGGCACGGGGACCTGTCCGGTCTGATGTACGCGGTGATGGGCACCAGCAGCGCCGTCGCGGGCCTGCTGATGGCCTCCGTCCCCGTGGGTTTCCCGCTCACGGCGAGGACCCGGATCGCGGCGGGTGCGCTGTTCCTGCTCACCCTGCCGCTGTACGCGGACCACGGCGCGGCCGGCCTGGCGGTGGCCATCTTCGTCCTGGGCGCCGCGATCGGCCCGCACATCGTGAGCCTGTTCGGGCTGATCGAGAGGGCCGCCCCGGCCAGCCGCCTGTCGCAGTCGATGGCCGTGGTCCTGAGCTGCCTGATCCTGGGCCAGGCGCTGGGGTCGACGGTCGCGGGAGCCCTCGCCGACACCCACGGCCACCAGGGGGCGTTCGTGCTGGCCACACTGGGCGGCCTGGTCTCCTTCGCGGTCACCGTCCTGGCGATGCGCGCCCGCTGGTACACCCGCGACGAGCCGCCCTCCCCCGCGGTGGTGACACGGTCCGCTCCGGGCGTCTGAGGGGGGAACCGAGGAGGTCAGGGAGCGTATTCGGGTGATTCGGGGAACATCAGGCGTTAAACCCGCGTTAAAGATGCACCCATCATTCTGACTCCGACCTAGGCTCGATGATCGTGCTCGACCTACTGGCCACCATCGGCCCCCGCCGCAGAGAGGTGCCCGTGCCCCAGCTCAACGGGCTCGCCCGCGTCACCCTTTCGGTCCGCGACCGCGACGAGAGTGTGCGCTTCTACCGCACGGTCCTGGGCTTCCGTGTCCTCGGCAAGCGCGACCACGAGGGCACGCGCCGCACCGAGTGCCAGCACCCCGCCTCCGGGCTGCTGCTGGCGCTCATCCAGCACCGTGACAACTTCAAGGGCAGGTTCGACCGCAGGCACTGCGGCCTGGACCGCCTCACCCTGGGCGTCGTGAACCTGGGCGAACTGGAGGCCTGGGAGGAGCGCTTCGCGGAGATGGACGTGGAGCACTCCCCGGTGATGCACGGCGAGGAGGGCTCCACCCTGCTCTTCTACGACCCGGACGGCACCGAACTGGCCCTGTTCGCCCACGCGGAACTCGACGCCGGCGACGACTGAGCCGAGCGGGGCCGGAGCCGGAGCGTCCGTGCGCCGCCGACCGGGCGCGGACCGGACTGCGGCGGACCGCCGGACCCGGGCGGACCGGAGCCGCCGAGGGCCCCGGACGGGCCGGTGGCGCACGGTCCGCCGACGCGCGGACCGGCCCGCGGGCTCGCGTCGACCGACGGGCGCGCCCGGCACCCGGCACCCGCGCCTGTTCGACCCGCCTACTCGACCTCGACCGTCTTCAGGCGCACGTCGCGCTCGGCGAGGTCGTCCACGGCGGAGCGCGGGAGCCGGTCGTCGGTGATGATCAGGTCGAACTCCTCCAGGCTCGCCACCCTGAAGGTCCCGAACTTGCCGTACTTGGTGCTGTCGACCGTGAGCACGCTCTTGGAGGCGATCCGCAGCAGCGCCTGCTTGGCGACCACCTTGGCCTCGGAGGGCGTGGTCGAACCGCGCTCGGCGTCCCAGGAGCTGCTGGCGATGAAGGCCAGGTCCACGTTCACCTGGCGCAGGAAGTCGGCGGTGAAGCGGCCGACCGAGGAGTGGTCGGAGTGCGAGACCACCCCGCCGGTGTGGATCAGTTCGATCCCCGGGTACTCCATCAGGTGGCCCACGACGTTGAAGTCGCTGGTGATGACGGTCAGGCCGACCTTGTCGGTGAGCAGGGGGACCATCTGCAGCGTGGTCGTGCCCGCGTCCAGGTAGATGGTGAAGTTCTCCCGGACCAGGTCGGCCGCCGCACGCGCTATGGCCCGCTTGGCGGGTACCTCCAGCTGCGCCTTGGCCAGGTAGGAGGGCTCGCTCTTGAGCCGCGCCGCGAGTCGCACCCCGCCGGTGACCGACAGCACCTTGCCGTCGTTCTCCAGCGCCTGGATGTCACGCCGGACCGTCATGTGGGACACGGACAGCATCGACGTGAGCTCGTTGATGCTCAGCACGTGGCGCTCCTGGAGGAGCTTGAGGATGTGCTCTCGTCTCTGGTCCGGAATCATCGTTCGCCTCACACTCCAGGGACGGTCATGGGGACGCCGTTCGGTCACGACGCCGTGTAACAAAGTTTCCCAGCTCGCCGCACCCCGTCGGCGTCCTCACGACGTGAGTCCGCTCGCAATCGTGGCACCACGTAACGGGAGCACCGGCCCGCGCCGGGGGCCCGGCGCGCGGCCGCACCCGCTCCCGGCGGACGTTTTTCCTGTTTGCACCACGTGCGGCGGAAGTCTTTGCCACCCTTGACGGCATGACGTTGTCCATCGCACTGCGCGGAGACACCGCACGCTTCCCGGGAAACACCCTCCCGGCCCTGCGTTCAGCCTCGCGCGCCGGGGCTGACCTGGTCAAGATCGACGTCCACCTGACCTCCGACGGCTATCCCGTACTGGTCGACGAACGGCTCGTGGCCGCTCCCGGTTCCCCGCCCCGCCCCGTGGGGGAGCTGACCCTGGCCGAACTGGCCGCCGCCCGCGACGACGTGGAGCAGCGCGTGCCCACCCTGATGGAGGTGCTCGCCGAGTTCAGCGGCGACGCTCCCCCGCCCCTGCTCGTGGACGCCTGCGGGCCCGAGGCGGCGCTGGCGGCGGACAGCATGCTGCGAGCGCGCGGGTTCGGCGACCGGGTGCTCTTCACGGGTTCCACCGAGACCCTCGACGCCCTGCGGGACCGCAGCCCCGACGCCCGGCTGATGCTGGCCTGGGACAAGCCGGGCCCGCCGTCCGAGGACGAGGTGCGGACCCTGCGGCCCGCCTTCCTGGGCACGCACTACACACTGCTGACCCGGGAGCTGGTCTCGGAGATGCACCGCCGCGGTTACCTCGTCACGGCGTGGACGGTGAACGACTTCCCAGAGATGGCGCGCGTGGTGGGCATGGGCGTGGACGCGCTCGCCACCGAGCGGATCGAGGACCTGGTGTCGCTGACCAGCGGCCGGGAGCGGCGGGCACCGGCCGCCGGTCCGCTCTGAGGACGGGAGCAGGGAACCGACCAAGACCCCGCGCCCTCCCTCGGGGCGTCCTCCGAGCGATAAGACACCACATGACGGCCGACGTATCCCCTCACGCGCTCCGCACCACGATCCGCGTCCTGGACTGCGCCGCACACCTGTTCGCCGAACACGGCTCGCGCGGCCTGGCGATGTCCGAGCTGACCTCCCGGATCTCGGCCGGAACCGGGACCGACCCCGCCGCGCTCAGACGCGCCTTCCCCACCCGGTTCGACCTGGCCTACGCCGTCGTGATCCGCTCCACCCGGGAGCGGGTGAACGGGCAGCTGGCCGCGGACCGTCCGGACCGGCCCGCGGTCGAACGCATGTCGACTCTGGTCAGACGGCACGTGGAGACCGGGTGGGAGCACCGCGCGGCCACCGCGCTGGGGCACGAGCTGCTGCCGGTGCTGCGCGCCATCCACCCGGCCCGCCACCGCGAGCTCGGCTCCCTGACCCGGACGTACCGCGAGCACGTCCGCGGGATCATCCTGGACGGCGTGGCCCGCGGGGCCTTCCTGGTGCGCGAGCCCGGGCGGGCCGCCGACGAGGTGCTGGGGACCTTCGACTCCCTGCTGCACTGGTACGACCCCGGGGCCGGGCTGAGCCTGGACGACCTCGGCGCCGTCTACGTGGACCTGGTCGTCCACCACCACCTGGGCTGTCCGCGCTGACCGGCCGCCCCGGGCGGTGCGCCGCCCCCGTGCGCCCTTCCGTTCGGCGCGCTAACCGCCCATGAGCTGGTACAGGTCCACGGACTCGGCCAGCGCCCGCAGCCCGGCGTCCCCCGGGTGGAGGTGGTCGCCCGAGTCGTAGGCGGGCAGCATGCGGCTGGGGTCCTGCGGGTCGCGCAGGACCGCGTCGAAGTCCCACACGCCGTCGAAGGGCGAGAGGGGGGCGCTCGCCTGCGCCCGCAGATGGCTGTTGACCTGCTGGCGGGCCCGGTCGACCTCCGCGGTGCAGCGCGACTCTCCGCCGCACGGGCCGAGCGTGGCCACGAACACCCGCAGGCCGTGCTCGCGAGCCAGCGCCGCGATCTCCTCGATCCCGCTGATCACCGCCTCGGGCGGGGTGCCCCAGCGCAGGTCGTTGATCCCGGCGAAGACGACCAGGGTGTCCGCCCCGCTCTGGGCCAGCACGTCCCGGTGCACCCGGTGGGTCAGCGCCACACCGGTGGGGTTGGTGGAGACCCCCTCCCCCGGGTAGCCGTCCATGACCACGTGGTTCCCGGCCACGCCGAGGTTGAGCACGCCCGGGTTGGGCAGTCCCGGCTGCTCGGACAGGCGGGCGCTGAGCACGTCGGGCCAGCGGGCGTGGGCGTCGGGGGTGGAGCGGATCCCGTCGGTGATGGAGTCGCCGAAGGCCGCGATCGCGCCGGGGCCGTCGAGTACGTCCACCGCGGTGAGGAAGGGCCACTGCGCGACCCGGCCGGTGAACGGCTGCCCCGTGGTGTCCAGGGTCAGGTCGCCGCTGCCGGGCGCGCTGGTGTAGTTGGTGTCCACCGAGGCGTAGTGCACCGGCGCGGTGGCCACCCGCTCGGGCAGGTGGATGCTGACCAGCACGTCGGACTGCGGCGGCATGAGGATCTCGACGGGGTCGCTGAACACCTGCCCCCCGGCCGGGATGACGGCGTCGGGGCGCCCGTCGAAGGTGAGCGGGACCGCGGCGCCGCGGGTGGCGGCGCCGGTGCCGCGCAGCGCCACGGAGGCCGCGCCCACGGTGACGGGGGCGGCGGCGAAGGTGTTGTCCAGCCGGATCCGGACGGTGTGGCCGCCGGTGGTGGTGCGCACCGACAGCCGCAGGGTCTGGTCCTGCCACGGGCCGACCTCCATGTAGCCGGAGGTGGCCCGCGCCCAGGTGCCCGTCCACTCCGTGTCCGCGGCGCGCCCGCCCACGGAGAACAGGTGGATGCGGCCCGCCTCGTCGGCGGTCTCGGGCAGCACCACGTGGGAGATCTCCCGGGCGGGGTCCACGGGGACGCCGCGCGCGTACAGGCGGGCCGCGCCGAGGGTGGGGCTGGGTCCGGCGTGCCGCGCGGAGTTGGCGTAGGGCAGGGTGAGCGCGGCCTCGCTCGCGGGCCCGGCGGTCCAGTGCGGGACGGACAGGGTGAACTCCTGCTCCTGTCCGTCGGTGTAGACCACGCGGCCGGTGCCGGTGACCCCGGTCTCGGCGCCGTCGGTGCGGGTCGCGGTGACGAGGAAGGTGAGCGACCGGTAGCGGCCCTCCCGGAGCCGGAGGAACTGGCCGTCCGAGACCAGGTGGTCGGGGCGGCCGGGGGCGTAGTCGGGCAGCTCCAAGGACGTGCCGAGGAGGACGACCTCCCGGCCGGGGGTCCACCCGGCGGCGGCCAGCGCCTGGGAGGACAGGCTGTTCCCGGCGCCGTCGAGGTCGACGTTGGCGACGGAGGTGTCCCTGGAGACGCCGATCCGGTCGACGAGGCCGCTGAAGGGGACGGCGTTCACCGCGGGGACCGTCTGCTCCCTGGATTCGGAGGGCGGGGCTTCGGGGTCACGGAAGACGGTGGTGTTGACCACGACCACGAGGAGCACCGCCACGACCGCCGCGGCCAGGCCGCGCAGCAGGTGGGGGGTGAGGTCCGCCCGTTGGCGGTGCGCGCCGCGCCGCCGTGTGCCGTCCGCTCCCAACACTCGCCTCTTCCCGAAATACACCTGTCCACCGACATGTCGGACGTCGCCGGGCGCGCGGTGGTTGCTGAGACGTGGACCACCACGCCCCTCGGAACGGCCGCCAGTGTAAACGAGCCGACGCCGCCGGTCGGGGAGGTTCCGGGATGTTCTGGACGGCGGGTCGTATGGCCTGCGACCTGCGCGGAACGGAAAAGCGCGAAGGAGCTTCGCATTCGGGCAGGAGCGCCGCCGCATTCATCCGATGCTGGGATGGAAAATCGGACGTCCGTTATTTGGATACCGCAACAGGGGCTTCCCCGGCGAGAACGAACATACCAAAGGCCCTATAAGTAGACAAAATACAAGAAAGAAAGGGACACCACGGCTTCCCCAGGCCCGCCCCGCCGCCGCTTCCATCCGAACCCGGAAGACGGCGGGGCCCGCGGGCGCCGCACCGCCTTCCGCCCGCCGCCGCGCGGCCGTTCCGAAACCACCGCGGGACGGCTCGGCCCTCCCCTCCGGACGGCTCCCCGGACGGACTCCCGAACGGCTCCCCGGGCAGGCCGCGGGGCCGGTACCGCACGCGGCCCGCGATAACCGTCGCCTTTCCCGGAAGCGAACTCCCCCCGCGCAGCGGAAGGGCTCCGCCGACCCGCGCACCGCCCGAACTGCGGCGCCTATTGCGCGCGGCCCGGAGCGCGATGGCGGCTCCCGCGCGCGGCACCGGGGCAAAGAAAAGCGCCGCTGACCTGTACCCACAGGTCAGCGGCGCTTTTCTCATGCTTGGGGGGGTAGGCCGGGCAGGACTCGAACCCGCGACCCAGGGATTATGAGTCCCCTGCTCTAACCAACTGAGCTACCGGCCCGCCGTGATCGGCAAACGCCATCCTAACAGGGTGGGTCCGACGTTTCCCCGCCCTAAAACCGTTACCGGACAGGGCCTCACGTCCCTCCTCCGGGGCGGCGCGGGGACACGTACCGCGCACCTGGGTCACAGGACGCGGGGACGCGCGGTCTAGGGTGGTGAGGTGCGGCGCGCGCCCGGACGGCCCCCAGCGCCCGGCACCGAAGCCGCGTCGAACCCGTTGTGAGCATCGCGGGTCGCAGAACGTCGTCAGGAGAGTTCACGTCATGTCCAAAGCACCCGTCAACGTCACCGTCACCGGCGCCGCCGGCCAGATCGGCTACGCGCTGCTGTTCCGGATCGCCTCGGGCCAGCTGCTCGGCGCCGACACCCCGGTGAAGCTGCGCCTGCTGGAGATCCCGCAGGCCGTCAAGGCCGCCGAGGGCACGGCGATGGAGCTGGACGACTGCGCCTTCCCGCTGCTCCAGGGCATCGACATCTTCGACGACGCCACCCAGGCCTTCCAGGGCGCCAACGTCGCCCTGCTGGTCGGCGCCCGCCCGCGCGGCAAGGGCATGGAGCGCGGCGACCTGCTGGAGGCCAACGGCGGCATCTTCAAGCCCCAGGGCGAGGCGATCAACGCCGGCGCGGCCGACGACATCCGCGTCCTGGTGGTGGGCAACCCCGCCAACACCAACGCGCTCATCGCCCAGAGCCACGCCCCCGACGTCCCGGCCGAGCGCTTCACCGCGATGACCCGCCTGGACCACAACCGCGCGCTCACCCAGCTCGCCAAGAAGCTCGGCGTGTCGATCAACGACATCAAGAAGCTCACGATCTGGGGCAACCACTCCGCCACCCAGTACCCGGACGTGTTCCACGCCGAGGTCAACGGCGCCAACGCGGCCAAGGCCGTCGGCGACCAGGCCTGGCTGGAGAACGACTTCATCCCGACCGTCGCCAAGCGCGGCGCCGCGATCATCGAGGCCCGGGGCGCCTCCTCGGCCGCCTCCGCCGCCAACGCCGCCGTCGACCACGTCCACGACTGGGTCAACGGCACCCCCGAGGGCGACTGGACCTCCGCGGCCATCCCGTCCGACGGCTCCTACGGCGTACCCGAGGGCATCATCTCCTCCTTCCCCGTCGTCTCGCGCGGCGGCAGGTGGGAGATCGTCCAGGGCCTGGAGATCGACGACTTCTCCCGCGCCCGCATCGACGCCTCCGTCAAGGAGCTCGTCGAGGAGCGCGACACCGTCAAGCAGCTCGGCCTGGTCTGACCGCTCCGACGGGCAGCGGGCCTCCGGTACCGCACGGGCGCACCCCGGCACGGGGTGCGCCCGCCGCCGTTCCGGGGTCCGGGGCGGGCCGCGCGGCGCACCGTCCCGAAGGGGGCGGAGAAGCAGGCAGTATAGAGACTGTGAGTCTCATTGATGTGCTTCCGGCCGAACCAGAACCCGACTCCCTCTTCGAGGCGTTCGCTTTGTGGGCCGAGGAGCGGGGCCTCACCCTCTACCCGCACCAGGAGGAGGCCCTCATCGAGGTCGTCTCCGGGTCCAACGTCATCCTCAACACCCCCACCGGTTCGGGCAAGAGCATGGTGGCCACGGGCGCGCTCTTCGCCGCGCTGGCCCGCGACGAGTGCGCGTTCTACACCGCGCCCATCAAGGCGCTGGTGTCGGAGAAGTTCTTCGACCTGTGCAAGATCTTCGGCACCGACAACGTCGGCATGATGACCGGCGACGCCAGCGTCAACGCCGACGCGCCCATCGTGTGCTGCACGGCGGAGGTCCTGGCCCAGATCGCCCTGGCCGAGGGCGCGGACGCCGACATCAACACCGTCGTCATGGACGAGTTCCACTTCTACGCCGAGCCCGACCGCGGGTGGGCGTGGCAGGTGCCGCTGCTGGAGATGCCGCAGGCGCAGTTCCTGCTGATGTCGGCCACCCTGGGCGACGTCAGCCGCTTCGAGGAGGACCTGGAGAAGCGCACCGGGCGCTCCACCGCCGTGGTGGCCTCGGCCGAGCGCCCCGTCCCCCTCTACTACGACTACCGGGTCACCCCGCTGCACGAGACGCTGGAGGAGCTGCTCGGCAGCGGCAACGCGCCCGTGTACATCGTGCACTTCACCCAGGCGCAGGCGGTCGAGCGCGCGCAGTCGCTGACCAGCATCAACATGTGCACCAAGGAGGAGAAGGCGGCGATCGCCGCGGAGATCGGCAACTTCCGCTTCACCACCAAGTTCGGCCGCAACCTGTCCCGGTACGTGCGGCACGGCATCGGCGTGCACCACGCGGGCATGCTGCCCAAGTACCGGCGCCTGGTCGAGCGCCTGGCGCAGGCGGGGCTGCTCAAGGTCATCTGCGGCACCGACACCCTCGGCGTGGGCGTGAACGTGCCCATCCGCACGGTGCTGTTCACCGCGCTGAGCAAGTACGACGGGGTGCGCGTGCGCCGCCTGCGCGCCCGCGAGTTCCACCAGATCGCCGGGCGCGCCGGACGCGCCGGTTTCGACACCGTCGGCAGCGTGGTGGCCCAGGCGCCCGAGCACGTCATCGAGAACGAGAAGGCGCTGGCCAAGGTCGGCGACGACGCCAAGAAGCGGCGCAAGGTGGTGCGCAAGAAGGCCCCGGAGGGCTTCGTCTCCTGGGACGAGGCCACCTTCAACAAACTCATCGAGGCCGACCCCGAACCCCTGACCTCGCGGTTCAGGGTCAGCAACGCCATGCTGCTGAGCGTGATCGCCCGCCCGGGCGACTGCTTCTCGGCGATGAAGCACCTGCTCACCGAGAACCACGACGACCGCCAGCGGCAGCGCCGCCACATCCGCGAGGCCATCGCCATCTACCGGTCGCTGCTGGACGGCGGGATCGTGGAGGCGCTCCCCGAGCCGGACGCGCAGGGGCGCACCGCGCGGCTGACCGTGGACCTGCAGGCCGACTTCGCGCTCAACCAGCCGCTGTCCACGTTCGCGCTGGCCGCGCTGGAGCTGCTGGACAAGGAGTCGCCCACGTACCCGCTGGACGTGCTCAGCGTGGTGGAGTCCACCCTGGACGACCCGAGGCAGATCCTGGGGGCCCAGCTCAACAAGGCGCGCGGCGAGGCCATCCAGCAGATGAAGATGGACGGCATCGAGTACGACGAGCGCATGGAGCGGCTGGAGGAGGTCGACTACCCCAAGCCGCTGGAGGAGCTGCTCGGCCACGCCTACGAGGTGTACCGGCGCGGCCACCCGTGGGTGGGCGACCACCCGCTCCGGCCCAAGACGGTGGCCCGGGACATGTACGAGCGGGCGATGACCTTCACCGAGTACGTGGGCTTCTACGAGCTGGCCCGCTCGGAGGGGCTCGTGCTGCGCTACCTGGCCAGCGCCTACAAGGCGCTCAACCAGACGGTGCCCGACGACGCCAAGACCGAGGAGCTGCGCGACCTCATCGAGTGGCTGGGCGAGCTGGTCCGCCAGGTGGACTCCAGCCTGCTGGACGAGTGGGAGCAGCTGACCAACCCCGAGGTGGAGGTGGCGCAGGACGCGGCCGCCGCCGAGGAGAAGGTGCGCCCCGTCACCACCAACGAGCGGGCGTTCCGGGTGCTGGTGCGCAACGAGATGTTCCGCCGCGTGGAGCTGGCCGCCCTGCGCCGCCACGACGAGCTCGGGCGGATGGACGAGGACGGGGAGTGGGACGCCGAGGCCTGGGAGGAGGCCCTGGACGCCTACTTCGAGGAGCACGACGCCATCGGGACCGGCCCGGACGCGCGCGGTCCGGCGATGCTGCTCATCGAGCAGGAGCCGCAGCTGTGGCGGGTCCGCCAGATCTTCGCCGACCCGGCGGGCGACCACGACTGGGGCATCAGCGCCGAGGTGGACCTGGCCGCCTCCGACGCCGAGGGGCGCGCGGTGGTGCACGTGGCGGACGTGAACCGGCCCTGACCTCCTCTCCCCCGCCCGGAGGCGGGGGACTTGGCAGAGGAGGACCCGTCCGCCCGCCGGCGGCCGGCGCCTCCCGGGCCGGGAGGCGCCGCGGGCCGGATCGGCCTGTGGACGACCCGGGTCGGACCGCCCGCGGCGGGTAGGAGGGACGGCGGGACCCGGCACCGCCGGATCCGTCTCCCCGCCCGCCGACCCCTCCCGCTCCGACGGTCGTGCGGACCTTCACGCACAGGAGGTTCGACCATGCCCCTTCCCCTGATCGCCTGGGCCGTCGCCGCCGGAGGCGCCGCGGCCGCCGCCTACGTCGTCCGCCGGATGTCCGGGGACGAGGAGTTCGCCGGGAGGGTCCGCGAGGCCGCCGCCTCCCTGAGCAGGCCCGCGACGGCCGGTGACGAGCTCGACGGGCTCCTGGGGATGGAGGAGGCCGTCGCCATGCGCCACCTCGACGCCAGGGTGCCCCGGATGAGCGACCAGCGCTGGGACGACTTCTCCGGGGCGGTGCACGCCCTGGTCGTCAATCCCCACGAGGACGAGGAGACCAAGGCCCGGACGCGCCGCCTGTACTCCTACGCCGCGCACCTGAGGTGACGCGGCCGCCGTCCGCCGCTCCCCCGCTCAGCCCAGCAGGTGGGCGTTGACCTCGCGTACGCCTCCGGCCAGGTCGGGCCGCTCCACGACCGTCCGGCCGGCCGCGCGCAGGCGCTCGGCGCCGTCGCAGTCCACGAACAGGGAGGGCTCGCGCCAGGCGAACACCACGCGTGCGACGGGAGTGGCCAGGATCAGGGCCGAACAGGGCAGCGGCCGGGAGGAGCGGGAGCTGCACGGTTCCAGCGAGGAGTACAGGGTGGCACCGGCCAGCCGGGGGTCGTCGGCGTCCACCTCCCGCAGGGCCGCCTCCTCGGCGTGGTCGTGCGGGTCGTCGCGGCGCGAGTAGCCCTCGCCCAGGACGGTGCCGTCGGCGGCGACCACGGCGCAGCCCACCGAGAAGGCCGTCTCCGAGGGCGGGCAGGAGCGGGACAGCTCGACGGTGCGGCGCAGCCACAGGGCGTCGGACTCCCCCTCGGCGGGGGGCGGACCGGCGCTCACGCGTTTACTCCCGCGTCCAGCCGGTAGCGCAGGACGGCCACGTCACCGAGCGCCCTGGCCTCCACCAGCCGCATCGGCGCGTCGGGCGTCTGGGGGAAGGCGCCGGGCACGACGAACCGCGGGGCGTCCTCCTGTCCCACGAGGAAGGGGGCCACCGCCAGCCGGAGCTCGTCGACCAGCCCCGAGGTGAGGAAGAGGGTGTGGATGTGCCCGCCGCCCTCGACCAGCAGGCGCGCGACGCCCCGGCCGGCCAGGTCGGCCAGGACGTTCCGGGCCGTGGGGGGGTCCCCGGCGTCCACGACCTCGGCGGGCGGGTCGGCGGCGGACCGCTCTGCCAGCGCGCGCCGGGCGGTGTCCACGCCCGCCCCACCGGTGTAGACGACGGCGCCCGCGTCCCCGGTGGAGAAGAAGCGGGCCGCGGGGTCGAACCCGCCGCTGCGGGTGACCAGGGCCTTGAGCAGGTGCGCGGTGCGCCCCTGCCTCCGGCGGCGTTCGCGCAGCTCCGGCGAGCGCACCAGCAGCCGCGGGTTGTCGGCGCGCAGGGTGCCCGCGCCGACGAGGATGGCGTCGCACTCCGCCCGCAGCTCGTCGATCTCGGCGAAGTCGGCCTCGTTGGACAGGCGCAGCCGCTCGGGTCCGGTGTCGTCGATGCGTCCGTCGACCGACATGGCGCAGCTGAGGATGGTGTACGGGCGGTCCATGCTCCCAGGCTAGCCACGGCGCGGATCCGTTGGGGCCTTCCGTCCGCAAAGGCGGTCGGGAACGGGAGGCGCGGGAACGGGGACCCGACGGTACGCCGGTGTTTTCGGACCGCCGTCCGGCCCTTCACCGGTTGCGCCGCATTCCTCGGCACGGCGCGGGATTTTCGCAGGTGGGGACTACGGAAGCGGAATTCCCCTCCGATATACGCGGGGAACCCTTTTCCCCGTTCCGGCGCGGGGGCCGAGGCTCGGGGCCCGTTCGGGGGAGGGGACGGAACCGCCCGTACCCACACGTCTCCACGGCCGTGCGGGCGCACTCGCGAAACCCGGGAAGCCCGTATCCACGGGCTTACGGACTCCGGGACCCCCTCCCGATTCCCCCCATAATGGACATTAGGGTTATAACTCCTAGCTCACCCAGGAGCACCCTTCACCACACCCCGCAGTACTTCCCGGGCACCGTGAACACCGGATTTCCATGACCCGAGTCTGTGACTCGGTTAACAACACCGCTCACGCGGAATACAATCCAGTGGTCGACCACACTTCCCACCTCAGACAAGAGGACGGCGATGTCTCGATTCACCTCCCCCCCTTTCCTGAGGCAGGCGGGGGGCAAACACGTCCGCGCCCACCCACCGCCCGCCGTGGACCTGACCCGCCCCAGCGTGGCGCGGCTCCATTCCTTCCACCTCAAGGGCAAGGACCACTTCGAGGCGGACCGGGACCTGGCCAGCCGCGCGGAGCGTGCGGCGCCGGGGTTCCAGGACCTCGTGCTGGGTGAGCGGGCCTTCCTCCAGCGCGCCGTCCGCCACCTGAGCACCGACCTGGGCATCCGGCAGTTCATCCAGTTCGGCGCGGGCCTGCCCGCACCGGGCGACCCGCACGAGATCGCGCACGAGAGCGACCCCCGGGCCCGCGTCGTCTACGCCACCGAGGACCCGGTGGTCCTGACCCACCACCTCGCCCTGCTCCGCGACCGCCGCACCACCACCGCGGTGCGCGCCTCGCTCACCCGCCCGGACGAGTTCCTGAACGACTCCGAGACCCGGAGCTTCCTCGACCTGGACGAGCCCGTCGGCCTGCTGCTCACCGGTGCCGTCACGCACACCTCCGACGCCGACCACCCGGCCGAGCACATCGCCGCCCTGCGCGAGGCCCTGGCTCCCGGCAGCCACATGGTCCTCAGCCACTACTGCCGTCCCGACCCGACCGCCTTCCCCAAGGACGCGGCGCGGGCCGAGCAGCTGGAGCAGGTCTTCGCCGAGCGCCTGCGGTCCGGCCGCTGGCGCTCCCGGCAGGCCATCCTCGGCTTCTTCGAGGGCTGGCGCGTCGCCGAGCCCGGCGTGATCGAGGTCCAGCGGTGGCGCACGCTGCCCGTGGCCCCGCCCGTGCCCGGCTGCTACCAGATGCCCCAGCGCAACCGCCGACTGCTCCTCGGCGGCGTCGGCGGCATCTGACGGACTCCTCCACCCCGCGTCGGAGCCGCCCCGGACCGGCAGCGGGCGAGGACCGCCACCGCGCACACCAGGCCCCCCGGCCCCGGGGCCCGGGCGCCGAGCGGTCCCGTCCAGCAGTCCGCGGTCCACATCGCCGTCCCGCCGGACCAGAGGTCGGCCGGTCCGGTCCCGGGACCCACGCGCGCACCGCCGCCGCCGAGCATCCCGTCGGCGCTGGACGACCAGGACCCGGCACCCGGACCGCCCGCCACGGGTCCCGCCCCGGCGGGCGGGAGCGCGCCGGGGCGGGAGCGTCGGGGTGTGCGCGCCGGAATCAGGGGCTGGTGCAGGTGATACCGCCGGGGGCGGTGGAGGAGTCACCGGTGGCGACGAAGCCGAAGGTGACGGTGTCGTCGGCCGCGACGGTGCCGTTCCAGGGGGTGTTGCGCACCGTGATGGCCCCGCTGGTGCCGGTGTTCACCCCGTTCCAGAGGTTGCCCACGGACTGGCCGGGCGCCAGGGTCATGCCGACGGTCCAGCCGTCGAGCGCGTCGGCGCCGTTGTTGCGCACCGCCACCTCGCCCTGGAAGCCGCCGGACCAGCTGTTGACCGTCCGGTAGCTGGCCGCGCAGGCACCGTCCGTGCCGCCGTCGTCACCACCGCCGTCGTCGCCACCGCCGTCATCACCGCCGCCGTCGGTCAGGGTCGGGGTCCGCCAGTCCCTCCACTGGGACAGGTCGCCGGACCTGCCGGGCGCCATCCTGAACACGCCGGGGGCCTCGCCCGCCCCGAGCAGGAACGCCTCGATGCTCTGCCGCAGGGGAGCCCGCCACTCGGACCTGGTGGCGCAGTGGGTGCCGTCCTGGACGTCGGACCAGTAACTGATGTTGTCCTGCGCGCCGAGCGCCTGGTAGACCTGCGCCCCGCCCAGGGCCGCCACGCTCCCGGACCGGGCGCCCAACCAGTCGACGTGGGGGTTCTCCATGACGAACAGCCCTCGCGGCGCGATCATGCCGAGGATCTCGTGCGTGTCCACCGGCAGCGTGCCCGGGTCGCCCGTGTGGGAGCCGAAGGCGTCGCCCAGCCACGGCTGTTCCCCGTAGGCGCTGCTCAGGGGCTGGGCACCGTTCTCCTGGGCGACCCCGCGGAAGGCGGGGACACCGCCGGTGCCCGACTCGATCGGCATGGTCAGGTCGATGCGCTGGTCGAACGCGCCCGCCACGAGGGCTCCCTTGCCGTACCGCGAGCATCCGGTGACGCCGGTCGCGTCCGCCCGCAGGACGCCGCCGCCCGACTGCTCGACGACGTCGATGATGCGGCTCGCGCCCCAGGCCCAGGCCATGAGCAGTCCCGTGCTGCTGGAGGAGCCGTAGACGTCGTAGAACGCGCCCTGCTTGTCGCCGCGTGAGGTGCCCTCGGCCCCGACCTCGAAGGGGTCGTAGCTGATGACGGCCGCACCGGCGGCGTTGATGGCGGCCGTGTCCGCTCCGAACCCGCCGTAGACGATGACGGCGGGGAAGGGGCCCGGACCGCTCGGCAGGTCCACGGACGCCGAGAAGCTGGTGCTGCGGCCCCGGTCGGTCACGTTCACGGTGATGGCGGAGGAGGAGACCGTACCCGTGACGCTGTCGGGCGGCGCGGGTTTCTCCCCGTAGACGGAACGCTCCGCCAGTTCGTGGATCTCCGCCCGTCGGCACTCCCACTCCTCCAGTGTGGAGACGCGTGTGCCGTCCAGGCTGGTGAAGGGGTCGGGGAGCAGGGGTTCGGCGGTCGGAGGGCCCGGGTCGGGCACCGCGCAGTCGGCGCCGTCGTGCTCGGCGGCGGGTTCGACCCGCGCGGCGGCGCCGGTCGGCGGGACGAGGGTGGCGGCCAGGCCGGCGGCGGCCACGAGGGCGGTGGCCGCCCACACCCGGGATCGGTGGCGGTGGAAGCGCATGAGGACCTCCGGAGGAGGGCGCGCGGTCGGCGGGAACGGCCCCTGCCGGACGGCGTCGGGTCGCGTACCCGCCGGTGCACGCCGGATGGGGGGTTGTGCCGGTCCGGCCCGACGCGAACGCCGCCGCGCGTACGGCGGCCGGGAGCCGCATGCGGACTTGCCGGTGGGGGGTGGGAGGACACGGGCCGGAACCAGCACTGCGAGTCTCCATGGTAGGAAGAACTTTCGGCCGTTTTCCAGTGGAGTAACGGAAGTTTTCCGGAATACTTTCGGAAGTGAAGCGCGAGCGCACGAGCGCGTGAGACGGCCGGGACGAATGGGGTCCCAGGGAGTTCAAAGCCGCGCGCACGCGGAGACGACCGACGGGAGGGGCGTGGAATCCGCCCCGAGAGACACCGCCACGGCCTCCCGCTGAGGAGCCGGCCGGGCACGACGACGGCAGGGCCCCTCCCCTGCCGGGGAAGGGCCCTGCCTTACTGCTCCCGCGATTGGACTCGAACCAATAACCTGCCGGTTAACAGCCGGCTGCTCTGCCGATTGAGCTACGCGGGATCGCACTGGTCGCCGGCCCCTGGGGCTCGGCGACATCCCCTAGCCTAGCGCCTTCCGGAGGGTGCTCGCGACGGGTTTTCCCGCCCGCGACGGCTCCGGGCGCCCGAAAGGCCGAGGGCCCACCGGATGCTTCCGACGGGCCCTCGCGCTGCTCCCGCGATTGGACTCGAACCAATAACCTGCCGGTTAACAGCCGGCTGCTCTGCCGATTGAGCTACGCGGGATGGGGTGCCCCACGACCGGGGCCGTGGCGACACATCTAGCGTAGCGCCCCCGCGGAGTGCTCGTGACCGGTGTCGGCATGTGTGGCGGGGTCGCGACGGGGTAACGTCGAGCACGGATCACGCCGATCGTCTCCAAAGGGTGAAGAGGTAGACCATGCGTTACCGGATCACGTTCGCCGCCGGACTCGCCATCGGTTACGTCCTGGGGGCCCGGGCGGGCAGGGCCCGCTACGAGCAGCTCGCGCGCACCGCGCGCAAGGTGGCCGACAGCCCGGTCGTCCAGGAGGTCGCCGGCCTGGTCGGCGCCCAGGTCAGCAGTGCCGGCCGCACCGTCTACGACAAGGCGGTGGACAAGATGCCGGTCACGTCCGTGCGCGACTTCCTCGCACGGCCCACCGACGAGGAGGCCGAACTCGTCGACTGGGAGAACCACCGGTCCAACGGGACCCAGCCCCCGGGGGAGAACGGCTCCCCCGGCACCGGCGGGAACCGCTAGTGGCCCTGTTCCCCAGGGCCGTACCCGCGGCGCTGCGCGCCCGGCTGGAGCGGGGCGAGCGCGTGCTGGCCCACGCGCCCGTCGCCTCCCCGGCCGGGGAGGCGGCGCCCGTCCTGGCCGCCACGACCCGGGCCCTGCACCTGCCCGACGGGCGTGCGGTGCCCTGGCAGGACATCGACCGGGCCAGCTGGAGCCCCGACACCTTCACCTTCCTGGAGGAGGGCTCGGGCGAGCACACGGTGCGGCTGCGCTCGGACCCGGCCGCCGGCGGCGTGGACTACCGCCGCCTGGCCGAGACCGTCTCCGAGCGGGTCACCGCGACCATCCTGGTCAACCGCTTCGTGCCCTTCCCCGGCGCGGACTCCTCCACGGGCTTTCGCCTGGTGGCGCGGCGTCCGCCCGGCGGCACCGACGTGTCCTGGCGTATCCACCTGGGCGAGGGGGTCGACCAGCGGGACCCGCGCCTGCCCGACGCCGTCTCCCGGGCCCTGGACGCCCTCCACGACCAGATGGGCGTGTGAGCCGCGCCGGACGGGGCCTGCCCCGTGCCCGACCCGTGCCGGACGCGGGAAGGGCCCCGCACGCCCGGCACCGGGCGGCCGGGGCCGGTCAGCAGGTCTCGAAGAGGTGGTCCCCGTGGTCGGGGCCCACCAGGTCCAGGTCGCGCAGGACCATCCGGGAGGGCGCGCCGGGAGCCGCGCAGGCCTCCTCGAAGGTCATCCCCTCCTCCTCCAGCGCCTCGGGGTACTCCACCGCCAGGACGGCGTCGCCGTAGACGTCGGTGTAGGCCCCGCACTCGTTCCACACCGCGCACTCCTCCGTCACCGCGAAGTCGAAGCCGACCTCCTCCCTGGCGCGCTCGGTGACCTCGGCGGCGTTCTTCTGGCCCGCGGCCATGCCGTGCCCGTGGGTGAGCCCGACCAGCTCGGCGGCCAGCGCGAGGTTGTCGTCGACCGTGAGCAGGCCCTGGGAGCGCAGGTCGGAGTCGAGGTTGTCGAACTCGACCGCGTCGAAGCCCTTGTCCGCGCAGGCGGCGACGGTCTCGGCGAGGATGTCGGCGATGGCGGAGCGCCTGCCCTCGGTGGAGGTGTCCAGGAGCCGCTCGTCGGGCCAGCCCTCGTCGACGACGGGCTCGCCCGAGGCGTCGCGCAGGATCAGGTCCGGGTGCTCGGAGAGCCACCACTCCAGGTCGCCGGGCTGGGTCTGGAAGCCGTTGACGTAGCAGACGGAGTACGTCCCCTCCGCCGGCTCGGAGGTGGAGTCGCGCACCACCGTGCCGACGCCCGGGGACGGGGCGTAGGAGGCGCCGAGCTGGTAGTCGAACGTGCCCTCGGGGAAGCCGTCGAAGGCCGCGGTGCCGGCCCCGCTGTCCCCGGTGGAGGCCGTGGAGGCGGCGAGCTCGCCCTGGCCCGCACAGCCCGCGGTGAGGAGTGCCGCCAGGCAGACGGCGGCGGCACCGCGGATTCCGGTGGATGTGGGCATGGAGGAACCCCGTTCTCCGGCGGCGGGAGGTCCCGCCGCCGTGGTGGTCGGCGGTCCCGCCGCGCGGGTGGGACGACGCCTGCGGTACGTGCGCGCGCCCGGTGCGGGGCCCGGTCCGCGGGGGCGCGGAGGGGGTCACGGGCACGGCCCGTGCCGGAACGCACGGTCACCCTAGCCACGGACGCGGCCCGGCGGAAGGCGCCGCCTCCGGTCCCCGGCCGGGCTCGTCCCCCCGGAGGCCCCGGAACTGCGCGGACCTCCGGGGGATGTCGGCAGGGTCACACGCGCCCGGGCCGCCGTGCGGGGCCCCGCGCGTCCCGCTCCTCCAGCCCCCGCGCCAGTACCTCGGCCAGGTGCAGCGCCCGGCGGCCCGCCCCCTGCTCGATCTGGGTGCGGCAGCTGTAGCCGTCGGCCAGCACCAGCGTGTCCGGGGAGGCGCCGCGCACCCGGGGCAGCAGCTCGCGCTCGCCGATGGCGGCGGACACCTCGTAGTGGCCCTCGGTGAACCCGAAGTCGCCGGCCAGCCCGCAGCAGCCCGAGTCCAGTACCTCGCCGTCGATCCCCGCGCGGGCGATCAGCTCGCGGTCGGCGTCGAAGCCGATCACCGCGTGCTGGTGGCAGTGCACCTGCGCCAGGGCCGAGGCCGCGATCCGGGGCGGCCGCCAGTCGGGCGCGTACTCGTCGAGGAAGCCCGCGAGCGTGTGCACCGCCGCGGCCACCCTCTCGCTCCGCGCTCCGGGAAGCAGCTCGACCAGGTCGTGGCGCAGCGCGGCGGTGCAGCTGGGCTCCAGGCCCACCACGGGCAGTCCCTCCTCGACCAGCGGGCCCAGCGCCCGCACCGCGCGGCGCATCACCGCGCGGGCGGTGTCCAGCTGCCCGGTGGACACCCACGTCAGGCCGCAGCACACCTGCCCCCTGGGCAGCACCACGGTGAACCCGGCGTCCTCCAGCACGCGCACGGCGGCCGCGGGCACGTTCGGGTTGAGGTGGTTGCCGAAGGTGTCCGGCCACAGCACCACCCTCGGCCCGCCGACGCGGGCCTGCCCGCGCGCGGCGCGGCGCCGGAACGCGCGGGTGAAGGTGGTGCGTGCGAACGAGGGCAGCTCGCGCTGGGCGGCCACCCCCGCCACCCTCTTGGCCAGGCGCGACACCCCCGGCAGCCGGGCGGCGCGGTTGGCCTCGGCCGGGGCGAGCGAGGCCAGGCGCGCCCAGAGGGGCAGCCAGCCCATGGAGTAGTGGGCGGCCGGGCGCACCCTGCCCCGGTAGTGCTGGTGCAGGAACTCGGCCTTGTAGGAGGCCATGTCCACGTTGGCCGGGCAGTCGCTCAGGCAGCCCTTGCAGGACAGGCACAGGTCCAGGCTCTCGCGCACCTCCTCCGAGCGCCAGCCGTCGGTGACGACGTCGCCGCTGGCCATCTCGAACAGCAGGTGGGCGCGGCCCCTGGTGGAGTGCTTCTCCTCCTGGGTGACCTGGTAGCTGGGGCACATGACGCCCGGCCCCTCCTGGCGGCGGCACTTGCCGATCCCGGAGCAGCGGCGCAGCGCCTTGGCGAGGTCTCCGCCGTCCTCGCGGTAGGCCAGCTCGGCCCGCGAGAGCAGCGGCAGCACCGGGCCGGAGCCCCCCGGGGGCGCCGGTTGCGGGCCGGGCACGGCGGCCACCCTGACGTCGGAGTCGAGGGGCAGCGGGTCGACGATGATGCCGGGGTTCATGAGGCCCGCGGGATCCCAGATCCGCTTGAACTCGCCGAAGGCCCGGACGAGGGACTCCGGGTACATGCGTGCCAGCAGCTCCGAGCGCGCCTGGCCGTCGCCGTGCTCGCCCGACAGGGAGCCGCCGTGCCGGACCACGGTGTCGGCGGCCTCCTCCATGAACTCCCGGTACTCGCGGCGGCCCCCTTCCGTGGTGAGCTCGAAGTCGATGCGCACGTGCAGGCAGCCGTCGCCGAAGTGGCCGTAGACCACGCCGAAGCGGCCGTGGCGCTCCATGAGCGCCTCGAAGTCGCGCAGGTAGTCGCCCAGGTTCTCGGGCGGCACGGCGGCGTCCTCCCAGCCCGACCACGCCTCGGTCCCGGCGGGCGTGCGCTGGGTGAGCCCGGCGCCCTCCTCCCGGATCCGCCAGAGCGCCTTCTGGTGGGCGGGGTCGGAGACGACGAGGGCGTCGCGGGGGCGGGAGGCCCCGGACAGGGCCGCGAGCATGCCCTCCGCGGCGCCGGCGGCGTCCGTGGGGTCCTCCCCGGCGATCTCCACCAGGAGCCAGGCGCCTCCCCCGGGCAGCGGTACGCGCGAGCCGGAGCCGAACCGGTCCAGGGCGGCGACCATGCGGTGGTTGATGCCCTCGACGGTGAGCGGGCGGTGGCCGAGCAGGTCGGGGACGGCGTCGGCTGCCGCGGGGGCGTCGGGGTAGCCGAGGACGGCCAGGGCGCGGGCGGGCGGTGACTCGACCAGGCGCACGGTGGCACCGAGGACGAACACGCAGGTGCCCTCGGTGCCCACGAGGGCGGCGGCGACGTCGCGGCCCTTCTCGGGCAGCAGCCGGTCCAGGGAGTAGCCGGACACGCGGCGGCGGAAGTCGGGCATCGCGGTGCGCAGTTCGGCGCTGTGGGTGTCCACGAGGCGGGCGAGGGCGGCGTGGATCTCGCCCTCGCGTCCGGGGCGCGCGGCCAGGGCGCGGTGCTCCTCGTCGCCGGCGCTGGAGCCGACGGTGAGCCGGGTCCCGTCGCTGAGCAGCACGTCGAGGGAGACGATGTTGTCGGCGGTGGTGCCCCAGGCCACCGAGTGGGAGCCGCAGGCGTTGTTGCCGACCATGCCGCCCACGGTGCAGCGGCTGTGGGTGGAGGGGTCGGGGGCGAAGGTGAGCCCGTACCCGGCGGCGGCGCGGCGCAGGTCGTCGAGGATGACGCCGGGCTGCACGGTGGCGGTGCGCGCCACGGGGTCGATGTCCTCGATGGCGCGCAGGTGGCGGGAGGTGTCGATGACGACGCCGGTGCCGATGGCGTTGCCCGCGATGGAGGTGCCGCCGCCCCGGGGGACGATCGCCGCCCCGTGCTCGGCGCAGGCACGGACGGCCGCCACGCAGTCCTCCACGGTCTCGGGGACCACCACGGCGAGCGGGACGCGACGGTAGTTGGAGGCGTCGGAGGTGTAGAGGGCGCGTGTCCCCGCGTCGAAGGCGACCGTGCCCCGGACGCGGCTCTCCAGGTCGCGGCGCAGGGCGGCGACGTCGGTTCGGGCTGTGGTGCTGCTGTGCGGGTCGGCCATGGTGCCAGCGTGGCGGCTGCGGCCGTGGCGCCGCAAGCGTGCCGCGCTGCCCGGCCGCGCCCCCGGGAGCCGGGCGCCGCGGAGGGCTCAGCCCCCGAGGGACTCGTCCATGGCCCGCACCAGCTCGCCTCGGGGATCCATGTCCAGGTTCCACACCATGAGCCCGCCCAGCCCCTGTTCGAGCACGTACTCGCCCTTGAGCCGGATCACCTCGGGGTTGTCGTAGGTCCACCACTCGTCGCCGTCCAGGACCCAGTAGGCGCCCGCCTCCTCGTCCAGGGCGCTGGGCCCCTCGACCTCCTGGAGTTCGGAGAAGGCCGCGGTCGGGCCGTCGTAGCGGTCCTCGGCGGGCCCCGCGGCCGGCTGCCCCGGGCCGGGCTCGGAGGGGTCCTCCAGCCGCCAGCCGCGGCCGAAGGCCGGAACGCCCACCACGAGCCCGTCCGGGGGCGCGCCCAGGTCCACGTAGCGCCGCACGGCCCGGTCGACGCTGTTGGCGTCGGCGTCGAGGGCGTGGAGGTTGGAGTGGTAGGCGGTCCGCTCGCTCCACGGGCCGGCGAAGTCGTAGCCCTGCACGGTGGCGAAGTCCAGGTGCTCGAAGACCTCCGCGTCGTAGGCCTCACTGGCCGCGGCCCCGCCGGGCAGCGACGCGGACAGGACGTACTCCTCGCCGGTCTCCCGGGACAGCGCGTCCATCTGGCGGCGGAACTCGGCCACCAGCAGGGTGAAGTTGGCCGCGTCGTCGGGGTGCTCCGCGTTGTCCGGGTGGCCCCCTCCCCCGGGCCACTCCCAGTCCAGGTCGATGCCGTCGAAGATCCCCGCGGCCGCCCCGTCACCGCCCTGCGGCTCGCCCGCGGACACCGGCAGGTCTCCGCGCAGCCACAGGTCCAGGCAGGAGGACACGAAGGCCTCCCGTGACCCGGGGGTGCGGGCCGCGGTGGAGAAGTGCGTGGACCAGTTCCAGCCGCCCAGGGACAGGCTGGCCCGCAGGTGGGGGTGCCTCTCCTGGAGCTGGCGCAGCTGGTTGAGGCTGCCCGCGAGCTCCTGGTCGTACTCGTCGGCCTCCCCGCTGACGCTCTGGTCCGCGTCGTAGCGGCGCTGGTACAGCTCCCAGGGCTGGTCGTGGGTGCCCGGGACGTGGCACAGCCCCTCGGAGCTGATGTCGCCGAACGCCCACATCAGGCGGGTCAGGTGTTCGGGGGCGCCGCTGTCCTCCAGCTCCTTGACGGTGTAGCCGCGGTTGGCCACGTTCCAGTCGGCGAAGTACCCGAGGCGCTCGGGGTTCCTTCCGGTCGCGGCCACGAAGACCCCCGTGATCAGTACTGCGGCGGCCACGGCCGCGCCCAGGACGAGCAGGGGGCGGCGCCTCGGGGGCGCTGCGTCGCCCGGCGGGGCTGGCGTGGCTCTCACTCCTACGACGGTAGACGCCGAGCGCGGCGGATGCGGCCGGTCGACACCAGGTCGGCCACATCAGGCCGACCGTCCACCGGACGGGAACCCCGGGGACGGCCCGCGCGTTGGTGGTGGCCGCCGCCCCTCCGCCGCGGTCTCGTACCCCCAGCGGGGCCGGACGCTCCAACCTCGCGGTAAGTCCGAGGTCACCGCGGGTCAGAACCCTCGCGTCACACCACCGGCGTTTCCGGCCAGAGCCGACCCGGCGCCTGCCGGCGGATGCCCTCAGTCGGTGCGGATGAAGTCGCGCAGGCTCCCGGCCCGCGAGGGGTGGCGGAGCTTGGCCAGGGTCTTGGCCTCGATCTGGCGGATGCGCTCGCGGGTCACCCCGAACTCGCGCCCCACCTCCTCCAGCGTGTGCGGATGGCCGTCGGCCATCCCGAAGCGCAGCCGGATGATGCGCCGCTCGCGGTCGGACAGGCCGCCGAGGATGGCCCCCAGCTGCTCCTGGAGGACGGTGAAGGCCGCCGCCTCGACCGGGACGACCGCGTCGGAGTCCTCGATGAAGTCGCCGAAGTCGGACTCCTCCTCGCCGATCGGCGACTGGAGCGAGACGGGCTCCCGGGCGATCCGCTGGATCTCCAGGACGCGCTCCCCGACGAATCCGGCGGCCGAGGAGATCTCCTCGACGCTGGGTTCGCGGCCGAGCTGCTGGTGCAGCTGGTGCTGGACCCGGACGACCTTGTTGATCGTCTCGACCATGTGCACGGGGATGCGGATCGTGCGCGCCTGGTCGGCGATCGCCCGCGTGATGGCCTGGCGTATCCACCACGTCGCGTAGGTGGAGAACTTGAAGCCCTTGCCGTAGTCGAACTTCTCGACGGCGCGGATCAGGCCGAGGTTGCCCTCCTGGATGAGGTCGAGCAGGAGCAGGCCGCGGCCCATGTACCTCTTGGCGATGGACACGACGAGGCGCAGGTTGGACTCGATCAGGCGCCTCTTCGCCCGCCGCCCCTCCTCGACCAGGGCGGCGAGCTCCTCCGCGGTGCGCACGCCCTCGGCGGGCGCGCAGTGCTGCGCGTACAGGCCGACCTCGACCGCCTTGGCCAGTTCCACCTCCTGCTCGGCGCTCAGCAGTGGTACCCGGCCGATCTCGCGCAGGTAGAGGCGGACCAGGTCCGACCCGGAGCGCCTGCCGCCGTCGGTGAGGGGGCCGGTCTCCTCGGATCCGGCCTCCTCGGGGCCGGAGACCTCCACGCCGGCCCCGGCGAGGCGGGCGACCGCCTGGTCCAGGTAGTCCGGGGGCGCGTCCAACCGGTCCAGGGCCGAGGCGACCTCGCCGCGGCTGACGGGCCCCGTGTCGGGGAGCAGCCGGACCACCTGTCGAATGGACGGCATTTCTTTGGTCACAACCGTGGGAGCCACCCCTCCATTGTGCCCTTTCGGGCACCTCGGAAGGGAGAACTACTATTGTCACCCCGGTGCTACATACCGCCCCGTCACATCTCCTGGAGAGCGCGTTTTTGCTGTTGGAGAGCCATGAGTTCGGTCAGCAGCCGCTGTTGTTCCTCCACCTGGGGAGTTCCCTCCAGGCGGGACAACTCCGATCTCAGGTTTGACTCGCGCCGGTTGATGGAATGAGTCTTGATTGTGCCCAGTATTTGCCGGGCGTAATGCTCGTCGAGTTCTCCGTAGAACTCCAGCTGTTCCACCACCAATCGGGTGATGAAATCACGCTGCGTGTCATTGGGGGCGGCCTCGCGCAGGCCGTTCACCCACGCGGCGGGGTCGTGCGCGGCGGCCACCCCGCCTGCGGCGGTGATGAGCCCCAGCACCGCGCGGTGCTGGGGGACCGTGAAGTCCTCCTCGGTGAACGCGTCGAAGCCCACGGCCAGCGAGGGGAACTGCAGGGCGATCTTGAGCGCCTGGCGCTCGCGCTGCACGGAGGGGTCCGCCGGGTTGTAGGGGGCCTCCCGCGCGTCCGGGGTGGGCAGGGGCCGCGCGGGGGCCGTCCGCGGCTCCGGGCCGCGGCCCCGGGCGCCGCGCATGTGCTGCTTGACCCGGCGCAGCACGAAGGCCTCGTCCAGGATGCCGATCCAGCGGTCCAGGTTCCTGCCGTAGTCGCGGCGCACGCCCTCGTCGCGGATGCTGGCGACCACCGGGGCGGCGGCGTCCAGGGCGGCCATCCTGCCCTCGGGGGTGGACAGGTCGTAGCTCTCCATGACGTTGCGGATCATGAACTCGTACAGGGGGGCGGCGTCCCTGACCAGGTCGACGACGGCCTGCGGCCCGTGCTGGAGGCGCAGGTCGCAGGGGTCGAGTCCGTCGGGCTGCACGGCGACGAAGGTCTCGGAGGCGAACCCGTGCTCCTCGGCGAAGGCGCGCACGGCCGCCTTCTGGCCCGCCTTGTCGCCGTCGAAGGTGAACACGACCTTGCCGCTCTGGTTGGTGCGGCCCAGCAGCATGCGGCGCAGGATCTTGACGTGCTCCTCGCCGAAGGAGGTGCCGCAGGTGGCCACGGCGGTGTCCTCCCCCGCCAGGTGGCAGGCCATGACGTCGGTGTAGCCCTCGACGATGACCGCCTTGCCCTCCCGGGCGATGTTGCGCTTGGCCAGGTCGAGCCCGTACAGCAGCCGCCCCTTGTGAAAGATGGGACTCTCGGGCGAGTTGAGGTACTTGGGCCCGTCCTCCTCGGGGTCGAGCTTGCGGGCGCCGAAGCCGACCACCTCGCCGGTGACCTCGCGGATGGGCCACAGCAGCCGGTTGCGGAAGCGGTCGTAGGCCCCGCGCCGCCCCTGGCTGGCCAGGCCGCCCTCGACCAGCTCGGCGTCGGTGAAGCCCTTGCGGCGCAGGTGCGCGGTGAGGTTCTCCCATCCGGCGGGGGCGTAGCCGAGGCCGAAGTGCTCGGCGTGCGCGCGGTTGAACCCGCGCTCGTCCAGGAAGCGCCGGGCGGTGACCGCGCCGGGCGACAGGAGCTGTTCGGCGTAGAACTCGGCGGCGGCGCGGTGGGCGTCGAGCAGGCGCTGGCGCTTGCCCGTGTCGTGCCTGGCGGTGCTGCGGCCGCCCTCCTCGTAGCGCAGGGTGACGCCGACCTGGCGGGCGAGCGTCTCGACGGCCTCGGTGAAGCTGAGGCTGTCGATCCGCTGGAGGAAGGAGATGGTGTCCCCGCCCTCTCCACAACCGAAGCAGTTCCCCGTGAGGATGTTGTCCTCCAGGACGAACGCGTGCCCGTCGTCGACGACCGCGCAGAAGACCTCCTCGACGCGATCGGTCTCCTCCACCGAACGCACGGTCCAGCCCCGGCGGGCGAACTCCTTCTCCGCGCCGCAGAACCGCGTGCGGTGCTCGTCGTGGAGGAAGAACTCCTCGGTCAAGTCGTCGTTGACGAAGTGCACACGAAAGAGCGAGGAGGGTTCACGGCCGGGAAAACCCTCGCGTACCTGTTCGGTGATCCCGTAGGTGCCGATGCCCAGACGCGTGCAGACCATGCGGACGTGCTCCAGCACGGACCGGTCGGCGCAGTTGAGCGAGACCGTGCCGTCCTTGGCGACGTGCCCGTCGGCCGCCAGGTATCCGGCGAGCCAGCCGTAGAGGTAGGAGGGGGACTCGTCCAGGGACGGCAGGTCCTTGAAGAACCCAGGCAGGTGGTGCACGAGGATCTGGCGTCCGTGCTGGGAGGTCTCGCTGCACGGGAACCACTTGAGGAGTGCCGGGTCCTTCTCCGCATCGAGCTGTGCGATGCTGCCGCGGTTCAGCCGGGACCCGTCACCGAAGGTGATGCCGTGCGCGATACCGAAGGGCGAGGGAACGGTGTTGGTGACCTTCTTGGCCGGAAAGACGTAGGCGAGCCGGTGGTCCGGCTTCAACTCCTGGGTCGTGACCTCGCGGAGCTTGGAACGGTCCTTCCCGGCCTGGACGAACCAGCGGTGCTCCGGCGTGGCGTGGATCTCCTTGCGCTGGCCGTTCCTGCTCAGGGTTACGCGCATCAGCCTCTGCACGCCGAAGGAGGAGAACGGCGCCTCCACCCAGCGGGCGTTGCGGGTGAGGATCGTGTGCCTGCCGCCCGCCAGCTCGCGGATCGGCCGCACCCCGTCACGGGTGAGGACCCGGGTCTCCCCGGCCAGGCAGTAGAACAGGTTCTTGGAGGGGGTGACGTTGAAGGAGGGGGACTTCTCGTCGTGGAAGGGGCACAGTCCCTTCAACGACCCGCCCCCGGCGTTGCGGAGCTGGAGGTACTCGCCGATCACGTCGGCGATGGGCGCGCGCTCGCGTACGAGGGCGATGTCTTCGTCTCTGATCCGGCCTGCCACGGTCTCCAGGGTAGTTCTCCCCGCCGACGTCGCGACCGCCGTCCACAGGCCCCCGCGGCCCCGCCCGCCCCCGCGCCGCGGAGGCGCCCGCGCCCGGGTTTTCCCGCCCCGCCACCGGGCGGCCACCTGCCGGTCGGCTCCGCGCCGACGGGACCTGGCAGCGTCGGGGGCCCACTGATCGGTTCCGAGGAGGCTCGGCACAGGTGCGCGGACTCCCCCACACGTCCGGCCGCGGCGCGTTCTGGTTCGTCGTGGTCGCCTCGGTCCTCGCGGTGGTCCTGGCCGTGGTGCTCGGCTTCGTCGTGGTCAACCGCCTGGCCGGCGGCGACCTGGTCCTCGTGGAGGGCGTGGTCGGCTCGGAGAAGGTGGAGCTGTTCGAGGACGAGCGGGTCGTGGAGCGCTTCGCCGAACTCGGGTACCAGGTGGGGGTGCGCCCCCGGGGCTCGCGCCTGATGGCCGAGGACGCCGACGGCGCCGACTTCGTCTCCCCCGGCTCGGGCCCGGCCTCCGAGCACGTGCGCGAGCGGCACGGGATCACCACCGAGTACCGGCCCTTCGGCACGCCGATGGTCCTGCTCAGCTACCAGCCGATGGTGGACGCCCTGGAGGGCGTCGGGGTCGCCGCACAGGACGGGGACGGCACGTGGTCGCTGGACCTGGCCGCCTACCTGGAGCTGACCGAGGAGCGCACCCGCTGGCGGGACCTGCCCGGGGACGCGGTCAGCTCCAGCAACCGCAACGAGGTGCTGGTGCGCACCACCGACCCGCGCACCTCCAACTCGGCGGCGATGCACGTGGCGGCCCTGTCCTACCTGCTCAACGGCGAGGAGGTGGTCCCGCCGGGAGGGGTGGACGAGGAGCTCACCCGGACGCTGTCGCGCCTGTTCCTCGCCCAGGGCCAGCCGCCGGAGTCCTCCCAGCAGCCCTTCGACCAGTACCGCGACCTGGGCGCGGGGCACACGCCGCTGCTGTGGGCCTACGAGGCGCAGTACGTGGACGCGATGGTCAACGGGCCCGCGCTCGCCGAGGACGCGGTGGTGCTCTACCCCGGGCCGACCGTGTACGCGGTGCACACCGTCGTGCCGTTCACGGAGGGGGGCGACGCGGTCGGCCGCCTCCTCACCGAGGACCCGCGGCTCCAGGGGCTGGCCGCGGCACACGGGTTCCGCACCGAGGGCGGCACCCAGTTCGACGACCTGGTGGCCGAGCACGGGCTGCCGGTGCGCACCCGGGTGGGCGACATGGTGAACACCCCCACCTACGAGGTCCTGGAGACCCTGCTGGCGGGGATCGAGGACTCCTACACCAGCAACGGGATGCGCCCGCCCGCCCCCGACGCGTCGGTACGCGACGGCGGCGCCGGGAGCGGGGGCTAGGGCATGTCGGGCGGACACGGAGGCGGGACGGCGATGGCGGCTGGAACGGTGACCGGGAGGGCCCGCGGGATCCGCGGCGCGTGCGCGGCGGTGCTCGCGGCGGCCGTGGCGGCGACGGGCTGCTCCGTCCCGGGACCGGGCCCCGACGTGACGCTGCGGATCCTGGCCGGGAGCGAGATCGCCGACCTGGAGCCGCTGCTGGAGGAGGCCGAGGAGCGCACCGGGGTGGCGGTGGAGCTGGAGTACTCCGGCACGCTGGACGGCATGGCCCGGATCGCCGCGGGCGACCGCCGGGGTGAGGGCGGGGAGTACGACGCGGTGTGGTTCGCCTCCAACCGCTACCTCAACCTGGACGGCGAGGGCAGGGCGGCGGTGCACGTGGAGACGCCGGTCATGGTCTCCCCGGTGGTGCTGGGGGTGGACGCCGGCCGCGCGCGGGAGCTGGGCTGGGACGGGGGCGCGGAGGTGACCTGGTCGGACGTGCACCGGGCGGTCGCGGAGGAGGGCTTCACCTACGGGATGACCAACCCGGGCGCCTCCAACTCGGGCTTCTCCGCGCTGATCGGGGTGGCCTCGGCGATGGCCGACACGGGTGCGGCCCTGCGGTCCGAGGACGTGGAGCGGGTGGGGCCGCAGCTGGCGGAGTTCTTCGCGGGCCAGGAGGTGACGGCGGGTTCGTCGGGGTGGCTGACGGACGCGTTCGTGCGGCGCGCTGAGGGCGGCAGGCCTGTGGACGGGCTGGTCAACTACGAGTCGGTGATCCTGTCGCTGAACGCCTCCGGTGTGCTGGAGGAGCCCCTGGCGGTCGTGTACCCGGCCGACGGCGTGGTGACGGCCGACTACCCGCTGACGCTGCTGTCGGACCCCTCCGAGGAGGCGCTGGAGGGGTACCAAGCGCTGGTGGAGGACCTGACGTCGGAGCAGACGCAGCAGCAGATCGCCGACCGGACGCGGCGGCGCCCGGTCGCGGCCGGGGCCGAGCTGTCCCCGCCGGTGCCCTCGTTGGTGGAGCTGCCGTTCCCGGCGAGCCGGGCGGTCGTGGACGGCCTGGTGGCGGACTACTCGGCCTCGCTGCGCCGTCCGGCGCGCACCGTGTACGTGCTGGACGTGTCGGGGTCGATGGAGGGCGACCGGCTCGCCGAGCTCCGGGCGGCCCTGGGCGCGCTGACCGGCGCGGACGGCGGTTCCCTGGCGCAGAGCACGCAGACCTTCCAGGAGCGGGAGGAGGTGACGCTGCTGCCCTTCGCCACCCGGCCCGCCGACCCGCTGACCTTCGTGCTGGAGACGGGTGCGGTGGACGAGGTCAACGCGGACCTGTCCGCGGCGGTGGCCGGGCTGGAGGCCGAGGGCGACACGGCCGCCTACGACGCCCTGGTGCGGGCGTACGGGCTGCTGGAGGAGGGTGTCGGCACGGACTCGGACGACCGGCCCCTGATGTCGGTGGTGCTGATGACCGACGGCGAGGTGAACCGGGGCGCCGGGCTGGAGGGCTTCCGCGAGTCGCTGGCGACGCGGTCCGACGAGGTGGCGCGGGTACCGGTGTTCACGGTGCTGTTCGGGGAGTCGGACGTGCCGGAGATGACCGAGCTGGCGGAGCTGACGGGCGGCCGGGTGTTCGACGCCCGCGAGCAGGACCTGGAGCAGGTCTTCCGGGAGGTCCGGGGCTACCAGTAGTGCCCCGGACCCCCGGAGGGGGCCCTCTCAGGAGGAGGCCCGTGCCCGGTCCGCCGTGGACGGCGGCCCCTGGGCCCCGCCCCCGTCCCGGCGGGTCCCGGAGGAGGGCGGGGAGACGGAGGCGGTGACGGGCCCGGCGCTGACGCGGCGCTTGTTGTAGATGTCGAAGGCGACCGCCAGGAGCAGCACCAGCCCCTTGATGAGCTGCTGCCAGTCCACGCCCAGGCCGATCAGCGACATGCCGTTGTTGAGGACGCCCATGACCAGGGCGCCGATGACGGCTCCGACGACGGTGCCCACTCCCCCGGAGGCGGAGGCGCCGCCGATGAAGGCCGCGGCGATGGCGTCGAGTTCGAACATGGTCCCGGCGCCGGTCGTGGCGGCGTTGAGCCGGGCGGTGAAGACGAGCCCGGCCAGCGCCGAGAGCACGCCCATGTTGACGAACACCCAGAACGTGGTGCGCTGGGTGCGGATCCCCGAGAGCGCGGCGGCCTGCTCGCTGCCGCCGACGGCGTAGACCCGCCTGCCCATGGTCGTGGAGCGCATGACGAACGAGTACCCGGCGATGAGCGCGACGAGCATCACTCCCACGACGGGCAGCCCGTTGTAGTCGGCGAGCACGTAGGTGAACGCCAGGATGGCGGCGACGACCACGGCCGAGGTGGCGGCGGTGACCGGCGCGGGCTGGACCGGCAGCCCGTACCCGCGCGAGCGGGCCCGTGAGCGCCACTGGATCCACACGAGGGCGGCGGCCCCGGCCGCGCCCAGCAGCAGGGTGGGCACGTGGAGGCCTTCGCCGCCCTGTCCGGGCAGGAACCCGCTGGAGATGTCGCGCAGGGAGGGCGGCATCGGAGCCACGGACTCCCCGCCCAGGACGGCCAGGGTCGCGCCGCGGAAGACGAGCATCCCGGCGAGGGTGACGATGAACGACGGGACGCGCACGTAGGCCACCCAGAAGCCCTGCCAGGCGCCGATGAGCGCGCCGAGCAGCAGGGCCACGGGCACGACCACGGGGGTGGGCAGCCCCCAGGAGGTCAGCATGATCGCCGACACCGCGCCGGTGAACGCCACCACCGAGCCGACCGAGAGGTCGATGTGGCCGGTGACGATGACCAGCATCATCCCGATCGCCAGGATCAGGATGTAGGAGTTCTGCATGATCAGGTTGGTGACGTTGAGCGGTGTGAGGAGCAGGCCCCCGGTGAGGATCTGGAACAGCACGATGATGGCCACCAGGGCGGCGGCCATGCCGTACTGGCGGGAGTTGCCCCTGGTCAGCGCGCCGCCGAGCCGGGAGAGTCGGGAGGTCGTGGTGGGTTCTTTCACGGGTGTCCCCCGGTTCGCGTCATCAGTCTCATGAGGGTTTCCTGGTCGGCCCCCTCGCCGGGGACCTCTCCGGTGATCCGCCCCTCGCACATCGTGTAGATCCGGTCGCACATGCCGAGGATCTCGGGGAGCTCGGAGGAGATCAGCAGCACGCAGGCGCCCTCCGCGGCGAGCCGCCGGACGATCAGGTAGATCTCGTACTTGGCGCCGACGTCGATGCCGCGGGTGGGCTCGTCGAGGATCAAAAGCTCGGGCCGGGTGAACATCCACTTGCCGAGGACGACCTTCTGCTGGTTGCCCCCGCTGAGGGTGCGCACGGTCTGGGTCGTGCCCCGGCTCCGGACCCGCATGCTCTCGCTCATCCGGGCGGCCTCCACCGCCTCCAGCCCGGGGTCGAGGATCCCGCGCGCGGACACGCGGTCCAGCGCCGCCAGCGTGGTGTTGTGGCGGATGTCGTCGTCGAGCAGCAGGCCGAGGGTCTTGCGGTCCTCGGGCACGTAGGCGATGCCGCCGCGGATGGCCTCGGCGACGCTCCCGGTCGCGAGTTCGGCGCCGTCCTTGAGCAGGCTGCCGCGGACGTGGCGCCCGTAGGAGCGGCCGAAGAGGCTCATCGCGAACTCGGTGCGCCCGGCGCCCATGAGTCCGGCCATGCCCACGACCTCCCCGGCGCGCAGGGTCAGCCCGACCCCGTCCACCACGCGCCGTCCGGCCTGGGTGGGGTGGTCCACCGTCCAGTCCCTGACCTCGAAGCGCACCCGGCCGACCTCTCCGGTGCGCGGGGGGTGGCGCTGGTCCAGTTCGCGGCCGACCATCCCGCGGATGATGCGGTCCTCGTCGATCGAGGGGGTCCCGTCGGCGTCGCGCTCCACGGCGAGGGTCTCGACGGCGCGGCCGTCGCGCAGGGTGGTGACCTCGTCGCAGACGCGCACCACCTCGCCGAGCTTGTGCGAGATGAGGATGCACGTGACGCCCTGGTCGCGCAGGTCCAGGAGCAGTTCGAGCAGCCGGGTGCTCTCCGCCTCGTTCAGCGCGGAGGTGGGCTCGTCCAGGATGAGCAGCCGCACCCGCTTGGCCAGGGCCTTGGCGATCTCCACGAGCTGTCTGGCGCCCACGCTCAGCGCCGAGACGGGCGTGGCCGGGTTCTCGTCCAGCCCGACCCGGCGCAGGAGCTCGCGGGCCCGGGCGTGGGTGGCGCCCCAGTCCAGGACGCCGTACCGGGCCTGCTCGTGGCCGAGGAAGACGTTCTCGCTGATGGACAGCTGGGGGATGAGGGCGAGTTCCTGGTGGATGATGGCGATGCCCGCGCGCTCGCTGTCGGCCACGCCGGAGAAGGCGCAGGGCTGCCCGTCCATGAGGATCTCGCCGGTGTAGGAGCCCGCCGGGTGGACCCCGCTGAGCACCTTCATCAGCGTCGACTTGCCCGCGCCGTTCTCCCCCATCAGGGCGTGGACGCGGCCGTGGCCGACGCTCAGGGACACCCCGTCCAGGGCCCGCACCCCGGGGAAGTCCTTGCGGATGTCGCGCATCAGCAGGAGCGGCCCGCTGCGGGGGGCGGACCGCCTCTCCTCCTGTCTCATTCGAGCTCGGACTCCTCGTAGTAGCCGCTGCCGACCAGGACCTCGTGGTAGTTGTCGGCGTCCACCGAGACGGGCTCCAGCAGGTAGGAGGGGACGACCTTGACCCCGTTGTCGTAGCTCTCGGTGTCGTTGACCGGGACCTCCTCGCCCTGGACCACGGCCTCGACCATGTCGACCGTCTGCTCGGCCAGGGCCCGGGTGTCCTTGAAGACGGTCTGGGTCTGCTCCCCGGCGATGATGGACCGGACCGAGGCGGCCTCGGCGTCCTGGCCGGTGATGACGGGCAGCGGCCGCTCCTCGGTGCCGTAGCCGACCGCCCGCAGGGACTCGATCACGCCGAGGCTGATGCCGTCGTAGGGCGACAGGACCGCGTGCAGGTCCTCGTCGGAGTAGTGGGCGCTGAGCAGGTTGTCCATGCGGTCCTGGGCGATGGAGCCGGACCAGCGCTGGGTGGCGATCTGCTCCATGGAGGTCTGGTCGCTGCGGACCACGAGGCCGCCGTCGTCGATGTGGGGCTGGAGCACCGACATCGCCCCGTCGAGGAAGTAGGAGGAGTTGTTGTCGTTGGGCGACCCGCCGAACAGCTCGATGTTGAAGGGCCCCTCCTCGTTCTCCACGTCGAGGGAGTCCGCGATGTACTGTCCCTGGAGGACGCCGACCTGGAAGTTGTCGAAGGTGGCGTAGTAGTCGACGTGCTCGCTGCCGCGGATGAGGCGGTCGTAGGCGATGACGGGGATGTCGCTGGAGGCGGCCATGTCGAGCACGTCGCCGAGGGCCTCGCCGTCGATGGCGGCGATGACCAGGACGTCGGCGCCGCGGGTGATCATGTTCTCGATCTGGGCGACCTGGTCCTCCACGACGTCCTCGGCGTACTGCAGGTCGGTGCCGAAGCCGCGGGCCTCGAACTCGGCGACCATGTTCTCGCCGTCGTTGATCCAGCGCTCCGAGGACTGGGTGGGCATGGCGATGCCGACGACCCCGGCCTCGCCCTCGGGCCGCGCGGCGTCGCCGACGCCTCCGCAGGCGGTGAGCAGGAGTGTGCCGCACAGCGCGGCCGCCAGAAGGGGTGTGCGTCGGGGGTGGGGGGTCATGCGTTCGGCCTCTCTGGGTGCTTTCCGGTGCGCGGGCGCGCGCCGGAGGTTCCGGTCATGTGGTCGAGACGGTGATGACCGACCAGGACACGGGGGGCAGGACGGCGGAGAGCCTGCCGCCGTCCAGGGACACGCCCTCGGCCGGCCGCGGGACGACCCGGTCGGGGGCGTCCATGGTGTTGCTGGCGTAGGGGTCGCCGTCGCTGAGGGTCCGGGCGCCGGTGACGGCCCCCGGGGCCAGGCCGCGCAGGTCGGCGTCGAGGGTGAGGTGCTGGTCGGTGGAGCGGTTGACCGCGAACAGCGACGCGGTGCCCCCCTCCTCGTCGAAGGTGACGACGGCGTCCAGGAGCGGGATGTCGCCGTGGCTGGAGGCCGTGTACCGGGGGGCCGTGACGCCGGTGTGCAGCACCCGGCCGCGGGCGGCCCGCGCGGTGAGGGCGAAGGGGTGGAAGATGGTCTGCCGCCAGGCGGGGCCTCCGGGCTCGGTCATGATCGGCGCGATGACGTTGGCGAGCTGGGCCTGGCTGGCGGCGGTGACCCGGTCGCTGTGCCGGAGCAGGCTGATGAGCATGTTGCCCACGACGACGGCGTCGGCGACGTTGTAGCGGTCCTCGATGACGCGGGGCGCCACCCGCCAGTCGTCGGTGGGCTGCACGGCGGCCTGGGCCTGGTGGCGGCTCAGGTACCACACGTTCCACTCGTCGAAGGAGAGCTGGATGCGCTTGGGGTCGCGCAGCCGTGCGCCGACGGCGTCGGCGGTGGAGACGACGGAGTCGATGAAGTGGTCCATGTCCGTGGTCGAGCCGAGGAAGTCGGCCAGGTCCCCGTCCCGCTCCTCGTAGTAGGCGTGTAGCGAGATGTGGTCCACAGCATCGTAGGTCTCCTCCAGAACCGTGGCCTCCCATTGGCCGAAGGTGGACATGGCCGATCCGGAGCTGCCGCAGACGACCAGTTCGAGGTCGCGGTCGGCCATCTTCATGGCGCGCGCCACCTGCCCGGCCTTGCGCCCGTAGGAGCGCGCGTCGAGGTGGCCGATCTGCCAGGGGCCGTCCATCTCGTTGCCCAGGCACCACATGCGGATGCCGTAGGGGTCGGGGTGGCCGTGGGCGGCGCGCAGGTCCGACAGGTGGGTGCCGGAGGGGTGGTTGGCGTACTCCAGCAGGTCCAGGGCCTCCTGGAGGCCGCGGGAGCCGAGGTTGACGGCCATCATCGGCTCGATGCCCGTGCGCTGGCACCAGGTCATGAACTCGCCCAGGCCGAACTGGTTGGTCTCCAGGCTGTGCCAGGCCAGGTCCCGGCGGACCGGGCGCTGGTCCTTGGGACCGACGCCGTCCTCCCACCGGTACCCGGACACGAAGTTGCCGCCCGGGTAGCGCACGGTGGTGACGCCCAGTTCCCGGACCAGGTCGGCGACGTCGCGGCGGAAGCCGTCGGCGTCGGCGGTCGGGTGCCCTGGTTCGTAGATGCCGGTGTAGACGCAGCGGCCCATGTGCTCGACGAACGAGCCGAAGGTGCGGCGGTGGACCGGGGCGACGGTCTGCGCGGGGTCGGTGGTCAGGGATGCGTGGAGCATGGGGTTCCTCGGTGTTCGGTGGGGTGGTTCAGCCCTTGATGCCGGCTCCGGCCACGCCGGTGACGATGTGGCGCTGGAAGAGCAGGAAGACGACCAGCAGCGGGACGGCGCCCAGCACGGCCGAGGCCATGACCTGGGCGTACTGGACGCCGTACTGTCCGGCCACGGTGCCCAGCCCGACGGTGAGCGTCATCATCTCCGGGTCGTTCGTGACGAGGAAGGGCCACAGGAAGTTGTTCCAGGCGCCGATGAAGGCGAAGATGCCGACCGCGGCCAGGACCGGCCTCGACAGGGGCAGGATCACGTTCCACAGGACGCGCAGCGCTCCGGCGCCGTCCATCCTGGCCGCGTCCTCGTACTCGCGGGGGATGGCGTCGAAGAACCGCTTGAGGATGAACACGAACACCGGCGCGACCACCTGCGGGAGCGCGACCCCCCAGTAGGTGTCCACCAGCCCGAGCTGGGTCATCAGGACGAACTGCGGAACGATCAGGGTCTGCGGCGGGATGAGGATGCCGCCGATGACGAGCGTGAACAGCCACGGCCTGCCGCGGAAGTCGAAACGGGAGAACCCGTAGGCGGCCAGGACGCAGACCACCAGGGTGAGCGCGGTGACGATGGCCGTGGTGATGAGGGAGTTGGCCGTCCAGCGCAGGATGTCGCCGCGCCCCAGCACGAGGGCGTACGCCTCGAAGGTGGGGTTGTCGGTGAGCCAGGTGGGCGGCATGACGGTGGTCTCGCCCTCGGGTTTGACCGAGGTGGCGAAGGCCCACAGGAGCGGGACGAGCCAGAGGGCCCCGGCCAGGGCGGAGACCGTGTAGAGGGCGATCGTGCCGGGGGAGGGCGCTCGCCGGGGCCGGTGGACGCGCCGCGCGGACGCGTGGGTCGCGGTGGCGGGAGCGGTGGGGGCTGCCATGTCCGGTCAGGCCTCCTTCCGTGAGAAGAGACGGAACTGGGCGATGGAGGCGACGACCACCAGGGCCATGAAGACGTAGGCCATCGAGGAGGCCAGTCCGATGCGCAGGCCCACGAACCCGGAGTCGTAGATGTACTGGATCGCGGTCCTGGTGGCGAAGTTCGGTCCGCCCGAGGTCATCAGGTAGATCTGCTCGAACACGCGCAGGGAGCCGATGAGCTGGAGCACGGTGATCAGCGCGGTGGTGCGCGCCAGCAGGGGCAGGGTGATCCGGCCGACGCGCTGCCAGACCCCGGCCCCGTCGATGGCGGCGGCCTCGTACACGTCCTTGGGGATCGACTGCATCGCCGCGAGGTAGAGCAGGTAGTTGAAGCCCACCTGCCACCACGCGGTGGCGGCGACGACCGAGAGCATCGCGGTGTCCTCGCTGAAGAGCCACTCGACGCCGTCCAGCCCGAGCCGTCCCAGGAAGCCGTTGAACAGGCCCAGGCTGGGGTTGTACATCCAGTTCCAGATGAGGGTCATCACCGCGACCGGGAGCACGAACGGCGCGAAGAACGACAGCCGCAGGAACCACCCCAGGCGGCGGGCGTGGTCGGTCAGCAGGGCGAGGGCGAGCGCCAGCGCGACCATGAGGGGGACGCTCAGCAGCGTGAACCACAGGGTGTTCCACAGCGCGTCCCACATGTCGGGGTCGGTCAGGCTCTCCCGCCAGTTGTCCAGTCCCACGAAGGAGACCGTGCCTCCGGCCAGGCTGCGGTCGGTGAAGGAGTAGACGAGCCCGACGAGCGCGGGCCACAGGAGGAAGAGCAGGTAGAAGGCGAGGAAGGGCAGGGTGAACCACAGTCCGGTCCACACGGTGGGCCTGCGGCGCACGTCCACGAGGCCGCGGCCGGAGGGGTCGGGGGCCCCGGTCGCGGGGGGTGCTGGGGTCTGGGGGGTCATGGCGGGCTCCCTCACACCGGTGCCGGAACGGTCAACAGGTCGCGGATGGCTCCCTTGAGCTGTTCCAGCGCCTGCTCGGGGGTCTGGGTGCCCTGGTGGAGGGTGGTGAGCGGGCCGTTGGCCTCCTCCTGGAGGCGTCCGGCCGAGCCGCTGAACCAGGCCTCGGGCTCGTACTGCACGTTCTCGGCCGCCTCGCGGTACTCGGACTGGGGGCTCAGCGCCTCGTACTCGGCGCTCTCGACCACGGGCTGGTAGGCGGGGATGTGGCCGCCCCCGGCCCAGGTGAGGCTGTGGCGCAGCATCCAGGCGGCGTACCCGACCGCGGCCCGGATCCGTTCGGGGTCGGGGTCGCGCTGGTGCGGGAACACGTAGCAGTGCGAGTCGCCGCGGGTGCGGTGGTTGCCGAAGATGTCGGGGAACTGGGTCGCGGAGAAGGCCGTCCCGGCGGCCTCCAGCGTCGGGATCTCCCAGTTGCCGTGGATCATCAGCCCCGCCCGGCCGTTGGAGAGGTTGGCCGCGGTGTCGGCCAGCATCGAGTGGCGGGGCGCCAGCTCCTCCTCCGAGAGCCGGTACATGACCTCCATGGCCGCCAGGGCCTTGTCGTCGTCCATGGTGAAGTCGTCCTCGCCCAGGACCAGGTCGCCGTCCTGCTGGCGGTAGAGCGCCCAGAAGTTGGGCCAGGGCTGCCAGGTGTCGACGGACAGGCCGTAGGCCCCGGTGACCGCCTTGATCTCGCGGAGCATGGCCATGTAGTCGTCCAGCCCTCTGACCTCGACCAGCCTGTCGTCGGCGTCGAGCAGTCCGGCCTCGCGGCACACGTCGAGGTTGTGGTACTGGATCAGGACGTGCGTGTCGATGGGGACCGCGTACAGCTGCCCGTCGAAGAAGCACTTCTCCCAGATGTTGGGCAGGATCACGGTGTCGTCGATCCCGGCCTCGGCCAGCAGCGCCGGGTCGATCGGGTCCAGCAGCCGCCCGGGGGCCAGGCTCTCCAGCCGGGAGAGGTGCACGGTGGCGATGTCGGCTCCGCGCCCTCCCGCCGCGCCCATCGCGACCTTGGTGTAGAAGGGGGATCCCCAGGTGAAGGTGGTCGCCCGGAAGTCGACCTCCGGGTGCTCCGCCCGGTAGGCGTCGTGCATCTCGATCATCCGCAGTCCGTCGCCGCCCGCGAACAGGTTCCACTGCCGCAGGCGGGTGTCGCCGGACAGCAGTGCGTCGGGCGGGGCGCAGCCGGCGGCGGCCATTCCGGCGGCGGCCAGGGTCCCGGTGAGGAAGGCCCTGCGGCCGGGCCCGGCGGGGGCGGACGTCGGCGGGGGGTGGTGGGGGGTTGCGTCGCGCATGGTGTTCTCCTTGCGCCGGGGGTCTGGAGGGCCCTCCCGGGGCCCTCCGTCGGGGGGTGGGTGTGGGGCGCCGGGGCACCCGGTGCCCGGGTCAGACCCGGACGTACTCGATTCCGGACAGCTCGCACAGGACCCGCCAGTCCTCGGCGCGGGCCCCGGTGTTCATGACCATGTGGTGGGTGCCGCCCGCGCGGAGCCAGGCGTCCATGCAGGCCCGCACGCCCGACTCGGGGCGGAACTGGCCGTAGGGCATCTCCAGGGACGGCAGCTCGGGCGCGTCGATGACCTCGCCCTCGGCCACGACCAGGCGGAACTCCTCTCCGCCGAGGGCGACCAGGGAGGCCAGGGTGGCCGGGCCCGGCCGGTAGCGGAACACGATGGTGGGCGGGTCGCCCAGGCCGCCGATGCCCAGCGGGCGCTTGATCAGCCGGACGGGTTCGTCCTCGCGCGCCACCCTCCAGTTCCCCTCACCCATGTGGCTCATGAGGATGGAGTCGCTGGGGAAGTCCATCGCGTACATCTCGGTGAAGTGGCCGTCCCCGGCGAGCTGGTGCCCGGCGTAGACGATCGAGGCGGCCAGGACGTCGCCCTCCCCCGCGAACCCGTACCCCTGGGCCATGAGGGTGGAGGCGGCGGCCATCGGCAGCCGGGCGAAACGGCCGTCCTCCCCGATCGCGTCGAAGTGGGTGGAGTAGGCGCCGCACCCGGACTCCTCCAGCAGCCGTTCGATGCCCAGCTGCATGCGGGCGTGGTCGACGCGTTCCTCCTTGGACAGTCGCTCGTCGACCTCGAAGACGCCGTCCTCCCAGGCCATGAGGTCGGCTACCGCCTCCTCGGGCAGGTCGGCCATGGTCCGGTGCAGGGCTCCCGGCGCGATGACGTGGACCTCGGGGCCGAGCCTGCGCAGCAGCGCGGTCTCGTCCACCCGGGCGTCGCCCATGCCGTTCATGGGATAGCCGAACACGCCGACCCGCAGTCCGCGCAGGGCGGTGACGGCGCGGGCCGCCCGGGCCCAGCGGTCCACGCGCGCGGCGAACTCCGGGCTCTGCCACTCACCGGTGAGGACCTCGAAGGGCAGTCCCGCGCGCACCATGGCGTTGGCGGTGTCCTGGGCCCCGTGGATGCCCTGGTTGTAGGTCATGTCGTCCATGTCCCAGGACGGGCTGACCGCGGGGTCGGGCTGGATGTTGGCCAGTGCCAGGGGCAGGTGGGTGCGGCCCAGCGCGCGGGTCACGCGCAGGGAGGGGCCGTAGGTGAGCATGACGACCAGGACCCCGTCGAGTCCGGCGGCCTCGAAGCCGCGGATCGCCTCCTCGGCGTCGGCGCGTCCGCGCACCGGCGGGGCGACGGTCCACTCGGCGACGCCGGAGAGGTGCTCGGCGACCCGGGCGGCGTACGCCGCCTGGTGCTCGGTGATGCCGGGGATCATGTCGTCGTAGAGCGGCTGCATGATGCCGAGCAGGCCGACGCGGGGGGCGCGGGCGCGCACGGGGGGGTGCTCGGTGGCGGGGGGCGTGGGTACGGGCACGGTGGTGCTTCCTTACTGGCCGTAGGCGTTCTGGTAACGGTCGTGGAGCGCGTCGATGTGTTCCTGGGGAAGGCGTTGGAGGGGTCCGCCCTGGCGGGCGATGTGGACGGTCCGGGCGACGTCCTCGCACATCACGGCGGCCTTGACCGCCGCCTTGGCACCCGCTCCGACGGTGAACACGCCGTGGCCGCGCATGAGGACGGCGGGCGAGCGGTGGCCCTCCAGGGTGGCGACCACCCCCCGGCCGATGTCGTCGCCGCCGATGAGGGCGAAGGGGCCGACGGGGATGTCGCCGCCGAACTCGTCGGCCATCGCGGTGATGGCGCAGGGGATGGCCTCCCCGCGCGCGGCCCAGGCGGTGGCGTAGGGGCTGTGGGTGTGCGCGACGCCGCCGACGTCGGGGCGGGCGCGGTAGACGTAGGCGTGGGCGGAGGTGTCGCTGGAGGGTTTGTGCTCCCCCTCCACGAGGCGGCCCTCCAGGTCGCAGACGACCATGTCGGCCGGGGAGAGGTCGTCGTAGGAGACGCCGCTGGGCTTGATCACCATCAGGTCGGCGCCGGGAACGCGGGCGGAGACGTTCCCGCTGGTCCAGGTGACGAGGTTCCACCGGGGCAGTTCCGCGTGCAGGGCGCACACCAGGGCGCGCAGGCGCTCCACCTCCTCACGGTGCTCCTCGGGGACGGTCCGGGGCGTGGCGGTGGTCATCGGTCTCCTTCCCCGCCGCTTCCGGCGGTGGCCAGGGCGGCGTTGCGGATGGCCCGCAGGCGGTGCAGGCTGTGGCTGCCGCCCCGGCCGAAGTGGTCGTGGAGTTCGGTGTAGAGGGCGAAGAGCTCGTCGTAGGCGGCGGCCCGGGCCGGGTCGGGGTCCACGGTCCCCTCGCGCACCCGGCCCATGGCGGCGGAGGCGGCGTGGACGTCGTCGTGGGCCCCGGCGGCGACCGCGGCGTGGATGGCGGCCCCCACCGCGCAGCCGTGCTCGGAGGCCACGACCCGCAGCGGCCGGTTCAGGACGTCGGCGTAGACCTGGAGGACGAAGGGGTTGCGGACCATGCCGCCGCCGACGGTGAGGTCCCGCACGGGCACCCCGGCGTCCGCGAAGGCCCCGACGATGGTGCGGGTGCCGAAGGCCGTGGCCTCGACCAGGGCCCGGTAGACCTCCTCGGGCCTGGTGGCCAGGGTCATGCCGACGAGCACGCCGGACAGGTCGTGGTCGACCAGGACCGAGCGGTTGCCGCTGTGCCAGTCCAGGGCGACGAGCCCGTGCTCCCCCACCGCGGCGTCGGCCGCCTTGGCCGAGAGCAGGTCGTGGACGGACAGGCCGCGTTCGCGGGCCTCGTCGTGGTAGGCGGGGGGCACGTAGGACTCGGCGAACCAGCCGAAGATGTCACCGACGCCGCTCTGGCCCGCCTCGTAGCCCCACGCTCCGGGGGTGATGCCGCCGTGGGCCAGGCCGCACATGCCCGGGACCTCGGCGAGGACGTCGGAGTTCATGACGTGGCAGGTGCTGGTGCCCATGATGGCGAGCATCCGGCCGTTGCCGGTGGTCTGGGCGGTGGCGGCGGTGACGTGCGCGTCGATGTTGCCGACCGCGACGGGGATGCCCTCGGGCAGCCCGGTCCAGGCCGCGGCCCGTGCGGTGAGGCCGCCCGCGCGTTCGCCGAGCTGGGACAGGGGGTGGGCGAGCTTGTCCTCGGCGAAGCGGGCGAAGCGCGGGTCGAGGGCGGCCAGGAAGTCCGCCGAGGGCCAGGAGCCGTCCTGGTGGATGCCCTTGTAGCCCGCGGTGGCGACGTTGCGGGTCTCGTGTCCGCACAGCTGCCACACGATCCAGTCGGCGGCCTCGATCCAGCGGTCGGTGCGCTCGTACACCCCGGGGTCGTCCCGCAGGACCTGGAGGGCCTTGGCGAACTCCCACTCGGAGGAGATCTTCCCGCCGTAGCGGGCCAGCCACTTCTCGCCGCGCTCCGCGGCCAGGGCGTTGATCTCGTCGGCCTCGGGCTGGGCGGCGTGGTGGCGCCACAGCTTGGGCCAGGCGTGCGGGCGCCGGGCCAGCTCGGGGAGCTCGCACAGGGGCGTGCCGTCCGCGGTCACCGGCATGACCGTGCAGGCGGTGAAGTCGGTGCCGAGGCCGACGACGTGCTCCGGCGCGACCCCGGAGGCGCGCAGCGCCTCGGGGACGGCGGTGCGCAGGACCTCGCGGTAGTCCTCGGGGTGCTGGAGCGCGGTCTCCGGCTCCAGCGGGTCGGCCGATCCGGGCAGGTGCTCGGTGATGACGCCGTGCCGGTAGGCGCAGGCCGCGGAGCCGAGTTCGGCGCCGTCGCGGACCCGCACCACGACGGCGCGGCCGGAGAGGGTCCCGAAGTCGATCCCGACGACCACAGGGTCGGGGGAACGTGAATTGTTAGCGCTAACATTCTGGGTCATGGGAAGCTCCTCCGTGAGGGGGTCGGACAGGGAGGGTTCAGGGGGTCACGGCGGCGGGGGCCCGCTGCTGCCCCGGATCCGCAGCCGCGCCGGGACGACCCTGCGCGCGGCCCCGGACGGTTCCGCGGGGCCCTCCCGGGCGATCTCGGCGAGCAGCAGGGCCAGGCTCTCCCGGCCCACCTGGGCGAAGTCCTGGTAGACGGTGGTCAGGGACGGGGTCAGGTACTCGGCCTCGGGGATGTCGTCGAAGCCGACCACGCTGACGTCCCCGGGGACGCGCAGGCCCGCCTCGTGCAGCGCGCGCAGCACGCCGATGGCCATCTGGTCGTTGCCCACGAAGATCGCGGTGACGCGTTCCCCCGCGGCGCGCCTGCGCACCAGCGCCAGGCCCAGCTCGTAGCCCGAGCGGGGGCTCCAGTCCCCCTGGAGCGGTTCGGGGACCGGTGCCCCGGCCTCCTCCAGGGCCCGGCGCCAGCCGACCACCCGGGCCGCGGACTCCAGCCACAGGGGGTCGCCCTCGACGTGGTGGACGGTCGTGTGGCCCAGGCCGAGCAGGTGGCGGACGGCGTCGTGGGCGCCCTGGACCTGGTCGACGCAGACGACGGGAAGGCCCGAGCCCTCGCCGCCCTCGACCGCGACCAGGGGCCAGGGCCCGGGCAGCGCGGCCAGCGCCTCCACCAGGGCGCGCTGGGGTGCGATCGCCACACAGCCCTCGACCGACTGCTGGATCAGGTAGTCGGCGGCGGCGACCGCCCCCTCGGGCGACACGTCGTCGAGGCTGACCATGCTCAGGAAGTAGCCCGCCTCGCGCGCGGCCCGCTCGATCCCCGCCAGGGTCTGCGCCGGGCCGAAGAGCGTGGAGTCGAAGGCGACGACGCCGAGCACGTTGGTCCGGCGGGTGACCAGGGCGCGCGCGGTGGAGTTGCGGTGGTAGCCGAGCTCCTCGATGGCGCTGCGCACCCGGCGCACCGTCTCCTCGCGGACGTTGGGGTGGCCGTTGACCACGCGCGACACCGTCTGGTGGGAGACTCCGGCCAGACGGGCCACGTCCGCCATGACGGGGGTACGGCCGCCTGGGGGTTTCACCGGGACGCACCTCCGGGGCGCGAGAAGGGGGGGACTTCTGTGACGTGAGCAACATTGTTAGCGCTCACATCGATGAAGTCAACCCCCCTCCCCCGTCCTGTGGGGGCGGGGAGGCCCGGGAGGGCGTGGCCGCGGCCCCGCGCTCAGCCCGTGAGGCGGGCGTGCAGCGAGGTCGCGGAGGTGTCGGTGAGCGAGGCGACCTGGTCGATGACCACGCGCAGGGCGGCGGAGTCGTCGGCGGCCTCGGCGAAGGCGGCGCGGAACTGCGGGTCCAGGCCCTCGGGCGCGTTCTTCCACAGGAGGCCGACCAGCTCGGTGATCAGGCGGCGCTCCTCGGCCTGGTAGGCCAGGGCCTCCTCCCGGGAGAGCACGAAGTGGGCGGCGACCGCCTTGAGCAGGGCGCACTCCAGCAGGGGGCGGCGGGGCACGATGAGGTCGGCGCCGTAGCGCGTGAGGCGCCCGGGGCCGTGCGCGGCGCGGGTGGCCTCCTCCGCGGCCCGGCAGAAGCGGCCGATGAGCCCGCTGGTGAGGTTCTTGAGGGCGGCGAGGGAGGCGAGGTCGCCGGTGAACTCGCGCGGCCACGCGGGGTGGGCGGTCAGGTCGGTGAAGACCTCGTCGAGCTCGGCGGGGTCGGCGTCGCAGTAGTCGGCGGCGGCGATGCGCACGACCTCGGCGCGCTCGGCGGAGCCGCGCAGGGCGGCCGGGTCCACCAGGCCGGCGTGCAGGGCGTCCTCGACGTCGTGCACGGAGTAGGCGACGTCGTCGGCCCAGTCCATGACCTGGGCCTCGAAGCAGGTGCGGCCCGGGGGCGCGTCCCGGCGCAGCCAGTCGAACACCTCGGTGTCGTCGGGGTAGCAGTTGAACTTGTGGGTGTCGCCGCCCTCGCCCCGGAGCCAGGGGTACTTGACGGTGGCGTCGAGGGTGGCGCGGGTGAGGTTGAGCCCCGCGCTGCGCCCGTCGGGGTCGATGACCTTGCCCTCCAGGCGCACGAGCAGGCGCAGGCTCTGGGCGTTGCCCTCGAACCCGCCGCAGTCGGCGGCGGCCTCGTCCAGGGCGCGTTCGCCGTTGTGGCCGAAGGGGGGGTGGCCGAGGTCGTGGGAGAGGCAGGCGGCCTCGACCAGGTCGGGGTCGCAGCCCAGGGCCTGGCCGAGTTCGCGGCCGATCTGGGCGCACTCCAGGGAGTGGGTGAGGCGGGTGCGCGGGAAGTCGCTCACGCCGGGCTGGACCACCTGCGTCTTGGCGGCCAGGCGGCGCAGGGCGGCGCTGTGCAGGACACGGGCCCGGTCCCGTTCGAAGGGGTCACGGGCCCGGTTCTTGCGGTTCTCCAGGGCCCTGCGCTCGGTGTCCTGGTTCGTGTAGCCGAGTGCTCCGCCCTCGCGGGGATTGTTCGTCATCGTGTGCGACCCTATTTCCCAGCTGCGACCGGATCGCCGTCCGCGCTGGTCAGGCGGCGTCGACCTGGATGTCGCTGCTGTCGTTGAAGATCCAGTAGTACCAGAGCGCCGCGGTCTCCCTGGTGATGTACCACAGCTGGGTGCGGCGCTCGATGACCGCGGGTCCCGACCGCGAGGGCGAGGTGCCCACCTCGATGCCGTGGGCGGCTGCCATGCGCTCGGAGCGCAGGCTGTGCCAGGGGTCGGAGACGAGGATGGCGGTGTCCCAGGAGTTGGCCTCGAAGACCTCGGCGACGGCGTTGATGCTCTGGAGGGTGTCGCTGCCCTCCTCCACCGCGATGATCTGGTCCGCGGGGACGCCCACCTCGACCAGCCAGTTGCGTCCGGAGGCGGCCTCGGTGAAGTTGTCGCCGGGCAGCTTGCCCCCGACGGTGACGATGACCGGGGCCACGCCCTCCAGGTAGAGGACCTGGGCGTGGCGCAGCCGGGCCTCGAAGACGGGCGAGGGCACGCCGTTGTACTGGCTGGCGCCGAGCACGACGATGGCGTCGGAGGGCGCGCGCTCGTCCTGGCGGGCCACGTACCAGACCCAGGCCCAGGTGCCGGCCGGGACGGCCAGGGCGGTGACCAGGAGCAGGGCGACCAGCCAGCGCAGGCGGAAGCGGCGTCGCCCGCGTCGGCGCGGCCGGGACGAGAAGGACGGCGGCTCGGGGCGGCGGCCGCGCGGGGGCGCGGGCTCCGGGGCGCGCGGGGACTCCTCCCCCGGGGGCCCCTCCTCGGGGCGCTCCGGCGCCCGGGGCGGGGAGACGCCGGCGCGGGGTCTGGGCCGCTCGCGGACGAAGCGCCGGGTGAAGACCGCCTCGCCGGGCTCCTCCCGGGTGTCGTCGGGGACGCCGACGGTCCGGGGGGCCGCGTCGTCCCACGTGTCCCAGGCCTCCCGCGCGCCGGAGGCTCCGGCCTCACGGGGGCCGTCGGCCTCGGAGCGGTCGGCGGACGCGTCCTGCGGGGCGTGCGCGCCGGGAGCCGGGACCTCGTGGCGCCGGAACTCCCGCGTGGTCTCGTCGTCGGTGGGAAGGCTCCGGGTGGCGTCGTCGTGGACGGAGAACGTGCGGGTGCCCTCGGCGCCCTCGGCACCGGGGGGCACGGGGGTGAAGGCCCCGCGGGAGAAGACCTGGGTGGCCTCGTCGTCGGGCGAGGGGGCGGTGGTCGGGTCGTCCCACGGCTCGTCGCCGCGGCCGTCGTTCGCCGTTCGCACCGGCTCACCTCCGCGCATTCTCTGGTCAGGGGGCGGTTGTACCCCCACTGGGACGGCCCCCGCGCACCGCTGGTTCTCAGCGATCCGGCCCGTGGGAGGGCCGTGGCGGAGGGTGGTGTCGGCGCACCCCGCACTCCTTCTTCCGTGTGCGGGGAGGCAGGCGGGGAAGCGGCGGCCCGGCTGGCAGCCAGAATACATCACGAAAAGATCACAGTGCGTTCCCGGGCGTGCGGCCGACCGGGACGAGTCTAGGGCGTTTCGGGGGTGCTGTTTCCCCGGCCGGACAGGGGCTCCGCGCGCGAGGGCGGCGGGAACACGACGGGTGCGGCGGTCCGCGGGGACCGCCGCACCCGTCACGTGTCCGGGCCGGTCAGTGCGCGGCGTGGCCGGCGGCCCGGCCCGCCTCCAGGCGGGCGACGGGTACCCGGAACGGGGAGCAGGACACGTAGTCCAGGCCCACGTGGTGGAAGAAGTGCACCGAGGCGGGGTCGCCGCCGTGCTCGCCGCACACCCCGAGCTTGATACCCGGGCGGGCGGCGCGCCCCTCCTCCACGGCGATGCGGACGAGACGGCCCACGCCGTCCACGTCCAGGGACTCGAACGGCGAGACCCCGAACACGCCCTTCTCCAGGTAGGCGGAGAAGAAGGAGGCCTCCACGTCGTCGCGCGAGAAGCCCCAGACCGTCTGGGTGAGGTCGTTGGTGCCGAAGGAGAAGAACTCGGCGTTCTCGGCGATCTGCCCGGCGGTCAGCGCGGCGCGGGGCAGCTCGATCATCGTGCCGACGGGGAAGTCGAGTTCGACGCCGTGCTCCCGGCCCACCTCGCGCAGCACGCGCAGCGCGTCCTCGCGGATGATCTCCAGCTCCTGCACGGTGCCGACCAGCGGGATCATGATCTCGGGGCGGGGGCGTCCGCCCGCGGCGATCCGGTCGACGGCGGCCTGGGCGATGGCGCGCACCTGCATGGTGAACAGCCCCGGCACGACCAGGCCCAGGCGCACGCCGCGCAGGCCCAGCATCGGGTTCTGCTCGTGGAGCTTGTGCACCGCCTGGAGCACCCGCAGGTCGTTCTCGTGGCTCTCCCCGCGCGCCTCGGCCACGGCCACGCGCACCGACAGCTCGGTGATGTCGGGCAGGAACTCGTGCAGCGGCGGGTCCAGCAGGCGCACGGTCACCGGCAGGCCGTCCATGGCCTCCAGGATGCCGCGGAAGTCCTCGCGCTGGAGCGGCAGCAGCGCGTCGAGGGCCTGCGCCTGCTCCTCCTCGGTGTCGGCGAGGATGAGCCGCTCCACGAGCTGGCGGCGGTCGCCCAGGAACATGTGCTCGGTCCGGCACAGGCCGATCCCCTGCGCGCCCATGCGGCGGGCCCGGGCGGCGTCCTCGGGGGTGTCGGCGTTGGCGCGCACGCGCATACGGCGGGCGGCGTCGACGTAGTGCATGAGGCGGTCCACGGAGCGCACGAGGTCGTCGGCCTCGTCGGAGGCGGGGTCGATCTCGCCCTCGAAGTAGCGCACGACGGGCGAGTCCACCACGGGCACCTCGCCGAGGATGACCTCGCCGCTGGTGCCGTCGATGGAGATGACGTCGCCCTCCTCGACCACCTCGCCGCCGGGCGCCGTCATGCGCCGGTTCTTGGTGTCGATGTCGAGCTCCTCGGCTCCGCACACGCAGGTCTTGCCCATGCCGCGGGCGACCACGGCGGCGTGCGAGGTCTTGCCGCCGCGGCTGGTGAGGATGCCCTCGGCGGCGATCATGCCCTCCAGGTCGTCGGGGTTGGTCTCGCGGCGGCACAGGATGACCCTCTCGCCGCTGCGCGACCACTTGACGGCGGTGTAGGAGTCGAACACGGCCTTGCCGACGGCGGCGCCGGGCGAGGCGTTCATGCCGTGGCCGAGGCGGTGGGTCCCCGGCCCGGAGAGGGCCTCCTCGTCGAAGCGGGGGAACATCAGCTGGGCGAGCTGGTCGCCGGTGACGCGCTGGACCGCCTCGTCCAGGGTGATCAGGCCCTGGTCGACGAGCTGGTCGGCGATGCGGAACGCGGCGGCGGCCGTGCGCTTGCCCACACGGGTCTGGAGCATCCACAGCTTGCCGCGTTCGATGGTGAACTCGATGTCGCACAGGTCGCGGTAGTGGTTCTCCAGGGTGTCCATGACGGCCATCAGCTCGCCGTGGCTGCGAGCGTCGATCCGCTCCAGTTCGGCGAGGGGGACGGTGTTGCGGATCCCGGCCACCACGTCCTCGCCCTGGGCGTTCTGGAGGTAGTCGCCGTAGACGCCGGGCTGGCCGGTGGCGGGGTCGCGGGTGAAGGCGACGCCGGTGCCCGAGTCCATGCCGAGGTTGCCGAAGACCATGGAGCAGACGTTGACGGCCGTGCCGAGGTCGGCGGGAATGCGCTCCTGGCGGCGGTAGAGGACGGCGCGGGGGGCGTTCCAGGAGTCGAAGACCGCCCGGACGGCGAGGAGCATCTGCTCGCGGGGATCGCTCGGGAAGGGGCTGCCGGTCTGCTCGCGCACGACCTCCTTGAAGCGGTCGACGAGCCCGCGCAGGTCGGCGGCGTCCAGGTCCAGGTCGCTGGTGACGCCCTTGGCGGCCTTGGCCTCGTCGATGGCGTCCTCGAACAGCTCGCCGTCGACGCCCTGCACGGTCTTGCCGAACATCTGGATCAGGCGCCGGTAGGAGTCCCAGGCGAAGCGCTCGTCACCCCCCTGGGCGGCGAGGCCGACGACGGACTCGTCGTTGAGGCCGATGTTGAGGACGGTCTCCATCATGCCGGGCATGGAGAACCTGGCGCCCGAGCGCACGCTCACCAGGAGCGGGTCGTCGGCCTGGCCGAGGCGGCGCCCCATGGCCTTCTCCAGCTCCTTGAGGTTGGCCTCGATCTCGGCGTCGAGTCCGGCGGGCATGCTGCCGTGGGAGAGGTAGTGGCGGCACGCCTCGGTGGTGATGGTGAACCCGGGGGGAACGGGCAGCCCGAGGTTGGTCATCTCGGCGAGGTTGGCCCCCTTACCGCCGAGGAGATCCTTCAGGTCCTTGTTGCCCTCGGTGAACTTGTAGACGTGCTTGGCCACGGGGGTGCTCCCTCGCTTCTCGTCGACGCAGCGCTGGGTCGGCGCTTGTGCCCGGATGGGCGCGACTCTATCCAGACTCCGCATCATCACTCGCCCATGAACTCCCTTTTTTGGACATATTCCCAGTTCACAGCTATCGAAAAGGTCTATACCAATGGTTCAGCGACAGAGGACTCCGCCCGATGGGCCGATCCAGCGAAAGAGACCCCCGGTGGCCACGACTGTCCTGGTCACGGGGGTGGAAACGCCCCCGGGGACCGCCGGAATCCGGCGTACGACGTCACGGGAGCACGCACGACCAATCCGACATCCCAACCGTCACGGGAGAATGCCTGTGCCGCGAAACACAGGACTACCAATCGGTAACCTACGGAGCCGTAAGTTAGGCTTCGGGTGGGCCCGCAGCGGCGCGGACCCCGGGATGGAGGAGTGCAGCGTGTCGGAGGAACAGGCGCGGGGTACCGGACGCACGGGGGCCGGCCGGGACGACCGCGGGCCACTGCGCGAGGGCGGAACCGGCCGGGCCCCGGAGACCGGCGCCCCGGCGGACGCGTCCGTGCCCGAGAGGGCCGCGGCGGCGGCCGAGGACCTGATGGAGGCGGTCAAGCCGCGGCTCCGCGGCTGGCTCCACCTGGGGACGGCGCCGCTCGCCCTGGCCGCGGGCATCGTCCTGGTGTACCTGTCCCCCACCCCGCCCGCCATGATCGCCAGCACCGTGTACGCGCTCAGCGCGGTGATGCTCTTCGGCACCTCGGCGGTCTACCACGTGGGGCACTGGTCACCGCGCGCGCAGAAGGTGCTGCGGCGCATGGACCACTCCAACATCTACCTCATCATCGCGGGCACCTACACGCCGTTCGTGCTGCTGGTGCTCGAAGGCACGCTGCGCACCGCCATGCTGGCGCTGATCTGGGGCGGGGCCATCGCCGGGGTCGGTTTCAAGATGCTGTGGCTCAACGCGCCGCGCTGGCTGTCCACCGCGCTGTACCTGGCCATCGGCTGGGTGGCGGTGCTGTTCATCCCCCAGCTGATCGGCGGCACCCACCCGGCGACGTGGATCCTCATCCTGGTGGGCGGGGTGCTCTACAGCGTCGGCGCGGTGGTCTACGGGCTCAAGCGGCCCGACCCCGCGCCGCGCTGGTTCGGCTTCCACGAGATCTTCCACTCGCTGACCATCGCGGCGTTCGTCTGCCACTATGTCGCGGTGTCGTTCGTGGTCTACACCGCGGGCTGAAAGACCCGGCACCGCGACGGGGGTGCCGCTCGCGGTCTACACCGCGGGCTGAAAGACCCGGCACCGCGACGGGGGTGCCGCTCGCGGTCCACACCACGGACCGAACGACCCGGCACCGCGACGGCCGCGCCCCCGCGTCCGGGTCCCTCCCGGCTCGGGGAGGGACCGGACGCGGGGGCGCGGCCGCCACCCGGGTCAGGCGAAGCCGAACACCGGCGGGAACACCACCACGACCAGCGCCGCCCAGACCGCGTAGACCGGCAGGTAGGTCGTCTGCCACCGCTCGATCGCGGCGAACGGACGGGTGCCCCGCACGAAACCCGCCATCAGCCGCGCCGACCACGCCAGGTGCACCAGCAGCACGAGGTTGAGGCCGAGCGCGGCGGTCTTGTTGGCGGTGAACCCGAACTCGGCGATGCGGGTCAGCATCGCCGTCAGCGCGACGGCGTCCACCGCGAGCGCCGCCCCGACCAGCGCGAGCTGGAGCCAGTCGAACACGCCCGGCGGGGACAGCGGGGCACGGGCGGAGACCGAGTACAGCAGCAGGAACAGGACCAGCACCAGAACGGCGTCCATGATGATGAGCAGTTCGCGGTCCACCGTGGTGAGCGGACCGTTCACCAGGAGCGCCACCAGGTCCGCGAGCAGCATCAGGACCGCCAGCGGTGTGAAGACCCGGGTCAGGACGGGCGCGATGTTCTCCACCACGCTCTTCTTGGCCTCCACCAGCCACGCGGCCACCAGGAGCGCACCGGGCACGCCGAACGGCAGCAGCCAGTCCTCGAGGAACGGTTCCAGGTCGACGTCGACCAGGGCGAGCACCCCGAAGGTGAGGCCGACGAGGACCATGGACCCCAACATGATCAGCGCCAGGTACATCACCAGCTCGCCCACGAACCGCACGAAGTCCATGCGCCGGTCGTGGGACCGCCAGTGCCCGCCCGTGTGCAGGACGCCCACGAGCAGCCACAGGAGGACCGGAGCGTGCGTGAACGCGAGCACGGCGGTCATGCCGGGGCCCGGAAGCGCCCCGGACGCGGCCTCGAAGGGGTAGAGGTTCACGGCCAGGGCCGGTACCGCCGCGAGGGCGGCCAGCGCCGCGCACACACGCCAGGAGACCCGCCGCTTCCAGGCGAACCACCCCGCCAGGAACGGCAGCACCACGAAGGCGACGTTGCGGATCTGCGCGGTCTCGTCGTCGACCGCCGTGAACAGGAGCTTGACCGCGAGCCCCGCGCCGATCGCGAACGCGAGCACCACGCCGAGTTCGCGCCAGCGCGCGAGGCCGCCCGCTCCGTCGTCGGCCTCGGGGACCAGGACCAGCTGCTTCCAGAGCCGGTGGGAGTGCTCGCGCGCGAACTCCCGCGACACCTCGTCCAGGTTGCCCATGCGCCTGACCGCGACGAGGAAGGCCTCCTCGTCGTCGAGGCCGCTCGCCCCCAGGTCGGCGATCTGTTCGCGCAGATGGTCCTCCATCTCCTCGATGTCCGACGGGGAGATGGCCCGGCGGCGGCGCACGAAGCCGCGCCACTGGTCGATCTGCTCCTCCAGAACGTCACCGCGTGTGGTCTCGTTCATCAGGCGATCCCCCCTGCCGCGGCGTCCCCGAGGACCGGGGGCCGCGACGCGGCCTGCCACACCTGCTGGAGGGCGTCGGCGACGACGCCCCACTGCTTCTGCCGCTCGGCCAGCGTCTCCAGCCCGGCCTCCGTGATCGCGTAGTGCTTGCGGCGCCGGCCCGTCTCGGACGCGCCCCAGGACGCCCGGACGTAGCCGTTGCGCTCGAGACGGTGCAGCAGGGGGTAGAGCATCCCGTCCGTCCACTGCATCCGTCCGCCGGAGAGCTCCTTGACGCGTTTGACGATGGCGTATCCGTAGGACTCGCCCTCGGCCAGGATGCCCAGGACGAGCGGTGTGGCCGACGCCGCGACCAGGTCCTTGTCGATGTGCACGCGCACTTCCTATACCTAGTTCCGCTAGGGTTATTTACCCTAGCAGACCTAGGCATAGAAGAACGAGGCATCCCATCGGGTCTTCGCCGGTGTCACGATTCGCTCACACGGTAGGACAAGGCGCACCAAACGACCGCGTACCACGCACCCCCTACCGCTAGGTTGAGAACCGGATCCCGCGGTCGTGTGCGGCCAGGGAACCCAAGAGGCGGTCGGAAACCAATCCCCCCGGGTCCGGCCGTCTCGCCGTGCCACCGGCCCCGCTCTCACCCCGCAGGAGTCGGGGGAAGACCCGGCAGGTCGTCGATGCTGGCGGAGTTGCGGGTGAGCCGTTGGTCGTCGAAGTAGGCGGGGTCACGGCGCTCGTGGTAGCGGTCCAGCAGGTCCCGGTCGCCGCGCAGGTCCATGAGGGGCACGGAGAATCCGCAGGAGTCGGAGATACGCCGGACGTCGACCACGATGACCGCGCGCTGGCCCAGGGTGCGCTCCTTGGGGAAGTGGGCGCGCAGCCCGTCGAACCCGGGCTCTTCGGGGAGCACGGCCCGGCCGGTGCCGTGGAGGCGGACGATGTTCGGCGGCCCGTCGAAGGCGCAGAACATCAGCACGATCCGGCCGTTCTCCCTCAGGTGGGCGATGGTCTCGACGCCGGAACCGGTGTAGTCGAGGTAGGCCACCCGGTGCTCACCGAGCACGGCGAACGTCCCGCTCATCCCCTTGGGTGAGACGTTGACGTGGCCGTCCCCTGCGAGCGGTGCGGTGCCGACGAAGAAGACCGGTTGGGCGAGGAGGAAGCGCGCGAGCCGGTCACCGATGGAGTCGTGGATCTTTCCCATGGCGCCGAGCCTTCCATCCGGCCGGTTCCGCGTTCCGACCCGCCCCCGCCGAACGGCCCCGGCCCCGGAAGGCACGGGGGCCGCCCGCCCCTGCCGGGGAAGGCGGCCCCCGTCGGCCCCCGTACCGCCTGGGGCACGTGTGGCGGGTACCCGCCCTAGCAGCCGGGCAGGCGCTCGAACAGGTAGGTCTCCACGCGGTCCAGGGACACGCGCTCCTGGGACATGGTGTCGCGCTCGCGCACGGTCACCGCGTCGTCCTCGAGGGTGTCGAAGTCCACCGTCACGCAGAACGGGGTCCCGATCTCGTCCTGGCGGCGGTAGCGGCGGCCGATGGCACCGGCGTCGTCGAACTCCACGTTCCAGCGCTTGCGCAGCCTGGCGGCCAGGTCGCGGGCCTTGGGCGAGAGGTCGGCGTTGCGCGACAGCGGCAGCACCGCGGCCTTGACCGGGGACAGGCGCGGGTCCAGGCGCATGACGGCGCGCTTCTCCAGCTTGCCCTTGGCGTTGGGCGCCTCGTCCACGTTGTAGGCGTCCAGCATGAACGTGAGCACCGCCCGGTCGACACCGGCCGCGGGCTCGATGACGTAGGGGATGTAGCGCTCGTTGCTCTCCTGGTCGAAGTAGGACAGGTCGACGCCCGAGGCCTCGGAGTGCGTCCTGAGGTCGTAGTCGGTGCGGTTGGCGATGCCCTCCAGCTCGCCCCACTCGGAGCCCTGGAAGTCGAAGCGGTACTCGATGTCGACGGTGCGCTTGGAGTAGTGGGACAGCTTCTCCTGCGGGTGCTCGTACAGGCGCAGGTTGTCCTTGGCGATGCCCAGGTCGACGTACCACTGGTGGCGGATGTCGATCCAGTGCTGGTGCCACTCCTCGTCGCTGCCGGGCTTGACGAAGAACTCCATCTCCATCTGCTCGAACTCGCGGGTCCGGAAGATGAAGTTGCCCGGGGTGATCTCGTTGCGGAACGACTTGCCGATCTGGCCGATGCCGAAGGGCACCTTGCGGCGGGCGCTCTGCTCGACGTTCTTGTAGTTGATGAAGATGCCCTGCGCGGTCTCCGGGCGCAGGTAGGCCAGGCCCTTCTCGTCCTGGACCGGGCCCAGGTAGGTGCGCAGCAGGCCGTTGAACATGCGCGGCTCGGTGAAGGAGTCCTTGGCGCCGCAGTTGGGGCAGGCGATGGCGGCCAGGCCCTCGGCGGGCTCGTGGCCGTGCTTCTCCTCGTAGGCCTCGACGAGGTGGTCCGCCCGGAAGCGCTTGTGGCAGGACTGGCACTCGGTGAGCGGGTCGACGAAGGCCGTCACGTGGCCGGAGGCCTCCCAGACCTCGCGGGCCAGGATGACGCTGGAGTCCAGGCCGACGATGTCATCGCGCTCCTGCACCATGGAGCGCCACCACTGGCGCTTGACGTTGTTCTTGAGCTCGACGCCGAGGGGGCCGTAGTCCCAGGCGGCCCGCAGACCCCCGTAGATCTCGCTGGAGGGGTAGACCAGGCCTCGGCGCTTGGCGAGGTTGACCAGTGCGTCCATTGCCTCTGACTTGGCGGCCATGGGGAACTCTCCATCCGGCTGGGTGTCGGTGGATCGCGTGCGCGATACATCGGTTGGTGTGGAAATGCGGTGTGCCGGAACCGGGGAGTGGCAACGGCGACGACCGCGTCCACCCAGGCTAGAGCACCCGGCAACCGCGCACACACGCTTTCGGCCGTGCCGCAGGGGCCGTCGGGGTTCAGGCCGGGGCCTCACCCCGGGTCACGAGTTCGAACGCGGTGGGTTCGTCGAGGGCGCGCGAGAGCAGCGGCACGGCGTTGACCTTGACGTCGAAGTCGGACAGGGCCCGGCGGTAGAAACCGGCGCCGTCCCACTCGGTGACCACGGTCCACAGGCAGGGGTCGTCGGCGGCGCGGCCCACCCGGTGGCTTCGGAAGCCGGGACGGCGGGAGAGCGCCTCGACCGCGGCGGCGGCGTCGGTCTGGAAGGCCGCGGTGTCGGCCTCGGGCACGGAGTAACGGGTGATGACGATCACGGAACCCATTGTGGCCCACCCGGGAGGCCTCCGGACGGTTGTCCACAGGCCCGGACCGGGCTGCCCCGGTCCGGGCCTGTGGACGGCACGGCCCCGCCTCAGTCCCTGCCGAAGACCCGGTCCACGACGCGCTCCGCGGCGTGGCCGTCGTCGAGCGGGCAGAACCGCTCCACGAACGACCGGTAGGTGGCCTCGCTGCGCCGGGCCACCTCGTCGATGTCCAGCAGGGCCTCGATGACCTGGTCGGACTCGGTCAGCAGCGGGCCCGGCGCGGTCTCCTCGAAGTCGAAGTAGAACCCGCGCAGGTTGTCCCGGTAGCTCTCCAGGTCATAGGTGAAGAAGAGCATCGGCCGCCCGGTGTTGGCGAAGTCGAACATCATCGACGAGTAGTCCGTGACGAGCACGTCGGTGATGAGGAAGAGCTCCATGATCTCCGGGTACAGGGACACGTCGTGGACGAAGTCCCTGCCCACGATCGGCACGCTGTCCACCACCCGCGGGTGCCTGCGCACCAGCAGCACGTGGTCGTCGCCGAGCCTGTCGTACATCCGGTGCAGGTCCAGGTGCAGGTCCAGCTTGTGCTTGCCGCGCGTGTAGTACTTGTCGTCGCGCCAGGTCGGCGCGTACAGCACCACCTTCTTTCCCTCGGGCAGTCCGAGCCGCTTGCGGGTGCGCTCGGCGACGGCCTCGCGGTCGGGGGCGAAGAAGATGTCGTTGCGCGGGTAGCCGGTCTCCAGCACCTCGCCCTCGAAGCGGAAGGCGCTGCGCAGGATCGGGGTCGCCCACGGGCTCGGCGAGACCAGGTAGTTCCACTGCTCGGTCTCCCAGGCGAGCTTGTCGAAGTAGTCGCGCGACTTGCCGCGGATGTTCTCGATGTCGAAGCCGATCCTCTTGAGCATCGAGCCGTGCCAGGTCTGCACGACCACCTGCTCGGGGTGGCGGTGGAACCACGGGGGCTGGCGGGAGTTGGTGACCAGGTAGCGGGTGCGGGCCAGCGCCTCGTAGTACTCCCGTCCCCGGTGCCGCACGGCGGTCAGGTCGTCGGGCAGGCGCACCTGGCCGTCGGCGACCAGCCACGACATCGGGTAGTCCGCCCAGCGCGCCCTCCCCCGCAGCTCCGCGTAGATGCTCTGCGGACTGTCGGAGTACTGGCGGCCGGTGTAGGTGTCGAAGAGGACGCCCTCGGTGACGGGCTCGCGGCGCCGGGCCGGGTAGTGGCGCTCGCGCAGCTCGCGCTGGGCGAAGGTGCCGCGCTCGGCGGGGCGCAGGTCGCTGCCCACCCTGAGGACGGGGATGCCGCGCCCCTGGTAGGAGAGGGCGTAGGCGCGCTCGGCGGTCTGCATCTCCAGCGGCAGGCCGGGGATGAGCGCGTCGGAGAACTCCACGCCCACGTCCGTCGCTTCGGCCCCTTCCTCGGCGGCGTCGCTGACCCGGCCCCACAGCTGGTAGGTGCCCGCGGGCAGGGACAGCTCGCCGGACAGGGTGGGGATGTCGGCGGGGGCGAACCGGGCCGTGAAGCGGCTGCCGGAGCGCTCCACCCGCAGCGGGTGCTCCTCGTCGCGGCCGCGCGCCCGGGCGGCCAGGGCCAGGTCGGCGCCGGCGGAGAACTCCCCCTCCAGCACCAGGGCGCGGCCCTCCCAGCGGGCGCGGTCCACCACGGGCCGGGCGTGCCCCGCGCGCAGCTTCAGGTAGCCGGTCGCGCTGCGCAGCACCGCCAGTTCACGGTGGCCGTCCTCGGCCGCGTAGGCGGCGGTGGCCACCTCGTCGGGCAGGACCAGGGAGACGGTCCGCCCGTCCGGGGTGACCAGGTGGACGTCCCACTCCTCCTGGCGGATCACACCGCCGCACTCGGTGACGCTGCGGTCGAAGAGCTCGTCGGCGGGCACGCGGGCGGTGACGCGGCCGCCGTGGACGGAGGCCGGGTAGGTGAGCGCGGCGGTGCCGGGGCGGCGGGTCAGGCGCAGCCCGGTGGCCTCGGCCGCGGGCGCGGACACCAGTTCGCCCTCCAGTTCCAGCACGCCGGTGCGGGCGTCGAAGCGGTGCTCGGCGACGCGGGCGCGGGCGGGTTCGACGCTGATCAGCAGGTGGCGGTCCTTGCTCCAGTGCGGGCGCACCCACATGTCCTCGTCCACGCGGTGGTAGCCGGGGCGCTCGGGCGGACCGGAGACGGGGTTGGAGACGAGCTTGCGGCGGGTGATCCCGCGGTTGAGGACGACCAGCTCCAGCTTCCAGTCGCCGGGCTCCCACCCGCCGGAGGAGCGCAGCTTGCGGGGGTCGACGATGACGGTGAAGCCCCCGTAGTCGTGGCGGGCGGCGTCGATGACGTCGGGCAGGCGGTACTCGGCGGCGAGCCGGACGTGCACGGGCACGCGGACGCGGCGGCGGGTGGAGGTGTTGACGGCGAAGGCCACCAGGTGCTGCTGCCAGCGTCTGCGGGCGCGCAGGTGGCGGATGCCGACCCGGCCGCTGACGTGCAGGCGGCCGTTCTCCCAGCTGACCTCCTCGGTCTTCTGGCGGACCCGGATGTCCTCGTCGAGCCGGTACACCTCGCGCGGCACCGCCCGGGCGGGGTCCTCCGACTCGAAGAAGGGGTAGCGGGCGTAGTAGCCGAGGCCGCGCCGCACGACGTCGGCCTTCTTGATCTCGACGCTCTTGGCGAAGGTCGCGACCTCCAGGACGTCGGCCGCGCGCCGTTTGCGCACCAGGTGGTACAGGAGGCGGTCGAGCACGCCGAGGCCGCGCAGGAGGCGCGCGGGCACGTGGTCGAGGTAGGCGTTGAGCAGGTCGACGGCGGTCTCGCGGGTCTCCTCGTCGGCGTCGTCCAGCCGCAGGAGGAGCTGGTGGAGCTCACCGCTGAGCAGGATGCGGTCCCACAGCTCGCGGTCGGCGCTGGCCAGGCCCGCGGCCAGGTCTCCCATGGCGGTGAGGCGGCGGGTGAGCTCGGTCTTGTCCAGGGGCGGGAGCGCGGCCTCGCGCCGGCGCATGAGCAGGACGGGGCCGGGCAGGGTGTCCACGGCCTCCGCGGCCAGGACGGCCCGGCGCAGGCCCAGGTCGGCGTCCCGGGGGTCGAGGGAGCGGTCGGGCAGGGAGTTCCAGAACTCCCTGCGCCAGAGCTTGTTGCCCAGGGTGGCGTCCGCGGCCAGGCCGGGGACCGCCCGGGGGTCCTCGGCCACGCGGTGCCTGCCGCAGTACCTGCGGTGCGCCTTGGAGGGGGCGGCGCCCAGCTCGTTGAACTTGTACACGTTGCCGGCGACCAGGTCCGAGCGGGTGTCGCCCGCGCTGCGCAGGAGGTAGGCCAGGGCGTAGCCGGTGAGGGCGTCGGAGCCCTCCAGGAAGAGCAGGTGGGTGCCGTGCGCGGCGGCGGCGCCCCGGGCGCGGGCGGCGGGGCGGTCGGGGGCGGGTCCACCGGTCAGGAGCGTGGCGGTGAGGCCGGGCGGCGGGGAGGCGGCGAACGCGGCGGCGACGGCGAGCGCGTCCTCGCGGGCGGGCTCGACGGCCTCGTCCCCCTGCTCGTTCTCCTCGCCGCGGGCGTCGGCCTCCTCGGCGGTGTCCTCGTCACCTCCGGCCTCGGCGTCGGCGCTCTCGGGGACGGGCTCGGCCGCGGGCTCGGTGCCCTCGGCACGGGGGCGGTCACCGTCGCGGACGGGGACCAGGACCACCTCCGTGTCCGCCCCGGGCTCGGCCGTCCCGCCGTCGTCGCGTTGGCGGGCCAGGGAGTCGAGGCAGTGCTGCAGGTGGGGTTCGGTGACGTCGAACGTCACGATGACAGTGGCTTCGGGCACGGAAGCTGACACCCTCCGGAGGGTTCGACGGCCGGCGCGGGCGACTGCGGGCGCGCCGGCCGCGCGCATGAGACGACTGACAACTGAACGTGTGAATTTTGTGACCCTGGGTGAGGAAGGCGCCGATGGCTGCGTGCCGCGCGGAAGCGGGGGAAGACGTGCGGCGGAGCCGCACCGGCGCCCGGCGGAGCGCCGGGGCCCTGCACTAGGGTTTCAAGACACAAGTATCACAGGCCCGGCGGGCCCACCGCCCACCGTCGCGGGTGGGCGCGCCCCCGCGAGGGCCTGTCCGGCGGCGGCACGGACCAGAAGCGGACACGGACAGCATGGCCCCTCCCGAGCACGGTGACGAGAAGCGGCGTCCTGACCAGGACCGCCCCCAGCCCGAGGGGGACTCCCCCGGCGCGAGGGGGGCGGGCGGACTGCGCAGGGCGGTGGAGGAGCGCAGCGCGGTGCCGCTCGTGTGGCTGCACCAGGGCCCCCGGTGGCTGGCGCCGCTGGTCGTGGGCGCCCTGTTCATCGCGGGGCTGATGGCACCCGGTCCGGTCGGCGCGGTGTGCCTGCTGCTGGTCGCGGTGTTCGTCGCGTGGCTGGCGTTCCTGACCTGGCCCTCCCTCGGCGGCCAGCCGCGGACGGCGCGGGTGCTCATGGTGGTGGTCGTACTGGTGCTGGCGGTGGCGCGGGTCCTGGGCTACTGACCCGCAGGTCCGCAAGGGTCACGGATCCGCCATATTTTGACAACCATTTTCGTTTTCGTGATAATGGAACGGTGTCTGACCAGTTCACGGCCGTTACGGGCGACGCGCCGCCCGCCTTCCAGGCCGTCGACGCATGTGTGGCCTACGACGGGGTCCCCGTGCTCGACGGTGTGAGCGTCGACGTGCCGACGGGCCAGACCATGGCCGTCCTGGGCCCCAACGGCTCCGGCAAGTCGACCCTGATGCGCTCGATGCTGGGCATCGTGCCCCTGAGCTCCGGCGAGGTCCTGGTGCACGGCACCCCGCTGCGCAGGTTCCGCGCCTGGCGCCGGATCGGCTACGTGCCCCAGCGGCTCACCGCCGGGGGCGCCGTGCCCGCCACCGTCCGCGAGATCGTCGCCTCCGGGCAGGTCGCCTCGCGCCGCCGCCTGTCCCTGCCCACCCGCGCCGACCGCGCGGCCGTCGACGAGGCCCTGGAGGCCGTCGGACTGGCCGACCGGGGCCGCGACTCGGTGCGCGAGCTCTCCGGCGGCCAGCAGCAGCGCGTGCTCATCGCCCGCGCCCTGGCCGGGCGGCCCGACACCTTCGTCATGGACGAGCCCATGGCCGGTGTGGACGCCGAGAACCAGCGCGCGCTGGCCGACACCATCGCCCACCTGCGCGGGCGCGGCGCGACCGTGGTCCTGGTCCTGCACGAACTGGGCCCGCTGGAGAACGTGATCGAGCGCTCCGTGGTGCTGGAGTCGGGCCGCGTGGTGCACGACGGCGCCGCGCCCGCGCCCACCGGCGAGTGCGCGCGGCCCGGACACGAGCACCAGCACCCCCATCCCGACCCCAACGCTCCCGACTCCGCGGCGACCACGGCCGCGGAGATGATCCGACTCGAGGTACCCGGCCGTGACTGAGCTGCTCCACTACGAGTTCATGCGGCGCGCGCTGGTCGCGGCGGTGCTCGTCGGCCTGGTCACCCCGGTCATCGGTACCTACCTCGTCCAGCGGCGCCTGGCCCTGCTCGGCGACGGCATCGGCCACGTCGCCCTGACCGGGGTGGCGCTGGGCCTGCTCACCAGTACCTCGCCGGTGCTCACCGCGGCCGTGGTGGCCACGCTGGGCGCCGTCCTCATCGAACTGGTGCGGGTGCGCGCCCGCACCAGCGGGGACGTGGCCCTGGCACTGCTGTTCTACGGCGGCATCGCGGGAGGCGTGCTGCTCATCGGGCTCACGCCCGGGGCGAGCAACGCCACGCTGGTCTCGTACCTGTTCGGCTCGGTGAGCACGGTGGAGGAGGCCGACCTGTGGGTGGTGGGCGTGCTCACCGCCGGGGTGTTCGCGGTGGTGGCGGTGTTCGGCCGTGAGCTGTTCGTGCTGTGCCAGGACGAGGAGGTGGCGCGGGCCCACGGGCTGCCGGTGCGCTTCCTGAGCGTGCTGCTGGCCGTGACCGCGGCGCTGACGGTGGTGATCGCGATGCGCGTGGTGGGCGTGCTCATGGTGAGCGCGCTGATGATCGTTCCGGTCGCCGCCGCCCAGCAGCTCACCAAGAGCTTCCGTGTGACGATGCTCCTGGCCGTGCTGATCGGACTGCTGTCCTCGGTCGGCGGCCTGACCACGTCCTTCTACGCCGAACTCTCGCCGGGTGCGACGATCGTGCTGCTGGCCCTGGCCGTCTTCGGCGTGGCGGTGGCGGTCGGCGGCGTGTTGCGCCGCACCTCCGGGCGCCGCTCCGCGGCCGCCTTCCCACCCGCCGGGGAGGGTTTGACCGGTACGATGCCCCAGAATGAGCGGGGGAGGGTGAGACCATGAGTACACGACGCGAAGCGGTCCGTCAGGCACTGACCGGGTCCTCCGGTTTCCGCAGTGCCCAGGACCTGTACGCGGACCTGCGCGCCGACGGTTCCAAGATCGGCCTGACCACCGTCTACCGGGCGCTCCAGGCGCTGAGCGACTCCGGCGAGGTGGACGTGCTGCGCACCGACGAGGGCGAGGCCGTCTACCGGGCGTGCGACACCGAGAGCCACCACCACCACATCGTGTGCCGGGTGTGCGCCACCGCGGTGGAGATCGAGGGCCCCACGGTGGAGAAGTGGGCCGCCGAGATGGGCTCCCGGCACGGCTTCACCGGTGTGACGCACACCGTCGAGGTCTTCGGGACCTGCGCCAACTGCTCCTAGGGCCTGTTTTGTAGAAGTGGGTGTGTGGCAGGGCCTGCTCTGGCACCGTGGATGGCGTGCCCGGACGTCATGAACTCTCCGATGCCGAGTGGGCCCTGCTCGCCCCTCTCATGCCCGCCGACCCGCGCAAGGGCAAGAAGTGGGCCGACCACCGCCGCATCGTCAACGGCATCCTGTTCCGCGCCCGTACCGGCATCCCCTGGCGTGACCTGCCCGAACGCTACGGCCCCTGGGAGACCGTCGCGGGCCGTCACCGCCGCTGGTCCCTCGACGGCACCTGGCAACGCATCGCCGACCGGCTGCGCATCGACGCCGACAGCGGCGAGGAACTCATCGTCGGGATCGACTCCACCAGTGTCCGTGCCCACCAGCACGCCGCCGGAGCGGCGAAAAAGGGGAAACAGCACGGGACGAACCGGACGGGGCCGAGGCCCTGGGCCGCTCCCGGGGCGGGCTGACCACCAAACTCCACCTACTCGCCGACCAGCACCGGCGGCCCCTGGTGCTGGCAACCAGCCCCGGCCAGCGCGGGGACAGTGTGATGTTCGAGCCGTTGATGGCCGCGTTGCGGTTGCCCCGCCGGGTGGGCAGGCCCCGGACCCGCCCGGACCGTGTGCTGGGCGACAAGGCCTACTCCAGCCGGGCGAACCGGGATCACCTCAGGCGTCGCAAGATCAAGGCGACCATCGCCCAGCCCAAGGACCAGCGTGAGAACCGCCGCCGTAAGGGATCGGCGGGCGGCAGGCCCCCGGTCTTCGACCGGGAGGCCTACCGGGGCCGCAACACCGTGGAACGGTGTATCAACCTGCTCAAGCAGAACCGGGCGGTCGCGACCCGCTACGACAAGCGGGCCACGATCTTCGACGGGACCGTGTTAGTGGCCTCGATCCGGATCTGGCTCCGAGACCTCACCCGTCTAAAAAACAGTGCCTAGGGCCGTCCGGCGGCGGACCGCCCCCGTTCCCGCGCCGGGCGGTGCCCGCCCCGGGGCCGCCCGCGCGGACGGCCCCGGCGTCGGCGCCCCGGCTCCGGCGGCGCACCGGCGCCCGCCGCGCCCGCGCCCCGGGGGCGGGAACCGACCGCCCGCCGGCGGCGGTGGAGCGGCGTCAGTCCCGGCGCAGCGGGTCCAGGGCGGGGCGTTTGGGGCTGACGTTGTCGCCCGAGGAGCGACCGGTGAGACGGCGGCCGATCCACGGCACCAGGAACTCGCGCGCCCAGTTCAGGTCCTCCTGGCGGGCGGAGCGCCAGTCGCGCGGGTCGGCGGGCGGCCACGGCTGCTTCCAGTCGCCCTCCACGGGCACACCGAGCACCCCGGCCACGCGCAGCGCCATGCGGCGGTGGCCCTCCGGCGACAGGTGCAGGCGGTCCCAGCTCCAGGCGCGGGGGTCGTCCAGGATGCGCATGCTCCACACGTCCACCACGTCGCAGCCGTAGCGGTCGGCGATGGCCCGCAGGTGCATGTTGTACGTGGCGATCCGGCCGCGCATGTGGCGCATCACCGGCTGCCAGTTGGTGTCGAAGCCCGTGAAGATGACGATGCGCGCGCCGGTCCGGCTGAGCTCCTCCACCGCCCGGGCGAAGGTCACGGCCACGGCGTCGGGGTCGCTGCCGGGGCGGATGATGTCGTTGCCGCCCCCGCACAGCGTGATCAGGTCCGGGGAGAGCTCGACCGCCCGGGGAACCTGCTCGGTGGCGATCTGGTCGATGAGCTTGCCGCGCACCGCGAGGTTGGCGTAGCGCACCTCGGCGACGTGGTCGGCGAGGTGTTCGGCCAGGCGGTCGGCCCAGCCCCGGTAGCGGCCGTCGGGTGCGCCGCCGCCGTCCGGGTAGGGGTCGCTCATGCCCTCGGTGAAGCTGTCACCGAGGGCGACGTAGGACAGGATGTCCTGGTGCACCACGTTCGTCCCAAAGCCGCTCATAGTGCCCGATCATCCAACTCCGCGCCAGGGTTACGCGACAGTAGGTTGAGCCTTTCCGGCGTTTTGGGAGTCACCTCACACCGGGGCCGCGAACGTCCCCCCGCGGTCAGCGGTCCTTGGTGATCCGGGTCAGCTCCGGGCGCTTGGCCGTGACCGTGTCACCGGAGGAGCGCCCCGTCAGGCGGCGGCCGATCCACGGGCCGAGCGACTCCCTGATCCAGGTCAGGTCCTCCCGGCGCGCACGGGCCCAGCTGACCGGTTCGCTGTCCGGCCACGGCTCGTCCCAGCGCTCCGCCACCGGCACGCCGACCACCTCGGCCACGCGCAGCGCCAGCCGGCGGTGCCCCTCGGGAGACATGTGCAGCCGGTCCTCGTCCCAGGCGCGGGAGTCGGTGAGCACCGTCATCGGCCACTGGTCCACCAGGAGGCAGCCGTGCTTGTCGGCCACGGCGCGCACGTGCATGTAGTAGCGAGCGAACAGGCCGATGGTGCCGCGCATGTAGCCCGTGTTGACGTTGACGCCGGTGAAGAGCACGACCTGGCTCCCGGCGGCGCGCAGGCGGCCCACCGTGTGGTCCAGGATCCGGGCCATCCGCTCGGGGTCCCCGCCCGGGCGCAGCAGGTCGTTGCCGCCCGCGCTCAGGGTGACCAGGTCCGGGGCCATCGCCAGGGCGGGCGGGAGCTGGTCGGTGACGATCTGGCGCATGAGCTTGCCGCGCACCGCCAGGTTCGCGTACACGATCTCGCCCAGGTGGTCGGCCAGGTGCTCGGCCAACCGGTCGGCCCAGCCGCGGAAGCCCGCGCCCGGCTCCGGGTAGGGGTCGCCCACGCCCTCGGTGAAGCTGTCGCCCACCGAGACGAGCGACATGCCCTGCCTGAGCAGCGGACCGTCCGAACCTGCCATCATTTCTTCTCCTCCGACACGGGGTTGGGCACGGCACCGCCGTAGCGGCGGTCCCGGCTCGCGTAGATCTCACAGGCCCGCCACAGGTCGCGGCGGTCGAAGTCCGGCCAGAGCGTGTCCAGGAAGACGAACTCGGCGTAGGCGGACTGCCAGAGGAGGAAGTTGGACGTGCGCTGCTCGCCGGAGGAGCGCACGAACAGGTCCACGGGCGGAACGTCGGGGGCGTACAGGTGCTGGTAGAGGGTGTCCTCGGTGATCTTCTCCGGGGAGATCAGCCCCGCCGCGGCCTTGCGGGCCAGCTCGCGCGCGGCGTCGACGATCTCGGCCTGGCCGCCGTAGTTCACGCAGAACTGGAGGGTGAGCGCGGTGTTGTCCCTGGTCATCTCCTCCGCGTCCTGGAGTTCGCGGATGACGCTCTTCCACAGCCGTCCCGCGCGCCCGGCCCAGCGCACGCGGACGCCGCGCGCGTGCAGCTCGTCGCGGCGCCTGCGGATGGTGTCGCGGTTGAAGCCCATCAGGAAGCGCACCTCCTCGGGCGAGCGCTTCCAGTTCTCGGTGGAGAAGGCGTAGGCGGAGAGGTTGGGCACGCCCATCTCCAGGGCGCCGTCGATCACGTCGAAGAGCGAGGACTCACCGGCCTTGTGCCCCTCGGTCCGCGCCAGTCCGCGCTCCTTGGCCCAGCGGCCGTTGCCGTCCATGACCACGGCCACGTGCCGGGGCACCAGCTGGGCGGGGAGCTCGGGGGGACGCGCGCCGCTGGGGTGCGGAGCGGGCGCGGTGTACTCCCGCCGGTTACCGGTGTCGAAGCTGAACAGACTCAAGAACGCTCCACATGGCGCAGTGATCGGATTCCGTTTTCCAGGTGCCACTGTAGGTAGGCCGCGACCAGCCCGCTGCACTCGGAGCGCTGCCTGCCCCCGCTGGCGTCCGCGCTCTCCCAGTCCCCTCCGAGCAGGGCCGACATCAGTCGGAGCGTATCCGGGGACGGGTGCACGGAGCCGTGGGGACGGCACACCGTGCAGACCATACCTCCGGCGTGGACCGCGAACGCGCGGTGCTCCCCCCGGCTGCCGCAGCGGGCGCACTCGGCCAGGGAGGGGGCGTACCCGGCGACGGCGAGCGAGCGCAGCAGGTAGGCGTCCAGGACCAGCCGGGAGTCGTGGCTGCCCTCACCCAGGGTACGCAACGCGCCGATGAGCAGGAGGAACTGGCGCAGCGCCGGGTCCTTCTCGACCGCGACGACCTTCTCGGCGGTCTCCAGCATCGCCGTGGCGGCGGTGTAGCGGGAGTAGTCGGACACGACCGCCTCGCCGTAGGAGCGCACGGTCTCGGCCTGGGTGATGACGTCCAGCGTGCGGCCCGCGTGCAGCTGGAGGTCGACGTGGGTGCACGGCTCCAGGCGGGCGCCGAAGCGGGACCTGGTCCGGCGCACCCCCTTGCCGACGGCACGGACCAGTCCGGTGCGCCGGGTCAGGAGGGTGACGATGCGGTCGGCCTCGCCGAGCTTCTGGTTGCGCAGGACGACACCCTCGTCGCGGTAGAGACTCACACCCCCATTGTCGCGGATACCGAGGACCGTCCACGCGGACGGTGGAACCCAAAACCCCTCTATGAGCAGCTTTATTACGGTTTGGTTTCCCTTTTTGCGACATTTGCTCTACTCTCACGCGCTAGGCGCTCCGCGTCGGGCCCGCCCCTTCCCCGCGGCGCCACCGGAGCGGCCGCGCGCATCCCGCGCGCTCCCCGACACGGGTCATCCGAGACCCGAGGGGCACGAGCGAGGACCCGCCCGAGTGCGGGCCCCACACGAGCGGCGCCCCGCCGCGTCCGTGCCCCACCGTCCCGTTCCCGAGGAGGGCGATATGGCGCGTGGTCGCCGAGGCAGGCGCAGGAAGAGCGCCGACGGACACCGCCGCACCGAGCGCGTGCGGCGCTCCTTACCGCTCGCGGTACCCCTGGCCGCGGTCCCCGTCGGCCTGGTACTGGCGGGCGCGCTGCTGTTCGCCGGCGCCGACTCCGGCCTCAACCCCTTCCAGAACACGGCGAGCGGCCAGGCGCAGGAGGGAGGGGCCGGTACCGCGGTCACCGACGACTCACTCGTGCCCGAGGCCTCCGACGACGCCGACTTCTTCGCCTCGCCCACCGCGGAGCCGGAGCGGGAGCCGACGCCCTCCGGGGACGGCGGTGAGCCGCAGAGCGCGCAGGCCTCCTCGGTGCCCGAGGACGCCGGGGACGAGGAGTCCGGAGGCGGTGACGGCGGTGGCGGCGGCACGGGGTCCGGCGGCGCGGGCGCGGGCGGCGGAGCCGACGGCGGCGGCAGCGGTGCCGGTGGCGGCGGCGGAACCGGGGACGGCGGCGGGGACGGCGGTTCCGGTGCCCCCTCGGGCGGGGTCACCGACCAGGTCGTGAGCCTGGTCAACGCCCAGCGCGCCGACGCCGGGTGCGGCCCGCTGCGGGCGGACTCGCGGCTGACCGCCGCCGCCCAGGAGCACAGCGAGGACATGGACCGGCGCGACTACATGAGCCACCAGAGCCCCGAGGGCGAGGGCCCCGGCGACCGGGCCGACCGCCACGGCTACGACGCCTGGGGCGCGGAGAACGTCGCCAAGGGGCAGACCAGCCCCCAGCAGGTGATGGACGCCTGGATGAACAGCGACGGGCACCGCAGGAACATCCTCAACTGCGACCTGGTCGCGATCGGTGTCGGCGAGTCCGGCAACGCCTGGACCCAGATGTTCGGCTGGGAGTAGTCCCGCCCGCACGCGCGTCGGGCCGCCCTACCCCCCCGGGGGGGGCGGCCCGACGCGCGTGCGGCCCCCCGTCCCGGAGGCTTCGGCGAGTACGTCGGCGCCGACCGGTAGTGTGGTCCGCCGTCGCGACCCCGCGCGGCCCGACGGGAGGTGGCACTGTGCGCGAGCTGAGTGAACTGGTCGAGGTGGAGGAACCCGCCTGGCCGGTGCTGTCCGAACGCATGGAACGGGGCGGGGCCTCGGTGCGGGGGCTGCCCGTCGACCCCGAGCGCGGCCGCACGTGCCTGCACCGCCTCCAGGTGACCGCCCGCTCCTTCCTGGGCGCGATGGCGCTGGAGTCCGGCGGCCTGCTCTTCGACGGCGGGTGGCTGCGCGTGCACGGCGGCGGCGGGGACGGCCTGCCCGGGCTGGGCGAGGTCAACGACCTGAGCGCCGCGGTGGTGTACGGCCCGCCCCCGCGCCTGGTGGTCGCCCACGACGTGCTGGGCGGGGTGTTCGCCCTCAACGGGCCCGCGGCGGAGGGTGGGGACTACCCCGGCAGGCCCGGGGAGATGGTGTACTTCGCGCCCGACTCCCTGGAGTGGGAGCCGCTGGAGACGGCCTACTCCGGCTGGATGCTGTGGATGCTGGAGGGCCGCCTGGAGGACTTCTACCGCGCCCTGCGCTGGCCGGGCTGGCGCGAGGAGGCCGAGGCGCTGGACCTGGCGCAGGGGTTGTCGCTGCGCCCCTCCCCCTGGACGGCCGAGGCGCGCAAGGACATGGCGGCGACCTCCCGCAGGCCGGTCGCGCTGGGCGAGCTGACCGGTGCGCACCGGGAGTCCTGCGCCACGCTCGGCCTGCCCGATCCCGGGCCGTTCGGCCTGCTCTGAGGGTCCGGTGAACGGGCCGGGGCCGCGACCCGCCGGTCGCGGCCCCGGGGGCGTGCGCGCGTCAGACGCGCGCGATGGCGCTGCACAGGGCCTTGAGCGAGGCCGTGGTGATGCTGCTGTGGATACCCACGCCCCACACCACGCGGCCGTCGATCTCGGCCTCCACGTAGGCGGCGGCGCGGGCGTCGCCGTCCCCGCCCATGGAGTGCTCCACGTAGTCCATGACGCGGACCTTGACGTCGACGTCGGTCAGGGCGTCGCAGAACGCGGAGATGGGGCCGTTGCCTGTACCGGTCAGCTCGCGGATCTCGCCGTTGACCCGGGCGTCGGCCTCGATCCGGTAGGTGCCGTCGCTGTCGGTGCTGGAGCGGTGCGCCAGCACCGCGACCGGGCCGCCCTCGGCCAGGTAGGTCTGGGAGAAGATCTCCCAGATGCGTCCGGCGGCGAACTCGCCGCCCTCGGCGTCGGTGAACTTCTGGATGACCTGGGAGAACTCGATCTGCAGGCGGCGCGGCAGGTCCAGCGAGTGGTCGCGCTGCATGATGTAGGAGACGCCGCCCTTGCCGGACTGGCTGTTGACCCGGATGACGGCCTCGTAGTTGCGGCCCACGTCCTTGGGGTCGATGGGCAGGTAGGGCACGTCCCAGACGTGCTCCTCCACCGGGGTCCCGGCGGCGTCGGCGGCGTCCTGCTGGGCGGTGAAGCCCTTCTTGATGGCGTCCTGGTGGGAGCCGGAGAAGGCGGTGTAGACCAGGTCTCCGCCGTAGGGGTGGCGCGGGGCGACCGGCAGCTGGGTGCAGTGCTCGACGGTGCGGCGGATCTCGTCGATGTCGGAGAAGTCGATCCTGGGGTCCACGCCCTGGCTGAACAGGTTCATGCCCAGGGTGACCAGGCAGACGTTGCCGGTGCGCTCGCCGTGCCCGAACAGGCAGCCCTCGACGCGGTCGGCCCCGGCCATGACGGCCAGCTCGGCCGAGGCCACGCCGGTGCCGCGGTCGTTGTGGGGGTGCACCGAGACGACCACGTGCTCGCGCCGGGACAGGCTGCGGCTCATCCACTCGATCTGGTCTGCGTAGACGTTGGGCGTGGAGCGCTCGACGGTCGCGGGCAGGTTGAGGATGATCTCGCGGCCCGGACCGGGCTGCCAGACGTCCATGACGGCCTCGCAGACCTCCAGGGCGAAGTCCAGCTCGGTGTCGACGAAGATCTCGGGCGAGTACTCGTAGCCGAAGTACTCGGTCCCGCCCAGGTACTGCTCGGCGAAGCGCATGACGTGCCGGGTGCCCTGGACGGCGATGTCCTTGCAGGCCTCGCGGTCCACGCGGAAGACGACGCGGCGGAAGGTGGGCGCGGTGGCGTTGTACAGGTGCACGGTGGAGCGCCTGGCCCCGACCAGGCTCTGGACGGTGCGCTCGATGAGGTCCTCACGGGCCTGGGTCAGCACCGAGATCTGCACGTCGTCGGGGATCATGTCCCCTTCGATCAGGGACCGGACGAAGTCGAAGTCGGTCTGGCTGGCGGCGGGGAAGCCGACCTCGATCTCCTTGTAGCCCATCCGCACCAGCAGCTCGAACATCTCGCGCTTGCGGGCGGGGTCCATGGGCTCGATCAGCGCCTGGTTGCCGTCGCGCAGGTCCGTGGACAGCCAGCGCGGCGCCTCGGTGATGCTCTTGGAGGGCCAGGTGCGGTCGGGCAGGTCCACCGGCGCGAAGGGCTTGTAGCGGTGGAAGGGCATGGGGCTGGGCTTTTGCTGCGGCACCATCTCGGTGGCTCCTCGGGTGGATCTGGCGCTTGGTCATGGTCGACCAGGACAAGCCGAAGTCCCGCGGCGAGGGAGCCGACCTTTTAACGACCCCCGCCGCGGCCGCTAAGGAGAAGCAGCTCGCGCAGCATAACGATCTTCACGCTAGCAGACCGTTCCTCGGAACTGGTACCCGATGTCCGCATGTTGGGACTCGCGTCACATGACCTGGGGGTCCTCGTCACGGAGGACGCGGGCGACGGGGAACGCCCCACTACCGGTACCTCGATTTCGAGAGACCTGCGGGGGGTCTGTAGCATTTTCGTTGAACCCTTCAGTGCTAGGGGGGTTGTTCCAGATCCCGTCGACGGGGCCCAGGGTGCGGCCAACACCCGAGGCCGCCACCGGCAGCGCGATTGCGGCGCACCGGTGGCCTGGCCGGTCCCGTCGACGGGATTTCGCGTTCCCGCCCCCGGAGACGGGCGGCGCCCCTTCCGCGGGGACGCCGCCGCGCCGGGCTCAGGCGTCCATCGCCGGGTAGTCGGTGTAGCCGCGGTGGTCGCCCCCGTAGTACGTGGCCCTGTCGGGGACGGCGACGGGGCCGCCGGACCTGATCCGGGCCGGCAGGTCGGGGTTGGCGATCCAGGCCGAGGCCACCGCCACGGCGTCCGCCCGCTCCTCGGCCAGGGCCGCGGTGGCGGGCCCCAGGTCGGTGCCGGAGGCGGGGTTGAGGACGAAGATCCCCGCCCACTCCTTGCGCAGCCGCTGGGTGTACTCGGCCGAGGCCGACTCCGTCAGGTGCAGGTAGGCCAGTCCGGGACGGCCGCGCAGCCCGTCGAGCAGCGCGAGGTACTGCTCCAGGGGGTCGCTCTGGCTGATGCCGTTGAGGGTGCTGCCCGGGGAGACCCGCAGGCCGGTGCGGTCGGCGCCGACGGCGTCGGCGACGGCGTCCACGACCTCCAGTGCGAAGCGGGCGCGGTTGGCGGCGCTGCCGCCGTACCCGTCGGTGCGCCGGTTGCTGCCGTCGGAGAGGAACTGCTCGATGAGGTAGCTGTTGCCGCCGTGCAGCTCCACGCCGTCGAAGCCGGCGGCGATCGCGTTGCGCGCGGCCGAGGCGTGGTCCGCGAGGGTCTGGTCGATGTCGGCGGCGGTCATCTCGCGCGGCACCGGGTGCGCGAGCTTCTGCCTGCCGTCGTACATGGACGCGCCCGAGGCGATCGGGGACGGGCCGAGGGGCAGGCCGCCGTCGGGGTAGAGGCTGGGGTGGCCGACCCGGCCCGCGTGCATGAGCTGGGCGAAGATGTGCCCGCCGCGCTCGTGCACGGCGTCGGTGACGCGCCTCCACGCCTCGGTCTGCTCGGCGCTGTGCAGCCCCGGGGTGTCGGTGTAGCCCTGGCCGCGGACGCTGGGCTGGATGCCCTCGGTGATGATCAGCCCGGCCGAGGCGCGCTGGGCGTAGTACTCGACGGCGAGGTCGCCCGGCACGCCCCCGCGGGAGCGCGAGCGCGTCATCGGGGCCATGAACAGGCGGTTGGGCAGGTGCAGGCGGCCGATCCGGACGGGATCGAACAGGTCGCTCATGGCGGACTCCGTGGTGTGCGGGTCGGGAGGGGGCGTGCCCTCGGGAACGCCCTCACGTTAGGAGGACCCGCCGCGGGCCCGTCGTCCGGGTGCTGTCTGCGGGGGCGGCGGGCGCGCGCCGCGCGCCCGTGGAGCGTGGCCACAACCGGCCACACGGTGACCATGCGGACACGGAGCGGAAGCGGGCTTCACCTGCCCGGAGCGCTAAACAAGTCAGTTCGCCACTTTCGTCACAGAAAGTTAGACGTATTGACAGTACGTGCGGTTTTCTCTTGCAATAACGCCACATATCCGACGCCTCACCCCCGCTTACGGAGGCATCGTGGCAACCCTCACCCCGCTCAGAATCCTCGCCCCCGCGACCGTCGGCGCGCTCCTGTTGAGCACCCTGGCGGCGGGCGGCGCCGCCGCCGAGCCCGCCCACGGCCTCTACGAGGTCCACGGCGCGGACACCGCCCGGGACCGCACCGAGATCGCCGCCACCGGAGCGGCCATCGACCAGGTCGAGGAGGACTCGGTCCTGGTCACGGCCACCCCCGACGACGCCGCGGAGATCGCCGGCCTCGGCTACGGCGTCGAGGTGTTCGACCCGCCCCGGCCCCTGGCCGCGCCCGACCCCGGCTACACCACCTACTCCGAACTGCTCGACGTCGTCGACGAGGTCGTGACCGCCAACCCCGGAATCGCGGCGAGGTCGGTCATCGGCCGCTCCCACGAGGGGCGCGAGCTGGTCGCGGTCAAGATCAGCGACAACGCCGCCGGGGACGAGGACGAGCCCGAGGTCCTGTTCGTCCACGCCCAGCACGCGCGCGAGCACCTCACCGTGGAGATGGCCGTCCACCTCATGCGCATGCTCACCGAGGGGTACGGCGACGACGACCGGATCACCGAGCTGGTCGACAGCCGCGAGATCTGGATCCTGCCCAACGTCAACCCCGACGGCGGCGAGTACGACATGGCGGGCTCCAGCTGGCGCAACTGGCGCAAGAACCGGCAGCCCAACGCGGGCTCCTCCGCGCTGGGGACCGACCTCAACCGCAACTGGGACTACATGTGGGGCTGCTGCGGCGGCTCCTCGGGCAACCCGGGCAGCCTCACCTACCGCGGCTCCGCGCCCGAGTCGGCGACCGAGGTGCGCGCGGTCGCCGACTTCGTGCGCGGGCGGGTCGTCGGCGGGGAGCAGCAGATCACCGCCGCCGTGGACTTCCACACCTACAGCGAGCTCATCCTGTGGCCGTTCGGCTACACCTACGGCGCCGTCGTGGACGGGATGACCGCGCAGGAGTACCGGACCCACGAGGCGCTGGGCGAGTACATGGCCGAGGCCAACGGGTACACGCCCCAGCAGTCGAGCGACCTCTACGTCACCGACGGGTCGATCGGCGACTGGCTCTGGGGCGACCAGCGGATCGTCAACTTCACCTTCGAGATGTACCCCGCCAGCGCCTGGGGGGGCGGCTTCTACCCGCCCTCCTCGGTGGTCGGGCGCGAGACCGCCCGCAACGAGGAGGCCGTGCTGCGCCTGCTCGACTACGCGGACTGCCCGTACCGGATCATCGGCGCCGAGGCCTCCCACTGCGGCTGACGCCTCCGGCCCCGGGCCGCGCGCCCGGGGCCGGAGCCGCTCAGAACTCCCCTTCGCAGGCCCGCCGGACCTCGTCCTGGCCGAAGGACTCCACGTAGGTCTCGTCCGGGGCCAGTTCCAGGTAGCCGGCCGTCTGGGCCCCGTAGACCAGCACCGGGTCGGTGCCGTTCCACTTGAACTGCAGCTGGCAGTCCTCCGTGGCCTCGTAGATGGCCCACCAGAAGCCCTCGGCGTCCGGTGCGGTGATCCTGAGTTCGTCACCGGGCAGACCGCTCTCCACCAGGAGCTCCTGGAACTCCTCCTCGGACCCGTTCTGGGAGGAACAGGCGGAGGAGGCGAGCGCGGCGGCCGCGACGGCGACCGCAGAGAGGAAACGCGCGTGGGGGGACATGCTTTTCCAACTTCCGAGCGTGCCGACGACGGCTCCGTTGTGTTCTCCCGCTCCCTGGCACGGCGGCTCCGTCATCAAGGTGACTCCACGTTTGCGCAGGTACGGGCCCGAGAAAACGCACGTCGCGAAACACTCCGGACACAACCCTGTAACGGCGGGTTCATCTGTGCCCGGCGTGCCCCGTCCGGTCCGCCGCGGCAGGCGGTCCGCACGGGGCACACCCGCCGTCAGGCTCCCGGAACCGGCTCGAACTCCCTGACCGCGTCGATCGCGGGCCCGTGCGGCGTGTTGGCCTCGCGCTCGATCATGATCTCCACGAGCACCGGCCGCGACGTGGCCTGGGCCTGCTTGCGGGCCCACTCCAGGGACTCGCGGATCTCCCCGGGCTCCACCACGCGGCGCCCGGAGCACCCGTAGGCCTCCATGAGCTTGACGTTGTCGGTGCCGTACTCGTCGTAGTGGATGTCCACCTGGTAGTTCATGTCGAACGGGATCGAGGCCTGGCGGATCAGGCCCAGGTACTCGTTGTTGAGCATGATGATGACGTAGGGCACGTCGTACTGGGCGGCGACGGCCAGTTCCTCCACCATGTACTGGAACCCGTAGTCGCCGACGACGCCGACGACCTCCGCGTCCGGCTCGGTGTCCTTCAGCGCCTTCTTGACGCCGATGGCGGCGGGGATCTCCCAGCCCAGCGGGCCCGCCTGGCCGCAGATCTGGTAGTGGCGCGGCTTGTACGCCTTCTGGTGCTGGCCTCCCCAGATCTGGTAGAGGCCGATCGCGGTGACGAAGTAGGTGTCCTCGCCGAAGACCTCGTTGATCTCCTTGTAGACGCGCGGCGCCTTGACCGGGACCGTGTCGAAGTCCTCGCGGCGGGTCAGGGTGGCCTTGAGCTCGGCGACCCGGTCGATCCAGGGCCGCACGTCGGCCGTGGCGCCGCGGCGCCTGGCCGCGGCGAGCAGCTCGCGCAGGAACAGCCGCGCGTCGGAGACCACGCCCAGGTCGGGCTCGAAGACCCGGCCGATCTGGGTGGCCTCGATGTCGACGTGGACGAACCTGCGCTCGCCCCGGTAGACGTCGATCTGTCCGGTGTGGCGGTCGGCGAACCGCGCGCCCACGGCCAGGACCAGGTCCGACTCCAGGAAGGAGGCGTTGCCGTAGCGCTGGGAGGTCTGCACCCCGGTCATGCCCGAGTACAGGGGCGAGTCCTCGTCGAAGGAGCCCTTGCCCATGAGGGTGACCTGCACCGGCACCTGGAGGTACTCGGCCAGTTCGCGCAGGTCGTCGGAGGCCTCGGCGGTGATCACGCCGCCCCCCGCCAGGATGAGGGGGCGTTCGGCCTCCAGCAGCATGTCCAGCGCGCGCTCCACCCGGGGCGGGTGCGGCTCGACCGCGTTGACCTTCAGCGGGGCGTCGATGGCGGGGTCGTAGTCGATCATCTGCTGGGCGACGTCCACCGGGATGTCCACCAGCACGGGCCCGGGGCGCCCCTCCCGTGCGATCCGGAACGCCTCGCGAAAGACCCAGGGCGCGGTGGCGGCCTCCTTGATCTGGACGGCCCACTTGGTGACGGGCTTGGCGATCTCGACGATGTCGACCGCCTGGAACCCCTCCTTGTCCAGCAGGTCGGTGCGCTGCTGGCCGGTGATGCACACGATCGGGACGGAGTCCGCGATGGCCGTGTACAGGCCGGTGATCATGTTGGTCCCGGCGGGACCGGAGGTGCCGATGGCCACACCGACCCTGCCGGTGGTCCGGGACCAGCCGTCGGCCATGTGGGTGGCGCCCTCCTCGTGGCGGACGGTCAGGTGCTCGATACCGCCGACCTGTTCCATCGCCTTGTAGAGGGGCAGGATGGCCGCGCCGGGGCAGCCGAAGGCCGTGTCGACGCCCTCGTCCTTGAGGACCTCCACGACCGCGTTCATCGCGGGCATCTGTGGCATGGGAAGCGAACCCTTCAGTGCTGGGGGTGCTGGTGGCTGTGTGCTAGGGGTGGTGCTGGAGTACTGCTGGGGACCGGACGGCGCGCGCGGACCGTGTCCCCCGGTGCGGCCAACACCGGGGACGGGCCGCGCGGGGCCGTGCGGACCCCGTGGTCCGGGCGGCCGGCCCCTACTGGTCGGAGAGCTGCTCGACGATCTTCAGCAGGGCGGAGTGGTCGAGGCCGCCGTGGCCCTGGTGCTTCAGGGCCGCGACGTACTGTGCGACCTGCGAGCCCAGCGGGATCGCGACCCCGGCGGCGCGCGCGGAGTCGGTGACGATGCGCATGTCCTTGTCGTGCAGGGCGATCCGGAAGCCCGGGGTGAAGTCGCGCGAGCGCATGGCGGCCCCCTTGCGCTGGAGCACGGTGCTGCCCGCGAGTCCGCCGCCCAGGACCTCCAGGCCGGACTCGGTGTCCACCCCGTGCGCCTCCAGGAAGACCAGGGCCTCGGCCAGGAGCTGGATGTTGCCCGCGACGATGAGCTGGTTGGCGGCCTTGACCGTCTGGCCGGAGCCGCTGGGTCCGACCAGGACCGGGGTGGTGCCCAGGACGTCGAAGAGCGGCCGGGCCGCCTCGAAGTCCTCGGCCGCGCCGCCGACCATGATGGAGAGCTTGGCCTCGACCGCGCCCGCCTCGCCGCCGCTGACGGGGGCGTCCAGGACGCGCAGGCCGCGCTCGGCCCCGGCCTCGGCCACCGAGCGGGACACGTCCGGGCGGATGGTGCTCATGTCGATGACCAGGGTGCCGGGCTTGACGCTTTCGAAGACGCCGCCCTGGCCGAGCATGACCTCCTCCACGTCCGGGGAGTCCGGGACCATGGTGATGACGGCGTCGGCGTCGGCGACGGCCCCGGCGACGCTGCCCCCGCGCCGGCCGCCCTCGGCGACCAGCGCGTCGACGCGCTCGGGGGTGAGGTTGTGGCCGGTCACGGTGTATCCGGCGCGGACGAGGTTGACGGCCATGGGCAGGCCCATGATCCCCAGGCCGATGAAGGCGATCTTCTTGACGGGCACGTCGGCCCCCTTCGTGACTGGTGCTGCGTGGCTGGTGCTGTGTGGCTGGTGCTGTGCCGCTGGCGCTGAGGCGTGCGGCTGAGGGCTCAGTTGAGCCAGCCGAAGCTCTGGGCGCTGGGGACGGTCGGCTTGTACTCCAGGCCGACGAGTCCCCGGTAGCCCCCGGCCTGGGCGGCGGTGAGGAGTTCCTCGATGGGCAGCCGACCGGTGCCGGGCTCCCCGCGCCCGGGGGTGTCGGCGATCTGGATGTGCCCGAACTCGGCGGCGTGGTCGCGGACCGCGGCGGTGAAGTCGTCGCCGTTGACGGCGAGGTGGTACAGGTCCGCCAGGAGGGCCACGTTGTCCGCGCCCGCCTCCCCGGCCCGGGCGACGAACGCGAGCCCGTCCGCGGCGGTGGTCAGGGGGTAGCTCTCGGCCCCGCTGATGGGCTCGATGAGGACGGTGCCGCCGACCGCGGCCACGGCCTCGGCCGCCGCGACGGTGTTCTCCAGGGCGGTCCGGTCCTGTTCGGCCGGGTCGACCCCCGGCTGGCGCAGGCCGTAGAGGGCGTTGAAGCCCGTGGTGCCCGTGCGCTCGGCGATGCGCACCACGACGTCGATGTTGGCGCGGAACTCGGCGCTGCGCGAGGGCTGCGAGAGCACGCCCCGGTCGGGGCCGGGGAGCTGGCCCGCGAAGAAGTTGAGGCCGCTGAGGCGGACCCCCGCCCTGTCGAGGGCGGAGACGAAGGCGTCGATCTCGTCCTGCGGCGGGGTCGGGCTCTCGAACGGCCACCAGAACTCGACGGCGTCGAAGCCCGCCTCCCGTGCCGCCCGGGGGCGGTCGTTGAGGGGGAGCTCGGTGAACAGCAGCGAGCAGTTCACCGTGTACCCCAGGGTGTGGCTCATACCTTGCCTCCAGCATCTACTTTCACTATGCGGAAAGTAGTTTTCGCTTTAAGGAATGCCTGAAGTGTGTGCCGGGACACCCCCGCTTGTCAACCACCCCGGATCCCGGCCTCTGCACGCGCCAGAGGTCACTTCAGTCACATGAGCCCCACAGGCACCACCAACCCCGCCACGAACTTTCAGCGACGCCGAGAAGGTCGCCTCTTCTTTGCCTGCGGACACAGAGCGGGTTATTTTTCGCAGATCTCCCCTTGCGAGTGTTGACAAGGTCACACTGGCATCAACTAGAGTCCCCCCAATCCGTAATACGGAATTGACTGTCTGCACTACGAAAATTCTTGGTTGGAGCCGCGGTGAGACGCCCAAGGGCGGGGAATCCGGGCTTCCGCCGAGCCACGGGAGACCACATGAGCACCCCGGAGGAGCCGGAGAGCGGACCCGACCGCGGCCTGGCGCGCCTGAACGCGCTGCCCGCAGGGGAGCTGCGCGCCGAGCTCGCGCAGTGCCTGGACGTGGACCGCTGGGTCGAGGCCGTCGCGTCCGAGGCGCCCTTCCCCGACCGCGCGGCCCTGCTGGCCTCGGCCGACGAGCACGCACGCGCGGTCACCGCCGACGAGGTCGCCACCGCGCTGGCCCGCCACCCCCGCATCGGGGAGAGGGCCGAGGGAGCGGACACCGAGTCCGCCTGGTCGCGCGGGGAGCAGTCCGCCTTCGCCGCCGACACCGACGACGCCTCCGTGCGCGTCCAGCGGATCTTCGCCCACGCCCAGCGTGAGTACGAGGACAGATTCGGGCAGATCTACCTCGTCTGCGCGAGCGGGCGCTCCAGCCGCGAGCTCCTCGCCGACCTGGTCGCACGCCTGGACAACGACCACGCCACCGAGCTGGCCGTGGTCGGCGACGAGCTGCGGCGGATCGCCGGGCTCCGCCTGGTCAAACTCCTGGAGGACGCATGAGCCACGTCACCACCCACGTCCTGGACGCCGCCCTGGGCCGCCCCGCCCGCGGTGTTCCCGTGCGGCTGGAGGCCGCCGACGGCCCCGGGGCCTGGCGGACGGTCGCCGAGGGGCGCACCGACGACGACGGGCGCGTGCCCGACCTGGGCCCCGACCGGCTCCCCGCCGGATTCCACCGGGTCGTCTTCGACACCGCCGCCTACTTCGGGGCGACCGGCCAGCGCGGCTTCTACCCCGAGGTCGCCATCGTGTTCGACCTCGCCGACGAGGACGCCCACTACCACGTCCCGCTGCTGCTGAGCCCGTTCGCCTACTCGACCTACCGGGGCTCCTAGCAGGACGGGCGCGACGCGCCCTCCACGCGGGCACCCGTTTTCCACAGACCACGGCGGCACGGCCGACCGGGAAGGGAGCGGCGGGCAGGAGATCCTCGCCGGCCAGAGCAAGCCTGAATCTTCGAGTGCGCGACAGGTCCTTCCGCACGACCACAGCGGTCCTCCCTCGTAGCACTGCGCCACGGCGCGAACGATGACGACTTCACGCATCACACGGATGGAGTTCACCCTGATGGGCATCCGACTCGGAGACAACCAGTACGGCAAGGCCGAGGTCCGCCTCGTCCACGTCAACCGCGACACCGACGTCCACCGGATCAAGGACGTCAACGTCACCTCCCAGCTGCGCGGAGAGCTGGAGACGGTCCACACCCACGGCGACAACAGCACCTGCCTGCCGACCGACACCCAGAAGAACACCGTCTACGCCAAGGCCCGCGAGTGGGGCGGCGTCGGCGCCGTCGAGGACTTCGCCCTGCGCCTGGCCCGCCACTTCGTGGACGAGCACGAGTACGTGCACGGGGCCCGCCAGGAGGTGCAGGAGTACTCCTGGGAGCGGATCCAGACCGCCTCCGGCCCGCACGACCACGCGTTCTCGCGCAAGGGCGCCGAGACCCGCACCACCGTCGTCACCAAGACGGGCGCGCGTGAGTGGGTGGTCTCGGGCTTCGAGGGCCTGACCGTGCTCAAGTCCACCGGCTCGGAGTTCCACGGCTACCCCAAGACCAAGTACACGACGCTGCCCGAGACCACCGACCGGATCCTGGCCACCGACGTCACCGCCCGCTGGCGCTACGTCGGCGTGGAGCACGACTTCGACAAGGCCTACTCCTCGGTCCGCGCCCTGTGCCTGGAGGCCTTCGCCGAGACCCACAGCCTGGCGCTGCAGCAGACCCTCTACGAGATGGGCAGGGCCGTCCTGGAGGCGCACCCGGAGATCGCCGAGATCCGCTTCTCCATGCCCAACAACCACCACTTCCTGGTGGACCTGTCCCCGTTCGGCCTGGACAACCCGAACGAGGTCTTCTTCGCCGCCGACCGCCCCTACGGCAAGATCGAGGCCACCGTGGAGCGCGACGACGCCCCCGAGCCCGGCGACGCCTGGAAGACCGTCCCCGGCTTCGTCTAGACAGTGTTTTTTGGACCTCCGCTTCGCTTCGGTCCGTGTTCGGACGCCCGAAGAACGGGAACCTTCGGCGCCTACACCGGGTTCGCTCGTTCCTCGCAAACCCGCCTCCGGCACCTCCAGAACCCCGTGGGCGCCCGAACCGCACCCACAAGCCAGGCAGGTTCAAAAGCATTCCCTAGGCGGCACCCTCCTCAGGGTGGCAGCCCCCGGAGTCCGGACGGCGCCCCTTCCGGAGCCCTGCCCCGCCCCGTGTCCGGACGCTCCCGCGTGAGCGCTCCGACGGTGCCCCGCGGGCGGGACCGCCCCCTCCTCGCGGTCCCGCCCGCGGCCCCGGCGTCCCGCCGGGCGCACGCACCGACACTCCCGCGACCCGCGCGCACAACCGTGCCACGGGCCCTGGCCCGCCGCGGCGGGCCCTCCCCCGGCTCCGGCGCCCCCGCCAGGGGGCGCCCTGCCGGTGCGACACCACCGGGCCGCGTGCCCGAGAGTTCGGCCCCCTCCGGGTGGCCGCCGATCGCAAAGGCTGGAAACTGGCCATGTCGAACAGTCCGTCCGCGAAGGACTCGGCCACAACGAACGCCGCCTCCTCCCCCCGCCCCGAGGACGAGAAGCTGCCCGCGCGGCTGCTCCTGGTCTACGGGCTCCAGCACATCCTGACCATGTACGCCGGCGCGGTGGCGCCGGCCCTCGTCATCGGCGCCGCCGCCGGGCTCGCGAACGACCCCGCCGCCATGGGCATCCTCGTCAGCGGCGCGCTCCTCGTGGCGGGGTTCGCCACGCTCATGCAGACCGTGGGCCACAGGCGCGTCGGCGCGCAGATGCCCATCGTGGTGGCCTGCTCCTTCGTCCCCGTCAGCGCCATCACCTCCCTGGCCGCGGGGCAGAACGGCGAGAACCTGCCCGTGGCCTTCGGCGCCTCCCTGGCCGCCGGGCTCTTCGCCCTGGCGCTGACGCCGTTCTTCGGGCAGCTGATCCGCTTCTTCCCCCCGATCGTCACGGGCACCATCATCACCGTCATCGGCGTCAGCCTCATGCCGGTGGCCGCGCGGTGGGTCATGGACGGCGCCACCCGCACCCTGGAGGACGGCTCCGCGGTCCCGGCCGCGCCCCCGGCCAACCTCGCGCTGGCCGGGCTCACCCTGGCGGTGATCGTGGTCGGCTCCCGGGTCTTCCCCGGTATCTGGGGGCGGCTGTCCATCCTCCTGGGCCTGGCCGTGGGCACCCTCGTCGCCGTCCCCCTGGGCATGACCGACTTCAGCCGGGTCGGCGAGGCCGACGTCGTGTTCGACCCGACCTCGGTGTTCTACTTCGGCGCGCCCCGCTTCGAGGTCGCCGCGGTCGTCACCATGTGCGTCATCATGCTCGTGGTCCTGACCGAGGGGGCCTCGCACATCATCGCGGTCGGGGAGATCACCGGCTCCAAGGTGGACGCCAGGCGCATCTCGGCGGGCCTGCGCGCCGACGTGAGCGGGTCCCTCATCGGGCCGATCTTCAGCGCCACGCCCACCAGCTCGTTCGCGCAGAACATCGGCCTGCTGGCCCTGACCAAGGTGCGCAGCCGCTACGTGGTCGCCACCGGCGCGGGCATCCTCGTCGCGCTGGGGATGTTCCCGGTGCTGGGCGGTGCCATGGCTGCCATCCCCACGCCCGTGCTCGGCGGCGCGGGCCTGGTCCTGTTCGGCAGCGTGGCCGCCAGCGGCGTCAAGACCCTGGCCAAGGTCGACTTCACCAACAACCTCAACCTGGTGCTGGTGGCCGCCTCCGTCGGCGTGGCGGTCGTCCCGCTGGCCTACCCGACCTTCTACGCGTACCTGCCCGAGTCGGTGGAGCTGGTCGCGCACTCGGGCATCATCGGCGCGGCCGTCGTCGCGATCGTGCTCAACGTGTGCTTCAACGTGATCGGCCGCGGACGCGGGTCCGGCTCCCCGTCCGCGATCGACCCCGAGGAGATCGGCAGCGCCGGTCCCGGGGAGGCCAAGTACACCACCCAGGCCGGGAGGGTCCACCGGGGCAGTGGCTCCGAGCCCCTGGAGAAGCCCCAGGCGTGACCGCCGCCGGGGTGCGGGGCCGTGCCTCCCGTGCCCCGGGCCCGGTGTCCGCGGGACCGCCTCGGGCAGCGGCGTTCCGTTCAGGTCCGCTGAATGGTATTCCTGGCAGGGTGACCGACTGGGATCTTCGCAAACTCCGCGTCCTGCGCGCCCTCGAGGAGTTCGGGACCGTCCGGGCCACGGCGGAGGCCCTGTGCATGACCCCCTCCGCCGTGTCCCAGCAGCTGTCCTCCCTCTCCCAGCAGGTGGGGGTCGCGCTGCTGGAGGCGCACGGGCGGCGGGTCCGCCTCACCGACGCGGCGCACGCCCTGCTGCGCCACACCGACATCGTGCTGGCCCAGCTGGAACGGGCCGAGGCCGAGCTGGAGGGCTTCGCCCGGGGCGAGGCCGGACACGTGCGCGTGGGCGCCTTCGCCACCGCCATCCCGAGCCTGGTGGTCCCCGCGCTGGACGCCCTGCGGCGCACCTACCCCGGTCTGACGACGCGGGTGCACCAGGCCGAGGCGGCCGAGGTCTACGACCTGCTGTCGGCGGGCGAGATCGACGTCGGACTGTCCCTGGCCGCCCAGGCCCCCACCGGCCACGACGGCCGCTACGACCGGCGCGAGCTGCTCACCGACCCCCTGGACGCGGCCCTGCCCGCCCACCACCGCCTGGCCCGCGCCCGCGCCCTTCGCCTGCGCGACCTGGCCGAGGAGCCGTGGATCTACGGGGCCTCGGGGCCCTGGCGCGACATCACCGTCGCCTCCTGCGCCCAGGCGGGGTTCGTCCCCGGGCAGGCGCACGTGGCCTCCGACTGGAGGGCCATCCTGGACATGGTGGCGGCGGGCATGGGCGTCGCGCTGGTCCCCCGGCTGGCCGCCGCGGACGACACCCCCGGAGTCAGCCTGAGGGTGCTGCGCTCCGACCAGCCGCGGCGCCACGTGGTCTCCGCCGTGCGCTCCGGGGCGGGCGGGCGCCCCCAGGTGGCGGTGGTGCTGCGCGCCCTGGCGGACACCGCCGCGGACCTGGGCGGCCCGACTGTTCAGTTCTCCTGAACATAGTGATCAGAAACTTTCGCTGGTAGTAATCGTTCTCTCTTGGGACTCTGGATCTGTCCGACAAGTCCACATTTTTCAGGAGAGCAATGATCGGGTCCCAGCCCACCGACCCACGTGCCTACAACGCCCGGCCCTACGCGGGCGGCGACCCCTACGCCGACTACCGCGGCACCGACCTCGACTTCTCGGCCCTGGTCGACCTGGCCGACCGGCGCCTGGGCGCCGGGGCCGTGGCGGCCAACGACGAGTTCTTCGCCCAGCGTGAGAACCTGCTGCTGCCCGAACCGGCCGTGTTCGACCCGCACGCCTTCGGGCACAAGGGCAAGGTCATGGACGGCTGGGAGACCCGCAGGCGCCGCGGCGTGAGCGGCGACCAGCCGCACCCCTCCGCCGACGACCACGACTGGGCCCTGGTCCGCCTCGGCCTGCCCGGCCTGGTCCGCGGCGTGGTGGTGGACACCGCGCACTTCCGCGGCAACCACCCCCGCGAGGTCAGCGTCGAGGCCGTCCACCTGGAGGGCACCCCCACCACCGACGAGCTGCTCGAGGCGGAGTGGACCGAGATCGTCCCCCGCACCTTCGTGTACGGGCACGCCGCCAACGGTTTCGAGGTGGACGCCGGGCGCCGGTGGACCCACCTGCGCCTGAAGCAGTTCCCCGACGGAGGCGTCGCCCGCCTGCGCGTGTACGGCGAGCCCGTGCCCGACCCCGACTGGCTGACCGCCCTCGGCGGCTTCGACGTGGCCGCCCTGGTCAACGGCGGCATGGTCGAGGACGCCTCGGACCGCTTCTACTCCTCCCCGGACAACATCATCGCCCCCGGCCGCTCGCAGAAGATGGACGACGGCTGGGAGAACCGGCGCCGCCGCGACACCGAGCACGACTGGGTGCGCTTCCGCCTCACCGCCCAGGCCACGGTCCGCGCCCTGGAGCTGGACACCGCCTACCTCAAGGGCAACGCCGCGGGCTGGGTCGCCGTCCTGGGGCGGAACGCGCACTCCGACTCCCCCGACGCGTGGTTCGAGATCGTCCCCCGTACCCGGCTGGAGCCCGACAGCGCCCACCGCTTCGTCCTGGACGCCCCGGTCGTCGCCACCCACGTGCGCACCGACGTGTTCCCCGACGGCGGCATCGCCCGCCTCAACGTCTTCGGCTCCCTGACCGAGACCGGCGCCGCCGACCTGCGCGGGCGCTGGAGCCGGCTGCGGGGCTGACCCCCGCGCCCGCGCGGCCCCTCCCGGCCGCGCGGGCGGGGCGGGCCCCCGGACGGACAGCGGACGGGCCGCCGCCGGGATGTTCCCGGCGGCGGCCCGTCGCCGTTCACCAGGGCGTGCGCGGCGGGCACCCGCCCCGCCACACGACGCCCCGGCACGGCTCCCGCCGCGTCCTCACCAGTCGGCGGGGCCCCGTTGGTCCCGCGTGAGCATCCGCCCGGACCTGTCCTCGGACCCCACGTCCCGCCCGCGCAGGAGGGTGCGGCGCACGCGCCCGAACAGTTCGGCCCCGTCGTAGGGGCTCACCGGGTTGCGGTGCTCCAGCGCGCGCACGTCCACCCGGAAGGCCTCCTCCGGCGCGACGATGGCGAAGTCGGCGTCGCGGCCCTCGGCGAGGGCCCCCTTGCCCCGCAGCCCCGCCACCCGCGCGGGCCCGGACGACATCCACCGCACCACGTCCGCCAGGGATCCGCCGCGGCGGCGGGCCTCGGTCCACACCGCGGAGAAGCCCACCTGGAGTCCGGACACCCCGCCCCACGCGGTGCCGAAGTCGCCGGTGTCCAGGTCCTTGAGGTCGGGGGTGCTGGGCGAGTGGTCGCTGACCACGCAGTCGATCAGCCCGTCGGCGAGCGCGCGCCACAGCAGGTCGCGGTTGGCCGCGTCCCGGATGGGCGGGCAGCACTTGTACTGGGTGGCCCCGGCGGGCACGCCCTCGGCCTCCAGGGTGAGGTAGTGCGGGCAGGTCTCCACCGTCAGCGGCACCCCGTCAGCCCTGGCCTGGGCGATCAGCGGCAGCGCGGAGGCGCTGGACAGGTGCAGCACGTGCGCGTGGGTGCCGGTGGCCCTGGCCACGTCGATCACCCGGGCGATCGCCTCGTTCTCGGCGGTGTCGGGCCGCGAGGCCAGGAAGGCGGCGTAGTCGCGCCCGGCCGCGGGCGGTGCCCCGTCCAGGACGCCGGGGTCCTCGGCGTGCACGATGAGCCGGCCGCCGAACTCCCCGATGGCCTCCGCGGCCGAGTACAGCTCCTCCGGGGACAGGTGGCCGAACTCCTCCACCCCCGACGGGGACAGGAACGCCTTGAACCCGAACACCCCGCGCTCCCAGAGCTCGGCGAGCTCCTTGGTGGCGCCGGGGCGGCTGTTCTCGGGGACCGCCCCGCCCCAGAAGCCCACGTCCACGGCGAGCTTGCCCTCGGCGGCGGCACGCTTGGCGTCGAGCCCGGCGACGGTGGTGGTCGGCGGCACGCTGTTGAGCGGCATGTCGACCAGGGTCGTGATCCCGCCCAGCGCGGCGGCCCGCGTGGCGGTGGCGAAACCCTCCCACTCGGTGCGCCCCGGCTCGTTGACGTGCACGTGGGTGTCGACCAGGCCGGGCAGCAGCACCTCGTCCTCGGCCAGGGTGATCTCACGGCGGGCGATGAGCGGTGCGAGCTCCCCCTCCAGGACGTTGACCACGCGACCGTCGCGTACCCCGACGGTGACGGGCCTCTCCCCCTCGGGGGTGAGGGCGCGGCGGGCGCGGACGGCGAGATCGTGCTGGGTCATGTGTGTCACTGCTCCTGTCCCACGCGTCGGCTGGCCAGGCCGACGAGTGTGCGGGTGTCGGTTCCGGCGGCCTCGGCCACCTCGGTCTCGTCCAGCGCCCCGCAGCGTACCCCGCTCACGAGGGCGGCGGCCAACGCCTGGGCGGTGGCGGGCTCGTCCAGCACTCCCCCGGCGACGGCGCCGAGGTAGGCGCGCAGGCGCGCGGCGGCGGGAGCGAAGGCCTCGCGGTAGAAGACGTAGGTGGCCAGGTAGCGGGTGGGCAGCTGGTGCGGGTGCAGGTCCCAGCCCTGGTAGAAGCCGCGCTCCAGGGAGCGGCGGACCAGGGAGGCGTGCAGGCGCCAGGCGGCGTGCACCTCCTCGGGGGAGCCGACGGGCAGCACGTTGGTGGAGCCGTCGGAGAGCCACACCCCCGTCCCGGCGGCGGCCACCTGCATGACGGCCTTGGCGTGGTCGGCGACCGGGTGGGCCATGCTCTGGTAGGCGGCCGTGATCCCGCAGGCGGCGCTGTAGTCGTAGGTGCCGTAGTGCAGGGCGCTGACCCGGCCCTGCCCGGCGCGGATCATGCGTGCGACGGCCACCGTGCCGTCGGGGAGCAGGACCGACTGCGGTGTCTCGATCTGCAGCTCGAACCCCAGCCGCCCCTCGGGCAGCTCCAGGCGCCGCTCCAGTTCCTCGGCGAGCCAGGCCATCGCCTCGACCTGCTCCACGGAGGTGATCTTGGGCAGGGTCAGCGCCAGCCCCTCCGGCAGTGCGCCGAGCTCCTCCAGGAGGGTGTGCAGGAACAGCGCCAGGCTGCGGGCGCCGCGGGCGCGTCCGGCTGCCTCCATGCCCTTCATGCGGACGCCGAAGACGGGCGGGGCCTGTCCGGCGCCCAGGTCGGAGCACAGGGCGCGGGCGGCCCCGACGACGTCGCGGTCCTCCTCCTCGTCGCCCCGGTCGCCGTAGCCGTCCTCCAGGTCCACGCGCAGGTCCTCGACCGGCTCGCGGCCGAGCTTGTCGCGCAGGCGGGGCAGGACCCCGGCGACGGCGTCCCCGTCCACACCGGTGGCGGCTGCCAGGGACGCGGCGTCGGGCGCGTACTCGTCCAGGCTGTTCAGGGCGGCCTCGCCCCACTCCCGGGCCAGGCCGCGGTGGACGCGGTCCGCGGGCACGTAGACGGTGTGCACCGGCTGTCGGGCGCCGGAGGACCCCGGGTAGTCGCGGACGAGCCGGGCGTCGGCGTCGGCCAGGCGCGCGTTCAGTCCGGCGGTGAGCACGTCCAGACCGAGATCGGGGTCCCTGCGGCGGTTCTCGGACCGGTCCTGTTGCACTTGTATGTCCTCTCCCAGGCTAGATTTTCCTATCGTGGATAGTAACTTTTGCTATCCGGAATAACAAGGGAGCCCGTGGTGTCCAAGATCCCGGGGCGCAGGTTCCCGGACGGCCGGAAGGCCGCCGTTCCACGTGCTATAGAAGACAGTGAGCCGGGAACCGCCCTCCCCCCGCGGAGGCAGGACCCCGAACCCACGGCCCTCAGCACGGGAGCGCGATCGTTGTCAGCCCCACAGACCTCTCTACACCCTGACGATCAGGGCAAACGCGGACGCCCCGGCGGTGTGCAGTCCCTCGACCGCGCCTTCTCCCTGCTGGAGATCATGGCCGAGGCGGGCGGCGAGACCTCGCTGAGCCAGCTGGCCGACTCCTCGGGGCTCCCCCTGCCGACCATCCACCGCATCATCCGCACCCTGGTCGGCAACGGCTACGTGCGCCAGCTGCCCTCCCGCCGCTACGCGCTGGGCCCCCGGCTGATCGGGCTGGGCGACAAGGCCTCGCAGATGCTGGGTACCTGGGCCCGCCCACACCTGGCACAGCTGGTGGAGGACCTGGGCGAGACCGCCAACCTGGCGATGCTCGACGGCGACAAGGTCGTCTACGTGGCCCAGGTGCCCTCACAGCACTCCATGCGCATGTTCACCGAGGTGGGGCGCCGCGTGCTGCCGCACTCGGCGGGCGTGGGCAAGGCGCTGCTGTCCCAGCTCGACGACGAGGAGGTGCTGGCCACGGTCCGCCGCACCGGCATGCCCGCCGCCACCGACCGCACCATCACCGACCCCGAGGCCTTCCTCGCCGAGCTGCGCCGGGTCCGCGAGAACGGCTTCGCCGTCGACGACGGCGAACAGGAGGTCGGGGTGCGCTGCGTGGCGGTCCCGGTCGCCGGGGCGCCCTCGGGGATGGCGGTGTCGGTGTCGGGCCCCGAGGCCCGGGTGAGCTGGGAGTTCGTGGACCGCGCCGCGCCCATCGTGCGGCGCTGCGCGACCCTGCTGGCCACCGACCTCAACAACCAGACGTGAGGGGCCGGGCCGGGGAGTCTCCCCCGGCCCGGCCCCCGTTCGCCGACCCGCTCAGGTGGGCTGGTCGAAGCCCAGCTTGCGCAGCTGCTTGGGGTCGCGCTGCCAGTCCTTGGCCACCCGCACCCGCAGGTCCAGGAACACCCGGCGGCCCAGCAGGGCCTCGATCTGCTTGCGGGCCCGCGAACCCACGTCGCGCAGGCGCGAGCCCTTGGACCCGATCACGATCGCCTTCTGGCTGGACCGCTCCACGTACAGCGACGCGTAGATGTCCACCAGCTCCCGGCCCGGGCGGGTGTTCTCACGCTCGGACATCTCGTCCACGACCACCGCGATGGAGTGCGGCAGCTCGTCGCGCACGCCCTCCAGGGCCGCCTCGCGCACCAGCTCGGCCACCAGCATCTCGTCCGGCTCGTCGGTGAGGTCGCCGTCCGGGTACAGCGGCGGCCCCTGCGGCAGGTGCGAGCACAGCACGTCGGTGACCGTCTCCAGCTGGAAGCCCCCCTGCGCCGAGACCGGGACGATGTCGGCCCAGTCGCCCAGCTCGTCGACCGCCATCAGGTGGCGGCCCACGGTGTCCCGGTCCACCAGGTCGGTCTTGGTGACCAGGGCCACCACGGGGGTGTTGGTCTGCTCCGCCAGCTCCTTGGCGATGTAGGTGTCGCCCCGCCCGATCGGCTCGTTGGCGGGCAGGCAGAACGCGATCACGTCCACCTCGACCAGGGTGGACCGCACCAGCGAGTCCAACCGCTCACCCAGCAGGGTGCGCGGCTTGTGCAGGCCGGGCGTGTCCACGATGATCAGCTGCGCGTCGGGCCGGTGCACGATCCCGCGCACCGTGCGCCGCGTGGTCTGGGGCCGGTTGCTGGTGATCGCCACCTTCTGCCCGACCAGCGCGTTCATCAGGGTGGACTTGCCCACGTTGGGGCGGCCCACGAAGCACGCGAAACCACTGCGGAAGCCCTCCGGGTAGGAGGGCATCTCCAGCGGTACACGCAGCTTCTCCAGGTCGAGATCGTTCATGCGTCCTTCTCAGCGCCGGGTGATGCTCGCGGGCACCCCGTCCGGGGCGGCGATCACCACCACCTGGGTCTTCAGGTCGTCCGCCACCGCGCGGTCGTCCTCGGTCAGCTCCGCGGCCTCGGTGACCACCACGGCGGCCTCCAGCGCGGTCGCCTCGCCGGAGACGGCCGCGGCCACGGCCGCCTGGAGCGCGGACAGGCGGAGCGAGGGCAGCGACACCGTCGTGGCCACGTACGTGCGCCCGGTCTCGTCGCGCACCGCCGCGCCCTCCGCCGCCGCGTTGCGGGCACGGGAAGCCCGCGCGAGCGTGATGAGCTTGCCGTCCTCGGGGCCGAGCCCCGTCGTCTCCGTCACTGCTCCGTACTCCTCACGTCGTCGTTCCCCTCCTCCGGCGCCTCCGCGGCGTCGGCGGGCAGGCGCTCCACCAGGACCGTGGTCATCCGGCTCCGGCGACTGCTCTTGCCCTCGAGGGTGAGTCGGAGACCAGCGTATTCGGCCCGGTCCCCTCCCACGGGCACCCGGCCCAGGACGAACGCCACGAGTCCGCCGACGGTCTCCACGTCCGTCACGTCCAGGTCCCGGTCCGGGAACAGCTCGTCCAGCTCGCCCAGCGGCAGGCGGGCGGTCACCCGCGCCCGGTCCGCGTCGAGCCAGGCCACCGGCGGGATCTCGTGGTCGTACTCGTCGGTGATCTCACCGACGATCTCCTCCACGATGTCCTCCAGTGTGACCAGGCCCGCGGTGCCGCCGTACTCGTCGATGGCCACGGCGACGTGGTTGCGCTGCTGCTGCATCTCGCGCAGCAGCTCGTCGATGGGCTTGGTGTCGGGGACGTAGTTCGCCTGGCGCATCACGTCGCCCGCCGTGAGCGGCACCTCGTCGTCGGTGCCCGCGGCCGCCGCCCAGCGGTCGCGCAGCTGGTACACCAGGTCCTTGAGGTAGACGATGCCGACCACGTCGTCCTCGTCCTCACCGGTCACCGGGATGCGCGAGTACCCGCTGGCCAGCGCCAGGGTCAGGACCGCGTCGGCGTCGGCGTCGCGGCTGGTGAACACGATGTCGGGGCGGGGCACCATCACCTCGCGCACGGGCGTGTCGTCGAGCTTGAACACCGAGCGGATCATCTGGCTCTCCTCGGGATCGATGACCTCCCCCCGCTCGGCCAGGTCCACCAGCTGGCGCAGCTCCACCTCGGTACTGAAGGGCCCCTCGCGGTCGCCCTTGCCGCGCGGGGTGAGCGCGCGGCCCGCCCCCACGAACAGCTGGGCGATGGGGCCCACCACGACCTGCACCGGGTAGACCACGGTCGCGCTTGCGCGCGCGAAGGCCCCGGAGAACTGGCGGCCGAGGATGCGCGGCGCGATCGCGATCAGCACCGACTCCACCACGACCATCGCCGCGGCGGTCAACCCGAGGGCGGGCCAGCCCAGCCCCAGCAGGAACACCATGCCCACGGCGGCGGCCAGCACCGCGCACACCTCGCACACCACGCGCAGGAACAGCAGCACGTTGAGGTGGCGGGTGGGGTCGGCCGACACCCGCTCCCAGCGGCTCCCGGCCCTGGCCGCACGCTCACCGGAGCCCGCCTCGGGCAGGCCCACGGACATCACGCGGGTGACGGCGACCTCCGCGGCCACCAGGAAGCCCGCGACGGCGGTCAGCGCCAGGGCGACCGCGAACGCGCTGACCCACTCGACGGGCTCACCGGTGGTCAGCGGGGCGACGTCGGGCCAGACCGACGGGCTCATCGGGCGCTCTCATCCCCTTCGGCCCCGGCCGACTCGCGCTCGCGCCAGGCGGCGAGGATCTCACCCTGGAGGCCGAACATCTCCTTGTGCTCCTCGGGCTCGGCGTGGTCGTAGCCCAGCAGGTGCAGGATGCCGTGCGTGCACAGCAGGTCGATCTCCGCCTCGGTGTCGTGCCCGGCCTTCTCGGCCTGGCGCTCGGCCACCTGCGGGCAGATGATCACGTCCCCCAGGACGCCCGGCTCGCTCGTACGGCCGGGGCCGCCGGGGCGCAGTTCGTCCATCGGGAAGGAGAGCACGTCGGTGGGACCCGGCTCGTCCATCCACCGCACGTGCAGGTCGGCCATCGGCTCCTCGTCCACCAGCACGACGGACAGCTCGGCCAGCGGATGGACGCGCATGGCGTCGAGCACGTGACGGGCCAGACGGGAGAGCCTCTCCTCGTCCACGGTGGTGACGCCGGACTCGTTGGCGACGTCGATACTCATGGTTGCGGCTGCCTTAACTAGGGTTCGCGGGGGCCGGGCTGCGCGCCCGGCCGGTGGTGCGGCGCGCCGGTCCGGTGCGCCCGCGGCAACCGAACCGGTGGACCCGCCTGCCGCGGGCCCACCGGTTCGAACGCCGTACTACCTCAGTCTGCCTGTTCCTCGTCGTCGGCGCTTCCCGGAGCCGACCCGTCCGGGGTGTCGGGGGCGCCCCGGCGGGCGGAACCGCCCCGGGGGCGGCCCCCGCCGACGGCGCCCCTGCGGTCGCCCCGCGCGTCGCCCCGGGCGGCGTCGTAGCGCCCGTAGGCGTCCACGATCTTGCCGACCAGCTTGTGCCGGACGACGTCCTCGCTGCTCAGCCGACAGAAGGCGATGTCGTCGATGTCACTCAGGATGGACTCGATGGTGCGCAGACCGCTGGTCTGCCCGCCGGGCAGGTCGACCTGGGTCACGTCACCGGTGACCACGATCTTGGAGCCGAAGCCCAGCCGGGTGAGGAACATCTTCATCTGCTCGGGCGAGGTGTTCTGCGCCTCGTCCAGGATGATGAAGGAGTCGTTCAGGGTACGCCCGCGCATGTACGCCAGCGGCGCGACCTCGATCGTCCCCGCCGCCATGAGCTTGGGGATGGAGTCGGGGTCGAGCATGTCGTGCAGGGCGTCGTAGAGCGGGCGCAGGTAGGGGTCGATCTTGTCGTAGAGGGTGCCGGGCAGGAAGCCCAGCCGCTCCCCCGCCTCCACCGCGGGGCGGGTGAGGATGATCCGGTTGACTTCCTTGTCCTGGAGCGCCTTGACCGCCTTGGCCATGGCCAGGTACGTCTTGCCGGTACCGGCGGGGCCGATGCCGAACACCACCGTGCGCTGGTCGATGGTGTCGACGTAGCGCTTCTGGTTCAGCGTCTTGGGGCGGATGGTCTTGCCGCGGTTGGACAGGATGTTGGTGGTCAGCACGTCCGCGGGGCGCTCGGTACCGGGCGAGCGCAGCATGTGGACCATGCGCTCGATGGTGTCGGGGGTGACGTGGGTGCCGCTCTTGGCGAGTTCGATCAGCTCCTCCACGAGGCGGACCACGACGGCGGTCTCCTCCGGGGCGCCGCTGATGGTGAACTCGTTGCCGCGCACGTGGATGTCACTGTCGAAGGCCCGCTCCAACGCCCTGAGGAGTTCGTCCCTGGAGCCCAGCAGGCTGACCATCGTGTGCTCGTCGGGCACCACGACCTTGACCTGGGTGTCCCGTGGCGGGTGCGTGTGCGTTGTCTCGGACATGGTGAGGCCGTGCGGCCGCTGTCCCTACCCTTCGGTCGGGCGCCTGCCCGACCCCTGCGGGAGGCGCGCCTGGTGGACGGTCCCGGAGCCGCGGACGGCGCCCGGTCGGAGCTTCCTCGCCGGTGTTCCCAACGGTCACACCGAACCCTCGAAGCCCCACGACGAGTCTACCAAGGCGCGTCCGCCCGGCTCGATCCGTTATCTCCGGCTGTGGAGAACGCGCGGGACGCCCGCGGGAGACGCGGACGGGGGCGGTGGGGAGAAGCGGTGTCCGCCCGTCCGCGGCCCCCGGTACCGGTCCCCTACCCGGGGGGCCAGTTCAGCCCGCGCCCGCCGAGCAGGTGCCCGTGGAGGTGGAAGACCGTCTGCCCGGCACCGCTGCCGGTGTTGAACACCAGCCGGTAGCCCAGGTCGGCGACGTCCTCGTCCGAGGCCACCTCGTGCGCCACCCGGACGATCTCGTCGAGCAGGCCGGTGCCCGCGGCGGCGGCCTCGGCGGCGGTGGGGTAGTGCTCGCGCGGGATGATCAGCACGTGCGTGGGTGCCTGGGGGTTGATGTCGCGGAAGGCGACCGCGCGCTCGCTCTCGCGCACGATCTCCGCCGGCACCTCTCCCTTCACGATCTTGCAGAAAAGACAGTCGTCCTGGGCCATCGCGCACCTTTTCCGTCTGCGCGGCCGCCGGAACGGCCGCCGTCTCGGTTTTGTCCGGGACCATGATGCCGCAGGTCGCCGGTGGGCGGGCCACCGCGCGGAGGCGCCCGCGGTGCCGTGGGGATACGGATTCGGCGACGGCCGGCGGCCCGGGCGCGATAGGCTTTCCACCCGTGCGCGTCAGGTCGTCGGCTCCGTCCGGCCCCGGCCATATTCCCGCGTGTTCGGATTGAAACGCACGTCTACCTGGAAAAGAAGAGGTATGCCCTTTCGTAAACCCCGCGACAAGGGTGTGCGTCGAACTGATGTGACGACAGAAACCATGGTGGCCGGTGCCACCACGGCACCGCTCTCCGTGGAGTGGGACGCCGACCACGCCGTGACGGAGCTCTACCGGGAGCACTACCGTCCGCTCGTTCGGCTCGCCGCCCTGCTCGTCCGCGACCACGCGACCGCGGAAGAGGTCGTCCAGGATTCGTTCGTCGCCATGCACGGAGCGTGGCGCCGCCTGCGCGACCCGAACAAGGCCCTTTCCTACCTGCGTCAGGCCGTGGTGAACAAGGCCCGGTCCGTGCTCCGCCACAGGGCGGTCGTGGAGAAGCACGCGCCCAAGGCCCTGCCCGACGCACCCAGCGCCGAACACGGCGCGCTGAGCCTGTTGGAGCGCGAAGCCGTCATCCGTGCCCTGCGCAAACTACCCACCCGTCAGCGAGAGGCCATCGTGCTCCGGTACTACGGCGACCTGTCCGAGGCACAGATCGCGGACGCCATGGGAATCAGCCGGGGCGCGGTGAAGAGCCACACGTCCCGCGGTATCTCCGCGCTCCGCTCTGTTCTGGAGCAGACGACATGACCAGCCCCACGAATGATCCGTTCGAGGATCAGCTCCGCCACCTGCTCAAGGCCGAGGCCGACACGGTCACGACCTCTCCCGAGGCGCTGAACCTGATCCGTGAGCGCACCGAGCGCAACCGCGGTTCGGCCTGGTTCGGCATGCCCTGGCTACGTCCGGCGGTGGCGGTGGCGGGAGCCGCCCTGATCGCCGGGTCCGTGATCATCTCCAGCCCCCAGGTCCGCGACCACGTGCTGGAGATCGTCCCCGCGGGCGCCGACCGCGAGGGCGCGCCCGCCGAGGAAGAGGAGGAGGGCGGCGGCGCGGCCGTGCCCGACCCCTCCACCGGCTCCGTGGACGGCACCACCGAACAGGAGGAGGAGCCGCCGCGGGATCCGGCCACCTCCCCCTCCCCGGAGAACGAGGAGGAGCCCGCTCCCTCCGAGGAGGGCGTCACGGCCACCTCCACGTGCCCGGCGCCCGAGGAGGAGCCCGCTCCCCCGACGCCGTCCGGCTCCGAGCAGAAGAAGGACGACAAGACCGCCGCCGGGCAGGAGTGCGAGCCCTCCGAGGAGCCGAGCGCCGGTGTCGGCGACGGTCCCACCGGCGAGGACGGCGACGGCAGCGGCGGGACCGGCGGGGATGACCCCGCAGGCGGCGGCAGCGGCGGCGGTGAGGGCACCGGCGGCGAGGCCGGCGGCACCGGAGGCGACGGCACCGGCACGGGCACGGGCGGCACCGGCACCACCGGAGGCGACAGCGGCGCCAAGTCGGCTCCCGGCGGCTGACACACCCGCCCGGGGGTCGGCCCCCGTACACGTCGGAGGCGCCCGGACACGTCCGGGCGCCTCTTCGCTGTTCGGACCCCCCTCCGGGGCGGGTCACGGCCGGGTGCGGTCTACCAGCGGCCGGTGCGGGCCTGGAGCACCGACAGGGCCGCGACCCCGGCGGTGGAGGTGCGCAGCACGCTCGGCCCCAGCAGCGTCCGGACCGCGCCGGCGGCGTCGAACGCCTCCAGCTCGGCGTCGGAGAAGCCTCCCTCGGGGCCGACCACCAGGACGATGCCGGACCCCTGGTCGGCGGGAAGCCCCAGTTCGGACAGGCGGTCGGCGCCGTCCTCGTGCAGCACGACCCCCAGGTCCGCCCCGGCCAGCAGCGCGGTCACCGCGGTGCGGTCGGCGAGGTCGGCGACCTCGGGCAGCCGCGCGCGCCGGGCCTGCTTGGCCGCCTCGCGGGCGGTCGCGCGCCACTTGGCCAGCGCCTTGGCGGCGCGGTCGCCCTTCCAGCGGGTGACGCAGCGCTCCGCCGCCCAGGGCACGACCGTGTCGACTCCGGCCTCGGTCATCATCTCCACGGCCAGTTCGCCCCGGTCGCCCTTGGGCAGTGCCTGGACCACGGTCAGGCGGGGGCGGGGCGCCGGTTCCTCCCGGCGCTCCACCACCGCGCAGACGATGTGCTCCCTGCCCACGGCGGTCACCGTGCAGCGGGCGCGCAGGCCGCGTCCGTCGGAGAGGTCGACGGTCTCGCCCTCCCGGATGCGGCGCACCACGGCGGCGTGACGGCCCTCGGCGCCGTCCACCGTCACCCGGTCGGCCGCCAGGTCGGCGGCCTCGACCAGGAAGACCGGCGGTGTCACTTGGCGCCGAAGGCGTCGCGGATCTTGGAGAAGAACCCGCCGTGTCCGGGGCTGAAGCGTCCCGGGGTCTGGTCCTCGCCGCGCAGCTCGGCGAACTTGCGCAGCAGGGCCTCCTGTTCCTCGTCCAGCCGGCTCGGGGTCTCCACCTCGACGCGGATGCGCAGGTCGCCCCGGCCGCCGCCGTCGAGGTGGGTGACGCCCTTGTTCGGGAGGGTGATGACGTGGCCGGAGTTGGTGCCCGGGCGCAGGTCGATGTTCTCGGTGCCGTCGAGGGTGTCGAAGGCGAAGGAGGCGCCCAGCGCGGCGGCCGTCATGGGGACGGTCACCGTGCAGTGCAGGTCGTCGCCGCGCCGTTCGAAGGTGGGGTGCGGGCGCTGGATGATCTCCAGGATGATGTCGCCGCGCGGCCCGCCGTTGGGTCCGACCTCGCCCTCTCCGGCCAGCTGGATGCGGGTGCCGTCGTCGACGCCCGCGGGGATCTTGACGGTGCGGGTGACCTTCTCGCGCACCCGGCCCTCGCCCGCGCAGTCACCGCAGGGGTTGGTGATGACCGAGCCCTGGCCCGAGCACTGGGGGCAGGGGCGGGAGGTCATGACCTGGCCGAGGAAGGAGCGGGTGACCTGGGACACCTCGCCCTGCCCGTGGCACATCTCACAGGTGGTGCGGTGCGAACCGGCCGCCGTCCCCTCGCCCTGGCAGGTCTCGCACAGGATGGCGGTGGGGAAGGTGATCTCCTTGCTGACCCCGAACGCGGTCTCCACCAGGTCCAGTTCGACCCGGATCTTGATGCTGCGTCCGCGGCGGACCCGCTCCCGGGGGCCGCGCCCGCCGGGCTGGCCGCCGCCGAAGAAGGCGTTCATGATGTCGTCGAAGGCGAACCCGCCCGCACCGCCGAAGCCGCCGGCACCGCCGCCGCCGGGCGCGTAGGGATCCTGGCCCATGTCGAACATCCGGCGCTTGTTCTCGTCGGAGAGGACCTCGTAGGCCTGGGTCACCTCCTTGAAGCGCTCCTGGGTGGCGGGGTCCGGGTTGATGTCCGGGTGGAGTTCGCGCGCGAGCCGCCGGTAGGCCTTCTTGATCTCGTCCTTGGACGCGTCGCGACGCACTCCGAGGACCTGGTAATAGTCTCTGGCCACTGAGTTACTGTCCTGCCAAAATCTGTCCGACATACCGAGCCACGGCGCGTACTGCTCCCATCGTTCCCGGATAGTCCATCCGGGTGGGTCCCACCACACCGATCTTGGCGAGCGACTGGTTTCCCACACCGTAGTCCGCCGACACGATGGAGGTGGACCTCAGGCCCTCGTGAAAGTTCTCCGCGCCGATGCGCACCGTGAGCATCGACGGGTCCTTGGCCTCTCCCAGCAAACGGATGAGGACCATGTTCTCTTCCAGGGCCTCCAGGACGTCCCTCAGGCTGGCGGCGAAGTCGACGGCGGCGAGGTTGGCCGTCCCCGCGAGGACGATCTTCTCCTCGTGCCGTTCGACGAGGCTCTCCAGCAGCACGGAGAGGACCGACACCGCCATCTGGCGGTGTTCGGGCGGCACCTGCGGAGGCAGGTCCTCGACCGCGTCGGGCACGTCGCCGAGGTGGCGTCCGGCGATGGCCCGGTTCAACATGGCGCGCAGGTCGTTGACCGCGGCCTCGTTGACCTCTCCCAGGCCGTCGATGACGCGCTGCTCGACCCTGCCCGTGTTGGTGATGACGACCATCATGATCCGCTGCCCCCCGAGGGGGACCAGTTCCACGTGCTGCACCGACGAGCGGGTCAGCGAGGGGTACTGGACGATCGCGACCTGGCGGGTGAGCTGCGCCAGGAGCCGCACGGTCCGGGCGACGATCTCGTCGAGGTCCACGGCGCCGGTGAGGAAGGACTCGATGGCGCGCCGCTCCGCCGTCGAGAGCGGTTTGACCGAGGAGAGCCGGTCGACGAAGAGCCGGTACCCCTTGTCCGTGGGGACCCGGCCCGCGCTCGTGTGCGGCTGCGTGATGTAGCCGTCCTCCTCGAGGGCGACCATGTCGTTGCGGATGGTCGCCGGGGAGACGCCGAGCCGGTGCCGGTCGGCCAGGGCCTTGGACCCCACGGGCTCGTTGGTGTTGACGAAGTCCTCGACGACGGCACGCAGGACCGCGAGCTTGCGCTCATCCAGCACTCGCCACCTCCTGGCACTCCATGGTCCTCAGTGCTAAGTCTATGCCCGGTCGCAAACCCGGGCTGCTACCCGTGGGTGGCAACACCGTGGCGCGGCCGTGTCATCCCCGTCGCCGCCGGGCCCGCGGCACGCGCCGCCGCCGACGGGGAACCGGCTCCCGCCACCAGTAGACTGCACGACCGTGGCTACCAAGGGAACCGGCCGTTACGGCCGCGACGTGCTCGCCGGGGACTGGCGCCGCCCGAGGAAGAAGGCGGTCCGCGAGGTGCCCCTGGAACGGGAACTGGTCGTGGAGGACACCGACGAGGCGTTCTGCGGGGCGGTGGTGTCCTGGGACAAGGCCAGTGTGACCCTGGAGGACCGGCACGGCCGCCGCCGCGTGTTCGACCTGGCCCCGGCCGCGTTCCTGCTCGACGGCGAACCGGTGACCCTGGTGCGCCCCGCCGCGGCCCCGAGGGGACCGCTGCGCAGCGCCTCCGGGTCGGTGGCGGTGCCGGACGCGCGGGCGCGCACGGCCCGGGAGAGCCGGATCTACGTGGAGGGCGTCCACGACGCCGAGCTGGTGGAGAAGGTCTGGGGCCACGACCTGCGCGTGGAGGGGGTGGCCGTCGAGTTCCTGGAGGGGGTCGACGACCTGCCCTCGATCGTGGCGGAGTTCTCGCCCGGCCCCGGCAGGAGGCTGGGCGTCCTGGTGGACCACCTGGTGCCGGGCTCCAAGGAGACCCGGATCGCCGAGCGGGTGCGCGGAGAGCACGTGCTGGTGGCCGGACACCCCTACGTCGACGTCTGGCAGGCGGTGCGGCCGGGCTCCGTGGGCATCGAGGCCTGGCCCGAGGTACCGCGCGGCGTCCCCTGGAAGGAGGGGGTGGTGCGCGCCCTGGGATGGCGGATGGAGACGGGCGAGGCGTGGCGCCGGATCCTGGGATCGGTCCGTACCTATGCTGATCTGGAGCCGGCACTGCTCGGCCGGGTGGAGGAGCTGATCGACTTCGTCACCGGGCCGCACCCGGACGCCCCCTAGCGGGCACTGCGCGCGAGAGGGGCGGCAGGACCTAGGATTTGCCCTGGGCGAGGCGTCGGCCACCGTGTTCGGCGCCGAGGCCGCCCGCCTCCGGCCCGCGCGGTCGTCGGTGCAGCACGGTAGTACAGGAACCTCCCCCCAACAGCGGAGCCAAGGAAGAGCATGAGCCACACCCCGACGAACCCCCCGCCCCCGGAGGATCCCCACCAGGGACAGCAGCAGGACCCCGGGCAGGAGGGGCAGCAGGAGTACGGACAACAGCCCCAGCAGCCGGCTCCCGGACAGCAGCCCGCCCACGGGCAGCCGTCCGGGGCGCAGTCGCCGTACGCTCCGCAGCCCGAGCAGGGACACCAGGAGTACGGTCAGCAGCAGCCCTCCGGAGCGCAGTCCCCGTACGCGCCCCAGCCCGACCAGGGGCAGCAGGGCTACGCACAGCCCTCCGGCGCCCAGCCCGGATACGCCCAGGCCCCCGGCGCCCAGCCCGGTTACGCCCCCCAGCCCGAGTACGGGCAGCAGCCCTACGGCCAGCCCCAGCAGGGCGCCTACGGACAGCCCCAGCAGGGCTCCCAGCCCTCGGGTGGACAACAGCAGCCCGGGTTCGCACCGCCCGAGGGGGCCTCCGGACAGCCCGGCTACGGACAGCAGCCCTACGGCCAGCAGCCCCCCTACGGGCAGCCTTCGGGGGCGCAGTCGCCGTACGCTCCGCAGCCCGAGCAGGGACACCAGGAGTACGGTCAGCAGCCCTCCGGCGCCCAGCCCGGATACGCCCAGGCCCCCGGCGCCCAGCCCGGTTACGCCCCCCAGCCCGAGTACGGGCAGCAGCCCTACGGCCAGCCCCAGCAGGGATTCACCGCCCAGCCCCAGCAGGGCGCCTACGGCCAGCCCGCCCCGGGACAGCAGCCGGAGTTCGGCCAGCCGCAGCCCCCGTACCCGGGCGCCCCCGCGGCGTACGGACAGCCGGGCGCCCAGGGCCGGCCCCAGCAGGGCGCCCCGGGCGGCGACAACAGCACGCTCGTGGCCATGCTCGCCCACCTGTCGGGCTTCGTCATCGCCTGCCTGGGCTGGATCCCGCCGCTGGCCGTCTACTTCGCCAAGCGCAACCAGTCGCCCTTCGTCCGCCACCACGCGGCCGAGGCCGCCAACTTCCAGCTCACCCTGCTGATCCCCTACGTCTTCGCGTGGGTGGCCTTCATCGGCCTGGGTATCTTCTTCCCAGAGCTGTCCTGGATCGGATCCCTCCTGATCGCCCTGATCTGGGTCGTCGCTATCGTGTTCGGCGTCATGGGCGCCAACGGCGCCAACAAGGGGACGTGGTACCGCTACCCGGTGAGCATCCGCCTGTTGAAGTGATCCGCTCCCGCACGCAGTCCGAGCGCATCCGCACGAAGGAACCCAACATGTCCTATCCCAACAACCCTCCCGAGGGCCCCTACGGCCAGGGCCAGCAGCCCGGCCAGGACTCCGGCGGGTACCCCTCCCAGCACGGCCAACCCACCGGCGGTCAGCCCGGCTACCAGCAGGGCGGCTACCCGCCCCCGCACGGACAGCCCGGCGGTCACCCGGGCCAGTCCGGCGGCTACCCCGGTCAGGGCGGGTACGAGCAGACCGGCGGCTACCAGGCCCCCTACCAGCAGGGCGGTTACGGGCAGCCCCCGCACGGCGCCTACGGCCCCTCCTCGGCCACGACCGGCCAGCCCAGTGCCGACGAGCGCCAGATGGCGATGTTCGCGCACGTGGGCGGCGGCATCCTCAGCTGGATCGTGCCGCTGATCCTCTTCCTCGTGAAGAAGGACGAGTCGCCGTTCGTCCGCGACCAGGCGGCGCAGGCGCTGAACTTCCAGCTCCTGGTCATGATCGGCTACGTGATCTCCAGCGTCCTGATGATCGTCTTCATCGGCTTCCTGACCTGGTTCGTCTGCTGGGTCGCCGCCGTCGCCCTCGGCATCATCGGCGGTGTGGCCGCCAACCGGGGCGAGTGGTACCGCTACCCGTTCAACGTCAGCTGGATCAAGTAGCCCGGCGCGTCGGCGAACGCGAGGGGGCCCGGCCGACGGCCGGGCCCCCTCGCCGCGTCCGGGCCCGGCCGGGGCGGCTCAGGTGAGGTCGCGCACCACGGCGTCGGCGAGCAGGCGCCCGCGCAGTGTGAGGACCGCGCGGCCCGCCTCGTGGGCGCCCGCGTCCAGCAGCCCCTCGGCGACGGCGCGTTCGGCCGCGGCGCGGCCGTGCGGTTCCAGCAGGTCCAGCGGGCACCCGCCCTCCACACGCAGCTCCAGCAGGACGCGCTCGAAGCGGCGCTCCTCCCCGGTGAGCACCTCGCGGGCCAGGCCGGGGCTGTCCCCCGCGGCCAGGCGGGCGGCGTAGGCGGCCGGGTGCTTGACGTTCCACCAGCGGGTGCCGCCCACGTGGCTGTGCGCGCCCGGGCCCACGCCCCACCAGTGGCCGCCGGTCCAGTACAGGAGGTTGTGCCTGCTGCGCCCCTGCTCGGTGCGCGCCCAGTTGGACACCTCGTAGGCGCTGAACCCGGCCGCGGCGAGGATCTCGTCGGCCATGAGGTAGCGGTCGGCCATCGTGTCGTCGTCGGGCTCGGTGAGCTCGCCCCGGCGGACCCGGGCGGCCAGGCGGGTGCCCTCCTCGACGATGAGCGAGTAGGCCGAGACGTGGTCGGGTCCGGCGGAGACCGCGGCCTCCAGGGAGGCCCGCCAGTCCTCGTCGCTCTCCCCCGGGGTGCCGTAGATCAGGTCCAGGTTGACGTGCTCGAACCCGGCCCGCCGCGCCCACTCCACGCACCGCTCGGGGCGGCCGGGCGTGTGGCCGCGCTCCAGCACCCGCAGCACGTGCTCGCGGGCGCTCTGCATGCCGAAGGACACGCGGGTGAACCCGGCCTCGCGCAGCCGCGCGAGGTAGTCGGGTGTGACCGTCTCGGGGTTGGCCTCGGTGGTCAGCTCGGCGTCGGGGGTGAACCCGAAGCGCTCGCGCACGGCGGCGACGACGCGGCCCAGGTCCTCGGCCGGCAGCAGGGTGGGCGTGCCCCCGCCGACGAACAGCGTGCTGACCGGGGGGCGCTCCCCCGCCAGGACCCGGTCGGCCAGCGCGACCTCAGCGATCGCCTGGTCGGCGTAGGTCTCACGGGAGGCGGTGGCGGTGCCGTCGCGGGAGACCAGCTCCTCGGCGGTGTAGGTGTTGAAGTCGCAGTAACCGCAGCGGGTGACGCAGAAGGGCACGTGGACGTAGAACCCGAGGGGCCGCCCGCCGAGTTCGGCGAGGGACTGCCCGGGCAGTTCCCCGGTGCGCGGTACGGGATCGCCGTCGAGGGCAACGGAAGGCATGCCTCCAGTGTCACCGACCGGCCGGTGTGCCCCGGTCCACCGCGTCCGGGGCGCGGGGCCCGGGGCGGGGGCCGTGGGGCGCGGTCAGACCCGGGGGCGCTCGGCACGGGAGTGCACGGGGGCGGCCCCGATCTGGGTGACGGGGGCGGGGTTCCTCGCGGGGGCGATGGCGGTGGAGCCGCGGACGACCAGCTCGGGGTCGAAGACGTACTCGGTGTGGGAGACGGGGTGTCCGGCGATCTCGTCGCACAGGGCGCGCACGGCGGCCAGCGCCATGGCGTTGACCGGCTGGCGGACCGTGGTCAGCGGGGGGTCGGTGAAGGCGATGAGCTGGGAGTCGTCGAAGCCCACCACCGAGAAGTCGCGGGGGACCCGCAGACCCCGCTGGCGGGCGGCGCGGATGGCGCCCAGGGCCATCATGTCCGAGCCGCAGACCATGGCGGTGACACCGCGCTCGATCAGCCGGGTGGCGGCGGCGTGGCCGCCCTCCACGCCGAACAGCGACAGTTCCACGAGGTCCTCGCCGTCCAGGCCGTGCTGCGCCAGGGCCTGGTGGTAGCCGTCGAGCTTGCGGCGGACCGGGACGTAGCGCTCGGGGCCGCTGGTGAAGCCGATACGGGTGTGGCCGAGGGCGACCAGGTGGTTGACGGCCAGGTGCCCGGCCTCCCGGTCGTCGCAGGAGATGAAGGCGGCGGGGATGGCGTCGGCGTACCCGTTGACCAGCACGATCGGGAGCCTGCGCGAGACCAGCGCGTGGTAGCGCTCGTGGGGGGCGGTGGTGTCGGCGTGGCGCCCGGAGACGAAGAGGATGCCGGAGACGTTGCGCTCCAGCAGCAGCTCCACGTACTCGTCCTCCGTTATCCCGCCGGGGGTCTGGGTGCACAGCACGGGTGTGTACCCGCGCTGGGCGAGCGCCCCCTCGGCCGCCTGGGCGAACATCGGGAAGACCGGGTTCTCCAGCTCGGGTATGACCATGCCGACCAGCCCCGCGGAGCGCTGCCGCAACCGGGCGGGGCGCTCGTAGCCGAGGACGTCCAGCGCCGTCAGGACGGCCTTGCGGGTGTCGCTGCCGACGCCCGGCTTGTCATTGAGCACCCGCGAGACGGTGGCCTCGCTGACGCCTGCGTGCCGCGCGATGTCGGCAAGTCGTGGACCCATGGGCGCAACTCTAGTCGAGATCGTCGTCACATGGCCGAAAATTGGCGGTAATCTTGCGCAAGAAATTGCACTCGTCACAGGGAAGGACCCCCGCTGATGGAGCCTCAGTCGCACTGGTGGCGTGACGCGGCGATCTACCAGATCTACGTCCGCAGCTTCGCCGACTCCAACGGTGACGGTGAGGGTGACCTCGCCGGCATCCGCGAGCGCCTCCCCCACCTGGCCGAGCTCGGCGTGGACGCGATCTGGTTGACGCCGTTCTACGTCTCCCCCCTCGCCGACGGCGGCTACGACGTCGCCGACTACCGCGACGTCGACCCCCGTTTCGGCACCCTGGAGGACTTCGACGCCCTCCTGGAGACCGCCCACGCGATGGGCATCCGCATGATCATCGACGTGGTCCCCAACCACTCCTCCTCCGCCCACCGGTGGTTCAAGGAGGCCGTGGCCGCCGAGCCGGGCGACCACGCCCGTTCGCGGTACGTCTTCCGGGACGGCCGGGGGCCCGACGGGGAGGAGCCGCCCAACAACTGGAAGTCGATCTTCGGCGGACCGGCCTGGACCCGCCTCAAGCGGCCCGACGGCACTCCCGAGCAGTGGTACCTGCACCTGTTCGACCCCGAGCAGCCCGACTTCGACTGGACCAGCCAGGAGGTGCACGACGAGTTCGACGACGTGCTGCGCTTCTGGCTGGAGCGGGGCGTGGACGGGTTCCGCATCGACGTCGCGCACGGCATGGTCAAGGACCCCGCGATGCCCGACATCGCCGAGGGCGCCAAGGCCGACCTGCTCGACGGCAGCACCTCGCTGCCCTACTTCGACCAGGACGGCGTGCACGAGATCTACCGCCGCTGGGCGCGGATCGCCGCCGAGTACCCGGGCGACCGCGCCCTGGTGGCCGAGGCGTGGGTGGAGGACGCGCAGCGGGTCGCCCGCTACCTGCGCCCGGACGAGCTGCACCAGGCGTTCAACTTCGAGTACCTGACCGCGCCGTGGGACGCCGGGCGCCTGCGCGAGGTCATCGACGTGTCCCTGGCCGCCAACACCGCGGTGGGCGCGACCACCACGTGGGTGCTGTCCAACCACGACGTGACCCGCCACGTGACCCGCTTCGGCGGCGGGGAGCAGGGGCTACGCCGTGCGCGCGCGGCGACGCTGCTGATGCTGGGCCTGCCCGGTTCGGTGTACCTGTACCAGGGCGAGGAGCTGGGGCTGCCCGAGGTCACCGACCTGCCCGAGGACTCGCTGCAGGACCCGACGTGGGAGCGGTCGGGCCGCACCGACCGCGGCCGGGACGGCTGCCGGGTGCCGCTGCCGTGGGAGGGCGACGAGGCCCCGCACGGGTTCGGCCCCGAGGGCAGCGTTCCCTGGCTGCCGATGCCCGAGGGCTGGGGCGCCCTGTCGCGCGCCGCCCAGCGCGGCGTGGAGGGCTCCACCCTGGAGCTGTACACGAAGGCGCTGCGCCTGCGCCGGGAGCTGGACGCGCTCGGCGACGGCTCGATGGCCTGGCTGGACGCGCCCGGCGGCGTGCTGTACTTCGAGCGCGAGCCGGGTGTGCGCGTCGCGGTGAACCTCACCGGGGAGACGGTGGAGCTCGCGGCCGACGGCGAGGTGCTCGTGGCCAGCGGACCGGTCGGCGAGCCCGCCGGGGGCATCCTGTCGCTGCCCGCCGAGACGGCGGTGTGGCTGCGCGGCTGAGCCCGTGCGGGCGGTGCCGGGCACGGGGCCCGGCACCGCCTCCCCCTTCTCCCTGCGGTCCGGCCGCGCCCCGCCGGGACCGCGTCCCGCCGCCCGGAGGCCGCCGCGGGGCCCTCCGCCGCTTTCGCCCCTCCCCGCCGTCCGGCGCGCGTGCGGGCCGCTGCCCGACCCGACCGCCTGCCGCGCCGGGGCCGGGCCCGGAGCCGGTCGGCCCGGCCCTCGCCCTGGGAGCCGACGACGAGCCCGCCGCGGCCCTGACCACCGCCGCCGCGGCCGGGGAGCGGATCCGAGCCGGGTTCGAGTGGTCCGGGGCGACGTGTTCAATGGTGTTACTCAACCGCCGCTCGTCACAGGATCGACCAGCGAACGGTCACCGCACCGCTACGCAGCGCATGAAGTCACGTGCTCGTTTCCACGGCGTTTCCACATCTTTATGCAGGAGCTTCGCAAAGTCTTTCAAAGCTTGCAAGTTATTGCTAGCGTCACATCACCACGCATGCCCGTGCCGGGTCCGGGGCCACCGCCGGAACGCATGCGCGACCTCCTCAGCACGGCCTCCCGGAAGGAAGACAGCATGAGATTCCGCAGCGCACCAGCGGTCACGGGTATCGCCGCGATCGCACTGATGGCGACCGCGTGCAGTGGCAACGCCGACGGGGGCGGGGAGGCCGCCGCCGAGGGCAGCCTCGTCATCTGGTCCGACCCCGAGCGCGCCGACGCCATCCAGGCGGCCGCCCAGGATTTCGCCGAGGCCAACGGCATCGAGGTCGAGGTCCAGGGCCTGACCTTCGGTGACATCCAGGGCGACGTGCTCAACGCCCACCAGGCCGGGAACGCCCCCGACGTCTTCATCGGCGCCCACGACTGGACGGGCAACCTGGTGCGCAACGGCGCCGTGCAGCCCATCGAGCTGCCCCAGGACCGCGCCTCCGGCCTGGACGAGACCTCGTTGCAGGCCCTCGACTACGACGGCCAGCTCTTCGGTGTTCCCTACTCGCAGGAGAACATCTTCCTCATGCGCAACACCGACCTGGCACCGGACGCCCCCGGGACCTTCGAGGAGATGGTCGAGGTCGGCACCGAGCTCAAGGACTCCGGTGAGACCAGCGAGGTCCTGGCCATGGCCGTGGGCCAGGAGGGCGACCCCTACCGGATGAACGCCCTGTTCACCTCCGCGGGCGGCTACCTCTTCGGCCAGGACGAGGAGGGCAACTGGGACCCGACCGACCTGGGCGTGGGCTCCGACGAGTCCGTCGAGGCCATGGAGAGGATCGCCGAGTACGGCGAGGACGGGGAGGGCGTGCTGCGCCGCTCCATCACCATCGAGAACGACGCCTCCCTGTTCTACGAGGGCGAGGCGCCCTTCTTCGTCGCGGGTCCCTGGAACGTCGCCGACGCCAACGAGGCGGGCGTCGACTACGAGATCAGCCCCATCCCCGGCTTCGAGGGCGAGCAGCCCGCCAGCCCCTACATCGGCTACCAGGCCTTCTTCGTCACCGAGGGCAGCGCCAACAGCGCCCTGGCCCAGGAGTTCGTGACCAACTACGTCACCGACACCGACTTCGTCCTCAGCCTCTACGAGGCCGACCCGCGCATGCCGGTGCAGACCGAGGCCCTGGAGAGCGTCTCGGCCGACGACCCCACCATCGCCGCGATCTCCGAGGCCGGCGCCGAGGGCATGCCGATGCCCTCCATCCCGGAGATGGGTGAGACGTGGGAGCCGCTCGGCATCGCCCAGGCCGCCATCATCGGCGGTGACGACGTGCGCGAGGCCATGGAGGCCGCCCACGACACGATCGCCGCGCAGATCGGCGAGTAGCGGTGGCCTCCAACGAAACCGCGGGCGCCCCCTCCCCGGGGGCGCCCGCCCGCACGCCCCTCCCGGGCGGCCGGTTCGCCGGCGGCGGGTCACTGGGCGGACAGCTCGTCAAGATCGCCCTGCTGGGCCTGTTCACCGCCCTGGGCGTGTGGGCGGTCCTGCCCCTGTACGTGGCGGGCAACTGGTGGGGCATCGCCCTGGTCGTGGCCGTGGTCGTCCTCGTCTACTGGGTCTACCTGTCCAAGCGCACCGTCCCGGCCAAGTACCTGATCCCGGGCGTGCTGTTCCTGACCGCCTTCCAGATCCTGCCGGTGCTCTACACGATGAGCACCTCGGTGACCAACCTCAGCGACGGCCACCGGGGCGACAAGGAACAGGCCATCGCCTCCATCGAGGCCTACTCGGTGAGCAGCCCCGACGGGGCCGAGGAGTACACCCTGACCGTGGCGGTCACCGGCTCGCCCGAGACCGGTGAGCTGGTCTTCCTGCTCACCGACCCCGAGGGCGACGCCTACGCCGGTACCGAGGAGGGGCTCACCGAGCTCGACGGCGCGACCGTGGAGCCCTCGGGCAAGATCACCGAGGCCTTCGGGTACACGATCCTGTCCCCCACCCAGGTCAACGCGCGCAGCGACGAGCTCCAGGCGTTCGCGGTGCCCACCGGCAGCGGCACGGGCATCCGCTCCAGCGGCCTGTCCACCGCCTTCGAGGGGACCGCGACCCGCGCCTACGACGCCGGGTGCGACTGCGTCACCGACTCCGAGACGGGGGTCGTCTACCACGCGGACAACGAGCGCGGCGCGTTCTACGACGAGGACGGGGAGCGGCTGGCCCAGGGCTGGCAGGTCGGCGTGGGCTTCGACAACTTCGCCCGCTTCCTGTTCAACCCGACCTTCGCGTCGTCGTTCTTCAGCATCCTGGTGTGGAACATCGCCTTCGCCGCCTCCGTCACCTTCCTGGTGTTCGTGGTGGGCCTGGCGATCGCGCTCGTCCTGCACGCCCCCGGGCTGCGCGGCAGGGTCGTGTACCGGATCCTGGTGGTCCTGCCGTACGCGATGAGCTCGCTGGCGATGTTCCTGCTGTGGCGGGACATGTTCAACACCGACTTCGGCCTGTTCAACCGGGTGCTCGGCCTGGAGGTGGACTGGCTGGGCGACGCGTGGTCGGCCCGGGCTGCGGTGATCCTGGCCAACGTCTGGCTGGGCTACCCCTACATGTTCCTGGTGGCCACCGGAGCCCTCCAGGCCGTCCCGCGCGAGCTGGGCCAGGCGGCGCAGATCGACGGCGCGGGCCCCTGGCAGGCCTTCCGCAACGTCACCCTGCCGCTGCTGATGGTGGCCATGACGCCGATCCTGGTCTCGACGTTCGCGTTCAACTTCAACAACTTCAACGCGGTGTGGCTGATCAGCCAGGGCGGTCCGTTCTCGCCGAACAACCCGATGGCCGGGGCCACCGACCTGCTCATCACCTACACCTACCGGCTCGCCTTCAACGAGGCCACCGCCCAGTACGGGTACGCGGCGGCGCTGTCGGTGATGATCTTCCTGATCGTGTCGGTGATGTCGGTGGTCAGCCTCAGCCGGAGCAAGGCCCTCAAGGAGGTGGACTGATGGCGGTCGGAACCCCGGGCGCGGTGCGCGCGCCCCACCGGCGCGGTACCGGAGTCCGTCTGGGCCTGTGGGCCCGCAGGTACGGCTGGCGCCACGTGGTGATGCTGGTGGTCGTGGCGTTCGCGCTCTTCCCGGTGCTGTTCGTGGTGTCGGCGGCGCTCAACCCGCTGGGCACCCTGTCCAGCGCGCAGCTGTGGCCGACCGGGGCCAGCCTGGACAACGCCGTCGACCTGTTCACCAACACCCCGTTCACCACCTGGTACGCGAACTCGCTGTTCTTCGCCTTCACCAACGCCGCCGTGACGGTGCTGCTGTCGGCGCTGGCCGCGTACGCGTTCAGCCGCATGCGCTTCCGCGGCCGCCGGGTGGGGCTGATCGGGCTCCTGGTGATCCAGATGTTCCCGCAGTTCCTGGCGATCGTGGCGATCTACCTGATGTTCTCACGCATAGGTGAGTACTATCCGGCGATCGGCTTCGACACCCGGTGGGGGCTGCTGCTGGTCTACCTGGGCGGCGCGCTGAGCATCAACACGTGGCTGATGAAGGGCTTCTTCGACACCGTGCCGAAGGAGCTGGACGAGTCCGCGCAGATGGACGGGGCCTCGCACGCGCAGGTGTTCTTCCGGATCATGCTGCCGCTGGTCACGCCGGTGCTGGCGATCGTGGGCCTGCTGGTGTTCATCTCCACCATCAACGAGTTCCTGATGGCGAGCGTGTTCCTGCGCGACACCGGCGCCAAGACGCTGGGCCTGGGGCTCTACCAGCTGGTGGCCTCGCAGCGCAACGCGAACTTCGGGATGTTCGCGGTGGGCGCCATCATGCTGTCCCTGCCCACCCTGGCGGTGTTCTGGTTCCTCCAGCGCTACATCACCGAGGGCCTGACCGCGGGAGCGGTCAAGGGCTGAGGAGGGCTCCCGAGGAGGACGAGGAAGGGGCGCCCCGGACGGGGGCGCCCCTTCTCCTCCGTGTCCTCCACGTGCCCGCAGGCTCGCACGGGGCCCGGGCGAGCCTGCGGGCACGTGAGGTAGGGAGCTACTTCTTCTTCTTGTCGTCGGCGCCGCCCGTGTCGGTGGACAGCGCGGAGATGAAGGCCTCCTGGGGCACCTCGACCCGGCCGACCATCTTCATCCGCTTCTTGCCCTCCTTCTGCTTCTCCAGCAGCTTGCGCTTACGGCTGATGTCGCCGCCGTAGCACTTGGAGAGCACGTCCTTGCGGATGGCGCGGATGTTCTCGCGGGCGATCACCCGGGCGCCGATGGCGGCCTGGATGGGCACCTCGAACTGCTGCCGGGGGATGAGCTCGCGCAGCTTCTTGGTCATCTCCACGCCGTAGGCGTAGGCCTTGTCCTTGTGCACGATGGCGGAGAAGGCGTCGACCGCCTCGCCCTGGAGCAGGATGTCGACCTTGACCAGGTCGGAGGCCTTCTCACCGGTGGGCTCGTAGTCCAGTGACGCGTAGCCCTTGGTGCGGGACTTGAGGTGGTCGAAGAAGTCGAAGACGATCTCGGCCAGGGGCAGCGTGTAGCGCATCTCCACGCGGTCCTCGGACAGGTAGTCCATGCCCTGGAGGTCTCCGCGACGCTCCTGGCACAGCTCCATGATCTGGCCGATGTGGTCGGAGGGGCTGAGCACGGTCGCCTTGACCATCGGCTCGTAGATGGAGGCGATCTTGCCGGCGGGGAACTCGCTGGGGTTGGTCACCACGTGCTCGCCGCCGTCCTCCATGTCCACCCGGTAGATGACGTTGGGCGCGGTGGAGATGAGGTCCAGGTTGAACTCGCGCTCCAGGCGGGCCCGGGTGATCTCCAGGTGGAGCAGGCCCAGGAAGCCGCAGCGGAAGCCGAAGCCCAGGGCGGCGGAGGTCTCCGGCTCGAAGGCCAGGGCGGCGTCGTTGAGCTGGAGCTTCTCCAGGGCGTCGCGCAGCACCGGGTAGTCGGTGCCCTCGATCGGGTACAGGCCCGAGAACACCATGGGCTTGGGCTCGCGGTACCCGGACAGCATCTCGGTCGCGGGCCGGTTCAGGGCGGTGATGGTGTCACCGACCTTGGACTGGCGCACGTCCTTGACCCCGGTGATGATGTAGCCGACCTCGCCCACACCCAGGCCGTCGCACTTGGTGGGCTCGGGCGAGCTGACCCCGATCTCCAGGATCTCGTGCGAGGCGCGGGTGGACATCATCTGGATGCGCTCGCGCGGGCTGAGCTTGCCGTCGATCACCCGGACGTAGGTGACCACGCCGCGGTAGGTGTCGTAGACCGAGTCGAAGATCATCGCGCGGGCCGGGGCGTCGGCGTCGCCGACGGGCTGCGGGATCTGGTTGACGATCTCGTTGAGGAGCTCCTCGACGCCCTCGCCCGTCTTGGCGCTGACCCTGAGCACGTCGGAGGGCTCGCAGCCGATGATCCCGGCCAGCTCCTCGGCGTACTTCTCCGGCTGCGCGGCCGGGAGGTCGATCTTGTTGAGCACCGGGATGATGGTGAGGTCGTTCTCCAGGGCCATGTACAGGTTGGCCAGGGTCTGCGCCTCGATGCCCTGCGCGGCGTCCACCAGCAGGACCGCGCCCTCGCAGGCGGCCAGGGAGCGCGAGACCTCGTAGGTGAAGTCGACGTGCCCGGGGGTGTCGATGAGGTCGAGCGTGTAGGTCCGGTCGTCGAGGGCGGTGAAGGGGATGCGCACCGCCTGCGACTTGATGGTGATGCCGCGCTCGCGCTCGATGTCCATGCGGTCCAGGTACTGGGCGCGCATCTGGCGGTCCTCGACGACACCGGTGATCTGGAGCATCCGGTCGGCCAGCGTCGACTTGCCATGGTCGATGTGCGCGATGATGCAGAAGTTGCGGATCAGCGCGGGATCGGTCCAGTTCGGCTGTGCCACCGTGCTCCGTTCACAGGTCGGGTCCGGGTCGTGTACGCCTCGCGGCGGCGTCGCCCCGCCGCGGCGAGGGCCAACGGCGTCGTCCATCATCCCACGGCGGCCGGGTGCCCTCTCTCGGCGACGGCAGCGACCCGTGCGGCAGTATGGGGCGCGGGCGTGGGTCTGGTGTCCAGATTATGCGACCCGGGACCGGGAACGGGCCGTACAGGAAGGACTGCGCGCGCGGCGCGGCCGTCGAGGGTGGTGGCGGGCGGCGGGCGGGCGTGTCCCGCCCCGCGGCCGGGACGTGGGAGGAGCGGGCGGTTGAAGTGGCTGTTGACGCGGTTGCTGGCGGGTGTGGCCGCGATCGCGGTCGTGGTGGCGGGCGCGGGGGCCCTGCTGGCCTTCCAGTTCTCGGGTGAACCGGCGCCGTGGGCGGCCTCGCAGGGCGCGGACGCGGCGTGGGTGGGCTCCTGGGAGGACACCGGCGCCCTGGCGCGGGTGCTCGACACCGGCGGGGTGGACACGGTGTACGTGTACGCGGGCGAGATCGACTCCGGGGGCGCGGTCGAGCGGGTGGAGGACACCGGCTCCCTGCTGTCCTGGCTGGAGCGGGAGTACCCCGACGTGCGCGCGCTGGCGTGGCTGCGGCACGTGGAGAGCGGCTCCTCCCTGCTGCGGGACCGGCTCGACGAGGAGGCCCGCGCGGCGCTCGCCCCGGCGGTCGCCGAGGTGGCCGCGGACGGGTTCGCGGGCGCGCACCTGGAGATCCGCCCGGTGACCGTGAACGACCCGTCGATCCCCACGCTCATGTCGATGGTGCGCGAGGAGCTGGGCGGGGAGCCCGTGCTGTCGGTGCAGGCCCACCACGTGGAGCTGGTACCGGGCGGGCGGGTCCCCTCGTTCGTGGTGGAGCGCGAGGAGAAGTACTGGTCCAAGGGGTACCTGGACCGGGTGACCGAGCACGCCGACGAGGTGGTGCTGCCGGGCGTGGGCGCCGGGATGGCCGGTGACGCGCTGCACGGCGGGTTCATGGTGCGGCAGGTGACCGAGGCGGTGACGGCCCTGCGCGCGCGTGAGGACGTGACGGTGCGGTTCGGGCTGCCCACGTACGGCGGTGGCGAGTGGGCCCCGGAGGAGACGGACGAGTCGGTGGTGACCGCGCTGGCGGCCGTCAGGCTGGGCGTGACCGAGGCCGACCCGCCGGAGGGGATGACCCTGGGGGTGGCCTTCTACCTGGGCGACGAGGCGACCGAGGAGGACGTGGCGGCCTACACGGCGGGGTGGCTGATGTCCTGAGCGGTGCCCGCCGAGGACCCGCCGCCACGGCTGTGGCGGCGCGGTCGCCGCTCCGGACACCGGCCCGCACGTGTCCGGAGGGGCCGTCGGTGCGGGGGAAGCCCCCGGCAGGCCGCCCCCGGGTGCCTTGGCCCACACCCGTGGGGCGCCCGTGGGGCCTGAGCGGTATCCCATGTGAGGCATACTGGAAGTCCGTGTCTCGGACTTCCACATTCGGCTTCGGGCCCTGTGGACTCACACACCCTGCGTCGGCGCCCACGCCGGCCTCTCGCGGAACGGCTGCCCGCGAGTTGGGCCGCCTGGTCCGGTCGGCGCGATGACCAAGATCAACTGGAGCACGTTTTCGCATGGCGAACATCAAGTCGCAGAAGAAGCGCATTCGGCAGAACGAGAAGGCTCGTGTCCGCAACCAGGCGGTGCGCTCCTCGCTGAAGACGGCCATCCGCAAGTTCCGTGAGGCTGCCGAGGCCGGGGACGTCGAGAAGGCCACCGTCGCTCAGCGCGCCGCCGCCCGTGCGCTGGACAAGGCCAGCAGCAAGGGCGTCATCCACCAGAACCAGGCCGCGAACCGCAAGAGCGCGATCTCCAAGCGCCTGCACGCCCTGCAGTCCGCCTGAGGCTGACGACTCGACCCGGCCCGGTGCGCACGCACCGGGCCGGGTTTTCTCATGCGCGGCGACCGCCGTCCGCGCAGGTCGAAGAGGCGCGGGCGAGAGTTGTCCACAGCCCGGAAACGGCTGCTGACACAGCGTTCGCGGCTTCCTAACGTGGTCCTATGACTGCTCAGCGCCGCACCCGGCGCCACTCCCCCGGCCCCGGCCAGCAGGACCGACTCCGCGCGCTCACCCTGGACGCCTCCCCCGTGGCACGGCGCCTGCGCGCGCGTATCCCCCGCCCGCCCTCGGAACCCCCGCCGCCGCCCCGCGGCGCCCCGCCGATCCCGAGCGCACCGTACGCGGTGGCCGGGACGCGCACCCCCTACCGGGCGCAGGCGCCCGACGCGGGTCCCCCGCCCCCGGGTGTCCGGCCCGGGCGCCGTTCCGAGGGCCCGGCCGACGCCGCCGCTCCCCCGCGCCCCTCCCCGGCCGGGGCCTCCTCCGCGCGGACTCCGCCCGTCGAGGCCGCGGCAGCCGCCCCCGGGGCCGTGGCGGAGGCGGACCGGACCCGAAGGGCCGCGGAATCCTCCAGGCGGGCAGCCGGACGTGGGGAGGGCCGGAGGGAGAGGGCCGCGGAGCCCGTCCGGGACACCGGCGCGCGGGGAGCCGACGGGGCCGGCGCCTTCGGTCCGGGCACCTGGCCCGGGTCGGACGGAGGACGACACCGGCGTCCGGAAGGGCCGCCGTCGGGGTACGCGGAGTTCGGCCCCGAGCCGCCGGGTTCGCTCCTGGAGCGGCTGGCCCGGCGCTGGCCGCCCCGGGCGGCGCTCTCCCGGCGGGCGGTGGTCGCCCTGGCCGTGCTGGGCGCGCTGGCCGTCGTGCTGGTGCTGGCGCTGTACCACCGGCCGACCGCCGTGCCGGCGCCCGAACTGGTCACGCGTGCGGCGCCCGTGCCCGCGGCGGTGGAGGACGGCGCACAGGCCCCGGCCGACGACACGGGGACGGGCGCCGGGGAGGCGGGCGCCGGGGAGGCCGGGGCCGCGGCGCCGGAGGAGGACCTCGTGGTGCACGTGGGCGGCGAGGTGTCCGACCCCGGGCTGTACACGCTGCCGCCGGGATCGCGGGTGGCCGACGCCGTGGAGGAGGCCGGCGGCGCGCTGCCCGACGCCGACCTCGACCTGCTCAACCTGGCCCGCCCGCTGGTCGACGGCGAGCAGGTCCTGGTGGGCGTCCCCGCACCCGCGGGCACGGGCGGGGCCGGGACCGGCCCGCGGGGGGCCGGGGGCCTGGTGGACATCAACCGGGCCGACCGGGCCTTACTGGAGACCCTGCCCGGGGTCGGCACGGTGATCGCCGACAACATCGTCACCTACCGCGAGGAGCACGGCCCCTTCCGGAGCGTCGGCGACCTGGTCAACGTGGACCGGATCGGCGAGAAGGTGCTCGCCGACCTCGAACCCCACGTGACGGTGGGGTGAGCGGCGGTGGCGACGTGGCTGGGAACGGATGCCTACGGGCTGGACAGGCCGCCCGACCTGCGCCTGCTGGTGCCCGCGGCGGCGGCATGGATCGCCGCGCTGGCGGCGCTCGCCGCCCCGCCGTGGGCGGCCTGGTCCCTGGCCGGGGCGGCGGGGGTCAGCGCGCTGGCCCTGCTCCTGGCGGCGGCGCGTCCGCCGCTGGAGGCGGTGGCGCTCACCGCCGCGGCGTCGCTGGCCTGCGTGGCCACGGTGGCGGCGGTGGCCGGTGTCCAGGTGCACCGGGTGGAGCGGAGCGCGGCCAGGGAGGCGGCGGAGCAGCGGAGCGAGGCGGAGTTCGAGGCGGTGGTGACCTCCGACCCGCGCCCGCGTACGGGGACTCCCCGGCCGGGGAGGGCGACCTGGGTGGTCGGCGCCCGTACCGCGTGGGTGCGGACCGGGGGCGCCGACCGGGCGTCCGAGGCGCCGGTGGTGGTCCTGGCCTCGGGGCCGGAGTGGCGCGACCTGCTGCCCGGGCAGTCCTTCCGGGCGCGGGGCGTCTTCCTCGGCACGGAGGACGAGCCCCTCACCGCCGCCCTGGTCCTGGTGCGCGGGCCGCCGGAGGAGGTGGGGCGGCCCGGCGGCCTGCAGAGCTTCGCCGGCCTGGTGCGGGAGCGGCTGCGGGAGGCCTCCTCCGGGCTGCCCCGGCCCGAGGACGGGCTCCTCCCGGCGCTGATCGTCGGCGACGTGTCCGGGGTGCCGCCGGAGACCGCCGAGGACTTCCGGGAGACCGGGATGACGCACCTGCTGACCGTCTCGGGGGCCAACCTGGCGGTGCTGACCGGCTTCGTGCTGGCGACGACCCGGCTGCTGCGGGCGCCCCCGTGGTGCTCGGTGGCGGGCGGCGCGGTGGTCATCTGGGTGTTCGTCCTGGTGTGCCGCCCCGAGCCGAGCGTGGTGCGCGCGGCGTTCATGGGGTCGCTGGGTCTGCTGGCGCTGGCTACCGGGCGGGCCCACGCGGGGCTCGGTGCGCTGGCCGTCACGACGGTCGGGGTGCTGTTCGTGGCGCCGGGGCTGGCCGCCTCCTTCGGGTTCGCGCTGTCGGTGCTGGCGACCGCGGGCATCCTGCTGCTGGTGCCGCCGTGGACGCGGGCGTGGTCGGGGTGTCTGCCGCGCCCGGTGGCGGAGGCGCTCGCGGTGGCGGTGGCCGCGCAGGTGACGGTCTCGCCCGTGCTGGTCCTGCTCTCGGGCGAGCTGTCGTGGATCGCGGTCCCGGCGAACGTGCTGGCCGCTCCGGTGGTCGCGGCGGTGACGGTGGCGGGGTCGGCGGTGGCGGCCCTGGCGGTGCTGTGGCCGGGGGCCGCGGCGGTGGCCGTGCACCTGCCCGGCCTGGGGGTGTCGTGGATCGCGGCGGTGGCCGGGGCGGGCGCCCGTGTCCCGCACGGGGCGCTGGCGTGGCGGTCGGACCTGGTGGGAGGGCTGGTCCTGGCCGCCGTGCTGGCGGTGCTGGTGTTCACACACGGACGGTTGCGCCGTGTCGTGGCCGCCGTGGTGGCGGCCGTGCTGCTGCTGGCCCTGGCCGCGCGGTGCGTGCCGGGCGGGTGGCCGCCCCCGGGGTGGGCGCTGGTGGCCTGCGACGTGGGCCAGGGCACCGCGTTCGTACTGGCGGCGGGCCCGGGCTCGGCGGTGGTCGCCGACGCCGGCGGGGACCCGGAGATGGTCGACGACTGCCTGGGCCGGCTGGGGGTGCGCGAGGTCCCGCTCCTGGTCCTGAGCCACGACCACGCCGACCACGTGGACGGGACGCCCGGGGTGCTGCGGCACCGGCGGGTGGGAGCCGCGCTGGCACCGCCGGGGTTCGGGGAGAGCGCCACCGGGCGGCTGCTGGCCGGGGCCGGGGTACGGCTGCTGGAGGCCGGGCGGGGACAGCGGCTGCGGGTGGGGCCGTGGCTGCTGCGCGTGCTGTGGCCGGAGCCGGGCTTCACGGGTTCGGTGAACGACGCCTCGGTGGTGATCCGGGCGGACGGGGCGGCGCTGACGGCGCTGCTGACCGGTGACATCGAGGAGGAGGCGCAGAGAAGGCTGCTGGAGGGACCGGACGCCGGCCTGTTGCGGGTGACCGTGCTGGCCGTGCCCCACCACGGGGCGGGGAGCCAGGAACCGGCCTTCCTGGAGGCCGCCGGGCCGGTGGTGTCGGTGACCTCGGTGGGCGCGGACAACTCCTACGGGCACCCGGCGCCGTTCACCTGGGACATCCTGGAGCGGGTGGCGCGGGTGAACCTGCGTACCGACCGGGACGGGGACGTGGCCGTGCTGGACGGCGGCGGTTCCGGACCCGGGCAGGCCGTGGTCCGCGGACCCGACCCCTCGCGGTAGGGGCGCCGCGCACGGAGCGCCCCGGACGGGACGGGAAAGGACGGAGGCGGGCGGGCGCGTACCCGCGGGCCGCCCGGAGTGCGCCCGGCCGGTCGGTGGGGCGTGGCATCCTCTGTGTATGCCTGCACCCGCCCTGCTCACGATCATCGTCGGGGACGAGGAACTCCTCGTCGACCGGGCCGTCGCCGCCGTCGTCGCGGCGGTCCGCGAGTCCGATCCCGACGTGGACGTCCACGACCTGGTGCCCGCCCAGGTGGGGGTGTCCACGCTCGTCGAGGTGACCTCGCCCTCGCTGTTCGGCGACCGGCGGGTGGTGGTGCTGCGCTCGTCTCAGGACCTGACCAAGGACCTGGCGGCGACCGTCACCGACTACCTCGGGGACCCGGCCGACGACGTCAACCTCGTGCTCACCCACGCGGGCGGCAACAAGGGCAAGGCCCTGCTCCAGGCCGCGGTCAAGGCGGGCGCCCACCGCGTGGACTGCAAGGGTCCGGGCAAGCCCGCCGAGCGGGTGGCCTTCGTCAAGGCCGAGTTCTCCCAGGCGGGACGTCAGATCACCGCCGACGCCGCGCAGGCGCTGGTGGACGCGGTCGGCAGTGAGCTGCGCGAGATCGCGGCGGCCTGCACCCAGCTGATGGCCGACACCGAGGGCCGCGTGGACGCCGCGGCGGTGGCCCGCTACCACTCCGGCAAGGCGGAGGCCTCCGGGTTCACCGTGGCCGACCGCGCCGTGGAGGGGCGACTGCCCGAGGCGCTGGAGCAGCTGCGCTGGTCGCTGGCGGTGGGTACCGCCCCGGTGCTCATCAACAGCGCGCTGGCCGGGGCGGTGCGCGGCATCGCCGTGGCCGCCCAGCCGCCGCGCGGCATGTCCGAGGCGGACCTGGCCAAGCGGGCCAAGGTTCCGCCGTGGAAGCTGCGGACCCTGCGCCAGCAGGCGCGGGGGTGGAGCCCGGCGGGGGTCACCCGGGCCATGGCGGTGGTCGCCGAGACCGACGCGCTCATCAAGGGCGCCGGACGCGACCCCGAGTACGCGCTGGAGCGCGCCGTCATCGAGATCGCCCGGGCCCGGGGCACGCGCTGAGCGGCGGCCCGGCCCGGTCCGCCGCGGGAGGCGCCCGGGGCGGGTATCCGCCGCACACGCCCTAGCGGATGGTCCTGCCGCCCTGCCACACGCGCAGGGTGTTGAGGCCCATCGACCAGGCGAAGGCGCCCTCGTGGTCGGCGTCCCACTGGACGAGGTCGGCCAGGCTGCCGGGCGCGAGCACGCCCCGGTCGCTCAGGCCCAGGGCGCGGGCGCTGCCCACCGTGGCGGCGTGCAGGGCCTCCTGGACGGTCATCTCGAACATGGAGATGGCCAGCGAGATCACCAGCGGCATCGACATCGTGCCGGACTGGCCGGGGTTGTGGTCGGTGCCCAGCCCGACGGGCACGCCGTGGTCGAGCAGCGCCCGCACGGGCGGGGTGCGGCGCTCGTGCAGCGAGGTCGTCGGGCAGGCCACCACCGGTGTGCGGGTGGCGGCCAGCGCCAGGACGTCCTGTTCGTCGGTCTCGTGCAGCAGGTCCACCGAGGAGCAGCCCATCTCGGCGGCCATGCGCACGGCGCCGTGCCGGGGGCGCGAGCAGGCGTGCAGGGTGGTGCGCAGCCCCACGGACTGGCCCACGCCCAGCAGCATGCGGGCGTCCTCGGTGGTGAACTGCTGGTTGTCGCAGTACACGTCCACTCCGTCGGCCCCGGCCAGCGCGGCGTCGCTGAGCCAGGAGGCGGCGGTGGCCGCGTACTCCCTGGGTCTGCCGAAGAACTCGGGCGGCACCCCGTGCGCGGGGAAGAAGGTGACGTGCAGGCGCGGCATGCCCGGCTCCTCCTCCAGGGAGCGCAGCAGGCGCACGTCGGCCAGCTCGCCGTCCCTGGTCAGGTGGTAGCCGGTCTTGGCCTCCACGGTGGTGCTGCCGGTCAGCACCCAGTGCCGGAGCCGCTCGCGGACCGCGTTGCACAGCGTCCAGGGGTCGGTACCCCGGGTGATGGTGACGGTGGTGGAGACACCGCCCCCCGCCGCGAAGATGTCCCCCTTGGAGGCGCCCTTGGCCCACATGTTGACCTCGGCGTAGCGGTCGCCCGCGTACACGGGGTGGCAGTGGGCGTCGACCAGCCCGGGGGTGATCATGCCGCCGCCGATGTTGACGACGTCGTCGACGTCGGTGAGGTCGTCCACCACGCCGGGGATGCTCTGGGGGAGCTCGGCGGCGGGCCCGACCCAGGCCACCCGGTCGTCGTCCATCAGGAGCGCGGCCTTGGTGAGAAGTTCGCTCCCGGTCCACAGCCGGCCGATGTTGCTGAGGAGTACCGCCGTCATGGGGTCGTCCGCCCTCGCCGGTCAGATCCGCCGGTGCGACTGCGGGACACGGTCGTGGGATACACGGGCGGACATGGCGACCTCGTATCTGGAGCGGTCCGGCGGAGCCGGCGGAGGGGGCGGTCTGCGGCCGCCGGGATGCCGTGACAGTGGAAAGGGGGTCGGCTGTCGCGGGACAGCGGCCACTGGCGGCCAGTGCTCCAAAACCGTAGTCCATCCGCGGACTCCGTGTACACCTCCCCGAGGGGACGAATAGGGGCCTCTCCCAACAAAGTCGGCGGGCACCCTCGGTGACGAACGCCACGGAGAGCCACTGTGGGCCGTGTGTCCGCGCACGCCCTCGGGGCGGGGACGCTCCCGGGCGCCGCTTCTGCCGCCCCCGGACACGACGGAGCCGGGGCGCCCCCTGTCGGGGCGCCCCGGCCGTGCGCGGCGGGCCGCGCGTGCCTCAGGCCGTGCTGGGCGTGTACTCGTCGAGCCTGCCCGCGAGCAGTGCGGGGACGAAGGCGTGGATCGCCGTGCCCTCGCCGGTGTGCTCCTCGCTGAGGATGCGCCCCTCCTCGTGGATCCGGGCGATGAGGTCGCCCCGCGAGTACGGGACGAGCGCCCGCACCTCGTGGGCCAGCTCGGGCAGCGCCGCGGCGATCGCCGTCACCAGCCCGGAGATGCCCTCGCCGGTGCGCGCCGACACCTCGATCATGTCCGGGTGGCGGGTACGCATCGCCTTGAGCACGTCGGGGTCGGCGGCGTCCACCTTGTTGACCACGATGAGCTCGGGCACGTCACCGGCGTCGATGTCGGCGAAGACGTGCCGGACCGCGCTGATCTGGCTCTCGGGGTCGGGGTGGGACCCGTCGACCACGTGCACGACCAGGTCGGAGTCGGCGACCTCCTCCAGGGTGGAGCGGAAGGCCTCCACCAGCTGGTGCGGCAGGTGCCGGACGAAGCCGACGGTGTCACTGAGCGTGAACCCGCGGCCGTCGGGTGTGCGGGCCTGGCGCACGGTCGGGTCCAGGGTGGCGAACAGGGCGTTCTCCACCAGGACCCCGGCACCGGTCAGCCGGTTGAGCAGGCTCGACTTGCCCGCGTTGGTGTACCCGGCGATGGCCACGGACGGCACCGCGCGGGTGCGCCGGACGTCGCGCTTGACGTCGCGCGCGGTACGCATGTGGGCGAGCTGGCGGCGCAGCTTGGCCATCTTGTCGTTGATGCGCCGGCGGTCGGTCTCGATCTTGGTCTCACCCGGACCGCGCAGGCCCACGCCTCCGCCCGCGCCACCGCCGCCGGAGCCGCCCGCCTGACGGGACAGGGCGTCACCCCAGCCGCGCAGTCGCGGCAGCAGGTAGTTGAGCTGGGCGAGTTCGACCTGGGCCTTGCCCTCGCTGCTGCGGGCGTGCTGGGCGAAGATGTCCAGGATCAGGGCCGTGCGGTCGATCACCTTGACCTTGACCACGTCCTCCAGCTGGCGCAGCTGGCCGGGCGTGAGCTCTCCGTCGCAGATCACGGTGTCGGCGCCGGTGGCCTCCACGATGTCACGCAGCTCGGCGGCCTTGCCCTTGCCGACGTAGGTGGCGGGGTCGGGCTTGGAGCGGCGCTGGGTGACCCCCTCCAGCACGAGCGCGCCCGCGGTCTCGGACAGCGCGGCCAGCTCGGTGAGCGAGTTGTCCGCGTCGGCCTGGGTGCCGCCGGTCCACACGCCGATGAGGATGACGCGCTCCAGCCTCAGGGAGCGGTACTCGACCTCGGTGACGTCGGTGAGTTCGGTGGACAGTCCCGGCACGCGACGCAGTGCGTGGCGCTCGGCGAGTTCCATCTCGCCCTGGTCGGGGACGTTGTCCGGGTCGTCGTAGCGGTCGCCGCCGGTGGCCGTGGCCTCGCGGGACGCGTCGTGTGCGTTGACCCCGTCCCCGACGGTGATCGCCTCGCGGAACTCGTCCCCGGCCTCGTGGCCGTCATGGACGCTTCCGCGGGTGTCAGCTGTATTCATATCCCTCCAGGTGGGTCAACGTGGCCGCCGCCGCGATTCTTCCCGCGACCGGGCGGTGGCGGGTGCCCTGTCGATGGTGGCATCTCGCCTCGACGGGGGCACCTGAATTATCGCAGGGCGCGGCGGGCGCGACACTGCGCCGGGGACCGGCCGGGTCCCGTACCCGCCCGGACAACAAGCACGGAAGTTGCGGAAGAAGTTTTTACGACCTTCCCATCCAGGGAAACTCCCCGGTCAGTGAGACACGCGCGACGTTGACCGTCCGCGAACCGGACGGTAGCTTCGTTTTCCACATACCAGAAGCTTATTTCGTATTGCGGAAGGTTTTCCATGGGCGCCACGCACGGGGTCGAGATCACCGGCCCCCTCCACGAACGGTTCGACGAGATCCTCACCGAGGACGCCCTCGCCCTCGTCGCCGAACTGCACCGCACCTTCGAGGAGCGCCGCCAGGAGCTCCTCCAGGCCCGCGTGACCAGGCAGGAGCAGATCTCCGCCGGGGCCGACCTCGACTTCCTCCCCGAGACCAAGCACATCCGCGAGGACGACGGCTGGCGGGTCGCCCCACCCGCCCCGGGCATCACGGACCGCCGCGTGGAGATCACCGGCCCCACCGACCGCAAGATGACCATCAACGCGCTCAACTCCGGCGCCAAGGTGTGGCTGGCCGACTTCGAGGACGCCAACACCCCGCTGTGGGAGAACATGATCGGGGGGCAGCTCAACCTGCGCGACGCCCTCGACCGCACCATCGACTTCACCTCCCCCCAGGGCAAGACCTACGCCCTGAAGGAGGACGGCGAGCTCGCCACCATCGTCGTGCGCCCGCGCGGCTGGCACCTGGACGAGAAGCACGTCCTCGTGGACGGCCGGCGCGTCAGCGGCGGCCTCCTGGACTTCGCGCTCTACTTCTTCCACTGCGCCCAGCGCCAGATCGACAAGGGCAGGGGCCCCTACTTCTACCTGCCCAAGATGGAGAGCCACCTCGAGGCCCGCCTGTGGAACGACGTCTTCGTCCTGGCCCAGGAGCGCCTGGGCATCCCGCGCGGCACCATCCGCGCGACCTGCCTCATCGAGACCATCCCGGCCGCGTTCGAGATGGAGGAGATCCTCTACGAGCTGCGCGAGCACTCCGCGGGCCTCAACGCGGGCCGCTGGGACTACCTGTTCAGCATCATCAAGACGCACCGCACCCGCGGCCGCAGGTTCCTGCTGCCCGAGCGCAACGCCGTCACGATGACCGCGCCCATGATGCGGGCCTACACCGAGCTGCTGGTCAAGACCTGCCACAAGCGCGGCGCCCACGCCATCGGCGGCATGGCGGCCTTCATCCCCTCCCGCAAGGACGAGGAGGTCAACAGGAACGCCTTCGCCAAGGTCCGCGACGACAAGTCCCGCGAGTCCGGTGACGGCTTCGACGGCTCCTGGGTCGCCCACCCGGGCCTGGTCCCGGTGGCCATGGAGGTCTTCGACGGCGTCCTGGGCGAGCGCCCCAACCAGATCGACAAGCAGCGCCCCGAGGTCGAGGTCTCGGCCGAGGACCTGCTGGCCGTGGACAGGACCCCGGGCGGCGTCACCCTCGCGGGCCTGCGAGGCAACGTCAACGTCGCCCTGCAGTACCTGGCGACGTGGATGGGCGGCAACGGCGCGGTGGCCATCCACAACCTGATGGAGGACGCCGCGACCGCCGAGATCTCCCGCTCGCAGGTCTGGCAGTGGCTGCACAACGACATCACGCTCGACAACGGCCCCAAGGTCACCGCTGAGCTGGTCAGGGGCATCATCGACGAGGAGCTCGCCGCCATCCGCGAGCAGCTGGGCGCGGACTTCGACGAGAACCTGTACCAGCAGGCCGGTGAGCTGTTCACCGAGGTGGCCCTGGCCGACGAGTACGTCGACTTCCTGACGCTGCCCGCCTACGAGCGCATGCCGTAGTCCGACGCTAATTTCATAAGACGGAAAGTAATTTCCACTGCACCCCTTGCATCTGCGAGGGGTGCAGTCGTACGTTCGCCTTGCGAGGTCGCGTCCGGCACGGACGGGACCCGTCCGTGCCCGCGCGGGTGGAACCGGGAGGCGCCCATGTCCGAGACCGAGGCGGCGAAGGCGGCCCTGGCCGGACTCGTCCCGCGGCTGCGCCGGATCTGCGGCGAGGACGGCGTGCTCACCGACACCTCCCAGCGCCGCACCTACGAGAGCGACGGGCTCCCCCACCACCGCGCCCTCCCCGGCGTCGTGGTGCTGCCCACCACCGCCGACCAGGTCGCCGCCGTCGTGCGCCTGTGCGCCGAGAACGGCGTGCCCTTCGTGCCGCGCGGCGCGGGCACCGGCCTGTCCGCGGGAGCGCTTCCCCACACCGAGGGCGTCCTGCTGGTCACCTCGCGCATGCGGCGCGTCCTGGAGATCGACGTCGAGAACGAGTGCGCGGTCGTCGAACCCGGGGTGGCCAACCTGGACGTCACCCGCGCCGCCGCGCCCCACGGCTACTACTACGCCCCCGACCCCTCCAGCCAGCAGGTGTGCTCCGTGGGCGGCAACGTCGCCGAGAACTCCGGCGGCGCCCACTGCCTCAAGTACGGGTTCACCGTCAACCACGTGCGCGGCCTGGACATCGTCACCCCCTCGGGCGAACAGGTGAGCCTGGGCGGCAAGAACCCCGGCGCGCACGGCTACGACCTCGTCGGGGCCTTCGTCGGCTCCGAGGGCACCCTGGGCGTGGCCACACGGATCACCGTCGGCCTCACCCGGTCGCCGGAGCGCACCGTCACCCTGCTGTCGGCGTTCACCTCGACGGACGCGGGCGGCCGGGCGGTCAGCTCCATCATCTCCGCGGGGGTGCTGCCCTCGGCCGTCGAGATGATGGACGCGCTGGCCATCGAGGCCGCCGAGAGGGCCGTGGCCTGCGACTACCCCGAGGGCGCCGCGGCCGTGCTGGTCGTGGAGCTGGACGGGCCGGCCGCGGAGGTCGAGGCCCAGCTCGCCGAGGTCACCCGGCTGTGCGCGCGGGCGGGCGCCTTCGGGACCCGCGCCGCCAGCGACGCCGACGAGCGCGCCCGGATCTGGAAGGGCCGCAAGTCGGCCTTCGCCGCCGTCGGCCGGATCAGCCCCGCCTACATCGTCCAGGACGGCGTCGTCCCGCGCACGGCCCTGCCCGAGGTGCTGCGGCGCATCACCGAGCTCTCGGCGGCCTCGGGCATCCGCGTCGCCAACGTCTTCCACGCCGGGGACGGCAACCTGCACCCGCTGGTGCTCTTCGACGACGCCGAGCCGGGCGCGGCGGAGCGGGCCGAGGAGGTCTCCGGCGCCATCCTCGACCTGTGCATCGAGCACGGCGGCTCCATCACCGGCGAGCACGGGGTGGGCATGGACAAGGCGTGCAAGATGCCGCGCATGTACGGCCCCGACGACCTGGCCACCTTCGACCTGTTCCGCCGTGCCCTGGACCCGGACGGGATCGCCAACCCGGACAAGCTGCTGCCCACACCGCGCCTGTGCGGCGAGCGGCCCGGGGTGCGCACGGGGGTGCACCCGTTGGTGGAGGCGGGGAGGGCCGAGCAGTTCTGAGGCTCGGGACACCGCGGGCGGGCCGCGGGCGTGGGGAGGTCGCGTGACACTCGTCGAGGGATCGGGCGCCGGAAGCGGCGCCCTGCGGGAGGGGACCGGCGCCGACGCGGTGGGCGGTCTCGTCCCCGGGCGCGTGGCGCGTCCCGCCGACACCCGGGAGCTGGGCCGGGTCATGGCGGCCGCCGCACGGGAGGGGCTGGACGTCGTCGCGCGCGGCGGGGGCACGGCCCTGGACTGGGGCGGCCCGCCGCGCGGCCTGGACCTGCTCGTGGACACCGCGGACCTGTCGTGGATCGAGCACATCGCGGGCGACCTGGTGGTGGAGGTGGGCGCGGGCACGCCCGTGGCGGAGCTGTACGACGTGCTGGCCGCCGCCGGGCAGCGGCTGTCGGCGGACCCGGTGCGCACGGGCGGCACCGTGGGCGGGATGGTGGCCACCGGCGTGAGCGGGCCGCGCCGCCTGCTCACCGGGGCGCTGCGCGACCTGGTCATCGGGATGACGGTGGTGCGCGCCGACGGCGTGGTGGCGCGCAGCGGCGGCCGGGTGGTCAAGAACGTGGCCGGGTACGACCTGGCCAAGCTGCACACCGGCGGCCTGGGCACCCTGGGCGTGATCGCCTCGGTGGCCTTCCGCCTGCACCCGCTCCCCCGGGCTCTGCGCGTGGTGACCCTCCCGGCGCCCTCCGTGGCGCACGCCGAGCGCCTGCTGACGGCGCTGCGCCAGTGCACGGCGACGCCCGCGGCCGTCGAACTGGACTGGCCGCCGGAGGGGCCGGGAAGCCTGCGGGTGGTGCTGGAGGGAACCCCGAGCGGCCTCGGGGCTCGGGTGGCCGAGGTCGCCGCGACCGCGGACGAGGAGCCCGAGGTGGCCGACGCCCTGCCCGGGGGGTGGGGGGTGCTGCCCGCCGAGGGCACGCTCGCCCTGGTGTCCGTGCCGCCCGCCGAGAGCGTCCGGGCCGCGGCGCGGGTGGTCGAGCTCTCCGTGGCGGCGGGCGCGGGGGCCCGCGTCAGCGGCTCGGCCCGGGCGGGGGCGCTGTACGCCTCCTTCCCGCCGGGTACCGGCGCCGCCGGGGTGGCGGCCGTGCTCGACGGCGTGCGCCCGGTGCCCGGCTGGACGATGACCCTGCTGCGCGCGGAACCGCACGTCCACGCCGCCGGGGTGGACCCGTGGGGGGAGGTCCCCGGCCTGCCGCTGATGCGGGCGGTCAAGGACTCCCTCGACCCCGGCCACCGCCTGGCCCCCGGGCGTTTCGCGGGCGGCATCTGAACACGTGAGAGCACCCAGGGAGGGCCCGTGAGCGACCTGCCGATCGAGGCTTCGGACCGGTTCGCGGACGAGACGGCGAACGAGGGGGCGAACGAGCGCGACCGGTCGTTCGCCGACCTGCTCGACGACTGCGTCCACTGCGGGTTCTGCCTGCCCACCTGCCCCACGAACGTGCTGTGGGGCCAGGAGATGGACTCACCGCGCGGGCGGATCCACCTGATGGCGCAGATGCACACCGAGGACGTGCTGACCGAGACCGCGGTCGGGCACTTCGACAACTGCCTGGGCTGCCTGGCGTGCGTGTCCGCCTGCCCGTCCGGGGTGGCCTACGACGCCCTCATCGACTCCACCCGGCACCGGGTGGAGAACGAGCACGAACGGCCCGTCGGCGAGCGGGCGCTGCGCGGGGCGATCTTCGCGCTGTTCCCGTACCGGCGCAGGCTGCGGCTGCTGCGCGGACCGCTGCGCGCCTACCAGGCCAGCGGGGCCTCCTCGCTGGTGCGGCGCACGGGCCTGTTGGAGCGGGTCTCCCCCGCCCTGGCCGCCATGGAGCGGATCTCACCGCCGCTGTCGCCTCCCCCTCCCGCGCTGCCGGAGCTGGTGCCCGCCTCGGGACGGGCGCGGACGCGGGTGGGCATGCTGGTGGGCTGTGTGCAGGGCGCGTTCTTCCCCGAGGTCAACACCGCGACCGCGCGGGTGCTGGCCCTGGAGGGCTGCGACGTGGTGATCCCCCGCGCCCAGGGCTGCTGCGGGGCCCTGTCCGGGCACACCGGGCGGGCGGAGGAGTCGGCCGCCCTCGCCCGGAGCCTGATCGGGGTGTTCGAAAGCGAGGGGGTGGACCGGATCGTGGTCAACTCCGCCGGGTGCGGGTCCAGCATGAAGCACCTCGACCGGACCCTGGCCGAGGCCGGCGCGGACCGGGCCTGGGTGCGCCGGGGCCGCGCCCTGTCCGAGCGGGTCGCCGACCTCACCGAGTTCCTGGTGGAGCTGGGGCCGCGCGCCGAGCGCCACCCCCTCCCCCTGCACGTGGCCTACCACGACGCGTGCCACCTCTCCCACGGCCAGGGCGTCACCCGGCCGCCCCGCGCCCTGCTCGCGGGCATCCCGGAACTGCGCGTGTCCGACCTGCCCAACAGCGAGATCTGCTGCGGTTCGGCGGGGGTGTACAACCTGCTCAAGCCCGAGGCCGCCCGCGAGCTCGGCGACCGCAAGGGCCGGGACGTGGCCTCCACCGGAGCCCACGTGCTGGTCTCGGGGAACCCCGGGTGCTCGCTCCAGATAGCCTCGGCCATGGAGCGCGCGGGCTCCCCCGTCACGGTGACCCACACCGCCCGGGTACTGGACGCCTCGCTGCGCGGGCTCACCGCCTCCCAGCTGCTGGGCCGCCGCTGAGCCGCCCCGGCTCCCCGCCCCCGTGACGCACACCACGTGCGTTCCGGGGGTTTTTCCGTCCTCCCCCCGAACAACGGCCGCTCCGGCGACACAAGGGGTGAGAGAGAGGAGCCGCCGATGGTGCGCGACGACAACGGCGACCCGCCCGACCACACGGCGTTCAACGCGCTGTTCGAGCGGTACTACGACGCGGTGTACGACTACGCCCGCCGCAGGGTCGGCCCCGACCTGGCCGACGACGTGGCCTCGGAGTCCTTCGCGGTCGCCTGGCGGCGGCGGGCGGGGGTGCCCGAGGGCCGGGAACTGCCCTGGCTGTACGCCTGCGCCCGCCGTATCACCCTCGCCAAGCTGCGCGAGGTCAGGAAACGCGGTGAGGTCCCCCCTCCCCCGGAGGAGGTCTGGGGCGGTTCCCAGGACGACGCCGAACGGGTCGTCCGCCGCCAGACGGCCCTGAGCGCCCTGGCCCGGCTCTCCGACACCGACCGCGAGCTCGTGATGCTCGTGACCTGGGAGGGCCTGAGCAGCCGCGAGGCCGCGCGCGTGGTGGGCTGCTCGCCCGTGACCGCGCGCGGACGGCTGCACCGTGCCCGCAGGCGCCTCCGGGCGCTCATGGACGACACCGCGCACCCCGTCGAGGACAGAGAGGACGCCTCGTGGACGACGTCACCGCGCTTCGCGCGCTCCTGAACGACACCGACCCGCGCGCCGGAAGGACGGTCGGCCACGCCGACCGCCGGCGCGCACGGACGAAGGCCATCGCCCTGATGAACGACACCCCCGCCCGCCGCCCCCTGTGGCTCCGTCCCCCGGTCCTGGCCGGCGCCGCCGCCCTCACGGCCGCCGCCACCGCCGCCGCGTTCCTCCTCGGCACCGGTTCCGGGGGCCCCGTCGGCGTCCCCGCCGCCTACGCCGCGCCGCCCGCCCCCCTGGAGGTGGTCGGCTCCGACCCCGAACCCGGTGCGCAGCGGCTGCTCGCCCTCGCCGAGACCGCCCGGACCGGCGGCGACGCCCCGGGCGAGGGCGACGTCGCCTACGTCTCCTCCTCCGGCGTGGAACTGCTCTCCGTCACCAGCTACGCCGGTGAGGAGCCCGGCGACGAGGACCCGCACAGCGCGGGGTTCATCCCCTACCAGTGGCAGCACTGGCAGGACCCCGAGGGCGACACCCGCGCGGTCAGCACCCCGAGCGCCGCCGAGGACACCACCGGCGACGCGGAGGAGCACCGGGAGTTCCTCGACCGTCAGGCCGAGGACGTGGAGGAGAGGCTGGCCCCGGGACTGCTGTTCCCCGAGGAGCTGCCCACCGGGGCCGGAGCCATGGCCGACACCCTCGCCGCCTGGGGCGGGGAGGAGCCCGCGACCGACGCCGCCCTCGTCAACGCCCTGAACAACCTCTACGACCACCGCCCCCTGGACGGGGCCGAGGAGGCGGCCCTCATGGAGGTCCTGGCCGGGCTTCCCGGCGTCGAGTACGCGGGGGGCACGCGCGACCCCCTGGCCCGCGAGGGGGAACTCTTCCAGGTGCGGGTCGCGGAGCCCGGCCAGGTGACGCGCCACCGCTACCTCTTCGCCCCCGACACCGGGGACCTGCTCTACCGCGACGCCACCGTGCTGGAGGAGGAGGGCGGTGAGGGCTCCCTGGCCCAGCACGGACTGGAGCTGCCGGTGACCACGTCCTACCGGTCCTTCGTCTGGTCCGGCTGGGTGGAGGAGGTCGGCGCGCGTCCCGCGAGCTGAGGCGCGACGTCCGGCAGACCCCGGCCGGGAGCCTGGACCGGCGCTCCGCCCCAGGGGCGGGGAAGCCGGTCCGGGCGGCCCGGTGCGCGGGGGCCGGGGGCCGCGCGCCAACCCCGGCCGGGCGCCGGCCCGCCCCGCACCGGCGCGCACGCCGCCGCGGGAGCTACACCAGGGTCGTCTCGCCCTCGGCCACGATGACGGCCGGGCCGCTCAGCCTCGCGCCGTCCGCGTCCAGGAACACGGTGCACTCGCCCCCGAGGACCCGCACGCGCCAGGTCGCGCCCTCCCCCTGGGGGGTGGCGGCGGCAGCGGCGGCGACGATCCCGGTCCCGCAGGAGCGGGTCTCGCCCGAACCGCGCTCGTACACGCGCATCTCCAGCACGCCCGGGGCCACCGCGCGGTAGACCTCGACGTTGGCCCCGGCGGGGAAGGCCTCCCCGTCCAGCACCGGCAGCTCGCTCAGGTCCACCTCGGCGACGGGTACGGCCACCTCGCAGGCCAGGTGCGGGTTGCCCACGGAGATCTGCGCGCCGTGCACCACCTGCCGGGCGAGCTTGGCCGAGGAGGTCCCCTGCATCTCCACGCGACCCATGTCTATGGTGATGTCGCCGTCGGCCTCCACCTGGACCTCCTTGGCGCCGTCGCGGGTGCCCACCTCGAAGCGATCGCCCTCGACGAGCCCCGCGTGCAGCAGGTAGCGGGCGAACACCCGCACGCCGTTGCCGCACATCTCGGCGATGCTCCCGTCGGCGTTGCGGTAGTCCATGAACCACTCGGAGCGCTCGGCCGTGCGGGCGGACGGAGCGAGGGCCTCGCCGAGGGCGCTCGTGCGCACCACGCGCAGGATGCCGTCACCGCCGATCCCGGCCCGGCGGTCGCACAACAGGCGGACGGCCGCCTCCGTGAGGTCGAGCTCCCCGTCGGGGTCGGGGAGGATCACGAAGTCGTTCTCTGTTCCGTGGCCCTTGGCGAATCGCATGCCGCCCATCCTAGGGCGTGTGCGGTGGGTGCCGTCCGTCGCGAGCGGCGCGTCCGGTGCGGCTCTCGCGGGGCCGGGGAAGGAGCCGGGGCGGGTCCTGCCGACCGCTGGGAACGCGGGGGGAGGTGTGCGTGGAAAGAACCGCGCGAAGCGTCCGTCGAGGGTCGGTGGAGGGCGACGGGCGGACCGCGCGGCAGGACGGGTACCCGCCGCACACGCCCCGGGCGGTGACGGCCACCTCCCCGTCCCCGCGCGGCGGTCCGGCCGGGCCCGGGGCTGACTACGCTGGAGGGATGATCAAGGTGATCGCGGTCGTCGGCCCGACCGCTGTGGGCAAGTCGGACCTGGCCGTCGAGGTGGCCCTGCGGCTGGAGGAGCGCACGGGGCGCCGGGGCGAGGTGATCAACGCCGACTCCATGCAGCTCTACCGCGGCATGGACATCGGCACCGCCAAGCTCACCGAGGACGAGAGGCGCGGGGTCCCCCACCACCTGCTCGACGTGTGGGAGGTCAGCGAGCCCGCGGACGTCGCCAGCTACCAGGACATGGCCCGCGACCGCGTCGAGCAGTGCGCCGACCGCGACGTCATCCCCGTGCTGGTCGGCGGCTCGGGCCTGTACGTGCGCTCGGTCCTGGACCACCTGAACTTCCCCGGCACCGACCCCGTGGTCCGCGCGCGCCTGGAGGGGGAGCTCGGCGACGTCGGCCCGGGCGTCCTGCACGCCCGCCTGGCCGAGGCCGACCCCGCGGCGGCCCGCGCCATCCTGCCGGGCAACGGGCGGCGGATCGTGCGCGCCCTGGAGGTCATCGAGCTGACCGGCAAGCCGTTCACGGCGAACCTGCCGGACCACACCTCCTTCTATCCGTGCACGCAGATCGGCCTGACCGCTCCGCGTCCCGAACTGGACGAGCGCATCGGCACCCGCGTGGACCGCATGTGGGAGCAGGGCCTGCTGGAGGAGGTCCGCGAGCTGGACGGGCTGGGGCTGCGCGAGGGCAGGACCGCCTCGCGCGCGCTCGGCTACGCGCAGGCGCTCGCCCAGCTGGACGGCACGCTGTCCGAGGAGGAGGCCAAGGCGGACACCGCCCAGGCCACCCGCCGGTTCGCCCGCCGCCAGGAGTCGTGGTTCCGCCGCGACCCGCGGGTGCGCTGGCTCCCCCACGACTCCCCCGACCTCGTGGAACGCGCCCTGGCCCAGGTGGAGCGGGCCCTGTCGGGGACCCCGGACGAGCCGGGCGAGGCGCTGGTGGACGTGTCGACCTGGATGCCCCGCGCCATGCGGTAGCCCGGCGGCCCCCGGCTCCGCCTCCGGCGCGCAGCCGCCGCCAGGACCGGACGCGTCCACCCGCGCGTGACGGCCGGGCCCGTGAGGGGCCCGGCCGTCCGTCTTTCGCGCCCGCCCCGCCGCCTTCCGGCAGGCCGCGGCCCCTTTCCCGGGCCGCGGCCCCGCGCCCGCGCACTTTCCTCCGGAAAACCCTTGTCCCGGCTGCCCGGGTGACCTACTTTGACTGTGTGACCAGATTTCAAAACTGGTCACGCAGTCAGGGGAGGGGGTGGGGATATGGTCATCGGCGTCAACACGCGTGGTCAGCCGCACCCCGCACGCCCTCGACTCGCAGGAGCACACCGTGGCCCCATCCACCGATCCGTCCACGCCCCCCACGACCGGCCCGGCCGCCGCCGAGCGCGAACTGCGCGCCGACCGCATCCTGGACGCGGCGGAGGAGCTGATGGTCGCCTGGGGCCACCGCAAGGTCACCATCGAGGACGTCGCCCGGCGGGCCGGGATCGGCAAGGGGACCGTCTACCTGCACTTCGCCACCAAGGAGGCGCTGCTCCTCACGGTGGTCATGCGGGCCCAGCTCGGCATGCTGCGACGGATCCTGGACTTCATGCGCGCCTCGCCGGAGAACGTCCGGCCCAGCGAGGTCGCGCGCACGCTCTACCTGTGCCACCTCGACTCTCCGACCATCCGCGCGGTGTTCGCCAACGGCACCGAGTCCCTGGGCAGCCTCTCGCGCAACGCGGCCGCCCTGGTCGGCGACACCGTCCGGGAGCGGCACAGGGCCCTGGAGACCTACTGGGACATCCTGCGCGAACACGGCCTGCTGAACGGCGAACGCTCCCCCGAGGAGCAGCTGTACGCCTACAACTCCCTGGTCCTGGGCCACCTGGTCACACCCCCGGTGCTGGAGGAACAGGGCATGCACGTGCCCGACCACGGCACACGCGCCGAGCTCATGGCCAGGAGCATCCGGCTGCTCCTGGAGCGGGACGCCTCCCCGGAGCGCACCCGCCGGGCCCGGGACGAGGCCCTGGCGCTCTTCTCCGCACTGGACGGGCGCCTGCACACGGAGATCACCCGGCAGAAACAGACGACACGTTCCACCTGAGCCTTCGAGGAGGGCCCATGCCAGCCGCAGCCCCGTCCGACGACCTGATCGACCTGCGCTCCCCCGAGTTCGCCACCGACCCCCACTCCGTGATCGACCGGGTCCGGGCCGCGGGCGGCTCGGCACCGGCCCTGTTCGTGGACACGGGGGAGGCCGTCCTCTTCGTCGACGACGAGGACGTGCGGACCATCCTCGGCGACCGGCGCTTCGTCCTGGACCCCGCGAACGTGTCGGGCGGGCGGGCCGAGGCCACCCGCGCCGACGCGCTGAGGGGACTGGGCATCCGCCCCGACCTGGTCACCTACCTGAGCGAGTCCCTCCTGGACAAGGACGGCGCCGACCACACGCGGCTGCGCAAGCTGGTCTCGCGCACCTTCACCGCGCGCCGGGTCAACGAACTGCGGCCCGCGGTCCAGCGCGTCACCGACGACCTGCTGGCACGGCTGCCCGACCTCGCCGACGGGGACGGGGTCGTGGACCTCATGCCGCACTTCTCCTACCCGCTGCCGATCGCGGTCATCTGCGACCTGGTCGGCGTTCCGGAGGAGGACCGCGCTGCCTGGCGGGCGTGGAGCGACCGGCTGTCCGGGTTCGACCCCACCCGGCCCGAGCTGATGAACGACGCGCTCGGCGAGATGATCGGCCACATCGAGGGGATGCTCGCCGAGCGCCGGGCACGGCCGAGCGAGGACCTGCTCGGCGCCCTGGTCAGGGCCCGCGACGAGGACGGCGGGCGCCTGAGCGAGAGCGAGCTGATCACCCTGGTGTTCACCCTCGTCATCGCCGGGCACGAGACCACCGCGCACCTGCTGGGCAACGGTGTGCGGGCCCTGCTCGACCACCCGGACCAGTGGGAGGCCCTCAGGCGGGACCCCGGGCTGCTGCCCTGCGCCGTGCACGAGATGCTCCGCTACGGGGGCACCGCCGTGATCGCCAAGGCGCGGTACGCGGCGGAGGACGTCGAGCTCAGGTGCGGCCGCCTGGCCGCGGGCGAGCGGGCGATCGCGGTCCTGGCGGGCGCCAACCGCGACCCGAAGGTGCACCCCGACCCGCACCGGTTCGACATCACCCGCCACCGGGGCAGGCCCGGCGAGGCGCACGTGGGGTTCGGCCACGGCATCCACTACTGCCTGGGCGCGGCCCTGGCCCGCCAGGAGGGCGAGGTGGCGGTCGGGTCCCTGCTGGCCGCCCACCCCGGCCTGTCCCTCGTGCCCGGCCGCGAGCCGTCGCCCGGAAGGGTCCCGGGCACGATGCGGATGGACAGCCTGCCCGTCCGGCTCTGAGCGCCGCGGCCCGCACGGCCCCTCCCCCCGGTCCGCACGGCTCCCCGCGGCACCGCTGGAACGGCCGCGGCCCCCGGCACACACGGGTGCCGGGGGCCGCGACGCCCGTCGGAGCGGGGTCAGATCTCGCAGCAGCCGCCCGCCGGGGCGGGCTGCTCGGCCGGAACGCCGATCCTGGGCATGCCCAGGAGCACGTCCGGCTTCCTCTCCTGGACCGGCCGTCCGTTGCGGGCCGCCCAGGCGTCGCCCGCGCGGGTGCGCCGCAGGGCGCGCACGCCGGAGTCGGCCACCAGGTGGTGCGGGGCGGCGTAGGTGACCTCCACGGTCACCGTGTCGCCGGGACGCGGGTCGTCGCCGTCGCCCACCGCGAAGTGCACCAGGCGGTTGTCGGGGGCCCGGCCGGACAGGCGGCGGTGCTCGCCGTCCTTCCTGCCCTCGCCCTCGGCGACCAGCAGCTCGACCTCGCGGCCGACCAGCTTCTGGTTCTCCTCCCAGGAGATCTGGTCCTGGAGGTCGACCAGGCGCTGGTACCGGTCCTTGACCACCTCCGGCGGGACCTGGTCCTCCATGGTGGCGGCCGGGGTCCCGGGGCGCTTGGAGTACTGGAAGGTGAACGCCATGGAGAAGCGCGCCTCGCGGACCACGTGCAGCGTCTCCTGGAAGTCCTCCTCGGTCTCGCCGGGGAAGCCCACGATGATGTCGGTGGTGATCGCGGCGTGCGGCATCGCGGCGCGCACCTTCTCCACGATGCCGAGGAAGCGCTCCTGGCGGTAGGAGCGGCGCATGGCCTTGAGGACCCGGCTCGACCCCGACTGGAGCGGCATGTGCAGCTGCGGCATGACGTTGGGGGTCTCGGCCATGGCCTCGATGACGTCGTCGGTGAAGTCGCGCGGGTGCGGGGAGGTGAAGCGCACCCGCTCCAGCCCCTCGACCTCGCCGCAGGCGCGCAGCAGCTTGGAGAAGGCCTGCCGGTCGCCGAAGCCGCTGCCGTAGGCGTTGACGTTCTGGCCGAGCAGGGTGATCTCGCTGACGCCCTCCTCGACCAGGGCGCGCACCTCGGCGAGCACGTCGCCGGGGCGGCGGTCCTGCTCCTTGCCGCGCAGCGCGGGCACGATGCAGAAGGTGCAGGTGTTGTTGCAGCCGACGGAGACCGACACCCACGCCGCGTACGCGGACTCGCGGCGGCTGGGCAGTGTGGAGGGGAAGTGCTCCAGGGACTCGGCGATCTCCACCTGCGCCTCCCGCTGGACGCGGGAGCGCTCCAGCAGGGCGGGCAGGGAGCCGATGTTGTGGGTGCCGAACACGACGTCGACCCAGGGCGCGCGGCGCACGATCTCGCCGCGGTCCTTCTGCGCCAGGCAGCCCCCGACGGCGATCTGCATCCCCGGGTTGGCGTCCTTGACCGGGCGCAGGTGCCCGAGGTTGCCGTAGAGGCGGTTGTCGGCGTTCTCCCGGACCGCACAGGTGTTGAAGACGACGATGTCTGCGGTGGTGTCCTCGGCTGCGCGCGCGTACCCAGCGTCCTCCAGCAGACCGGAGAGGCGCTCGGAGTCGTGGACGTTCATCTGGCAGCCGTAGGTCCGCACTTGGTAGGTACGACTCTGGCTCACGGAACCAGGCTATCCGGTGCCGCGCACCGCGCGGGGCCCGTCTCCGCGCCCGCCACGGCGGCCCCTCCCCGCCCGTGGAGGTCCCGTATCCCCCGCGCGCCGCCCCGCTCGCGCCGGGTGTTCCCCGGGCCCGGCGGGGGCCGGGCGGCCCGGGCCGGCGCACCCCGGCCGGGCCTGTGCCCTCCAGCTGGGGTTTTCGCCGAGGACGCGCGACAGGCGGGGAGGCGGAGCGGTCACGGAGCGGCGGATGTGAGACGCTGAAGCACGGAACCGCGACAGGGAGCGACAAACGGTCACTTAACCGTCCAAACCGATAACAGTTTCGCCGATCACGCCGTAACAAGTCTGCTACTCCGCAGTCGGGCGGCGATTTCGTGATGACACGGCAACATGGACCCATTAGGTTCCGAGCATGACCTCAACTCCTCTCGTCGTGCTGGAGAACGTCAACAAGCACTTCGGCGACCTGCACGTGCTCCGCGACATCGATCTGACGGTTAACTCCGGCGAGGTGGTAGTCGTCATCGGGCCGTCCGGTTCCGGCAAGTCGACGCTGTGCCGCACGATCAACCGCCTGGAGACGATCGACTCCGGCACCATCACGCTGGACGGGCAGCCGCTGCCCGCCGAGGGCCGCGGGCTGGCCAGGCTCCGCAGCGACGTGGGCATGGTCTTCCAGTCGTTCAACCTGTTCGCCCACAAGACCGTGCTGCAGAACGTGACCCTGGGCCCCACCAGGGTCCTGCGCATGAACAAGGCCGAGGCCGACGCGCGCGGCATGGAACTGCTGGAGCGGGTCCGGATCGGCAACCAGGCCAACAAGTACCCGGCGCAGCTCTCCGGAGGCCAGCAGCAGCGCGTGGCGATCGCCCGCGCCCTGGCGATGAACCCCAAGGTGCTCCTCTTCGACGAGCCCACCTCGGCCCTGGACCCGGAGATGGTCCAGGAGGTCCTCGACGTCATGACCGACCTCGCCTCCGAGGGCATGACGATGGTCGTGGTCACCCACGAGATGGGCTTCGCGCGCCGCGCGGCCAACCGTGTCGTCTTCATGGCCGACGGACAGATCGTCGAGGAGAACACCCCCGACGAGTTCTTCACCAACCCCCGGTCCGAGCGCGCCCAGGACTTCCTGTCCAAGATCCTGACCCACTAGGTTTCCCCGCGTTCTTCGCACGAAGCAAGGAAGAGGTACCCCACATGCGAGTTCGTCGCATCAGCACCATCCTCGGCGGCACCGCGGCCCTGGCCTTCGCCCTCACCGCCTGCGGCACCGCAGACGTCGGCGGCGGCAGCGGCGGTGACGGGGGCGGCGAGGGCGGCGGCGACACCATCACCATCGGTGTCAAGTACGACCAGCCGGGCCTGGGCCTGCTGGAGGGCGACGCCCCCGTCGGCTTCGACGTGGACGTGGCCACCTACATCGCCGGCGAGCTCGGCTACGAGCCCGACCAGATCGAGTGGGCCGAGGCCGCCTCCGCCAACCGCGAGTCCTTCCTCCAGCAGGGCACCGTCGACATGGTGGTCGCCACCTACTCGATCACCGACGAGCGCCGCGAGGTCGTCGACTTCGCGGGCCCGTACTACGTCGCCCAGCAGGACATCCTGGTCAGCGCCGACAACGAGGACATCCAGGGTCCGGAGGACCTGGAGGGCCGCGTGCTGTGCTCGGCCTCCGGCTCCCGGTCGGCCCACAACATCGTCGACGACATGGGCATCGACGCCGAGCTGCGCGAGGCCGGCAACTACTCCGAGTGCCTGTCGCTGCTGGGCAACGGCGCCGTCGACGCGGTGACCACCGACAACACCATCCTCGCGGGCTTCGCCGCCCAGGACCCCGGAACCTACCGGGTGGTCAACAACCCCTTCGGTGAGGAGCGCTACGGCGTGGGCCTGCCCGCCGGCTCCACCGAGCGGTGCGAGGAGGTCAACGCGGCCATCGCCCAGATGTGGGAGGAGGGCTACGCGACCGAGGCCCTGGAGAACGCGTTCGGCGAGACCGACTTCGCCTACGAGGAGTCCGCTCCCGAGGTCGACGCCTGCCAGTAGGCCCCCTCTCCTTTGACCGTGCGCCTTGCGGCGGGGCCGGAACCGGCCCCGCCGCGCGGCCCTTGACCAGCTGGGACCCATGGAAGCCTTTCTCAGCAATATCGACAGGGTTGTCGACGGTTTCTCATGGACCGTCCGGCTCACCCTCCTCAGCGCCCTCTTCTCCTTCGTCCTGGGCATCCTGCTCACGGCCATGCGGGTCTCCCCCGTCCCGCTCCTGCGCGGCCTGGCCACCACCTACGTCGAGGGCATCCGCAACACGCCCCTGACCCTGGTCCTGCTCTTCTGCGGCCTGGGCCTGAACAGCGCCCTCGGCCTGAGCCTGTCCGGCACGGTCGCGCTGGACGTGTTCTGGTGGGCGGTCATCGGCCTGTCCGGCTACACCGCCTGCTTCGTCTCGGAGTCGCTGCGCGCGGGGATCAACACGATCCCCCTCGGCCAGGTCGAGGCGGCCCGCTCGCTGGGCCTGACCTTCACCCAGAACCTGCGGCTGATCGTCATCCCGCAGGCGCTGCGCACCGTCGTCGGCCCGCTGGGCAGTGTGCTCATCGCGCTGACCAAGAACACGACCGTCGCCTCTGTCGCGGGGCTGGGCGTTCAGGAGGCGTCCAGGGAGATGAAGCTCATGTTCGACCAGGGCATCGCGCCGGTGCTGCCGACCTTCGTCGGCTTCGCGATCGGCTTCCTGATCCTGACCCTGCCGATGGGCTACTTCTTCGGCTGGCTCTCCAAGCGCGTGGCGGTGGTCCGATGAGCGCGCAGAACTCGGTCCTGTTCGACGCGCCCGGTCCCAAGGCCCGCGCGCGCAACACCGTCTACACCGTCCTGACGCTGGTCCTGTTCGTGATCGGCCTGGCCGTCCTGTACCTGGGGTTCAACGACAGCCTGCGGGAGCGGGAGACGTCGCTGTTCGACCCGGCCACCTGGGCGGTCAACCCCGAGGGCGAGTGGGCGGCGGACAAGTGGGAGCCGTTCCTGCGGCCCGCCACGTGGACCGACTACGTCATCCCGGGCCTGCAGAACACGCTGACCGCGGCGCTGACCGCCTCGGTCCTGGCCATCGTCTTCGGCCTGGTGTTCGGTATCGGCCGCCTGTCCGAGCGGTGGTGGATCCGCATCCCGTCCGGGGCCGTCGTGGAGTTCTTCCGCGGCATCCCGCTGCTGATGCTGATCTTCTTCACGATGGCGCTGCCCATCGTGGCCTACCAGCTGTTCGACATCCCCACCGGCACCTTCCAGGTGACCGCGCTGGTCGCCGTGGTCACGGGTCTGACCCTGTACAACGGCTCCGTGCTGGCGGAGGTCTTCCGCGCGGGCATCCTCTCGGTGCCCAAGGGCCAGTCCGAGGCCGCGCAGGCCATCGGGATGACCCGGGGCCAGAGCATGCGGATGATCCTCGTCCCGCAGGCGATCACCGCGATGATGCCGGCGATCGTGGCGCAGCTCGTGGTCCTGCTCAAGGACTCCGCACTGGGGTACATCATCGCCTTCCCCGAGATGCTGCGCAGCTTCACCCTGCTGGCCACGCGCGAGAGCAACGTGATCCCCGCCGCGATCATCTGCGCGATCATCTACATCGCCATCAACCTCTCGCTGAGCCGGGTCGCGATCTGGCTGGAGCGGCGCAACGCCCGCCGCGGCAGGCCCTCGGCCAAGCCCGTGGACGCCGAGGACGTCCCGGTGGCGCCGCTGGGCGCCGGGGGCGCCACCGCCAAGGCCGACACGACCGCGGGCCCCGCGGGGACCGTGGCGGTGGAGCCCACCGTGCAGGAGCCGCTTCCCGACACGCTGGGCGAGCACCGTCCGGCGGAGTCCGACGACCGTGAGGACGGTGACGACACGGACGGCGGGAAGAACCGGAAGGGCTGACCCCTCCCTCCCCACGGCCGGTACGGCCCCGTTCGCGCCCCGCGGCGCGGACGGGGCCGTCGTCGTACCGGCCTTCAGGAGAGAGCCCCGGGGCGCCGCGCGGAGGGCCTTTCGGGACTGCACAAGCGGGCGAACGAGGACTAAGGTCGACATGTCATCGAACCGAACCCACGACCCATCCTGAGCGGACATGTCTGAACTGTCGAGCCCTCACGGCTCCTGGCCATCGCCCATCAGCGCCGGTGACGTCGCCCGAGGAGTGCGGCGGATGGCGTTCCCGTCCGTCGTGGGCACGGAGGTCTGGTGGGAGGAGGGCCGTCCCGAGGAGGGGCGGACCACCCTCATGCGGCGCGACGCCGACGGAACGGTGACCGAGCTGCTGCCCGCGCCCTGGAGCGCGGGGACCCGGGTGCACGAGTACGGCGGGCGCGCCTACCTGCCGGTCCCCCGCCGCGACGACAAGGCCATCGTCCGCATGGGCGTGGTGTTCTCCCAGTCCTCCGACCAGCGCCTCTACCTGCTCGAACGCGGATCCTCGGAGCCGGTGCCGCTCACCCCCGACGACGGCGGGGCCTCACGCTACGCCGACCCGGCGCTGAGCGCGGACGGGCGCGGCGTGCTGTGCGTGCGCGAGAGCCACACGGAGGGGGCGGTCCGCCGCTCGATCGTGTCGGTGCCGCTGTCGGGCCGGGGCGCCCAGGACCCCTCCGCGGTGCGCGAGCTGGTCTCGGGCGCGGACTTCTACGCCTCCCCCACCCCGTCACCGGACGGCGTCCACCTGGCCTACGTGCGGTGGAACCATCCCAGGATGCCCTGGGACGGCAGCGAGCTGCGGGTGGGCGCCCTGGGCGAGACCGGGCTGACCGGCGAGTACACCCTCAAGGGCGGCGTGGACGAGTCGGTGGTCTCCCCGGCCTGGGCGGACGACGCGACGCTGTACGTGGCCTCGGACTGGCCGGGCTGGTGGAACCTGTACCAGGCGGGGCTGACCGGGCAGGCGATGGCGCTGTACCCGGCCGAGGAGGAGTTCCACGCCTCCCCGGGGCGCCTGGGTGACCGGTCGTTCTGCGTGCTGGACTCGGGCCTGGTCGTGGCGCTGCACGGGCACGCCGACATGACCCCGAGCGTGTACGATCCCGACACCCTGGACCTGGCGCCGGTGGCCACCGGACTGACCACGTGGTCGATGCTGGACACCGACGGGCGCACCGTGGTGGCGGTGGCCTCCTCCCCGACCGAGCCGCAGTGCCTGGTTCGGCTGGATCCGGCCTCGGGGGGTGTGGAGGTACTGCGCCGGGCCTCCGATGAGCTGCCGGACGCCGCCTACCTGCCCGTTCCCCGGCAGGAGACGCTGCCGGGCCGGTACGGGGCGCCGGTGCACGCGAACGTGTACCCCCCGACCCACCCGGACGCGCCCGCCGACGGGCCCGCGCCGTACGTGGTGTGGGCGCACGGCGGCCCGGTGTCGGTCAGCACGCTGGAGTTCGACCTGGCCAAGGCCTACTTCACCAGCCGGGGGATCGGCGTGGTGGACGTCAACTACGGCGGCTCCACGGGGTACGGGCGCACGTACCGCAAGCGCCTGCACAAGGAGTGGGGCGTGGTGGACGTGGAGGACTGCGTGTCCGCGGTCCGGGCCCTGGTGGAGCGGGGGGCGGCCGACCCCCGGCGGTTGGCGATCCGCGGCCCGAGCGCGGGCGGGTACACGGCGCTGATGGCGCTGACCGGCGACACGTTCGCGTGCGGGGTGTCCCTCTTCGGGGTCACCGACCTGCTGGGGTTCAGCGAGACCACGCACGACTTCGAGTCGCGGTTCCTGGACTCCCTGGTGGGAACGCTGCCGGGGTTCGTGGAGCGGTACCGGGAGCGCTCTCCGGTCAACCGGGCCGGGGAGATCGACGTTCCGGTGCTGCTGCTGCAGGGGCTGGAGGACAGGGTCGTGACCCCGGACCAGGCCACGGCGATGGCGACGGCGCTGGGGCGGCGCAGGGTGCCGCACGCGCTGCTGGAGTTCGGGGGCGAGGGGCACGGGTTCACCGGGCAGGAGGCGCGGATCCGCGCCCTGGAGTCGGAGCTGGCCTTCTACGCGCGGGTGTTCGGGTTCGAGGCCGACGTGGCGCCGCTGGAGCTGACGACCGCTCCGCCGGAGCCCGGGGCCGCGGAGGACGTCGCGGAAGCGGACGCGGACGCGGAGGACTCCCGGGGGCCTCTCGCGGAAGGCCCCGCGGACGGCGGGGACGCCGACGCGCTCACGGAGGACGCCGGGGAGGGCGGACACCCCCCTCGGCCCGTGGAGACCACCGCCCCGGCCTCCACCGGCGACTGACCCCGTCGCGCCGACCGACGGCGGAGCACGTCCCCCGCCGGGGGGAACGGCGTGCGCCTCGCGGGTCAGCGGGAAGGGGCGCCGGGAGGGGACGGCGGCGCGTTCCGTCGGAACCGCCGGGCGGACCCTGCGGTCCGGCTCGCGGGCGGACCGGTGCGGCTCCTGCCCGGGAAACCGCCACTCGGACCCCGTGCATGGCGGGTGCCTCCGGTCGGTGAGGACTCAGAACTCGGGGTCGTGGAGGTCGGCCTCCACGCCCTCGCGTTCGAGCTCCTCGCGGACCACCCGGTAGGACAGGCCCGCGGAGTAGCCCTTGCGGGCGAGGAATCCCAGTGCGCGGCGGATCCGCGTCTCCTTGTCCCTGCCCCGGGTGGCGGCCAGGCGGCGGCGGGCGAGGTCGCGGGCGGCCTCCTCCTCGTCCTGGTCGCTGAGCTCGCCGACGGCCTCCCGGACGGTGTCCTCCTCCACGCCGCGGGTGCGCAGCTCCTGGGCCAGGGCGCGGCGGGAGAGCCGTCTGCCGTGGTGGCGGGAGGACACCCAGGCCTGTGAGAAGGCGGCGTCGTCGATCAGTCCGGCCTCGCCGAAGGCGCCCAGGACCGAGGTGACGACCTCCTCCTCGTACCCCCTGCGGTGCAGCGCCCGCTCCAGCTGGGCGCGGGTGCGCGGGGAGTGGGTGAGCATCCGCAGGACCAGGGCGCGGGCCCCGGCCTCGGGATCCTTCCCGGGCGGGGCCGCCCCGCCCGGGAAGGGACCGTCGTCATCGGGGTGGTGCCGGCCCGGGGACCGGCTCCCCTCACGCATCAGCCGCGGGCGCCTTGGGAGTCCTGGCCGTGGCGCGCTTGGCGGGGGCCTTGGCCGCGGCGGCCGAGGCCGGGGCCGCCTCCGTGGCCTCCTTGGCGGGTTCGGCGGTGTCGGTGGCCGGGCCGGAGGCGCTGTCGTCGCCCTTGCCGGGCACGCCCAGCTTCTCCTTGATCTTCTTCTCGACCTCGTTGGCCACGTCGGCGTTGTCGCGCAGGAAGGTGCGCGCGTTCTCCTTGCCCTGGCCCAGCTGGGTGCCCTCGTAGGTGTACCAGGCGCCCGACTTGCGGACGATGCCGTGCTCCACGCCCAGGTCGATGAGGCTGCCCTCGCGCGAGACGCCCACCCCGTAGAGGATGTCGAACTCGGCCTGCTTGAAGGGCGGCGCGACCTTGTTCTTGACGACCTTGACGCGGGTGCGGTTGCCGACCGCGTCGGTTCCGTCCTTGAGCGTCTCGATGCGGCGCACGTCCAGGCGCACCGAGGCGTAGAACTTCAGCGCCTTGCCGCCGGTCGTCGTCTCGGGCGAGCCGAACATGACGCCGACCTTCTCGCGCAGCTGGTTGATGAAGATCGCTGTGGTGTTGGTCTGGTGCAGCGCTCCGGCGATCTTGCGCAGCGCCTGGGACATCAGGCGGGCCTGCAGACCCACGTGGCTGTCGCCCATCTCGCCCTCGATCTCGGCACGGGGCACCAGGGCCGCCACGGAGTCGATGACGATGATGGAGACCGCGCCGGAGCGGATCAGCATGTCGACGATCTCCAGCGCCTGCTCACCGGTGTCCGGCTGCGAGAGCAGCAGGTCGTCGGTGTTGACGCCGATCTTCTTCGCGTACTCGGGGTCGAGCGCGTGCTCGGCGTCGACGAAGGCCGCGATGCCGCCCAGCCTCTGGGCGCTGGCCACCGCGTGCAGGGCGACGGTGGTCTTACCGCTGGACTCGGGGCCGTAGACCTCCACGATGCGGCCGCGGGGCAGGCCTCCGATGCCGAGCGCCACGTCGAGGGCGATCGCCCCGGTGGGGATCGACTCGATCGGCGGGCGGTCGTCGTCGCCCAGGCGCATGATGGAGCCCTTGCCGAACTGCCGCTCGATCTGGGCGAGCGCTGTTTCGAGAGCCTTGTCTCGGTCTCCAGATGCCACGGGATACCCCTGTTGTTGGGTGGATGCCTTTTTCTTCATGGTGAGCACGACGCTACGCGGTCGGTGCGACAATCGCGACGTCCGACGTCCGCCTGTGGACAACCCACACTACCCGAACCTGTGTTCGATGTGGCGTACGAAACGGATGTGGTCTTGCGGGACGCCCGCCGCCGGTCAGCGCCTGGAGGCGGGCAGGTCGAAGGCCTCACACACGGCGCGCCACACCTCCTTGGGGGCCGTCCCGTCGGAGAGCGCCTGCTCCACCGTGCGGGATCCGAGGCCCTCCAGGACGTGGTCGCGGGCCACGCTCTGTGAGTAGGCCTCGCCGAACTGCTCGTGCATGTTGTGCCAGAAAACCGTGAGTCTCATCGGGCCCAGTATCGGTGATCGCGCACTCCGCCGCGTCCCCTCCCCTTTGTCCCCGCCCGGGGGCACACTGGCGGCATGAGCCGTGCGCCACACCCCCTCGAACGCTTCGGACCGGCCACCCGGACCTGGTTCGACCAGGCCTTCCCCGCGGGGCCCACCCCCGCCCAGACCGGGGCGTGGGAGTCGGTCTCGCGCGGGAGGAACACCCTGGTGGTGGCCCCGACCGGCTCGGGCAAGACCCTGTCGGCCTTCCTGTGGTCGCTGGACCGGCTGGCCTCGGCCCCCGTCCCCGAGGACCGCGCCCGCCGCTGCCGGGTGCTGTACGTGTCGCCGCTCAAGGCCCTCGCGGCGGACGTGGAGCGCAACCTGCGCGTCCCCCTGGCCGGGATCGCGGCCGCCGCCGGGGCCGCGGGGCACGCGCTGTCCCCGGTCACCGTGGGCGTGCGCACCGGAGACACCCCCGCCGCCGAGCGGCGCAGGCTCGCCACCCGTCCACCGGACGTGCTCATCACCACGCCCGAGTCGCTGTTCCTGGTGCTCACCTCGCGCGCCCGGGAGGGGCTGGCGGGGGTGGAGACGGTCATCGTCGACGAGGTGCACGCGATGGCGGGGGTCAAGCGCGGCGCGCACCTGGCGCTGAGCCTGGAGCGGCTGGACGCCCTGCTGGACCGCCCGGCGCAGCGGATCGGGCTGTCGGCGACCGTGCGCCCGCCCGAGCTGGTGGCGCGGTTCCTCGGCGGCGCCGGCGTCGTAGCCCCGCCCGGGGACCCCGGCATGGACCTGCGCGTGGTGGTGCCCGTCCCCGACATGGAGGAGCCCGGCGACCCGGAGCCGCGGCCGTCCGGCGAAGGCGGTGGAGCCGGCGGCGGATCCCTGTGGCCGCACGTGGAGCGGCGGGTCCTGGACCTGGTCGAGTCCCACCGCTCCACCATCGTGTTCACCAACGGCCGCCGCACCGCGGAGAAGCTGTGCGCCCGGCTCAACGACCTGTACACCGAACGGCACGGCGGGACGCTGCCGCCGGAGGAGGTGCCCGCCCAGGTCATCGCCCAGTCCGGGCACAGCCGCGGCGGCCCCCCGGTGGTCGCCCGCGCCCACCACGGGTCGATGTCCAAGGCCGAGCGGGCCCTGATCGAGGACGAGCTGAAGCGGGGCCGTCTGCGCTGCGTGGTGGCCACCTCCAGCCTGGAGCTGGGCGTGGACATGGGCGCGGTCGACCTGGTGGTGCAGGTGTCCTCGCCGCCGTCGGTGGCCAGCGGCCTGCAGCGTGTCGGCCGGGCGGGACACCGGGTCGGCGAGACCTCGCGCGGGGTGTTCCTCCCCCGGTTCCGGGGCGACCTGCTCGCGACGGCGGTGGTGGTCGGGCAGATGCGCGCGGGCGGCATCGAGCGCCTGGAGATGCCGCGCAACCCCCTGGACGTGCTGTCCCAGCAGATCGTGGCGATGGCCGCCATGGACGACTGGCCGGTACCCGAGCTGGCCGCCCTGGTCCGGCGGGCCGCGCCCTTCGCCGACCTCGCCGACACGGTGCTGGAGTCGGTCCTGGACATGCTGTCGGGCCGCTACCCCTCGGACGAGTTCGCCGAACTGCGCCCGCGCCTGGTGTGGGACCGGGAGGCGGACGTGCTGCGGGCGCGCCCGGGCGCGCAGCGGCTGGCGGTGGTCAGCGGCGGCACCATCCCCGACCGGGGCGTGTACGGGGTGCACCTGGCCGGGGAGGGCGGGGCCTCCGCGCCGGGGCGGGCACCCACCCGGGTCGGCGAGCTGGACGAGGAGATGGTCTACGAGTCGCGGGTGGGCGACGTGTTCGTGCTGGGGTCCACCTCGTGGCGGATCGAGGCGATCACCGCCGACCGGGTGCTGGTCTCCCCCGCGCCGGGGCGCCCGGGACGGATGCCGTTCTGGAAGGCCGACGCGCAGGGAAGGCCCGCGGAGCTGGGACGGGCGGTGGGCGAGCTGACCCGGGAACTGGCCGGGGCGCGGCCCCGGGAGGCGCTGGCCCTGGCCGAGGGGGCGGGGCTGGACCCGTGGGCCGCGCGCAACCTGGTGGAGTACGTCTCCGAGCAGCGGGAGGCCACCGGGCACGTGCCCGACGACCGGACCGTGGTCGTCGAGTGCTTCCGCGACCAGGTCGGCGACTGGCGCGCGGTCGTGCACTCCCCGCTGGGCGCGCGGGTGCACGCGCCGTGGGCGCTGGCCCTCGCCCGGCGGATACGGTCCCGGTTCGGCGCGGACGCGCAGGTCGTCCACGGCGACGACGGGCTCGTGCTGCGGCTGCCGGACGCCGGGGGCTGGGACCGGCCGGGCGAGCTGGCCGACCTGGTGGCGCTGGACCCCGAGGAGGTGGAGGAGGCGGTCACCGGGGAGCTGCCCGGGTCGGCGCTGTTCGCCGCGCGGTTCCGCGAGTGCGCGGCGCGGGCCCTGCTGCTGCCCCGTCAGCGGCCGGACCGGCGGATGCCGCTGTGGCAGCAGCGGCTGCGGGCCTCGAACCTGCTGTCGGTGGCGGGCCGGTACGGGTCGTTCCCGATCGTGCTGGAGGCGGTGCGCGAGTGCCTGCGGGACGTGTTCGACGTGCCCGCCCTGGTGGAGGCCCTGGAGGGGATCCGGTCCCGCCGGACGCGGGTGGTGGAGGTGCGCACCGAGGCCGCGTCGCCGTTCGCGCGCTCGCTGATGATGGAGTACACGGCGGCGTTCCTGTACGAGGGGGACGCGCCCGCGGCCGAGCTGCGCGCGCAGGCGCTGGCCCTGGACACCTCGCTCCTGGCCGACCTGTTGGGCGAGGCGGACCTGCGGGAGCTGCTGGACCCGCGCGTGGTGGAGGAGGTCGGCGCGCTGCTGCAGCGGACCGCCCCCGGCTCGGGCGCCCGGGACGCCGAGGGCGCGGCCGACCTGCTGCGTGAGGTGGGCCCGCTGACCACGGAGGAGGCCGGGGCGCGGGGAGCCCGGCGGGAGTGGCTGGAGGGACTGGAGTCCGCGGGCCGGGCGGTGCGGATGGCCGTGGCGGGCGCCGAGCGCTGGTGCGCGGTGGAGGACGCGGCGCGGTTGCGCGACGCGCTGGGGGCGCGGCCGCCCGCCGGTGTCCCCGGGGCCCTCCTGGAACCGGTGGAGGCGCCGACCCGCGACCTGGTCTCGCGCTACGCCCGCACGCACGGGCCGTTCTCCTCCGAGGAGGCGGCGGCGCGCCTGGGGCTCGGCGCGGACGTGGTGGAGGGCGTGCTGCGCGAGCTGTCCCGGCAGGGGCGGTTGTCCCGCGGCGGGTTCCGGCCGGGCGGGACGGGAACCGAGTGGTGCGACGCCGACGTGCTGCGGCGGCTGCGGCGCGGGTCGCTCGCGCGGCTGCGGAGCGAGGTGGAGCCGGTGGCGCAGACCGCACTGGCCGCCTTCGCGCCGCTGTGGCAGCGCGCCGTTCCGGGTGAGCGGTGGCGCGGGCCGGACGCGGTGTTCGAGGCGGTGGAGTCGCTGCGCGGCGCGACGGTGGCGGCGTCGGCCCTGGAGTCGCTGGTGCTGCCCTCCCGGGTGGAGGGGTACGCGCCCAACCGGTTGGACGAGCTGACGCAGGCGGGCGAGGTCGTGTGGGCCGGGGCGGGCGCGCTGCCCGGACAGGACGGGTGGGTGTGCCTGGCCCCGGCCGACGAGGCCTCCCTGCTGCTGCCCGGACCGGTGCCGCCGCAGGAGGGCTCCACGGCCCACGCGGTGCTGGAGGCGCTGCGCGGGGGCGGGGCGCTGTTCTTCCGCGACATCGCCGACCGCGTGTCGAAGGGCTCGGCCGTGACGGACGCGGATCTGGTCGCGGCGCTGTGGGAACTGGTGTGGTCGGGCTGCGTCACCAACGACACCCTGGCTCCGCTGCGCGCGGTGCTGGGCTCGGGGTCCGCCCCGCGCCGCGCGTCGTCGCGGACGGGGCGGCCGGTGCTGCCGACCCGGTCGGGGCCGCCCACGGCCGCGGGGCGGTGGTGGGCCCTGCCCGAGCGCGAGGCCGACCCCACCAAGCTGGTCCTGGCCCGGCTGGAGGCACGGTTGGAGCGCCGGGGCGTGCTGGTGCGCGGGTACCAGGGCGGGCGGATCTCCCCGGAGGAGTACCGGGTGCTGCGGACGATGGAGGAGTCGGGCCGGGTGCGCCGCGGCTACTTCGTGGACGGCCTGGGCGGCGCCCAGTTCGCGCTGCCCGGCGCGGTGGACCGGCTGCGGGCGGTCTCCGCGGGCGCGGCGGAACCGGTGGTGCTGGCGGCGACCGACCCCGCGAACCCGTTCGGCGCGGACCTGGCCTGGCCCCGGGAGGCGTCCGGGGACGGCCGCGCCCGGCCCGGCCGGTCGGCGGGCGCCCTGGTGGTGATCGACGCGGGGCGGCCGACCCTGTACGCGGGGAGGGGCGGCCGCTCACTGCTGACCTTCGGTGCGCCGCCCGCCCTGCTGGAGCGGGCGGCCCGCGCCCTGGCCGGGGCGGTGCGGGACGGGCGCGCTGGGGCGCTGACGGTGGAGCGCGTTGACGGGGCGGAGGTGTTCGGAACACCGGTGGACGCCGCCCTGGTGGCGGCGGGCTTCCACGTGACCCCCAAGGGGCTGCGCCTGCGCCCCTAGACCGTGCTGGCTACCGCGCCGGGACGGGAAAACGACTGGCCGCGGCGGCCGGAAGCGGCCAGGATGGCGCCCACACCGAAGGAGCACGAGCACGAGGGGGGCCGGTGGGACCACAGGGCATCCGACCGATGCGGCCGGAGGACGAGCCGCGCGTGGTGGAGGTGTCGTTGGCGGCGGACACCGTGTTCGCCGGGGCCGGGGTGGTCCTGCCCCCCGACGACCCGCGGGAGATGCTCGCGCACGCGGAGCGGGTCCTGGTGGCCGAGGACCCCGCGGCGGGCGGCCCCGTGGTCGGCCTGGCCGCGACCGTGACCGTGGACGGGTGCCCCCACCTGGAGCAGTTGGCCGTGCACCCCGGTCACGGCAGGCGCGGGATCGGCGGCGCCCTGCTGGAGGCGGTGTGTGCCGAGGCGGCGGCCGCCGGTCACACCCGCCTCACCCTCACCACCTTCCGCGACCTGCCGTGGAACGGGCCCTGGTACGCGGCCCGCGGGTTCGCCGTGCTGCCCCGGGCGGAGTGGGGCCCGGGGCTGGAGGAGGTCTGGCGGGCCGAGGAACGGGCGGGGATCCGGGTGCTGCCGCGCGTGGTGATGGCCCGGGCCCTGGCCCGTCCGGTCTGAGCGCTCCCCGCCCGCTCCGGACCTCCGCCCGCCTACAATCGGGTGCGCCCCCACCCCCCACGCCGGAGGCCTTCGTGCACGATCCCGGACACGCCCCGCACCGCGGGGAACCGACGGAACCGAACGGCGCTCCGCCTGAGGCGGCACCACCACGGCCCGGCTCCCCGCCCCCACCGTCCGGTTCGCGAACACGAGGCCTGTTGCTGCTCGGGCTCAGCCTGGCGTGTGTGCCGGTGGTCGCGGCCGCCGTACTGGTGGCGGTCCAGCGGCCGTCCCCGCCCGCTCCCGAGGCCGCCGCCGTGGCCCCGGCGCCTGGCGAGGCCACGAAACCGGAGCCGGCCGCGGACTCGGTGCCCGCCACGCCCTCCGCACCGCCGGCCGAGTACTCCACCTTCGACGACGACGGCGTCGTCATGCGCCATCCCCAGGGGTGGCGCACCGTGTACAACGTCATGGACGCGGGGGCCGAGGACTACGGGGTCCTGTCCGACTACGAGTTCCACTCTCCCAACGCCGACCACCGGATCAGCTTCACCGTCTTCTCGTTGGAGGGCGTCGAGCCGCGTACGGCCCGCGAGTACCACCAGGCCGCGGAGACCGCGTTCGCGGGGGAAGCGAACGTCTCGGACTGGCAGCGGCTCGGCCTGGAGGACGACCCGTCCGCGCCTTCGGGATGGGACGCCTCCCGTCTGGAGGCGACCTACCGCGACAGCGGCTGGAACCGGCCCGACCGGTGGATGCTGTGGAGGTACGCCGTCGCCGCGGAGGAAAGCACGGGGTACTACCTCCAGTTCGACGTTCCCGCGTCGGAGCGGGAGGAGTACGCGCCGGTCGTGGAAGAGGTCTTCGGCTCCTTCGAGCTGGTGCTCTGAGGGTCCCTCCAGCGGCGGGTCGGCCGTGCCCCGGCCGGGTGAGGAATGCCGGGGCACGGCCAAGGCCCGGGAAGGACCGCCGGAGCACGGCCGGGAACGGTCGTCCGGGAACGAACGACCCTTACCGGAAGCGCAGGCCAGCCGCTGTGGGAGGGCTCCCACGGCGCCGGGGCCCCGGCCGGAACCACAGCCGGGACCAGCCCCCCGGGCCCACCCCGGAGCCGCACCCCGGCGCCGGACACCCGAGCCCTGTCTCCCCGGGCCCCGGACCCGCCGGCCTCACACCGTCGAGGAGAAGACGTCCTCCCGGGCCCGCTCCAGGGCGTGCAGCAGCGCGCCCCGCACCACCGGGCTGCCCTCCACCCTCCCCAGCGCGACCTCGGTCGCGTTCGGGGCGATGCGCGCGGTGGCCGCCTGGACCCGCTCGGCCAGCTTCGCGCCGCCCGCCCGGGCCACGTCCCCGCCGAGCACCACCAGGCCGGGGTCCAGGATCACCGTGACCGCGGCCACCCCGCGGGCCAGGCGCTCGGCGAAGGCGTCCAGGAAGGCGTCCGCCTCCGGGGTCCCCGCGGCGGAGGCCGCCCCGACGACCTCGGTGACGTCGGTGCCCTCGATGCCGTACCCGGCGGCGAGCTCGACCACCTGCCCCGCCTTGACCAGCGCCTGGAAGCCGTGGGGCAGCTCGCGGCTGGTTCCCCCGCGCGGGGAGCGCAGGGACTCGTAGCCGCCGGACAGCCCCACGTCGGTGGGCATGGGCGCCCCGGGCACGGGCAGGTAGCCGATCTCGCCCGCGCCGCCCGAGCGGCCCCGGTGGATGCGGCCGTCGATCATGGTGGACATGCCCACGCCGCCGTTGGCGCTGAGCCAGATGAGGACGAACTCGGCCACGCCCGCGGCGGCGCCCTCGGAGTGCTCGGCCAGGGCGGCGAGGTTGACGTCGTTCTCGATCATGACCGAGCGCTTGAGGTCGGCGCGCAGGGCCTCCAGAATGCCCTCGTGCCAGGACATCAGGTCGAAGGAGAAGCGGATGTCGCCGGTGCGGGGGTCGACGACTCCGGGGGTGCCGATGACGCAGGCCCGGACCCTGTCCAGCGCCACCCCCGCGGTGTCGGCCAGGCGCATCACCGCGGTGTGGACGAGGGCCACCGGGTCGTCGGAGGCGCTGGGGTCGACCGCCACGTCGCTGACGATCCGGCCCGTGATGTCGGCGATCGTCGCGGTCACCCGGCTCGCGCTGACGTCCAGGGCCGCGACGTAGGCGCTCTCGGGCACCACCGCGTACAGCGCGGCGTTGGGCCCCCGGCCGCCCGCCTGGCTGCCCACGACCCGCACCAGGTCCCGCTCCTCCAGCCGCGCGAGCAGCTGGGAGGCGGTCACCTTGGAAAGGCCGGTCCGCGTCCCGAGCTGCGTCCTGGTCAAGGGCCCCGCGGACAACAGCAGTTCCAGTGCCGCGCGGTCGTTGAGCTGGCGTAGCAGCCGGGGAGTCCCCGGACGTTGAGACATAACCGTGACACCTCACCCTGTTTTTATTAGGAAAGTTTCCTGTTAATTTAGCTCACAACCTCACAGGAGGTCACGTCCTGACAGGCCCGCTCCGGGCCCTTCCGGCACACGCTGGGCCCTCCCGGTACCCGCTCCGGCGGGGCGGCCAACGTGCTATCCCAGCACAACCCCCACAAGACGTCGAACCGCCGGGTGGTCTCCCGATCATCCCAGGCCGGTTCGAGCACAGGCGTCGCACCCCGGCGCGTCGTGCGAAGGGAGAGAGAAACAGATGAGGTTCCCCAAGATCGCCGCGGCCACGGCCGTGGTCCTGCTGGCCTCCGCGTGTGGCGGCTCCGACTCCGGTGGCGGAGGCGGCGAGGCCGACAGCCTGACCGTCTGGGTCATGGGCACCTCCCAGGAGCCCCTCGTCGAGTACTTCGAGGACGCCGAGGCGCGCTTCCAGGAGAGCAACCCGGACGTCTCGGTCAACGTCGAGTTCATTCCCTGGCCCGACGCGCAGGAGTCCATCACCAACGCCCTCGCCGGCGGCGACGCCCCCGACGTGCTGGAGGTCGGCAACGACCAGGTCGCGGGCTGGGCCGCGCAGGGCGCCCTGATGGACATCACCGAACAGGTCGACGGCTGGGACGCCGCCGCGGGCATCGACGAGAACGCCCTGGAGTACGGCACCTACGAGGGCGTCCAGTACGGCGTCCCGTGGTTCTCGGGCGTGCGCACCCTGTACTACCGCGCGGACTGGCTGGCCGACCTGGGCCTGGAGCCGCCGCAGACCTGGGACGAGCTCGTCGATGTCGCCGAGGCCATCGAGGAGGAGCACGACGTCCCCGGCTTCGCCGCGCCGACCGACTTCACCAACGGCATCGCCAGCTTCATCTGGAGCAACGGCGGGTCGATCGCCGAGCAGAACGGCGAGGAGTGGGAGGGCAGGCTCACCGACCCCGCCACCGTCGAGGCCATCGAGTTCTACGCCAGCCTGAGCACCGACGGCATCTCGCCGCAGGACTACGTCGGCCAGAACGAGCTCATCGCGCTCGCCGACATGGCCAACAGCCAGCTGGGCATGTACATCGACGGCGGCTGGGCGGTCGGCTCCATGGAGGAGCAGGCCGAGGACCCGTCCGTCATCGAGAACATCGCCTCCGCGCCCATCCCCGGCGCCGAGGGCATCGCCCCGGCCTTCGCGGGCGGCTCCGCCCTGACGGTGTTCACCACCACCGAGCACCCCGACCTGGCCTTCGACCTGCTGACCGTCCTCGGCGACGAGGAGGGCAGCCAGGGCTACGCCGACGTCGCGGGCTTCTTCCCGGCCTACCCGCACCTGCTGGAGAGCGAGGAGTACCAGGAGGACCCCGCCACCGCCGCGGCCGCCGAGCAGATGCAGCACACCCAGTTCTTCCCGACCACCCCGCGCTGGACCGCGGCCGACCAGGACAGCAAGATCCTGCCGGGCGCCGTCCTGGAGATCGTGCAGGGCGGTGACCCCGAGGAGGTCCTGGGAGAGGCCAACGAGGAGCTCACCTCGATCCTCAACGAGCCGGTCGAGTAGCACGTGCGAGGCCTGTTCGGAGAACAGGCCCCGGTCCGCACCGCCTGACTGAGTAGAGCTGCGCGCGGGCGGGGTCCACGGCCCCGCCCGCCGCGGTCGGCCCACGCCTCGATTGAGAAGACCATGGCACAAACCGTCGAACCAGCGACCGCGCGCGGGCGCGAGGAGGCCGTGACGGCCCCCGCCTCCGAGCCCGCCCCGCGCCGCCGCACGCTCCCCACCCCGTACCTGCTCATCACCCCGGCCCTGATCCTCCTCGCGGTCGTGCTGCTGTGGCCCATCGTGCAGATGGTGTGGTACTCGCTCACCAGCTTCACCACCCGCAACCTCCTGCCGAACCAGCCCGGGCCGGCCTGGAACGGCTTCGCCCACTACCAGACGCTGCTGACCGACCCCGAGTTCTGGGCGATCCTGCGCAACACGGTCGTGGTCTGCGTGCTGATGGTCGGCGTCACGATGGTGCTGGGCACCCTCGTGGGCCTGCTGCTGCACAAGCTTCCCAAGTGGTTCTCGGGAATCGTGGCCCTGGGCATGATGCTCGCCTGGGCCACACCGGCGCTGAGCGCCTCGCTGGTCTTCCGCTGGCTGTTCCTGCCGGAGCGGGGCCTGGTCAACGTGGTCCTGGACCGGTTGCCGGACTGGCTGGTGGGCAGCGGCTGGCTGGAGTACAACTGGTTCCTCGAACCGCTCCCGCTGTTCTCGATCCTCATCACCGTGATCGTCTGGCAGTCCTTCCCCTTCGTGGCCGTCTCCGTGCTCGCCGGGCTCAAGAGCATCCCGTACGAGCTGTACGAGGCCGCGAGGATGGACGGCGCCAACGGCTGGAAGGCCTTCTGGAACGTCACGTTCCCGATGCTGCGCCCGCTGTTCGCCCTCCTGCTGGTCCTCCAGATCATCTGGGACCTGCGCGTGTTCACCCAGCTGTACATCCTGGCGAACAGCTTCCAGAACAAGGACGTCTACCTGCTCTCGTACTACATCTACCAGCAGGGCTTCAGCGCCAGCCCGGCCAACTACGGCATGGGCTCGGCGATCGCGGTGGTCATGACCGTGATGATCCTCGCCGTCACCGCGTACTACCTGCGCATCATGATCCGCCAGGGGGAGACCCGATGACCGCGATCGACCAGACCTCCACCAGCGCCGTCCGCGAGCGCGCCACCGGGGGCGCCGGGACCGGCGGTCCGAGCCGCCCGCCGCGCGCCCGCCGCCGCGGCCCGCTGCGCCGTCTGCGCCGCCTGCCGCTGTACCTGGCCGGCGCCGCGGTGTTCCTGTTCTCGGTGTTCCCCGTGTACTGGATGGTCATCACGGCCTTCAAGCCGGTGGGCGAGATCTTCACCCGCGACCAGACGGTCTTCCCGGCGGCGCCGACCCTGGAGCACTTCGACCGGGTGCTCAACGGCCAGCTGATCCCCGGGGTGAACTTCTGGCAGTTCCTGGGCAACAGCCTGTTCCTCACCGTGGCCTCCGTGGCCATGGGCGCGTTCCTGTCGCTGCTGGCCGCCGTGGCCGTGGCCCGGTTCCGCTTCCGGCTGCGCACCGCCTTCATCATCCTGCTGCTGGTGATCCAGATGGTGCCGATGGAGGCGATGATCATCTCCATCTTCATCAACTTCCGCCAGCTGTCCGACATCAGCGGCGTGGAGCTGCTCGGCAACCTGTCCGGCCTGCTCATCGTGTACACGGCCGTGTCCCTGCCGATCACCATCATGATGCTGCGGGGCTTCGTGGCCGCGGTGCCCAAGGAGCTGGAGGAGGCCGCGGCCATCGACGGGGCCAACGCCTGGACCGTCTTCTGGCGCATCCTGATGCCCCTGGTCGCGCCGGGCCTGGTCGCGGCGAGCATCTTCGCCTTCATCACCGCGTGGAACGAGTTCATCGTCGCGCTGACGTTCCTGGGCCGCAGCACCGACAACTACACGCTGCCGCTGACCCTGTCCTACTACTTCGGCCGGTTCGGCACCGAGTGGGGGCCGATCATGGCCGCCTCCACCCTGCTGACCATCCCCGTGATGATCTTCTTCCTGTTCGTCCAGCGGCGCATGGTCTCGGGCCTGACCATGGGCGCGGTCAAGGGCTGACCGCGCCCCTCCCGCCGGGGCGGGTCCCGCGACGGACACAGCGGGCCCCGCCCCGGGCGCGCCCTCCACCCCCTCCCCCGCCTCCCCGCCCTTCGTCTGCCCGACCACGGGCACCCCTTCGCTCACCGAACGGAGTTCGTCATGCCGTACGACCCGACCCTGGCGCGTCTGGCCAACGCCACGCTGCTGGTGCCCTTCGAGTCCTACCAAGCCCCGCGCTGGGTCCTGGAGGGTCTGGCGGACGGGATCTCCGGCGTCTGTCTGTTCCACAACAACCTGGACGGCCCCGAGCAGGTGGCCGCGCTGAACGCGACCCTGGCCGGGGCCACCGACACGCCGCTGATCTCCCTGGACGAGGAGGGCGGCGACGTCACCCGCATCGGCCAGGCACAGGGCAGCGACTACCCCGGCAACGCGGCCCTGGGCGCTGTGGACGACCCCGACCTGACCCGCGCCACCCTGCGCTCCCTCGGCGGACGCCTCGCCGAGCTGGGCTTCAACCTGGACCTGGCGCCCTCGGTGGACGTCAACGTCGCCGACGACAACCCGGTGATCGGCACCCGCTCCTTCGGCGCCGACCCCGAACTGGTGGCCCGCCACGCGGCCGCCGCCGTGCTCGGCCTCCAGGAGGCGGGCGTGGCCGCGTGCGCCAAGCACTTCCCCGGCCACGGCGCCACCTCCCAGGACTCCCACCACGTGCTGCCGCGTGTGGAGGCCGACGCCGACCTGCTGCACCGACGCGAGCTGCTGCCGTTCCGCGCGGCCGTGGACGCGGGCGTGCGTTCGGTCCTGACCGCGCACATCGAGATGCCGGGCCTGGGCGGCGACGGCCCCGCCACGCTCACCCCGCGCATCCTCAACGACCTGCTCCGCGGCGAGCTGGGCTTCACCGGCACGGTGGTCAGCGACGCCATGGACATGCAGGGCGTCAGCGGCCGGATCGGCATCCCCGAGGCCTGCGTGCGCGCGGTGGCCGCCGGGGTGGACCTGCTGTGCCTGGGCCGGTTCGTCTACGCCGACCAGGTCGAGCTGGTCCGCGCCGCGCTGGTGGACGCGGTCCGGGAGGGCCGCCTGTCCGGGGAGCGCCTGGAGGAGGCCGCCGGGCGCAACGCCGAGCTGCGCACCTGGGTCCGGGGGGCCCAGGCCCGGCGCTCGGACGTGCCCGCGGCCGACGGGGTGGGCCTGGTCGGCGCCCGCCGCGCGGTGCGCGTGGACGGCGACCTGCCGCCGCTGACGGACCCCTACGTCGTGGAGGTGGACGCCCCCTCCGGCATGGCGGTGGGAGAGGTCCCCTGGGGCCTGTCCCCCTGGTTCCCGGGCACCGAGCGTGTCTCCCCCGACGTCGCGCACGCCGACCGGCTGGCCGCCAGCGCCCGGGACCGAGACCTGGTCGTGGTGGTGCGGGACGCGCACCGGTACCCCACCGCCCAGGCGCTCGTCAACCGCCTGCTCAGCGCGCACCCCGGCGCCGTGGTGGTGGAGATGGGCCTGCCCATCTGGCGGCCCGACTGCGGCGCGCACGTGAGCACCTACGGCGCCGCGCACGTGAACGGGCTGAGCGCGGCCGAGCTGCTGGGGGCTCCGGTGGGCGCCCCCTCCCCCGGCGTGGGCTGAGCGCTCCGGCCCCCTCCCCCGGGAACCGCGCGCTCCAGCGCCCCCGCGCCCCGGCCGGTCCGCGACCGGCCGGGGCGCCGCGTTCCGGTGACGCGCGCCTCCGGCGGACATACTGGGACGGGACACCCGCGAAAGCGGGAACGCCACCGATGTCCCCGCAACCCGGTAGGAGAAGTACCCTTAGCCTGAAGCATCCCGGCCGTTGGCGGTCCCGTCGGCGCCCGGTGCCCCATTCGCCCTTCTAACCACGGCATAATCACAGCATGCGCCTTTCAGCCCGGGTCGACTACGCGCTACGCGCGGCGGCGGAGCTCGCCGTCGCCGACGAGGGGCCGGTGACGGCCGAACAGCTCGCTCGCGCGCAGGCCATCCCCGGAAAATTCCTCGAGAACATCCTCACCCAGCTACGCCGGGCCGGTCTGGTACGCAGCCAGCGCGGCCCCGTCGGCGGCTACTGGCTGGCCCGCCCGGCGGGGGAGATCTCCCTGGCCGACATCATCCGCGCGGTCGACGGACCGCTCGCCAACGTGCGCGGGGAGCGTCCCGAGGACGTCGACTACGACGGCGCGGCCCGCAGCCTCCAGCAGGTGTGGATCGCCCTGCGCGCCAGCGAGCGCGCGATCCTGGAGGGCGTCAACCTCCAGCACCTGGTGACCAACGAACTGCCCGAGAAGGTGCGGTCGCTGGCCGAGGACCCCGAGGCCTGGGTGAACCACACCCACCGCTGACCGCCGCACCGCGCGGGGCACCCAGAGACGACCGAAGGAGCCGACCTGGTGGTCGGCTCCTTCGTCGTGGTCACGGTGACGATGGACGGACAGTTCCGAGGCGGGGTCAGACCCCGACCATGTCGGCGACTTGGGGAACGCGATCCGGTACCGGGTCGATGCCGAGGTCCTGGGCGGAGACGGGGTCGGTCGTGACCGCGTCACCCAGCAGCGCGGCCTCCTGGAGCTCGGCGAGGGCGAGCTGGTCGGAGACCTCTCTCAGTACCTGCGAGAGCGGGACGCCGAGCGCCCCGCAGATCGAGGAGAGCAGTTCGGAAGAAGCTTCCTTCTGCCCTCGCTCGACCTCCGACAGGTAACCGAGGGATACACGTGCATCGGCCGACACCTCACGGAGGGTGCGGCCCTGGCGCTGCCGGAGCCGCCTGAGCACGTCACCAAGTAGGTGACGAAGCAGGACCATCATTCGCGCTCCCTCCCACCGGTAGCGACCTTCATATACACCACCGTACCTGCCCCACGCCCGATTCGGGCACCTCTTGCCGTCCTGTTCGCTGGAGGGGGAACCCCGCCCGAGGGTGGTTTTGTTCCCAAGGATGGGGAAAGGAAGAACAGCCCGAAAAGTTCAGGTCCGGGTGTTTTCCTCCGTGCTCCCGCGAAGAGTCGAGTCCAGGAGCAGCAGTGCCCCCTCGACCGTGCGGTATCGGATACCCCCACGGTCCCCGGTGAAACGGAACCGGCGGACCCGGGTGTCCCCGCCGGGCGTGGCGACGGCCACGAAGACGGTACCGACGGGCTGGCCGTCCTGGGGGTCGGGTCCGGCCACGCCGGTCACCGCGACGCCGTAGTCGGAGCCCAGCAGGCGGCGGACGCCGAGCGCCATGTGCCCGGCCACCTCCGGGTGGACCGCGCCGTGCTCGGCCAGGAGTTCCCCGGGCACGCCCAGGACGCTCTCCTTGGCGTCGGTGGCGTAGGCCACGACGCCGCCCCGGTAGGTGCCCGAGGCGCCGGGGACCGAGGTGAGGTGGGCCCCGACGAGGCCGCCGGTCAGCGACTCCGCGGTGGCGCAGGTGGCGCCGGCGGCGAGCAGGGCCCGGTGGGCGGCCCCGGCCGCGGCGAGCGCCCCGGCCCGCGGGTCCGGGTCCCCGGGGCCCGGCGCGTCCCGCTCCCCCGTCACGCGTTGGGCCCCTTGCGGGCGCGGACCGCGCGGACGGCGTCGAACACGTAGGTCAGGCCGGTCCACAGGGTGACCACCAGCGCGGCGGCCATCACCGCGTGCGCGGACCAGACGAGGACCTCGCTGAAGGGCAGGACCTGGAGCGGGAAGAGGTAGACGCTGATCGCGACGATCTGCAGGACCGTCTTGAGCTTGCCGCCCTGGCTGGCGGGCATGACCACGTACCGCAGGACCGCGAAGCGCAGCGCCGTGACGCCCCACTCGCGGACCAGGATGGCGATGGTCACCCACCACCACAGGTCGCCCTGGAGGGAGAGCACCACCAGCGCGGAGCCGGTGAGCGCCTTGTCGGCGATGGGGTCGACGATCTTGCCGAAGTCGGTGACCAGGTTGCGGCGGCGGGCGATCTCGCCGTCGACGCGGTCGGTGATGGCCGCCACAACGAAGACGGCGAAGGCGGCGAACCGCCACCAGGAGCCGTCCAGGAACATGAACCACACGAAGAGCGGCACCATGACCAGGCGGCTCATCGTGAGGATGTTCGCGATGTTCCACAACGGGACGCGGGGGGCCGGGGTGGACGCGGGGTCGGGGGTGCTCATCTGGCCGCGGCTTCCCCGTGGGTGTCGTCCTGCTCCGCGATGAGGTCGGCGCCGGCCGACTGGATGACGGTGGCGCGCACCAGGTCGCCGACGGCGAGGCCCTCGCCGTACAGGATCGTGCTGCCGTCCACCTCGGGGGCCTGGTGCTCGGCGCGGCCCTCGTAGGCCCCGTCCTCCAGCACCGTCTCCACCAGCACCGAGACCTCCGAGCCGATCCGCTCCTCGGCGCGCTGGGCCATCAGCTCCTCGGAGAGGCGGTTGAGCCGGTCCACCCGCTCGGCGACGACCTCGTCGGGCAGCTTGCCCCCGTGGTCGAAGGCCTCGGTGCCCTCCTCGTCGGAGTAGCCGAACACGCCGATGGCGTCCAGCCGGGCCTCGGAGAGGAAGGAGACCAGGTCCTCGAACTCCGCCTCGGTCTCACCGGGGAAGCCCACGATGAAGTTGGAGCGCGAGCCCGCCTCGGGGGCGCGCCCGCGGACCGTGTCCAGCAGCTCCAGGAAGCGCTCGCGGTCGCCGAAGCGGCGCATACGGCGCAGCAGGGTGCCGCTGGCGTGCTGGAAGGACAGGTCGAAGTAGGGCACCACCCCGGGGGTGCCGGTGAGGACGTCCACCAGGCCGGGGCGGACCTCGGCGGGCTGGAGGTAGCTGACCCGGACCCGCTCCAGGCCCTCGACGGCGGCCAGGCGGGGCAGGAGCTTCTCCAGTGCGCGCACGTCGCCCAGGTCCTTGCCGTAGGACGTGGAGTTCTCGCTGACCAGGAACACCTCGCGCACGCCCTCGGAGGCCAGCCACTCGGCCTCGCGCACGATGTCGTCGGGGCGGCGGGAGAGGTAGGCGCCGCGGAAGGTCGGGATGGCGCAGAAGGTGCAGCGCCGGTCGCAGCCGGAGGCGATCTTGAGGTTGGCCACCGGTCCGCCGACGAGGCGGCGGCGCGGGACGGAGGCGCGGTAGGGCAGCTCGGTGCCCTCGGCCCCGGCGGTGTCGGCGAAGCTGGCGTGGCCGGGGACGTGGGCCTGGGAGGCGTCGCGCTCGGCCGGGCTGATCGGCAGCAGCGTGCGCCGGTCGCGGGGGTCGTGCGGGACCAGGGTCCGCCCGGCCACGACGTCGTCGAGGCGGTCGGTGATGGCGGAGTAGTCGTCGAAACCGATGACCTGCGCCTCGGGAAGGGCCTGGGCCAGCTCGGAGCCGTAGCGCTCGGCCATGCATCCGGCCGCGACGACCTTGCCGCCGTTCTCGGCCGCTTCGAGCAGGGTCTCGATGGAGTCCTGTTTGGCCGCGTCGATGAACCCGCAGGTGTTGACGATGGTGACGTCGGCCTCGGTGTCGCCCTCGACGAGGTCCCAGCCGCCAGCGGACAGGCGCCCGGCCAGCTCTTCGGAGTCGACCTCGTTACGCGCACACCCCAGGGTGACGAGTGAGACAGTACGGCGCGATGACATGGCTTCCAAGCGTGTGGGAGAGCTTCGGGTGGCGCGGGGGGCCGTCCCTGACCGGACCGCTCGGCCGTGCTCGGTGCACGGCGTCGCCTGGCGCCGCCCGCAGCCCCCCACATTACCTTGGTCGGCTCACCCGCCCGTACCCCGGCCCGGATCGGTCCGGGCCGGGGTACGGCGGAATCACTGCTGCACGCCGTCCGGGCCGATCACGATCTCCTTGACCTCGCCCGGAAGCCCGAGGGGGCCGGAGCTCTCCCCGTCGACGGTCACGCTGACCGCCCCGGCGTCGCCGACCCACAGGTTGAGCATGTCCTCGGTCACGTAGTCCTTGGCGTCGCCCTCCAGCAGGTAGCCGACGTAGAGGTCCTCGCCGTCGGCGTCGGTGACCTCGACCCAGCTGCGTCCGGAGGAGGCGATCTCGACGGTGAACTCGACGGGCTCCTGGGCCGCCTCGGCCGCGCCCCCCTTCGCCCCCGCGGCGGAGTCGACGGTCTCCTCGGCGGTGGAGGAGTCGAGGGCCGAGCGCAGCGGGTTGCCCGCGTCCCAGTCCTGCCAGGTGCGGACCCCGACGAAGAGCGCCAGGAGGAAGATGGCCCCGACCACGGCCCAGGGCCAGTGGCGCCGGACCGCGTCGACGGACCGGTGGCGGGTGCCGATGATCACGGGGCGGGCGGCGGGCGCTCCCCCGCCGTGCCTGCCGCCCTGGTGTCTGCCGCCCTGGCGCCTGCCGTCGGCGGGACCGCCCCGCACGGGGCCGGCGCCCGCGTCCCCGCCCTCGGGCGCCCGGTGGCTGCCGGGGCGGCCCTCCGCGGTCTGCCGGGGGCCGGGGATCCACCCGGCCCGCCGCGGCCTGCGGGGCTCCCCGGACTCCTCGCCGGGCTGGCGCGTCAGGAACTGCCTGCGTTCGAAGTGGCCCCAGCGCTGGGCGCCGACGCCGGAGTCGTCCTCGCCGAAGCGGTGGGCCATCACCGCCTCCCCGTCCTCCCCGGTACGGACCTCGGCTCGCGCGGCGGCGGCCACGCGCGCCGCCTCGGGCACGGAGGCCGGGTGGCGCTGCGGGGGGACGAAGGCGGGTATGGCGCGGGACGCGTGTTCGCGGTCGTACTCGGCCAGGAGCGGCGCCGGGTCCAGGCCGAGCGCACGGCAGATGCCGCGGATGTGGCCTCGGGCGTAGAAGTCCCCTCCGCAGGAGAGGAAGTCCTCCTGCTCGATGGCCGTGAGGACGGGTTCCCGGATACGTGTACGGATGCTGAGGTCCGCGACCGTGTACCCCGCCGCGACCCGGGCGGCGGACAGGGTCTGACCGATCGTCGCCATGCGCACTCCCCCCGCGACTGTGTGTAGCTTCAGGAAACCACTCTGCCGCCCGAGGCGCTTTCGCGCAGGTCACCACGCCCCATGAGGCCCTCAAGATCCCACCAAATCGGGCAGGACCGTTTTTAAGGGATGCCAGTGGAGTTTCGGGAAAGTCCGTAACACGGGACCGGAAGCCCGGCTTCCCGGCTGACGGGCGCCGCCCTGTCCGGGCGGGTCACGAGCCCCGGATGTCGGCCAGCACGGCGGGCAGGTCGTCGGGCTGGACGAGCACGTCGCGGGCCTTGGAGCCCTCGCTGGGGCCGACCACGTCACGGCTCTCCATGAGGTCCATCAGGCGGCCCGCCTTGGCGAAGCCCACCCGCAGCTTGCGCTGGAGCATGGACGTGGACCCGAACTGGGTGGTGACGACCAGCTCGACGGCCTGGAGGAGCAGGTCGAGGTCGTCGCCGATGTCCTCGTCGATCTCCTTCTTCTTGGTGTCGGGGGCCGCCACGTCCTCGCGGTAGCTGGGCTCGGACTGCTTCTTGCAGTGCTCGACGATCGCCCGGATCTCCTTCTCCCCCACCCAGGCGTTCTGGAGGCGGATGGGCTTGCCCGCGCCCATGGGGAGGAAGAGCGCGTCTCCCTTGCCGACCAGCTTCTCGGCGCCGGGCTGGTCGAGGATGACGCGGCTGTCGGAGAGGCTGGAGGTGGCGAAGGCCAGACGGGAGGGCACGTTGGCCTTGATCAGGCCGGTGACGACGTCCACGCTGGGCCGCTGGGTGGCCAGCACCAGGTGGATCCCGGCGGCGCGGGCCAGCTGGGTGATGCGCACGACGGCGTCCTCCACGTCGCGGGGGGCGACCATCATCAGGTCGGCCAGCTCGTCCACGATGACCAGCAGGTAGGGGTAGGGCTCGTACTGGCGCTCGCTGCCGGGCGGGGCGGTCAGCTCCCCGGTGCGCACGGCGGCGTTGAAGTCGTCCACGTGCCGGTACCCCGAGGCGGCCAGGTCGTCGTAGCGGCGGTCCATCTCCCCCACCACCCACTGCAGGGCCTCCGCGGCCCGCTTGGGGTTGGTGATGATGGGGGTGATCAGGTGCGGGATGCCCTCGTACATGGTCAGCTCGACCCGCTTGGGGTCGACCAGGATCATCCGCACCTCGTCGGGGGTGGCCCGCATCATCAGCGAGGTGATGAGCCCGTTGATGCAGGTGGACTTGCCCGCGCCGGTGGCGCCGGCGACCAGGACGTGCGGCATCTTGGCCAGGTTCGCGACCACGTTGGAGCCCTCGACGTCCTTGCCCAGGCCCACGAGCATGGGGTGGTCGTCGGAGGTCGCGGCGGGCGAGCGCAGCACGTCGCCCAGGCTCACCAGGTCCTTGTCGGTGTTGGGGATCTCCACGCCGATCGCGGACTTGCCGGGGATCGGCGACTGGATGCGCACGTCCGCGCTCTTGACGGCGAGGGAGATGTTCTTGGCCAGGGCGGTGACCTTCTCGACCTTGACCGCGGGGCCCAGCTCGATCTCGTAGCGGGTCACCGTCGGCCCGCGGGTGAAGCCGGTGACGTCGGCGTCGATGTTGAACTGGGTGAGCACCCCCGACAGGGCCTCGACGACCTCGTCGTTGGCCTTGGTACGCGGCTTGACCGGGCTGCCGGGCTTGAGCATGGTCGGCGCGGGCAGCTCGTAGTCGCCCTCCACCACGCGGGAGGGGATGGTGAGCTGCTCGGTGGTGGCGGGGGCCGGGGTGGGGTCGGGGACCTCCCGCTTGGCGCGCGCGGCCTTCCCGCCCCTGGGCCCGGCCTGCTCCTCGGCCGCGGCCGGCGCCGGGGCCCCCGCGCCGGTCCGCACGGCCTCCTCCTCGTCGGTGAGGGCGGGGGCGACGGGCTCGTCGGGCAGCACCGGGCTGTCGTAGGGGCGCTCGTGGTCGCCCGCGACCGTCCCCTTCCTCTTCTTGGGCCCGCTCCTGCGCGGCTTGGCGGGCTTCTTCCTCTCCGCGCCCAGGATGCCGACGCCCGAGTCGGGGCCGGTGTCGCGCTCCATGAGCGCGCCGAACAGGATCTGGAGGCGTTCGGGGATGCGCCGGATGGGGGTGGCGGTGGCCACGAGGACCCCGAAGACCAGGACCAGGGCCAGCAGGACACCGGTCAGCCACGGCGTGACGACGGCGCTGAGCGGCCCCGAGGCGACGAAGCCGATGAGCCCGCCGGCCTCCTGGAGGGCCGCCAGCCCCTCGGAGGGCTGCGGGATGCCGTGGGCGATGTGGATGAGGCCGAGCAGGCCCAGCATGATCGCGCTGAAGCCGATGAACAGGCGCCCGGCGTCGCCCTCCCTGCTGTCGCTCGGGGTGCGCATGAGCCTGACCGCGATCGGCAGGCACAGCAGCGGCAGGATCGGCGAGAACGTGCCGAAGGCGCCGACCACGACCGCGCGGGTGTACTCCAGCAGCAGCCCGTCGCTGTTCCACCACACGGCGGCGGCGATGAGGACGCCCGCGGCCAGCAGGACCAGCCCGGCGCCGTCGCGGCGCAGGTCGGGGTCCAGGCCGCGCGCGCCGCGTCCGACCGCGCGGGCGGAGCCGCCGACGGTGTGCGCGACGACCTTCCACAGCACCAGCAGGAACTGGCCGAACATGGTGACGGCGAAGGCGATGGGCCCGTCGGGCATGCGCTTCTTCGCCGCGGGCTTGCGCGCGGCGGGCTTCTTGCGTCCGGAACCGCCGGAGGAGGCGCGCGTGGCCATGGGGTCACCTCCAGAGGACGGGGTCGTGCGGGACGGTCGGGCAGGACGGCCCGCCACGGCGGGCAGCCTACTGGGACGTCCACCCCCGGCGCCCGTATCCCGCGCGGCGTGTCGCCCGGACTCCGCTGTGCGCCCCGTCCCACCGCCCCGCGTGCCCGGGGAGGGCTCCGCGGCGTCCCGCCGGGGACGCGCCCGCCACCCGGCCCCGGGCCGCCGGACGGGGGGCGCGCCCCTGTCCGGCGGCCCGCGAACGCGAACGGCCCGGACCCGCCCGGAGGCGGTGTCGGGCCGTTCGTCGCGGTCGGGCCCCGGTCAGACCTCGACCAGGACGGGGATGATCATGGGCCGCCGCCGGTAGGTCTCGTTGACCCAGCGGCCGGCGCTGCGGCGGATGAGCTGGCGCAGCTGGTGGGGGTCGTTGACCCCGTCCCGGGCCGCCTTGTCCAGCGCGTCCTGGATCCGGTCGATGACGTCGTCGTAGGCGCCGGCGCCGATGCCCGCGCCCCGCGTGTGGATCTCGGGGTCGCCCAGGATCTTGCCGCTGTTGGAGTCCACCGCCACGACGATGGAGATGAACCCCTCCTCGCCGAGGATGCGGCGGTCCTTGAGCGCGGCGTCGGTGACGTCGCCGACCGAGGAGCCGTCCACGTACACGTAACCGGCCTGCACCGCGCCGACGATCCTGGCCCGGTTCTTGTACAGGTCGACGACCACGCCGTCCTCGGCGATGACGATCCGCTCGTTCGGGATCCCGGTCAGCTTGGCCAGGTCGGCGTGGGCGCGCATGTGCCGCCACTCGCCGTGCACGGGCATGAAGTTGCGCGGACGCACCATGTTGAGCACGTACAGCAGCTCCCCGGCGGAGGCGTGCCCGGACACGTGCACCAGGGCGTTGCCCTTGTGCACGACCTTGGCCCCCCAGCGGGTCAGCCCGTTGATCACCCGGTTGACCGAGTTCTCGTTGCCCGGGATGAGCGACGAGGCGAGCAGGACGGTGTCGCCCTCCTCGATGCGGATCTGGTGGTCGCGGTTGGCCATGCGGCTCAGGGCCGACATCGGCTCGCCCTGGGAGCCGGTGCAGATCAGCACCGCCTCGTCCGCGGGCATGTCGTCGAGCTGGCGGACGTCGATGACCGTGTCGCCGGGGATGTTCAGGTAGCCCAGGTCGCGCGCGATGTTCATGTTGCGGACCATGGAGCGGCCCACGAAGGCGATCTTGCGGCCGTGCTTGGACGCGGCGTCGATGACCTGCTGGACGCGGTGCACGTGCGAGGCGAAGCAGGCCACCACGATGCGCTTGTCGGCCTGCCGGAACACCTTGTCGATGGCCTCGGACAGGTTGCGCTCGTTGACGATGAAGCCGGGCTGCTCGGCGTTGGTGGAGTCCGACAGCAGCAGGTCCACGCCCTCGTCGCCGAACCGGGCGAACCCGGCCAGGTCGGTCAGGCGCCCGTCCAGCGGCAGCTGGTCCATCTTGAAGTCGCCGGTGTGCAGCACCGACCCGGCCGGGGTGCGGATACCGACGGCCAGCGCGTCCGGGATGGAGTGGTTGACCGCGAAGAACTCCAGGTCGAAGGGGCCGAACTCGTGCCGCTCCCCCTCCTCCACCAGGACGGTCTCCGGCTTGATGCGGTGCTCGCCGAGCTTGGCGCTGATGAGCGCCAGCGTGAGCTTGGAGCCGACGATCGGGATGTCGGGCCGCTCGCGCAGCAGGAAGGGCACGCCGCCGATGTGGTCCTCGTGCCCGTGGGTGAGCACGACCGCCTCGACGTCGTCGAGCCGGTCCCGGATGTGGTCGAAGTCCGGCAGGATCAGGTCGACGCCGGGCTGCTCCTCCTCGGGGAAGAGCACGCCGCAGTCCACGACGAGCAGGCGCCCGCCGTACTCGAAGACCGTCATGTTGCGGCCGATCTCGCCGAGGCCGCCCAGCGGGACGACGCGCAGCACGCCCTCGCCCAGGGGCGGCGGCGAGGTCAGTTCGGGGTGCGGGTGACTCATACGGATCCCTCCGTGAGGCGCTCGACGGCGACGGCGCTGGCGGGGACGGCCTGGTGCGGGGCGAGCCCGATCGGGCCCTTGACACCCGCGGCCGCCAGGTCCTCGCGCAGGAGCGCCTGGAGCTCGGAGGAGGCGTCGGCGAGCGGGGTGCGGACCGGCCCCGAGGGCAGGCCGAACAGGTTGAGGATGGCCTTGGTCGTGATGACGCCCTGGGTACGGAACATGCCCGTGTAGACCGGGGTGAGGCGGCGGTGGATGGCCAGGGCCTGGCCGACCTCGCCCTTCTCGAAGGCGTCGATCATGTCGCACAGGTCGGAGCCCACGATGTGGCCGACGACGCTGACGAACCCGGCCGCGCCGACGGACAGCAGCGGCAGGTTGAGGATGTCGGTGCCGCAGTAGAAGGCCAGGTCGGTGCGCTCCATGACCCAGGAGCTGGCGCCGACGTTGTCCTTGGCGTCCTTGTTGGCGACGATGCGCGGGTGCTCCGCCAGCCGGACCAGGGTCTCGGAGGCGATCGGCGTCCCGGTGCGGTGCGGGATGTCGTAGAGCATGACCGGCAGGTCGGTGGAGTCGGCGATCGACGTGAAGTGCCGGATGAGGCCTTCCTGCGGCGGCTTGTTGTAGTAGGGGGTGACGGTCAGCAGACCGTGCGCCCCCGCCTTCTCGGCCGCCTTGGCCAGCTGGATGCTGTGGCGGGTGTCGTTGGTGCCGACCCCGGCCACGATCGTGGCGCGGTCGCCGACCGCCTCCAGGACGGACCGCAGCAGCCGGTCCTTCTCGTCGTCGCTGGTGGTGGGCGACTCGCCGGTGGTGCCGCTGATGACGAGGCCGTCGTTGTGCTGTTCGTCGACGAGGTAGGTGGCCAGTCGGGCCGCGCCCTCGTAGTCGAGTTCCCCGTCCTCCAGCATCGGAGTGACCATCGCGGTCAACATCTTGCCGAACGGGCGGTTCTTGGTGTCCATCATCGTGTGTGAAAGGCGTGCGGACCGCCGCCCGCGGGCGGTGGGGTCCGTGGTTGCCCCTCCTCCTCTCGGTGTACTCCGGAACAGTTGTGCTCTCCCGTGCGGATGCCTCGGGCACGGGTGGGCGACGCCGTGTGTGCGCCGCAGCGACCGGCGGATGCGCGACGGTCGCGGGAAAGATCTGTGGTGCCCCCCGTGGCGGGGGCGCGGGGCCCTGCCCCGTCCGGTCCACCGTCCTCGTGGGTCGAGGTTGGTGTGGTCCCCGGCAAGACGAACCTACCCGTCCCGGGCCCGTGCCATCCGGCCGGGCCCGGGGTCCGCTCGCAGTTCAGGGCGGACGGGGTCGGAAGGAAGAGGCTAGTCGTCCGTGCCGTCCGGCAGGAACATGCTGAGCAGCCAGCTGACGATGGTGACGACGATCGCACCCCAGAAGGCGGGCCAGAACCCGTCGATGTGGAAGGGCAGGTCGAACAGGCCCGCGATCCAGTTCGTGAGCAGGAGCAGCAACGCGTTCACCACGAGGCCGATCAGGCCCAGGGTCAGAGCGTAGAACAGGCACCCGACCGCCTTGACGATCGGTTTGATCACCGCGTTGACCACGCCGAAGATGGCACCGACGGCGAGGTAGACCAGGATCTGGCCGACCGTGTCCTGCGCGGTGACTTCGATGCCGTCGATCAGGAGGACAGCCGCCCAAAGGGCGAGCGCGTTCACGATAACTCTGATAATGAGGCTCACAACGTAGATGTTCCCATGCTGTGGCAAGGTCCGGAAACTCCGGCGTAGGTGATCTTGTCGCCAGGCGTGTCGCCCACCCCCGAAGGAGATCCCACCGTGTCCAGTGCCCGGTTCGTCCGCCCCGCCCGTACCGCCGACGTGGACGCGGTCGTCGACATCCAGGTCGCGTCGTGGCGGGCGGTGTACGGGGCGCTGCTGCCCGACGAGGTGTCCGAGGCTCTGGGCGGCGAGGAGGCCCGGGAGCGGTTCCGCGAACAGTGGACGGCGGCCCTGGAGTCGCCGCCGACCTCCCGGCACAGGCTGGTGGTGGCCACCGACGAGGTGGAGGGGGTGCGCACGGTCGCGGGCTTCGCCGCGTTCGGCCCCGCCGGGGACCCGGACCTGTGGCCCGCCACGGACGCGGAGGTGTTCGCCCTGCACGTGGACCCCGGGCGGGCGCGCCAGGGCCACGGCAGCCGGCTGGTGAACGCGTGCGTGGACCACCTGGTCGAGGACGGCTTCGCCACCCTGCACGTGTGGGTACCCGAGGCCGACAACGCGCTGCGGGCGTTCTTCGAGGCCTCGGGGTGGCGCGCGGACGGCGCCCGCCGCGAGATCGACATGGGGCGGCTGCTGCCGATGGCGCGCCTGCACGCGGCGATCTCCCGGTAGGAGGCGCTTCCCCCGGGGTCTTCGCCCCGCCTCGTCCCGCCCGCCGTCCGCCACCGCCCTCGACGGACGCCGCGCGCGGTCCTCCCCCGTGCCCGGGTGCCCGGACCGCCTCCCTGCGCGCCGGGGCCGGTTCGGCGACGGGGTCCGGGCGCCCCGGCGCCGGGGCGCAGGCGGGAGCGCCGCGGGCAGGGACTAACGTGGGGTGGTTGTCGCGGCGCGCACGGGCGCGCCGGTGGTGAGTGGGGAGGGGCCGCAGCGTGGCCACGGTCAGTGAATGGGTCTCGGGGCTGCGCCCCCGTACGCTTCCGAATTCGATCGTTCCGGTGGCGGTCGGCACGGCCCTGGCCTTCGCCCTGGACGGGTTCGTCTGGTGGAAGGCGCTGTTGGCCCTGGTGGTGTCCATGGCGCTCCAGGTCGGCGTGAACTTCGCCAACGACTACAGCGACGGCGTCAAGGGCACCGACACCGAGGCGCGGACGGGGCCGACCCGGCTGACCGCGACCGGTCTGGCCACCCCGCGGCAGGTGCTGGCGGCGGCCCTGGGCAGCTTCGCGTTCGCGGGGGCGGTGGGCCTGGTGCTGGTGGCCACGTCCTCGTGGTGGCTGCTGCTGGTGGGCGCCCTGGCGATCGCGGCAGCCTGGTACTACACGGGGGGCCGCAGCCCGTACGGGTACCGGGGCCTGGGCGAGGTCTCGGTGTTCGTGTTCTTCGGCGTCGTGGCCGTGGTGGGCACGGTGTTCGTGCAGCTGGGTTCGGCGCCGTGGCAGGCCTGGGTGGCGTCGGTCCCGGTGGGCCTGCTCTCCTGCTCGGTACTGGTGATCAACAACCTGCGCGACATCCCGACCGACCGCGAGACCGGCAAGATCACGCTGGCCGTGCGGCTGGGCGACACCGGCACCCGGCGCCTGTACGGGGGCGCGATCGCGGTCTCCTACGCGGCGGCGCTGGTGCTGACCCCGGTGTTCTGGTGGACGCCGCTGGTGCTGCTGTCGGCGCCGCTGGCGGTGCCGCCGCTGCGGCGCGTGCTGGGCGGCCAGACCGGCCGCGACCTGGTGCTGGGCCTGGGCGAGACGGGAAGGCTCCAGATGGCGTTCGGCGTGCTGTTCTCGGTCGGCCTGCTCCTGGGCTGAGTGCCGGGCGCGGCGGTGGGCCCCGGCCGCGGACCCCTTCGTGGGCGGGCCGGACGGGCCCGGTGAGACGACGCGCCGGGCCCCGGTGGGCGGCGGTGGGCCCCGGCCCGGCGAGGACGGGTTAGGATGCGCGCACCCCAGACAGGCGCGTACGACACGGCAGGGAGAGACGACACCGTGCCAAGCGAGAACACCGCCCCCGACCCCCTCGACCACGCTCCGGACCCGGAGGAGTGGGCACGGCGCTCGGCTCTCCAGGCCGCGGCCTTCGACGCGATCGGAGAACGCTACGACGAGGCCTTCCCCCGGAAGGAGGGCCAGGAGGACCGGGTGCGGCGGCTGCTGGACCTGCTGCCGCCCGGCGCGCACGTGCTCGACCTGGGTTCGGGTACGGGCGTGCCCACCGCCCGGCAGCTCGTGGCCGCGGGGGCGCGGGTCACCGGCTACGAGATCTCCGAGCGGATGGTCGAGATCGCCCGCCGCAACGTGCCGGAGGCGACGTTCGTCCGGGCCGACATCCTCGACCTGGACCCGGCGGAGTCCTCCTACGACGCCATCGTGGCGTTCTTCTCCCTGCTGTGCCTGCCCAGGGCCCGCATCCCCGAGGCGCTGAGCCGCATCCGCGCCTCCCTGGTCCCGGGCGGCCTGCTGTGCCTGTCCATGGTGGAGGCCGACCTGGACGACGCCCCGATCCCGTTCCTGGGCGCGGACATCCGGGTGTCGGGCTACCCGAACGGAGAGCTGCGCCGCGTGGTGGAGGGGGCCGGACTGGTCGTGGAGGACGAGCGGGTCGTCTCCTACGAGCCCGAGGGCGCCCGGCCCGAGGTCCAGTTCTTCCTCACCTGCCGCCGCGGCGCCTAGGCCGTGGACGGGTCGGGGCCCGCACGGAGCGGCCCCGACCCGTCGGCGGAAGGCGTCAGTCCAGGTCGAGGAGGGCGTCCAGACCCACGGTGAGGGGGTCGGAGAGGCCGCCCACCCCGCGCACGCCCAGCAGCACGCCCGGCATGAACGAGGTGCGGTTCATCGAGTCGTGCCGGATCTTGAGGGTCTCCCCGTCGGTGCCGAACACGACCTCCTGGTGGGCGATGAGCCCGGCGATGCGCAGCGCGTGCACCCGCACGCCCTCCACGTCGGCGCCCCGGGCACCGGGGATCTCGGAGGTGGTGGCGTCGGGCATCGGCGCGGTCCCGGCCTCGCGGCGGGCCTCGGCGACCAGCTCGGCGGTCCGGTAGGCGGTGCCGCTGGGGGCGTCGGCCTTGTTCGGGTGGTGCAGCTCGATGATCTCGGTCGAGTCGAAGTACGGCGCGGCCTTGCGCGCGAAGTGCATCATCAGGACCGCGGCGATGCCGAAGTTCGGGGCGATGAGCACCTTGGCCCCCGGTGAGGCCTCCTGCATCCGGCGCACGCGCTCCAGTTTGGCCTCGTCGAACCCGCTGGTGCCGACGACGGCGTGGATCCCGTGGCCGATGAGCCACTCCAGGTTGTCCATCACCGCGTCGGGGTGGGTGAAGTCGACGACGCAGTCGGCCCCCAGCACCGCGTCCCTGTCGCCGGGGGCGTCCACGCCCGCGACGAGTTCCATGTCGTCGGCGCCCCGCACCGCTCGGACGACCTCTGACCCCATGCGCCCGTCGGCGCCGAAAACTCCTACCTTGAACACGGCACGAGCGTACCGGAGCCGGGGAGGCGGGTCGGCGCGGCCCGGCCGGGGACGCGTACCGGGCCGGGCCGCCGGTGTCAGCGGGCCTCGGCCAGGGTGAGCGCGAAGTCCCCCTCGGGGTCGGTCCACCAGTGGGTGAGGGCGAACCCCGCGGCCTCCAGTTCCCCGGTCAGCCCCTCCCTGCGGAACTTGGCGGAGACCTCGGTGCGCATCTCCTCACCGGGGGCGAACGCGACCTCCAGGTCCAGGTCGGCGACCCGGACGCGCTGCTCGGTCCGGGAGCGCAGCCGCATCTCGACCCACTCCCGCTCGGCGTTCCAGCGCGCCACGTGGTCGAAGGCTCCGGGGTCGAAGTCGGCTCCGAGCCGGTGGTTGATGACGGCCAGGACGTTGCGGTTGAAGGCCGCGGTGACCCCCTGGGCGTCGTCGTAGGCGGCGACCAGGCGGGCGGGGTCCTTGACCAGGTCGGCGCCCAGCAGCAGCGAGTCGCCGGGGCGCAGGACGCCGCGGACGTCGCGCAGGAAGGCGGCGCGCGGCCCCGGCTCCTGGTTGCCGATGGTGGAGCCCAGGACGGCCAGCAGCTGGCGTCCCCCCTCCCCGCTGACCGGCAGCAGTCCGAGGTGCTCCTCGAAGTCGCCCACGACGGCGTGCACGTCCAGGCCGGGGTGGTCGTCGGCGACGCGGCGGGCGGAGAGGTCGAGGAAGTCGCCGCTGACGTCGACGGGCACGAATCGGGTGAGGCCGCCCTGGCGGCGCATGGCGTCCAGGAGCAGGCGGGTCTTGACCCCCGAGCCCGAGCCGAGCTCGATGAGCGCCTCGGCACCGGCCGCGTCGGCGATCTCGTCGGCCCGCAGCTCCAGGATCGCGCGTTCGGCGCGGGTGGGGTAGTACTCGGGCAGGGCGGTGATCTCCTCGAACAGGGAGCTGCCGCGTTCGTCGTAGAACCACTTGGGCGGGAGCCGCTTGGGCCGCGCGGTGAGGCCCTCGGCCACGTCCGTGCGCAGCGCCTTGTCGAGGTCGTCGGCGGTCAGGTTTCGGTCAATCCGGAACATGGTGCCTCCTGTGTCCCCGAAGATGTACCCGGGGCAGGTGGTGTCGGAAAGATGAGTGGAGCCGGTCAGTCGATCGGGCGGACCTCGGTGCGCTCCCCCGTGGCCGTGACCACCGAGTCCTGGGGGATCTCGCGCCATCCGGGGTCGTCGTCGAAGGGTTCCGAGGCCAGGAAGACCCCGCCGTCCGGCTCGCGCAGGGTGAACAGGGTGTCCCCGGCCGCGGTGGCGGAGAGGGCCCCGCCGTCGCTGGCCAGCAGGTTGTAGCGGCCCCCGGAGTGTTTGCGGGCCTCACGGACCACGGTGGCCAGGGTCTCGGTCAGGTCCTGGGAGTCCCGCCACAGCCGCACGGTGTGCGCGAACAGCGGCGCGGAGTCGAGGGGGGCCCGGGCGTCCAGCGCGCCGCGGGGCGGGGGCGAGGCGAACGCGGCGGTGAGCGCCTCGTCGTCCTCCACCGCGCCGTTGTGGCTGAACAGCAGCCGGTCGGCGCGGAAGGGCTGGGCGCCCGACTCCTCCGCGCCGAACCCGACGGTGGCGTCGCGCACGGCGGCCACCACGCACCCGGAGGTGATGGCGCGGGCGGCGTCGGCGAAGGAGGCGTCACCCCAGATGGGCATGGCGCGCCGGTAGCGCAGCGGTTCGGCGGGGACCTCCCCCGGGGGGTACCAGCCGACGCCGAACCCGTCGGCGTTGACGGTGCCGTACCGCTGCGCGCGCGGAGCCCAGGACTGGACGTGCAGCGAGTGGGGCGCCGCGTACAGCAGGTCGTGCACCGTGCGCGGCGGCCCCAGGTAGGCGAGGTGACGGCACATCAGGCGGGTTCCGCGTCGCGCGCGCAGCGGAATCCGCTGAAGATCTGCCTGCGGATCGGGTGGTCCCAGTTGCGGAACGTGGAGCGGATCGCCACGGGGTGGGTGGCCCAGGAGCCGCCCCGCAGCACCTTGTACCCGTCGTCGAAGAACACCTCCGAGTACTCCTCGTACGGGAAGGGGCGAAACCCCGGGTATCCGGTGAAGGTGGTGGAGGTCCACTCCCACACGTCGCCGATCAGCTGCTGGACGCCCAGCGGCGAGGCGCCGTCGGGGTGCGTCCCGGCCGGGGCGGGTCCGAGCCTGCGCTGGCCCAGGTTGGCGTGGCCGGGACCGGGCTCGGTGTCGCCCCACGGGTAGCGGCGGGACCGGCCGGTCCCCGGGTCGAACCGCGCGGCCTTCTCCCACTCGGCTTCGCTCGGCAGGCGCTTGCCCGCCCAGGCGGCGTAGGCCCGGGCCTCGTGGAAGCACACGTGCTGCACGGGTTCGTCGGGCGGCACCATCTCCCGGCGGCCGAAGCGGCGGCGGGACCACCCGGTCCCCTCCCGGGTCCAGAAGGCCGGGGAGAGGGCTCCCCGCCTCTCCTTCCACTCCCACCCGTCGCGGGTCCACCAGCGGCGGTTCTGGTAGCCGCCGTCGTCCATGAACTCCTGGTAGGCGGCGTTGGTGACGAGCCCGGTGTCGATCCAGTAGGGGCCCAGGTCGACGGTGCGCGCGGGGCACTCGTTGTCGTAGGCCCAGGGGTCGTCGTCGGTGCCCATCGTGAACGGGCCCCCAGGCACGAACACCTCGTCCCGGTCGGGCGGGCGCAGCGCGGTGACGGACCCGACCTCCGGTAGCAGGACGGGCTCGCCCCTGCGGAGCTGGTGGGTGGCGAGCATGGTCTCGCCGTGCTGGTGCTCGTGCTGGATGACCATGTGGAAGACGTACCCGGCGTCCAGCAGGGAGCGTCTGCCGTCCGGGCCGGTCCCCGCCGCGGCGAGGTCGGCGGCCTCCAGCGCGTCGAGCACCTCGCGGCGCACGCGCGCGTTGTACTCGCGGGCCTCCTCGGGGCGCAGCAGCGGCAGGCTGACCCTTGCGGCGCGCGGGTTCTCGAAGGCGTCGTAGAGGGTGTCGATGTCGGGCCGCAGCGCCTCGCGGCCCCCGGCCGCCCGCAGCAGCCACTGCTCCTCGTAGTTGCCCACGTGCGCCAGGTCCCAGACCAGCGGCGACATCAGGGGCGAGTGCTGGGCGAGCAGCTCCCCCTCGTCGAGGGCGTCGAGGGTCAGGCCGTTGCTGCGGTCCCTGGCCCGGTCGAGTTCGGCGGCGATGCGCTCCTTGGCGAGCTCCTGTTCGTGGTTCACCGTGCTCCTTCCGCGTGTCCGGAGTCGGAGGCCGCGGGCCGGGCGCGCTCCGTCCGCGCCGGGCGCGGTCCGGGTACGGTCGGCCGCGAGTCGGCGGGGCTGAGCCCGCGCCGCGTGTAGCGGTCGGCGTACTCGTCCACCAGCGGTGCCAGGGCGGCGGCGCCCATGCGGGGCAGGGCCCCGACCGCGGCGTCGAAGCAGGCCCTGGCGCACCGGGCCACGTCGGGGTCGGCCATGCCCAGGCGTGCGGAGCGCAGCCACAGGAGGCGGTCGGGGAAGCGGCCCCGGCACAGCTCCTCGGCGGCCTCCTCCGCCGCGGCGCGGGCACGGGGGTCGTCGACCAGGGCGGCGGCGAGCGCCACCGGGACCGGCCACCAGCGCACGGGCAGCGCGTCGATCATCCGCAGCTCCCACCAGCCGCGCGGGCGCACGGGCGGGAAGAGGGTGCTGAGGTGGAACTCCAGGTCGGCCCGGGTGGCCGGGCGCGGTCCCTGTCCGTCGAGCCACTGGGCGAAGGTGACGCCCGGGTCCGGGGTCCAGGGGCCGTCGTCCTCGGGAACCGCCAGGACCCTGGCGGCCAGCGCGTACTCGGCCCACGCCGTGGCGGGGTCGTCGGGGGCGCCGGAGTCCAGGACGGACCGGGTGCGGGTGGCGTCGGTGGCCGCCCAGATCGCCCAGCGGGTGGACTTCCACCCGGTGGGGCGGCCCCGCCAGACGGCGGAGTTGGCGAAGGCTGCGACGAGCACCGGGCCGAGCCGGTGGACGAGCTCCCACCGGTCGCGGACGTCGTCGGCGTCCCTCCCCGTGTCCAGGCACACCTGGAGCGAGGCGGTGCTGCACATCATGGTGTAGCCGCTGGGTTGGCGGTGATGGGCGAAGAAGCGCTCCATGGCCGTGTAGCGGGCGTCCCGGAGCTGGCGCCGGGGCGGGCGGACCGGGTCGAGCGCCGTCTCGACCAGGTGGAGGCCGGCCTCGGCGAGGGCCTTGCCCACGTGGTCCAGGTCGGCGGCGAGCGCCGCGTGCGCCCGGGCCGGTCCCGGAAGGGCGGGCGAGCTGAGTTCGAGCTGTCCGCCGGGTTCGAAGGTGACGCGGCTTCCCGAGGGCGGCGGGCCGCAGGACTCCACCAGGGCCGCGAGGCGGCCGACGGGAACGGGTGCGGTCGGGTCGGCGGAGTCGGCGACCAGCCATTCGGTCTCGGCTCCGACCTTTCCGGGAGGGCCGGTCTTGAAGCAGACGCCGTTGATGTACTCGTGGACGTCTTCCGCGGTCATGTGGTGAGCCATGGGCTGTCTCCTCACGAGCGGCCGCCCCCGCCGGGCGGCGCCCCGAGGATCTTGCCCATCCGGTCGTCATGCCGAACGTGGGCGATGTCCATGAATCTGCGTTGATGCCGCGAACCTCCCGGCGGGAGGCGGGTGACGGGGCGGCGGGATGCCAGGTGGTACGGGATGCCGCGGTGGGTGGTCACGCTCCCACCCACCGCTGTGTGACGACGGTCACATGCCGGTGAACTCCAGGAGGCGCTTCTCGACGACGGCCCGTTCCTCCTGGTCAAGGCCGATACCGAACACCTCCTGCAACACCCGTCCCACCTCTTCCACGGGCACCTCGCGTTCCTCCCGGGTGCCGTCGGGCGCGGCGGTGGTCAGGGTGGTGTCCATCAGCGTGTGATGGGTGCCCGGTCCGATGCGCTGGACCACCAGCCTGCCCCGGAACGGGGAGCGCGGGTGGGTGACCAGGTGGTGGCTGAAGACGGCGTAGTCCTGGCGCACCATCGCGGTGGCGGAGAAGGAGTACAGCGGATTCCACCCGCGGCCGTCGAAGGAGCGCAGCAGCCACTCGCCCTCGCCCACCTCGGACACCCGGTCCAGGCGCAGGCCCCACCCGCCCTGGACCTCCTGGTGCCCGTCGGCGAAGGGGACCGGTTCCAGCAGGCCGCTGCCGAAGCCGACGTCGGCCAGCCACGGCCCCTCCTCCAGGTCCACCCGCAGCAGGGCGTGCGTGGCCGGGCGCGGGGCGCCCGTGCCGCCGGAGAGCACGCGGGCGGCGAAGCCGGTGACGGAGAAGCCGAGCCGGTCCAGCGCGGCCGCCAGCAGCAGGTTCTGCTCGTAGCAGTAGCCGCCCCTGGCCCGGAGGACCATCTTGTCCACCAGCGCGGGCACGTCCAGCAGGATGGGGCGGTCCAGGACGATCTGGAGGTTCTCGAAGGGGATGGCGGCCAGGTGGGCGCGGTGGAGGGCGCGCAGGGTGTCCAGCGTGGGTGGCAGGTCGCCGGACAGGCCCAGGCGGGCCAGGTAGGCGTCCAGGTCCAGCTCGCTGCCGTGCCAGAAGTCGCGGTCGGTGGTGAGGAGCTCGGGCCGGGGCGCGGGGGCGAGCGCGCCGGAGACGAGGGTTTCGTGTGTCATGTCGACCCCGAACCTCCCCCATAAGGGCACTATTCCGGAGGAAACGCCCTCCCCTCTGGCCGTATGCGGCCACTGAAGAAGGGAATGGAAGGGGCGGACGCGGAGGCGTCCGTGGTCGGCGCGCCGGGGCCCTGGAAGGGAGTCCGGTGCCACGACCCGCCGCCGCTCCCGGCGGCGGGAGGAGCACGGGGTCCCGGGAGGACACCGGGGCGCCCGGAGGGCACGCGGACGGGATCGCGGGGCTTGCCGCCAGGGGTCGGCCGAAAGCGTTGTCGGTGTGGCGCAAGGGCGCTGACCTGCGCGGCGTACGGGGCCTTTCCCGGGTTCGGCTCAACCGGAGGCCGGTTCCCCCTCGCGGACGCGCCCGGTGGCGTCGGCCGCCGCCCAGTGGCAGGCCACCCGCCGTTCGGCGCCGCCCTCCAGGATCGCCGGGTCCACGGTGCGGCAGCGGTCGGCGACCCCCGCGCGCCCGGCCTCGCCGGAGGCCAGCACCGGGCAGCGCGGATGGAAGCGGCAGCCCCGGGGCACCCGCTTGGGGTCCGGCGGCTCGCCGGAGAGCACCACGGGCTCCCCGTCCGCGTCCGGCAGCACCGACAGCAGCGCGCGGGTGTAGGGGTGGGCGGGAGCGGACAGGACCTCCTCCACCGTGCCCAGCTCCACCACGCGCCCCAGGTACATCACCGCGACCCGGTCGGCGATGTTCCAGGCCAGGCCCAGGTCGTGCGTGGCCACCAGGGCCGACAGCCCCAGGTCGGCGCGCAGGTCCAGGAGCAGGCGCAGGATCTCGCCGCGCACCGACGCGTCCAGGGAGGCCACCGGCTCGTCGGCCACCAGCACCTCGGGGTCCAGGACCAGCGCGCCCGCGATCACCACGCGCTGGCGCTGGCCGCCCGACAGCTCGTGCGGGTAGCGGGCGAAGAACCGGTCCGGCGGGCGCAGGCCCGCCTTGGACAGGGCCGCGCCGACCCGCTCGGACTCGTCGGACACGGTGCCCTCGTGGATGCGCAGCCCCTCCGCCACGGACTCGTAGACGGTGCGGCGCGGGTTGAGCGACCCGGTGGGGTCCTGCTGCACCAGCTGCACGCGGCGGCGGTAGCGCCGCATGTCGCGGGAGCCGTAGCGCATCGGGGCGCCCTCGAACGCCACGTCGCCCCCGGTGGGCCGTTCCAGGCCCAGCAGGACGCGGGCCAGCGTGGTCTTGCCGCAGCCGGACTCCCCCACCAGCGCCACGATCTCCCCCGCGCGGACGTCGAGGTTGACGCCGTCCACGGCGCGGGCGGTGCCCCGGCCGCCGCCGGGGGCGAACCCGGCCGCGAAGGCCACCTCCACCCCACGGGCGCTCAGGACGGGGACCGCCTCCTCCCCGCGGGTCGGCGGCGTCTCGTGGGAGTCGGTCTCGGTGGTGCTCACGGGCGCGTCTCCTCGGTGGGTGCGGCGGTCGCGGTCACGGACGGCCCCCGTCGTCCCCGGTGGCGGTCAGCGGCCGGGCGGGGCCCACGTGCACGCACGCCGCCTGCCGGGTGGACGCGCCCCCGGTGTCGGGGTCCACCGGCCACAGGGGCGGGTCGACCGTGGCGCACACGGTCTCGACCACCGCGCAGCGCGGCCGGAACACGCAGCCCGAGGGCGGGTCCGCCGGGTCGGGCGGATCCCCGGGCAGGCCCCGGGGCGCCAGGCGCGAGGCCGGGTCGCCGATGCGGGGGAAGGCGGCGCTGAGCGCGCTGGCGTAGGGGTGCGCGGGCTCGTGCACGACCTCCCGCGCCGGCCCCTGCTCCACGATCCGGCCCGCGTACATGACCGCGACCCGGTCGCAGGTCGAGGCCAGGACCGACAGGTCGTGGCTGATCATCAGCATGCCGATGCCGTGCTCGGCGACGAGCCGCCGCAGCAGGGCCAGGATCTGGGCCTGGATCATCACGTCCAGGGCGGTGGTGGCCTCGTCGGCGATGACCAGGCGCGGCTCGCAGGCCAGCGCCATCGCGATCATGACCCGCTGGCGCTGCCCGCCGGACAGCTGGTGGGGGTAGTCGCGGGCGCGGGAGGCGGGCAGGCCGACCTGTTCGAGGAGGGCGGCGACGCGGGCGGGCGCCTCCGCCGAGGGGACGGTGCCGTGCACGGCCATCGGTTCGGCGATCTGCTGCCCGATCCGCCGGACCGGGTTGAGCGAGTGCATGGCGCCCTGGAAGACGATGGAGGCTCCCGCCCAGCGGACCGCGCGCAGGCGGCCCCAGCGCATGTCCAGGACGTTCTCGCCCTCCAGCAGCACCTCGCCGGAGATGCCCGCGGTCTCGGGCAGCAGGCGCAGCAGGGCCAGGGCCACGGTGGACTTCCCGCTGCCGGACTCCCCCGCCAGGCCCAGGGTGTCGCCGGGGCGCAGGGACAGGTCCACCCCGCGTACGGCGGGGACGTCGCCGCCGCCGGTGCGGTAGGTGACGCGCAGGTCGCGGACGTCGAGGAGGGAGGTCAACGCTGCTCCCGGAGTCGCGGGTTGATGACGGATTCGAGGGCCCGGCCGCACAGCGTGAAGGACAGCGCGACCACGGCGATCGCCAGGCCGGGCGGAACCATGTACCACCAGATCCCGGAGCTGATCGCGCCCGCGTTGCGGGCCGCGTCCAGGATGCCTCCCCAGGAGACCGTGGTGGGGTCTCCCACGCCCAGGAAGGCCAGCGTGGACTCGGCGATGATCGAGGTGGCCACGAGCAGGGTGGTCTGGGCGAGCACGACCGGCATGACGTTGGGCAGGACGTGCCAGAGCATGACGTGGCCGTGGCCGCCGCCCAGGGCGCGGGCCCGCTCCACGTAGGGGCGGGCCTCCACGGCCAGGGTCTGCGCGCGCACCAGGCGCGCCGTGGCGGGCCAGACGGTCAGGCCGATGGCGATGATGATGGTGCCGGTGCCGCGCGGCAGCACGGCGGCCAGGGCCACGGCCAGGACGAGCGTGGGCAGGACCAGGAACCAGTCGGTGACGCGCATGAGCACCGAGGACACGAACCGGCCCGCGGGACCGCCGGAGGCGCCGAAGTGGCCGGCGGTGACCCCGACCAGGGTGCCCAGGACCACGGAGACGGCCGTGGCCAGGAAGCCCACCGTGAGCGAGACCCGCGAGCCCCAGACGACCAGGTCCAGGACGGAGCGGCCGAAGTTGTCGGTGCCGAGCGGGAACCGCGCGCTGGGCGGCTCGTAGGCGGTGCCGGGCGCGCCGGTGACGGTGAGGTCGGCCTGGTCGACGAAGAGCGGCGCGGTCAGCGCCAGCGCGCCGATGGCCAGCAGCGCGGCCAGGCCGAGCATCCCGGCGCGGTTGCGGGCGTACTCGCGGGCGAAGCCGCGCAGGGCCGCCTGGCGGCGCCTGCGGGCGAGGACGCGGGGCGGGGGCGGCGCGGCCGGCGGGGGCGGCGCGGTCGCCGTGCCGGTGCCGCCGCCGTCGGGGCCGTCCTCGCCGCCGCGCGGGCTGCCGGGCGTCCCGGCGGGGGCGTTCACGGGCGCACCCTGGGGTCGAGCAGCGGGTACACCAGGTCGGCGAGCAGGTTCATGAGGATCACCGAGGCCGCGAACACCACGAACAGGCCCTGGACGAGGCCGAGGTCGGGTACGCGCAGGCCGGAGTAGAAGAGCTGTCCGAGGCCGGGCCAGGAGAACACGGTCTCCACGAGGATCACCCCGGACACGACCTGCCCGAGGTTGAGGAAGAGGAGCGTCACCGTGGGCAGCAGCGCGTTGGGCACGGCGTGCCTGCGCCGCACCAGTGAGTCGCGCAGGCCCTTGGCGCGCGCGGTGGTGAGGTAGTCGGCGCCCTTCTCGTCCATGAGCGAGGAGCGCATGATCATCAGGTACTGGGCGTAGACGACCGCGACCATGGTGGTGACGGGCAGCACCATGTGCCAGGCGGTGTTCAGCACGGTGTCCAGGCCCCCGCCGGTGCGGGGGTCGACCATGCCGCCGGTCGGGAACATGCCGGGCACGAACCCGCGCCCGGAGGACAGGAGGACGATGAGCAGCAGGCCGAGCCAGAACGTGGGCACCGACCAGAAGAACAGGGCGACGGCGGTGTTGGCCCGGTCCGAGCGGCTGCCCGGCCTCCAGCCCGCCCGGGCGCCGAGGAACAGGCCCAGGAGCGCGGCGACGACCGTGCCGGTCCCGGCGAGCAGGACGGTCGGCCCGATCCGGTCCAGGATGAGCTCGGCGACGGGTTCGCGGTACTGGAAGGACGTGCCGAGGTCGAAGCGGAGCAGGCCGACCGCGTAGTCGAGGAACTGCTGCCACAGCGGCTCGTCGAGCCCGAACTGGCGGCGCAGCTCCTCGCGCTGCTCCGCGGTGACCTCGCGGCCCTCGGTCATGGCGCGGACGGGGTCGCCGGGCAGGATCCGGAAGAGGAAGAACCCGGCGACGACCACGGCGGCCAGGGAGACCACCGCGGTCGTCAGGCGTCCGGCGACGTAGCGCGCGGCGCGCCGGGCGCGGCCGGCTCCGGCGGGCCGCGCCGGGGAGGGGCCGCCGCGCTTGTTCTCCCCGGGCGGTCCGCCCTCGGCGGTGGGAGCGGTGGTCACTCGCGGTCCTCCATGGTCGAACGTCGGCGCAGCAGCAGGAAGCCCCCGGCCCCGGCGAGGACGAGCACGGCGGCCCCGACGCCGATCCAGACCCCGGCGGAGGGCCCGGAGGCGGCGCCCTCGACCCGCTCGGCGGCGGGTTCGGCCGACCACCAGGCCCAGTAGCCGTCCTGGCCCCAGATGTTGCCGCCCTCGGCGGGCTCGTACTGGATGGAGGCGATGTGGTCGGTGCGGTAGGCCTCCGTGATGTTGGGGTAGGCCAGCACGTTCACGACGGCCTCGCGGTAGAGGACCTCCTGGAGCCGGTGGATGATCTCCGCGCGGGCCTGGCGGTCGTACTCGGCGAGCTGGGCCTCGTAGAGCTCGTCGTACTCCTCGTCGCAGAAGTAGGCGTCGCCCTGCATGGTGCCCGGCTCGGTGGGCAGCGCGTCGCAGGTGTGGATGCTCAGCACGTAGTCGGGGTCGGGGTTGACCGTCCAGCCGGTGAAGATGAGGTCGTACTCGCCCGCGAAGAGGGCGTCGCTGAGCACGCCGGGGTCGACGGTGAGGTTCTCCACCTCGATGCCGATGTCGGCCAGCCGCTCGACGAGGACCAGCCCGGAGTTGACGTTGTCGGGGCGGTCCTGGTGGACGTGCATGCGCAGTTCGAGGCGGTCGCCGTCGGGTGAGACGCGCACGCCGTCCTCGCCCCGCTCGTACCCGGCCTCGTCGAGCATCGCGTTGGCCGCGTCGGGGTCGAAGTCGAGGACGGCCTCCTCGCCCTCGGGCGCCCAGTGGAAGTCCTCGTAGCGGGGCGGGATGTAGCCGCCCGCGGCCACGGCCTGGCCGCCGTGCGCCTTGTCGACGATCTCCTGGTTGTCGATGGCCATGACGATGGCCTGGCGCAGGGTGCGGTCGGCGAGGGCGGGGTGCCCGTCGCCGAACTCCTCGCCGTCCTGGGTGACCGCGCCGGGGTTGATGGTGAAGGCCTGGAAGCGCTTGCCGTCGGCGATGTTGACCTCGATGTCCTCCGCCGAGTCCAGGGCGGCGGCCTGCGCCTGGGTGAGTTCGTAGACGAAGGAGACCTCGCCGCTGCGCAGCGCCTCCACCGCCGCGTCCTTCTCGGAGTAGTAGCGCAGGACGACCCGCTCGAAGCCGGGGGCGCCGCGCCAGTGGTCGGGGTTGGCCTCCAGCGTGATGGAGCGGCCCCGGTCGTGGCCGGTGAGGACGAAGGGGCCGCTGCCGACGGTCGGGAAGTCCTCGTTGCCGTAGTCGGCGAAGGCCTCGCCCTCCTCCTCCAGGATCGGCTCCCAGACGTGCCTGGGGACGATCGGGACGTTGAGGGAGGTCATGGTGGCCTGGGGCTCGTCGAGTTCGATGACCACGGTGTGGTCGTCCTCGGCGGTGACCGAGTCGAAGCCGGAGACGTAGTTGCCGTTGGCGACGGCCGCGGACTCGTTCTCCATCATGGTGGTGAAGGTCCAGACCACGTCGTCGGCGGTCAGGGGCTCGCCGTCGGAGAACCGGACGCCCTCGCGCAGGTGGAAGGTCCAGGTGAGGCCGTCCTCGCTGGACTCCCAGGTCTCGGCGAGGGAGGCGGCGGGCTCGTTCGTCTCGGGGTCGACCGTGACGAGGGAGTCGTAGACGTGGCGCAGGACGTTGGTGGTGATCGCGAGCTGTGCCGTGAAGGGGTTGAAGGAGTCCACCTGCTGGGAGGTGGCGATGGTGAGGGTCTCGCCCCCGGAGGCGTCCGCGGAGGCGGGGGCCGCGGCGGTGCCCGCGAGCAGGAGCAGGGCGGCGGTCGTGGCGGCGGTGCGGCGCAAGAGGGAACCGGGGGGAGGGTGGTGGGCGTTCATGTGCGGCCCCTCCTGTCAGAGGATCGTGGGTCGGTGGCACGCCACCTGGGGGTTGGTGGTTGTTTACCAACGGACGGTGACGAGCGTCAATGACCTTCGTGGAGCGCCGTGACATCGGTTTGTATTCGGCCCGGGAAACGGTGCCGGAGGGACGTCCGGAAACCGTCACCGGAAATGTCCGCGACGCGCGGGAAAGGGGTGGTCGGGGCGCGGGACGGGCACGGAGGGGGTTCGGAGGGACACGGAGGGAACACGGAAGGACACGGAGGGGGTCCGCGAGCGCACGGAAGGTGGTCGGGGGACGCCTCCGCGCGGGCGGCGGGGAAGCGGCCCGTGTGCGCTGGGTGACCGGTGCGCCGTTGGCGGATACCCCGCGTTGGCAGTGAATGCCGTACTCCGCTACGGTTCCCGCCATGATGGGGCACTCGCACGCACTGAGCGGCGTGGTTGGCTGGATGGCGGTCGTTCCGCTGGTCCAGGGCAGGGAATTCCTCGGACTCAGCTTCCACCTGGGCCCCGGTGAGGTCATCGCCGGCGCCCTGGTCTGCGCCGGTGCGGCCCTGCTGCCCGATCTGGACCACAAGAGCGCCACGGTGACCAAGACCTACGGCAAGGTCACCGAGGTGCTGAGCGACATGCTGGGCTTCCTCTTCGGCGGGCACCGCATGGGCACGCACTCGTTCTTCTTCGCGGTGCTCATGGGCGTGCTGGTGCAGCTGTTGGCGCTGTGGTCACAGATGGCCGTCCAGGTCTTCGTGTTCCTGCTGATCGGTATCGCCCTCCAGGGCCTGGGCTTCGGCCTGGACAAGAACAAGGTCGCGTCGGGGGTCATCAACGCGATGGCCACGGCGGGCATCACGCTGGCCCTGTTCACCGCCGGGGTGAACTACAGCTGGCTGGGCCTGGCGGTGGCCTTCGGCGTGGTCCTGCACTTCTTCGGCGACATGATCACCAAGATGGGCGTGCCGATCTTCTGGCCCTTCTTCAAGAAGCGCTTCGGCCAGGGGAAGGGCTTCGTCACCAACGGTCCGGTCGAGCAGAAGCTGGTCACCCCGCTGCTGACCATCGGCGTCATCGTGGGGACGATCTACCTGTTCGACTGGCCCACGCTGCTGCCCGAGTACTGAGCGGCGCCCTCCGCCGCGCTCCGCCCGGCCCGGCGCCCGCCCCCGGGCCCCCGGCTGGCCTAGGCTGTCGGGCGTGACACGATCCACAGAGAGCATCAGCCCCGAACTGCACGCCTACGTCGTCGAGCACAGCGCGCCCGTGGACGAGGTGCTGGCGGACCTGGCCGAGGAGACCGCGCGGCTGTTCCCCGACCACCGGGGCATGCAGATCGGTCCCGAGCAGGGCGCCTTCACCACGCTGCTCACCCGTGTCTGCGGCGCGCGGGACGTGGTGGAGGTCGGTACCTTCACCGGCTACTCCTCGATCTGCTTCGCGCGCGGCCTCCCCGAGGGCGGCCGGCTCCTGGCCCTCGACGTCAGCGAGGAGTGGACCTCCGTGGCGCGGCGGTACTGGGAGCGCGCCGGGGTCGCCGACATGATCACCCTGAGGCTGGGCCCGGCCCTGGAGTCGCTGCGGGCGCTCCCCGAGGAGCCGCAGTTCGACCTCGCCTTCGTGGACGCCGACAAGGAGGGCTACGTGGGCTACTGGGAGGAACTGGTCCCCCGCGTCCGGTCGGGCGGCCTGATCCTGGCCGACAACACCCTCTCCCACGGGCGGGTCGTGGACCGCGGGAACACGACGTCGGCGGTGCGGGGGATCCGCGACTTCAACGACCGCCTGGTCGCCGACGACCGCGTCACGCAGGTGCTGCTGCCCATCGGCGACGGCCTCACCCTCGCCCGCAGGCACTGACTCCCCGGGACCGACCCCGGGCGGCGCCGGGCTTCGGTAGTGTCCAGTGCCATGCGCCTGCTGCACACCTCGGACTGGCACCTGGGCCGTTCCTTCCACCGGGAGAACCTCCTCGACGCCCAGGCCACCTTCCTGGACCACCTCGTCGACACGATCCGCGAACACCGGGTCGACGTGGTGGTCGTGTCCGGTGACCTCTACGACCGCGCCCTCCCCCCGGTGGACGCGGTCCGGCTCTTCGACCGCGCCCTGGGCCGGATCCGCGACACCGGGGCCCGGGCCGTCCTCATCAGCGGCAACCACGACTCCATGGCCCGGATGTCCTTCGCCACCGGCCTCATCGACGCCTCCGGCGTCCACCTGCGCAGCTCCCTGGACGGCGTCGGCACCCCCGTGGTCATCGAGGACGAGCACGGACCCGTGGCCTTCTACGGCATCCCCTACCTGGAACCGGAGATCGCGCGCCACCACTGGGACCTGCCCGAGCGGGGGCACGCGGCGGCGCTCGGGCACGCCATGGACCTGGTCCGCGCCGACCTCGCCGAGCGGCCCGGCACCCGGTCCGTGGTCCTCTCCCACGCGTTCGTGACCGGAGGCGAGCCCTCCGACAGCGAGCGCGACATCTCGGTGGGCGGCACCTCGCACGTGCCGGCCTCGGTCTACGACGGGGTCGACTACGTGGCCCTGGGCCACCTGCACGGACGGCAGGCCCTCACCCGCTCCGTGCGTTACTCGGGCAGTCCGCTGGCCTACTCCTTCTCCGAGGAGCACCACGTCAAGGGCTACTGGCTGGTGGACCTGGACGCCGACGGCCTCGCGGGCGCCGAGTTCGCCGCGGCGCCCGTCCCGCGCCCCCTGGCCCGGATCCGCGGCCGGATCGAGGACCTGCTCACCCGCCCCGAGTGGGAGGCCCACACCGGCCACTGGCTCCAGATCACCCTGACCGACCCGCGCCGCCCCGCCCATCCCATGGACCGGCTGCGCGAACGCTTCCCCCACGCCCTGGTCCTGGAGTTCGCCCCCGAGGGCGGCGTCCCCGACACCCGTCCGGTCGCCGCCTCCGTCGCCGACCGCAGCGAGCGCCAGGTGGTCGCCGACTTCGTGGAGTGGGCCCGCGGCACTCCCGCCACCCCCGAGGAGGAGGCCCTCGTGAACACCGCCGTCGAGCAGGTCCGGCTCCAGGAGGGGACGCGCTGATGCGGCTGCACACCCTCACCGTCCAGGCGTTCGGCCCCTTCGCGGGCACCGAGAAGGTGGACTTCGACCGCCTCAGCGCGGGCGGGCTCTTCCTCATCCACGGCCCCACCGGCGCGGGCAAGACCTCCGTGCTGGACGCGGTGTGCTTCGCCCTGTACGGCAGCGTGCCGGGCGCCCGCGGCAAGGACCGCTCCCCCAAGAGCGACCACGCGCCGCTGGACCGGATGCCGCAGGTCACCCTGGAGTTCACCGTCCAGGGCCGCCGCTTCCGGATCGTGCGCAGTCCGCGCTGGGAACGGCCCAAGAAGCGCGGGACCGGGACCAGGGTGGAGAACGCCAAGGCGCTGGTCGAGGAGCTCGTCGACGGCAGGTGGAACGGCACCACCTACCGCCCCGACGAGGCCGGGCAGGTCGTCGGCGACCTGCTCGGGCTCACCCTCGAACAGTTCTGCCAGGTCGCCATGCTCCCCCAGGGCGACTTCGCCCGGTTCCTGCGCGCCTCCGCCGAGGAGCGGCGCAGGTCGCTGGAGCGGATCTTCAACACGCGTGTGTTCCGCGACGTCGAGGACTGGCTCAAGGGGCACGCCAACAAGCTGCACCACGAGGTCCGGACGGCGAACGAGCAGGTGCGCGCGGTCGCGGACCGGATCGCCGAGGCCGGCCGGTCGCGGCCCCCGGAGCTGCCCGAGGAGCTGTCGGCCTGGGCCGCGGAGCTGTCCGCCGTCACCGCCGCGACCGCGCACGACGCCGGGCACGTGGCCGGGGAGTTCACCGGGGCCCGCGAGGACGCCCAGCGGGCCCTGTCCGAGGGCCGCGAGCTGCGCGCCCGCCAGGAGCGGCTGGCCGACGCCCGCCGGCGTCGCGCCCAGCTGGCCGAGCACACCGCGTGGCGGGCCGGGATCGACGCCCGGCTCGACGCCGCCGAGCGCGCCGAGTCGGTGATGCCCTTCCTGCGCGCCCGCGACAGCCGCCGCACCGAACTGGACAAGGCCGAACTGGCCGTCGCCGACCACCTGGCCCTGGTCGGCGGCCTGCCCGGCTTCCGCGCACCGGCCGCCGGAGAGGTGCCGCGGGAGGCGCTGGGCGCCGCCGAGCAGGAGCGCCGGGACGAGCTGGCCCGCCTGGACGCGCTGCGCGCGGACGCCGAGCGCCGCCGGACCCTGGGCCGCTCCGTCACCGCGCTCAACGGCCGCCTGGAGGAGATCGCCGCGCATCTGGAGCGCCAGCGCGCGCTGGCCGCCTCCCTGCCGTCCCGGGTGGAGGCGCTGACCGCCGAACTGCGGCGGCTCCACGAGCAGGCCGGACAGGAGGGGGCCGCCGAGACCGCCCTGGCCGCCGCCCGCAGGCGCCTCGACGCCGCCGTGGAGTACGAGCGCCTGGGCCGGGAGCTGGCGGAGGCGCAGGAACGCTACCGCGAGGCGGTGGACGCCGACCAGGCCGCCCGTGACCGCGCCCTCGACCTGCGCGAGCGCCGGATCACCCACATGGCCGCCGAGCTGGCGTCCGGGCTGGCCGACGGGCGGCCCTGCGCGGTGTGCGGGTCGGTGGAGCACCCCTCCCCCGCCCGCCCCTCCGGTGAGGGCCTGGTGTCGGCCGGGGAGGAGCGGCGGGCCCAGGCCGCCGCCGACACCGCCGCCGCCCGCCGCACGGAGGCGGAGAGCGCCGTGGTCGCCCTGCGGGAGCGGCGCACCGCCGCGCGGGAGCGCGCCGAGGACGGCACCGCCGAGGCGGCCCGCGAGGAGGTGGAGGCGCACACCGCGGCGCTGGCGGAGGCCCGCGCCGCGGCCGGTGAGGCCCGCCGGGTGGAGGAGGAGCTGGAGCGCACCGTCGGCGACCTGGAGCGGGCCCGCGCCCGCGAGGGCGAGCTGACCCGGCAGGAGGCCCAGGTCGGAGCCGACCGGGACAACGCCGTCCGCGAGCACGGGAGGCTGACCGCGCTGCTGGACCGGGCGCGCGGGGACGACGCCGGGCTGGACGAGCGGATCACCAGGCTGGGCGGCGAGGCCGACCTGCTGCGCGCCGCGGCCGAGGCGGCCGTCAACCGCGACCGCGCGGCCGAGGAGCTGCGCACCGCCGTCGCCGAGGCCGAGCAGCAGCGGGCCGACGCCCGGTTCGCCGACGAGGCCGGGGTGTGGGAGTCCGCGCTGGACGAGGAGCGCCGCCGCGCGCTGCGCGAGCGCGCCCGCTCCTTCGACGACGCCCTGGCCGCCGTCGAGGCGGCGCTGGCCGACCCGGAGCTGACCGCGGCCGGGGAGCTGCCCGCCCCGGACCTGGAGGGGCTGGCCGCCGCCGCGCGGACCGCCTCGGAGGCCGCCGACCGCGCGGTGGCCTGGCGGAGCATGCTGGAGGAGCGGGCGCGTCGGCTCGCCTCCCTGCGCGGGGAGCTCGGCCTGCGGCTGGCGGACTGCGAACCGGCGCTGCGCCGCCACGCGGTGGCCGAGGGGCTGCGCGCCCTGACCGCGGGGACCTCCTCCGACAACGCCGACAGCGTGCGCCTGTCGGCGTACGTGCTGGCGGCCCGCCTGGAGCAGGTGGTGGCCGCCGCCAACGACCGGCTGGTGACGATGTCGGACGGCCGGTACGAGCTGCGGTACACGGTGGACAAGGCCGCCGGGGACGGGCGCGCGCGTTCGGCCGGGGGCCTGGGCATGCGGGTGGTCGACGCCTGGACGGGTGTGGAGCGCGACCCGGCCACGCTCTCGGGCGGGGAGACGTTCTTCAGCTCGCTGGCGCTGGCCCTGGGGCTGGGCGACGTGGCCAGCGCCGAGGCGGGCGGCGCCGACATCGACACGCTGTTCGTGGACGAGGGGTTCGGCACGCTGGACGAGGACACCCTGGAGGAGGTGCTGGACGTCCTGGACCGGCTGCGGGACGGCGGCCGGGCCGTCGGCGTGGTGAGCCACGTCGCCGACCTGCGCCAGAGGGTGTCCACACGGCTGCGGGTGGTCAAGACCGCGGCGGGCTCGCGGGTGGAGCACACGGGCTGACCGCACACGCGCACCCCGGATCCGGCGCCCGCCCGGGCGGTGAGACAATGGCCAGCGTGAATTCGCTGGTCAACATCGCCGTGTTCGGTATCGGGGGCGCCATCGTGATGGCGGCCCTGCTCGGTCTGCTCCTCGTCGTCTCCGGGAGCTCGCGCGGGACGTCGCCCCGGTCGCGGGCGGCGTTCGGGGTCGCCTCGGTGGTGGTGCTGCTGGCGCTGCCGACGCTGGCGGCGGCCAACACGCTGGCCGCGGGGTCCGGCTTCTGGGCGGCGTTCGCCGCGGCCGCCTGCGTCGCGGCCGTCATGTGCGCGGTGAACGTGGTGATGCTGCCGATGGTGGCGCGCCGCCAGTCCTCGGGGGGCGGCCAGTCCGCTCTGGCCTCTCTCCGGCCGTCGCTGCCGCTGCTGGCCGCCGCACTGCTGGTCTGCCTGGCCCTGGGACTGGTGGGGGCCTCCGTGGCCGCCCTGGCCGTCTGATCCCGCGTTCCGTCCCCGCGCCCCGCGTCCTTCCGGCGCGGGGCGCTTCGCGTCGCGCGCGGCCTCCGCGTGGCGGTGGGACGACGGCGGGGGCGCACCGGCCGGTGCGCCCCCGTGTGTGGGGTCAGCCGCCGTTCCTGGCGGCGGGGTCGGGGTCGTCGTCCCCGGTCCGCGCCGTCGGCGCGCCCCCCGGTTCCGGCTCCCCGCCGGTCCCCGCGGGCGCCTCCGGGGCCGCGGTGTCCGCGGCCCGGCCCCCGCTCCGCGAGCGGCGGTCGAGTTCGGCCAGGTAGGCGTTGTAGGCGTCCATGTCGGCGTCGTCGGAGCCGCCCCGGCGGCTGTGGCGCTCCCGGCGCCGCTCCTGCTTCTCGTCGTCGCGCGACCACTGCCGGACCAGGGCGATCATGACCAGCGCGGTGGGGATCTCGCCCAGCGCCCAGGCGACGCCGCCGCCCGCGTACTGGTCCGCGGCCTGGTCCTCCAGCCACGGGATGTCGAACTGGCCGTAGTAGTCCATCGCCAGCGGTTCGGACTGCATCATGATCGTGATGCCGAAGAAGGCGTGGAAACCCATCACCACCAGCAGCAGCAGGATGCGCAGCAGGAAGGGCACCTTCCTCGGGGCCGGGTCCACGCCCACGATGATCCAGTAGAAGAGGAAGCCCACCAGCAGGAAGTGCACGCCCATGAGCAGGTGGCCCAGGTGGTCGTTCATCAGCGTGCCGAACAGCGGCGTGAAGTACAGCACGTAGGGGCTGAACACGAACAGCGGGGCCGCGATCGCCGGGTGCGTGACCGCCTTGGAGTAGCGGCTGTGCAGGAACAGGTTGAGCCACTCGCGCGGCCCCCGGTCCCCGCGCCGCGCGGCGGGCCTGAGCGCCCGCAGGGCCAGGGTGATCGGCGCGCCCAGCACCAGCAGGATCGGGGTGAGCATCGACAGCACCATGTGCTGGATCATGTGCGTCGAGAACAGCACCATGGAGTAGGTCGCGAACCCGGTGAGCTGCGTGACCACGATCGTCACCAGCCCCGCCGCGAAGGCCACCGTCCGCCCCACGGGCCAGGAGTCGCCCCGGCGCACCAGCCGGACCACGGCGCCCGCGTACAGCCCGCCCGCGGCGAGCACGAGCACGATGAAGAACAGGTCGGGGCGCCACAGGGTGAGCAGGGTCTGGGCGGTCATGGGCGGCGGGACGGGGAAGCCGAGGATGGCGGCGGCCGGGTCCACGGTGCCCTCCAGCGGCGGGGGCGGCGCGGTGCGCCCCAGTCCGACGGACACGCCGATGACGGTGGCCATGACGAGCACCTCGGCCAGCGCCGCGCGCAGGAACAGCGGACGCCGGAACGCCTCGCCCGCCGGCCCCTGGGGGGCGCCCTCCAGGCGCTTGAAGACGAACTCGCGGTGCATGTAGCCGAACGCGCCCAGGACCCCGAACAGGATGACCTTGACCAGGATGATCAGGCCGTACTCGGTGGCGATCAGGTCCTGGACCGAGTACAGGCGCGCCAGCGCGCTGGCCGCGCCGCTGACGGCCACGCCGACGTAGGCCCACAGGGCCAGGCGGCTGAAGCGGTTGGCGGCCACCGTCGGGTCCTGCGCGTCGCGACGCAGCGCGTGGTAGGTCAGCGCGGCCACGCCGCCCACCCACACGCTGATGGAGACCACGTGCAGGGCCAGCCCGGTCACGGCCAGCTCGTGCGAGCCGGAGGAGGCCGAGTGGCCGGTCAGCGCGGGCGGCGTGGTGGCGGCCAGGGCGAGGACGAGCAGCCACAGGCCGCCCGTGGCGGTGGTGGCCGTGCGGCCGAACAGGGCGATGCCGGTCGTGAGCAGGACGACGAACATCAGCGCGATGCCGCCCGAGACCGACCCGGCGTAGGCCGTGACCTCGTCGACGCTGATCTGGCCGACCCTCCGGGCCAGGAACTCCGCGGCCTGGAAGTACAGGGTGAACACGGCGGCGAGGGCCCAGACCAGGCCCGCCCAGCTGGCCGCGCGCACGTAGGAGGTCGCCTGCGGGGAGAGCCTGCCCTTGTGGGAGGGCAGCAGGACGGCGGCGAGCAGCAGCAGGCCGATCGCCACGACCGCGGAGGCGTCCATGGTGACCTTGGCCAGCGGCAGGCCCCAGCGGACCGCCTCACCGGCGTCGGGCAGCCCGGGGATGACCTCGGGGAAGGCGGCCCCGCCGAGGACCAGGGTCAGGCTCAGGCCGGTCAGGCACAGGACCGCGGCCGCGGCGGCGAAGAGGGGCGCCCGCCCCGTGCCCGGGGCGTCGTCATGGTGTTCCTTGGGGGATCTCTGGTTCTGTGCGGGAGGAGCCACGCGCCACTCCGTCGTCGGTCTCGTTACAAATGGCTGGTCAGCGCCCTTGGCCGTGTGACCGCCTCGCCGCTGTCCGGATCTTTCCGGCAGGGGCCGCGCACGGAGGAACACCTCGACCAAGGTTAGTCCGTCTACTACACAGTGTCGGACTCGGGCGTCCCCCGTACACCCCCGCGGGCGGACCCGGGCCGCCCTCCCCCTCATGTCCTCCCCGGCCGGGTCGCACGGGGCGGAGCGGGAGATGTCGGATTCCCCCCTTGCGGAGGGGCTCTTCGCGGTACGCTCGGGTCCGGTCGCAACGACGGTTCCTCCCCGCCTTCGGCGTTCGGCTTCCCCTCCCTCGCCACGGTCCCCCCGTGGCCTCCCAGCACACCCTCCCGCAGCGAGCGCAGTGAAGGGGACGGCGGTAACCGTGTACGACAGTGTGGTCAGGTCCACGCGCGTGGTCGCGCCCGAGGGGGTCCGGCCCGCCTCCGTCGGGATACGCGACGGCCGTGTCGAGGCCGTGGGCGCCTACGGCGCCGACATGCCCGCCCACCGGACGACCGACCTCGGCGACGTGGCGCTGCTGCCCGGCGCGGTGGACGTGGGCACCGGCGTGCACGTGCCCGGGCAGGACCTGGCCGAGTCCTACCGCCGGATGGGAACGGCCGCCCTGCGCGGCGGGGTGACCTGCGTGGTGGCCTCCCCCGCCCCCGCGCGGCCCGCCCTCACCCGCCCCGAGGCCCTCGGCGCGCACCAGGTCGCGGCGGCGCTGTCCCCCGTGCCGGTGCTGTTCCTGGGCGGGGTGGCCCCGGGCACCGGCCCGCTGGACCTGGCCGACCTCCAGGCGGCGGGCGCGGTGGCCTTCCACTGCTCGCTGTCGGACGGGGGCGCCCCGGACGTCGCGGCGCTGAGCGACGCCCAGCTGCGCAAGGCGATGGCCGAGCTCGCGGCGCTGGACAGCGTGCTGCTGGTGCACGCCGAGGACGCGGGCGAGCTGGGGACCCCGCCGCTGGCCGCGGAGCACCGGCCGCCCCGGGCGGAGCGGCGCGGGCTGGAGCGGGTGATCGCGGCGGCCCGCGCGGTGGGGACGCGCACGCACGTGGGGCCGTTCACCGCGGCCGAGTGCGCGGCGCTGCTGGCGGCGGCGGGGGCGGTGGGGGTGGCGCTGTCCGCGCACACGTGCCCGCACTACCTGTGCCTGCCCTCGGAGTCGCTGGCTCCGGAGTCTCCCGCGCACGCCTGTCGGCCGCCGCTGCGCTCGGACGCCAACCGCAAGGCGCTGTGGAGCGCGCTGCTGGCGCGGGACTCGGCGATCGCCACGGTGGGGTCGGGGCACCTGCCCGCCCACGGCCTGTACACGCTGGAGTGGAGCCTGTCGGCGCTGTGGACGGCCGCGCACCGGCGCGGCCGGGGGCTGGCCGACCTCGCGCGGTGGACGGCACGGGGTCCGGCGGAGCTGATGGGCCTGGTGGGCAAGGGCCGGATCGCGGCGGGGTTCGACGCCGACCTGGTCGCCTTCGACCCCCTCGCGCGGGTGGCGGTCCCCGCGGCGGACCCGAGCCCCTACGCGGGCAGGGAGCTGACCGGGCGGGTGGAGCGGGTGTGGATCTCGGGCCGCCCCGCCGACGGCGTCCGGGCCGGCGACGTGCGGGGCGGCACGGCCCCGGGGGATTGAGCCCGCGCGCCACGGGCAGGTATCCGTGTCGCAGGCCACACACCGGGCTTACACCCTGTCAACAAGATCGTCGACAGCGATGCATGTTGGCGATGGCGCCAGGCCGCCCCCGCAGTTCACAGTGGGGGTATCAACGGAGATACCCGTAGGAGGAACCGTGCGCATCGGCGTGCCCCGCGAGATCAAGAACCACGAGTACCGGGTGGCCATCACCCCCGCCGGGGTCCACGAACTGGTCCGCCGGGGCCACGAGGTGGTCGTCGAGCGCGACGCGGGCCTCGGCTCCTCCATCTCCAACACCGAGTACGAGGCGGCGGGCGCGCGCATCCTGGACTCCCCCGACGAGGTGTGGGCCGCGGGTGAGCTGGTCCTGAAGGTCAAGGAGCCGGTCCCGGCCGAGTACCACCGCATGCGCGAGGGGCAGACCCTCTTCACCTACCTGCACCTGGCCGCCTCGCGCGAGTGCACCGACGCCCTGCTGGAGCGGCGGGTGACCGGTATCGCCTACGAGACCGTGCAGCTGCCGGACGGGTCCCTGCCGCTGCTGGCCCCGATGTCGGAGGTCGCGGGCCGCCTGGCCCCGCAGATGGGGGCGGTGACCCTGCAGCGGCCCAGCGGCGGGCGCGGTGTGCTGATGGGCGGGGTGCCGGGTGTGCGCCCGGCCCGGGTGACCGTGATCGGCGCTGGCGTCTCCGGCCTGAACGCGACGCAGATCGCGGTGGGCATGGGCGCCGAGGTGACCGTGCTGGACCTGAACGTGGACAAGCTGCGGCACGTGGACTCCCTCTACCAGGGCCGGGTCAAGACGGTGGTGTCCAACGCCTTCGAGCTGGAGCTGTCGGTGCTGGAGTCGGACATGGTGATCGGCGCGGTGCTGGTGCCGGGGGCCAGGGCGCCCAAGCTGGTGTCGAACGAGCTGGTGTCGCGGATGCGCCCGGGCGCGGTGCTGGTGGACATCGCCATCGACCAGGGCGGGTGCTTCGAGGACTCGCGCCCCACCACGCACGCCGACCCCACCTTCCACGTGCACGACACGGTGTTCTACTGCGTGGCGAACATGCCGGGAGCGGTGCCCAACACCTCCACGCACGCCCTGACCAAGGACACCCTGCGGTACGCGGTGGCGCTGGCGGAGAAGGGCTGGCGGCGCGCCCTGCGCGAGGACGAGGCGCTGGCCGGGGGCCTGAACACCTTCGACGGCGACGTGGTCTCGGCCCCGGTCGCCGAGGCGCACGGGGCCAAGCACCGCCCGCTGGACGAGGTGCTGGACCAGGGGTAGTCGGCCGCGCGGGGCCGCGCGGGGCCGGTCGCGGGAGCCGCGTCCGGCCCCGCGGCCGTCTCCGCCCCGGGGCCCGGGACGGAGGCCGCGCCCGTCAGCGGTCCGCGCCGCCCGGCCGACCGGGTGGCGCGGACCGCACCGTTCGGGGTGGTCGTGCAGGTCGGCCGGGGGTACGGTCGAGGGGAAAGCCCGCGCGTTCGGCCCTGCGGCCGGACGCGGGAGGACGAGTACCGAGGTGGGAGAGCGTGGCACACACCGGCTCGGCGACCGCGACCCGGATCGTCGAACTCGAGCTGATCCGGCTGCGGCCCCCGGCCGGCGGCCGCGACTCCGGCGCCGACGGACCCGTCCTGGTCCGGGTGGCCGACGGCGACGGCGTGAGCGGCTGGGGAGAGCTTCCCGGGGCCAGCGGAGCCCAGTGGGAGGCCCTGACCCGCGACTTCGCCCCCGCCCTGCTGCGCCACTCCTGGCGGCGCCCGACCGAGGCGGGTGACGCCTGGGCCGACCTGCCCTGGGACCCGGCCGTGGCCGGCGCCCTGGACACCGCCTGCTGGGACCTGTGGAGCCGCCAGCGCGACACCCCGCTCTCGCACGCCCTGGGCGGGGAGCGCACCGCGCTCACCGCGGGGGCGACCCTGCCCCGCCAGGTGGCCGTGGAGTCGGTGGTCACGGAGGTGAACCGCCAGGTGGGAGCGGGTTTCCGGCGGATCCGGCTGGAGATCGCCCCGGGCTGGGACGCCGACGTGGTGCGGGCGGTGCAGTCGAGCTTCCCGTTCCTGGTCCTCCAGGCGGACGCGGGCGGGCGCTACACCGAGTCCCCCGCCGACCTGGACGCGCTGCGCGTCCTGGACGGGCTCGGCCTGCTGGCGGTCGAGGACCCCTTCGCCCCGGGCGACCTCGCGGCGCACGCCCGGCTGTCCGCCGAGATGCGTACACCGGTGGCGCTGGGCCGGTCGCTGGAGTCGGTGGACGACCTCACCGAGGCGATCCGGGCCGAGGCGGGCGGCGCGGTGAACGTGGACCCCACCCGTCTGGGCGGCCTCACCGCGGCCCGCCGCGCGGTGGACCGCGCCGTGGACGCGGGCTGGCGGGTGTGGTGCGGCTCCTCGGCGGTGACCGGGGTCGGCCGCGCCGCGACGGTCGCGCTGGCCTCGCTGTCGGGGGCGTCGCTGCCGGTGGAGATGCCCGGCGCCGGCAACCGCGGCCGCGACCTGGTGCTCCCGCCCGTGCGCGCGCACGACGGGGTGGTGCCGGTCCCGCTGACCGAGAGCGGGCTGGGGCACACCGTGGACCGCGCGGCGGTGGCCGAGCGCACCGCCCGGGCCCTGGTCGTGGACGCCGACGGCCCGCGCGAGGCCCCCGTCGAGCGCGGGCGCGCCAACGGCGCCCGGCGGCGGCGCTGACCCGCGCGCACCGGCCCGCCGCGGCCGCCGCGGCGAACCCCGACGCGCTCGACCGGGGCTCCCTCCTCCCCTAACCGAACAGCGTTAGGTAGAGTTGCGGCACCGTCCGGCCCCCGTTTCCGGACCCGACGACCGTGGAGGCGCGGTGCGCGTATTCGCCGACATCCAAGAGGTGCTCGCATCCCAGGGCGAGCACCTGGGCCACACCGACTGGGTGACCATCGACCAGGAACGGATCTCCCTCTTCGCCGACGCGACGCAGGACCACCAGTGGATCCACACCGACCCGGAGAGGGCGGCCGCGGGCCCCTTCGGGGGCACCATCGCGCACGGGTTCCTCACCCTGTCGATGCTGGCCCACTTCTCCCAGTCGGCGATCTCGCTGACGAGGAAGCCGAGCATGTCCATCAACTACGGGCTCAACAAGGTGCGATTCCTCCAGCCGGTCGTGTCCGGCTCGCGCATCCGCGACGGCATCGAGCTCAGCTCGGTCCAGGAGACCCCCAAGGGCTACCTGGTCGCCACGACCCACACCGTGGAGATCGAGGGACAGGAGCGCCCGGCCCTGGTGGCCGAGTCGCTCGGCCTCTGGGTGCCCTGAGGCACGGCCCCGGCGCGGCCGGGGAGCGCGGCTCCGGCCGGGCGGTGTCCGCGCCCGGCCGGAGCCGCGTGTTCAGCGCGCCAGCTTGCGCAGCGCCCGGCGGGTGAGGCCGGGGGTGAACCAGCGCAGCTTGCGCTCGGCCCGCTTGGCGCGCGCCCGCATCCGGTCCGCGTCGACGAGCGCGCGCTCGAGCTTGCGCTTGAGCGCCTCGACGTCCTCGGGCCTGCCCTCCTCCTCGCCCCCTTCCGCGGTGACGAGGTCCGTCCCCGGCATCCAGTGGGTGCCGCAGACCTCCTCCACCCCGCGGTCCAGCTCCTCGGAGGTCGCCTCGGGCCACAGGTGCCTGGCCCTGGCGTAGGCGGAGACCCGCTCCAGGCGCAGGACGCCGTCGCCCCGCGTGGCGCCGGGCATGGGCGAGCACAGCAGCCCCGCCTTGCTCTTGTTGGCCGCGTCGACCAGGTCGGCGACCGCGCTGGCGCGCAGCGCCGCCCCCGCGGGCACGCGCAGCTGGAAGGGCACGCGCGCGTCGTGCTCGGGCACGGCCCCGACCAGCCGCACCCGGGCGTCGCCGCGGAAGGTCTCCCGCACCAGCCGCAGGTCGAGCCGCTCCTCGTCCAGCGGGGAGCGCCGTCCGTCGTCGAGCTCGTCCCACGGGCCGACCAGCCACAGCCGGATGTCGGGGGTGGTGCCCGCCAGCAGGGCCGAGGCGGTGGTGTCCACGTCCTCCAGGGTGGCGCCGTCCACGTCCATCACGACGTCGACCAGCGGCACCTCCCACACCCGTTCGGGGCGCTTGCGGCGCAGGTGGAAGTCGGGAACCCGGTTGGACACGAAGGGGGCGCGGTAGCGGGTGCCCGCGTCGCGGCGGGTCTGCATCTGGGAGCGCCCCAGGTGCCAGCTGCTGGTGTCCAGGTCGGGCACGAACAGGGCGCCCTGCTGGGAGACCCGGTAGGCGAACTCGGTGTCGCCGCCCAGGACCAGCTCCCCGTCCAGGCCGCCCGCGGCGTCGAACAGGGTGCGGTGCAGGGAGCCGGTGGCGCCGATGAACACCTTGTAGGCCAGGCGTCCGGCGTTGCGCAGCCGGTCGTTCTGGTTGATCTGGCGCTCCACCCAGTGCGGGTCGGCGGTCTCGCGGTCGAACAGGTCGGCGGCGCGGCCCTCGCGCACCTCGGTGGCCACGTACTCGGGGGTCATCGCGTCGGGGTCGAAGTCCACGAACATCTTGTGGCCCAGCGCGACCCCGTAGTCGACCAGGTGGTGCCAGCGCATCTGCGACTCGACGTGGTCGCGGTAGACCAGCATGTCCGCGTCCAGGCGCAGGACCACCTGCCCGGAGGAGACGGCGACGCCGCTGTTGACGGCGTGCGCCGAGCCCCAGCCGCCGGGGGCCGAGGTGATCAGCCGGGTGTTCTCCGGGCGCACCGGCGGCAGGGGGAGCGGCTCGGGCGAGCCGTCGTCCACCACGATCACCTCCATGAGGTGCGCGGGGTAGCTCTGCGCGGACAGGGAGGCCAGGACGAGCGCGAGCTTGTCCGGGTGCCCGTGCGCGGGGATGACCACCGACACCGACAGGGTCGGGGTCCACTCGCCGATCGCGGGCGGCTGGAGCACCGCGTGGTCGTTGCGCCGCGCGCGGGGCTGGTCGCGGTAGTCGATCTGCGCCCGGGGCAGGACGGGCGCGGACGCGTGGCCGTCGGAGACCGGTTCCGGAGTCGTGTCAAGCGTGGTCAACGGATCTCCCCCGTGTACTCGGTGGCGGGCTGGCCCAGGGGCGAGGGCTCGCCCTCCAGGAGGGCGCTGGGGCGCCAGCCGAGCCACTGTCTGGTGTAGTTGTGCAGGAAGTAGCCCATGTCCTCGGACCAGGTGTGGCCGCCGCCGGTGCGGCGCAGCACGTAGCCCAGGCCCTGGGTGCGGTAGATGCGGCCGCCGCCCCGGTTGACGGAGAGGAGCAGCTGGGTGTCGATGGCGCGGGGCAGGGGGCGGAAGCCCCCGCTCTCCTCCATCACCACGCGGTCGGTGAGGATGGTGCCCCCGGCGATGAACCGGGTGGTGGTCTCCGACTCGCGGCTGCGCCACACGGTCAGGTCCACCTCCTGGAGGTAGACGAAGTCCTGTCCGGTGCCGACGAGTTCGGCGCCGGAGTAGGTGCGGGCCAGCACCATGTCGGACAGGTGGTCGGGGCCGTACCAGTCGTCGTCGTCCCACTTGGCGATCAGGTCGCCCGAGGCGCGGTCGACGGAGTCGTTGAGCACCGAGCCGAAGATCTGGCCCGCGTCGGCCTCGTGGACGACCAGGCGCAGCCCGAGGGCGGTGAACTCGGCGACGGCCGACGCCACCTCGGGCAGGGTGGCCGGGAAGCCGTGCAGGGTGAGCACCACCTCCAGGTCCACACCGCGCTGGCGGGCGATCTGGGCGAGCGCGAACCCGACCATCTCGGGACGGCGCGTGCACAGGACGACCGACACGCGGGGCTCGCGGGGCAGGGGGATCCCGGCCTCGGCTCCCAGAGCACGCCAGCGGGAGCGCTGGCCGTGGTCGCGCAGGGCGGCGCGGCGCAGACGGATGCTGTGCTCCTCGCGGCGGAGCCGGTCGGAGAGGTCGTCCTCGGAGGCCGCCGTGAGCAGGCCGGTGAGGGAGGGGCCGAGTCCGGCCGCCCAGGAGGGGACCGGGCCGCTGAGCAGGGGCACTCCCCCGGCCGCCAGGGAGGCGACGGCCCGCACCGCGGCGCTCGGCCCGGTGTGCCCGGACCAGTCCACCCGGACGCCGCGCAGGTGGCGCAGGCGCGCCAGGTCCACGTCGGTGACGGTGCCGTCGGCGGCGACGGCCACCAGGTCCTTGCCGCCCGCGCGGACGACCGCGCGGTCCCCGTGGACGGTGAGGTCGCCCAGGGGCCCCTTCTCGGACTTGTCGAAGCCGACGGGGTTGACGGTGAGCTCGTCCAGGGGCGCGACCGCGTGCACGGCGTCCGGTACCGCCTCGCGGACCCGGGCGGGTCCGTCCGGCCCGGTGATCCGGGACCAGGAGTCGGCGGCGGTGGTGGTGCGGTCCAGGACGGGCACGGCCGGGTCGGTCCACTCGGGCCGCTCGACGTCCCCGGACACGCGCAGCGCCAGGTCGCCGAAGGGGGTCACCCGGCGCAGCGGGACGGGACCCTCGGCGACCACGCCCTGGGCGCCGGTGTCACCGGACCGCCACAGGGCGGCCTCCGGGCCGTTGAGGACGGCCAGCGGGGCGATCGCGGGGCCCCGGCGGCGGCCGCGCGCGCCGTGCACGACGGCGTCGACGGCCTGGGCGGTGTCCACCCCGTTGGGGAAGAACAGCTCGCACAGCCAGCCGCTCCTGTCCACGCGGCGCACCCGCACCTCCTGGAGGTCGCGCCACTGGCCCATGCCCGGGGAGGCCGGGAGCGGGGGCTCCTGGTGGCCCGGGGTGGCGGCCAGGGCGACGAGGACGTGCACGGCCCGGGGCAGGTGCGTGGAGACGGTGAGGGCGCGGTTGAGGTCGGTGGGCGTGGCGGCCAGGACCGCGACGAGTCCGACCTCCGGCTCGCCGTTGCGCATCTCGGCGCCGGGGACCTCCACGGCCTGTCCCAGGGGATGGGCGTCCAGGTCCAGGAGGAGGTCGGCGGGGCGTAACGGCAGCCCGGCCAGCGTGGAGCGGGTGTCGGCTCCCGCGTGGCACAGCACGGCTGCCTCGCTGCCACGGGCGCGCAGTGCGTGCCGCAAGGCGGTGGTGATCATCGGGTGACCTCGGGTGTGTCGGTCGGACTCGGGCCCGGCGGGTGGTGCGGTTGGAAAGGTGCGGGGGGTGCGGTGGAGGGCTAGAGGCCCTTGCGGCTGAAGACGTGGGCGCCCTTCTCCGCGGTCTCCTCGGTGCGCTGGAGTTCGGGGTACTCGGCCAGCCAGCGCTCGCCGATGGCGCGCTCGTCCACGCGCGCGGCGTCGTCCAGGACGATGACGGCGTCCTCGGTGCAGCGCGGCAGCAGGACGGGCAGGGCCGGGTAGCGGGCGTGGAGGCCGGTGGCCTTGGGCGGGCCGTCGACGAACAGCAGTCCGATGCCCTCCAGGTCGGCGAAGACCGAGGGCTCGTACCAGCGGTCCGCGGTGGGCAGTTCCCTCCCCTTGACGGTGACCGTCGTGTTCGCGGTCTCGACCAGCGGTGCGTGCCGGACCTCGACGATGTCGTCGAGCCCGTGCGCGGCCACCAGTTCGCGGCTGAGTTCGGCGTAGCGGGCGTCGTGCTCGACGGCGACGAGCCTGCCGGAGCCCGCACGGCGCAGGGCGTAGCCGATCCAGACGCTGGAGGCGCCGCTGCCGCACTCCACGACCAGTCCGGGGCGCAGCCGGTCGATCTGGCGGACCAGGATCCGGAGCACGTCGGGGGAGGCGGCCCAGCCGCGCAGGGGCGGCATGAAGGCGGCGGTGTCCAGGTACTCGCGCAGCTCGGTCCAGGCGACCTGCTGCTCGTAGTCGTCGCGGCCCTGCACCGAGATCGCGCTCCTGATGTCGCGGCTCACCTTGGGCAGCGCCTGGTCCTGGATGCGGACGACGCGGTCGCGGACGCCGTCCAGGGCGCGGACGGTCTCCAGGCGTTCGCGGCCCAGCGCCTCGGTGACGCGCCGGCTGTGGGTGTCCATCGAGGTGGCCACGCTCCTGGAGAGGGCGCCCACCTTGCGGTACAGGAGCAGCGTGCCCAGCCCGAGCACTCCCACGGCACCGGTGAGCAGGCCGAGGAAGGTCAGGGCGAGCACGTCCGTCCAGCCGACCAGGCCCGCGATCCCCAGCGCGGCGGGTACGCAGAGCACGGCGGCGCCGACCACCGCGCCGGTGACCAGGAGTGGACGGAGACGGCTGCGAAGCGACCGCATGGGCGGATACCTCCACGGGAGTTTCGACACGGCTCCGCCGGGCGCGGGCCGCGGGGGGACGAGAGGGGAAGGACTGGTTTCCCGGCACTGAACTGCTGCTTCGCCCGGTGCTTCGGGAACGGTGGCGGCAATCTGCTCAGACGCTTTCGACCTTAGCCCTTCGAGGAAATAACGGGCGCCCCCGAGGGGGAATCGAAACCCGGATCACACGCAATTCGCCTTCCGTTCACCCGTGCATCATGTATTTCTCATTTCCGCGCATCCGGGGTTTTCCCGAGGCGTCGGTGCGCCCGTCCTCACCACCCGGTGGCCTCCCGCAGGGCCTCCTCCAGGGCGGGTGCGAGGGTCCGGGAGTAGGTGGCCGTCATGTGGGAGTGGTCCCAGTACACCAGCACGTTGCCGATGACGGCGTGACACGCGCCGTCGGGGCACACGTGGCGGGTGAGGTCGATCGTGGTGACGTTGCCGGGCAGGTCGGCCCGCGACGCGGGGTCGGTCGCCGCGTGGCTGTAGGAGGCCGGTGAGACGCACTCCTCCAGGGGACGGCTCTCCACGCACTCGGCGCCCGCGCTGTCGCGCCGGGGCAGGTCGCGCACGCCGACCACGTCGATGCCCAGCTCCTCCAGCTGCCGCCAGCGCTCGACGAACCCGTCGTGGACCCTCTCCCCTCCGGCGGACGCCCGGGTGGAGGAGGTCAGCACGACGTCGGGGCGCTCGCGCTCCAGGACCTCCATCGCCCCGGCGTTCCACTCCTCGCACTCGGGGAAGGGCTGCCCTCCGTCGCGGGTGGGGGTCTCGGTGCTGAACTGGCAGCCGCTCTTGGTGAAGGACAGCAGCCGCCACCCGTTGGCCTGGGCGGCCTCGAACACGGCCGGGTACCAGTGCGCGGTGCGGGAGGCCCCGACCAGGGCCAGGGTGTGCTCGGCGTCGGAGGAGCCGACCTCGCACACCGTCACCTCCGTCGCCGCGATCGACGCGTGGCAGCCCCGGGTGTGGTGGGTGGACACGTCCTCGCGCGCGTCGGCCGGGTCGGGGCGCACCGGCATGTCGCGCAGCACCTTCCCCAGGGAGGGGTCGGAGACCAGCAGGGCGCCCGGGTAGTAGGCGGGCTGGCGGGCCTCCTCGGCCCGCATCTCCCGTTCCTCCGTGATCCGGCCCGACCACAGCACGGTGGCGGCCAGCACGGGGACGAGCAGGGCGGCGGTCAGCGCGAGGGCCCGGGCCGGGGCGAAGCGTCCGCGGGTGAGGCGCTCCGCGCCCGCCTCGACCACCCGCGAGGTCACCCAGGCCAGGGACAGCGACAGGCCGAGCACCAGGGCGCCGCCGACAGGACTGGCCAGGGTCCGGTCGGTCAGGTGCAGGTAGCAGACCAGGACGGGCCAGTGCCACAGGTAGAGCGGGTAGGCGAGCCCGCCCAGGGCCGTGAGCGGGCGCCAGGTGAGCAGGCGGTCCGCGCCGAAGCGGCTGCCGGTGGTGCCCGCCACGATGACCAGGACGGCGGCGGCGGTCGGCCACAGCGCGACGTAGCCGGGGAAGAGCGTGGAGACCTGCACCAGGACCCCGCAGGAGACGAGCGCGGCCAGGCCGGTCCAGCCCAGGACCGCGCGCAGCCGCGCGGACAGGTCGATCCGGTGGACGACCAGGGCCAGGACCCCGCCCAGGGCCAGCTCCCACAGCCGGGCGCCGGTGTCGAAGTAGGCCCAGGCCTGGTGGGTGGCGGTGATCCACACCGAGTAGGCCAGCGAGACCGCGAACACCGTGGCGGCCATGGCCAGGACGGCGCGGCGCAGCGGCAGGCGGGCGCGGGCGGCGACCCAGGCGGCCATGACGACCAGGAGCGGCCACAGCAGGTAGAACTGCCCCTGGACGGACAGCGACCAGAAGTGCTGGACCGGGCTCGGCGCGGCCTCCCGGGCCAGGTAGTCCACGGCGGCGGCGGCCAGCGCCCAGTTCTCGTGGTAGAGCGCCGCGGCGCGCACCTGGGCGATGGTGTCGGCCCAGCGCGAGCTGGGCAGCCACAGGTAGGTGGCGACCAGGGTCGCACCGAGCACGACGGCTGCGGCCGGGGTCAGCCTGCGCGCCAGCCTGGTCCAGAAGGCGACGAGTCCGATGCGGCCGTCGCGCTCCAGGGCGCGGACCAGGGATCCGGTGATGAGGAAGCCGGTGAGCAGCAGGAACACGTCCACACCGCCGGAGACGCGGCCGAACCAGATGTGGTAGGCGGCCACCAGGAGGACGGCGACGGCGCGCAGGCCCTCGATCTCGGGGCGGAAACCGCCGCCCCGGCGGACGCGGGGGGCCGCGGGGTCGGACGGTGCTTGCGGGGCCGCCGGGGCGGCCGCTGGGAACACGGAGGCAGGCATGGGTGAAGTGGCGGCCTTGGAGAGGGAGAGGGTTTTCGCCGGGCGGGGAACGCGGTGTACACGCGCCGCCGGGGCGACGCATTATTCCGCTCCCACCTGCGAATCCGGTGAAGTGTCGGCGAACACCGGCCGACGTTTTCCGCAAGGCCTTCTCCCTTGCGTCCGCTTTCATGGGGATTTCACAGCGAAAGCGAGGGTTGGGGGCGGGTGTGCTGGGAAGTGCGGGAGGGGAGGCGGTGGGACGACGGCCGCGGGACCTTCCCTCCGGGGCCGCTCCCCGGGGCGCGGCGGACGCGGCGCGAGGCCGGGCACGGCGTCCCCGAACGGGGCCCGCGGCCTCGGTTTATTCCCGGACCGGAGTGTAAAGAGCCTGACATGGGGTGAGCCGCCGCCCGACTGATAGCTTGCTGCCTAGGCGATCCCATCGCTGGTGAACACGACGAACCACGTCATTGGAAAGGTGCGTCAGAGATGTCTGCGCCGTACTCGCTTCCCGAGCTGCCCTACGACTACGCGGCCCTGGAGCCGTGGATCTCCGGTCAGATCATGGAGCTGCACCACGACAAGCACCACGCGACCTACGTCGCCGGTGCCAACACGGCTCTGGAGAAGATGGCGGAGGCCCGGGAGACCGGCGACTTCGGCACCATCCCCATGCTGGAGAAGAACCTGGCCTTCAACCTGGGCGGCCACGTCAACCACTCCGTCTTCTGGAAGAACCTGTCCCCCGAGGGCGGTGACAAGCCCGAGGGCGAGCTGGGCGCGGCCATCGACGACCAGTTCGGCTCCTTCGACGCCTTCCGCTCGCACTTCACCGCCGTGGCCACCACCATCCAGGGCTCGGGCTGGGCGATCCTGGCCTGGGACGCCCTGGGCCAGCGCCTGGTCATCGAGCAGCTCTACGACCAGCAGGGCAACACCGCCCTCAGCTCGGTCCCCCTGCTGATGCTGGACATGTGGGAGCACGCCTTCTACCTCCAGTACAAGAACGTGAAGGCCGAGTACGCCAAGGCCTTCTGGAACGTGGTCAACTGGGCCGACGTCCAGGAGCGCTTCACCAACGCCCGCGGGGTCAAGATCGGCTGACGTCGGGGTCTCCCGTCCGGCGCACCGCCGGACATGGCGGAGGGCGGCACCACCGGTGGTGCCGCCCTCGCGCGTGTCGAAGCCTCCGTGACCCGTCTCCTGAACCGGCCTCAGCCCCAGGGGGGTTGTTCGGGCGCCCACGGGGTTCTGGAGGGGCTGGAGGTGAGGCCGCGAGGAACGAGCCGTCTCACCGGAGGCGCCGAAGGTTCCCGTTCTTCGGGCGCCCGAACACGGGCCGAAGCGAAGCGGAGGCCCAAAGAAAACAGGTTCAGACCACGAGGCGGACCCGGTCGGCCTCCACGGGCCCGTGGCGGTCGAGCTCGCGCCAGGCCCGTGCCAGCCGCCAGACCAGTTCCTCGCGGGTGGGGGCGTCGTAGGCGAAGGGCAGCCGGAACCACTCGGCGTGGCGGTCTCCGCCGGAGGCCGACATGACCGAGCCCGGGACCAGCTCCACGTCGTGGCAGAGCGCGACCTGCACGTAGGCGCGGGCCTCCACCCCGGGCAGGCGCACCCACAGGGCCGCCCCGCCGTCGGGGCGCCGCCACTCCCACGAGGGCAGGGCCCCGCGCAGCAGCTCCTCCATGTGGTCCAGGGCCTGGCGCATCAGCTCGGAGCGCTGCCGGGACAGCTCGTCGTAGCCCTCCAGGAGGCGCACGGTCACCGCCTGGTCGAGCAGGGGGCTGGCCAGGTCGGCGAGGACCTTGCGGCGGCTCAGGCGCAGGGCCATCTCGGCGGGCGCGCGCAGCCAGCCCAGCCGGAGCCCGGCCCAGCCGATCTTGGACAGGGACTCCACCGTGATGACCTCGGCCCCGCGCGGGGCGAACGCGGCCAGCGGCGGGGGCTCGTCGGGGGCGCGCAGGCCGGTGTAGGCGTGGTCCTCCAGCACCGGGACACCGTAGCGGGCGGACAGCTCGCCCAGCTCGCGGCGGCGCGCCGCGGACATCATCGTGCCGGTGGGGTTGTGGTACGAGGGCATCGTGTAGACGAGGTGGGGCGCGTGCTCGGCCACGGCACGGCGCACGCCGTTGGCCTCCAGGCCCTGCTCGTCGAGGGGCACGGGCAGGAAGCGGGCGCCCCGGTCGCCCATCAGGTCCAGGCAGCCCGCGAAGCTGGGGTCCTCCACCACGACGGGCGAGCCGTTGCGCAGGTAGAGCTGGGCGACCAGGTTGACGGCCTGGTGGGCGCCGGTGGTGACGACGATCTGGTCGGCGGTGGTGGGCAGGCCCCGGGACGTGTAGTGGTCGGCCACGGCCCGGCGCAGCGCGGGCAGGCCGCTGGGGTGGTAGCTGCCCTCGGCCATGAGCGCGGGCAGGTCCTCGGCGACGACCCGGCGGATGGCCTCCTCCACGCCCGGGAGGGCGGGAGTGGACAGGCAGGCGGCCGAGATGAGGCCCTCCTCCCGCCGGAAGAGGTTGCGGTACATGGGGTTGCCCGTGCCGTTGGCGGTCCAGCCGTCCGAGCGCACGGGCGCGATCCGGCTGCTGACACGGGTGCCGCTTCCCTGCCTGCTGTCGAGGATGCCGTCCGCGCGCAGGGCGTCGTAGGCGGAGACGACGGTGGTACGGCTCACCCGGAGGCTGGCGGCGAGGGCGCGCTCGGAGGGCAGGCGCTCACCGGGGGTGAGGCTGCCCTGGTCGACGAGCTCGCGCAGGGTGTCGGCGAGGCGCCGGTAGAGGGGTCCGCCGCCCCGGGGCCAGGCGCCGAGGAGGTCGGCGAGTTCGGCGGAGCTCCGCGAAGAGTCCATTTTCCCCTCCATTGGATCTATGGGGAGTGGCCCCCGGATTCCATACTGGCATTCCCACAGGGGATACCACCAGAGCCAAAGTGGATCCCCTAAAAGAAGTCCAATCATCCAGGAGCGGTCATGCAGTTCCTCGCCCAGCGCCAGCACGACACCCTCCGCCCCGCGCCCCGTCACCGCCCCGCCCGCGTCAGGGAGCACGGACCCGCGCTCCGCGGCGGCTGGCCGGTGCTGGTGGAGGCGCGGGCCCTGCGTGGCGACCGCCGCCACCTCGGCGCGCTCGCCGCCGCCCTGCGCGAGCGCGCCCAGCAGGACCCCGGTCATCTACAAGAGGTCCACTTCCTCGACGAGGGGGACCACATCCGCCTCGTCTCGCTGTGGCGCTCCCCCGCGGACCTGCGGTCCTTCGTGGAGGCCGCCCACGGTGACGTGCTGGCCTTCCACGCGGACAGCGGCGCCTTCCCCGAGGTGGAGCGCACCCTGTGGTGGTCCACGGCGGGCACCCCGGTAGCGCCGGAGGAGGCCGAGGAGCGCGCGGCGTGGCTGCGCGGGCACGGGCCGGGCGCGCGGGCGTTCACCCTGTCCTCGCCGGTTCCCCCTCCCGCCTGACCCCGGGACCGCCGGCCCGCCAGACCCCTCCGAGGCCGGGACCCAGGGAGCGGCGGGCCGCGTCCGCGAACGCCCGCGGGCCCAGCGTCCCGCTGCCCTCCGGCACCGCGCCCGCCAGGGGGCCCGCCCCCATGGCGGGCAGGTCGGTGAGGTTGCAGCGCATGGCCAGGTCCGGGCGGACCGGCCAGGACCCCACCACCACCCCGGCCGGGGACAGGCCGCGGGTGCGCAGCGCCTCCGCGGTCAGGGCGGTGGCGTTCAGGGTGCCCAGGCCGGGCCGGGCCACCACCAGGACCGGCGCGGACAGCAGCACGGCGGCGTCGGCCAGGGTCTGCCCCTCGGCGTTCAGCCGCACCAGCAGGCCGCCCGCGCCCTCGACCAGCACCAGGTCGTGCGTGCTCCCCAGGCGCCACACCGCCTCGGCCACCTCCTCGGCCCGCACGGGCTCCGCCCCGCAGCGGGCGGCGGCCGTGGCCGGGGCCAGCGGCTCGGGGTAGCGAACCAGCTCCGCCGTCGTCACCCCCGGGACCAGCCCGGCCACGGTGTCGGCGTCACCGGGCTCGTCGGGCCCCACCCCGGTCTGGGCGGGTTTGAGCACGGCCACCCTCCGTCCCCGCGCGACCGCCAGCGCGGCCACCGCCGCGGTGACCACCGTCTTGCCGACCCCGGTGTCGGTCCCCGTCACCACCAGGACGCTCATCGGTCCTCCTCCCCCAGGCAGGCCCGTACGGCGGCGGCCATCCCGGCCGCGATGGCGGCCACCTCGCCGGAGGTGCACACGTAGGGCGGCATCGCGTACACGTGCTCCCGGAAGGGCCGCAGCCACACCCCCGCCTCCACCGCCGCCCGCGTGGCCTCGGCCATGCGCACCGGCGCGTCCAGCTCCACCACCCCGATCGCGCCGAGCACCCGCACCTCGCGCACGCCCGCCAGCCCCTCGAGCGGGGCCAGGCCCTCGCGCAGGCCGGCCCCGATCCGCGCCACGTCGCCCCTCCAGTCGCCGCCCGTCAGCAGGTCCACCGAGGCCAGCGCGGTCGCGCAGGCCAGCGGGTTGCCCATGAACGTGGGCCCGTGGGCGAGCACCGGCACCTCACCCTCGGCGATGCCCCGGGCCACCCGTCCCGTGCACAGCGTCGCGGCGAGGGTCAGGTAGCCGCCGGTCAGCGCCTTGCCCAGGCACATGACGTCGGGGGCGACCCCGGCGTGGTCGGCGGCGAACAGCTCCCCGGTGCGGCCGAAGCCGGTGGCGATCTCGTCGAAGACCAGCAGCAGCCCGTACTCGTCGGCGATCCGCCGCAGTTCCCGCAGGTAGCCCGGGTGGTGGAAGCGCATGCCCCCCGCGCCCTGCACCACGGGTTCGACGATGACGGCGGCCAGCTCGTCGGCGTGCTCGGCCGCCAGTCGCTCGAGGGCGGCCACGTAGGCGGGATCGGGCTCGGTCCCGAAGCCGGCGGGCGGCGGGGGCGCGTGCACCTGGGCGGGCAGCGCGTCACCCCACAGGGAGTGCATGCCGCCGTCGGGGTCGCACACGCTCATGGCGTGGAAGGTGTCCCCGTGGTAGCCGCCCCGCCAGGTGAGGAAGCGGCGTCGGCCGGGGCGGCCCGCGGAGCGGTGGTACTGCATGCACATCTTCATGGCGACCTCCACCGACACCGAGCCGGAGTCGGCGAGGAAGACGTGCTCCAGCGGCTCCGGGGTGATCGCCACCAGGGTCCGGGCCAGGTCCGCGGCGGGCCCGTGGGTGAGTCCGCCGAACATGACGTGGCTGAACGCGTCGGCCTGCCGCCGCACCGCGGCGTCGAGCACCGGGTGGCGGTAGCCGTGGACCGCCGACCACCAGGACGACATCCCGTCCACCACGCGGCGCTCGCCCTCCTCCGACCACAGGGTCAGCGTCGCCCCCTCGGCCCCGGTGACCACGTACGGCCGCTCCGCGGCGGGGACGGTGGTGTAGGGGTGCCACAGGTGGGCGGTGTCCGCGGCGCGGATCCGGGCGCACCGGTCCGCGGGCGTCCGGTCTCCGGGGGTTCCGGGGGGCGTCGTGGTCATGGGGCTCCATTGTTCACCCTGCGCACCCGCGCGCCCCCGTACGGTCCCACCAGGAATCCGGGCGTATCTTTGTGGGCTTCGACGGGTGACGCGCACGTGCGCCGGACGGCAGAGTCGTAGACGCCTCCCTGGCACGAAGGACCGGACCGCCCCAGCGGGATTGGCCGCCGCTGGGTCGGTCCCTGCCGGGGACGCGCCCTCCTCCCGGTCCGAACGCGCGGCGACGGAGCCGCCGGGACCGGCTCGCCCGCGTGCCGCCCGCACCGTCGGCCCGGCGCACGGCCGCGGCGGGCCCCGCCCGCCCCTCCCCCGGCCACCGCGGTCCGACCGGAGTCGCGCCCGAACCACGACCGCGTCCACGACCACGCCCGTGAACCCAGGAGGCCGTCCCGCGTATGCCGAGCCCCGCCGCCACCGCACCCCCCACCCGCCGCCCGTGGTCCCTGCGCGCCACGGCCCGTACGCGCTCCGCGCGGGCGCTGCCCCCGGGACACCCCTTCGCGTGGTTGGACGGGGCCGCCCGCAGGCGCGCCGAGGCCGGGCTGACGCGGCGCGCCACCCCCCGGCCCGCGGTCGACGGGCTGCTGGACCTGGCGGGCAACGACTACCTCGGACTGCTGCGCCACCCGGACGTGGTGGCCGCGGCCGGGGACGCCGCCCGCGTGTGGGGCGCGGGCGCGGGCGGATCGCGGCTGGTCACCGGGGACACCGGCCTGCACCGGGAGCTGGAGCGCGAACTCGCCGACTTCCACGGCTCGGAGGCCGCGCTGGTCTTCTCGTCCGGGTACGCGGCGAACCTGGCGATGGTCACCGCGCTGGCCGCGCCCGACGGCGGCGCCCCTCCCCTGCTGGTGTGCGACCGCCACAACCACGCCTCCCTCATCGACGCGACCCGTCTGGCCCGGGCGTCGGGCGCGCGCGTGGCGCTCTACGACCACGCCGACGCCGACCGGGCCGCCGAGGCGCTCGCGACCGCGGAGGGCCGGGCCCTGCTGCTGAGCGACACCGTGTTCTCGGTGGACGGAGACCTCACCGACGCGGCGGCCCTGGCCCGCGCGGCCCGCGGGCACGGCGCCGCCCTGCTGCTGGACGACGCGCACGGCCTGGGCGTGGTGGGGCCCGGCGGGAGCGGCGCGGCCGCCGCCGCCGGGCTGCGCGGCGCGGACGACGTCGCGGTGTCGGTGACCCTGTCCAAGTCGCTGGGCTCCCAGGGCGGCGCGGTACTGGGTTCGCGCCGGGTGGTCCGCCACCTGACGGAGACCGCGCGCACGTTCGTCTTCGACACCGGGCTGGCCCCGGCCTCGGCGGGCGCGGCCCTGGCCGCGCTGCGCGTGCTGCGCGCCGACCCCGGGTTGGCCGACGCGGTGCGCGGCCGTGCGCGGCGGCTGGCGGAGGGGCTGCGCGGGCGCGGACTGCCCGCGAGCACCCCGGACGCCGCCGTGGTGTCCGTGACGGCGCCCTCCCCCGGGGCCGCCCTGGCCTGGCGCGACGCCTGCCTGGCCGCGGGTGTGCGCGTGGGCTGCTTCCGCCCGCCGTCGGTCCCGGACGGCCGCTCCCGGCTGCGGCTGACCGCCCGGGCGACGCTGGACGAGGCCGATGTCGACCGGGTCGTGGACGTCATCGCCGCGACCCGCCCCGGGTAGTCTTCGGAAGGGACGACAAGCCCGCCGGGACCTGGGGAGGCGGTAACGGCCGTGTCAGCACGTGGTGAGGGCCCCGAGGAGCCGGAGCCGGTCCCCGAGGACCCCTCCGTCGATGACGCGAACGGCACGGACGGCCCATCGGACACCGGTGGCTCGGGCGACGGCGGCGGGCCGGACGGCCCCGGCGGTGCCGGTGCCGGTGGCGGAGCGGACGACGGGAACGACGCCGGCGGGGCCGGCGGGGAGCGCCCGCACCGACCGCGCCGCAGGTCCCGGATCGCCGCCGCGGTCTCGGTCACGCTGATCCTGGTCATGGTGGCCGTCCTGGCGCTGCCCGCCACCCGTGACGGCCTGGTGTCCCTGTGGTGCGACACCACCGGCGGTGTGTGCCCGGCCGAGGAGCTGCCCCCGCTCACCGAGGAGGAGCGGACCGACTGGCGGGTCCGGATGGAACCCGAGGACGCCGCGCTGTGGGGCAACTACGTGGCCCTGGGCGACTCCTACTCCTCCGGTGACGGCGCGGGCGACTACGAGCCCGGCACCGCCGAGTCGGGCGGCTGCTGGCGTTCGGAGAACGCCTACCCCCGGGTGCTCGACGAGGAGTTCGACTTCGCCGGTTCGCTGGCCTTCTACGCGTGCAGCAGCCACAAGGGCTCGGAGATGATCGAGCAGATCGGCACCTCCGAGTCGCAGATCGAGCGGGTCACCGAGAACACCTCCCTGGTGACCCTGGGCATCGGCGGCAACGACCTGGGCTTCATCCCCGTCCTGCGCACCTGCATGGTGCGGATGCCGCTGCTGGAGAGCAGCGTCTGCGTCGAGCAGGAGGACGAGGTCGGCAGGCGGATGGAGAACTTCGAGAAGACCCTGACCGAGGTCCTCGGGGAGGTGCGCGACCGCGCGCCCGACGCCCGCGTCCTCGTGCTGGGCTACCCGCGGCTGTTCCCGGAGGACCCCCCTGGCATGTACTACACGCTGACCAGGAGCGACCAGCTGTGGCTGAACGGTCTGGCCCAGCGGTTCAACGAGCTCATCCGCGACGTGGTCTACCGGACGGACGGCGACGTGTACGGCGGGCGCGAGACCGGCAGCGTCGAGTACGTGAACACCTTCTCCGCCCTGAGCGGGCACGAGGTGAGCGCCGACGAGGCCTGGCTGAACGGGATCGTGCTCGGGCAGCTGGGCGAGGGCCTGCGCGTGGACCGGGCCAGCTTCCACCCGACCGCGCAGGGGCAGCTGTCCATCGCCGAGCGGGTGCGCCTGCAGGTCGTGGAGGGCCCCGAACGGGAGGTGTACGTGGCCCGGGAGACCCTGGAGGACGTCGACCCCGAGCAGCTGAGGTCCGAGCTGGGCGGGCCGCTCGACCCGGAGTTCGCCCCCGAGTCCCCCGACAACGAGGCCGACGCCCCCTGAGCGGGCTCCCGGCCGCCGGACGGGGCCGCGGAACACGGGCCCGGGGCGGGCGGGAACCGACGTCCCCGCCCGCCCCGGAGGCCGGGGACGACCGGCGGTCGCGCCCCCGGCCCGCGCAGCGCCGCTAACGGCCGGCCTGGAGCTCCCGGATCACCTCGGCGAAGCGGTCCAGGCCCCAGTTGAGGTCCTCCTCGCTGATCACGAGCGGCGGCGACATCCGCACGGTGGAGCCGTGGGTGTCCTTGACCAGGACGCCGTGGTCGGCGAGCCGCTCGCACAGCTCCCGCCCCGAGGCCAGCGACGGGTCGACGTCGATGCCCGCCCACAGCCCGATGCTGCGCGCGGACACCACCCCGTCGCCGACGAACTCCTTCAGGCGGCGCCTGAGCACCTCGCCCAGGCGGCGCGTGTTCTCCAGGTAGGGGCCCTCGGTCAGCATCCGCACGACCTCGCGCCCGACCGCCCCGGCCAGCGGGTTGCCGCCGAACGTGCTGCCGTGCTGGCCCGGCTGGATGACGCCGAGCACGTCCTCGTCGGCGACCATCGCCGACACCGGAAGGATGCCGCCGCCCAGCGCCTTGCCGAACAGGTAGGCGTCGGGGACCACGCCGCTGTGCTCGCAGGCCCGGACGGTCCCGGTGCGGCCCAGGCCCGACTGCACCTCGTCGGCGATGAACAGCACCCGCTCGCGGTCGCAGATCTCCCTGACCCGGGGCAGGAAGTCCGGCGGCGGCACGATCACCCCCGCCTCGCCCTGCACGGGCTCGATGAGGACCGCGGCGGTCGTGGAGTCGATGGCGGCCTCGATGGCCTCGGCGTCACCGTAGGGCACCGACCGGAAACCCGGCGTGTAGGGCCCGAAACCCGTCCTGGCCTCCGGGTCCGACGAGAAGGAGACGATGGTGGTGGTGCGTCCGTGGAAGTTGGCGCCCGCCACGACGATGGTCGCCTCGTTCTCGGGCACGCCCTTGACCTCGTATGCCCACTTGCGGGCCACCTTGATGCCGGTCTCCACCGCCTCGGCGCCGGTGTTCATCGGCAGGACCTTCTCCTTGCCGACCATGTCGGCGAGGGCGCTGACCCACGGGCCGAACTGGTCGTTGTAGAAGGCGCGGCTGGTGAGGGTCACCCGGTCGATCTGGCGGTGCGCCGCCGCGAGCAGGTCGGGGTTGTGGTGGCCGAAGTTCATGGCGGAGTACCCGGCCAGGCAGTCCAGGTACCGCCTGCCCTCGACGTCGGTCACCCAGGCGCCACGGCCCTCGGCGATCACGACGGGAAGGGGTGAGTAGTTGTGCGCCGACCGCGCCCGCGCGAGCGCGATGTGGTCCGCGCCGGAGAGTGCCTCTCCACCGGGTTCCCCGGCGGAGTCCCGCTGTCCCAGGTTCTGGGTGTTGCCCATCTAGCCGCTCCGATCACCATTGACCGATGTCAGACAGTTGATACCCACCGTCGGGCCGGATCGCGCCCCTTCGGCGGGAGGTCCCCAAGAGTTGAACAGATGATCCGGTGAGCCCACAAGAGGTGGGGGAGATCACAGCGCGGGGGCCATGCCCGAAAACCCGCGCGCGAAACGCCGCGCACACCCTCTGAGCGGGGGCGTCACAGCAGTGGTGACCTGCGATAACGCCCCTGGTGACGCGCTCCACAGCCCCGACAGCGGTCAGGCCCTCTCCCGAGGGGTACGGTCGCACCAACAGCCACTCCGCCGCCGCGAGCCCCGTGCCGTGGACGGCCCCGTCGATCGTGCCCGGGAGGTCAGGCGTGCCCACCTCCGCGTCCCCGGACGCTTCCTTCTCCCTCTCCCGCCTCTTCGCCGCGGTCACCGACGCCGTGCCCGACCGGACCGCCCTGGTCGCGGGTCCCCGGCGGCTCACCTACCGCGCCCTGCACGAGCGCTCGCAGCGGCTGGCCCGGCACCTGGTCGGAGCGGGCGTGCGCCCCGGCGAGCACGTCGCCGTCCTGGCGTTCAACCGCGCCGAGTGGGTGGAGTCCTTCCTGGGGATCCTGCGCGCGGGGGCGGTCCCGGTCAACGTCAACTACCGCTACGTCGCGGGCGAGCTGCGCCACGTCCTGGCCGACTCGCACGCGGTCGCGCTGATCGCGGAGGACTCGCTGGCCGGGGCGGTGGCCACGGTCCGCTCCGACCTGCCCCGGCTGCGCCACGTCCTGCTCGTCGCGGACGGCTCCGCGCGCGGGACGGAGGGCGGCGACTACGAGGAGGCCCTGGCCTCGGCGCCCGACGACGCGGTCCTGCCGCCGACCAGCGGTGAGGACCACTACCTGCTCTACACCGGCGGCACGACGGGCTATCCCAAGGGCGTGCTGTGGCGGCAGGCCGACATCTTCCGCGCGGCCCTGGAGCGCCGCGCTCCGGGTACGCCCAGCGCCCGGACCCCGCAGGAGGTGGCCGAGCGCGCCGCGCGCTGCTTCGAGCAGCGCATGCTGGTCCTCGGTCCGCTGATGCACGCGGCCGGGCAGTGGAACGCGCTGAGCATGCTGCTGTGCGGCAAGCGGGTGGTGCTGTCCACCGACCGCAGCTTCCGTCCGGACCGGGTGCTGGAGACGGCGCACCGGGAGGGTGTGCACGTGCTCCAGCTGGTGGGCGACGCCATGGCCCGCCCGCTGGCCCGCCACCTGCTCACCGAACCGGGGCTGTGCCCCGACCTGGCCTCGATCCGCTCCGGCGGCACCCCGCTCACCCCGGCGGTGCGCGCGCTGTGGCACGCCTGGCGCGAGGACGTGTCCCTCTCCGACGCCTACGGGGGCTCGGAGACGGGCGTGTGCGGCTCGGCGACCGGCGCCGAGCCGGCCGGTCCGGCGGAGGCCCCGGCTCCGGCCGGGCCCTCCGGCAACCGCAGCTTCACCATGGGCGGCAGCATCGCGGTGCTGGACGCGTCCCTGCGCCCGCTTCCCCCCGGCTCGCGGGAGGTGGGGCGGATCGCGCGCACCGGGCGGATCCCGCTGGGCTACTACAACGACCCCCTGGCGACCGCCCGCACCTTCCCCACCGACGCCGAGGGGCGCCGCTGGGCGCTGTCGGGCGACTTCGGGACGTGGGACGCGGACGGCTCGATCGTGCTGCTGGGACGCGGGAGCGCGGTGATCAACACCGCCGGGGAGAAGGTCTACCCCGAGGAGGTGGAGGCCGCGCTCAAGGCGCACCCCTCGGTGGAGGACGCCATCGTGGTGCCCTCGCCCGACGAGTACCTCGGGCAGCGGGTGACCGCGCTGGTCTCGCTGGCCGCGGGCGCCCGCCTGGAGGAGGCCGAACTGCGCGCGTACTGCCGTGTGCGGCTGGCGGGGTTCAAGGTGCCGCGGACCGTGCACTTCGTGGACCGGGTGCGGCGTACGGCGGTCGGCAAGCAGGACTACCGGTGGGCGGCGTCGGTCACCGGGGCCGGGGCGTCCGCCGCGGCCGTCCCGCTCGCTCCCTGAGCGCCCCCGTCCGCGGGACGCCCCCGGTCCGGGCCCGGGGTGCGGGACACCGCGCCCCGCCTCCGCGGAACTCCGCACCGGGGCGGTAGAGGACTCTTCATTTCGGGCACAGAGCCAATACGGACTTACCCAGCCGAAACAGGGGTTTCGCATGTGCTCGACCGCTCTGTGCCTGCTCCGCCACCGCTAGACTGGCGTCGCCTGGTCCCAGGCCCCACGGTTTCCTCTCCCCCACTCCGACCCGGGTCGCACACCCGGCCGGGGCCGATCGGTTCCACTGCGCACCGTTCGGGGCCGTGGAACGCGTGGACCACCCTTGACCCACCTCCCACCCGTGCACACGGTGCGCGTGCGGTGACACCACTAGGACGGAGGACGGCGCGCTCGTCCGGGTTCCGCCCCGGGACGCGCCCAACAACCCAGATGCCCAACTCAGTCGGCAGCTACATCTTCAACGCGGTGCGCGGCGGCGCCGTGGGCGCCTCGGAGGCCCTGCCCGGCATCAGCGGCGGCACGGTCGCCCTCATCGTCGGCCTCTACGACAAGCTCATCGGCGGCGCGGGCCACATGGTCAGCGGTATCAGGCGCTACGTCGCCGACGTCCCGCGCGGGCGCGGGAGCGAGCGCGCCCGGGAGCAGTTCCGCCACGTGGACTGGAGCGTGCTGGTCCCCGCCCTCGTCGGCATGGTGGCCTTCCTCGGCATGGCTGCCCTCCTGCTCGCCCCGCTGGTCGAGGCCCACACCCAGTACGCGTACGCGCTGTTCTTCGGCCTGGTCCTGGCCTGCCTGTGGATCCCCTACACCGGTGCGGGCAGGAGGTGGCACGCCTGGCACTACCTGGTCGCCCTGGTCTTCGCGGCGGGCGCGTTCTTCCTCACCGGCCTTCCCGGCGCCAACCTGCCCACCCACCCGGTGGTCGTCTTCCTCGCCGCGGCGGTGGCCGTCTGCGCGCTGGTCCTCCCCGGGCTCTCCGGCTCCTTCATCCTGCTCACGCTGGGCCTGTACGAGCCCACGATCAGCGCGGTCGGGGACCTGGACGTCGCCTACCTCTCGGTGTTCGCCCTCGGCATGCTCACGGGCCTGTCGCTGTTCGTGAAGCTGCTCCAGTACCTGCTGGAGAACTTCCACCACATGACCCTGGTGGTCCTCACCGGCCTGATGGCCGGATCGCTGCGCGCCCTGTGGCCGTGGCAGGACGAGGACCGCACCATCCTGACCCCCACCGACGTCCCGGCGACGGTGGCGCTCATGGTGGTCGGCTTCGCGATCGTGGCGGCGGCCATCGTCTGGGAACGCCGCAAGCGTCTCCGGATGGAGGAGGCCGAGTACCGTCGGGTTCCCACCCGCGTCTGAGAACGGGAACGGCAACCTCATGACGACGAATCTGCTGACGACGGCGGCGCCGACCGGTGAGGGGGAGGTCGTCCCCGAGTACGAGGGGTTCATCGGGTGGGTCCTGGACCTGATGACGACCCTGGGCGAGCCCGGCGTCGGCGTGGCGCTGCTGATCGAGACCTTCTTCCCCCCGGTTCCCAGCGAGGCGGTCCTGCCCGGCGCAGGGTTCCTCGCCTACTCCGGGCAGATGAACGTGTGGCTCGCCATCCTGTGGGCGACGGTCGGCGCGCTGGTCGGCGGATGGGGCTTCTACGCGGTCGGCGCTCTCCTGGGCCGCGACCGCGCGGCCCGGCTGTTCGAGAAGGCCCCGCTGCTGGAGATCGAGGACTTCCACAAGGCCGAGCGCTTCTTCGCCCGGTACGGCGGCGCCGCCGTCCTCCTGGGCCGGTGCGTGCCGGTGGTGCGCAGCTTCGTCTCGGTGCCCGCCGGGATCGAGCGGATGTCCCTGTTCAGGTTCTCGCTGTACACGGTCATCGGGTCCGCGGCGTGGAACTCGATCTGGATCGGCCTCGGCTACGCCTTCGGCCCCGCCATCGAGCCCGTCCTGGCCCGGTGGAGCGGCATCATCAGCAACACCGTGCTCGTGGTCATCGGCCTGCTGGTGCTGTGGTTCGTCCTGGCCCGCGTCCACAGGCGGACCAGGGCCCGCCGGGCCGAGGAGGGCACCTCCGCCTGAGGCCCCTCCCCCGTGAACCTCCTCCAGGGGTCCGCCCGCATCCCCGGGCGGACCCCTTCCGCGTCCTGTGGGTATCCTGCCCGGAACGCACCGACAAGCACATACCGGCCGGGGCCGCGTCGGCGGCCCCGGAGGCGCGGGGTGCCGGGACACCGTTCCCGGCTGAGAGCACACCCGTCGAACCTGCCCTAGTTAGCACTAGCGAAGGAACGCCATGAGCGCGTACAACATCGTGTCCGTCGCCGGCAGCGACCCCAGCGGGGGCGCGGGGATCCAGGCCGACCTCAAGGCCTTCTCCGCGCACGGGACCTTCGGGATGACCGTGGTCACCGCGCTGACCGCCCAGTCCACGCGCGGCGTCACCGGGGTCCACCCGGTCCCGGCGCGGTTCGTCGCCCACCAGATGGACACCCTCTTCACCGACGCCACCGTGCACGCGGTCAAGGTGGGCATGCTGGGCACCTCGGAGGTCACCGGGGCGGTGGCCGAGGCGATCGACCGCCACGCGCTGCCGAACGTCGTGGTGGACCCGGTGATGGTCGCCAAGAGCGGCGACCGGCTGCTGGAGGCCTCCGCCGTCGACGCGCTGCGCACCAGGCTCCTGCCCCGCGCGGACCTGGTCACCCCGAACCTGCCCGAGGCCGCCGACCTGCTGGAGGAGCCCGAGGCGACCGACCTGGCGCAGATGCACGCCCAGGCCCGGCGGCTGCTGGAGCTGGGTCCGCGCCGGGTCCTGCTCAAGGGCGGCCACCTGTCCGGCGGTGAGAGCGTCGACGTCCTGGTCTCCCGGGACGCCGACCCGGTCGAGTTCCGCGCCCCGAGGGTGGCCACCCGCAACACGCACGGCACCGGGTGCACGCTGTCCTCCTCGATCGCGGCCCTGCTGCCGCAGCGGCCGGACGTGGCCGCGGCGGTGGGCGACGCCAAGGACTACCTGACCGAGGCCATCCGGCGCGCCGGCGAGATCGACGCGGGCGGCGGACAGGGCCCGGTACACCACTTCCACGCCTGGTGGTAGGGGCGGCGTCCGGCTCCGGTGACGGGACCCCCGGCCGGATGCCGGGCCGGGCCCCGACGCCGAGGAGGGGGGACCGGCTCCGCGCCGGTCCCCCCTCCTCGCCTCCTCGCCCCCGCTGGCCGGGGAGGTGGAGCTACTGCTTGGTCACGTCCTCCATGACCTTGTCCGGGTCCCTCCAGTCCGGGTGGGCGAAGAACTTGCGCGTCTCCGCCGCGATCACCGGGGACAGGAGCAGGAGTCCGATGAGGTTGGGCAGGGCCATCAGGCCGTTGGCGATGTCGCTGAACAGCCAGACCGAGTCCAGGCTGGCGACCGAGCCGACGTAGATGACGGCGATGAACACCAGGCGGTAGGGCAGGACGAGGCCGCGTCCGCCCAGGAACACCACGCAGCGCTCGCCGTAGTAGGCCCACCCGAGCAGGGTGGTGAAGGCGAACACGGCCACCGCGACGGCCACGATGACGGCACCGGCCGGGGCCAGTCCCGGGCTGATCGCGCCCAGGCCCTCGGAGATGGCGTTGCTGGTCATCAGCGAACCGTCCCCGTCGCCGTCGATCCAGACGCCGGTGGTGATGATGACCAGGCAGGTCATGGTGACCACGATGATGGTGTCGATGAAGGTCTGGGTCATCGAGACCATGGCCTGGCGGACCGGCTGGTTGGTCTTGGCCGCCGCGGCGGCGATACCGCCGGTGCCCAGGCCCGACTCGTTGGAGAAGATGCCGCGGGCGAAGCCCTGCTGGATGGCGAGCATGATGCCCGCTCCGGCGAAGCCGCCCGTGGCCGCGGTGCCGGTGAAGGCGTCGGTCACCACGAGCTGGAGCGCGGGGAGGATGCCGGCCCAGTTGACGGCCAGGATGACCAGGCAGACGCCCACGTAGCCGATGATCATGATCGGCACGAGGCCGGAGGCGACGCGGCCGATGCTCTTGATGCCGCCGAGGATGACGGCGCCCGCGAGGATCATGAGCACCAGGCCCACCACCCACGTGTCCAGCGGCGTGATGTTGGTGATCTGCTGCGAGACGGCGTTGGCCTGGGTGCCGTTGCCGATGCCGAAGGCGGCGACGGCGCCGAAGACGGCGAAGGCCACGCCCAGGGTGGTGCCCAGGCCGCCGCGGATCCCGTACTTGAGGTAGTACATCGGGCCGCCGCTCTGCTCGCCCTTGGCGTCGGTGCGGCGGAACTTCACGCCCAGGAGGGCCTCGCTGTACTTGGTGGCCATGCCGAGGAGGCCGACGACCCACATCCAGAACAGCGCGCCGGGGCCGCCCACGCCGATGGCGAGCGCGGCGCCGGCGATGTTGCCGACGCCGACGGTGGCGGCCAGGGCGGTGCTCAGGGCCTGGTAGTGGGAGATGTCGCCCTCGACGGAGTCGTCCTCCTTGCGCCGGACGATGGCGAGCCACAGCGCGTGCGGCAGCCGGAGGAGCTGCAGCAGGCGGAGGCGGATCGTGAGGAACAGGCCGACGCCGAACAGCAGCGGGATGAGGACGAAGGGCCCCCAGATGATGCTGCTGACGATGCCAGCCATTTCGAGGAGTTGGTCCACAGGGGGTCTCCCTATCGGTGAGTGTGTGGGGACGGGGGTCGCCGGTACTGCCGTACGGGGGGATCCGACGCCCTCGCGATCGCGTCGGCGCTGGTGGAAGCCTGCGCGATACCGGCAAAGAATTGCATCGACGCGTAACAAACACATCACGCGTGTTCCACATGCCGGTTTCTTCGGGAACTTCCGGTTCCTCTTCCGCGTACCCCCGTGTTCGGGCGGTGTTCTCCGGGTGCTCGCGCACCTGTCGGGAGAACGGGCCCCGCTTCCGGACGACGGCTCCGTCGGCGGATCCGGTGCGGTCGGCGCGGGCCGCGTGCCGGTGCGGCCGCGACGGGTGCCGGGGCGCAGCGACCCGAACGGACGCGGCCGGGGCGGCCCGGCCGGACGGGCTCTAGTCGCGGTCCGCGTCGTCCTGGGCCAGGGCGAGTCTGCTGAGGGCCGCCGCCGCCTCGGCGGGGTCCGCGCCCTGCCCCACCGCCACGCCCAGGAGGTAGGTCGTGAGGGGCGCGGCGGGCCGGGCCACGGAGTGGGCGGCGTCCCGGGCGAGGTCGAGCACCCGGTCGACGTCCTCCTTGCGGAGCGGTTCGGTACCGGTCAGGCCCAGTTCGCTTCGGACCGCTTCGGCCCATTCCACGAGGGTCACCGCATGACTCCTTAGAGCAATATATTGGTTACATTCAGCAATCATATCCACCGGGGAGTCACCCGGTGGACACACGGGCACACGGGCACGGTCACCGACCGCTCGAACTGCCCACGCCTGGTCTTCGGGTGCGGTTCCCCCGCGCCCAAACCGAGGTTCATCCCACGAGCCTAGCGTCGGAGGCAGCCGTCCCCGGCGTAGGCAGCCGTCCCCCCGGCGTTGGGAGCCACCCGCATGTCCCCGACCGACCGTACGTTCCCGGCCACTCACCTGCCCCCGGCCACGCGTGTACCCCCGGCCGATCCCGGGCCCGCGGCCGACCGCGTGTCCCCCGCCGTCCGCGTTCCCCCGGCCGCGCCCCGGACTCCGGTCTCCCCCGGGACCCCGATCGACCGTGTGCCCCCGGCCGACGCCCGCGGCCCGCTCCGCGTGGCGATCGTGACGGAGTCCTTCCTCCCCCAGGTCAACGGGGTGACCAACTCGGTGTGCAGGGTCGCCGACCTGCTGGCCGCGCGCGGCCACGAGGCGCTGGTGCTGGCCCCGGGGCCCGGCCCCTCCTCCTACGCGGGCTTCCCCGTGGTCCGGCTGCCCTCCGTGCCCCTGCCGTTCTACCGCGACTTCTCGGTGGGCCTGCCCGCCCGGCGCGTGATGACCGCGGCGATCCGCGCCTTCTCCCCCGACGTCCTGCACCTGGCCTCCCCCGCCCTGCTCGGGTCGGCGGCCGTGGAGACCGCCCGCCGGTGGGCCCTGCCGACCGTGGCGGTGTTCCAGACCGACCTCCCCGGCTTCGCCGGACGCTACCGGCTGCCCGGCGAGGACGCCCTGTGGACACTGCTGCGGCGCACCCACGCGGCGGTGGACCGCACGCTGGCCCCGTCCTCGGCCACCCTGGAGGCGCTGTCCGCGCGGGGGTTCCCCCGGCTGGACATGTGGCGGCGCGGGGTCGACACCCAGCGCTTCTCCCCCGAGCACCGCGACGAGGAGCTGCGCCGCAGACTCGCGCCGGGCGGGGAGACGATCGTGGGCTACGTGGGACGGCTGGCCAAGGACAAGCGGGTGCGGTTGCTGGAGCACGTGTCCCGCCTGCGCGGGATCAGGCTGGTCGTGGTGGGGAACGGCCCCGAGCGGGCGCGCCTGCGCAGGCGCCTGCCCGACGCGGTCTTCACCGGGCAGCTCACCGGCGGCGACCTGTCGCGCCTGTACGCGTCCATGGACGTGTTCGTGCACACCGGGGCGGACGAGACGTTCTGCCAGGCCGTCCAGGAGGCGCTGGCCTCCGGGGTGCCGGTGGTGGCCCCCGCCTCGGGCGGCCCCCTGGACCTGGTGCTGCCCGAGCGCAACGGGCTGCTCTACGCCCCGGACTCGGTGCGCGAGCTGCGGGTGGCGGTGGGTCGGCTGGCCCACAACCGCCAGGTGCGGGAGCGGATGGCGCGGGGCGCCAGGCCGTCGGTGGAGCACCGCACGTGGGAGGCGGTCGGTGAGCAGCTGCTCGACCACTACCGGGCGGTGATCGCCTCCAGCCCCGAGCTGGCCGCGCGTGAGGCGGGGGTGGGGGGCGCCCCGACCGGCCTGAGGTGAGCGCCGGCCGCGGACATGGTTCCGGCCTCCCCCGGAAGGAGCGGCCGGGGGAGGCCGGAGGACGGTGCGTCCGCCCCGCCCCCTTATGCGGGGCGGACGCCGGGACGGGTCAACTGACCGCCTGTGGTTCGGTGGACGACTCGGTGGACGGTTCTGTGGGCTGGGGCGGGACGGCCCCGGCGGCGGCGCTCGCGGGGAGCAGCCCGGTCAGGACCTCGTCGAGGCGGTCGAGGTGGGCGCGGATCCAGGGCAGCGCCAGCGGGTCCGTGGCGGCGAGGGCGGCGTAGCGGCGCTCCTCGGTGTCGCCGTAGAGCAGGCTGGTGGCGACGCGCATGCGCAGGGCTCCGGCTCCCTCCCCGAACTCGGCGGCGGGCAGCACGCCCATCCCGAAGCGGTCCAGCAGCAGCCCGGTCAGCTCCGGGCCGGTGGCCACGCCGTGGAGTGCGTCCAGGCGTTCCCGGACCGGCTCGAAGTCGGGGTAGAGGTAGAAGGCCGCCCGGGGGGCGGCCACGGTCGCGCCCGCGCGGACGAACGCCTCGGTGACCGCGCCCGCGACGATGCCGTGCAGGCGGCGGCTGCGGTCGACGTGGTCGAGGAGCTCGGCGGGTTCGGTGAAGGCGTGGGCGGCTGCCTCCTGGACGGGGGCGGCCGGACTCGACCAGATCTCGCTGGCCACCCCGAGCAGCCCGCCGCGCAGGCGGTGGCCGATCTCGGAGTCGGGCAGGCGCACGACACCGATGCGCCAGCCGCCCAGGGCCAGGTTCTTGCTCAGCCCGGTGGAGATGACGGTGCGCTCGGGCGCGTACTCGGCGGGGCTGTGCACCTCGGCGGGCTCCTCGCCGGGGGCCGCGGGGTGGACGAGGTCGCGGTAGATCTCGTCGGAGATGACGACCAGGTCGAGTTCGCGGGCCACCTCGCACAGGCGGCGGACGGTGTCGGCGCCGGCCACGGTACCGGTCGGGTTGTCGGGCACGGTGACGATGACGGCGTTGACCGTGCGCCCCTGCTCTCGGGCCGAGGTGACGGCGGCGTGCAGCAGGTCCGGCTGGGGTACGCCCCCCTCGCCGGTGGCGGTGGGGACCATGACGGGCCGCTGCCCCACCAGACGGCTCTGCGCGGCGTAGCTGACCCAGCTGGGAGCGGCGATCGCGGTGTCGCCGCCGATCTCCAGCAGCAGGCTGTACAGGAGCGGCTTGCTGCCGGGTCCGGCGATGACCATCCCGGGGTCGGTGGGCAGGCCGCGGCGCTCCCAGTACCCGGCGGCGGCCTCGCGCAGGGCCGCGGACCCGGCGACGGGCCCGTAGGCGTTGGCGCCGTTCCCGGCGGTGAGGCGGTCGCGCATGACCGGGTGGACCGGGAGTCCGGCCTCGCCGAAGCCCAGGGGGAGCACCCGGACTCCCTGGCGGCGCTTCTCGGCGAGCGCTTCGTTGACGGCGAGGGTCGCGGACACAGTGACGGCCATCGAGGACTCATCTCCGGTTTGTCGTGGACTGCGTGGACTGCCCCTCCACCTGGGAGAAGGCTTGTCCTCCCACACACTGCCCAGAATCGGGCATCAGTACAAGCGCGTCTTTTCGATGCTGAGCGTAAGGTTTTCTTATGCTCGATCTGCGCCGCCTGCACGTCCTCCGCGAGTTCAGCGTCCGGGGGACCATCTCCGCCACCGCCAGCGCACTCGGCTACACGGCCTCGGCCGTGTCCCAGCAGCTGGCCACACTGGAGAGGGAGACGGGCGTCGCGCTGCTGGACCGCTCCGCGCGGGGCGCCGAGCTCACGGACGCCGGACGGCTCCTGGTGGCCCAGGCCGAGGACATCCTGGCCCTGGTGGAGGCGACCGAGTCGGTGCTCGCGGAGCAGTCGGACCTGGCGCTGGGCGTGGTCACCGTCACGGCGTTCCCGACCGCCGCCGTGGCCTTCGCCCCCCTGCTGGTACCGCCGCTGCGCCGGCACGAGGGGATGCAGCTGCTGCTGCGCCAGACCCTGCTGGCGACGGGGACCCAGCAGGTGCGCTCGCGGGAGGTGGACATCGCCCTGGTCGACGACTGGTCCGGGCAGCATCCGGGGCGCGGGCCGGACAGCGGACTGCGGCACATCCACCTGATGCGCGACCCGATGGTGCTGGCGGTGCCCCAGGGACACGCGCTCGCCGACCCCTCGGTGCCGGTGGTGCTGGAGGGGTTGCTGAGTGAGTCGTGGATCGTGACGCCCGAGAGCGAGCGTTCGCGTTACGGCACGGACCGGCTCCTGGTGGAGGTGGGCGGGCTGCCCTCCGCCGCCTGGGAGTTCGAGGGGTTGGGCACGGTGCTCAGCCTGGTGTCGCGGGGCATCGGGATCGCCGCGGTTCCGGCCCTGGCGATGGTGGGGGCCCCGGCGGGGCTGGTCTACCGGAGGCTGCCCGCGTCCGCGCCCGAGCGGCACGTGTACGCGGTGGTGCGGTCGGTGGCGGCGAGGAGACCGGCGGTACAGGTGACGCTGACGGCGTTGAGGGACGCCGCTCAGCAGGTGAACAGGGAGATCGCGGGGATCACGGTGGCTTAGGGGGTAGGGCCGTTCGGCAGCCCGGGTTCCACGGGTGGGCGGTCGAGGTCTCCTCGAAGGCCCTGCCCCGGCCCTCCGGGGGCGGCCGACGGCCCGGGCGCCGGCCCGACCCTCCGGGAGCGCTCTTCGACGACGCGTGGCCCGCACCCCCCGGGGGTCGGACCACGGTCATCGCCGTTCACTCTTTCTTCCTGCCGCGTGTCCGGTCGATCCGGCGGCGCAGTCTGCGGCAGACGTGGAGTGCCCGGTCACGGTCGTCCCGGGCGTTCCACCATCGGGCGTAGGCTTCCAGTCTTCTTTTGCGCAGTGCCTCCAGCTCGGCCTCCATCCGGTTCACCCGGTGCTCCAGGTCGATGCGCTCACGTTCGAACACCGACATGTCGCGCTCGTGGAACCCCGCCTCCCGTTCGGCGCTGACGAGCCGATCGGTGAGGCCCTCGGTGGGGTTTCCACCTCGGCCGGACTGTGCACTGATTCCTTCGAACCACACAACATCTTGTGTATCCCGCACAGGGACAACATCACCGGTCGCTACGCAAAGAATACGGAAAGTGGCAGAAGAAGCGGAATATCAATCAAACGGTCCTTTCGGACACGCTCACGCGGCGACCAGCCTCTCGTCCCACACGGGTGCCGTGCCCCGCAGGCGGGTGTAGACGCCCTCGAACCGCTCCAGCGACCGGTGGTGGTCGTGCCACCGCGCGAGTTCACGGCTGGCCGCGCCCAGAGCACGCCGCTGGGGGCCGAGTACGAGGAGCAGCCGGTCCGCCAGGCGCACGGGGTCGCCCGGCGGGAAGAGGAACCCGTTGCGCCCCTCCTCCACCAGGTGCGGCAGCGCCATCGCGTCCGCGGCCACCACCGGAAGACCGGTGGACATCGCCTCCAGGGTGGCGATGCTCTGCAGCTCGGCCACGCCCGCGATGGCGAAGGCGTCCCCCGCCGCGTAGACCAGGGGCAGGTCCTCGTCCGGGACGAAGCCCAGGAAGAACACCCGGTCCGCGACCCCCAGCCGCGCGGCCAGCGCGCGCAGTTCCTCCTCGCGCTGGCCGGTCCCCGCCAGGGCCAGCTGGGCGTCCCTTTCGGGCACGATCCGCGCGAGGGCCCGGATCGTGTCGTCGATCCTCTTCTCCTCGTCCAGCCTGCCCACGAACACGACCGTGTCCCGGTCGGGCAGGCCGAACCGGCGCCGCGCCGCGGCGGGGTCCCCGTGGGGGTGGAACCGCTCCAGGTCGATCCCGCACGAGATGGCCTCGACCTCGCGCGTGAACCCCTTCTCCCGCAGGAGCCGGGCGGCCCGCGGGGTCGGCGTGGTCACGTGGTCGGCCTCCCCCGCCACCCGGATCATGTCCTTCCAGGCCAGGGCGCCCGCGAGCTCCTGCATCGGCTCGGGGATCCGGGCGTGCGCGTACAGGTTGTCCGGCATGAAGTGGTTGGTGAACACGACGGGGACGCCGGCGGCGCGGCCCCTGCGTATCGCCGAGCGGCTGAGCGGGAAGTGGCTCTGCGCGTGCACGACGTCGGGGTCCAGGCGCTGGACGATCCTGGCGATGTGCCCGCCCATCCCCAGCGGGACGGCGGCGCGCATGAAGGGTATGGGCGCCGAACGCAGCCGGTGCTCGGTCACGGCGTTGTTGACCGTGACGTAGGGGTCGCCCTTCTCGGAGGGGCACACCACGTGGACCCGGTGCCCCCGCCCGGCCAGCCCCTCGGCCAGGCGGTGGGTGAAGTACCCGGCCCCGTTGACGTCGGGGGGATAGGTGTCGCTGGCGATCAGGACGCGCAGCGGGCGTTCGGCCATGGTGGTGCTCCTTAGCGTTCGTTGTCGGCGACGACCTCGGGGTTACGGTGGCGCGCCTGGGCGAGGGCGATGGTTCCGGCGACGGCGAGGCAGGCGAAGGCCAGCGCGCCGGACTGGGCGGGGAGGGTCTGCGGCGCGCCCTCTCCCAGGAGGAGGGCGCCGATGGCCACACCGACCACGGGGTCGGTGATCAGGAGGGTCGCGTAGGCGGCCGTGAAGTGTCCGGTGCGGTAGGCGTTCTGCATCAGCAGGGCGCCGAAGACCGCCGTGACCGCGGCGAGCGGGGTCAGCCAGCTGATCAGGCTGGTCCAGTCCCCGACGGCGTGGGCGGCCAGGACGCGTGCGAGGCCGGACGTGGTGCCCATGGCCGCACCGCCCGCCAGGGCGAGCAGGATGGCCCGGGTCCCGTTGTTCATCCAGTGCGCCGTGAGGTGGACGACGGCTCCCGCTCCGAGGGTGGCCCCGGCGAGCGCCAGCGCCTCGCCGGTGGCCATGGCGGGGCTGTGGGCGGTGTGGGGGAACAGGGAGATCACACCGGTGAGGCCCACCATGACGGCGGTCCCGGCGATGATCTGGGAGAGGCCGACCGGGCGGCGGTTGAACAGGGCCGACAACACGATGGCGAACAGCAGGCCGGTCACGCCGATCGGCTGGATGATGGTCAGCGGCGCGCCGCTGAGGGCCACCAGGTGCAGCCCCGAGCCGAGGACGGCGGCCGCGCTGCCGATCATCCAGCGGGGCTGGCGCAGCAGGTGCAGCAGGAACCCCGCCCGCGCCACCCGGCCGCCCGGGGCGCGGACGGCGTCGCGCTCCTGGAGGGCGGATCCCAGGGCCAGGGTGAACGCTCCGGCGACGGCGATGAGGATCGGCAACAGCATCAGCACCACCGCCCCACGGGTGTCCCCCGTCTCTTCAGCATCGCCGAATCCCCCGCCCTCGGTCTGTCCCGCCGTCTCGGCAACGGTACGGACGGGCTCTGCGTCACGGCGATAACGCCAACCCCCGATCCGCGGTGGTGGTAGCCCCACCGCCACGTGCGCCCCTACCCGGTCGCGGTTTCGGTACCCCGCCGTCTCGGGGAGCGGGACGGCCGTTTCTCCGCGGGGGGTGTGCCCGCGAGGGGCGTCGTGGCACTATGTCCGGTATTGGTCTAGACCGGATAGGAGCGGTTACCCGTGCCTGACACTTCCCCCTTCCTCGTCCCCCGTCCCACCTCCTCGGCTCCGGGCGACACCGGGGGTCTCACGCTGACCGCCTCGACCAGGCTCTCCGCCGACCCCGACGCCCGGGGCACACTCACGTGGATCCAGCGTGAACTCGGAGCGGCCACCGGCCTCCCCCTGGCCACCGGTGACGAGGCCAGCGCGCAGATCCGGCTGAGCGTGGACCCCGAGGCGGGTCTGGGCCGCGAGGGCTACCGGCTGATCGTGGACGCCGCGGGAGCCATCATCGTGGGCAACGACCCCGCCGGGGTGTTCTACGGCGCGCAGACCCTGCGGCAGCTGCTGCCCGCCGACGCCTACCGCGACGCCCCGCTGGGCGGCGCCGAGTGGACCCTGCCCGCCGTGAGCGTCACCGACGCGCCGCGTTTCCGCTGGCGGGGCGTGATGCTGGACGTGGCCCGCCACTTCGTGCCCAAGCGCGAGGTGCTGCGGTTCATCGACCTGCTGGCCATGCACAAGCTCAACGTCCTGCACCTGCACCTGAGCGACGACCAGGGGTGGCGCGTGGAGATCCGCCGCTACCCGAAGCTGACCGAGGCGGGCTCCTGGCGGACCCGGAGCCAGGTGGGCGCCGGAAAGCCCCCGGTGTTCGACGACCGCCCGCACGGCGGCTTCTTCACCCAGGACGACATCCGCGAGATCGTCGCCTACGCCGACGCCCGGCACGTGGCCGTCGTCCCCGAGATCGACGTGCCCGGCCACTCGCAGGCCGCCATCCACGCCTACCCCGAGCTGGGCGAGTGCGGACGGATCCCGGTCGGCACCCAGTGGGGCGTCTTCGAGGAGGTGCTCGCGGTCACCGACAACGTCCTGGAGTTCTACCGCAACGTCCTCGACGAGCTGATGGAGCTCTTCCCGAGCACCTACGTCCACGTGGGCGGCGACGAGTGCCCCAAGACCCAGTGGCGGACGAGCGAGTCCGCGCAGCGGCGGATCAGGGAGGAGGGCCTGGCCGACGAGGACGAGCTGCAGAGCTGGTTCATCCGCCAGCTGGACGACCACCTGACCTCGCGCGGCCGCCGCCTGGTCGGCTGGGACGAGATCCTGGAAGGGTGGCTCTGGGAGCGAAGCGACACCGTTGAGGGTGGTGGAGGGCGACGGGTGGGCCTCGCGCCGGGGGCGACCGTGATGTCGTGGCGCGGCGAGGAGGGCGGTGTCGCGGCCGCGCGCGCGGGCCACGACGTGGTCATGAGCCCCACCCGCACCTCCTACCTGGACTACCGGCAGTCGGAGTCCGAGGACGAGCCCGTCCCGGTGGGCACGCTGCTGCGGACCGAGGACGTCTACCTGGCCGAGCCGGTCCCCCCGGGGCTGACCGAGCGGGAGGCCGCGCACGTGCTGGGCGCGCAGGTGAACGTGTGGACCGAGCACATCGACACGCCGCGCAGGCTGGACTACATGGTCTTCCCCAGGCTGTCGGCCTTCGCCGAGCAGGTGTGGTCCTCCGGCGGACGCGACTACGCCGAGTTCGAGCCCCGGCTGAGGCGGCACCTGGAACGGCTCGACGCGGCCGGGGTGGAGTACCGGCCGCTGGACGGGCCGCGTCCGTGGCACACCCGCCCGGGGGTGGTGGGCTGGGGGTGACCCCGCGGTCCCGGGGGCCGGAAGCGCCCCGGGGCCTCAGAAGTAGGTGGCCGCCATCTCCACGACGGTGTCCTCCTCGTCCACCACCGGCAGGACCCGCCAGCGGTCGAAGGCCGTGCACGGGTGCGAGATCCCGAAGGAGACCAGGTCGCCGGGGCCGACCTCCAACCCCGGCGGGACCCTCAGGTAGGCGTGGTGGTCGTTGAGGTCGGTGACCTCCGCGCCCTCGGCCTCCACGGTGGCGCCGTCCGCGCGGCGCAGCCGGCGCGCGACGGGGAACCCCTGGTCGTGGTTGGCGTCGCGGCGGCCCATGCCGACGATCGCCAGCCCCTCCTCCGGGGTGGAGAGCACCTGCGCCCACAGCTCCAGGGCCCCGGCCAGCGCGTCGGGGCCCTCGGGCAGGCGGCGGTAGGGCGTGGTGCGCCGGTACAGGCCGTCGTCGTGGACCACGTAGGCGCCGCTGCGCAGGATCGTGAGGACGTCCTCGCGGTCGCCGAGCTCCTCGGCGACCAGGTCGAACCACGCGCTGCCGCCCACCGACAGCACCGGCCGGGCCAGGCCGTGCCGGGCGGCCAGCGCCGCGGCGTCGCCGAGCAGGTCGCGCAGGAAGCCGCGCACGCCGTCGGCGTCGCCGAGCGGCCCCTCGTAACCCGCCACCCCGGCCAGCTCCAGGCCCGGCGCGCCGGCGACGGCCGCGGCCACGGCGAGGAGTTCCTCACGGGTGCGGCAGCCGGTGCGCCCGCCGGGGACCCCGCGTTCGACCAGCATCCGCAGGGGCCGGCCCCCGGGACGGTCGGCGGCGGCCTCCGCGGCGACCGCCACCCCCTCGGCGGAGTCGGCGTAGAAGAGGAAGGAGAAGTCGGGGTCCTCGTCCAGCTCGGCGGCCGCCCAGCGCAGCACCCGGCCGTCGAGCAGCTCGTTGGCGAGCAGGATCCGGCGCACGCCGAACCTTCGCAGGTCCAGGACCTGGTTGGCGCTGGCGGCGGAGACCCCCCAGGCGCCCGCGTCCAGCTGGCGCTGGATGAGGGCCGGCGCCATGGAGGTCTTGCCGTGCGGGGCGAACAGCAGCCGGTGGCGCTCGGCGAAGTCGGCGAGCGCGGCGACGTTGCGGTCCAGCGCGCAGGCGCGCACCACCATCAGCGGCCAGGTGAACGGGCCGGTGAACAGGTGGTCGCGGCGGGCCGCGAACTCCTCCAGGGGGACGGGGGCGTCCGTCCACCACAGGCCCTTGGTGCGCCAGTCGACGTGTTCCCGGGGAATGGTCAGCCGGTCTCTCACGTGGTGTCCGCCTCCTGGTCCGAACGCCCCGTCCCGGGGAGGCCGCGGCGCGGCCTCCCCGGGACGGGGTCCTCGTGTGGGTCGGGCCGATCATCCCACCCGGCACGGCCCGGGGCCGGGGAGCGCTCCGGGCGCGACCCGGGAAAGGCACCCCGTCTCGGGGCGGGCGCGGTCCCCGGGCCGACGCGGGTCAGCGGGGCAGGGGCAGGGGCGACGTGGGGATCCTGACCACCGGCTGGTACCGCTTGGTCCGGGCGGCGATGGCCTCCTGGCCGACGTCGGGGTAGTCGGTGATGAACCCGTCGACCTTCCAGCCCAGGACGGTGTCCATCCGGGACCGCTCGTTGATGGTGTAGGGCATGATCTCCATCCCCGCCTCGTGGACCCGTCTCACGTAGGCGGCGTCGATGGTGGTGTGGTTGGGGTTGATCATCTGCGCCCAGTCGAACTCGGCGATGCGGCTCTCGGGGACCCGCCCGAGCAGGGCGTGCGGCACGGACGGGAGGAGGTCCCTGGAGCGGCGCACCGACTCCCAGTCGAAGCTCTGCACGACGAGGCGTCGGGGCTCTCCGGACGGGTTGGGCTCCAGCCAGGTCCCGCGCTCGGTCAGCTCGTCGGTGATCTCCTGCTCGATGCCGGGATAGAGCTCGGGCTTCTTGAGCTCCAGGAAGAGGTTGAGGTCCAGCTCCTCCATGCGGTCGAGCGCCTCCGCGAAGGTGGGGACGGCCTCTCCGTCGAAGGAGGAGTCGAACCACGCCCCGGCGTCGAGCCTGCGGATCTCCTCCATGGTGAAGTCGCGGACGTCGTAGGAACCGCGGTCGGGGAAGACCTCCTCGACGTCGGTGGTGCGTTCGAGGGTGGTGTCGTGCATGAGGACGAGGACGTCGTCCTCGGTGCGCTGGACGTCGACCTCCACGGTCTCGGCTCCGAGCCGGTCGGCGGCGTCGAGGGCCGCCAGGGTGTTCTCGGGTGCGTGACCGGAGGCTCCGCGGTGGGAGACGGCGATCAGCGGGCGTTCGGATGTCGTGTGCTCGTTGGCTGCGGGTCTGGGGACCCCCGACCACCGGGGGTCGGCGTCCTGTATCGCGGACGATGCGCTCGCGCTGGTGACGACGAAGAAAGATACGGCTGCGACGACGATTCCGATGCGCTGCACCGGACCTCCCAAGTGCGCGTGAACTTGCCGGCTGCTTCCTCAGGTTGGGTGCGGATGGTGACCCTGCGGTTACCGCCTGCGGAGCAGCCGGTGATCCGCCGCCCATCATCTGGTGATGTGTCCGACAGTTCGATGACATTCTCACTTAATGCATCCATTTGGTCACTTCATGTACGGTTTTTGACCCCCGGGCCCATGGGTTATTACTCAGAGGCTGCGAACATCACTAGGAGTAGTCGATGGGAAGGAACACTCATGCGCAAGCACCACAAGAGGTGGGTCGCGCTGCTCGGCGCCGCCGCGATCGCGTCGTCGGGACTGGTCGGTCTCCCCGGGGCGGTGGCGGCCGACGAGAAGGACATGCGGACGCTGACCTGGCCGGAGATCAGCCAGGGCGTCTCCTCGTACGGCCTGGACGGTTACGAGATCGGTTATCTGCCCGCGGAGCTGGAACGCCACGGGGTCCACGCCTCGACCACGACCGACCGGCTGGGCAACACGCAGTCGCAGCTGTCGTGGATGCGCGGTCCCGACCAGTTGCTCGGCAGGGTCTCGATCCTGCGTTCGGACAGCTTCCAGCAGCTCGACGACCTGCGCGAGCGCCGGTACGGCCACCTCCCCGAGAGGACGCTGGAGCGCCTGGACTCGGGCGAGGCCCTGCGCAGCGAGGCCTACCTGTCGCCGGAGACCGGCGACCTGTTCTGGCTCGACGAGCCGGGTGTGGCCGTGTCCCTGTACCTCCAGCCGGACAAGTGGGGCAGCGGTGAACTGGTCAGGATGGCGGAGTCGCTGACCAGGAAGGAGGAGCCCCCCGGGGAGGGGACGGAGGAGCCGTCCCCGGAGGAGCCGGCGGCCGGGGAACCCGCGCAGGAGGAGCAGGCCCCGGAGGAGCCCGCGGCCGGGGAACCCGCGCAGGAGGGGGCCGGCGGGGAGGCGGGTGCCGCGGAGGAGAACGGCGGTTCCGCCGAGGAGTCCGGCGGTGCGCCGGGCGGGGAGTCCGGCACCGGGACGGCCCAGGAGGAGCCCGCCGCGGAGGGCGGGAGCGCGCAGGAACCCGCCGGGGCCCCGGGCGGGGGGGAGTCCTCCGCGGACGGGGTCGCCGACGGGACCCCGGCGGGCACCTCCCCCGTCGGACGGCCCGAGACTCCGGCGACCCCCGAGGCCCCCGGATCCTCCGAGACCTCACAGACCCCTGAGACCCCGTCCGAACAGGACGGGGAGGCCACGCAGGAGCAGCCCGCCGCCGAGGAGGGCGCCCAGGACGCACCGGCGGACGCCGGGGGTGCCTCGGGCTCCGAGCGGCCCGAGGCGGCCAGGGTCCGGATGGCCAAGGAGTGCGTCGTCAGCCGGTTCGTGAGCTCCGGGACCGGTGGGACCCGCCTGGGCGAGATGACCCCGGCCAGCGCGGAGTTCGTCGAGCGGGCCACGACCGCGGGGCGGCTCGGCGACGGGGACCTCGACCGCCTGCTGGCCACCTTCTGGTACTACGGCGACGAGGGCGTCAAGACCGGCGCCGTCGAGCACTGCGCCGACGACGTCGAGCTGTCACGCACCGAGCTGGAGGAGATCATCTTCGGTCTCGGCGGGATCATCGCCGAACTCGTGGAGGAGGCCGAGAAGCACGACGCCGCGCACGAGGAGAACGTGGCGCGCACGGTGGAGGAGGTGAACGCCGCCCTGCCCGTGGAGGTGGACCCCACCGTGGCCCTGGAGCCGATCGGCGCCCAGGAGTGGGCCGAGCTGACGGACTCCCTGCCGTGGAGCTTCCCGACCGGGACCTCCTGAGCACCGCGCCCTCCGGCCGCGCAACGGCGGCGGCCCGAGGGCGGCACGGTGCGGGCGGGCCCTGAGGCCCCCTGCATCCCGTCGGCCCGGGGCCGGGCGCACGCGCCCGGCCCCGGGTTCTCCCTGTGGACGCCCCCGCGCGGCCCCGGGCAGGCACCCCTCCCGTGGGCCACCCGGTACGGCGGCCCCCTCCCCGAGAACAGGCACCCGCCCCGCGGACGGCCCGCACGGCCCCTCCCCGCGGCCCGTGCGCCGTCCCGCGCACGACCCCCTACGGCCCCCTCCCCCGCAACCCCGACATCGGCCCATTCGTGGGGACAACCGATGATGTACCGTCGCCTCAGGCCCGCGTCCGGGTGACCACGGTCACCCCCGGTCTCCGCGTCCCCCACCGGGGACGGGCCCGGCCCGGACCGCGGCGGCGACCCCGCCGCCCCCCGCTCCCTGAGGAGGACCCGCTCAGATGCCCCCCGGTTTCACCACCCGCCCCCAGCTCCGCGGTGACTTCGGCATGGTCGCCTCCACCCACTGGCTGGCCAGCGCGACGGGCATGTCCCTGCTCGAACGCGGCGGCAACGCCTTCGACGCCGCCGTCGGCGCGGGGTTCACCCTCCAGGTGGTCGAGCCCCACCTCAACGGCCCCGGCGGCGAGGTCCCCGTCGTCTTCCAGGCGGCCGGAGGCTCCCCCCGCGTCCTGTGCGGCCAGGGCGTCTCCCCCGCGGCGGCGACCATCGAGGCCTTCGCGGGCATGGACCGCATCCCCGGCAGCGGCGTGCTCGCCGCCACCGTCCCCGGCTCCTTCGACGCCTGGATGACGCTGCTGCGCGACCACGGCACCATGACCGTCCGCGACGTGCTCGACCACGCCATCGGACTGGCCGAGCGCGGCTACCCCGTCCTGGACCGCATCGCCGCCGCCGTCGAGGCCCTCGCTCCCGTCTTCTCCCGGTACTGGGCCGGTTCCGCCGCCGTCTACCTCCCGCACGGCACCGCGCCCCGCCCCGGCTCCCGGCTGCGCAACCCCGCCCTGGCCGCCGCCTACCGGCGGATCGTCGCCGAGGCCGAGAGCGCCGGAGGCGACCGCGAGGCGCAGATCGAGGCGGCCCGGCGGTCCTGGTCGCAGGGCTTCGTCGCGGAGGCGGTCGGGGACTTCCTGTCCTCCCCCGTCCCCAGCGGCACGGGCGAGCCCCAGCGGGCCCTGCTCACCCCGCAGGACATGGCCGACTGGAGCGCCTCCTACGAGGAGCCCGCCAGCGTGACCCACGGTGCCCACACCGTGCACAAGACCGGCCCGTGGGGGCAGGGGCCCGTCATGCTCCAGCAGCTGCGCCTCGCCGAGGCCCTGGGCACCGGTCACGACGTGCTCGACGGGGTCAGCGCCGACTTCGTGCACGGGGTGACCGAGGCGGCCAAGCTCGCCTTCGCCGACCGCGAGGCCTGGTACGGAGACCCCGGGTTCGTGGACGTCCCCCTCCAGGAGCTGCTGGGCGCCGACTACGCCGCCCGCCGCGCGGCACTGGTCGACGGGGACCGCGCCAGCATGGAGCAGCGCCCCGGCACCGTGGACGCCCGCACGCCCTTCGAACCGCCGCTGTACGTGCCGGGCCACACTCCCGAGGACCGCACCACGGGCGAGCCCACGGTACGCGAGGACGCCGTCTCCAACCCCGCCGACCTGCGCGGGGACACCTGCCACGTGGACGTCGTGGACGCGTGGGGCAACATGGTCTCGGCCACGCCCAGCGGCGGCTGGCTCAGCAGCTCCCCGGTCATCCCGGCCCTGGGCTTCCCGCTGGGCACCCGGGCGCAGATGTTCTGGCTCGACCCGGCCTCCCCCAACGCCCTGGCTCCCCGCAAGCGCCCCCGCACCACCCTGTCCCCCACCCTGGTCACCCGGGAGGACGGCCGGGCCGTGCTGGCGATCGGCACCCCGGGCGGCGACCAGCAGGACCAGTGGACGTTCACCGCCCTGCTGCGGATCCTCAACGGGGTGGAGGACCTCCAGGAGGCCCTGGACACCCCGATGTTCCACACCACCGCCTTCCCCAGCTCCTTCCACCCCCGTGAGACGGTCCCGGGCGAACTGGTCGTGGAGCCGGGCGTGGGCGCGGAGGTCCTCGACGAGCTGCGCGGGCGCGGGCACCGGGTGCGGGTCGCCCAGGAGTGGACGCTGGGGCGCCTGGCCGCCGTGGCCCGCGATCCGGAGACCGGCGAGCTGCGCGCCGCCGCCGACGCGCGGGGCTCCCAGGGGTACGCGGTGGGCCGCTGAACCGGCTCTGAACTGCACCGGGCCGGAGGAAGACGAAACGGCGAGGAACGCGCCGCGGCGCTGGGCGGGATGGTCGGCGGGCGGGGATTGACAGCGCTTACCTGCCTTGATCTGGGCTCTTGCCAAATCGAGCGGTCACTGCTTATGTAGACCCTGTGCGACGGCACTCCGGGGCAGCTCCCGAACGCGTTCCGTCAGAACTCAATACCACCGCATCAGGGCTCGTGCGCTGTCTCCCCCTCCCTCAGTGACGGCCCTGTTCCCCCTCCTGACCGAAGCCTGCCTTCCCCTCCCGGCTGGGTTTTTCGGACAAGGAGAAACGGGCGGGCCGTGGAGCCACCGACGCGGTGGCTCCACGGCCCGCCTCGTGTTCACGGCCGGACCGCACGGCCGGCGCCGTCTCCCTCCCGCCCGGATCCGGTGGCCGGCCGGGGACCGCCGCCGGTCCGGTCGTCCTCCGCGCACGGGCGCCGAGGACGCGGTGCCCCGCCCGGCGGAAGCGCCGGACGGGGCCGCGGAGCGGGCACGGGGTCAGGTGTTGACGCGCACGGCCCCGGCGTAGTTGGCGGTGCGCACCTCGGTGACGTGCACGTCCAGTCCGGTGCGCGGCGCCTCCAGCATCATGCCCTCGCCCAGGTAGATGGCCACGTGCGAGATGTAGTCGGGCGCGGTGGGGTCCGTGCGCCAGAACAGCAGGTCGCCGCGCTGGAGGTCGTCGAACTCCACGCGCTGTCCCGCGTTCCACTGGTCGTGGGTCACCCGCGGGATGGACACGCCCGCCTCGGCGAAGGCCCACTGGAGCAGGCCCGAGCAGTCGAATCCGACGCCCGGGGTGGTGCCTCCCCAGACGTAGGGGACGCCCAGCTGGCTCTCGGCGTTGGCGATGACCTGCTCGATGACCGAGGGGGCCACGGCCTCGCCCTCGACGAGCGGCTCGGGCGAGTCGGTCACGAGCTGGAGGGAGACGTCCTCGCCGAGGGCCTCGCCCAGGGCCTCGTGCAGCTCGGCCAGGTCGGCCTCGGGTGCCGAGACCACCAGGGCGTTGCCCCTGGGCATGCCCAGCTCGGCGGCGCGCTCGCGGGAGACCAGCGCGTCGATCCCGGCGATACCGGAGGTGGCGTGCGTCCACACCTCCAGCGGGACCTCCCCGCGCCCGCCCGCGACGGTGACCTCGCTGCCGACCTCCAGGCCGCGCTCGGTGCCGGCGTCGTTGGACAGGGCGATGTGGCCCTCGGCGACGCCCTGCCAGATCTCGTCGGACTCGGCGGAGGGCTCGGGGGCGTGGTTGCGGAAGCTGGAGGGGCTGACGCCGAGCACCGAGGTGGGTTCGCCCTCGATCTCGACACGGGCGGCGTCCACGGTCAGGACGCTCTCGACGCCCTCGATCCCGCGGACCGCCTCGACGGCCTCGCGCGGCAGGGTGCGGGGGGCGACCGCGAAGTACTCGGTGCTGCGGGCCTCGCGGAAGGGAGCGACGTGGGCGTCGCGCCGCAGCCGGGAGTCGGAGACCTCGGGGGGCTGCTCGGACGCCTCCTGCCGGGGGCCGGTACCGCCGGAGGTTCCGGAGGAGAGCTGTTCGCTGATGGGGGGACGGTCCTCGACCACCGGCTCCGCCCAGGCGGGGGTCGTCCCGAATGCGGTGAAGGCGACGGCGAATGCGGCCGTGGTTCCCGCACACGTTCTCAAGCGGCTCCGCACGGGGGGATCTCACCTTTCTGTGAGCGAGCCGCCCGGGGAACGGGGGAACCCCTGCGGCGTACGGACTGTTGCTGGTTTCACACTTTCCGGATCCAAGAATGGGCGTACCGGGACGAGTTTGCAAGAAGCCCACGCCGTCCGATACCGGACCGCCACCCGGTGCTCACCCGATGTTCCTGGTGACCACCGGGGCCAGCGGAAAACGCACCGGGGTGTCCCCGAAGAGGGTGGCCCGGGTCGTGGCCTCGGCCTCGGCCACCGCGCGCACCGCCTCCCCGGCCAGGTCGGCGGGCACGTGCAGCACGACCTCGTCGTGGACGAAGAAGACGATCCCCGCCCCCTCGGGCATGTCCGGCAGGCGCTGGCGCAGCGAGGCGAGCAGGACCAGGGCCCATTCGGCGGCGGTGGCCTGGACGACGAAGTTGCGGGTGAACCGGCCCTGGGCGCGGCGGCGGCGCTCTCCCCCGGGCCCGGAGACGGCGGCGGACCACCCCGTGGGCGCGGGCGAGGTGCGCCCCAGCCAGGAGCGGACGATGCCCCCGCCCTCTCCGGTGCGCGCGGCCGAGTCCACGTACTCCAGGGCGCGCGGGTAGAGGCGGCGCATGGTGGCCAGCAGGGGCGCGGCGTCGCCGGAGGTCTGGCCGTACATGGCCGAGAGCATGCCGATCTTGGCGCGGTCGCGGTCGCCGCCCACGTGTACGGCCAGGCGCGCGTACAGGTCCTCCTCAGCCGCCGCGGCGGCCAGGGCGTCGTCGCCGGAGACGGCGGCGAGCACGCGGGGTTCGAGCTGCCCGGCGTCGGCCCGGACCAGGACCCAGCCGGGGTCGGCGCGGACCGCGCCGCGCAGGGACCTGGGGATCTGGAGGGCGCCGCCGCCCCGGGTGGCCCAGCGGCCCGACACCACGCCGCCGACCACGTAGTCGGGGTGGAAGCGCCCGAGGGTGCGGCCGTCCGGGCCGGTGCGCCTGCGCACCCAGGTGTCCAGCCACGTCCACCCGTTGGCGGAGTGCAGGCGGGAGAGCTCCTTGTAGCGCAGCAGGAGCGGGACGACGGGGTGGTCGACCCTCTCCAGGACCCAGGAGCGGGTGGAGTCGACGGGGTGGCCGACCCACGCCATGGCCCGCAGGACCTGCGCGGGAGAGTCGGGGTTGACCTCGCGGCCGACGGCCTCGCTGATGCGGGCGGCGAGGTCGGCCAGGACGGGCGGGCGCTGTCCGGACGGGGGCCGGGGACCGAGGAGCCCGGTGAGGATCTCGTCGTGGACGTCGGGCCGCCAGGGCAGGCCGTCGTGGCTCATCTCCGCGGCGGCCAGGCCCCCCGCCGACTCCACGGCGGCGAGCAGGCGCATGCGGCCGGGGTCGGGAAGCTCCGCGAGGCGCCGCAGCTGGTCGGAGTGGACCTCGACCAGGGCGGCGAGGCGGTCGGTGCCCGGGGGCAGGGTGGAGCGGTCGGCCTCGAAGAGCGCGGGCTGGGAGTGGGTGGTGCCCTCCCCGAGGGGGCGCACGGGGTCCTCGGGGACGGGCAGCCGGTGCAGGCGGGCCCAGGCGGCGCCCAGGGAGGAGGCCTCGCCGTGGCGGGCGTGGTAGCCCAGGAGCAGGGCCTCGGTGAGCGCGGCGTCGTGGCAGCGCGAGACCCGCACCCCGGCGCGGACGAGGTCGGGGTAGACGTCCTCGCCGGCCGACCACACCCAGCGGGGCGGTTCGGGGCGGGCGCGCTCGGCCTCGCGTACGGCGGCGGCGAGGTCGCCGACGCGGCGGATCGGGCCGGGGGCCTCGTCCAGTTCCTGGAGCCACCCGCCGCCCTCGCCGTCGGCGACCACCGCGATCCGCATTCCTCCCAGTGTGTCCCCTTCCTCCGACAGACGGGCGCGCCACGCGGGAGGCCGGGGCGCCGGAGCTCCCGGCCGCCGTCACGGGTGGGGGCGGACACCCTGGTTCCGCCGTCCGGGCCCCGCCCTCCGGGGCCGGCGGTGGGCCGCCGCGGCGTCAGCGGCCCCGGGGCGTGCCGGGGCGGACCACGTTGGCCAGTTCCCCGCCGGCGGCCCAGCGGGCGAGCTGGGAGTCCATGAAGGCGCGGGCCCGCGGGTAGAACGCCGCCGAACCGCCCGCGACGTGCGGGGTGAGGAACACGCCGGGCGCGCTCCACAGCGGGTGGTCCGCGGGCGGGGGTTCGGGGTCGGTGACGTCGAGGGCGGCCCGCACCCGGCCCTTCTGCGCCAGCAGGGCGTCGGTGTCCAGGACCGGTCCGCGGCCCACGTTGACCACGAGCGCGTCGTCGCGCAGCAGGGCGAACTCGCGGGCGCCGAACAGGCCGCGGGTGGCCTCGGTGAGCGGGGTGACCAGGACGACGACGTCGGCCCCGGGCAGCAGGGCGTGCAGTTCGTCCACGCCGTGCACGCCCTCGTCCGGGCGGGCACGGCTGGCCACGCGCACGACCTCGGCCTCGAAGGGCAGCAGGCGGCTCTCGACGGCCCGGCCGATGCTGCCGTAGCCGACGATCACCACGCGCGAGTCGGCCAGGGAGCGCAGCTGGGCGGAGTCCCAGTGGTGCTCCCTCTGCGCGAGCGCCCACCGGGGCAGGTCCCGCTGGGCCGCCAGGATGAGCGCGAGGGCGTGCTCGGCGGTGCTGGCGTCGTGGAGGCCGCGCCCGTTGCACAGGGTCACGTGGTCCGGCAGCAGGGGGAGCACGTGCTCGTACCCGGCGGAGAGGAGCTGGACCACCTCCAGCGACGGCATCCGCGCGATCATGTCGAGGCGCGCGTCGACGCCCTGGGTGGAGGGGGCGTAGGGCACCTGGTAGAAGGTGACCTCGTCCAGTCCGCTCCCGGGCGCCGGTCCCCCCGCGTACAGGTCCACGGTCAGGGAGTCCGGGGCGTTGTCCCTGTTCTGCTCCCACTGCACCAGCGTTCGGCCGCCCATGTCGCGCCGTCCTTCCCCTCGGTCCGTCTCAGGCGCCACCCTAGCGGGACGGCCCGGTCCACCCGGTGGAACGGGTCAGCTCGTAGCAGGCGATGGCGGCCGCGGCGGTGACGTTGAGGGAGTCGACGTCGCGGTCGGCCATGGGGATGTGCACCCGGGCGGTGGCCCGCTCCAGCCAGCGGGAGGAGAGCCCGTCCCCCTCCGTGCCGAGCAGGAGGCCGACCCGGTCGCCGGGTGCCAGGGCGGCCATGGCGTCGCCGAGGGGGAGGGAGCCCTCCCCCGGCGTGAGCGCCATGAGGTGGAACCCGGCCGCGCGCAGGGTGTCCAGGCCGCCGTACCAGTCGTCCATGCGGGTGTGGGGCAGGGTGAAGACGGCGCCCATGGACACCTTGACCGCGCGCCGGTAGAGGGGGTCGGCGCAGCGGGGCGCGAGCACGATCGCGTCCACGCCCAGGCCGGCGGCGCTGCGGAAGATGGCGCCCACGTTGGTGTGGTCCACCAGGTCCTCCAGGACCACGATGGTGCGTGCCCCGGCCAGGACCTCGTCGAGCGCGGGCAGGGCCCGGCGGTGGAAGGCGGCCAGCGCGCCGCGGTGCAGGTCGAACCCGACGAGCTGCCTGGCGGTGTCCTCGTCGACCACGTACAGCGGCGCCGGGGACGCGGCGACCACGTCGTCGAGCGCCTCGGCCCGGCGTTGGGTGAGCAGGAAGCTGCGGGGCGCGAACCCCGCCGCGGCGGCCCGGCGGATGACCTTGTCCCCCTCGGCCATGAACAGCCCGTGCTCGGCCTCCAGGTGGCGCCGCAGGTTCACGTCGCGCAGGCGGGTGTAGTCGGCCAGGCGCGGGTCCGCCGGATCACTGACCTTGATGACGTCCATGGGGGACGATTATCGCCCGTTCCCCACCCGCCCGCCGCCCGGCGGCTCAGCCGATCTGCTCGGTGAGGGCGCGCAGGCGCTGCCAGCGCGCCTCCTCGCAGGAGCCCTTGCGGGTGAGCGTGGTCTCGACCTCCTGGCCCTCCCAGACGCCCACGATCGTGGCCTCCTGGGGGCCGTACACCTTGTCGGTGCACACGGTTCCCTCGCGAACCTCGGTGAACAGCAGCGCGCTGCCCGTGTTGACGGCCTCCGTCGGTTCCGCCCCGCCCCCGGCGCCGTCCCCCTCCTCGGCACCGTCCCCGGCGCTCACCGGCTCCTCCTCGACGGAGGCCGGCTCTCCGGTGTCGGCGTGGAACTCCTCCGCCGCCCGGGCCAGCTCGGCGCAGGCGGCGGGGTCCTCCTCCGCGTCGCCGGTGCACATCAGCGTCTGCACCCAGGCGCGGCCGCGATCGCTCACCTGGACCTGGAGGCGGCCGGTCGGCCCCTCCTGCACGACCTCCACCGGCTCGTCCGCGTCGGGGATCAGGTCCGGGGTCATCGCCGTGGTGGCCTGCACGTCCCGCTGCTCCGGCGGCAGCATCGACGGACCGACGACCGCCCCGTAGGCGACGGCGCCGAGACAGCACGCTCCGGCGAGCATGGCGGTGCCGAGCGTGCCTCGGCTCCGGTGGTCACGATGCGATGGGGACATGCCAAAAACCCTCGGGGGTCGGTGTCATGGAACGTCCACTGGGGAGTGTGGGCTGAGTGTGGACGCGGGGGCCTAAGCCTAGCGGGGAGCACTGAGTACCCATTGATGGGCACGGTAACAAAGCGATCACCCCGGTAGGGCCAGGAGGGGCTTCCTCTTGTGCATTACCAACGAGTAAGGTCCTGGAAAAGTGTCGTTCGCGCCTCATGGTGTGGTCGTTCTTCCTCCACACCGTGTGACGCCGTCGGGTGCGCGGCGGTTCGCACGTCCCACCGCGGGTGTGCCATATCACCGCGGGTGCGCCGCACCACCCCGCCCCCGCATCGACCCCCGGAGTGCCCGTGCCCAGTGGACGCCACCGACAGGCCTCACCGACCGCCGCGAACACCCGCAGAGTGGTCGCGTCGCCGCTGGGGGTCACCGCGGTCGCCGTCGCCCTCATCGCGGCCGCCGCGATCGCGGTTCCCGTCGGACTCGACATGCTCGGCTGCGGTGACACCCGCTACCTGCGCGTGTCGGCGACCCAGAGCATCGCGCCCGTGCTCCGCGAGGCGGCGGGCGAGTTCAACGACGAGCGCCCCAGCTACGACGGCGAGTGCGTGTACGCGCAGGTGGACGAGATCGCGCCGCACCGCATCATGACCACCCTGTCCGGCGGCCGGGCGGGCGACTCCACCATCGCCCCGCACGTGTGGGTGCCCGAGTCCTCGGCCTGGGTCGAGCTGACCCGTGTCTCCGGGAGCGGCACGCACGGCATCGACACCGATCCGCCCTCGCTGGCCAGTTCACCGGTGGTCCTGGCCGCCCCCCGGGGCGCCGAGGGCGTGCCCGGGCCCGACGAGGTCGGCTGGCCCCTGCTCCTGCCCGGAGAACGCGAACGCCCCCTGGTGATGGTCGACCCCAACCGCGGCGCCGACGGCATGGCCGTCATGCACGCGGTCCGCCGGCACCTGGGCACCGGCGACGACGCCGACACCGCCATGACCGACTTCGTGCGCGACGTGCAGCTCGACAGCGCGTTCGGCGAGATCGACCTCGCCACCTTCTACACCGCCTCCGGGCGCGGCGGGGAGGATGCCGGGGAGCGCCTCGACCCGCTGATCGTCGTTCCCGAACAGGCGGTGGTGTCCTACAACGCCGACCGCGCGGGGTCCGCGCCGCTGTTGCAGGCCCACTACCCGACCGAGGGCACCGTCAGCCTCGACTACCCCTACGTCACCACCACCGACGCGTCCTCCCTGCGGTCCGCGGCCGCCGACCTGTACGAGGTGCTGCGCCAGGACTCCTACCGCGACCGGCTCCGGGAGCTCGGCTTCCGCGACCCCGACGGCACCCTGTCCGTCGGCTCCGGCGGGTCCGGGGCGAACGCCGAGGACGCCGGTGTGATCGCCGGGGAACCGCCCACCCACGACGACCTGACCGGGGACGCCCTGCTGGCCTCGGTCACCGACTGGAACCGGCTGTCGATGCCCAGCCGCACACTGGTGCTCGCCGACACCTCCGCGAACATGGCGGAGGAGCTCAACGGGGGTCCGACCCGGATGGAGGTCGCCCGGCAGGCGGCGCTCATGGGCCTGTCGCTGTTCCCCGACGAGACCGACATGGGCCTGTGGCTGATGTCGGACGAGAACGCGGGCGGGCGCGACGAGGCCGCGGACATGCACCCCCTGGGGGAGACGGAGCAGGGCGACAGCACCACCCGCCGCCAGGAGCTCATCGGGGTGGCCGAGGAGATCGGCGTCCGCGGCGGCGGCTCCCGCCTGTACGACAACATCCTGGCCGCCTACGGCCAGGTGCAGGACGACTACGACGAGGACAAGATCAACAGCGTCATCCTGCTCACCGCCGGGCAGGACGAGGGGTCCAGCGACATCACGCACGCGGACCTGGTGGCGGCGCTGCAGGACCGCTTCGACCCCGAGCGGCCGGTGAGCATGTTCGTCATCGCCTTCGGATCCGGGGCCCAGGAGGTCGAGGAGGAGGAGCTGCGGCAGATCGCGGCCGCCACCAGCGGTTCGCTGTTCGTCACCGACGACCCCGACGAGATCGGCGACATCTTCCTCAGCTCCATCTCGCGGCGTCTTTGCGTGCCCGACTGCGACAGCTGACGGCCGGGTCCCCCGCCCGGGGGAGCGGTGGCCGGGGTGGTGCGGACCAGTCCCCCTCCTCGGGGGCGTTCTCTGACCGGAGCGGTCTCGATTGGATATCGGAATCGCATTTCGCTGGGTCCCGGCCGGAAAGGAGAACGCGCGCGGAACGGACGGAATCCCCGAGGTGACCGGCGCTGTGCCCCGCTTCACACCCACGGGCCCCCATCGGCGCCAACGTGAGAGCAACACAGTCGGCATTCACCTGGTCTGGACGGTTGAGTACCGTTTCCCACCAGTAACACCCCCCTTGTACGCCTCGTCCGTACATCACCCGTGAGGAAAGCTGTGGGACGTCACCGCGGAAGATACGCAGAAGAACCCTCCCGCCGGTCCAGGCGCCACCGCGGCCGCGGTGGCGCCTTCGCCGCCCTGGCCGCCGCACTGGTGATCGTGGTCGGCCTCGCCGCGGTGGGCGTCTACATGTTCGGCCGGTCCGACGGCTGCGGCGGCTCCGACATCGCGCTGGACGTCGCGGTCAGCCCCGAGCTCGCCCCGGCCCTGACCGACGTCGCCTCCGACTTCAACGCGCAGGAGCACCGGGTGGACGGGAGCTGCGTACAGGTACAGGTGCGCCAGGTCGACTCCGCCAACGTCGCCTTCGGCATCACCGGCGCGGGCGCCACCATGGGCGACACGGAGTCCGACGTGTGGATCCCCGACTCCTCCATGTGGCCGCGCCTGGTCCAGAGCCAGGCGGGCGACGCCGTCGTCACCGAGACCGGCACCTCCGTGGCCCGCTCGCCGCTGGTCCTGGCCGAACTCGCCGAGTTCGCCGACGAGAACTCCCCGAACAGCTGGTCGGAGGTCGTGCCCACCACCGCCCCGGGCCAGGAGTCCGGGCGCACCGTCCGCGTGGTCGACCCCGCCCGCAGCGCCACGGGCCTGGGCACCCTCTACCTCCTGCACGGCGCGCTGGAGGAGGCCAGTCCCGACACCGCCACGTTCAACGCCCGGATGACCGCGGCCCTGCAGTCCCTGCACCGGGGCGCGTCCTCGGACGAGGAGGCCGCCTTCCTCGCCCTCAGCGGCGGAGGCGCCGAGGCCCCGCCGATGATGGCGATGTCGGAGCAGGCCGTGTGGCGCTACAACGCCGCCCACGCGGACGCCCCCGCCCAGGTCGGTTACATGGAGGGCGGCACCTACTACCTCGACTACCCGTACGTGGTGCGCAGCGAGGAGGGCGACGTCGTCCGCGCCGCCGAGGAGTTCCGCGACGCGGTGCGCGGCGAGGACGCGCGGGCCCGCCTGCTCGCGGAGGGGTTCCGCGGCCCCGAGGGGCAGGTCGACACCTCCGTGCTCACCGAGGAGGTCGGCTTCGCCGAGGAGCCGCCCGGCGAGCTGCCCACGCCGGCCGAGGACTCGATCACGGGGCTGATCCGCACCTGGAACCAGCTCAAGATGGACTCCCGGGTGCTCGCGATCGTGGACATCTCCGGCTCGATGCTGGCCGAGGTGCCCGGGACCGGGATGACCCGCATGCAGGTGACCGGAGCCGCCGCCACCCAGGGCCTGGAGATGTTCACGCCCAGCTCGGAGCTGGGCCTGTGGGAGTTCTCCACCAACGTCAACAACGGCCTGCACCACCAGGAGATCGCGCCGATCCGCGAGCTCCAGGCGACCTCCGACGACGGCACCGCGCACAGCGACGTCCTGGCGAACGCGCTGGCCTCGCTCCAGCCGCTGCCGCAGGGGGACACGGCGCTGTACGAGACCTACCTGGCGGCCTACCAGGAGATGTCGCGCACCTACCGGCCGGACCGGACCAACGTCATCCTCATGCTGACCGACGGGGACAACGACAACCCCGGCGGGTTGGGGCTGGACGAGCTGATGGCCCAGATCGAGTCCCTGGAGAGCCCGTCGCGGCCGATCCCGATCATCACGATCGCGTTCGGGCCGGACGTGCAGAACCTGGAGCCGCTCCAGGAGATCGCCGCGGCCACCGGCGGTGCCGCGTACATGACCGAGGACCCCACCGAGATCGGTGAGATCTTCCTCCAGGCGTTCTCCCTGCGGATCTCCGAGGACACCGCGGAGTGACCCGGCCGGCGTCCGGGCCGCGGCCCGGACGCCCCCGCCCCAGCACGGGGACTTCGACAGACGGTGACAAGACCCTGTCCTCCGGGTGAGGGGCTCTGGACTTCTCCGTTCCGTTGGCGTACTCAGGGAGGAGAGTCGGGGGCTGCTCCCGCGGCGCCGGGCCCGGCACACGACGACCGGATGGGGGAAGGCCATGGCGGAGGCGTGGATGCCCGGTGCCGAGAGGCTCGGCGGCGGGACGAGCACCCGGACACCCCCCGGAGCCGGCGCTCCGCGCGCCGTGTGGACGGTGACGGGATCGGACCCCCGGGCCTGGTCCGCGCGCGAGGAGGCGCAGCGGCTGGTGGACGAGGAGCGCGCGACGCACCTGGTGTGGAACCCGCTGACCGGTGACGTGGTCCAGACCCTGGCGGCGACCCGTCGCGGGCGCCTGGCCCTGGGCAGCACCCGTCAGTACGAACTGGACCTCGACCACGGTCATGAGGGACGGGTGTGCCTGGTGGTGGCGGTGGTGTCCTCGTGGGAGACCTCCTTCACCGACGGCCCGATGCGCGGGCTGTCCCCGATCCTGGCGTGGCTGGACTCCTGGGGTGTGGAGCGGGTCTGGCACGCGGCTCCTCCGGGGCCGGAGACCAGGACCGCGGAAGCGGGGGCGCACCCCGCGGCGGCACCGCACGCGGCCGAGGCGGCACGTGCGGCGCGGACGGCGCGGGCGTGGGCCAGGGGAGGGCACTTCGGACACGACCAGGTCCCGGGTTCCTCCGCCAAGGGCCCCGGCAGGCTGGACACCGCGCGGCTGCTGGCCACCGGTCTCGTCCCGCACCCCGGCGGTCCGCGCACTCCCACGCAACCGCGACCCTCCGCGATGAGGTGAGTACGCAAGAGCAGCACGAAAATGGTCCCGGGGCCCTGACCACGGGCAATCGGACACCACTGGTTCATCGCCGTTCCGCAACCCTTTAGTCTGTCGCCCATGGGTGGATCTATCGAGCCGGGTTGGTACGCGGACCCGCAGGGCGACGCGCAGACGCTCAGATGGTGGAACGGCAGCGAGTGGACACGGCATACCCGTTCCCTGAGCGAGCTCCAGGGCGGCGGTGATCCGAACGACGAGGAGGCCGCGACCACCCACCTGGGCGGATCCGGGCGGAGCGCCCCCGCCTCCGACGAGGAGGACGACCCCGGAACGGTGCGGCTGGGCCCCTCCTCCGCGCCCCCGGCGGCACCGATCGACGACGAGCCCAGCACCATGCGCATCAATCCCTCCTGGGCTCAGGGATCCCCCCAGCAGGACACCACCCCGCCCTCCCCCCAGCCCCCGGTCGACGACGAGCCCAGCACGATGCGGATCAACCCGTCGTGGGCACAGGGCTCCTCCCCCTCCGCCTCTCCTGCCTCCCCCGCCTCTTCGTCCCCCGACACCCCCATCGACGACGAGCCCGGCACCATGCGCATCAACCCGTCCTGGGCGCGGGGCGGTGACGAGGACGAGGAGCCCACGGCGGACCTGGGCGGCACGGGCGCCACGATACGCGTCAACCCGGCCGACCTGCCGGGCCGTGGCGGCGACCACGGGTCGGACGACGGACAGGGCGGCCCCGGGGCGACCATGCGGGTCAGCCCCTCCGACCTTCCCGGGCGCGACGAGGACGAGCTGCCCACCGCCGACCTCACCGACGACGAGATCCCCACGTCCAACCTGACCGACGAGGACCTGGGCGGTGAGGCGCCGCGCACCGCCGTGTCCGACCCCGCTGCCCCCGGGTCGGCCGGATCCCCGGGTGAGGCGCCGCGCACCGCGGTGTTCGATCCCGGCGACCCCGCCCTGCAGGGGGGTGGGACCGCCGGTACGGCCGTGTTCGACCCCAACGACCCGGCCTTCTCCGGAAGCGGGCCCTCGGGCGACGCCCCGCGCACCGCGGTGTTCGACCCCTCCGGCGGCGAGTCCCCCGGAACCGCCGTGTTCGAACCCGGCGACCCCGCCCTCTCGGGAGGCGCGGACGAGGACGGCAGGAAGGGCGGCAAGTTCAACAAGTTCCTCGGCAGCCTCAAGGAGGGCTGGTCCGACCTGTCCGAGGAGCGCAAGGAGGAGGCGGCCAAGCGGCGCGAGGAGGAGCGTGCCCGCAGGGAGGCCGAACTCCAGGAGGAGGCCAGGCGCCGGGAGGAGGAGGCCAAGCGCCTCGCCCGGGAGCAGCCCCCGGGCGCGCAGGCCCCGGGCGCCGCCGCCGCTTCGGCGGGCGGCGCGCAGCCGGGAGCCCCGTGGCCCCCGACCGGCCAGCCCGACCAGCAGCCGTCCGAGCAGCAGGCCCCGGGACAGCAGCCCTCCGCGCAGCCGTTCCCCGGTGCGCAGCAGTCCGCGCACCAGCCTCCGGGCTTCCCGCCCGCCGCGCAGCCGCACTCCGGACCCCAGCAGGGACGCTCCGCTCCTCCCGCGGAGCCGTCCGGACCGCAGGAGGGCATGTTCTCGCCCCCGCGGCAGTCCGGTCCGCAGCACCCTCCGTCGGGCCCCCAGGCCGGTTACCGCCAGCCCCCGCCTCCCCAGCAGGGCGGTTTCGCGCCGCCCGGGTACCCGCCCCCGCACCAGATGGGCGGTCCGGGGCGTCCGCCGCAGGGCATGCCCCCGAACGTTCCGCCGCCCGGGCAGCGGATGGGCCGGCCGGGTCCGCCCCCGCCCGGGTACCCGCCCGTCCCCGGCCCCATGGCCAACACCCCCGGCGGGCAGCCGCCGGCGGGCGGGTACCGCGGAGGCCCGCAGTGGGGCCAGCCGGGTCCGGGGCAGCCCCCGGGGCAGCCCTACCAGCAGCACCGCCCGCAAAAGCCCAAGAAGAAGCGGGGATGCAGGGGCTGCGGCTGCGGCTGCTTCACCTTCATCCTCATCCTGCTCGTCGTCCTGGTCCTGGGCTACCTCCAGTTCTGGGACGTGTGGGACTGGATGTACGACATCTTCGGCGTCGGTGCGCCGCCCGGCGTCTCGGACAGCTGGGTCTGGGACTGACCTTGGTCCTCGGGGCGGTCGGACACGGTCCGGCCGCCCCTTCGTCATCCCCGCAGCTCCGCGCAACCCCTAAGCTGACCGGTATGAATGACAGTTTGGTGTGGATTGACTGCGAGATGACGGGCCTGGACTTCGAGAGCGACGCGCTGATCGAGGTGGCCTGTCTGATCACCGACGGCGAGCTCAACATCCTCGACGAGGGTGTCGACGTCGTGATCAGACCGCCGCAGGCCGCACTGGACCGCATGGGGGACTTCGTCCGCGACATGCACACGACCTCCGGCCTGCTGGAGGAGCTGGACAAGGGTGTGAGCCTCAAGGAGGCCGAGGACCTCGTCCTGGAGCACATCCGCCGGTACGTGACCGAGCCGCGCAAGGCTCCGCTGTGCGGCAACTCGATCGCCACCGACCGTACCTTCCTCGCACGTGACATGAAACGCATCGACGAGTTCCTGCACTACCGGATGGTCGACGTGTCCTCCATCAAGGAGCTGCTGCGCCGCTGGTACCCGCGCGTGTACTACGCGAGCCCGGAGAAGAACGGCGGGCACCGGGCGCTCGCCGACATCACCGAGAGCATCCAGGAGCTGCGGTACTACCGTGCCGCGGCCTTCGTCCCCGAGCCCGGCCCCAACTCGGCCACGGCCCGTGCCATCGCCGCCGACGTGGCGGCCGGGGGCACCGGTGCGCGGGCGCGCGCGGAGGTCCTCGAGGACGACGCGGAGGAAAACTGATCGAAGCACTCCCCGGAGTCCGCTAAGCTTTCATACGTACGCGGGGCCGAGAGGCCCGGCGCACGTGGTGGGTGTAGCTCAGCCGGTAGAGCACTTGGTTGTGGTCCAAGAAGTCGCGGGTTCAAGTCCCGTCACTCACCCCAGAGGCGAAGGCCCCTGACCAGCGGAAACGCAGAGTGGTCAGGGGCTTTCGCGTGTTCGGGGGTGCACCAGCGGGTGCACGGGGGTGGAAACCTGCCCGGTGGGTGTGCACCGCCCATCCCGTCACTCACTCCCCCACGGGGGTCAGCACCCGGGTTCACGGACCGACCCCGACCCGGCACTGAAACACCGCATCCACGGCATCAGCGGTGATAACCGGATGGACCAGACACCGTCCCTGGCCTGCGCAAAGATCTTCGAGAACCTTCGCCGATTCCCTTCGTTTCCGCCCGCAACCAAGCGATGGTCCACGCATGGCAACCATCAACCAGCGCACGCTGGCCGACGGGCGTACCCGGTACTGGGTGAAATGGCGGCTCCGCGGCACCCGCACCGGCGCGCCCCAGTCCGAACCCTTCGACACCCACGCCGACGCCCACACCTTCAAACTCCACGTCGAGGCCGCCGGCCACCAGTGGCCCGAGAACTGGATCCGCCGCCAGGGCTGGGCCCCGGGATGGGTCCCCGGCCACGGATGGGTCAGAACCGATGAAGAGGACGAGCCCGAGGCCGAGCCGGTGCTGTTCGCCGACTACGCCCGCGACCTCGTCGACTCCATGACCGGTATCGAGGAGCGCACCCGCGCCGACTACCACCGCGACCTGGACATCCATCTGATTCCCCGCTTCGGGCGGGTGAACCTGCGCGATCCCGCCCAGCTCAAACCCAAGGACGTACGCGCCTGGATCAACCATCTGCGCACCGGCGTCCCCGACCCCGCCGCCCCGTACAGGACCAGCACACCCAGCCGGGGCCGGAAGAAGGAACCGGGGTGGCTGCGCAAACCCCTCTCCCCCAAGTCCATCCACAACCTGCACGGGCTGCTGTTCACCGTCTGCGAGGCCGCCGTACGTGAGGACCCGCCGCTACGGCCTTCGAACCCCGCATCGCGCACCCGCCTGCCCCGCATCGACGACGGCGAGGGCGAAGCCGACATGTGCTTCCTGACGAGGGAGGAGTTCGCACTGCTGCGGGACTCCATGGCCGAGGACGTACGCGACATGGTGGAGGTGTTCGTGCGCACCGGGATGCGCTACAGCGAACTGGTCGCCCTCCAGGTCCGCGACATCACCCTCACTCCCGCCATCGGCCCCGACGGACAGCCGCTCACCCGGGGACACCTGGACGTGCGCCGGTCGTGGAAGCGCGGCCCCGACAACACCTTCCGGCTCGGTGCGCCCAAGACCCGCAGCTCTCGCAGGCGCATCCCGCTCTCCCCCGGCACCATCGACCTCCTGCGGCCTCGACTGGAGGGCAAGGGCCCGGAGGAGTTCGTGTTCACCACCGACCGGGGTTCCTGGTGGCGGCACTCCTCCTTCTACGGGCGCAGGTGGGCGCCCGGGGTCAAGGAGGCCCAACGGCGTGGGCTGGGCAAGAAGCCGCGCATCCACGACCTGCGCCACACCCACGTGGCGTGGCTGATCGACAAGGACGTGCACGTGTTCAAGATCCAGCGCCGCCTGGGCCACACCTCGATCACCACGACCATGGACCGGTACGGACACCTGGTCACCGACATCGACGACACCATGATCGAGGCCATCGACGGACCGCCCACCGGGACCGGGCCATGGACCGACCCCGGCGATGAGCAGCGCCTGCGCCTGATCTCCTAGAGCCGCTACGGGCCCCGCGTATGCCGGTGGGGCGGGTGAACATCCCCCGCCCCACCGGCTCACTTGGGCTTCTCGCCTACCGGGTGCGCGGCCACCCGTGGGCGTGGGCGACCCGCCGCCCGGAAGCCGCCTGTTGGGCGGCCCGCTCCACGATCTGTTCCAGGTCAGTGGCACTGAAACGCACATGCTTGCCGAGCCTGCGGTGCGGCACCCGCCGCAACCGGACCCGTTCACGCAACCACGACTCCGGCACCGCCAGCACCCGCGCCGCCTCGGGAATCGTCAGCAACCGCTCCGGCACCTTCCCCTCACCGTCGCTGTCAGGCCGCCTGGCCGGGACCATACGCACCTCCCCCGCGTTCGTTCCGTAGAGCGGAGCGGAACTGGCGGCGCTCGTCCTCGGAGGCGCCGCCCCACACCCCGTAGAGTTCACCGCGCTTCATCGCCTCGGCCAGGCAGTTGATCTGCACCGGACACATGCGGCACACCCGTTTGGCCGCGCGCACCGACCCGCCCTGGCCGGGGAACCACAGATCCGGGTCCTGGCCCCGACAGACCGCGTAGGCCTGCCACCCACCGGACCCGTGCCTATCGTTGCCCCCAGCGGTACGGGTGACGCTGCCCCCTGTGGGGCCGTCAGACGGCCCGTCCGCGCCCGACGCACCACCACCGCCCGTGGGGCGCGAGCCCCGGGTTCGGGCCGCCACGTCGCCCACCAACGGGCCCCGGTTCCCCAGCGGCGCCCGTCGTCGCATGTCCCCCATGTCCGCCCTTCCGTGATCGGTCACGATCCGCCCAGGGCCCCACCGCACGGCATCTGACCTGACCCCGTGCGATGGGTGTTCTCGCCCTGATGAACCCCGAAGAAGACACCCGTCACGGCGGATGCGACATTGGCTGCGAAGCTGTGGCCGCGAGGTCGCGCCCTCGCAGCACGGCCTCCACTCGCCCGACCAGGCGCGAAGCTGGTCCGCACCATCGCAAGAGGGTCGTGTGAGAAGAGCAGGCACGCCGCCGTCCTCCTCGGCCTGCTGGGCGATCTTGACCACGCCGCTGCGCCACCACCGAGCAGTACAGGCAAGACCAGAAGCAACAGAGGGACAAGAGCTTCCGGCAGAGGAAGAGCAGAGGAGACGGACCGTTGTGGTGGGCGGTGGCTTGATGTTGAGGGTGTGCGGGGGCGTTCGCGCCCCCGCACACCACGGGGCGCCGCCCGCCCCACGTGAAGAGGACTACCTCCTTGAGTAGACAGCCGGGGCGGCCGATGGACCACCCCAAAGCCCGGCCGACCTGCACTGTGACTGTTCTCAGGGGTGGTCCACCCAAGGCCGGACCCCCACGCGGACGGGCGGGCGGAGTAGACACCGGCCCAGCCGTTGGCCCGGAGGTTCACCGCGCTTTTGGGGCTCACCACTCGGTCTCCTCGACCGTGCGATAGAGGTCAGCGATCTCGTGCAGGGAGACGAGGCGGGGATTGGCGGCCGACCGCCAGATCCGTGCGCCCGCTCCCGGAGCCACCAGCCTCTGGTGGGTGGTCAGGTACACCCCGACGCGGTCGGTACAGTCCCCGGCCAGCTTCTGTGCCGCGTTCTTCTCACGCTCGGCGCAGTGGAGGGCGAACAGCACCACCGCGGCGGGGGTGCGGTAGCGGGTCAGGCGTTTGTAGCCGCGCATCTTGTTCTTGAGCTGGGTCAGGGACTCGGAGCCGGTGTCGTACTCCACGAACGCCGTCAGACGAACCCCTCCCTGGTGCCACCTCACCTGGGCGTCGGGGCGCACGTCGTAGCCGTAGCGGCGTTCGCACTCGCGTTCACCGAGCCACTGCTCCACCTCGGCACCGCACTGGCGAGCACTCTCCAGGAAGTCGACCCGGGTCTGGGCCAGGCCCAGCATGTGGTCCAGCTGGGGTGAGTGCGCCACGGCCAGGGCGCGGTCGGCGCGGAACTTCAGCGCGTCGGGTTCCTTGCCCTGGTGCAGGGCGAGCAGGACGGCGCCGGTGGGGGTCAGGACCCAGTGGTCGGGGGCGTTGCGGTCGTGGGCGTGGCGGCGGAAGCGGTTGAGGACCCCGTAGCGGTACAGAGTGAGCAAACGGGAGCGGGCGCGGCGTGGTCCGGCGTCGGGGAAGTAGATGCGGTGCAGGTGGTGAGTGGTCATCACCCGGTGTTCCCAGAGTCCGGCCAGGATCTGGCGGTCCCGGCTGGTGATTCGGGGCGCCAGGTGGATCAGTGTCTTCTTGTAGTCGCTCACGCATGCCCTCCCGGAGTGGTCGCGGTCCTGTGCTTTGAACTCCCTGATGAAGTCCGTGCAAGCGCGGATGCGACATCCGGGGGGAGAACTTTTCCCCGGGTTCAGCCCTCGAGGGGGGTTCACTTCGGGTTCAGAACAGGTTCAGTGGACACACCACCCCCCACCAACGCCCTCGGGGCGGCGCCATTTGCGTGGCGCCGCCCCGAGGTGAAAGCGGGTTGCTCAGCGGCGGATGTCCAGCCAGGTCCTCACCGCAGCGGCCAGCTCATCGAACTCGCCCGGCTCCTTCACGACTGGAACCCGCTCCTTGCGGTCGGGTACTCCGCCTGGGTGGTGGAACAGGCAGGGGCGCACGCCGCGCACCCCGTCGTCATCGACGCACCAGCCGTGCTCGGAAGGGTGGGGGCGGCGAGGACGCGGTACTCGCACCGGACCGGGGACAGGCCTGGTCTGCCGGGTGCCGAAGGGGACGTCTCCCGGCCTTGCCCGCTTCGCTGGTGTTGTTACAGGCCTGGTTCGGGGCGAGGGCCTGTCCTGTTCCAGCGCGCGCCGGTGAGGTGAGGGCAGTGGACGCCGTTCCTGGCGCACGTCCACCGCACTGCACAGCAGCGCGGCCAGTACCGCACCGAACAGCCAACGCACCTGCTGGGCCCATCCTCGGACGGGTTTGCGGTGCCGACCGCTAGGCTTCTCCACGATCTCCTCCTGGTTGCTTCAGGTAGGGATTCAGCCCTGGCCCGGTGCCGCTAACACTGGGCCGGGGCGCCTCCACGTCTTCTGTCGTTTGCGGAGCGGGCGGGTGTCATTGGCTCCGGGGTCGTACGCCACCCGAAACTGCGCTTCCCACCCACACCACATAAAGGGCACAAAAGGCCCTTTTCCCTGCGGAAAGTGGCGCCGCTTCCGCTGGGCTGGTCGATGTTCGCTTGGACAAGCGAGGTTCTTCAACACCTGCCGCCGGGAAACATCACCGCGTCCGAGTCACATCGGCAGGCGGGTCCGCCCGGAACGGTCGAAAGCGGCGCGAACCGTCAACGGCCCTCCCGCGTTTCCGGAGAAGTCCCAGTACAGAGCCAGGGCGTCCACCAGCGCCAGGCCATATCCACCTTCGGCCAGCACGAGTTCGCTCTTCTCCACACCGGACATGGTGGGAACGGTGGCCTGCGCGCCCGGTTTGGGGCCGTCGTCGGTGACACGGAGCAGGAACAGGCGCGGGCGGCGCTGGATCTCGATCCTCACCCGGCCTCCCGAAAGCCCGGATGCGGTGTGCTTGAGGGCGTTGGCGTGCAGCTCAGTCAGGGACACCAACAGAGGATGGGCCGTGCCGGGTGTGGTCCTGGTGGCCTGCATCGCCCACCGGCGTGCGGCCCGCACGTGGTGGGGGTCCGGCCCGCAGACCAGGCCGCTGGTGTCGGGGTCGGTGTGGCGGATGCGCCTGGGCAGGTCGAGAGAGGAAGAAACCTGAGCCGGGGTCATGGATTTCCACCGGGTCCTTTCGCCATGGTCGTGGTCGCTATGCGTGAGAGCGCAGCAAAAGGATGTGGTCAGGACGTTCACCCCGGGAAGGCCAGGCGGAGAGTTCCCGAATCTTCCATGAGCCTCTGGAATTCTGTGGAATGCCCCACGGGTTGTGCCACTCTGTGGTCACATGGCCTCATGCACACAGACGAACGCGCCCTCAAGGCCTTCGGGCACGAATTGCGCAGGCTGCGCGGGGAAACCGAACTCACCCAAAAAGCACTGGCGCGGCGGGTCAGCCAGCGCGGCACGACGATCAGCGACTCACACGTGTCCGACATCGAGAACGGCCGGGCGACGGCACGGCCGTGGCTGCGCAAGCTTCTGGACGAGATCCTGGAGAGCGATGGGAGGTTGGAGAGGTTCTGGGAGGAGCTGACGGGATCCGGACGGCAGGTGTGGCTGCACGAGGTCACCAAGCGCACCCACGCCGCCGACGCCCTGTTCGAGTACCAGCCCCTGGTGTTTCCCGGTTATCTCCAGATCCAGGACTACTCATACGCGCTCATCCGGTATGGGGCACCGTGGCTTTCCCAAGAGCAGGTTCTCTCCCTTGCCAAGGAGAGGAACGACCGTGCCAAGCGCATGGCCCAAGCCGCCTCTCCAGTGATCTGGTTGATCATCGACCAGAGCGTGCTCTGGCGCCGCTACGGGTCTCCCCAGGTGCAACGCGACCAACTGGCGTACGTGGCCCAGCAAATCGAGCGCGAACGCATCACCGTCCAGATGCTCCCGGTCCGGGCTCCACGACATGCAGGAACGTCAGGGCCCAGGCGCATCATCACCACTGCGGACGAACCCGAGGTGGTGTACATGGAATCTGCGGAGGAGGGCCGCATCATCTCGGGATCAGCCGATATCAGTCGAAGCCGTATGGTGTTCACTGCTCTGCAAGGGGCCTCTCGGGACCCGCAGGAGACACTGCAAGCCATCCATGACGAGATGAAAGCGATCGACGATGAGTGACTGGCACAAGAGCAGTTACAGCGGTGGAACCAACGAGTGCGTCGAGGTCCGCGAACACACCACCGGAGCGGACGTGCGCGATACCCAGAACCGCTCACGCGGCCAACTCGCCTTCACCTCGGATGCGTGGGGCGCCTTCCTCGTCTCCCTGACCCAAACAGACAGCGACAGATAGCAGTACTCGGCACACGAGCACGAAAAAGTCCGCAGGGCACTTCGCTGGCGGCTGTGGTGCACCTGCCGCGCAGAGCGGACACACCACAGCTGAGTGTTCACACCCTCGGAGAGGTTCAACGTTGGGGCGGCCTCGATGCCCACGCGTCAGCCCGGAAGCGAACCGACCTTCGTCCCGTGCTGGTCGAGATCGTGTAGGCACGCCAGAGCGTCGGCCCGAACCTCTTCGAGTCCAGACCGCCTAGCACTCCGTACGACGCGCTGGATCTGGTGCGGCAATCGAAGGCGCGCAGCGAGGGACAACGCCTCGCCGTACAAGGTGTGCGCACTGGTGAGATCCCCTACCGCCGACAACGCGTCGGCCGAGGTGACCGCCTCGATAACCGCCCACTGGGGTGCGGGCGCCTCTCCCGAACCTGGGCGTACCTGGGCCATTTCTGCGGCCGCGGCGGCGCGCCCAGTCCCCAACAGCCCTCTCATGCGCACCTCACGCAGGGAGAACGAGGTGAAGAGGATGCCGCTCGGCCCAGCCGCATCCATCAGCGCATCGGCGATGGTCACGGACTCGTCGTGCAGCCCTGCATCCCCGTGTTCCCCAGCAGCCCGGGCGAGAAGAACGAAGTTCTGACCACGTTCCCGCTCCTCATGCGAGAGCTGGTTCGCCTCGGCCAGCCGTGCGATGGCGGCCCCGGTCCGGCCCGCCTTCCTCAACTCGTTGCCGTGCATGCGCAGCACGTGTCCGAGGAAGTTGCCGTCATCCAGGTGCCGGGCGAGCCGCAGGGCACCGCCCGTCCAACGCGCGGCCAGGTACAGCCGTTCCTCCGCCAGCACGTGCCCGAGCGAGGTGCCGAGTGTCGCCCGCGCGCGAGCCAGCAGCGCAACTGTCCCGTAGTCGACCCGCCCTTCCCTCAGACGCGCCTCCAGCCGGACCACCAGCGGCCACAGCTCCTCGACTGCCTCGGCCGCACGTCCTGCCTGACGTGCGATCTCAGCGAGTCGTACCGTCGACTCCCCGAACTGCAGTGCGGCGAGGAAGTCCGCGTCCTCTTCGCTGGTGATCCCCAGGACGTGTGGCGGGATGCCCAGGACCCGGCTGATGTGCGACAGCCCCTGGCGGTCGTTGATGGTGCGCTGGCATCGCTCCAGCAGAGAGACGTATGAGGGGTCGTAGCCGAGGAGTTCTCCCATCGCCACCTGTGAGAGTCCCGTGAGCTTCCGGTAGCAACGCAGGATCACCGCCAGCTGCCGCGTCTCCAAGGCCTGGCGTGCCTCGGGTAGGAGCCAGAGCCAGCGGACGGAGGGCGTGGCGGTCATGTTCGCGGCTGGGCGAACCAGGCGAGGACCGACCGCTTGTACCCCTCCGGCATCGTCAGGTGGGGAACCTCGTCCTCGGTGAACAGACCGGCTTCCTTGTGTTCGCTGGAGACCACGACCGGAGCGTCCGAGTTCACGCGGCAGCCGTAGGTGACGATGAAGACGTGCTTGTCGACCTGGGTGATGTGGTACATCCACGAATCGAGGATCTGTGCCACCGTGACCGGCCAGCCCGTCTCCTCCTCGATCTCCCGGGCCAGGCACTCCTCCGGAGTCTCCCCCAGCTCGATCTTGCCTCCGGGGAGCTCCCACTCATCGCGCTCATTGCGCAGCAGCAGCACCCGCCCGTCACGGACGACCACGCCCTTGACTGAGACGGGAAACGTACGCGGTGCATAGGGGGTGCCGGACACGGGAGGGCTCGCTTTCGACGGCGTACGGGCTCGACGGTAGTGAAGCTAGCAGGCGAACGCCCGGTCTCGGGCAGCCTGCGCCTTGACAGATTGTCACTGGCTTCATCGCCCGGTGTTCGTGAAGCTGGGAGATGTGTACGAGACGACATCTCCCATGCCCGTCGACACCGACGACCCCTTCGAGCGGCATCAGGTCGACCCACAGAGAATCGACCTCCACCAACGCCTGGCGTCCACCCTCCGTGACAGGGGTCTGGCGACCTTCGGTGAGATCTCCGACCGCACTGCCTTCGCCGATCTGGTGCGCGATCTGGCCGCCCTCTACCCCCACCCGGACAGCGGCCCCGACGGTCTCACCCTGCTGCACGCGCGGAACGGGAGCACCGAGGCCGGTCAACGCGGGTTCACCGACTCCGAACTCCTCCCGCACACGGAGCGGTCGTGCCTGCCGACGCCGCCGCGCCTCCTCATGCTCGTGTGTCTGGCTCCGGCGGACCACGGAGGCGAAAGCGTCCTCGTTGACGGTAGGGCTGTCTCCGAGGAGTTGTCCGATAGCGCACCAGAGACGTGGAGTGCGCTGTCCGCTCCCCGAACCGCCTACTTCGGAGGCTCCGCTGGATACGTCGGAGCGGTCTTCGAGCCTGCCGACCCTGAAACGTGGACCATCCGGCTGCGACTCGACGAACTCGTCCGATTCGCTCCCCACGCCGTTCCCCACGTGAAGATCCTCCGCGAGGTCATCGACCGGCACACCATGATCCTGCGTCTGGGGAAGGGTCAGGGGTTCGTCCTCGACAACACGCGCTGGCTGCACGGCCGCCGTTCCTTCACCGGTCCCCGCGTGATGCTGCGCGCTCTGGGCGAACCCCGCTCCCGTCTTCCGCTGGAACGCGGCTTCCGCCTGGCCTGACGTCCCCTCCCAGAACACGACCCGGAACGAGTGAGCATGACCGAGATCGTCAAGCAGAGCGCCCGCGCCCTCCTCTTCGACAGTGAGCAACGACTGGTGCTCATCAAGCGCACCAAACCCCAGCAAGAGCCCTACTGGGTCACTGTAGGAGGCGGAGTCGAGACCAATGACGTCAGCGTCGAGGCGGCCCTGCACCGCGAAGTCCTGGAGGAGCTCGGCGGCCGGATCGACCGGGTCCGCAGGGTTCTCCTCATCACTGATGATCTCCCCGGCGGTATCGGGATTCAGCACGTCTTCACCGCACGGTTGACCTCCATGGACCTCGCCAACCGGACCGGGGCCGAGTTCAACGAACCTGGACGCGGCACCTACGAGGTGGTCAGCGTCCCCGCCACACGAGACGCCCTCACGGGCGTCCGTCTCCTGCCGCTCCAGCTCGCCGAGTTCGTGCGAGCGAACGTCCACGGCCTACTGGCGCTGGTGGATGAGGAACACAAAGCGGACGAGGCGCCGTGACCGACTTCGTCAGCCTCAACGGTCCGGACAACAGTGGCAAGTCGACGCAGGTGCGCATGCTGGCGCACGACTGGCACGGCTTCCACGACCTGGGCCCGGTCCACCGACACGACCCGGTCCCCTGGTCCCGCGTCTCGGGGGCGGGATACGGCGCCTGGTGGTTCACCACCTCCACCACGGAGGAGCTGACCCACATGCTGTTCTCCAGCCACACGGTCCGAGCCAGAGCCCGTCCTCCCGGAAAAATCGGTCTTCTGGACCGCGGCTGGTACACGCTCCTCGCCACGGCCGTCGCGACCTGCGCCGTCAAGGAGTCACTCCCCGTCGAAGCCGCCTGGACACGCGTTCTCGCCCTGGTGGACACGGATGAACCGTACCCACCGGAGTTCCCGGTCCTGTTGCTGCCCGCGCTCGACACCGAGCAGAGCATCGCCACCGCCCAGCAGCGGGAGGGGCATCCGTGGACCGGCGTCTACCTCGACTACCAGCGGCACCTGCACCGCGTGCTCCTGCTCATGGCACGCCGGGGCGTGTTCGCCGAGGTCGTCTCCGGGCAGACGCGCGGCATCGATACGACGCAAGCCCTCCTGCGCCGAGCCCTCGCCGCGCACGGCATCGGCGCCCCTTCGATCCACGACCACGTGAGGAACGGATGTTCGCCGTGAACCCTCCCCCTCTTCCCCTCAACGACCTTCTTGCCGCCCTACTCGCCCTGCTCCCGGCCAAGGAACACGCCCGGTTCGACGAGGCCGTCAGCGGACTGCACCACACCAACTATCGCCTGTGGCGAGCCGAGGACGGTGTACGTGTCGAGGCGTCCGACCCTGTGCGAGTGGCCGATGGCAAGCGCGTCATCGACCAGCTCAACATGGACCGCGTCCGCTACGCCGAACGCTTGGACGAGGTAATCGGCGCCGGATGCCCGGTGGTCCCCGCCACGACCGCGCCGATGCACACCGAGCCGCTCAGTTCCGTGGTCGACCGGTTGTCGGTGACGGTGCTGCGGCTGCACCACACGCGACTGGCGGCAGACGAGGACCCTGGCGTACAGCCCCGTGTGGCCAGAGTCCAAGTCCAGATCCACGACCTGCGCGAGGCGCTCGGATCCCTGGCCGAGGATGTCGTTGCCGGACGGAGGCGGCTGCCCGACGGAGCACGGTTCAAGCTCTACGGCACGGCAGTGCGCGCGGACGCCCGCCCTTTCCCCAGTCACAACCTGCCGCCGGTCATCGCCTTGGGCGGTTTGAGTGAGTGCGGCAAAAGCACGTCGGGGATCTTCCTGAACCGAGACCAGAACGCCGCGCGGTTCAAGATCGGGTTCTTGTTGTCCCAGGCCGCCGCCCGGCACGGCCTGGCCGATCCCTATGCCTTGTCACCCACGCGCCAGGCGGAACTGCTCCTGGACGAGCTCAACCGGTTCGCTGACGACCACGTGGACGTCGACCTGATCACCATCGAGTCCGTGCACAGGGCCGAGTCGATCACGGCTCTGAAGTCCTTGATGGGTGAGCGCCTGCGAGTGGTCTACGTCGACGTCCCCCTCGCGGTGCGGCTGACTCGCTCGGGAGGTACCCGGCGGGCTCTGGAGGAGAAGGACCAGGTCAAGACGGACCGGGGCGCGGACCGGATTCCGGCCGACGAGGTCCTGGACAACTCCGGCAGCGTGATCCGGCTGCACGGCGGGCTTCGCCGCCTGGCCAGCCCTCCGAGCACGGCACGGATCAAGACCGTCCCGCCCGAGGAACTCCGACTGCCCACAGCGGTGCGGGAGGCGACCTCCCGGCTCGTGGAGTCGCTGTCCGCGCTGCCCAACGAGCAGTGTCTCGTCGCGTTGACCGGAAGCGCGGCCAACGGCGGATGGGAGGAGGGCTGGTCCGACGTGGACCTCCTCATCATCACCGGAAGCGAGCACAGCGAACTGGTCATGCGAGCCGTCAGCGAGTACCGATCGTCTCTCCTCGCCTGTGGCGGTATCCATTTGGGCGCGACGGTTCTCCCCGTCTCCGAGGCACAGGTGCGCCGCCTCCCCAATCGGGTACTCGCCGCCCTGGTCATCCTCCAGGAAGGAACTCCCGCGCTTCTGGCCAGCCCCGGTCTGCGGTTGCCGGTGGTCTCCCGTAGGGAGGTGGAACGCGGCACTCCCGCCGCACTGGCCGACGCGGTCGCGACCACCCGGCGGCTGCGCCACGACCCCGGACGCGGCCGTGTCCGCCCGCTCTACAAGCACCTGGTCCTGCTCTGCCGTCTTCTCCTGCGGGAGCAGTCGGTGTGGGTGAACGGCAACGACGACGTCGTCCCCGAGGCTGTTCGGCTGCTGCCCGGGCTGGGCCCCCTCGACCTCCCTCCCCTGAACGAGGTCATCGCCGCCCATCGGGAGGGCACGGACCAAGCCCGGGTGCTCGGCGCGGTCGAGACGGCCGTGGACCGGCTGCTCACCTGGCACGAACGACAGTGCGCCGCCTGAGAGCGGCCTGACGAGAGGAAGACCATGGAAGCGGTCACCCAGGGCACGGGCTTTCACGCCGAGGTCGTGGCGCGGCTGGACGCGGGGCCGAGCAGTCGACCCGAACGGGTGGTGCACGATCTCGACGGCACCCGGTCAGCGGTCTCCCCGGACCAACTGTCCGCCGCAGGGCGTCTGTTGTGGGAAGCTCTGCACCGCACGGTTCCTGCCGTCTCGGACGCCGACGCGGTCCTCGGCCTGGACGCGGGCGGCATCGTGCCGACGCTCGCGGTGAGTATGGCCTCAGGGCTCCCGTACAAGCTCGCTTGGAAGGTGCGCGTTCCCCTCCCCGGCGCCGTCCACTTCGTCGAGGGCCACGCCAACCGCCCCAACGTGTTCGCCTACGGGATCACCCCGGGGCACGGCTACGTCCTGGTCGACGACGAGGTGACGACCGGCGTCACCCTGGTGAACCTCGCCCAAGCCCTACGCCGCCACGGTGCGCACCCGGTCGCCGCGGTGTGCCTGGCCGAGGACACCCGGTACCGGGCAGGGTCCATCCTCGAAGAGGCCGGTCTGCCCCTCGTCTCCCTCACCCGGATCAGGCAGGACGGATGAGCCCGGCCATGCCCCCAGTGACCCGGCATTGGGGTAGCACCGTCTACACGCCCGAGCACGTGCTCAGCATCCCGCTCGGTTACGACCGGGCCGTGACGCCCGTCGGTGCCGTCCTTCCCGGCACACCCGACCATGAGCTCCGACGTGCCCTGGACCGCTGCTCTCGGGTCGTGGTGGCCTTCGACGGCAAGCTGGGGGACTCCCTCCTCGCCTTCGGTGGGGTCACCGCGATCATCGAAGCGCTCGCCCTGCTCGGACGCACCGTGCCGGTCAGCGCGTTGGGCTGCTACGGATGCCTGTACCCGACAACGAGCACAGCCTGTTCGCGCAACTGCTCCCCACGGCTCATCATCGGCGACGGCACCGGTGTGGAGCTGGCCCGGCCTACCCACGACGATCACGTCCTCCTCTGCCGCCCAGAAGAGGCCCACTGTCGAGACGACGGCCAACGTGCCCACACCCACCTGCCCGCACGCTACTACCTGGGGTTGGAGGAGCGGATCGGCCTCCGGCTGCCGGGTGGTCCGCCGTTCCTGCCATCCCTGGCCCGCGACGCCGCTGAGCCCGTCGGAGAGGCGTTGACGATCGCGGCCGTCACCGCGACCAGTTGGCCCGGCCGTAAGGACTACGGAGTCGAACGGTTCACCGACGCCGCCCGGATCATCGGCGAACGGTCCGGCCGCCACGTGCGGCTCCTCCTCGTGTCCGGCCACGACGAGACAGCTCCCCAACCGCCCGGGGACACGGCTGGCGTCCGGATCGAATCGGTAGCGGGCGCCGACCTGGCATCGCTGATGGACCTGTTCGCCCACTGTGACGTGGTCCTGGGCAACGACACCGGGCTGACCCACCTGGCCGCGCTCGTCTCGGCCAGGGCCGAGGTCATCGGGCTGTACGGGCGGCACTCCCACAGCAAATGGCGCACCGGGCTCGGCCGCCACCACGCGCTTGCCACACTCTTCTCCGAACGCATGCACCGCCGGGACATGTGCCCGGTACGCGACGGAGTGGACGACACCGACAACGGCGGACGCGCCTCGCTGTCCGCGATCTCCCCGGACCTCATCGCGGACACCGCTCTGCTCGCTCTGGAGCGCAGGAACGCATGAGGACGCCGAACCTGCTCCCACGTATCGGGGCTCCGCTGAAGTTCACCCGCAACCGGCTCTATCCGATCGACACCCCGCGACGGCGCCTCATCGCCAAGTGCACGCCCGACCACGACGAGGCCCACGCTGAGGTACGTGGTCACCGTCTGCTGAGCGACTGGTATCCGGTACCCGCTCTCCACCACCGCGCCCGTCTCCTCGGCCACACCGTCCTGGTGTACGAGCGCCTGCCTGTGGGCACCGACCGCGGGCTGCTCCTGGACCTGCTCAACACCCCCGCCACCTCCGACCACGTACCCCTGGACGCCTACATGCGGGAACTGACCACCACCTACCTGCGCGTCTTCACCGAGACCGCCGAGCTGAGCCCGCCCTCCGCCGTGGTCGGCAAGCTCTACCGGGACCGGGCGCTACCCGGAGGGCGACTCGATCACTACTACGCCGACCATGACCTCCCACTGACCGGAGCCGAGGACGGGCCGAGACTCGGTGACCTGGCTCGGACGGGCCTGTACGTCAACGGGAGCCACTACCGGCTCGACTGGTCCGGAACGCTCCGCTGGCTCCGCACCGCGTTCGACTCCCCCGTCTGGAGCGCGATCAGCCAGGGCGACCCGACCGACGTCAACCTCGCCGCTCCCCTCGCCTGGCTCGACTACGACACCGCCGGACGCAACGCCATCGCAGGGGAGATTGCCAACTTCAGCTTCTACATGACCGCTCTCGGGGGATGGCTGGTCCCCACTCTCAACCCGGAGGCGTTCGCCCAGCATCCCGCCACGTTCGACCGCGTTCCCGCGAACACGCCGTGCATCAGCACCCACCTCCAGGCGGGCACCGTCCACGTCCACTTCACCGACCGGCTCACCCTCGCACGACGGCGGGCGCTGTCCCACTACTGGGAGCGGCTCGTCCGCCCACTCGCCGCTCGTTACTTCCCCGGACGCGCCCTCTCCGATGCCCTCCGCCCCTACCTAGTGATGCGGATCATCGGCGTGTTCAACCTGGCCGAACTGACACCGGATCAACGGCTGTACCTGCTCGCCAAGCTCGCGCTGTGCATGGCCCCCGACTTCTCGCCCCCCGGTTTCTTCAACCTCACGGAGTCCTCGTGCCCTGCACACTGAACGGCCGCCTGGCACTGGTGACGGGAGCAACCGGGGGCATAGGTTCGGCCATCGCCCTCAAACTCGCAGGCTCCGGTGCCCGTGTGGCGCTGGCTCACTTCGACGCGCCCGATGACGCCAGCGAACTCGCCCAGGAGATCAGGAGCATGGGCGGAGAAGCCGAAGCCTTCGCAGCGGACCTGCGCTCGGCCCGTGCCGCCTCTGCCCTCTACGAGCGTGTCCACGAACGGATGGGACCCCCGGACGTCCTCGTCACCGCCGCCGGCGACTACCCCCGGACACCCCACGCGGACCTCACCCCGGGCCGCTGGGACGAGTGCCTGTCCCTCAACCTGACCGCCCACCACCTACTGGCCCAGGCCGCCGCCCCGGCGATGACCGCCCGCTGCCACGGCCGCATCGTGACGGTCGGCAGCGTCCTAGCCCACACGGGCCGCCGTGAACTGGCGGACTACATCGCGGCGAAGGCCGGGCTCGAGGGACTCACCCGCGCGCTCGCACGCGAGCTCGGCGAACACGGCATCACCGTGAACTGCGTGGCTCCCGGCTCCATCCGTGTGCCCGCCGAGGGCAACGTCGTCCCCGATCCCGTCGCCATGGAGAAACGCCAGCTCGCCCGCCAGTGCGTACGGCGTCGCGGACACCCCGAGGACGTCGCCTCCGCCGTCGCGTTTCTCGCCAGTGATGAAGCCGGATTCATCACCGGCCAGACCCTGCGTGTGGATGGAGGGTGGGTTCTTGGCTGACCTCTACCTCATGCGGCACGGACACTACGTCGGGCACCGTCCGGGCTACCACGCACCCGACGATGCGGAACTCTCGCCCCGAGGCCGAAGAGAGGCGGTCGTCGCCGCACGGGTTCTGCCACCCGTGGCTGCGATTGTCTCCAGCCCTCTGCTTCGCGCGCTCCAGACCGCAGAACTCTTGGCTGAGCACTCCGGGTTCCCCTTGCTAGAGGTCATCCCCGACCTCCGGGAGTGGCGCAGCCCCACCGCGGTCCAAGGGCTCCCCCCTGACGAGTTCCCCGAGGACTACGCCCAGTGGCGCGTGCGACGAACCCTCGCCCCCACCAGCCGGTACGGGAACGGCGAATCCCTACAGGAGTTGAGCGAGCGGGCCGCGTGTGCCCGCGCCCAGCTGTCCACCCTCGTGGATCGGGAGGGTTCCCTGCTGGTGGTCTCGCACAAGCTCTTCCTCTCCCTGCTCACCAGCACCGAACCGACCTCCACCGCGTTCAGCACTACCGCACGCAACCGGTGGCCGTTTCTTGAGGTCCGTCGCTGCTAAAAGTCATGCCCGCGTGGTTGGTGGCCTCGCGGTTGGCTTCGGGCCGTCAGGCGTTGAGCCGCTCCAGCGCCGCGCGCAGACGCTCCAGCGTGCGCTCGCGACCCAGCGACTCCAGCGACTCGAACAGCGGTAGTCCGACCGTGCGTCCGGTCACCGCGACCCGCACCGGAGCCTGAGCCTTGCCGAGCTTGAGTCCCTGGGCGGCCCCGGCCTGCTCCAGGACTCCCTTCAAGGATTCAGCGTCCCAGACCAGGGATTCGTCGGAGAAGGCGGCGATCGAGGCGGTGAGCATCTCCGCGCCGATCCCGGGCTTCATGGCCTTGACCCAGCTCTTCTCGTCGAAGACCGGGGTGTCCAGGAACAGGAAGTCCACGTTCGGCACGATCTCGCTGAGCACGGCCACCCGGCTCTGCGCCAGCGGGACGATCTTGGCGAAGACGTCCGCGTCGAAGTCCTCGCGCCGCCAGGGCACCTGCTCGCCCTCCAAGTAGGGGGTGCAGCGCTTGACGAACTCGTCCACGCCCAGGGCGCGGATGTAGTCGCCGTTGAAGGCGCGCAGCTTCTTCTCGTCGAAGAAGGCGGGCGAGGAGTTGACGTCGGCCAGATCGAAGAGCGGGATCATCTCCTCGATCGGCATGATCTCGCGGTCGTCCCCGGGCGCCCAGCCCAGCAGCATCAGGTAGTTGACCATGGTCTCGGGCAGGTAGCCCTCGGCCTGGTAGGACTCCATGGCGACCTTGTCTCGGCGCTTGGACAGCTTCTGGCGCTTCTCGTTCACCAGAACCGGGGCGTGCGCCCACACCGGTGGGGTGTGCCCCAGCGCCTCCCACAGCAGTTGCTGTTTGGGGGTGTTGGACAGGTGCTCCTCACCGCGGATGACGTGCGTGATGCCCATCTCGACGTCGTCGACCACGTTGGCCAGGACGAACAGGGCGGTGCCGTCGCCGCGGGCGATGACGAAGTCCTCCAGTGCCTCGTGGCCGAACTCCACCCGGCCCCGGATCTGGTCCTCGACCACGGTCGGCCCGCCCTCGGGGATGCGGAAACGCAGTGCCCGGCCCGGCCCAGCCTCCAGGCCACGGTCGCGGCAGAACCCGTCGTAGCCCAGGTTGGGGTTGTCCCTCCGGGCCTGGACCTGGTCGCGGGTGCAGTCGCAGTAGTAGGCCAGGCCTTCCTTCAACAGGTGCTGGGCGGCCTCGGTGTGCTGGTCGGCGTAGTCGGTTTGGGAGTAGGGGCCCTCGTACTGGGTGGCGTCCACGCCCAGCCAGGCCATCGCGGCCAGGATGCCCTCGGTCCATTCGGGGCGGGAGCGGGCGGCGTCGGTGTCCTCGATCCGCAGCACCATGGTGCCGCCGGATTGTCGTGCGACCACCCAGTTCAGCAGCAGGGACCGGGCGTTGCCCACGTGGAACATACCGGTCGGGGAAGGAGCGAACCTGGTGCGGATCGAGGTGTTGGTCACCCCACAGAGCCTAGCGCGATCCACAGGTGTACCGATGTGGAACAAAGGCCCGGCAGGAAGAACCCCGGTGCTTCTCCCGACTCCGCCTGGCATGGAAGACACCGAAGTCCGACACGTCACAGGAGCATCGCCGCGTTTCTGACCCTTGCAGGGAGTGGGGACTGTGGCGAGACGTTGCCGTGTGTGGGCCCAGCAGCGCGGTTATCCACATGCTGAGGCCACGGTCACCAGGCTCCGCGGTACGATTTTCCTATGGTTCAGCAGGCAGCGTTCTCGTTCTCGAAACACACCGGCGTCGAGCTCTTCGCTGGCGGTGGAGGGCTCGCCATGGGCATCCACCACGCGGGTTTCCGCCCTCTGCTCGTGAACGAGTTCGCCAAGCGCGCCTGTGAGACCCTCCGCCTGAACGTCGCCCAGGAGTACGAGGACAAGGAGTACCTCCCACAGGACGGCGAGCCTTGGCCCCTGGTCGAGGGCGACGTGAGGGAGATCAACTTCAAGTACTTGCAGGGAAAGGTCGACCTTCTGGCGGGCGGCCCCCCATGTCAACCCTTCAGCCTCGGTGGGGTCCACAAGGGCGATGAGGACGACCGCAACATGTTCCCACAGTTCTTCCGAGCTATCCGGGAGATCCGGCCTCGGGCCATCATGTGCGAGAACGTCCGTGGACTCCTACGGTCCTCCTTCAGGCCCTACTTCGACTACATCGTGCGAGAACTCTCCCTCCCCTTCGTCCCGCGCGAAGGGGCGTCGTGGCAGGAACACAACGCGCTCCTCCAACGACGCGACGAGGAGATCCCCGACGATTCACCCGATAGGTACCACGTGGTCCCCATGGAGGTGAACGCGGCCGACTACGGGGTTCCCCAGATTCGCCGCCGAGTGATCATGGTGGGGTTCAGGGCCGACCTCGGCGTCGATTGGTCCCGATTCCAGCCCCAACCAACGCACTCCGAGACGGCGCTCGTCCGCTCCATGAGGCTGGGTGATTACTGGGATAGGAATGGGCGCAAGGTGCCGACTTCCACCCGTGAGGCGGTGGAGGCGCGACTGCCCGCCAAGCTCCCTGACTCCGACGGCCTACTGCCCTGGCGCACGCTTCGCGACGCGATCGAAGGGGATGGCCGGTCCACACGCCTTCCTCCCATCCCCCCCGAACTCTTGGATCGAAAGGAACACTTCCTGGGAGGCTTCACCGACCACGTTGGATGGCCAGGGGCTCGCATCTACCAAGGGCACACGCCCAACGAACTGGACCGGCCTGCCAAGACCGTCAAGGCTGGCGTCCATGGTGTCCCCGGGGGCGAACTGGTCATGCTCTTGGACGACGATTCGCATCGCTACATGACCGTTCGCGAGACCGCGCGGGTCATGACCTTCCCGGACGAGTGGCGCTTGGCGGGGCCTCGCGGGGAGAAGATGCGCCAACTGGGCAACGCCGTTCCCGTTCTACTGGCGGAACGATTCGCCCAAGCCATCAGCGAGGCGCTGGAATCGATCACCTAGCATGAGGGCAAGGGAGCGAGAACAGGAGGAACAGGGACCACCATGAGCCACTGGAGGTCCGAGTCCCCGCCGAACCGCGCTTGGCGTCCAAGGCCTGACATGAGCCGCGCCGCTCGCACTCGGGAGCAGGACCGCGCCGCGGGTGGACGCGAGCGCCGTTCGGTGCCTCTCTCCGATGGCCGCCACGCTCGGGGCTCCATCGCCTTGAGGTTGCTACCACGTACCAGACGCTTGCGCGCCTACCTGCGCTGGTCGGACCAAGGACGCACCCGGGAGAAGTACGTCTGCGAGGCCGAACACGACACCCGCGCCGCCAACCTCCGGCACGCGTGGGTGACCGCCCGCGACCTGGGGCTCGTGGTCGACCTTCCCGAACCCGCTGATTCGTGGGCCTCGTCCCCTGACGTCAGCCGCAGGATGCGCTCGAACAAGGGTCGCGACACCAAACCCGAACTGCGCCTGAGGAGCCTGCTTCACGCCCAGGGATTGAGGTTCCGTGTCCACCAACGCCCCCTACCCGATTCCCGACGCACCGCCGACCTCGTATTCAAGGGGCCAAGGATCGCCGTGTTCGTGGACGGCTGTTTCTGGCACGGCTGTCCATCCCACCATCGCCCCTCGAACACCAACGCCACGTTCTGGCGCGACAAGGTCGAGGGCAATCGAGCCCGGGACCGAGACACCGACCGGATGCTCACCGAGGCTGGCTGGCGCGTGGTCCGAATCTGGGAACACGAGGACGTGGCCTCCGCCGCTGAACGAGTCGCGAGGCTCGTCCGAGCCGGTTGAGGAAGACTTCCCGGGAGCACGTAAGGATCGTTTCCTCCCCCCGGTAGGCTGCCTTGCCGTGAACGACAAGCACGCGGAGGCCTACGTTCCCGCGACTTACGACCCCATGAACACGGCGAGCGTGACCGCCGCTATCTGCCGTGAGTTGGAGCGCCAACCACTCGTACCCCTCCCCCCAGGTGTGCCGATGTTCGAGGGTTCTGGCTTGTACGCGATCTACTACGTGGGTGAATCACTACTCCTATATCGGCCCCTGGCTTCGTTGCGAGTCCCGGTGTACGCGGGCCAAGCACGGTCCCACAGCAGCGCCACGGGGAAGAGCGCCCCCAACAAACAGCCACTTTGGCGCAGGGTCCGTGAACACCAGAAGTCGATCGTGGGGGCGAGGCTTCCCATCGATGAGTTCCAGGCACGGTTCCTTCTTCTTCCAGACGTCCACAGCGACCTCGGGGAACACGGGCTCATGGTCAACTACCAACCCGTGTGGAACTCCGTACTGAGGGGATTCGGAAGCCACGAACAGGGCTCGAAGACCCGAAAGAGCAGTAAGAGTGCTTGGGACACCGTCCACCCGGGTCGACAGCGGTCCTACGGCGACGAGACCCATGACAGGGAACAATTGGAAGCGAAAGCCGCGTACCACATACGCAGACAAGCGGAGGGCTACGAAAGTATTCCGTGGCACCAAGGATGAAACTGAAGATGAACGCTCTCTTTCCTAAGACACCAGAGGCCCACTTGCACGCTCACCACCATCACGCTGAGTTCAAGTTGAGCATCACCAAGGCTCTTGGAGACCAGCTTTCACACGCCTTGAACGAATTGTCGCCAGCCCCCTTGAACGAGCTCAATATCAAGAGCGTTCGAAGACTTCCTGGAGTCTATCAGCTTTGGCATGGAGGTGAACTAGTTTATATCGGCAAGGCCGATAAATCCATCCCGACGCGCCTCTGGAAGCACCACCGGAAACTAAGTGGCAGGACGGGAATTTCTCTGGAAGACATGACATTCAGCGCTCTTTACGTGGAAGAAGATTTTTCCGCAGTGGCGCCTGAAAAACTGCTAATCGACCGCCTCCAGGAATCTGGTTCGATCCCCTGGAACAAGAACGGATTCGGAATCAACGACCCCGGAAAGGAGCGCGACACGACGGCCTTCGACGACGACCATTTCGACTGCCAATATCCCATCAACCTCAATTACGAGATCCCCCACCTCGACATAGGCGAATACACTCTGGAAGAACTTCTAAAAAAGGTGAAGAGCGGCCTTCCATACACCTTCCGCCACGCAAGAGGAAACAGAGAGAAGGAAGTCTACTCGAAAACCGCTGTTACCATCACGCCAGGGATTCAAACAGCTGATGATGCGTTTCGATTGATCAGTTCAGCACTCCCCTTGCCTTGGCGGATCGCAGCACTCCCTGGATACGCCATCCTTTACCCCAAAGAAGTAGAATACAGAAGCGCACTCCGCATATACATTGAAGGGAGAATTAAGAACCCATCCCAATAGCGGAATAAGGCAATCCGGACTTGGCGCGAACATGTGACATGAGTAATGTATTGATTGTCCGAAACGCCCTGAAAGAGAGCACAGCCGCTCCTTCCCCATGTTCCGAAGACTCCCGCCCCCGTGAACCAGGGAGCTGCGATGACCACGCGGCTGTTCGTCCAGTTCCTCGGGGACGCCTCCCAAGAGAAGATCGATGGTTTGCTCGTCGATGGCCTGTTCGGCCCCTCACACGTCACGGCACACCGTATAGCCTCGACCAAGTCCCGAACCTTGCGAGAGGAATCTGTTGAGTGTCCGCGCCGTCCCACGATGTCCTCCTTGGGCTCACCTGGCCCCAGGGACCGGGAACCCGTCTCCAAAAAAACACGAGACACACCACCAGACTGCAATAAAAACATAACGAAACAGTTAAGCACCTGTGCGAGGAGTGGGCTTTTGACGCTACGCTGATGTCATGTCCTCGGCGACTCACCCTCTTAACGACCGCGACCACATGACGCTGGGGCAAAGTTGGCAAGAGGACGTGCCAGTAAACGGCACTGTTGACCTACCTCCAGACAATCGGGCCCTCGACGGTCTCGGGCGGAATCATTCGTTGCGCACGGCGCTCGCGGATCTGGTCGACAACTCGATCGACGCCAAGGCGAGCCATGTCCTGATCCGATTCATCCGCAAAGCCGGTCGGCTGTGCGGACTGTACGTCGTGGACAACGGCCAGGGTATGAGCCCTACGGCGATCGATGTGGCGATGACCCTCGGCGGGCGCCGCGAGTACACCCAAACAGACCTTGGAAGCTTCGGGATTGGGCTCAAGGCGGCTTCGTTCAGCAATGCGAAACTCATGACCGTTCTCTCGCGCGCGGCGAGGTACACTCCTGTGGGGCGGCGTCTGGAATCCGACCCCAGCAAGCGGGGCTTTCACTGCGATGTGGTCACCGAGGCGTTCGCCGAAACCGAACTGTCCCGTCACTGGGGCATTCCCTGGTCGGGGACAGGAACGATCGTTCGCTGGGACGATGTCTTCGGTTTCCCGGACACGAACGATCCCATCCGCGTGGAAGAGTTCATCACCCGGTCCATGGCGGAAATCATCCACCACCTGGGTTTGACCCTCCATCGCGTCATCGAGAAGGGGCGCATCGAGATCAGCCTAGAAGTCGAAGACGTCGATCAGGGCCTAGTGGGCCCACGATCACGTGTGAAGGCGATTGATCCTCTCGGCTACAGCAGACCGGGGAAGACAGGCTACCCCAAGGATTTGATCGCCCGACACGGCGACTCACAGATGGTCTTCAAGTGCCATATCTGGCCGCCACGGTCACGGGTGCTGGAGTTCAACCTCGTCACGGGGGCGGAAAAGCACCAGGGCCTCTACTTCTATCGGCGTGATCGACTCCTTCAAGCGGGTGGGAGCTGGGATGGGGTCAGCGTCTCGGCCCGCGACCTTCAGCTGGCTCGGGTCGAGATCGACATCGACGAGCTTCCGGCCAGGTTGCTGACCATGAACCCGGAGAAGTCGCGTGTCCAGATCGGTCCGGACTTCGCCTCGGTGGCGGCGTCAGCGGTGGCCGAGGACGGAACCACATTCGCCGACTATCTGGTCGACGCCGAGGGTCGGTACAAGGAGTCGCGCAAGCGGCGACGAACGCGGAAATCGATGCTTCCGCCGGGAAAGGGTTTCCCGCCGCAGCTGAAGCGCGCGATCCGAGACGAGATACCGATGCAGGACCAGACGCCGATCACGGTGCGCTGGACGCGATTCGATCGCGCGAACAGAGACGACTTCTTCCGTGTCGACCGCGACGACCAGGTGCTCTGGCTGAATGAGCGCTTCCGGCCTCCGGCGAAGAGTGGGCGCCGAGGTTCCAACGACGCCGCGCTCTTGAAGTCGCTCCTGTACCTCCTCATGGAGGACGCCTTCACCGGCGAATACCTCGGAGTTCGCACCCGCGACAACATCGAATTGTGGCAGGAGATCCTGAGCGTGGCGGCGAAGGCGGACGCGAATGAATGACAACCGCCATCTGGACCCGGAGAACTTCGCGGAGGCGGTGTCCCTTGATGTGCCCTTCGAGCATCCGATCATGGGCGACCCGAAGCTGAGCGTGTTCATCAGCCCCGGTCGTCGGCAGATCGGCCTGCGAGTGCCGCGAGCCTCACGCGAAGGAAAAATCGAGACCGGCTTACCCCACCTTTGGTGCCGGTCGGTACTGCTCGCCGGGAAGCAGTACGTCGAGGTCGTCATCGACGCCCCCAAGATGTTTGCCGAAGGCTACATGGTGCTATGCCTCATAGCGGACCGAATCCAGATTTCGGGACACAGTGTCTCATCGGCCATCACGGACACCGTCCGTTCCATCGGGAAGCTGCTCGGCGGGCGAAGCGTGCTCACACCCGAGCGAGAGCTCGGCTTGTTCGGCGAGCTGGTGACACTCAGAGCCCTGATCGGCCGGATCAGCCCCGTAGAAGCTATGGACGGATGGCTCGGGCCCACCGCCGAGGAGCATGACTTCAGTCTGCGGGAGCTTGACCTCGAGGCGAAATCCACCTTATCTGAGACACGAGCGCACTGGATTCCCAACATCACCCAACTGGTACCAACCATGGGAAAGCCATTGTGGATGATCTCGCACCAATTCACTATCGCCGGGGCCAATCAAGGAAAGTCGCTGACAGATCTCATCACTGAAACGCGAGCAACATTGAACGGTGCTCTCTTGACTAAGTTCAACTGCCGTCTCATGTCCGCCGGGTGGAGTGAAGTTTCAGAAAAAGAGGGCCAGCGGCGCTTCCGTTCCCGAACCCCACCGCTTCTCTACGCCGTGGATGATACGTTTCCGCGTCTCACTCCTGCAACCTTAGCCAGCGCTGGCGTCAACACGTCCTCCATCACCGAGGTTCGCTACCGGATCGACCTCTCCGCAGTACCCCATAGCGGTCACGCTCCCCCATTCCTAAAATCGGCTTTGGACTCCGGAGGGATCATATGAATCTGGTCGATTCCTATCTCGGCGCGTTGAAAATGATGGAGAGCACTGGCCCTCGTCCACTACGCCAAACCGCCGCGTTCATCGCGGAGGACCCCGGAGTGGTGACGGAGGCCAGACTGCGCCGCCACTTGGCGGCAGCCGACCCGAACGACCGGTTGCGGCGTGACATCAGCCTGAGGCTTGCCAGGTTCGATCACCAGGCGGAAAACACCGCATGGACGGAGAATACCGCTCCAAATACGCGAGAGCGCCGCCAGGTCATGTTGCGCACCCTCGATGTCGAGGAGGAGACCGCTGCCCTCTTGGACGCCCTGTTCCCCATTGCCAACCTCGACGAGCCCATCGTCATCGCCGATGAGTGGACGCCTTGGTATACGGAGGAGATCAAACGCAGCCGCGGCTTCTATTGGCAGCACTACTCCGATTCTCTCCAGGCCGCCCCCCATTGGAGCCCAGCGGCGATCACGGCGCTGGACAAGGCCACCGACCGTGTCGTGGAGAGGCTGGCCGACCCGACCGTGACCAAGGCGTATCGGGCCAGAGGGCTCGTGGTGGGCAACGTCCAGAGCGGGAAGACTGCCAACTTCACCGGCGTCATAGCCAAGGCCATTGATGCCGGCTACCGGCTGGTCATCGTTCTCAGCGGAACCACCGACCTCCTGCGGACACAGACACAACGCCGCCTGGACATGGAACTCGTTGGCCAAGAGAACCTCCTGAGAGGCGTCAAACCGGACGATGACGCGGCCTTGGACGCCACGGACTACGTCAGGGACGATCCAGACTGGCACCGCTTTGTCCGGCACGGCATGCGCCCGTCGGACGGAGGCGGGTCAGACCTCTATCGTCTGACGAAGAAGTCCTTCGACTATAAGAGCCTGGAACTCGGCATATCGGCGCTCGACTTCCCGAAGCGAGAGCGGCATCTCCCCTTCTTCCATCAGGACAACCTCTTCGCCGGGGATACACGCCTGGCGGTGGTGAAGAAGAACAGTACAGTACTCAAGAAACTCGTCGCCGACCTCAACAAGATCACGACAAGACTCGAAGAAGTCCCCACCCTGATTATTGACGACGAGTCCGATCAGGCCTCCATTAACACCAGCAGGCCCAAGCCGCTCTCCCCTAGAGAGAAGAAGAAGCGCTCCGCCATCAATCGTCACATCGCGGATCTGATGATGATGCTGCCAAGGGCACAGTATGTAGGATACACGGCCACGCCTTTTGCGAACGTTTTCATCGATCCGAACGACACCGAGGACATCTTTCCCAGGGATTTCCTCATATCTTTGCCCCCGGGACCGGGTTACATGGGCGCGCGTGACTTCCATGATCTCAACCTCGGAACCACACCCGACGTGCGCACCAAAGAAAACTCTGCCAAAGAAGCGCATGTTCGCATCGTGAACGATGAGGAGAGCGAGCAGGACGCCGATCTCCAACGCGCACTCGACACCTTCGTTCTCACTGGCGCGGTGAAGCTCTACCGGGAGAGCATCGGTTACGACAATTTCCGGCACCACACCATGCTCTACCATATCGCCATGGGAAAAGAAACCCACCGCGAACAAAGCGCGAAGATCAAGGAGATGTGGAATCGTTCTGGCTATCGCTCCGCCTCATGCTTCGAACGACTACGCCATCTCTACAACGATGACATTCTTCCGGTTTCTCGACGCCCGGACGGTGAGGCGGTTCCATCGACGTTCAACGAGCTCGTGCCGTTCATCGGAGACACGGTTGACCGCATCGGAAGAACGGGCCATCCGGTCCTCGTAGTCAACAGCGACAAGATCGAAGGAGAGAAACTCGACTTCGCGACGGACCCGCACGTCTGGAGAGTTCTCGTCGGAGGCAACAAACTCGCCCGCGGCTTCACCGTGGAGGGCTTGACCGTCTCCTACTATCTGCGTCGGACTAAGCAGGCCGACACCATGATGCAAATGGGCCGCTGGTTCGGGTACCGCTCTGGGTACCGAGATCTGGTCCGGTTGTACACCACGCAAGCACTGTACGATGAGTTCGAGGACATCTGCCAGGACGAGGAGTTCTTCCGCGACGAACTGCGGCAGTATGCTCCCTTCGGAGAGGACGGCTTTCCACAGATCACTCCCAGTCAGATACCGCCGCTCGTCGCTCAGCACCACCCCAAGATCAAGCCGACGGCCCCGAATAAAATGTACAACGCCCAGGTCGAGCAACGTCGGACACCGGTGAAGGAACCGAGCACCGCTTATCCCCTCATCACCGACAAGACGTCTCTTCGACGGAACACGGAAGCCTTCCTGCCGCTCCTCGCCGCTGCGGTCGACAATCCGGAATCCATCGACTTGGGCGATCGTCGTGTTGACGTCCTGAGCACTCAACTCACCAATACGAAGTTGGTAGCGACACTGGACGCGCTCCAATGGGCGAAGGCGGAATCGTTCCGTCCCGATCTCAACTTCCTTCGCCATGCCAAACCCGACAAGATCTCGGACTGGCTTGTCTATCTCCCACAACTGCGAGGCGACGACACCCGAGTCGCGATCGAGGATGTCGGACCACTCAGCTTCCATCGCCGTCGCGTCATCAACGGAAAGTTGCAGGCGAAGTCGCAACCGGCTGACCGATCGCTCCTCCAGCCGATCGCCAACTATCCAGGTTCCACACGAGGTGGGATGCTGCTCTATCCCATGGTGCCGAGGGACACGAATGTGCAGGGTGAGCTGGCCGCAGAGCAGGTGGTCATGGCCTTCACTCTCTTCCTGCCTCAGGCAGCAGGTGCGACCGATGGGAAGCTCATCACCTGGACCACTAGTGATTCCTCACTACCCAGCTATGCCCTCGTCCCCGTTTGAGGCTGCCTCGAGGAATACGGGTCGAGGTCGATCCTGACCTCGCTCGAGAACAGGGAAGGAAGGTGACCCGGCGCGCGGGTGCACCACAGGGACCGAAGGTGTGCACCCTCCGGGTGCACACCTCCCAGCGGAACGCGGGGCAACCTGGCACAACCTAGCGCCCACCTCCCCCACTACCTGCGGATTCTCGGGTTTGCGCAGGTCAAGACACTCCCCCACCACAGTTCAAGTCCCGTCACTCACCCCAGAGGCGAAAGCCCCTGACCAGCGCGGATGCGTAGCGGTCAGGGGCTTTCGCGTTGTCGGGGCCCAGAACCTGCGGGTGCGCTGCGGTGGGACCCCGTCCGGCGGGTGGGTTCCGACCCCGCCTCGGCCGCCCCGCGCCGGGCAGGGGCCGTGTGGACGAGAGCGCGTCCCCCATGCCCGCTGCCGCCGGTGAACGGATGGATCGCCTCGGTCCCCGCGCCGGGGAGCGGACCGGCCTGCGCGCACACACGCCGACGGCGGCCCGGAATCCTCCTGTGCGGTGCCCATGCACACAGGCGGTTCCGGGCCGCAGCGGCCTCCGGCGGCAGAGCCCCCGCCGGGCTCTGCCGTGGGTGCGTCCGGTCTCGGGGACGGACACCCCTCCCACCGGCGCGAAGCCGTGCCGTCACCGCAGGCGGCCACCGTGCCCTGTGGCCGCCGGTGCGGCGGTGATACGGCTCCTCGGCCGCCTCCGAGCTCCGCCCACCTCACGGTGCTCCGGGAGCGGCCCGCCCGACCCCCTCGGGCTGCCGCCGGTGCGTTCCGGTGCCCGACCGGATACCGCACCGGGAGAGGACGGGTACCCTCGTCCGTCGACCGGTTCCTCGTGGCCGGTGGACCGGGGAGCGGTCTCCGACCGGTGCGGCGACCGGGGGTCCCCGGACCCTGGGGGGCGTGTACGCGCCCCGTCGCCGGTGGCCGTCCGCAGCGGTGGGGCGGCCGGTCCGCCTCCCCCGCCGGGGACGGAGCCGTTCACCCCCGCTCGGGAGGCGGCCGGCGGAGACGAGGTCTGTGACACGGACGTCGTGGTCCTCGCCGACCCCGGCAGCGGTGACGCCGGAGGGGGCGTGCCCTTCCACGGTGCGGGTCGGCGCGGGGTCGGGGAGGTCCTCGTCCTGGACGGCGGCGCGGCCACGGGGCGGCCCGGCGTCCGCGGCGCCCTCCCGGGAACCGTCCCGGGGGCCGCCCGGACCGGAGGCCGCGTCCGGGGCCGGCGGTGCGCTGTGGTCGACCACCAGCACCGGCGCGTCGTCCTCGACGTCGAAGCGGCGCCAGGCCGTGGTCCCGGACTCGTCGCGTTCCCCGAGCCGCAGGTGGACGTGGGGTTCTCCGTTGTCCACGGCCCACTGGTAGGCCTCGGTCACGTCGAACTCCACACCGCCGCTCACGGGGCAGGCGGCCCGCCCGCCCCTGACCCTTCGGGTGTCGAGCAGGGCGCGGGCCGCCGGCTGGTCGTTCCAGGAGGTTTCGGCGTCGAAGGGGTCGACCCGGTGCAACTGCACGAAGGAGTCGCCGGCGCAGTCGTAGGACCACACCACCTCGGTGCGCAGAACCGCGGAGTCCACGGTGGTGCCGGGCCCGAGCGCGACCGGGAACCGGAAGAGGGCCCTGCGGGTGTAGACACGGTCCCAGGCGAGGCGCCCCGTGCCCACGCTGGTGATCTCGGCGCCGTCGTGGGACCGGTCGGGAAAGGCGCGGTCCACGTAGGTCCACGAGGTGCTTGCGACCTCGGTCCGGCCACCGCCGGAGCGCGCGGGGGCGGGAGAGCCGTCGTCGGCGGAGGGGCCGTCGGATCCGGCCGGATCGCGGGTTCCGCCCTCGGCCGAGGCGGTCCTGACCGGTTCGCCGCTCCGTTCCCCCGGGACGCCGTGTTCCCCCGAGGCGCCGTGCCCTCCGGAGACGGCCGTGCCGTCGACGGTGGCGGGGGTCTCCTCGTCGGCTGTGGCGGGAGCGGCCGTCCCCAGCGAAACGACCAGGGCGTAAGCCGCACAAGCCGCCGTCGCACGGGCCAGGGAACGACGCATTACGGTTGTGCCTACACATTTCAGCTATGACCGAAAAAGAATACGGGCGAGACATCCATGTCCCGCTCGAACGACAAGGAAGTTACCAAATTCCCCCAGCGACCCACAAACCACAGAGATATAAATACAGACCAAAAACACAATTACTACCATCAGGAACACAGGCGCCACACAGACCCACTCCACCCGAGCAGGCGTACTCGAACGTACGAACGATCCCTATTCGACGCCCACCGAAAACCAGTCCCCATCGGGCCGAAAAACAGTCACCCCACAGGGGACACGCCTCCACCGCGGCACCGTCCTCGCGCCGGGCCGGCATCGGTGTCCACGACCGCTTCGGCACGGTCCGCCCTGTCGCGGCAGGAAGCCGGCCACCGGGCACGTCCGCGATCCGCACGCCCCCGCCAAGCCGTCCGCGCCCGGCGCGTGCGGCGAGACGGAGGGGCGCCGCGGGCGGGCTCCCTCCGATCCGGTCGGCCGCCGGCTTCAGGCCTCACGGACGGCCATCGGCACCAGAAAGCCAGGAGCCATTTTCGGCACACCAGTAAAACGCTTATACAGAAGCACCAATTTCCGAAAAGGGTTTTCCTCCGAACCGGGAAGAAGACCCCCCTCCCGCCGATGCCACGGCACCGGCACGCGAGGCGCGGCCGCGCGCGAACGGCCACCGCACCCCTTTCCGGGGACACACCCGGGCGCCGTGGACGCGGTACGCCGGTAGCGGCGGCGCCGGGGTGTGACTCCGCCTCACCCGGATGCCCGGTGCGCACGCGCGGCAGGTGCCCGGCGGGAGCACGCAGGACCCGCGGGGCCCGGGCCCTCCCCCGGGGACTCGGTCCGCTTCGCCCTCGCGGGTCTCGTCACGGCCTCCCCTTCGGTCTGCGCTTCGTGGACGGCGTCAGGAGATCGGCCGGCGACGAGCGCGACGGGGCGGGAGTGCACTCCTTATGGCGGGGCGGCGACGGGCGGGTGAACGCATGCGGGGGACGCCCGTACCCGTCTGGACACCGGCCTCCCGGCGGCACGAGGATCGGTCTCCTACCGGGCGGTGGGACCCGCGGGCCCGGCACACACGGATATCCGGCGTCTCCGGGAAGGGCAGGGATGGCGTGGACGAGGGTTCCCGCGAGGAGGTCGCCGTCTCCGCGCCCCCGCGCAGGTGGCGCCCGCTCCAGAGCGGTCTGGCCACGGGACTGGTGATCTTCGTCGGACTGGGCGCCGCGCTCCAGGAACTGCCGGGGCTCCTACCGGAGAACGGCGGTCTGCTGGTCGTGGTGCTCGCCTTCCTCGGCAGCGGACTGGCCGCCTCCTCCCAGGTGCTGCTCGAACGCCTCGACCGGTCCCACCGTCCCGAGGAGAAACCCGCGCTGCGCCGACGGCTGCCTCCGCCCGTCGACCACTTCACCGGACACACCGGCCTCATGGCGGAACTGCTGGACGAGTTCGCCCGCTTCCCCCGCCGGGGCGCGCGCCGCCTGGTGAGCCGCTCTCCGTGGAGGGCCGGGAGGCGCGGCGCCCGCGGCCCGCTGGCCATCGCGATCACCGGCGAGGGCGGCACCGGCAAGAGCCAGCTCGTCGCACAGGTCGTCGACAAGGTGGCCGACCGCTTCCCCGACGGCAAGCTGGAGTTCGAGCTCTACGGAAGCGCGGCGCACGAGACCTCCGCCGAGCCCCGTACGTCCGTGCTCGGCCGGTCCGCTCCGGGGCACCGCTCCCGGAAGGCGGGGGCCGACGCCGCCGATCCGGTCGCCCCGGCGCGCCGCGAGCCCCGCCGGCCCGAGGAGGTCCTCACCCAGATGATCGCCGAGCTCGGGATCCGCCCTCCGGACGGGGCCTCCCCGGAGGAGCTGGGCGTGCTGTGGAGGACCGCGACCGAGCAGCGCAGACTGCTCGTCGTCCTCGACAACGCCAAGGACTACGCCCAGGTGGAGCCGCTGCTGCCCGGCGGCCGGGGGTGCGCCGTCCTGATCACCAGCCGCAACGGCTTCCCCGACGCGGCACAGCCCATGCTGCGCAGGCACCTGGACCCCCTCCCGCACGAGGAGGGCATGGAACTGCTCGACAGGCTGGTGCGCGGTTCGCCCCGCCCCCTGTCGGAGGCCGACCGCGCCGCGCTGCCCGGCCTCGTCGCCGCGTGCCACGGGTTCCCGCTGGCGGTCTGCCTGGTGAGTACGCAGGTCACCCAGGAGCGGGGACCGGGCGCCGCCGACCTGATGCGCCACATGAGCGACCCCGCCCTGCGGCTGACCGTGCCGGGGCCGCAGGCCATCGCCCAGTCGCTGGCGTTCAGCCTCCAGCAGTGCGAGCCGCGGGAGCGGCTGCTGCTGAGCCGCCTGGCCGGGACCGGTCTGACCACCTTCACCGCGTGGTCGGCCGCCGCCCTGCTGGACGTCTCCGAGGACGAGGCCAAGCCGCTGTTGCTGCGGATGAGCCACCGGTACCTGGTGACGTACCTGTACGAGGCGGGAGGGTTCGACCGGTTCCAGCTGCACGACCACGTCCGCGAGACCCTGCTGACGGCGGGGCCCCGGGTCCTGGGCGTCCCGGAGGAGGAGCTGCCGGACTGGTCGCGGGAGGAGCTCGGGCTCGCCGTGGAACGGCTGCTGCGCGCCTTCGACCGGATCGCGGAGGCGGCCGCGCGCCGGGCCGCACCGCACGAGTGGAGCTTCGGCGCCTCCCTGCCCGGCCGCGACGGCACGGACCGCGGCGAGGGGGAGCCGGCCGCGGTCGGACCGAGGGGCCCGGCCGACCCCATGGCGTGGCTGGAGACCGAGCTGCGTGGCTTCGAGGTCTGCTTCCGCTGGACGCAACCGCGCGCGACCGCCGAGGAGGACCAGCCGCACGAACGGAACACGGGGAGGGAGCAGCGGAGGAGACGGGTCATCGGGTACGGGTGGCGGCTGCGCCGGGCCTTCGCCGTGCTGTGCCGGAAGGGGCGCACGCAGTGGGAGGCGGTGCGGGAGGCCACCCAGCAGGCGACCGCGCTGGCCCTGGAGATGGGCGAGCCGCTCGCCTACGGGATCGCCCTGCTCGACCGGGCCGAGGTGGCCAGCGGCCACGGCGACCACGACACCGGTTACGAGCGCGCCCTGACCGCGCTGTACATCCTGGAGCAGCTGGAGTCGGCCGATCCGCGGTGGAGGGCGCGGGCGCACCGGGCGGTCGGGGTGAACCTGTACCGCCGGGGCGACCTGGACGACGGCCGGGCCGAGATCGAGGAGGCCGTGCGGATCTTCTCCGGGCACGGCGACCGCTGGTGGCAGGTGCGCGCCCTGTGCAACCTGGCCGAGGTCGACCGCTTCCAGGGCTACCAGGAGCGGGCCTACGAGGCGCTCACCCGCGCGCAGGACCTGCTCGTGGGCTCCCAGGACTCCCAGGAGCAGTGGGCCAGGGTGCGGTTGCAGAAGGGCGAGGTACTGCGGCTGCGCGGGTTCACGCTCAACGCCTGGTTCCTACTGGAGGACGAGCGGGAGCGGCTCTCCCGGGCGCCGAACGGGGACTGGTACCACGCCCGCTACCTGCGCTCGCTGGGCCGGTTGCCGACCAACGAGCTCAACCGGGAGGCCTGGGAGTGCGAACTGCTGCTCAGCCCCGCGCGGGAGCGCGACCGTCGCCGTCTGACCGCACGGGACCCGGAGTGGCCGGGGAAGCAGCGGGCCAGGGTGGCCGGCCTGTTCGTCGACGGGGACCCGGACTACGCCGAACGCTGCGCCCGGACGGGGCCCGCGCGCGGGCTGCTGCGCCGACGGGAGAGGTTGCGCGACACCTGGCAGGTCGCGGACCAGATCGCCCGGCTGCGGGACGCGGAGCGGGCCTTCGTCGAGATCGGTGACGACTGGGGGCGGTGGCGTACGTGCCTGGTCCTGGGCCAGGCGCGGATGGCCCAGGACCGGGAGCGGGGCAAGGAGGAGATGCTGCGGGCCGCCGAGGGCTTCCGGGATCTGGGGGACAAGTGGTGGCACGCCCGCGCGCACCGCATGGCGGCGGAGTCGCTGCAACAGGCCGAGCGGCTGCCCGAGGCCGAGGAGCTGGCCAGGGTCGCGGTCGACGGCTACCGGGGCCTCCAGCACCGTTCGGGACAGCTGCGGGCGATGAAACTGCTGGCCGCGATCATGTCCCGGCGCGACCTCCTGGAGGCCTGGCGCACGCTCGGGGAGGCCGAGGGGCTCGCGGAGCAGGGCGTCCGGCTCGGGACGGTGCCGGTGTCACTGCTCCAGGAGATCCGGGACATGCTGCGTGTCCTCGAGCACGGTTCCGACTCGGCCCCCGGCACCGACCCGGCCCGGCAGTCGGGAGGTCCGGCCGGAGGCACCGGGTCGCGGACCGCGCAGCCGGGGTGAGGTCCGGGCGGCCGGGGTGAGGTCCGGGCGGGCGGATGAGGGCGCCCCCGACCGGTCCGGCGGGGGCGCGGTGCTTCGGCAGGCGGGGGAAGCGCGGGGGCGTCAGCCGGTGAACCACAGGATGAGGTGGCCGGAGTAGACCACGACGAAGGCCGCCGCCACCATGGTCGTGGTCCCCGCGGCGAGCGGGAGGGAACGCGAGCGCGGGGCGGGGAGCCGCCGTGCCGCGGCCCACACGAGGAACGCGGCGCCCGCGGCGACGGAGCAGGACCAGTAGACGGGGGACGTGGTATCCGCGATGTAGAGGAGGCCGTACACGCCCTCACCGACGAGCACGCCGCTCATGGCGCCCGCCGCCAGCGGGGCGAGGCGGGTCCGCAGGCGCAGCGCGTTGCCGCCCCAGCCGAGGGCGGGCCCCACCAGGACGGCCGCGGTCAGCCAGAAGAACGTCGCCCCCGACGAGGCGGCGAATCCGCGCAGGGCGGAAGCGAGGTCGTAGCCGAGGACCATCGCCGCCAGCGACAGCGCGCCCGCGATCGCGGAGACCCCCGGACGCGGGGAGAGCATGCCGAGCAGGAAGGCGATCAGGCTCCAGGTTCCGGCCGAGTTCGCCATCGGGGCCAGGCCGTGGGGGAGCAGTCCCTGTCCGTAGGAGGTCAGGAATCCCGCGAGGAGTCCCGCGCCGACGGCCGCGGCCAGAGGGGACAGCAGGGCGCTCGGGGACTCGGGCGCGGATGCGGGCTTCTCCGTGTCTGCTGCCATGGTCTCTTCCGTTCCTTCGTCGCGGGCCCGCCACGGGCGGGGGGCCTGTTCTCACCGGTGTTAACGCGGTACGCCGCTCCCCCGGTTCACCGCGAGGCGCCCGGTTCGGCGAAGGAGTCCAGGGCCGGAGGGCTCCGGAGCCGGGAGGCCGCCGGGAGGCCGCCGACAGGTCAGCGGCCCGGCCGCGCCCCCAGGACCGCAGGGCCCGCCGACGGGTCGGCGCCCCGGGCCCGCTCCCCCGGAGGTTCCCCGGCGGCCTCCGGACTCCTCGTCGGGCTCAGACCATGCCGCCGTTGGCGTGGAGGGTCTGGCCGTTGACCCAGCGGCCGGGGCCGGCGAGGAACGACACGACCTCGGCGACGTCCTCGGGGGAGCCGAGGCGTCCGAAGGGGTTCATCCCGGCCAGCCGCTCCACCTGCTCCTCGCTCTTGCCGTCCAGGAACAGGGCGGTGGCGGTGGGCCCGGGGGCGACGGCGTTCACCGTGACGTCCCTGCCCCGCAGCTCCTTGGCCAGCACCAGGCTGATCGCGTCCACGGCGCCCTTGGAGGCGGCGTAGGCCGCGTAGGTCGGCGGGGCGAGCTTGCCGACCGAGGTGGAGAGGTTGATGATCGCCCCGCCGGAGCGGACCCGTCTGGCCGCCTGCTGGTTGACGACGAAGGTGCCGCGGATGTTGGTCCGGTGCATGCGGTCGAGGTCGGCCAGGTCGAGGTCGGCCACGGTGTCCAGGACCATGATCCCGGCGGAGTTGACGACGACGTCCACGCCGCCGAACCGTTCCCCGACCGCGTCGAAGGCCGCGCGCACGGCGTTCTCGTCGGCGACGTCGGCCCGGAGCGCGACGGCGCCGCCGCCCGCGCCGGTGATCGCGGAGACGGTGTCCTCCGCCGCCGCGGTGTCGCCCGCGTACACGATCGCGACGTCCTGCCCGTCGGCGGCGAGGCGCTCGGCCATCGCCCGGCCGATACCCCGCGACCCACCGGTCACCAGCGCCACGCGTCTTTCCGTGCTGCCCATGTTCGTCCTCCTGTCGGTGCGCCCCTGCGCCCGCCCTTCCATAACACTGATAACGCTAGTGCTTGATCATCGATAACACAACACCGATATCAAACTCCCGTTACCATCGATACATGGCTTCTCGCAGCGACACCCGGCAGAAGGTCGTCCAGGCCGCCGCAGACCTTCTCAGGAACCACGGGCGTACCGCGGTCACCACCCGAGCCGTCAGCACCGCCGCCGAGGTGCAGCCACCGACGATCTACCGCCTCTTCGGTGACATGAACGGCCTGCTCAACGCCGTCGCGGCGGACGGCTTCACCCGCTACCTGGCGCGCAAGGTGGCCCAGCCCGCCTCGCCGGACCCGGTGGAGGACCTGCGCAACGGCTGGAACCTGCACGTCGAGTTCGGTGTGGAGAACCCCGCCCACTACCTGCTGATGTACGGCGACTCCGTGCCGGGCGGGGACGGTGAGACCGCGCGGGAGGCCCGGCGCGTACTGCTCACCCTGGTGCACCGGGTCGCGGAGGCCGGTCGGCTCGTCGTCGGCGTCGAGCAGGCGGCGGACATGGTGCACGCCGCGGGCACGGGTGTCACCCTCAGCCTCATCAGGGCGGACCCCGGCAGGCGCGACCTGTCGCTGTCCGCCAGGACGCGCGAGGCGATCATCGCCGCGATCACGTCCGGCCCCGGAGACGGTGCCGGTGCCGACGGGGACCGCGAACCCGCGCGGCGGGCGATCGCCCTGCGCTCGGTCCTCGACCGGTCCGGGGCGGAGTTCAGCGAGGGTGAGCGCATCCTGCTGGGCGAGCTCCTCACACGCCTGGCCGACGCGGACCCGGGGGCCGGCGGACTCTGAGCGACGTCCCCGCACCGGCCGACGGCCCCGCACACCTCCGCGAACGGCCCCCGGCAGGACCCGACGGGCCTGCCGGACCCGCCCCGCAGGAGGCGTCTTCGCGCGCGAGGCCACCAAAGGGCCCGCCCGGCCGCCGCGCACGACACGGAAACGGCACAACGGCGGCCGACATGGCAACCGGAAGCGCGCGTCGCGCGTGGAAGGTGGGGGGCACTGGCGGCGGCCAGGGTTCGGGAGCGCTCCCGGGGCCCGCCCGCGGCCACGGGCCACACTCCCGGCGCCCGCCTGGAAGCGAACGGTATGCCCGGGTTCCGCGGCCGAGACGACCGGTGCAGTCTCCGTCCGGCGCGTCCCGGAGGGACCTCCCGTTCTCCCTCCCCGCTCATGTGCCCCTTCCCCACCAGCACAACGACTCCGGAACGGAACATCCGAGATGCCGAGAAGCCCCCAGGCCCCCTCACTGCTCCTGAGAGGGACCTGCGCCTCCGCCTCCGCCCTCCTGGCCCTCGGGCTGCTGCCCGCCGCCCCCGCGCTGGCCGAGACCGCCGTCAACCCCGTGTCGGGAAACCAGGGCTTCCTCGTGGTCACCGAGGGCGACGCGGTCCTCGCGGGCAACGAGTCCGAGGGCGCCATCGCGGTCGGCGGTGACCTCGTCTTCGGCGACTACAACGTCGCCGCCCACACCCCCGGCTCCCACACCGCCGAGGGGGACGAGCACCCCACCGCACTCCTGGTGAACGGCCGGGTGGACTTCGGTGCCAGTGAGGGCGACCTGAAGGTGCTCCAGGACGGGTACGTCAAGGTCGGCGCGGCCGCGGACGCCGACATCAGCACGACGGACCACAACGGTGCCCAGGTCAACACCGTGGTCGCCGGACCCGGGGGCCGTGAGACCACACCGAGGGTCTCGCTCACCGTCCGCCAGCCTCGGGAGTCCGTCACCGGCGGGGCCCTCGACGTCGCGGGCCTGTTCCCCGCCTACCGCGAGCGCTCGGCCGGGCTCGCCGCGTGCGAGGGCGGGGTGGTCCCGCTGCGGACCGGCGACGGCTCCGAGGCCCTGCCGCCCTTCGAGCAGGGCGCCAACGTCACCCTCCCGCTGGCCCGAGGCACCCAGAACGTGTGGAACGTCGCCGCGGAGGACCTGGCCGCCCTGGAGGTCATCACCTTCGGGGACGCGCCCGGACCGGACGCACCGCTCCTGGTCAACGTCGACACCTCCGGCGTGGGCGGGCGGTTCGAGTGGCGCACCCCCAACATGGCCGGGATCGGGCTGGAGCAGGCCCGGTACGTCCTGTTCAACTTCGGTGACGCCACCGCCGTCACCTTCACCCCCGACAGCCGGACCGTCGAGGGCACCGTCTTCGCCCCCGACGCGAAGGTGAGGTGGCTGTCGCCGGGCAACATCGAGGGCAACGTCATCGCGGCCTCCTTCGAGCACGGTTCCCCGTCCGAGGGCGTCGTCGGCAACGGCGAACTGCACAACGGTGACTTCTCCGCGGAGCTGACCCCGTGCGGCCCCGGCGGGGACGGGGCCCCCGAGGAGCCCGGAGAGCCCGGAGAGCCCGAGCCGACCCCCGGCGGCGAGGGGTCCGAGGCCCCCGAGGAGGAGCAGCCGGGCGAGGGCCCCGTCACGGAGGAGACGCCCGGCGGGGAGCCCTCGGCCTCCCCGTCACCCGAGCAGGCCGCCGGATCCGACGGCGGTCTGGCCGTGACCGGCGCGAGCCTGTGGGGCCTGGTCGGCGCGGCCGTCGTGGCGATCGGCGCCGGTGTGGCGGCCTTCGTGTTCACCAGGCGCAGGAGGACCGGCCCCTCCGCCTGAGGGACGGACGTCCGCGGAGGCCGCGGCACGGGACACCGCCGGTCCGGCCTCCGGTGACCGCGGCGCCGGTGACCGGAGGCCGGGTGGCCGCGGCCTCGGCGGCGGCCGACACGGTCCCCGAGCGCCCGGGTCCCGTACGGGGGCTCCGATCCGGGTGGTCGGGGCCCCGGTGCTCACCGGGGATCCTCAGCGTCCGTCCGCGCCGTGTCCGGTTCCGCCCGCCCGTCCGGTTCGGGGTACTCCTCGCGGATGCGCCGTGCCAGTTCGGTGAAGCCGCCCCGCTCCAGGACGATCACCTGCTCGTGGACGAACTTCGCGCGCTCCTGGGCGTCCTCGAAGGAGTCGGCCAGCCCGCGCAGGATGGCCACCTGCACGTCGCGCTCGGCCGACTCGGGGCCCGCGCCCTCGGCGGGCCACCAGTAGCTCTCGTACCCCTCGCCGTCGACGTCGCTGCCCGGCCCGGGGGGCGCGGGGATCTCGTCGTCCCCACCGAGGTCCAGCGGTTCGTCGACCGGGTCGAGGCCGCCGAAGGCGCCGAGGCCGTCGTCCACGGCCGGGCGCGGGGGGACGACCGGGCCCGCCTGGGCGAGCGCCAGGTCCTCCAGCTCCTCCTCGGCGTCGCGTACGGCCTCGCGCAGCTCGCGGTCCTTGCGGAGCCCGGACATGCGGCGCAGCCGCTCGGCGTCCTCCTCCGGCAGGCGCAGGCTCACCTCCTCCGCCCAGGCCACGACCCCGGCGCCGGTGACCGCGGTCTCCACCGCGAGACGGGCGGCCAGCTCGCACTCGGCCATCCCGTGGTCGCCGGGCTCGACGCCGCGGGCCAGCTCGGAGGCGCGGGTGACCACCGCCAGGACGGCGGGGGCGACCGGGTTGCGCAGGCTCAGGTCCACGTGGCCCTCCCACCGCCAGTGCACCACGGCGGAGAACACCAGGTCGTAGTCCTGCGCGGCGCTGGGCAGCGCGACCGGGCGGACCCGGGTGCCGCGCGCGCCGCCGCGTTCCCCGAAGGCGTCGAGCGTTTCGGCCGGTTCGCCGTGGGCCCTCCCGGGGGAGGCGTCGGCGGCCGCCGACGCCGTCACGGCGGCCACGGCGTCGCCGAAGCGCGACACGAGGGCGCCCAGGAGCAGGAGCACGACCGGGATCCACAGCAGGGTCCACAGGCCGACCAGGGGGTAGAGGGCACAGGGCACGACGGCCACCGCCGTGGCGGCCACCACGAGGTGCACGCGTGTGAAGGGGGTGACGGGGGTGACGGTGTGCCTCCTCTCGCGGCGCGGTCGCACCGGCGGGGCCCGATCGGGGGAACGGAGTTACACGGCGCGGTCCCGGGCGAACCGGCGCGGCCCCTTCCGGCGACATCCGACAGTCTGCCCCAGATCCGGAGCGCACGTGCCACGAACGGCTCCACGCGCCCCCGGGCACGTCGGGACGGGCCCCATACTCCGTCCCGGAGCCGCACGCCCCCACCCGCCCCGCACGCCTCGTGCGCCCCGTCCCCGCGAACAGCCTCCGGCGCGCGGCGAGAGGCCCCTCACCTCCGGGAACCGCGGTTTCGGGCACCACCGGAAACCGAGGACCCGCGCGCCCCCGCGAAACCCCCGCCGTCCGCGGCCACCGAGCCCGCCAGGCGAACACCCGACCAAGGGAACATGTCCCCCGCACCCCTGTTGGGCGAACACCTTCCGCCGTGTCGGCCCCGGGGTCGCCTGGGGTCCTGGGAACGGCACAGAATGCGATCATCCCCCGCAACCCGTCCCCACGGGCCCACCCTCGTCGCCGAGCCCGCTCTCGGAGCCAGCCCATGTTCTCAGCACCCGCCCGGACCGGACGCCGCTTCCGGCCCGAGGTCCAGGGCCTGCGCGCCGTCGCCGTCCTCCTGGTCCTCGTCTACCACCTCAATCCCGCCCTGCTGCCGGGCGGCTACGTCGGCGTCGACGTGTTCTTCGTGATCTCCGGCTTCCTCATCACGTCACTGCTGTACCGCGAGGCCACCGAGCACGGCAAGGTGTCGATCGGCGGCTTCTACGTGCGCCGCGTCCGGCGCCTCCTGCCCGCCGCGACGACGGTGCTCCTGGTCACCGGCGCGGCCGCGTTCTTCCTCCTGCCCGTCACCCGCCTGGTCGACACCGCCTGGCAGCTGGTGGCCTCGGCCGCCTACGTGGAGAACCTCTACCTGGCCCGGCAGGCGGTGGACTACCTGGCCTCGGACGACCCGCCCAGCCCCGTCCAGCACTTCTGGTCGCTGTCGGTGGAGGAGCAGTTCTACCTGGTGTGGCCGCTCCTGTTCGTGGTGTGGGCCCTGGCCCGGCGCCGCTGGCGGGCCACCGCCCGCACCCTCACCGTCCTGCTGGGTTCGGTGCTGGTGCTGTCCCTGGCCTGCTCGGTGCTGCTGACCTCGCAGGAGGCGGCCTCGGCGTACTTCCTGCCGACGACCCGCGCCTGGGAGCTGGCCGTGGGCGGCCTTCTCGCGGTCGGGCTGGCGCACGGCAGCCTGCCCGAGCGCTGGCGCGCGCCCCTGGGCTGGCTCGGCCTCATCGCCGTCGCGGGTTCCGCGGCGGCCTACGACGACGGCACGCCCTTCCCCGGCTGGGCGGCGATCCTGCCGGTCCTGGGCAGCGCAGCGGTGATCGCCGCCGAGGACTCCCCCGCGAGGCTGTCGGCGTCCCGGCTGCTGAGCACCGCGCCCGCCCGGTGGATCGGCGACGTGTCGTACTCGCTCTACCTGTGGCACTGGCCGCTGATCGTCTTCGCGCTGGCGCTGCTCGGACAGGAGAGCCTCGGCGCGCCGGAGGTCCTGGCGGTCGCGGCCGTGTCCGTGCTGTTGGCGTGGGCGACCAAGGTGTGGGTGGAGGACCCGGTGCGCGACCGGGGCCTGGTCCGCCGCGGCCGCTCGGCCCTGGCCGTGGCCACGGCGGGCGTGGTGACGGTGGCCGCGGTGAGCGGTGCGGTGTACGTGCGGGTCGACCGGGAGCAGTCGGTGACGTTCGACCCCTCGGTGCACGTGGGTCCCGCCGCGCTCGGCCGGACCGCCGACACGGGGCCGCTCTACCCCTCCCCCGTCAACGCGGAGGACGACGTGCCCGCGCTGTACGACGACGACTGCCAGGCCTCGCACTCCGACACCGACCCCTCCGACCCGTGCGTGTACGGCCCCGAGGACGCCACCCAGGACGTGGCGGTGCTCGGGGACTCGCACAGCGCCCAGTGGGTCACGGCGCTGGAGGGGATGGCCCAGGAGCGCGGTTGGCGACTGCACCTCTACACCAAGTCCTCGTGCGCCTTCACCGACACGGTGGTCAGAGGGCCCGACGGCGGCCCGTACACGGCGTGCGGCGAGTGGAACCGCGCGGTGGTCGACGAGTTGGAGGAGCTGCGGCCGGACCTGGTGTTCACCAGCTCCTCCACCGCCAGCGACCCCGCCGAGGAGACCACCCCGGAGGAGGACCTGGCCGTGATGGCCGAGGGCATGGGCCTGCTGTGGGAGGAGGTGGCCCGGGTCAGCGGCGAGGTCGTCGCGCTGCGCGACACCCCGCGCGCCCGCCGGGACGTGGTGGAGTGCGTGGCGGCCAACCTCGAGGACCCGTCGCCGTGCGAGCGGCCGGCGCAGGAGGCGCTCCAGGACGCCGACCCGCAGGAGGTCGCCGCCCGGGAGTCCGGGGGCGAGGTCCACTGGATCGACCTCACCGACCGGTTCTGCGTCGACGGCGGATGCCCGGCGGTGATCGGCAACGTGATGGTCTACCGCGACTCCGGGCACATCACCAGCACCTACATCGACCTGCTCACCGATGACCTCGCCGCGCGGATGGACGAGGCGCTGGAGTCCTGAGGCAGAGGGGCCGGACCGCCCTCCGGGCACGGGATCCCGTGCCCGGAGGGCGGGGGTTAGGCTCGGCGTATCCGGGCTTCCCCCTCCCCGGGCCCGGCCCCTCCCCCCTCTGGAGCGCCTGTGCACATCCCCCGCCACCCGTTCGCCCCGTCCGTTCCCGTCCTGCTCTCGGGCGTCCTCCTCCTCTCGTCGGCGGGGTGCGCCGACGACGCGCCCGACGCCGCGGCGCCCGCGGCGTCCACGGCGCCCGTGGCGGAGCCGGACGGATCCCCCTCCGCGGCCGGCGGGACCGGCGCCGGGGAGGCGCCGTCGGGCTTCGCCCCGCCGGAGGAGCCCTACGCGGCCGTGGACGCCGAACTGAGCGAGCGCCTGCACCTGCCGGTGTACGACTACCGACTCGACGAGTACGAGGCGTACGTCGTCGCCAGGGCGGCGGACACGCTGACCGTGGAGTGCCTGGTGGACCTCGGCTACGAGGCCTCGGTCAACGCCGAGCTGGAGATGGGCACCCTGACCATGCGGGCCTTCGGCCCCCACCACGAGTACCGCCGCTACGGGAACATGCGCTTGGACGTGGCCGAGGAGTACGGTTACGGCCTCCCCGACGAGGTCGCCCCCGACCCCTACCGCCTCGGGGGCGGGGAGGACCTGCGCGCGGAGGCCCGGGGGGCGGTCACGGCCGGCGGTGAGGACTTCGCGTCCCCCTCGGGCGAACCGGTGCCCGAGGGAGGGTGCCTGGGGTGGGCGCGTCGGCAGATCGACCCTGACAGCGCCCTGCCCTACGAGGTCGGCGAGGACGGCGGGGCCCTCGACGTTCCGGAGTCCCATGTCCTCGTGGAGGAGCTCCTGGGCGAGTCCTACTCCGCCGCCATGGGGGACCCCGCCGTCGTCGGGGCCGCCGCGGCCTGGGACACGTGTATGTCCGGTGTCGTGGAGGGGTTCCACGGAACACCGGGCTCCGGTGAGGGCGCGGACGCCGACACCGCGCTCCCCGCGCTGGAGTGCCGTGACTCCTCCGGTTACACGGACGCCTTCGTCGCCGCCGAGCGCGCCCTCCTGGAGGACCTGATCACCGAGCACGAGGAGGCCCTCACCGCGCGCCGCGATCGGCTCCGGGAGAACCTGGAGACCGCGCTGGACGTCCTCGGCTGGTAGCGGCCACACCCCCGACCGGAGAAATTGAAAAGGCACGACTCGACACGGAACGTCCCGAAATAAATCCTTTTCATAGACATTAACGGCCTTTGCGACACATTCAGGGAAAAGACCGCCTTCCCCGTCTGATGTCGTGATCTACACCTCCGAGGGTGGTTCTCCGGGGAAAAGAAGCAGCGTCGGACACGCGCGAACCAAAAGGCCCGTGTTCTCCCCGTCAACGCCCGCCTGAGGGGTATGCTCGTGACCCGAAACGGCCGCGCCGGAAAGCACGGGAAAAACCCCGGCCGTGAAAGGTGGAGCCGATGCAGGAACACGAAGCGACCGGGACCGGCGGGACGGGAGCGACCACCGCCTCCGGTTCCGGGGGAGCCCTCGTGAACTGACCGGCACCGCCTCCCGAGTCCGCCACCCACCCCCCGCACCCCCTCGCCGGACCGTACGACCACGACCACACGAGGGGAGCGGGATCGCACGATGCCCTGGGACGCACAGGAACGCACACGCTACGAGGACGAGGTGCTGGTGGCCGCGCGCGCCCACGGGCTGCCGGCGGACCTGTTCGCGCGCTACGGTGTCGGGCCCCGCCTGGAACGGCGGCTGTGCACCGACCCGGCCGCGTTCACCGAGCACGTCAACGAGGTGTGCGCCTACTGGCGCGCGCTCCAGAGCCGCCGCCGCTCCCTGAAGGAGGTGCTCGCCGACCTGGTCGCCGAGCACGAGCGGCTGGAGGGCGAGGGCGCGCTCACGTACGCCCACTTCCAGGAGGTCCGCGCCGAGACGGCCCGGAGGGCCCTGGCCGCGTGGACCGGGATCGCGGAGGGCCTGACCACCACCCTCCTGGACCGCGACACCCTCCGGTCGATGATCGCGCCGGTGGGCGTGGCCGAGACCGAGGCCGAGCGCGTGCTGCTCGACCACGGCGTGCGCGTCGTGGAGCGGTTGCCCGAGCTGGCCGACGACCCGCCCGTGCACACCCTGAACACCCTGCGCGAGCACCTGCGCGCCCGGGGCGTGCCCTTCTCCCCCATGGAGGTCTTCGGCGAGCAGCGCCTGGCCGAGGGGTTCACCGTGCTGGACGGCTTCCGGCTCCACGACGGCACCGTCCTGGACAAGGCCGCCCTGGACGAGGCGGTCCAGCGCGTGCGGCTGGAACCGGAGACGGAGGGCAGGACGGCGGCCGAGAACGTGCTGGAGATCCTGCGCGCCGAGGGCGACCAGGCCGACGCCCTCGTGCTGTGGGAGATCGTCGGCGACCTGCGCGAGCGCCCGGAGTCCCTGACCGAGGCCGGACTGGTCCGGCACTGGATCCGCCGCGGGCTGGCCGAGGAGGAGGCGCTGCTGCTGGCCGCGGCCGTGCGGCGGCCGGCCCCCGACGCCGACGCGTCCGCCCGGGCGGAACGCGACGTGTGCGACCTGCTCGTGGACGACCGGCTGCGCCAGGCGCAGGAGGCCGACGAGGACCTGCCCGAGGACCACGACCTGCACGAGCGCCTGCGCGCGCGGATGCACCAGGTGGAGGAACTGACCGCGCGGGCGGAACGGGCGCTGCGCGCGGGCGACCGCGAGGAGGCCGCCCGGGCCCTGGCCGCGGCGGCGGACGCGGCCGCCGACGACGAGGCGCTCACCGCCCGGCTGGACGAGGTGGAGCCGCTGCCGCCGCGCGGCGTGGAGGCCCGGGTCGACGGCCGGAACGTGGTGGTGTCCTGGCAGCCCTGCCCCGGTCCGTCCGGGTCGGTCACCTACCGGGTGACGCGGCGCACCGGGCGGGACGGAAGCGCCCGCGAGACGCTGGTGGGCGAGCTGCCGGGGCACGAGATCACCGACACCAGCGCCCCCGTGGGCGCGGAGGCGCGCTACGCGGTGGTGGCGGTACGCGGCGGCGGGCGCGGGGTGTCGGAGGAGGCGTCGACCGCGCCGGTGATGATCGCGCCGGAGGTCTCCTCGCTCCGGGTGCGCGCCGGGGAGCGGTCGGTGTCCGGCTCCTGGCAGGCCCCGGCGGAGGCGGTGCGCGTGGAGGTGCTGCGCGGTGTGGGGGCGCCGCCGCGCGGCGCGGGCGACGGCGTGCGCGTGGAGACCGACGGGTCGGGGTTCTGCGACACCGACGTCGAGATGGACGTGGAGTACCACTACCGGGTCCGCGCGGTCTACGTGACCTCGAACGGGCACGCCCGGGGGTCGGCGGGGCTCGTCCGCCGGGCCAGCCCGGGCCCGTGCCCGTCCGCGGTGCGGGACCTGTCCGTGGTGCCGGACGGCGGTGCGGACTTCCGGGCCTCGTGGACGCGGCCGTCCCGGGGGAAGGTCGTGCTGCGGGTCGGGGAGGAGCCGCCCGAGTGGCCGCTCGGCACGGTGGTCGGCCCCGACGACCTGGAGTCCTACGGCCGTGAGGTGGCCCAGACCCCGCTGGCCGACGACGAGGGGTCCCCCGAGGACCGGGGGGCCGGCAGAAGGAGCGGAACGGGTTCTCGGCCGGGCGCGGGCCGGGCCTCGGGGCCGCCCCCGGTGTCCGCGGCCGGACACGCGGACCCCTCGCGCGCGGGGGCGCCCGGCGAGGAGAGGGAGGGCGTGCGTGTGCTCGGGCCCGGGGAGAGGACCACCGGCCAGGTCCGTGGCGGCGCCAGCGGCGGGGCGCACGGCCCGCACGCGCCGCGCACCGGTGCCGTGGTGCCCGGGGAGGCCGGCGCCCGTCCCCGCGAGGACGCGTTCCACGACACGGGCCGTGCGCGCACCGCGCCCTCCGAACAGGGCGGGCACGGGGAGGTCGAGGGCATCCGCGTCCTCGGTCCGGGTGAGAGGAGCCCCGCCGAGATCCGGGACGCCGCCCCCGGCGCGGACGTCCGGGGCACGGCCTTCGCTGACGAGGAGGAGGGGGAGGGGGTCCGGATCCTGGCCCCCGGGGAGGGGCCTTCGGGTCGGACCCGCACCGGCCCCGGCCCGGACGCCCGCGCCCCGCACACGGCCTGTGCCGGATCCGCGGAGCCCGGGGGCGCCGAAGGGGACCGTGCTCCCGACCCCGCTGAGGGGTCCGGGAGCCGTACCCGCAGCGTGGGGAAGCACGCCAGGCTCTCCCCCGCCGCGGAGTCCCCGGCACCGGCGGCCGACGGGGAGGAGGGTGTCCTCGGCGCTCCCGCGCGGACCGGGGCGGAGGCCCCCGACGAGCGGAACCGGGCCGTGGACGCCCGCGCGGTGCCCCCGGCCGACGGCGCCGACCTGCCGCGCGTGGTCCTGCCGTCCCCGCCCGCGGGAGGGGAGGGCGAGGGCGCCCGCGTTCTCAGCTCCGTCGGTCAGACCGGGGCCGGGGTCGCGGACGGTGAGGTCCGCACGGCCAACCCGCCGACGCGCCGTACCGCCGGGGGCGACGGGCCGGGCGGCGGACCTGTGGTGCCCGCGCAGGGCGTCGCCCTCCACGACCGCGCCGAGGACTCCGCCGCCACGGGCCTGCTCACGGACACGGCGGCCCGCGGCACCGGGCACGGCGGTGCGACCGCGCACTCCGGGCCCGGGGGGACGGGAGGCCCGGGAGCGCCCGGCGGCACACCCGACGACCGTGTGGCGGGAGGCGGCGGAACACCCGGCGGCACGCGGGCGGAGCACGGAAGACCCGAGCCCACCGAGGCGGCGGGGGACCGTGTGGCGGCAGCGGCCACCGGAGACCCCGGAGACCCCAGAGGCCCCGGAACAGCAACGATCACCGGAGCAGCGTCCGGGAACCCCGAGGCGGTGGCGACCAGCCGGGCGCCCGGGAACCCCAAGGCGGCAGTGACCAGGGCCCCCGGAACAACAGCGTCCACCCGAGCGCCCGGAGCGGCAGCGACCGGAGCACCGCCTTGGCACCGTGAAACGGCCGCGACCACCGGAGCGGCGTCCGGGAGTCCCGGGGCGGCGGGGGCCGGAGCGCCCGGGGCAGCGCCCTGGAACCGCGGGGCGGCCGCCCCGGCGGTGCCCGGGAACCGCATGACCGCGGCCGAGGAACAGGGCGCGCACCAGGCACGGACCCCCCAGGAGGAGCGGGAGCGGGTGGCGTTCACGCTGGAGTCGGGCACCAGCCACGTCCTGGCGGTGACGGTGGCCGGCGACCAGGCGGTCGTGGGCGTCTCCGTGCGGGTGACCGCGGCCCCGCCCGTGGAGGGGCTGCGCGCGGAGCGGTTCGACACCTCGGTCCGGCTGGGGTGGACCTGGCCCGAGGACGCCTGCGCGGCGATCATCTCCTGGCGGCCCGAGGAGCGCGGCACGGAGACCTGGACCGGTGGCGAACTGCGCTGCACCCGCCGCCAGTACGCGTCCGACGGGGGCTTCGAGACGCTGATGGGCCCCGAGTCGGTGCGGGTGGACGTGCGCGCCGTCGTCCCCTTCGAGGGCGGGGAGGCGGTGAGCTCCGCCGCGAGCGTCACCGTGCCCGGCCGGGCGGTGCTCGACTACCGCGTGGAGCCGGCGGGCCTGCTGCGCCGGGACCGGGTGGTGCACCTGGTCGCGGAGGAGGACTGCACCATGCCCGAGGTGGTCGTGGTGTACGCCGACGGCCCGGTCCAGCCGCACTCCGCCGAGCAGGGGACGGTGCTGGCGGTCCTGCCCGCCCAGTACCTGTCGGCGGGCGAGTGGGTCTCGGTGCGCGTGCGTCCTCCGCGGGGCACGGGACAGGGCTGGCTGATGTGCTTCCCGGCGGACGACGACGGGCGGGGGGTGCGGCTGCGCCAGCCCCCGGTGAAGGAGTTGAGGTGCTGAGGAACCTGGACGCCGTGCGCTCGCTGATCCCCGTGGACGGCCGCCTCCTGGTGTGCCCCTACTGCTACTCGCGGTTCGCCGAGCGCCGCATCCGCTTCCGGTGCACCGGGCGGCCGGGGCCGGACGGGCGGGTGTGCGCGCCGGTGGAGGACGCCGCGATCCGCGCCCAGCTGGGGCGGCGCGAACGGCTGCCTCCGGTCTTCGAGGCCGACGGGCGCAGTGCCCGGGCGGTGTGCCCGGAGTGCGCGTCGACCACCGGCAGGCAGGTGTGCGCCACCTGCCACGCCCAGCTCCCCGTGAACTTCGGGCGGATCCGCAGCCGGATGATCGCCCTGGTCGGGGCGCGCGACGCCGGCAAGACGGTGTTCATGACGGTGCTCATCCACGAGCTGATGAACCGCGTGGGCGCCCGCTTCAACGCGTCGGTGGGCGGTTCGGACGACCAGACCCGGCACCGGTTCCACGCCGACTACGAGACCCCGCTGTACGAGGAGGCGCGGCTGCTCGGCGCCACCCGGCGCACCGGGGTCACCCGCGAACCGCTGGTGTTCCGGTTCACCACCCAGCGCAGGGGGCTGGGCGGCAGGCGACCGCAGCACACGCTGCTGTCGTTCTTCGACACCGCCGGGGAGGACCTGACCTCCGGGGCGAGCGTGGAGGCGAACCTGCGCTACCTCAACAGCGCCGACGGGATCATCCTCCTGCTGGACCCGCTCCGGATGGAGGGCACCCGGCAGCTGGTCCCGGCCGGTAGGCGCCCACCCGCGCCGGACAGGACGGAGAGCCGGCCCCTGGACATGCTGGGACGCGTCACCGACCTGCTGATGAGCCGCCCCGGAGCCGCCAACAGGCTGATCCAGGTGCCCATGGCGGTGTGCCTGACCAAGATCGACGCGCTGCACGGGGAACTGGACGAGGGGTCGCCGCTGCACCGGCCGCAGCCCAACGCCCCGTTCTTCGACGAGTCCGACAGCCAGGACGTGCACGCCCAGATCCAGCAGCTGCTGCACCGGTGGGACGGCGGCGGCGTGGACGGCCACGTGAGCAACCACTACCGCAACGCCCGCTACTTCGGGGTGTCGGCCCTGGGCGGCGTCCCCGACGAGGGCAACCGGGTGCGCGGCGGGGTCCGCCCCTACCGGGTCGCCGACCCGTTCCTGTGGATGCTCAGCGAGTTCGGGGTCATCCCCTCGCGCGAGGCGTCCTGGTCCTGACCCCGGCCCGGCGGGTCCGCCGGGCCGGGTCGCCGGACCCTCCACACCACCACCCAGAACAGACCCCCCGCGACGACCAGACCGAAGGGGCGCGCCGATGGGCTTCGCGCAGCTGTACTACACCTCGTGCGAGCACGGCCTGTCCGGCTACGCGGGGTACCAGTTCAACGCGGCGACGCCCGGGGTGGACCCCCGGGTGCTCAGGGAGGTCGAGCGGTTCACCGTGTACGAGCCGCCCCGGTCCTGCGAGCGCGTCGACGAGCACCCGGTCAACCTGTGCTACTCCCCCGACGTGGGCGGGGCGCCGGTGCTGAGCCGCGTGGTCTCCAGCGGCGACGACCCGTCCGGGCGGCCGGGCAACTACTTCGCGCACAGCCTGGTGGCCGTCGGCCCCGAGGGCTCCGGTCCGCTGCCCGCCGAGCTGTGGGAGGCCGACTTCTGGGCGGAGGAGCCGGTCGGCGACCCCGGCCTGTCCGAACTGCCGGAGCTGTCCGGGCTGGAGGTCGGCCCCGGCCCGCTGGACCGCCGCCGCACCGACGCGTGGGTGCGAAGCCGTCCGGCGGAGGTGGTGACGCGGCTGCTGCTCGCCGCCGACGACGCCGTGGACGACTCCCGCCCGCTGGTGCTGGTGGCCGACAGCGCGTCCGTGGCGCACTGGGTGGCGGCCCTGAGCCACCTGTTGCCGCCCCGGCGGGCGCGACTGCTGTCGTTCGCGACCTACTGCGGCAACCCCGACGAGGCGCTCGTGCAGGTCGTCGGTGTTCCGCCCGGCTCCGACACCGCGCTGTGGCGGAACAGGTTCACGGTGTACGACCCGGAGGAGGACCCGCCGGACGTGCTCCCCGCACCCGACCCCCGCGCGCGGGCCGTCGCCGACCGGCTGGTCCGGCTGGGCACGCGTCGGGCGGCGGTGCTGTGGCGCCGGGCGCGGCCGTACGCCTCGGGTCGCGAGGGCGCCCTGGCGGACTGGCTCCCGGTGCTGGCGGCGGCGTCCCTGCTGGACGAGGACGCGCCCGCGCGCGAGGATCTGCGGGAGGTGCGCGAGTGGCTGTCGGAGGCGGTGGAGTGGCTCGCCCCCGAGGACGCGGCCGCGCTGGTCCACCGGATCCTGGACGCCGACGCCGAGGCGTCGGGGGAGGCACGTGCCGGGGCGGGGCTCCGCGGCCGGAGGCCGGTCAGGAACCTGGTGGGAGCGGTGGAGGCGGGATCCGGCCGGACCGCGTACGCGACTCCGCACAGCCAGGGCGGCGACGTGCTGGACCGGGTGCTGGGCGAAGGTGCGGGCGGGCCGTCCGGCGCGGGGGTGCGCGCAGCGGCCGCCGCGTTCGGCGGTGCGGCCGGGCCCTCCGGCGGAGGGCCCCGCGCAGCGGTCACGGCGCTGGACACCGCACCCGGCGCCGGTTCGGACGGGCCCTGCGGAGGAGGGCCGGACGGGGCGTCCGGGGGTGGCCGCGGCGGAGTGCCCGGAGGCCGCCGGGGCGGAACGGCCGGAGGGGGGCGGGGCGGCCCGCCCTCCGCCACCGGCCTGCTCGCGGAGCCGCCGTCAGGAGTCCTGGACCCGGCCGACCTGGCGGAGTTGCAGCGGGTGGCGCACCGGCTGGGCGGCGCGGCCGGGACCACCGAGCGGCTCGAACGCGTGATGGTGCGCCGCTCCCTGGACGACATCGCCGCGGGCGGCGGTGCTCCCGCGGTGGCGCCGATGCGGACGGAGTCGGTGCGCGAGGTCGCGCGGGACCGGGTCGCCGCCCTGCTGGACGGCGAGTGCGGCGAGCTCGCCCCCGACCGGGCCGTGGTGCTGCTGCGCTGGGCCCGTGCGAGCGGTCTGCTACCGCCCGAGGAGAGCCTGGAGCGGTACGGCGGCGGGGTGCTCGCGCCGCTGCTGGCCGCCTCGCACCCGCCCGCGCCGGAGGCGCGCGCCCTGGTCGCCGCCCACCCCGGGGTACGCCGGGGCGCGGCCTCGCACCTGGCCGCGCTGCCCCGCGAGCGGTTGTCCGCCCTCGCGGCCGGGCCCGTGGGCGCACTGTTCGCCGACGACCGCGACGGGTCCAGCGCCCTGCTCCGCGAGCTGCGGCTGCTGGCCACCGACAACCGGAGCGATCCGCCGGGGCTGCTGTCGTACCTGGTGTCCGTGCGCCGGGAGGGCCGGGCGGCCGGTGCCGCCGGCCTCGCCGCACACGACGTGGACGAGGACCTGCTCACCGACGTGTGGGGACCCGGGCACGGACCGCGGGCCGCCCTGCTGGCCCTGCGCGTGCTGCGGCCCGGGGTCCTGGTCGCGCCAGGGGTGGGCGGCTGGGTGGCCGAGGCGATGACGGCACCGCCCGAGGCGGGCCAGGAGCGGACCTGGCGGGAGCTGGTGGACGAGGTGTCCCGGCACTGGCTGCGCGCCCGGCTTCCCGAGTCCGGCCGGCGGGTCGTGGTGGAGTGGTCGGAGGTGCGCCCGTCCCTGGTCGCGCTGCGCGCGGCCGGTGGGGAACGGGCGCACGAGCGGCTCGCCGCCGTGTACGCGGCCGTCCGGGGAACCCATCCGGCGGTGGAGGAGGTGGCCTGGCGGCTGGTGGTGCGCGTGTTGCTGGGGTGCTGCCAGTGCTCACTGCTGGCCGAGGCCCTGCGGGACTGCCCGGCGGAGGTGTTCGAGGCCTACCGCGAGGCGGTGGCGGCCCGGCTGGCCGACGACCGCCCGGACACGGCGACGGCCGCCCTGGTGTACCTGGCGACGAGGCACCGGATCCTGGCCGGGCACGGGCGGGCCGGGCGCCTGGACGCGTCGGTGCTCGCCCCCGCCGTGGGCGGGTGGCGGCGGCGCCACCTGGCGAGGATGCGCAGACAGCTGCCGCGCGAGTCGGCGGCCGGTTTCGACGAGTGGGCGCAGCGCTCGCGCGAGCCCCGCAGGCGCCGGTTCCTCGGGCTGGGCCCCCGGACGGATGAGCGGCGCTCATGAGGGGGGCAGCGTCCACGGGCCGGGCCGTGGCCTCGGGGCGGGCCGCGGTCACGGGGAGGGCCGCGCCGTCGCGGCGCGACGACGGCGGCGCGCAGATCGGTGCGGCGCTCCTGGTCGCCGTCGTCGCGGCCCTCGGCCTGGTGGTCGTCTACCTGCTGCGGTGGTGGCTGCTCGCGGGTCTGGTGAGCGCCGTGGTGATCGGGGGCGGAACCGCCCTCCTGGCCGGGTGGTGCGTGCTGGTGGCCGCGTACCTGCGCCGCGTGCGCGAGGTGATGTGGGCGGGCGGCCACCCGGACGAGCCGCTGCCGGGCACCCGGGAGGACCCCGCGCACCGCGCCTACCACGGTGGTCCCGCCTGGTGGGACCTGCGCGTGGTGGTGGGGCGCAGCTGGGGCTTCGCGGCTCCGTGGAGCGTGTTCCTGTTTCCGCAGTTCCTGGTCCACGCCCTGGTGGTGGGCGCCTACCTGGCCGCGGCGTGGGCCGCCGTCGGCGCGCTGCGGCTGGCGGACTCGGGGCTGCTGCTGGTGCGCCGGATCCGCATGGTGTGCCCGGGGTGCTTCCTGCGGCTGGGCTACCCGGCGTACCTGTGCGCGCGCTGCGGTCGGCGGCACGGCGCCATCCGCCCGGGCGGGCGGGGGCTGTGGCGCCGGGAGTGCCTGTGCGGCGCGCGGCTGCCCACGCTGCTCCTGCTGGGCTCGGCCGACCTGGAGGCGCGGTGCCCGCACTGCGACCGTGCGCTGGAGCACCGTCCGGGTGAGGCCAGGGAGTTCCTGCTTCCGCTGTTCGGAGGGACGGGCGCGGGCAAGACGCGGCTGGTGACCGGGATGCACCTGGCGCTGGCGCAGGCCGCGCGCCGGGTACCGGAGGCGTACGTGGAACCGGTGGGCGGGGAGACGGTGCGGCGGCTGCGGGACTGCGAGCGGATGCTCGCGGCCGGGTCCCGGACCGCGCCCACTCCCCCGGGCCGCGAGGTGCGGGGGTTGACCGTGCGGGTGGGCGCGGGCCGCAGGACCCTGCTCATGCAGCTGTTCGACGCGGCGGGCGAGCGGTTCAACCGGTCGGCGACCGCCGAGGAGCTGGCCTACCTGGGCCGGGCGACGACGTTCGTGCTGGTGGTGGACCCGCTGGGGATCGAGTCGGTGTGGCGTTCGCTGACCCCGCGGGAGAGGGACCGGCTGGCCGGGGACCGGTCGCACACCCGCGACCCGGAGCTGGCCTACGGAGCGGTGCGCGACGAGATCCGGCGGCAGTACCGGATGCTGGCACGGCGCCGGGGCGGCCGGGGCTTGCGCCAGGCCCGCCTGGCGGTGGTGGTCACGCGCGGCGACCTGGTGCGGGACACGGCCGTCGCGCCCGGGGAGTCCGACACGCGCGCGTGGGCGGAGCGGACCCTGGGGCTGGGGAACCTGCTGCGGGACGCCGAGGCCGACTTCGGGGAGGCGCGGGTGTTCCTGACCTCGGCCGTCACCGACGGCGAGGGGCGGACCGACCCCAGCCTGGGCGCCCTGCTGCGGTGGACGCTGGCGGGGGAGCACGGCGCGTTCACCGCGATGCTCGCCGAGCCCTCGGAGGCGTTCGGGACGGTGCGGGCCCGGGAGGAGCACGGGTCACCGGGTACGACGGGTGCACCGGAGGTGGCGGAGGTAGCGCAGACGGCGGGGTCGTCGAGGGCGGCGGGGGATCCCGGGACACCGGAGGAACCCCTGGCCCCGGTCTACGGCCCCCGGCACGCGCGGCCGGGACGGACGGAACCGGAACACCCCGAGTACGCGGAGGAGACCCGATGACCTACCGGGGAGCCGGGCACAGGACCGCCCGCCGGACCGTGGCCGTGGTGACGTACGCGCTCGCGGGCGCGGTGACCGTCGCCCTGCTCGCGGCGGCGGTCTGGCTGGGGGCGGTCACCGTCCAGGGCGTGTGGGCCTACGCCCTGGCCCGCGTCACCGGCGGCCCCTGAGTCCCCACCCGCAAAAGGGACGCTCCCGCCCATCCCGGCCGGGACCCCGGGGAAACGGCCGCCCGGCCCCAGGCGCTCGGGCCCGAGGTGCTCCCCGCACCCGCGCCTGTGGCACAGTGGCGCCCGTCGCGGCACCAGCCGCCGCACCACGCACCCGCGCCCTTCACGCACCCAGGGAGGAACACCATGGCGGTCTTCGCCATCACCTACGTCTACGCCCCCGACAGCACCGCCGCGCGCGACGAGCACCGCCCGGCCCACCGCGAGTACCTGAACGGGCTCTCCGGGCAGGGCGTCAACCTGTGCTCGGGTCCCTTCGGCGCCGAGGACGCCCCCGGCGCCCTCCTCCTCTTCCGCGCCGGCTCCCGCGAGGAGGCCCTCGCCCTGACCGAGAAGGACCCCTTCCGGCTCCAGGGCCTGGTCTCCGAGGTGGGCGTCAGGGAGTGGCTCCCGGTACTGGGCCCGCTCGCCGAGCACTTCTGAGCCCGCCGGAGGGCACGGTCCTCCGGGTACCGGTTGGCGCGAGCCGGGGCGGGATCCCTTCCGCCCCGGCTCGCGCCGTGCGGGGCGGCCTCCCCCACGCCTCCTCCCATGCGGCCGGGCCGACGCACCCTCCGGATCCACCCGGCCGCCCTCCCGGCGTCACTCCTCGGTGAGGCCGTTGTCCTTCATCCACTGCGGATCGGGGGCGACCATCTGGAGGATCTCGACGTAGAGGCCCTCCGGGCCCGAGACCTGGAATCGGCGCTGCCCCCAGGGCTCGCTGACCAGCGGCATGATCACCTCCACCCCCGCCTCCCGCAGCCGTTTCTCCTCGGCGTCCACGTCCGGCACCAGGAAGGCGACCAGCGACTCCGCCCTCCCCGAGCGCAGGACCTCGTGCGTGGACGGATGGTCGCGCAGCACGAAGTCGATCGACAGCTTGGGGTGGTCCTCGTGCTGGGTGTTCAGGTACCAGCCGAGGTCGATGTTGATGTCGAAGCCGAAGTGCTCGGCGAACCACGCGGCGCTGGCGCGCGGGTCGTCGCAGAGCACGGCCAGGCCGACGAGGTCGATGTTCACGGTGCCTCCAAGGGGATCGCCTCCAACCACTTCAAGCAAAGTACTACGAACATCGTGATCATGGCAAGCGGCTTTTCCTCGGGTACCGTGCGCGTGCTATACGATAATGATTATCGTTTTCTTAGTAAGGAGGGTCTCCCCCGATGGAGCCGACAACCCCCATGCGCGTGGCCGTGGTCTGCGGCCTGCACCGCCACGCGCGCGGACGGAGCGTGGACGACCTGCTGGCGGAGGTCCCGGGGTCCGTGGCCGTGCACCACGACCTCGACGGGATCTCCGAGGGGATCGTCCACCGCGTCACCCGCGACCGCTGGGGTCCCGTGGACCACAGCCGCGTTCACCTGGACCATCTGTGCGCGTCCTGCACCCTGCGCGAGGACCTCGTGCCCGCGCTGCTGCGGCTGGCCGAAGGGGGCGAGCACACCCTGTGCGTGGTGGAGACCTGGGACGGGGTCGAGCCCCGGCAGGTCGCCGAGGTGGTCGCAGCCCGGGAGGAGCTGCGGCTGGCCGCCGTCATCGCGGCGGTGGACGCCGACCGCCTGCTTCCGGACCTGTCCGGCCACGACGACCTGCGCGACCGGGACCTGGACATCGCGGCGGAGGACGAGCGCACGGTCGCCGAGGTGCTCGCCCACCAGGTCGAGTACCCGACGGCGGTCGCCGTGCACGGGACCCGCCACCTCGACGAGGCCCGCGCCCTGGTGGAGCACCTCAACCCGGCCGCCGTGGTCGTTCCGGCGGGCGGCGGGCTGGCGGACCTGACGCACGGCCGGTTCGACCCCGAGGCGGCCGCGCACCGGCTCAACCCGGCCTGGGCGCACTACGCCGACCGCGCCGACGGGCGGGTGGGCACGGTGACCTGGACCCGCAGGCGCCCCCTGCACCCCGTGCGGCTGCACGAGGCGCTGGAGCGGATCGTCTCGGCGGGCCTGCGCGGCCGGGGCCGGATCTGGCTGGCCAGCCGCCCGGACACGCTGCTGGTGTGGGACGCCTACAACGACGCCCTGCTGCTGGAGAGCGGCGGCCCCTGGCTGGACGCGCTGCCCGAGGCCGCGGTGGAGATGGTCTCCGAGACCCGGCGGGTCTCCGCGCTCCTGGACTGGGATCCGGTGGTGGGCGACCGCGGCCAGCACCTGGCGTTCACGGGTGTGGACCTGGACGCCCGGCGCCTGGTGTCCCTGCTGGACTCGTGCCTGATGACCGAGGACGAGGCGGGACGGCCGCTGCGGTCCGACCCCTTCGCCGACGCCCTGTAGGGGAGAGGGGAAAGCCATGACGAGAGAACCCCGGCGGCGTACGTTCGCCAACCCCCTGGGCGACGCCGACCACGTGGACTACAAGGACGTCGCCCTGCTGCGCCGCTTCCTCTCCGAGAGGGGCAAGATCCGCAGCCGCCGTGTCACGCGGGTCACCGCCCGCCAGCAGCGGCTGCTGGCCGCCGCGGTCAAGAACGCCCGCGAGATGGCGCTGCTGCCCTACCCGTCCGCCTCCGTCAGGAGGTCCTGAACGCCGCGGAGCCCCGGACACCGGGATCAGGCTCCGGGAAAGCCCCGAACGGTCCGGAGGTTCCGGACCGCGCACGAGAGGAGGGACCGCCGTGTCCCGTGTCTGTCAGGTGACCGGGAAGGCTCCGGCCTTCGGCAACTCGGTCTCGCACTCCCACCGGCGTACCAGGCGCCGGTTCGACCCCAACATCCAGACGAAGAGGTACTGGCTGCCCAGTGAGGGACGTTACGTGAGGCTGCGCGTGAGCACCAAGGGCATGAAGGTGATCGACGCCCGCGGCATCGAGCGGGTGGTCGCCCAGATCCGCGCCCGCGGCGGGAGCGTCTGATGGCCAAGAAGAGCAAGATCGCCCGCGACCAGCAGCGCAGGCGCGTGGTGGCCCGCTACGCCGAGCGCAGGGCCGAGCTCAAGCGGATCATCCGCAGCCCGCGCTCCGGGGAGGAGGAGCGCGCGGCGGCGGTGGCCGAGCTGAACCGGCAGCCGCGCGACGCCAGCGCCACCCGGCTGCGCAACCGCGACGCGGTGGACGGGCGGCCCCGGGGGCACCTGCGCAGGTTCGGGCTCTCGCGGATCCGCTTCCGGGAGATGGCCCACCGCGGCGAGCTGCCCGGGGTGACCAAGTCCAGCTGGTGACGGAAGGGGATCGGGGCCCGCCCCCGGCGGCGCACCCGGATCCGACGCCACGGGCCCCGCGCGGTACGCGCGGGGCCCGTGTGTGTCCGGGGCCGTCTCCGGAAGGCTGCGGCCCGGTCGGCGGCGGCTCGGGTCAGCGGCGGGTGCCGTCGGCGGAGGTGCGGTGTCCGCCCGCTCCGGGGACGTCGTGCCCCTGGTCCGGCCCCGTCCGGCCGTGCATGCCGTGTCCGTCCGCCCGGTTGGCCTCCTGGAAGGCCTGCTGCGTCTGGTTCTGACGCTCCCAGAGCACGAAGCGCTCGCTCTCGCCGAGCGCCATGGTGGTCAGCCACACGGCGACGGCGACGTCGTCGGCCAGTCCGAGCAGCGGGATGAACAGTTCGGGGACGAAGTCGACGGGAGAGAGGATGTAGGCCACCAGCACGAGCATGCCGAGCAGCTTGCCGGTACCCAGCTCGGGGTAGCGTCCGCGCACCTTGGCGCCGATCATCCGCGGGACGGCCCCGGCGCGCTGCCAGACGGACATGCCGCTGTCGGTGTTGCGGACGACCTGCCAGGCGGCGGCTCCTGCCGCGGCGCGGTTTGCCTTACGCATCGTTCGGTCTCCTCGGTGAGGACGTGGCTTCTCAAGATATGACGCGAAGCCTGCCTGTTTCGTTCCCGTCTGGCGCGGGTCCAATCCCGCACGTGACCAGTACGACACCCCGTCCGCCGCCTCCCCGCCCGGACGGAGCGACCGCGACGGGGAGGGTTGTCCACAGGCCGGGAAGGGCACTGGTGGGACGGGGGGAGGAAGGGCATCCTTGGAGGAGAAAGGATGAGAGGTGCCAAACGGCACCGGGGGGCAGCCCAACCCCCACAAACCGACACAGAACCCGTACGACCCGAAAACGGTCGTATACCGATCCGTCCAGGCGTTGGCCACATGCGGCCACCACAAAAAACGTCTGCCCAGGAAGGCGGTGGTGCACACGGACACGATCCGATCCCCTTCGGCCAGCGGGGAGTCGTCACCACTCGCGCCACCCCCGCCGAATCCCCGCCCCCCGAGCACTCCACCACCTCACACCCCGTGTTCAATGGCGACGAACGCGAGACCTCCCTCGCTTCGCCACACATTCGTTACGATGCGTCCGAGTGCCACCTTCGCAAGGCCGCTCAGCCGTCTCGCCCCAGTGCGCAGAACCGATGGAGCTTGCCCAGTGTCCAGAGCCCTACCTCGGTCGGCGACGACCGTCGCCCTGTTGGCGGACATCCCCAGCACGGGTCACGTGGGCGAGGCCGGGGCCCACCGGTTCACGATGCGCGGCGAGGGCGTCGGCGAACGCAGTGCCGCGTTCGTCGCCTTCGCCAGGGAGCAGACCGAGGCGGGCCGCAAGGTCGTGGCCCTCTACCCCACGTGGCAGTCCTCGGACGCCGAGCGCGCGGTCAACTTCGCCCGCGGCGCGATGCGCACCGACCACATCGCCGGGATCGGCGTCGACCTGTCGCCCCTGGCCCTGTCCCTGGTCGCCGACCAGCTCGCCTACCTCGCCCCCTACCTGCCCCCGGGGATGGTCGCCGCGCTGTGCGACGAACTGCCCCGGCACCTGCTGGCGGGTGCCTGGCTCAAGACCGTCTCCGGCCTGTCCACCATCCCGACCTCGATGCGCCAGCACATGGGCTCCTACGCCCCGTCCGTGTCCTTCCTCGCCTACTGCGCGCCCACCCAGCAGGTGGGACGCATGCGTGCGTCCGACGTCGCCCGCACACTGCCCTTCCGGCCGGTGCAGCCGGTCCAGCTGCTGTACTCCACCCCCGACCCGGGCATCACCGGGGTCTTCGACGACCACCTCCCACAGGCCATCCAGCCCGTGGCCACCCGCACCCTGCCCGCCCAGCCGCTCGGCCCCGTCTACTGGGGAACCGCCAAGTACGTGGAGTTCGTGGCGCTGAGCGCCCATCCCCAGGCCCTGGCCTACGCCGCCGGTTCCATCCGCGCCTCCTCCTGCTCCTGGTGCGGCGAGCCCATGTCGGCACGCACCTGCCCCTTCTGCTCCGCCACCGCCGCCCGGACCCCCGCGCAGCAACCCGTCCCCCGCTCCGGCCCCCGGCCGTCCGGCGGACAGGGTCCCCCGGCTGCTCCGGGCCCCTTCCGCGGAACGGCCGGGCCCGCCCCCGGCAGCGCCACCCGCCCGCCCGGCGGGCACGGTGCCCCGGACACCCCCGGCCCCGCGGGCCGAACCCCCGCCCCCTCCCCCGGCGACACCGCCGGCCCCGGCCGGCTCCCTCCCCCGGTGGACGGGGGGCACACGCCGGGTCCGCCACCCCCACCTCCCACCGACCGACCGGAGGGTCCGCCGTTCGCGGGCCGCGCCCCGCGGCCCGACGCTCCCCGGACCTACTCCCGCTAGGGACCGACACCGCGCCCCCGAAGTGAGCGGACGGCCCGCGACGACACTGGAAACGGAAAAGCAACCCCTATGAACCCCCGTCAGCGACGCGGCGTCCTGCTCATGGTCGTTGCCGCTATCGGCGCCGTCGCCGTGTTCGCCTCCGTGTTCACCTACCTCAACAGCCAGCAGGAGCGTCTCGGCGAGTTCGCGACCGTCCTGCGGCTGACCGAGGCCGTGGACGCCTACCAGCCCATCGGCGAGGAGTCCGTGGAGCGGGTCGAGGTGCCCAGCATGTACTTCGACCCGGAGGTCTTCCTCTCCGACCTGTCCCAGGTGGAGACCCCGGCCGACCAGCAGCTCGTCGCCGCCTCCCACCTGGAGGCCGGCGTCTACCTCCAGCACGGCATGGTGCAGCCCCAGCCCACCCTCACCACGGGGGAACGGGAGATCGCCATCATGGTCAACGCCGAGACCGGTGTGGCGGGCAAGGTGCGGCGCGGGTCCTTCGTGGACATCTACGGCACCTTCCCGGCACGCGACCACGGCGAGGCGTGCGCGGTGCGGGTCATCACCGAGGTGGAGGTCCTCGACATCGGTGAGCTGCGCACCCAGGAGGAGGAGGGCGGCGGTGTGGCCGGGGTGGTCCCGGTGACCTTCCGCCTGGAGCCGCAGGCGGCGCTCCAGCTCGCCTACGCCGAGGACTTCTCCAGCGGGCTCAGGCTGGCCCTGGTGAGCGCCGACGGCGGCGGCGCCCCGGGTGAGGCCGAGTTCTGCAGCGGGGACTTCGACACCCTCGTCGACGGAGGAACGGCCGACGAGAGCACGACACCGGACGAGGGCGGGACGGCCGACGAGCGGCGCGTGCCGCATGGGGGGTAAGCGTTGAACTTCCGTGTCCTGGCGGGTATGCCGACCTCGGAGTCGGAGATGGTGCTCGCCGCGCGCTTCGAGGAGCTGGGCAGTGCCACCCTGGTGGCCTCCCGGGCCACCACGTCGGCGCTGATCGACGCCGCCGGGGAGTACCCGGAGATCGACGTGGTCCTCATCCACCAGGATCTGGGCCCGGCTCCGGTCTTCGAGGCCGTACGCGACCTGTCCCACCGCCACCCGCAGGTGGCGATCCTGCTGGTCTCGCCCACGATGGACCCCGACACGTTCACCGGGGCCATGGAGGCCGGGGCGCGCGGGGTGATGCCCGACGACTGCGGGATCGCCGAGCTGGAGAGCCGGATCACCAAGGCCGCCGAGTGGTCGCGGACGCTGCGCCGCCACCTGGAGTCGGCGTCGATGGACCTGCCCGCGTCGGGTGTGCGGGGCCGCGTCCTGGCGATCAGCGGTGCCAAGGGCGGCGTGGGCACCACCACGTGCGCGGTGCACCTGGCGATGGCCGCGGCCGCCGCCGAGCGGGTGGTGTGCCTGGTCGACCTGGACCTGCAGACCGGCGACCTGCCCGCGTTCCTCAACCTGCGGCACCGCCGCTCCATCAGCGACCTGGTGGACGCCGGGGACAACATCACCCCCGGGATGCTCGCCGAGACCCTGTACGTGGACCCTCGGGGGCCGCACGTGCTGCTCGCCCCCGAGCACGGGGAACGCGGCGAGGACGTCGGCGCCAGCGCCGCCCGGCGGGTGCTGAGCGCGCTCCGGTCCCGGTACGAGCTGGTGGTGGTGGACTGCGGGTCCACCATGAACGAGGCCACCGCGATGGCGGTCGAGCTGGCCGACAGCGCGGTCGTCACCGTCACCCCGGACGTGCCCGCGATGCGCGGCGCCCAGCGGCTGATGAGCATGTGGGAGCGGTTGCAGGTGCGCTCGCACACGGACGTGTACTCGCTGGTCACCCGGCACAGCCGCAAGAACGAGATCCAGCCGGACTTCCTCCAGCAGCTGCTGGGCACCCGGGTGCTGCGCACACCGGTCCCCGCCGCCTACCGCGCGCTGGAGCCCGGGGAGAACAACGGCGACCCGACCAAGGTGACCGACGAGGGGCTGCGCAGGGCCTTCTCGCGGCTGGCCGCGGAGCTGGACCTGCTGAACCCGCCCGCGCAGCTCGGTGGCGGCGGGGGGTCGGCCACCCCTCCCGCGGGGCTGGGCGGCTTCGCCTCCCTCTCCGAGCGGCGCGGCGCCGGTCCGTCCACCCGCGACGTGTCCGGTTTCCTCAACGCGTCCGGGCCCAACCCGTCGCGCGCGGCGGTCAACGGACAGGCCTCCGTCCCGCCGCTGGGCCAGCCCTTCGGCCGGCGCCCCGGATCGGGGCCCCACGGGGGCGGAGGGGGCCGCGGTGGCTTCGGAAGCTGAGCCCGGCCTCCGGCGCAGGTCGGACCGGGGCGGGGACGCCGCGCGGGACGGCGGTCGCGCAGACCGTGCGCGCCGTCGGAGCCCGTGGGGCTTACGTGGCCCGCGGGGCCTGTGGGATCCGTGGAGTTCCCGGGGCCGGACGGGCACGCGGCGCGGTGACCGCGGCGGGGTCATCGTGGAGTTCGCCGCGGCGGTGCCGTTCATGATGCTGGCGCTGGCCCTGGTGTGGCAGGTGCTGCTGCTCGGCGTCACCTCCATGTACGCCTCGCACGGCGCCGCCGAGGCCGCCCGCCAGGCCGCCGTGACCCCCGACGACATGGCGCGCGTGGACGAGGAGGCCCGCAAGCGCGTACGGCCGCCGTGGAACGGCGAGGACGTGATGACCGTGGAGGTCGTGGAGCGCGACGGCGCGCGCTACGCCCGGGTGACCATGGCCATGCCGCTCTTCCTGCCCGGTGCCTCGGGGCCCTGGGACGTCACCGGCGAGGCCAGGGTGGTCACCGAGGTCGAGCCCCGGGGGGTGACGCCGTGAGCACGCGGTCGGACGGGCGGACCGCTCCGGACCGCACCCGCCGAAGCACCGGAGACCGGGGAGCACGGCGCCTTCTGGCCGCGAACCGACCGCGCCGTGACGGCGACCGGGGCGGCCCGCTGCTGGAGTTCGCCGCGATCTTCCCGATCCTGCTCCTGGTCGCGGTCGTCGCGATCGAGGCCTTCCTGGCCTTCGTCGCGGTCGAGCGGCTGGAGTCCGCGGCCCGCGCCGGGGCGCGGGTGGCCGGGGCCGAGCAGCTGGAGGGAGCGGAGGCCGCCGCCCGCGCGGCGCTGCCGCCGTGGCTGGACGACGCGACGGTCACCAGCGGCGTCAACGACCAGGAGGGCTTCTACGTGGAGGTCTCGCATCCGCTGCCGATCGTGTTCTCCGCGGCGGGCTTCGACCTGACGCTGACCCGGCGGGTGGACATGCCCGATGTGTGAGGCCGGGGCGGTGGGCGGTGCGCGCCGGGGCCGGGTCCCGGCGCCCGAGGAGAACACAGCGGAAGTCGTGGCGGGGCGCCGCGCGGCGGGGCGTGTGCCCGCCGCGCCCGCCCCCGGGGGAAGGAGAGCGGGGCCATGGGTCTGAAGGACCGCCTGGAGGAGGACCGCACCGTCGAGGGGCGCTCCGAGCGCAGCAGCGTCACGCACTGGCGCAGACGCCTGCTGGAGGAGATCAACCTGGAGGACCTCACCCGGCTGACCCTGGCCCAGCGCCGGGTCCGCCTGGAGAAGGTCGTGGGGCACATCCTGACCCGCGAGGGCCCGGTGCTCTCCGACCGGGAGCGCTCGGCGCTCATCCGCCGGGTCGTGGACGAGGCCCTGGGCCTGGGCGTGCTGGAGCCGCTGCTGGCCGACGAGACCGTCACCGAGATCATGGTGAACGGCCCCGACAACGTGTTCATCGAACGCGGCGGACGGATGCAGCGGGTGGACGCCACCTTCAACGGCGAGGAGCAGCTCTACCAGACCATCGACCGCATCGTGTCGCTGGTCAACCGCCGGGTGGACGAGTCCTCGCCGATGGTGGACGCGCGGCTGCCCACCGGCGAGCGCGTCAACGTGATCATCCCGCCGCTGTCGCTGTCGGGCCCGGTGCTGACCATCCGGCGCTTCCCCAAGCCCTACCCCATCGACGAGCTGGTGCGGATGGGCAGCCTGGACTCGCCGACCGGCATCCTGCTGGCGGCGATGGTGCGGGCCCGCTTCAACATCGTGGTGTCCGGCGGTACCGGCACCGGGAAGACGACCTTCCTCAACGCGATGTCGGCGTTCGTGCCCTCCGACGAGCGCATCGTCACCATCGAGGACTCGGCCGAACTCCAGCTGATGCAGGACCACGTGGTGCGCCTGGAGTCCAGGCCGCCCAACATCGAGGGCCGGGGTGAGATCGCCATCCGCGACCTGGTGCGCAACGCGCTGCGGATGCGCCCGGACCGCATCATCGTCGGCGAGGTGCGCGGCCCGGAGACCATCGACATGCTCCAGGCCATGAACACCGGCCACGACGGCTCGCTGGTGACCGTGCACGCCAACTCGGCGGACGACGCCATCCACCGGTTGCAGACCCTGGCCACCCTGAGCGACGTCAACGTGCCCTACGAGGCGATCCGCGACCAGATCAACAACGCGGTGGACGCCATCGTGCACCTGGGCCGGTGGCCGGACGGGTCGCGGCGGGTCAACGAGATCGCCGTGGTCTCCTCCCGTCGGCGCGAGGAGTTCCGGCTGGACCCGGTGATGCAGTTCTCCGCGCTGCCCATGGGCCCCAACCGGGCCGTGGAGGGCGAGTTCCGGCACTTCCCGCTGCCCCGGCACATCGCCGGGCGGATCTACCACGTGGGCGAGGCCATCCCGGCGGCCTTCGGGGTGGTCTCCGACGAGCGCCCCCGGAACGGCTGGTGAGGCCCTCCCCCGCGCCCCGGCGGGCGCGTCCCCCGATCGGAATGGAGCTCCGGTGACCTGGCAGTTCGTGGCGATCCTCGGCGGCCTGGCCGTGGTACTGGCCCTGGCGCTGTGGGCGCTGTGGGAGTTCGTGGCCAGCGCGCAGCACCGGCGGCTGATCGCCGCCCGCAGCGCCCTGGACCAGGCCGAGTACGAGGCGTCCACACCCATGGCGCGGTTGGACGCGGCCATCTACCGCACCCAGTGGGGCGGGCGGCTGTACCGCAGGATCGCGCGGTCCGGCGCGGAGGTGCGCCTGTCCACGTTCGTGCTCGCGCTGCTGGGCGGCTCGCTGCTGGCGGTGGTCGTGGTCTGGCAGGTGCTGGCACCCTTCTTCGGCCTGCTGGCGGCGGCCGGGGTGGCGTTCCTGTTCTTCTCCTACCTCAACCGGGCCGAGGCCAAGCGGCGCGAGGAGTTCACCTCGCAGCTGCCGGACCTGGCCCGGGTGCTGGGCAACGCGACCTCGGCGGGCCTGGCCCTGCCCACGGCCGTGGCACTGGCCGCCGAGGAGCTGGACGGGCCCGCGGGCGAGGAGCTGGGCCGCATGGCCGAGTCCATGAAGCTGGGGGCCGGCTTCGAGGAGGCCGTGGCGGAGCTGCGCGAGCGCATGCCCTCCCGTGAGCTGGGGGTTCTGCTGTCCACGCTGGTGGTGGCCTCGCGCTCGGGCGGCTCCCTGGTCACGGCGCTGCGCAACATCTCCACCACCCTGGAGAACCGCAAGGAGACCCGGCGCGAGGTGCAGACCATCCTCAGCGAGACCACGAGCACCGTGTGGGCGCTGGGTTTCATGTCGGTGGGCGCCCTGTTCATGATCAACGCCATCGAGCCGGGCATCATGCGCGTCATGACCACGTCCGTGGCGGGGGTGACGGTGCTGCTGGTGGTGGCGGCGCTGTTCGCCGTCGGCTTCGTGCTGGTGTCCCGCATCACCAAGTTCGACCTGTGAGGACCGCTCCCCGATGAACGCCCCCCTCTCCCTGCTGGTGCCGCTCGCCGCCGCGCTGCTCAGCGCGCTGCTCGTGCTGGTCGCGTGCTACGGCCTGTACCTGATGATGTCGCAGACGCGGGTGCGGGTGGAGGACCCGGCCGCCCGTCCGGCGCGGACCCGGTCCGACGACACGTTCGTGCTGCACCGGATCACCGAGGCGATCGGGCGGCCGTTCGCCCGCTCGCTGCACGCGTCGCTGAGTCAGCGCCGCCTGGTCTCCGTCACCGAGCGCATCGAGGCCGCGGGACGGCCCGAGGGGCTGACCCTGGAGCGCTACCTGCGGCGCAAGATCGGCGAGGTGGCGCTGTACGGCACCGTGGGCCTGCTGATGTTCGCCGCGGGGAACCCGCTGATCGGGTTGGTGGTGCTGGCGTTCATGGGGCTGACCGACCTGAGCCTGTACGTGCAGGGCCAGGAGCGCGCCGACAAGGTGCAGTCGCAGCTGCCGGACTTCCTGGACGTGCTGGCGGTGACGGTGAGCGCCGGGATGTCCTTCCGGGCGGCGGTGGCACGGGTGGCGGAGTCCATGCCGGGCGTGCTCGCCGACGAGTTCGCGCTGGCGCTCCAGCAGATGGAGCTGGGCACCTCGCGGCGGGAGGCGTTCGAGATGCTGCGCCGGCGCAACCGCAACGAGTCGCTGAGCAAGTTCGTGACCGCGATCCAGCAGGCGGAGGAGCTGGGTGCCCCGCTCAGCGACACCCTGGTGGCCATCAGCCAGGACATGCGGCGCGCCGACGCCCAGTACATGCGCCGCAAGGCCCAGCGGATGAACCCCCGGGTGACGATGGTGACCGCGGTGACGCTGCTGCCGGGCCTGCTCATCCTCATCGTGGGGTCGATGTTCCTGGGCACCGAGGTCAACCTCGGCCTCATCCTGGGCGGTTGACGCGGGCGGCCCCTTCCCCGGGGGACGGGGAAGGGGCCTGGCGGGGGATGGGGGGAGAGGGTTCGTTCCCCGTTCTCCGGTCGGCCGCGCCGCAGGGAGGACCGTGGTCCGGGCGCGGTCGTCCGCGGGGTCAGCGCAGGGTGACCCTCCTGGACAGCGAACCGGTCGCGCCGGTGGAGTCCGTGACGGTCAGTGTGACGGTGTAGGTGCCCGCCGCGTCGTAGAAGTGCCAGGTGGTGGCGCCGGCGCCGGTGTAGCCGTCACCGAGGTCCCAGGAGTAGGACACGATGGGGGCGTCGCCCGCGCCGGAGCCGGAGGCGTCGAACTCGCAGAGGCGGAAGAAGGCGTAGCAGCCGCCGCTGAAGTCCGCGGTGGGAGCCGTGTGGTCGGGGGTGCCCACGGAGACCGTGGTCTCGGCGGTGTCGGTGCGGCCCGCGTCGTCGGTGACGGTGAGGGACACGGTGTAGGTGCCCTCGGAGCCGTAGGTGTGGCTCACCTCGGCACCGCTGTCGCCCTGCCCGTCGCCGAAGTCCCAGTCCCAGCCGGTGACCTCGCCACCGGAGACGGACGCGGAGCCGTCGAAGGAGCAGGTCAGGGTGACGTCGTCGCAGGAGTGGGCGATGTCGGCCACGGGACCCTCGGGCGGGGCGGTGCCGCCGTCGGCGGGGAAGAGGTCCGGGTCGCCCACGTCCAGCAGCGGCTCGTGGTGGCCGTCGCCGGAGGTGTCGGTCCAGTCGAGGTTGCCCGCGCCGGTCAGGGTGTCGTACAGGGACATGACCCCGGCGCGGTCGCCGGGCTTGGCGGAGCCGGCGGCGAGCAGGGCCAGGCCGCCCGCGGCGTGCGGGGAGGCCATGGAGGTACCGCTCATCGAGCCGTAGCCGCCGCCGGGCGTGGTGGAGAGGACGCAGGAGCCGGGCGCGGCGATGTCCACGGTCGCGCCGCGGTTGGAGAAGTAGGACAGGGTGTCGTCGCCGTCGCCGGTGCAGCCCAGGTCGCCGCCGTCGCCGCCGGGGGCGCCGTCGGAGTCGGCCATGGAGGAGACCGTCAGCACGTCGGGGTGGTTGGCGGGGAAGAAGTTGCCCGCGTCCCTGGAGCTGTTGCCCGCCGCGACGGCGAAGGCCACACCGGCGTCCACCGAGGCGGTGATGGCCTGGCTGAGGGCCTGGTCGGTGCAGCCCTCACAGCCCAGGCTCATGTTGGCCACGGCGATCTCGTCGGCGTTGGCGGCCACGTAGTCCACGCCCGCGGCGATACCGGCCAGGGAGCCGCTGCCGCCGGAGTTGAGCACCTGCACGTTCCAGATGTCGGCGCCGGGGGCCATGCCCACCACGCCCTCGCCGTTGTCCACGGCGGCGACGCTGCCCGCGACGTGGGTGCCGTGCCCGTTGCCGTCGGTGCCCGTGTTGGGTACGCAGGTGCCGCTGGTGCAGTTCACCGAGTCGACGACGTCGAGGTCGGGGTGGCCGGCGTCCACGCCGGTGTCCAGGACGGCCACGGCCACGTCGGGCACGTAGTCGTCCTGGCCGTTGATCGCCAGGTCGGGGTTGTCGGGGGCGAAGGTGCGGGCGATGCCGTCGGGGACGTCCTGCTCGAAGGTGTGCAGGACCTGGTCCTCCTGCACGAAGGCCACGTCGGAGTCCTGGAGGAGCTCGGCGGCCTCGGCGGCGGTCATCTCGGCCGCGTAGCCCGTCAGCGCGTGTTCGTAGACGCTGCTGGGGTCGTCGCCGTGGCGGTCCGCGACCTCCTCCGGGGAGGCGTCCTCGTCCAGGACCACGATGTAGGTGCGTTCGGTGGTGTCCGCTGTGTCGAGGAAGTCGGGGACCTCCCCGGCCAGTGCCGGTGGCACCGCGAACATGACGGGCAACAGGGCGGCGGCCGCCAAGGCCGCACCGATCTTGCGCATGATGCGAAGAACCCTTCGGGGGTGGGGGACGGGGGATGTGGACGGGTGGCCACCCGGCACTCATCATGCGCCGCCGGGAGCGGCGGAACCATACGTAGTGACTACGTAACTCCGCGACCGCGGGAGGGGTACGTAGGCCTCCCTTCCGGAGGCCGGGCGGGGATCCGCCCGGCCTCCGGAAGGGGGTGTCGGTCAGCGCGTCAGAAGGCGGTGGGCGGGAACGGGATCGCGGCCAGGGTGGGGATCAGCTGGGCCTCCTCGTAGTCCAGGTGGGCCTCCAGCTCCCGGGTCATCCGGTCCAGCTCCGCACGGAAGCGCTCGGGGTCGGCCGTGGGCAGGTCGCGGATGAGCGCCTCCAGCTCACCCCGGAGCCGGTCCACGGTGCGGTGCTCCTCCGACAGCCGCCGCAGCGCCTCCTCCAGGTGCGGGGCCTGCCGGCCCAGCGCCGGGAACATGCCGGACTCCTCACTCGAGTGGTGGAAGTGCAGGGACTCGCAGAAGGCCAGGCAGTGCTGGCGCAACTGGAGGCTGAGGCCCAGCGGCGGCGGGTCGTCCCCGTCCGCCCCGGCGGCGCGCCCGGCGAGGTGGGCCTCGGCCTCGGCTCGGACGTGCGCGAGCTGGCCGCGCAGCCAGGCGTGTATCTGCACGAGCTTGTCGGCGAGGTTGGCGGCCTCGGCGGGTCCGCCCTCGTGGACCCTCTCCAGGGCGACCACCGGCAGGGTCCGCTCGGTTCCGGCCTGGTAGTCGGCGTATCCGGAGTCCGCGCGGACGAACTCGGCGAACAGGCGGTCGCGTTCGGCGCCCTCGGCGGGCACGGCGACGGCGCCGAACGTCTCGGTGCCCAGCTCCACGCGCACCATGGGGTGGGCGAGGACGTTGCGGTACCAGTCGGGGTGGCGGTCCGAGCCGCCCGCGGAACCGACGACCAGCACGCGGCCGTCGACGCGGACGAACCCGAGCGGGGTGGTGTGCTCCCGACCGGAGCGGGCTCCGACGGTGGTGAGCAGCAGCAGGTCGCCGCCCTCGAACATGCCGCCGACGCGGCCTCCGTTGGCGCGGAACTCCTCCACGACGGGGATGTTGAAGTCGCTGACGTGGGGTTCGGGCCGGGCGTGCGGGTTTACGGTCACAGGTCTCCTTCGGGGTGGTGGTCATGGGTGCGACCGTCCCCGAAGGCACCCGCGGCGGCCCGGGCGCGTGCGCGCACGGGTGGCGGGTGAACGTGGCGGGGAGCCCGGGCATGGCCGGGCCGGAAGTGGACTCCGGGGAGGTCGCGAGGGGCTGGGCGCGTTCGGGCGCGGCTCGGCCGGCGCCGTCGGAACGGCTAGAAGCGGTTCGCGGTGTGTGTGCTCACAGTGCGCTCCCGGATGTCAAGGTGCCTCCATACCCACCGACCGGCCCACTGCTCTGTGGTCGGTGGCACGCGACACGGGGGCGAACCTACACCATCGGCCGCAGGGGCGCCACAGGTGTGCCGGGAGGGAGGGAGTGCCCGCGGGGAACAGGGAGGACCTGCCGGGGATCCGGCGCGGGGCCCGCCGGCGTCCTCCGCGGCGAGGCTCAGCGGGTTCCCGTCCTCGGCGGCGACCAGGACGGACGCCGTGTCCGCCCCCTCCGGCCCGCCCGCGGCGGGGGAGGCCCCCCCGGAACGCGGCTCCGCCCCCGGGTTCCCCACCGCCCGGGCGTCCCCGTCACTTCGGGGAGGGAGCGCCGTCCTCGCCCGAGCGCAGGGCCATGGCGTCGCGGCAGGCCAGCACCGACTCCAGCAGGCCGGGGAAACGCCCCTCCAGCTCCTCGTCGCGCAGCGAGATGAAGCACCGCGTCCCCTCGGTCCGGTTCTGCACCAGACCGGCGTTGCGCAGGATCTTCAGGTGGTGGCTCAGCGTCGACTGGGCGATGGGCAGGTCGATGTCCTTCCAGGCGTGCTCCCCGTCCATGTCGGCGAGCATCCGCACGATCCGCAACCGGGTCGGCTCGGCCAGTGCGGCGAGAACCGTGACCAGTTCCACCTCGTGGAGGGCGGGGTGCGCGTGCTCCCTGGGAGCCAAGGCGGTCCTCCTCGTACGACGCCCGGCCGGGACCAGGCGAGATTTGGCTCGTGGACAGTCGGAAGTGTACCTTCGTAATTCGATGTTCGTCGAACATCGAACGCGCAGGCCGACTGGGGGACGCGGGTCCTCCCCTCACTGCCTCGCAGCCGGACCCGCCACGCAACAGGGGGAAGAGCCACCATGTCCGACGTCGCTCTGTCGGTGCTCGACCACGCCAGCATCGCCGAGGGGTCCACGCCCGGTGACGCGCTACGTTCCGCCAGGGAACTCGCCCAGCACGCGGAGCGGCTGGGCTACAAGCGCTTCTGGCTCTCCGAGCACCACAACATGCAGGCCATCGCGAGCGCTGCCACGTCCGTCTCCCTGGGCTTCATCGCCGAGGGGACCTCCACCATCCGGATCGGCGCGGGCGGTGTCATGCTGCCCAACCACTCCCCCCTGGTGATCGCCGAGCAGTTCGGCACGCTGGAGTCGCTCTACCCGGGACGGGTGGACCTCGGCCTGGGCCGCGCGCCGGGCACCGACCCCCGCACGATGATGGCGCTGCGCCGTGACCACAGCGCCTCGTCGACGTTCCCCAACGACGTGCAGGAGCTCCAGGCCTACTTCGAACCCGCCGAGCCGGGCCAGCCCGTCCGCGCCATCCCCGGTGAGGGGTTGCGGGTGCCGCTGTGGATCCTGGGGTCCAGCCTCTTCGGCGCCCAGCTGGCCGCGCAGCTCGGCCTGCCCTACGCCTTCGCCTCGCACTTCGCCCCGGACGCGCTCCACGAGGCGCTGAAGGCCTACCGGACGGCCTTCCAGCCCTCCCAGCAGTCGGAGGAGCCGTACGCCATGGCGGGGGTGAACGCCTTCGTCGCCGACACCGACGAGGAGGCCCAGCGCCTGTTCACGACCATGCAGCAGGCGTTCCTCGGCACCCTGCGCGGCGCACGGGGACGGCTCCGCCCGCCGGTGGAGAACCTGGACACCGCGTGGCGCCCGGGAGAGAAGGAACGACTGGACCACATGCTTCGTTACTCGTTCGTGGGTTCCCCGGAAACAGTCCGTCGCAGGCTCGAGCTGTTCGTCGCCGACACGGGTGTGGACGAGCTGATGGTGTCGTCGATGATCTACGACCAGAAGGCTCGCCTGCGCTCGTTCGAGCTGCTGGCGGAACTGGCCGACCTCAAGCGTCCGGATCAGGGCTGATCCCACCCCTCGCACCGGGAGACGGTCAAGGGTGGCGGCGCCGATCTGTAGGCAGGCAGTGGCGCCGCCTTCCCGGTGCGGGGTGCCGGGCGGGGTTCGCGTAGAACCCCGCCCGGCGCCTGGCTCCGGAGCGCGGTGAGGCTCGGATCCGGGTTCCGGGCGGCCGGGACGGCCGGGGTGGAACGGAAAGGGGTACGGAAGGGGTTCAGTCCCCTCCGCCACCGCCGCCACCGTCTCCCCCACCGGAGCCGCCGTCGCCGCCCCAGCCACCGCCGGACCCGCCGTCGCCTCCCCAGCCTCCTCCGTCTCCGTAGTGTCCGAAGTCACCGCCCCAGCCCTCACTCCCCGAACCGCCGCCGTTCGAGCGGCCACCGGGGTCACCCGACCCCTGGCACAGGCCGGCGAACGAGCACAGGGTCTCCAGGCTGACGGAGTCGGAGTCCGTGTCGCCCGTGCCCCCGCTGCCGCCCGTGTGGGCGGCGACGGCGACCGGGTCCTGCTGGGCGCCCGCCGGGTCCGGGACCGACGGGGTCCTGCCGCCCTGCCGGAGGGACACGGACTCGCGCAGCGAGCGAAAACCCGTGACCGCCGTGTACCGGACCGCGTGGTCACGGGTCATCCGGTCGGCGGAGCGCGTGCCGGTGGAGTCCGCGCGGGCGGTCCCCTCCTCCGGGGAGCCGTACCTCTCACGGGCCAGTTCCAGCACCGCGTTCCCCGCGGGGGTGTTGGGGCTGAGCGAGGGACCTCCGGTCGCCGTCATGACGACCTGGGAGGCGACCAGGGCGGCCGACGCGGCCAGTCCTCCGGCGAGGAGTCCGAGGGCGGTGGCGCCCGGCTCCCCGAGGAAGAACACGGCCGCTCCCCCGGCGGCGACCAGGAGCGAGAGCGTCCGCATCCGCCGGACCGTCCTCGGAGCCCTCTCGCGGCGCCGCAGCGCCCGGCGGAGCCGCGGGGAGTCCACGATCAGGCCGGCCCCGGCGAGGCCGGTGCGCAGCTTCTCCACACCCTGGCCGTTGACCACCCGGCGCAGCATCTCCAGAGCGCTGACACCGACACGGTTGCGGAAGACCCTCACCAGTTCCCGGCGGACGCCGTTCTTCTCGTGTGTGTGGGGGCGGGAGGGACCGACGAGGGTGAAGAGACCTCCGGCGGACTGCTGGCGGAGGCGACCGTGCAGGAAGGCGTCCATGACCGCCGTCTCCCCCACCCGGACCGGGCCTCCCGCGAGCAGGGCCAGCTCGTTCGGTTCCAGTTCGTCGGGGTCGAGCGGGGTCCTGCGGGTGGGTGAGGAGCTGCGGAGCGCTGCTTTGAGGGCGGATCGGCCGTTCAGGACCGCGGAGAGCGGGATGCCTCCGACCACCAGGCCCACGATCAGGGCCGCCACCAGGGAAAGGGCCACACTGGTGTCCAAGCCGTCACCTCTTGTCTTCGGTCTCGGGGTGCGAGGGGTTGGGAGTTCGGGGAAGTCGGGGAGCCGGGATCTGGGTGTCCGGGGATCCCGAAGGAGGGGGTCCGGGCCGGGGGTCGGGGCCCGAGAACCGGGGTTCTGCCTGTAGGGATGCTGGTCGGGGGCGTCGGGTTCTACCCGGAGCCGTGGGAAACCGTGGAGGACCGTGGCAGGCCGGGCCGGGGTGAGGGCGCCCTCCCGGGGGGCGGTGTCCCCCCCACGGGCTTTCCTGGTCCCGCGGCCTCTCCGGCCACCGCGGCGCCTCCGCGCGGAAGCGAGGCGCCGTCCACCACCAGGTGCGTCGGGGAACTCCACGGTGACCTGCCATTTCCCGTCCGGCCATGGCGCCCCCGTAGCACACGTGCCATCATGGTGACCCGCCGACCACCAAACGTGACTCCGTCTCGGCGAGGAACTGTGACCGCGCATCGACCCGACCACCGGCTTTCGCCCGGGCGTTCATCCCGCCCTGTGGACAACGTGTGGTTCCAGGGCCCATGGGGCATCCTGAAGAATGATGGCCACATCCGGCCAGAAGGCGGGATGGCGTCGGTGTTCATGCCGGATAGTGGGACTCCGTGAGCACGCGTCGCCCACGCACGCCCCCGGTGGCCGCGGGCAGGGTACCCACCTGCTCGAAGACCGCAGAGATGTGGTGCCGCAAGACCCCCTCCCCAAGGAGTTAAGCCCCGTGAACAGCCTGACCAAACTCTGGGTGACGCTGAGCACCCTCCTTGTTCCGACCTCCAGGGAGGAGGACAAGGGCGCCGGGATCGTCGAGTACGCCGCAATCCTTATTCTCGTTGCGGCCATCGCGGTCGGCATCTGGGCCTTGGGAATCCCCGATCAGATTAGGCAGGCCATAGGATCCTCCGTTGACCAAATCCTCCAAGGGCCAGCAGAATAAAAAACTCAAGCCACCCAGAGTTTCTTGGATTCCCACCAGAGAAGCCGGGAATAGATGAATCACGGAAACACTTCCCCCCAAGAAAGAGAAGCCAGAAGCTTACTGCCCTTAGGGGCTGCACTGACTTCACTGACCTTACTCCTCTCCGCCTGCGTCATTGACCCAGGACCCCCTAATCAAAACGGTCAAGGAAACGAGACTCCCAACACCCCCACCCCTTCTCCCTCCAACGAAGAAGAGCGGGAGGGGCAAGCAATTGCCAGCAGCACCAGCAGCTCCTCAGACATAGGACCCGACCTCCAGGTTGACATCTACGCCCTCGAAAGAGTTGGAAACAACTTACTCAGACTTCGCCTGGGAATAACAAACAAATCTAGCAAAGAATTCTACCTCTACGCCGGACTGGCGGATTCAGAAAACCCTTACACAGCCAGTCGAATCACTCTCATTGACGCAGAAAACCAGAACCGACACCTGAGTCATAACCAGAGTGACGGTTCATGCTTCTGCCTCCCCTTCGAAGGCTCCATTAGCAGCGGAGAAACCACAGAAACCTGGGTTATCTATCCGGAACCCCCACCTGAAGTCGAAGCAATGACCGTAGTCACTCCCCTGACCCCACCATTTCTCGATGTTCCCATAAGTAACTCCTCAGAAGCCATAGAGAGCCAAGGTATTTCAGAGCCGGAAATCCGGGATCTCACCATGATTTCCGACAGCACCGAGGATCAAACCGGACGCACCGAAAGCAGCGACGAAGTCAGCATCATCCTGTCTTCCGACGTACTCTTCGAGACAAACAGTGCGGACCTCAGCCCTGATGCGGAAGAAATCCTCCAACAAGTTGCCAGTGAAATCGATGACGCAAACTCCTCTACAGTTAGTATTGACGGACACGCAGACAACACAGGAAGCGACTCCGTAAATCTTCCACTCTCCCAAGAACGCGCAGAGACCGTCGAATCAGTTCTGGCGGATTTGATCACCAGAAGCGGTATCAGATTTGAGGTAGAGGGGCACGGGGCCAGTGAACCCATCGCCAATAATGACACCGCAGAGGGCCGTGAGCGCAACCGACGAGTCAGCGTCACCTTCGAAAAGTAGGAGGCACCGATGCAAACAGCCACGAGAACACTCGGCCTCATCACGACCGCCTCAATAACAACACTCACACTCTTCATGGGCGCGAGTGCCTCAGCAGCGCCCACTCAAAATGATTTCGAAATCCTCGGCACAGCCCCTGGAAACGAAGCGAACTCCTCCTCCTTGACTGCAGAGGTAAATCTTGCAGAAAAAAATGGCTCCGGAAACCTGCTGGCAGTGACATGGAGCATAGAAAACACCGGAAGCGAACCCGTAGTCCTCACATGGCTCACCGATCTATCTTATACGTATAGCGGAGGATCCTATTTCTCTGGAGTCACCGCCTTTTCTCCAGAAACCGAAACCCGCTACCACCCCATCATGGATGGCACAGGGGAGTGCCTGTGCGCAGGCAATGTTTCAGATGACTTCAAGCAGCGCGTTGACTCCGACGAAAAAATGACCTACTGGTCCATGTATTCGGTTCCGAGTGATCTTGAGACCATCTCCGTGGAAATTCCCGGTTTCGATCCCATCGAGGACATCCCCATCTCCTGAAGTCCCCACCACCCAGATCCCGTAGGAGGCGGCGTTGCCCACTTCCCACCGCCCCGAGCTCGGGGACACCCGACGGCCCTCCCCCGCCGGGCCGCCCGGGCGGTCCGGCGAGCGCAACGGACCGCCGCGGCGGCACCGGGGCGGCCGGTTCCTTCAACGTCTCCGCCCCACCCGGGGAGCGGAGGGCGACCGTGGCGCGGCGCTCGTCGAGCTGGCGGCGGTCACCGTGCTGGCCGCGGCGATCCTGGTCGCGGTCTACCAGCTCGAACTCAGCCAGACCTTCAACAACGGGGTCCGGCAGATGGTGTGTCTGGTCGAGGGCCCCGACTGCGGTGACGAGACCTGGGTGGACGCCGACCGGCCGGAGGAGCCCGAGGAGTACGAGTGGGGCCGGGGCAACTCCAACGCCCTGGAGAACGAGGCGCTCGCCATGAGCATGGCCGCGGACCGCGGTTGGACCGAGAACGAGTGGGAGTGCCTGAGCAACCTGTGGAACGTCGTCTCCCACTGGGACCACACCTTCATCAACACCGGGACCGGTGAGCACGGCATCTCGGGGTTCAACCCGGCCAGGCACGGCTCCATGCCCGAGGGGTTCCGCGAGAGCCCGGCGGAGCAGATCTCCTGGGGGTTGGGGCACATCGACGACACCTACGGTTCGCCCTGCGCCGCCTGGGCGTACTGGGAGGACACCGGCACCTACTGAGGGCCGCCCCTGCCGCTCGCCTCCCTCCCGGCGGTTCCGCCTCCTTACACGAGCACCGCTCACGGAATCGGGTGCGGCATCTTCGCGGCAGGCCAAGATTTCGCAAAACACCCGCAGGAATCGGCAAATGACAGGGTCTTATCAGACATAAGGGGCATTCCTCCCTGCGGAACGTTCTTACCCTGAACGTTCCCGCACCGCCCCGCCAGGGGCTCCGGTGTGGAAGACGGGCACCGCTGCCGTCTCGTGGGGGGCACGGGTCGGCACTGACCACACGGGGGTTCAGTGAAGATCGCCTATCTGATCAACGACATGTACGGCATCGGCGGAACCGTTCGCACCGTCGCCAACCAGGCGGCGGCGCTGTCCGCACGGCACGAGGTCGAGATCGTCTCGGTGTTCCGGCACCGTGCGGAGCCCGTTCTGCCCGTACCCGCGCAGGTGCGCCTGCGTCCTCTCGTGGACGTGCGCGGGTACGACGGCGACGACGGTACGGGGACCGACGGCCGCCCGCTGTACGAGGGATCGGAACGGGCCGGCGTACCGCCGCTGCTCTTCCCGCCGGAGGACGCGCGGGGGCCCACACACAGCCGTCTGACCGACGACCGGCTGGAGGAGTACCTGTCCACCACCGACGCCGACGTGGTGGTGGGCACCCGGCCGGGGCTGAACGTGGTGATCGCCCGGGCCGCTCCGGACCGGGTGGTCAAGATCGGCCAGGAGCACCTGACCTACGACCAGCACTCCGAGCCGCTGCGCCGGGTGATGGAGAAGGACTACCCCCGCCTGGACGCCTTCGTGACGGTGACCGAGGCCGACGCGCGCACGTACCGGGAGCGGATGCCGATGCCGCGGGTGCGCGTGCTGTCCATCCCGAACTCGGTGCCCGCGCCCGCGTTCACCGCCAACGGGCACAACAGCCACACGATCGTGTCCGCCGGGCGGCTGGCCCCCAGCAAGCGGCACGACCTCCTGGTGCAGGCCTTCTCCATGGTCAGCGAGGACTTCCCCGAGTGGACGCTGCGGATCTACGGACGCGGCAACCGGCGCGCGGCGCTGGCCCGGCTGGTGAACTCGCTCGGACTCCAGGACCGTGTGTGGCTGATGGGCGCGCACCCGCGCGTGGAGGAGGTCTGGGCCCAGGGTTCGTTCGCGGCGGTGACCTCCAGCGAGGAGCCGTTCGGGATGACGATCGTGGAGGCCATGCGTTCGGGGCTGCCGGTGGTGAGCACCGACTGCCCGCACGGTCCGGCGTCGATCATCCGCGACCGCGAGGACGGGCTCCTGGTGCCGAACCGGTCCGCCCCGGGGATCGCCGAGGGGCTGGCGCAGCTGATGGCCGACGACGGGCTCCGCCAGCGGATGTCGTCCGCCGCGCTGGTCGATTCCGAGCGCTTCGACCCGGCCAACGTCATGCTGATGCACGAGGAGCTGTTCTCCGACCTCTCCGGCCACGAGCTGCCTCCGCCTCGGGTGACGGTGCCCGCTCCGCGCCCCGAGCCGCCCGCCGCCTGCCGGGTGCGCGTGGGCGGGGACGGGGTCGCGGTGCTGTCGTTCACCGATCCTCCCGACAGGGTGGTGCTGTCCCTGGCGGGGCGGCGGGTGGAGCTGGAGCCGGACGGCGGCGAGGTGGTCGTGGACGCCGCGCGCGACCGGCTGGCCGCGCGCACCTGGGAGGTGCTGCGGGTCGACGGTGGCCGGGAGACCCCGGTCCACGACGTGGAGATCCGCCAGCACGGCTTCCCGCTGGACGCGGACCGGGTCGGGAGCCTGTCCCTGGTGCTGCCCGCCCGTTCCGCGAAGGGCCGTCTGGTGCTGCACGTGAGGCGCTCGGCGCACCACGCGGAGGTGGAGCACGTGGAGTCGGCCGACGGGCTGGTCACCGTGCAGGGCAGGGTGCTGGGCCGCGACGCCCCGGACGCCCGTGCGCGTCTGGCGGTGCGGCTGCGCACTTCGCCCGGGGCCCTGCGGGAGTTCTCCGCGCCGGTGGCGGGCGACGGCCGCTTCACGGCGGTGGTGGACCCCGAGGTCGTGGTGCACGGCCGGTACGGCGAGTCGGAGAAGTGGGAGCTGCGCCTGGTGCTCTCCGACGGAACCGAGTGCACCGTGGGACGGCACCTGTCCGGTGTGGCGGGTTACAAGAAGATCATCCGGTATCCGGACCAGAAGGTGGAGCGGGAAGGGGGGTCCGGCTCGCGGGTGCGCCCCTACTACACGGTCAACGACCGCCTGGGGATCGTGACGTCGCCGCTGGCGCCGACCCTGGAGGTGGACGACGTGCGGGTGAGCCCGGCGGGGCGCCACGGGCGCCGGCTGCGGTTCGGGGTGCGCCTGGCCTCCCCGCTCCCGGAGAACGCGGAGTACGCGGTGGAGGTGGTGCGCGGCACCGACGCGGGCCGGCGCTTCCCGCTCCGCGTCGAGGGCCGCTCCGCGTCCGGCGGCCGCCTGGTGGGCTCCCTGCCGCTGCTGACGCGGGCGGAGTACGGCGGGTCCGGCGCGATCCGGGCCACGTGGCAGCTGCGGTTGCTGGCGGGGCCCGCGGGGGCTCTGGGACGCCTGGGCGCCACAGCGGTCCCGGACAGCACCTCGCGCCGTTGGAGCCACGGCCCGTACGTGCGTTCGGTGACCGTAACGCCCCTGGGGTCGGGTGACCTCCAGGTCACCGTCGCCGACGTCCACGCGTGGGAGGCCGTCCGGCGACGGATGCGCTGACGGCCGGCGTCCTCAGGCCTGCCCGGTGCGGATCATGCGCTGGGCGAGGCTGAGCCGGTCCAGCAGCCAGTCGGGCAGGTGGTCGGCGCTGCGCGGGAAGTGCTGGATGTCCTGGTGGAAGTTGCGGGGGTCGGGGTCGAAGTCGAACTCGGGCGGGGCGTCGTGGTCGAAGTGCGCCCCGATCTCCCGCGACTCCTGCACCGTGAACCGGGCGGTGAACCACGTGCCCTTGCCCGGTTGGTACATCCCGGTGCGCAACCGGTCCAGCAGCCGCCCGACCCCGGGCAGGAGCAGGTCCCACTCCGTGCCGCCGTCCGCTCTGCGCACGCTCACCCGTGACGAGGAGACCCCGAACAGTCCCCGGTAGTCGACGACGACCTCCTTCCAGGGGCCGTGGACCGACTCGAGGGTGCGGTCCACGATCTCCTGGACGGTGTCCATCATCTCCTCGGGGGTCATGTCCCCCGGGGAGATCCGCGTCCGCGGCTCGGGGCGCGAGGCGATGAGCAGGCTCCAGGGGGACCCGCCGTCCTGGGCCTCGGGCACGCGGTCGCCCCCCAGCCGCTCCCGCAGCCAGGCGGGGACGTGCTCGTCGTCGCGCGGGAAGTGCTCCAGGTCGAGCAGGTAGCTGGCGTCGTCCCGCGGCTCGTCGAAGTGCGGCTCGTTCTCGTAGTCGTAGCGGATCCGGTAGCTCGCGGGCCGCTCGATCTCGTAGTAGGCGGTGTACCAGGTACCCGTCCCCTCGGCGTACATCCCCGTGCGCATCTCCCGCAGCCGCTCCAGGGTGGACAGCGGCGGGACCCAGCCGCTGCTCCGCCCGCCCTCGAACATCACCTCGAACAGGGCCGTCTCGCAGGCGCCCAGTCCGGAGTACACGAGCCGGAGCTTGACCCAGTCGTCGGGGGCCGACCGGAGCAGGTCCGTCCCGATCCTGCGGAGGAACTCGTCCTGTTCGACGGGGGTCATCGCTTTACGGACGCTCATGTCCTCGCCTTCGCTTCTTCTGCGGTGGAATGGGTGCGAATCCGACCACGCACCACGACTCGACACGCGCCGGACAGGGTCCATCCTCCCTGTGCGGAACCCTTTCTGTGCCCCACACGCGTCAGAAACACGCCGGACAATTCCCACGAAGTCGTACGGCCCGGCGGCCCGGTTCGGACGGGGCCCCGACCGGCCCCGCCACCGCCCCGTGCCCGAACAGGGCGAACGCCCCCCCACACCCGGCCCCGGGGACGCCGCGGCCGTCCACAGGCCCTACCGCTTCCCGACACGCCCGGATAAGCTGCGCTCGTCGGGACGTTGTCCGGACGTGTCCGCGCGCTCACCATGCGCGACTCGGCCCGGCTCCTCCCCCGCCCCTCCCCGCTCCCCTCCTCCCGGGAGCACCCCTCCCCTGATGGAAAAGGCATGGGACTGCGACGGATCCTCCCCCACACCGCCCCCGCACCCGGACGGCGCGCGCCGGGCCGGGGCGACGACGGACAGGCCAACGTCCTGCTCCTGTTCGGGCTCACCCTGGCCCTGCTCGCGCTGACCCTGCTGTTCGTGCGGGTCGGCGCCGCCAACGACCAGCGCTCGCAGACCCAGACCGCGGCCGACGCCGCCGCGCTGGCGGCGGTGGGCGCCCTCCAGGAGCGGGCCGCGCAGGACATCGTCGAGGGCTCCTACCCCATGCCCTGGTTCGACGAGGAGGCCGCCGAGGCGCGCGCCGAGGAGTACGCGCGCAGCAACGGGGCGGTCCTCACCGACATCCGCGCCAGCGACAACGTCATGGGACGCAGCGGCAACATCGTGCGGGTGGAGGTGCGCGGCGCCGTGTGCCAGCGGGAGCTGGAGGAGGACGGGTCCCGGCACTGGAACGACGTCGTCTGCGACGGGAGCGAGGAGGAGACCGCCACCGTGGTCGGCAACGCGTCGGCCATCGCCATCGTCCGGATCCCCCACCAGTGCGGACGCGACGGGGGCGAGCTGGTCTGCGACGGCGGCACCGTCGACGACCTCGCCTCCGCCAAACGCCTGATCGACGTGCACCTGGTCGACCAGGAGGGCCGCTACAGGTTCGACCCCAACTTCGTCGGAGGGGGCGGGGCCACCGTGGACTGTGCCGCCCTGGGGTCGCTGCACCCCGTCATGTGCGCGGTGCACCAGCGCCTCCAGCAGGAGTTCCCGGGCTTCTACCTCACCGCCGGAGGCCAGCGCAACGAGCCGGGCAGCGACCACCACACCGGCGAGGCGGTGGACTACATGATGGCGGAGCTGGGCGGCGTCCCCACTCCGCAGATGCACGCCAACGCCGTCACGGTGATCGACTGGGTGATCCAGAACTCCCGCCGGCTCGGGGTCAAGGGCATCATCTACGAGCAGCGCATCTGGAACGCGACCGGCGGGGACCCGGTGGGCCCCTGGGCGAGAGTGAGCCGCCCCATGGAGAACCGGGGCAGCAACACCCAGAACCACATCGACCACATCCACCTGGCGGCGGGCGACGGTTCCATGCAGTGACCGCGCCCCGGGCCCTGCGGGGCCCGGGGGGTTGTCCACAGGCGACGGGAAGGGCTTGTCGGCGCACCTCCCTCCCCCGAACCTGGAGGGTATGACAGTCCGTGAGGAAACCCTTCCCGACCGTTCCCTCCTCCTGCGCACGCTCGCGCCGATCATCGGCCCGATCTCCCCCGACGCGGTGGTCTGCGACGTGACCGCCTCCTACGTGTGGGGCGTGGACCTGCACCCGGCGAGTGTGCGCGCCACACGCACCCGCCCGCACGTGGCGGTCCCCCGGGGGGTGCGCACCGGAGGCACGCCGGTCGTCGTCCACCGGGAGCACGTGCCCGCCGCGGACCGCGTCGTGGTGGAGGGCGTGCGCCTCACCACCCCGGTGCGCGCGGCCGCCGACGTCGCCGCCCGGGCCCCCTCGGTCTTCATGGCCACGGCCCGCCTCGACGCCTTCCTCTCCCGAGGGCTGGTCACCAGGGGCGCCCTGCTCCGCGCCACCCACCGGGCCCGCTCCCAGCGGCAGCTGCGGCAGCTGCGCACCGCCCTGCGCTACTCCTCGGAGCTGAGCCGGTCGCCCGCCGATTCGTGGACGCGTGTGCTGGTCCTGGAGGCACTCCTGCCCCCGCCCGTCCCGCAGTGCCCGGTCGTCACCGACGAGGGCGTGTTCCACGCCGACCTCGGCTGGCCCGACCAACGGGTGGCGCTGGAGTACGACAGCCTGGAGTTCCACTCCTCGACGGTGGCCAGGGCGAGCGACCGGGTCCGGTACGCGGCGATGCGGGCACGGGGCTGGGAGGTGGTCTCAGCGAGCGTGCACGACCTCCAGCTGCGCCCGGGGCGGCTCCTGCGCCGCATCCTGCACACGCTCACCCGCCAGGGCTGGTCGTGCCCTCCCGAGCACCTCGGGCTCATCCGGAGCCGCGTGCGCGCCTACGAGAGGGAACCTCCCCGGCTGTTCGACCCCCGGCAGGGCTAGAGGGTGTCCTTCGGACCTCCGCTCCGTCCCGGCCGGTGTCCGGCGGACACCCCCCGCTGCGCGGCGCCCGCGCCCCACCCCCACCCGCACCCGCACCCGCACCCGCACCCGCACCCGCACAACCCAAGGCCCGGACCGCGAGCGGGCACGACGCGCCAGGAGGTGGACACGTGGACAGGGGCAGCAGCCCGCTGGAGTACGCCGCCCTCCTGGTCGTACTGTCCCTGCTGGTGGCGACCGCCGCGCACGGGGCTCTCGGACACCTGCCCGGAGAGCTGCGGGGCGCCGTGCACCGTGCGCTGGGCGGCGCGTCCGGTCCCCGGCCCGCGGAGGACGGCGCGGACACCGGTGGCGGCACGGCCACAACCGGCCACCGACCCGCGCCGGAGGGGGCCTGGAGGCTGGATCCCGTAGCCGCCGCGGAGGCGGTCCTGCGCTGCGCACGGGCCGGCGCCCTCCCCGACCCGGTGGCCCGGACGGACTGCGCGCTGTCCCTCCTGGGCCTGCTGGACGCGGAGGTGTTGGAGGCCACCGTCCTGCGGCTGGAGGGCGAGGATCTGCGCGAACTCTTCCGAAGCCCGTCCTTCGGCGCCTCCGTCGCGGCCCGGACCGCGGTCCGCCTGCTGTGGGAGCACGCCGCCGAGGAGACCCTGCGACGGCTGTCGCGGACCCGCACCTTCGGCTTCCTCGAACCGTTCCTGGAGTCGCCCCACAGTGACTGGGTGCTCACTTTCGTGGATGTCGGAAGCGATCACGTGCGTGGGACCATCGAACGGAACACTGCGTCACCGCGTCGTACCCCCCGTCACCCTCCGGTGCCAGACGAAGACGATCCGCAAACCCCCCGCGTTCCGTGTCCCCGGCGGTCGCGCGAAGACCCGCAGAAACGAGGCCCAGGCCGTGTCGATCCCGTCGATGCCGCACCCCTCCGACCCCGACGAGCAGCCCTCCTCCCCGGGAGGGCGGCCGAACTGGCTCGTCTCCCTCCTCATGGTGCTGGTCTGCCTGGCCGTGGTCGCCAGCGGGTGGGGCGTGGCCCGGCTCGTCGTGGGCGGTCCCCTGCCCCCGCTGGACGTCGCGGAGGGCCCGGGGTCCCGGCCGCCGCGAAGCGGGTCCGCCCGCACCGAGGCGGCCCCCGAGGACGCCGAGGCCTATCTGGAGGGCGCCGCGGAACTCGTGGAGGACTCCTCGGCCTTCCACATCACCTTCACCGTGTACGACGGGCGCTCCGACCCGGAGGAGGCGCCGGAGCCCGGCCGCGGGGCGGACCCCGCCGCCGGTTCCGCCGACGCCTTCCCCGGGGGGCCCGCGATCCGCTCCGCGACCGCCTCCGGCGAGGTCACCTCAGGCCGCGGTCAGGCCATGTACGACTCCGGGGCCGAGCCGGAGTTCGACCACTACTTCTCCACCGTGGACGGACGGAGCGTGTACCGCTACGACGTGGGCGGCGGTCAGCTCATGATGACCGCCGACCGGGGCCTGGAGCTGCTGGACCCGCCCAGCGCCGCCGACCGGTACCTGTGCTCGCGCACGTACGGATCGGCCAAGCTGCGCGAGGTGCTCGACACCTCCACCGACCTCACGCTGCGGGGGAGGGAGGAGGTGGGTCTGGAGTGGCCGGAGCTGCACAGCACGCACAGCGCCTACCGCTACACGGGCACGTTCACGGCGATGCTGGGCGGCTACGACCCCGAGGCCGGGCACAACACCCTCACCGCGGTGGAGAACGCCGAGTTCGAGCTGTGGATCGACGAACAGGGGTATCCGCGCAGGTTCGACTACCGCACCGCGAACGGGGTCGGGGAGAGCTACGAGTACCACTCCTTCAGCTGACCCCGGCCCCGGCCGAGACCACGTCGGGGACGCGGGCGGTGTCGTCCATCTCGTAGGCGTAGGGCGGGTCGTCGACCTCTCCGAGCAGGTCGGGCTGCTCGGAGTCCACGAGCAGGTTGTCGCGGGTGACCACGTTGCCGGGCTCCTCCTCCGCCGTGGACACCGAGACCCGGGTGCCCTCGAAGTAGTTGCCCTCCACCAGCACGTTGGAGTCGTCGGCCGACTCCACCCCGTACTCCTCGTTGGCCCGGAAGTAGTTGTTGAACACGTGCACGTGCTCGGCGAACCGCGCCCTGGGGTGGCGGCCCGCCGTTCCGTCGAAGTAGTTGTGGTGCACGGTGACCCGCAGCGCGCCGGGCTCCTCCTCCCCGCCGCCGACGGCGAGCGCCGACTCGGCGTCGGCGAAGTGGTTCCAGGACAGGGTGACGTGGTCGGCGCCGCCGGTCACCGAGACGAGGGGGTCGTCCCCGCCGCCGGAGAACGTGGAGCCGTCCACCCACACGTGGTGGGCTCCGCCGCGCACGGACACGGCGGTCCCGTCGGCCTCCACCCGCAGGTTGGACAGGATGACGTTGCTGGCCCCGTCGACCACCAGCCGGCCGCCGGTGAGCTCGGCGCCCTCCTCGACGCCCACGAGGGTCTTGTCCGAGCCGACCCGCACCGCCCCGTCCAGGTCGATCCGGCCGGCGACCTCGACGGTGAGCGGCTCCTCGGCGGCCAGGTGGTCGGCCAGCTCCTCGGCGTCGGAGGCGGTGACGGTCTCCCCCTCCGCCCCGCCCACCGCGCCCGGGTGCTCCTCGCCGTCGCGCTCCAGGGGCTCACCCGCCCAGCCGACCGGCCTGCCCGGCGCCTCCTCCGGCGACTCCTCCGGGGTCTGGTCGGGGCTCTGTTCCGTCGGGGATCCCGACTCGTCGGCCTCCGTGTCCGGTGGGGCGGCGGCGCCGGTCTGCGGCTGCGCCGCGGCCTCCTCCTCCTCGGGGGAGCACGAGGTGAGGGCGGCGCACAACAGCGCCGCCGCGGCCGCGGCGGCGATCGGGTGAGATCTCATCAGGGGCTTTCCAACGCAGCGGGACAGGGGGTGTGGGGGCTGGGGTGCTGCCGGGCGGTGCCGTGGACCCGAGGCGGTGTCGCACGGCCACGGGGGCACGGGCCTTCCGACGGACGGTCCCGGCGTTCCCGGCCGTCCACCCGTCCGGGGGGGCGGGTTCGGCGGGCCGGGAACCATGCCCGGGGCGTGTTCGGTGAACACGCCCTAGACCTTGCCACAGCCGGGTTCGCGGTCCCAACCCCAACCCCCCGCCCCGGAGCGGTGACCGCGCGCCGTGTGGGGGACGGCACACCGCTCGGGGAGGGCGCACGGGGAACCCACACCGGGGGCGCACGCCGAAGGGCGCCGGCCCCTCACGGGGACCGGCGCCCTGGCCGAGGTGTCGGACGCACCCGGGGTGCCTTGGTCGGAGGGCTACTCGGCGGCCCAGCCGATGTCCTCGTAGACGTAGTCGGAGGCCAGGCCGAACTCGCCCCAGTTGTGCAGGTCCTCGTTCACGACGTAGAGGCCGGGACGCTCGAAGAACGGAATGGTCACGACCTCCTCCCACAGCAGGCGGTCGATCTCGTTGGCGATCTCGGCGTAGCGGTCCGGGTCGGTCTCGGCCCGGAGCTCGTCGAACTTCTGGTCGATCTCCTCGGTCGAGGTACGGGCGAGGTTGTTGCCCCACTCGCCGTCCTCGTCCGGCATGGCGTAGTTCTCCTTGGCGTCACCCGCGTAGGGGTTGGTGCCGGTGAGGACGTACGTGGCGACCTCGTAGTTGCCCGGGATGACGTACTCGGAGAACAGGGCGTTGCTCGGCACCTGCTGGACGTTGACCTCGATGCCGATCTCGGCGAGCATGTCGCGGCCGATCTCGGCCTCGTCCTGGGCGATGGCCATGTCGTCGGAGGCCACCCAGTCCAGGGTCAGCGTCTCGCCCTCCTCGTTGGTGCGGAACTCGGCGCCCTCCTCCAGGGTCCAGCCCGCCTCGTCGAGCAGCTCTCCGGCGCGCTCGGGGTCGTACTCCCCGTACCCCTCGCTGTTGTCCTGGTAGCCGTGCTGGCTGGACCGCAGCAGGCGGTTGGACTCGCCGGTGATGGGCCAGTCGACCGCGCCGAGGGCGACCTCGGCGAGGGCGTCGGTGTCCAGGCCCAGGGAGATCGCGTGGCGGACGCGGACGTCCTCCAGGTCGGGGCTGGCGCCGTTGAGCGAGGCGAACCGGTGTCCGTGGTTGACGGCCTCGGTGAAGTAGGTGCCCTCGCGGTCCTTGAGCAGCTCGTAGCCCGCGGCGTCGTAGCCGAGGTAGAAGCCGTCGATCTCACCGTTGTTGAACGCGCCGGCCATGGCGTCGGTGCCCATGGCGTCGAAGACGATCTCGTCCAGCAGGGGCTCGGTGCCCCACCAGTCCTCGTTCTTCCTGATCGTGATGCGCTCGGCGACGTCGTCGAACTCCACGTCCCCGAAGGGCCCCGCGGTGACGGGGTAGTCCTTGACGTAGCCCTCCTTGAAGAGCTCCTCGTCCTCCATGTACTCCTTGGGGTACAGCGGGGAGAACAGGGACGGCCACTCGGCGAAGGGCTCGTCGAACCTGAGGGTGAAGGAGTAGTCGTCGTCGCCGGGGACGAACTCGGTGACCTGGTCGTACCCGGCGGTGCCGCCGAGCTCCCAGTCGCCCTCGCGCGAGCCGCTGACGGTCTCGACCTGGGCCTCGTAGTCCTCGTAGGTGATGGGCTCGCCGTCGGACCACACGGCGTCGGGGTTCAGCTCGTAGGAGACCTCGAGGCCGTCGTCGCTGACCCCGTAGTCGAGCACGAAGTCGGTGTTGGGCGAGTGCGCGCCCTCGGCGTCGTACCGGGTCGGGTTGGGCAGCACGGCGGCGGACACACGGCGCACGTTGGTCATGTTGCCCTGGGTGTGCCACATGTTGTGCTGCTGGTCGTAGGCGCTGAGGGCCCACACGAAGGTGCCGCCCTCCCGCAGGTCCTCTCGCGGCGCGGGGTTGAGGTCCTCGGCGGCGAGGGCCGCCACCTGCTCCTGGGCGTCCTCCTGCTCACCGCCGCCGTCGCCGCAGGCGCTGGCCGCCATGACCAGTGCCGCGACGGGGGCCAGGTAGCCCACCTTCCCGATTCGCATGGGGATCTTCCTCTCTGGGGTGATGCAGCCGGCGCGCGGGGTGGCGCCGACCGGGACGAGCCGGCCGTCGGGGGTCGGACGGCCTCCTAGCGCTCCACGAAGTGACAGGCGGCCGCCTGGTCACCGTCGTTCACGGCGAGGATCTGGGGCTCGACGCTCGTGCACCGCTCCCGGTCGTGTTCCGGGAGCGTGGCGAACTTCTGGCACCTGGTCCGGAACCGGCAGCCCGAGGGCGGGGCGGCCGGACTGGGCAGGTCCCCGTCCAGGACGATGTGCGTACGCGTACGCTCCTTCTCCGGGTCCGGGAGCGGGATCGCCGACAGCAGTGCCTGGGTGTAGGGGTGGGCGGGCCGGGAGTAGACCGAGCGGGTGTCGCCGATCTCCACGATCCGGCCGAGGTACATGACCGCGACCCGGTCGGCGATGTGGCGGACCACCGAGAGGTCGTGGGCCACGAACAGGTAGGACAGCCCCAGCCGGGACTGGAGCTCCTGGAGGAGGTTGACCACGCCCGCCTGGATGGACACGTCCAGGGCCGAGACCGGTTCGTCCAGCACCAGCAGCCTGGGCTCCAGTGCCAGGGCCCGGGCGATGCCGATGCGCTGGCGCTGGCCGCCGGAGAACTCGGCGGGGAAGCGGGTGGCGTGCTCGGTGTTGAGGCCCACCAGGTCGATCAGCTCGTACACCCGGCGGGTGACCTCGTCCGGGCGCCCGCCGTGGGTGCGCAGGGGCTCGGCGATGATGTCGAACACCGTCATGCGCGGGTCGAGGGAGCTCATCGGGTCCTGGAACACGATCTGCATGTCCCGGCGCAGCTGGAACCGGCCGGACCTGCCCAGGCCGGAGGCGTCCTTGCCCATCACCGAGACACTGCCGCGCTGGGGCTTGTCCAGCCCCATGATCTCCATGAGGGTCGAGGACTTGCCGCAGCCCGACTCGCCGACCAGGGCGAGGGTCTCGCCCTCGCGGATGTCGAAGTCGATGCCGTCGACCGCGTACACCGTGCCCACACGTCTCTTGAACACCGCGCCCCTGGTCAGGGGGTGGTGCTTGACCAGGCCCGTGACCCTCAGGACCTCCGCGCGGTCCTGCCGCCTCACCTCGGAGAAGGAGGATCGGGGGATGTCCGGCAGCGGATAGATGTCCTGGGCGGTCCACCCCTGCTCGGCGATCTCCCCGGAGCGGATGCACGCCACCCTCTGCGTGTCGGTGCCGGCCTGCGCGGCGGGGGCGGCGTCCGCCGTGTCCCCGCCCCCGCGGATCTCCTCGGCCGGGGGCTGGGAGCCGATCCCGAGGAGTTCGGGCTCGGCCAGGTCGCACTCGGGCCGGGCGATGGGGCAGCGCGGCGCGAAGGGGCAGCCGGGCGGCAGGTTCGACAGCGAGGGCGGGGTGCCCTTGATGGGGACCAGCGCCCCCTGGTTCTCCAGGTCCATCCGGGGCACGGCGCCGAGCAGGCCCATGGTGTAGGGCATGCGGCTGCGGTAGTAGACGTCGTCGACGCTGCCGGTCTCCACCGGGCGGCCCGCGTACATGACCAGGACGCGGTCGACGAACCCGGCGACGACCCCGAGGTCGTGGGTGATCATCACGATGGCGGCGCCGGTCTCGCGGCGGGCGGTGCGCAGCAGGTCGAGGATCTGCGCCTGGATGGTGACGTCCAGGGCCGTGGTGGGCTCGTCGCAGATGATGACGTCGGGGTTGTTGGCCATCGCCATGGCGATCATGACGCGCTGGCGCATGCCGCCGGAGAACTCGTGCGGGAAGGAGCGGTAGCGCTGGGCGGCGTTGGGGATGCCGACCAGTTCGAGCAGCTCCACCGCACGGGCGCGGGCCCTGGCCTTGGAGCCCGAGGGGTCGTGGACCAGGACGGCCTCGGCGAGCTGGTCGCCGACCGTGTACACGGGGGTGAGCCCGGACAGCGGGTCCTGGAAGACCATGGAGATGACCCTGCCGCGTTTGCGGGCCATGGCGCGGTCGTCCAGTCCGAGGATCTCCTCGCCGTGCAGGCGCACCGAGCCGGTGACCTCGGCGTGGTCGGGGAGCAGCCCCATGGCCGCCATGGAGGAGACGGACTTGCCCGAACCGGACTCACCGACGATGCCCAGCACCTCGCCGCGGCGGACGGCGTAGCTGACGCCGCGCACGGCGCGCACGTCCGGGTTGCCGTTCGTTCCGGGGAAGGTGACGTTGAGGTCGGTGATCTCCAGGACCGGGACGTCCCCGACGTGTCCTCCGGAGGCGGCCTCGGTGGTCGCGATGGTGTCGGTGCTCATGCGTGTGCCTCCCCCTAGGAACGGCGCGACTTGGACTGCGGGTCGAGGGCGTCGCGCAGCCCGTCCCCGATCATGTTGACCGCGAGCACCATCAGCACCAGCAGAACCGTGGGGAACGCGAACATCCACGGGGCGGTGGTGGCGAACGACGCTCCCTGGGCGATGACCATGCCGAGGCTGATGTCGGGTGACTGCACCCCCAGGCCGAAGTAGCTGAGCGCGGTCTCCCCGATGATGGCGGCGCTGACCGTGATCGTGGCGTCCGCGATGAGCAGGGACGACATGTTGGGCAGGATGTGGCGCAGGATGATCTTGTGCGAGGGCACCCCCATGAAGCGGGCGGCGTGGATGTACTCGCGTTCGCGCAGGGAGATGGTCAGGCCGCGGATCATCTTGGAGATGACCATCCAGCTGAACGCGGCGAGCAGGATGACCAGGACGAACCAGCCGCCCTGGCCGACGAAGTGCCGGGACAGGATGGCCAGGACGACGAAGTTGGGCAGGACCAGCGCCAGGTCGGCGATCCACATCAGGGCCCGGTCCGTCACGCCTCCGAAGTAGCCGGCGAAGGCGCCGACGAGGGCGGCCACGCCCGTGGAGATGGCGGCGACCAGCAGACCGATGAGCAGTGACTTCTGCAGGCCGGCGGTGGCCTGGGTGAAGATGTCCTGGCCGGTGCGGTTGGTGCCCATCCAGTGCTCGGCCGAGGGTGCCTCGAGCAGGGCGGCGTAGTCCCGCTCGCCCACCCCCCAGCCGCTGACGAGCGGGCCGGCGAAGGCGAAGAGCGCCAGCAGGACGAGCATGACGGCGCCGACGATGACCCGTCGCGTGCCCAGGAGCTGGCGTGCGACGTCCTTGAACCGGTTGGGCGCCGGGGGCAGGGCCGGTGCCTTGGCGGACTCCGAGTCCTTCTCGATCGTGCTCATGGCGTGGTCTCCAGCCGAACTGGCGCGGTGGTGCGCGGTGAAACGTTGCGGACGGCGGCGAGGGGCACGGTCACACCCGCACCCTCGGGTCGAGCCAGGCGTAGAGGATGTCCGAGAGGAAGGACGCCGCCATGATCGTGATCGCCATGAACCAGGAGACGGCCGCGACCACGTGGACGTCCTGGCGGAAGATGGAGTCGATCAGCCACGCCCCCATGCCGTGCCAGCCGTAGATCTTCTCGGTGAAGGTCGCTCCCGACACCAGGGCGCCGAAGGTGAACGTGAAGTAGGTGATGGTGGGGATCAGCGCGGTGCGCAGCGCGTGCTTGAACAGGGCCTTCCTGCGCGTGAGCCCCTTGGCCATGGCGGTGCGCACGAAGTCCGCGTTGAGCACGTCCAGCATCATGTTGCGCTGGTAGCGGGCGAACGAGGCGAAGAGGGCGACGGCCAGCACGATCGTGGGCAGAAGGGCGTGGTGGACGCGGTTGAGCAGCAGTTGCCACCACGTTCCGTCGAAGCCCGCCGAGTACTCGCCCGAGTAGCGCAGCAGCTGGAGGCCGAGACCGTCGTTGATCGTGACGGCGAGGACCTGGACGACGATCGCGATGACGACCGTGGGCACCGAGAGGACGAAGAAGGAGGCCGCCGTGGCCGCCTTGTCGAACCTGCGGTACTGGCGCACCGCGGCGTAGGCGCCGACCGCGATGCCGACGGCGCTGCCCAGGACGGTGGCGACCGTGATCAGGCGCAGGGTCACGCCCGCCTTCATCCACATCTGGTCGGTGACGTCCCCGCCCTGGATGGTCCTGCCGAAGTCGCCCTGGACCACGCCGCCGAGCCAGGTGGCGTACCGCTCGGCGAGCGGGGTCCGGTCGTTGAGGTTGAGGGCGTCCAACTGGGCGTTGACCGCCTCCGGCGTCGGCGGCGGCTGCATCTGCTCGAAGTAGCCGCGCGGATACAGGTTCGTCGCGGCGAGCAGGTAGGCGAAACTCGTCGCGAGAAAGATCAGCACGACGTAGTTCAGCAGTCGCCTGGCCAGGAACTTGCCCAAAACTATCTCCGAACCTCACAGCCGAGCCCGACACTCGTCCCGTTGTGCGCGGTCGTTACTGGGGGCACCCGTGGTCGGGGTCCGAAGCACCAGGAGGACGATGCCAACGGTGGATGGCATCGTTAAGCCTTCGCGATCCCGCGACCACCGGCGGGGGTTGCTCCCGGTGACTGCCGAAACACACTTGCGTCCCGTTCACGATCAGTGACCGGAATGTCAAGAGTCTGGAGTGAACTAGACACTCGACGGTAAACACTGCATCAAGAAAAGACAACAGTGCACAATTAAGCACCCGATTGCAGTCGATTTGTCAAGGTTTACACAGTCTGCGATGAAATCGCTCTGCACGGTGACCGCCAGCTCAACTGACCTGGCAAAACGCCATTCGCCACCGGGGCGCACGCCACTCCGGCGGCTCCACATTCGGACATAAGGCCACAAAAATGTCGCCCAATGGTGATCTGGCGTAACAGGGACGAAACCCCCTCCCCTGCCTGCGCGTCGGCCCCGGGAGGGTTTCGCCAACGGCGCGGGAGCGCCCGAAGAACGTCCGTTCTCCCCGGGCGCGCGCTCCCGCCCGGCCACCGCAACGGTTAAGCCCGGCTCACGTCCGCCGTTGAGTCCTCCTTGGGGCCCCGTCCCCCCGGTGCCGGGCCGGAGCGCTCCCGCGAGGCCGTGCCGACCGCTGCCGGGGGCACGAGCCGGGGTACCAGGGGCGCGGGCGAACCCGACCGCGCCACCCCCCACCAGGTGCCCAGGGAACGCGCCGCGTCGCCCGCCATCCCCAGGGCCGTCCAGGTCACCGGACCGGCCAGGGCGGCGCCCCTGCCCCGGTGCCAGGCCGCCACGTGCGGCACGACCAGGGCCGCTCCCGCGGCCAGGGCGATGCGGTCCGCGCGCCCGGAGAAGCCGCGCCGCCCAGGGGAGCGGCGACCGCCCGCGGGAGGCCTCGGGTCGGCGGACCCGCCCGCGGCGCCGGGGCCGCGCCGCCGGAGCACCGCTCCGCCCACCGCCGCCGCGGCGGCCAGAGGCCACCACGCCGTGCGGACCGCGTGCGTGCCCGCGCGCACGGTGTGCGCGAGGTCCAGCCCGGCCAGCCGCGCCGCCTCGGGCAGCGGGGTGCGCGCCCCCGCCACGAGGGCACCCGTCACCGCGGCACCGCCCAGCGCGCCGGCCAGCAGGGCGGCGCCGGGACGCCCCGCGAACGCCAGGGCGAGTCCGGCCGCGCCCGCCCAGGACAGCGCGGGTCCGGCCGCGCGCCCGTCGCGGCGGCTGGCCAGCGGGCCGGCGACCGCCCCGGAGGTGAAGCAGGCGCGCAGGTACGCGCCCAGGTCCGTGGTCGGGGGCGCCCACACCCTGGACCGGGGTTCGTAGCGCACCGACCAGCCCTGTTCCGCGAGCCGCCACAGCAGGTCGAGCCCGGCGGCGGCGCCGAGGTCCGGGTCGAGGCCGGCCGCGGAGCGGCGCAGCACCATGACGGGGACCGGCCGCAGGGGGTCGGTGTGCTCGTTGGCCGACCCCGGACGCTCCTGCCGGGGAAGGGCGTGCCCCCAGGGCAGGACGGGGGCGGGGTCGGCACCCCGGTCCGCACCCGCGCGGCGGGCGGCGACCGAGGCCACGGTCATCTGCGCGTGGCCCAGGCAGGCGGAGCGGTCGGCCAGGACACGGGGCACCACGGCCGCCACGTCCGGGTCGGCGAAGTGGCCGAGCGCGGTCTCCAGCCAACCGGGGGCGGGGCGCGTACCCGCCTCGACCAGGGCGACGAACTCGGCGGAGCACGCGCGCAGCGCCTCCGCCAGGGCCCCGGCTCCCCCGGCCGGGCCGGGGACGACCCGGGCGCCGTGGCGGCGGGCCGTCCACGCGTCGGCCCCGGAGGCGCCGACGACCACGGTCCGCGGCCCGTGGCGGTACTCGGCGAGGTGGTCCAGGGTGGCGCCCAGCGCGGCGGGGCCGGCCCGGCCGACGACGGCCACCTCGACCGTGTCGCCCGGGGCGAGTGGCAGGGGCCTGGGATGGGCGAGCCCCGCCCTGATCAGGTCTCGGGCGAACAGGCCCTCGCCCGCGTCCCGCGGCACGGCCCGGCTCAGCCAGCGGATCAGCGCGCTGACCTGCCCCGGCGTGAGGCGTACCGCCCGCGGCGGGCTCCCGCCGACGAGGACGCGCCCCTCGTCGGCCAGGCGTGCCGCGCGGTCGATCTCGACACCGAGGCCGGGGGGCAGGGGCGAGCGGGAGAGCATATCCACACCCTGTCCGGTCGGCGCGGGGGGCGCAAGACCGTGGGAAGCACCAAAATCCCGGAGAGCTTGACCTAATCGTTACCCATGCTCACAGGCCCCACCAGTTCCGAAAGTCGGCCCGTATCCGCCTCCGGCCGACCCCGCGATCAGACCGGACGCCCCCTTTTGCCAGCTCAGCCAGGGCTATCCTGGCCAAGCCAGGTCAGCTGGGTTCCCGGGGAGGCACGGAGCGTATGCTAAGCGCGAATACGCCCTTCAGTGTCGTAGGACACATCCGCCATCCGACATGACCTGCCGTCCCGGCCCGCTCACAGGCCCCACCACCGTCTTCGGGGAAGCCTCGCGGCTTCCTCCCTCCCCCCTGTCGCCGCCCCCGCGCATGACGTGTGGCACACCGACGCACCCCTCCCTGTCCCAGGGGGCTCGGGCCCGTGGGACCGCTCCGCGCCGTGACCCGACGTACGGGCACGGACGCCTTCGAGGGCCCGGCACTCCCGTTGCCATGCCCGCCGCGAACACACGTCCCCGGGGAGTGAACCCAATGTGTGACACCGCAGCACCCCACAGCCCTCCCCTCACGCGCCACGCGCACGACCCCACCCCCGGGGCCGTCTCCCCGCAACCGGACGCACTCCTGGTCCCGGTATCTTCGTCCCATCCCTTTCGACGTCCGGCGAGTTCCATGGAAGAGCGCACCCCGTACAGCACAGAGACCGCCTCCAGGCCGGCACGGCGGCGCTTCCCCGGCCTGCCGAGCCAGATCGCCTACGCGAGGAGGTTCGTCGCCCGGCAACTGGTCTCCTCACCGGAGCTGACCACGGCGACGCTGCTCACCAGCGAACTGGCCACGAACGCCATCACGCACAGCGACTCGGGCAGGGCCACCGGCAAGTTCGAGGTCTGCGTCCACCTGGCGCCGGGGTGGGCGCGGGTGGAGGTGCGGGATCTGGGCAGCACGACCGAGTCGCCCGAACCCCAGCACCGGGACCCCTACGACACCTCCGAGCACGGCCGGGGCCTGGATCTGGTCGAGGCGCTCTCCAGCAAGTGGGGCGCCGAACCCCGCGGCGACGGGAGGGGCCGCAAGGTCTGGTTCGAGCTGGTGTGGGACCGCGACACCGCGGCGGCGAACGCCGGCGAGGCCCCCCTCTCCGACTGACCCGGCCTCCGGGACACCGGCCGGGTGCCCCTGCGCGCGTGCCGGAGCGCCCGGACACGGAGCGAAGCGGAGCGGAGCCCCGAGAACACGGACTGTTCGGGGCCGCGCCGGTACGCCGCCGCGTCCGGGATGCCCCTGCCTACTCCTCGGTGCCGGCCGCCGGGGACGCCGCCGCACCCGCGTCCTGGTCGGGCGCGGGCAGCCGGAAGCGCTCGTAGAGTTCGCGCGCGTAGTCCTTGGCCTCCTGTGACGGTTCCTCGCCCAGCTCGTCGCGGACCAGGTCGTCGAGGCTCTTGTTCGTTTCATCCATGGGACGCAGCCTGCCTGGAGTGCGCGGATAGCACAAATCGCCGCTCCGGTGACGCAGCGGCAGGCCCGATAGCGCACTCTTTGGGAGGTTGTCGGCGAAGCGACCGCACCGGTGCCGCGAACAAGCCCTCCCGGACCGGGCGGCCCACGGCCCGGGAAGGCTTGTCCGCGTCCGGAGGAGGGCCCCCGTGGCGTCCTCCGGAAGGTTCGGGGAGAGGGGACGGTCCTCTCAGCGGCGGTCCGGCGACGCCGTGCCGACCTCCTGGCGCAGCTGCTCCAGAACCCCCGACAGCAACCGCGACACGTGCATCTGCGAGTACCCCAGCCGGTCCGCGATCTCGGACTGGGTGTGGTCCCCGAAGAACCGCAACCGCAGGATCTCCCGCTCGCGCTCGGGCAGCCGCGCCAGCGCCGGCTTGAGCGACTCGCGCTCCACCACCCGCTCCAGCGCCGCGTCCTCACTGCCCAGGTGGTCCTCCAGACGCGCGCCCTCCTGCCCCTCGGCGTCGGAGGAGTCCGGCGCGTCCAGCGACAGCGAACGGTAGGACTCCGAGACCTGCGCCAGCTCACTGACCTCGGCCTCGGGCAGTTCCATCTCCCGCGCCAGCTCCGCGATCGTGGGCGTACGCGCGTGCTCCTGCTGGAACTCGTTGGTGATCCGGCGCAGCTTGACCCGGTTCTCCTGGTGGCGGCGCGGCACCCGCACCGCCCAGGTGTGGTCCCGGAAGTGCCGCTTGATCTCCCCCGTCACCGTGGGCAGTAGGTAGGAGATGAAGGGCTTGCCCCGGTCGGGGTCGTAACCGCGCACGGCCTTGGCCAGCCCCACCATCGCGGTCTGCTTCAGGTCCTCCAGCGGCTCGCCGCGACCCCCGTAGCGGCGGGCGATCTTGTTGATCAACGGCTGGTAGAG
>NYMS01000060.1 GCA_002529455.1 Glycomyces fuscus
GGCCACACCGGCGGCGACCAGGCCCGCGAGCGCGCCACCGGTCACCGGCAGGGTCGGCTCGTTCCGGTCGTCGGCGGGCTCGGACGGCTTGTCACTGGGCTGCTCGGCCGGGGTGCTCGGCTCCGGGGACTCCGGGGTCTCGGGCTCGCTGGGCTCGGGGGACTCCGGCTCGCTGGGCTCGTCGGTGGGGGGCGGGGTCTCGCCGCCGCCCACGGTCCAGTCGGCCGAGGCGGACGCGGACACGCTGGTCTCGCCGCCCTCGGCGGTGATCAGGGTCTGGGTCGGCTGGTACTCCTCCTCACCCTTGAACAGGCGGCCGGTGGCGACGGTCGCGCTGGTCTCCAGGGTGAAGCTGGCCTGGCCCGCCTCGGCGTCGGCCGGAACGGAGAAGCCGACGGTGTCGCCGTTGCCGACCTCGGTGACGGGCTCACCGTTCTCCAGGTCGACCAGCTGCACGCCCTCAGGGGCTTCCAAGGCGACCGGGATGGCGCTGGCGTTGGTCTCGATGAGGAACTCACCGACGGTCTCACCGGCGGTGCCGGAGGCCGTGCCCGGGGTGATGCTCAGGGCCGGGGCGGGCTCGGCGGTCTGCGGCATCTCCTCGGCGTTCTCGACCAGGTAGGCGTAGACCGCCTTGATCGCCTCGGAGTTGCCCTGCTCCTCGAGGTTCACGCCGTTGCTGAAGTGCCAGATCGCGGCCTGCGTGGCGCCCAGGGCGTCCCGTTGGCTCAGACCCTCGACACCGGCGGCCGCGCCCAGCTCCTCGGCGGTCTTGGCCGGGTAGGCGTTCTGGAGGATCCAGTGGACCTTGGCGGGTGCGGCGAACTCGCCCTTGCCGGGGTAGTTGGCCCAGTCGTCCTCGCGGTACCAGGCGTCGCGCTGGATGTTGGTCTCGAAGTCGATGCAGTAGGTCGTCAGGACCGTGCCGTCTTCGAGCTCCAGGTTGAAGAGGCTGGTGCCGATGGTGCCGCCGCTGGTGGCGACGTCCGTGCCGTTTTCGGCCTTGTTGGCGTACTGCGCGCGGGCGGAGCCCTCGTAGGTCTCCGCGGGGTCCGCGGCCGCGGGGGCGGCCAGGCCGAAGGCCAGGAACGCGGCGGCGGTGGCCGCCAGGCCGGTGCGGCCGACGGTGCGGGGGAGGGAGGAGTTACTCAAATTGTGTCCCGGTGTGTTCTAGGGGTAACCGGATGGGAAAAATGCCTGCCCAAAGGACGACGGGAACCGATGGGACGGACAGCGGTGGCCACGGCGCGACGGTCGCCGGGAAACCCGGTGCCGCCTGCTGCGTTCACCCGTTCCGGGGGGTCACCACGTGGGGGTCGGATCGTGGCGCCGTGTGGGGTGGCGCGATCTTCCGATAGGGCTCGCCGTGACACGGGAGCCGGTCGCGCTCGCCGTGGGGTGCCAGCGCTCGCCTGATACTAGCGATCCCCTTAGCCACTTCCAAGCTGGTTCGCGGAAAATGTGACCAGATACGGGCAGGAAAAAATTCCTCGCAGGTAGATCCGCATTATGCCCAAAAGCTATGCAACGAAAGCGGGAGTTCCGCGTCCCCGGACCCCGTCAGTCGCGTCGCTTGCGTCCCACAACCAGGATGATCAGGCCGGACACCACCAGAGCACCCGCGATGACCAGCAGTCCGGACAGCCAGGTCCCGGTGAGGGCCAGATCGTCCTCAGGGATTCGGTCCTCCGCCGGAGGAGTTACCTCCTCCGTGGGAACCTCCTCCTGAACGGCCTCGCCAAGGGCGGAGGGCTCCTCCTCCGGCGCGGGCTCGGGGCTCTCCCCGGTCGCTGGCTCCTCGGACTGCTCCGGGTGCCACGTGAACGTCGCGGTGGCCGAACTCGTCGCCGAACCGGCCTCAGCGGTCACCAGCGGACGGGTGCGCACGCCGTCCCGGCCGGTGAACAGGCGCCCCTGCGGCAGCGGGAGGTCCTGGCCGTGCAGGTGCAGGGTCGCCACGCCCGCCGGAACCGCCGGGTCCACGTCCAGGAAGACCTGCTCGCCGTGGCTCGTCTGCGTGACCTGCTCGCCGTCGGCGTCGACCAGCCACGACGCCGGGGCGCCGCGCACCGACACCGACACCGGCTCCTCCCCGGAGCTGTGCACGGTCAGCGGGCCCAGCGGCTCCTCGGGGGCGACCGCCTCCACGTGGGACGGGGCCACCTCCAGGGACCGGGAGGCGGTGTTGTCCGCCGCGGCCGCGCTGCCCTCCACCAGGAGGTCGTACAGGGCCACGACCGCCGGATCGTTGGCGTCGGGGTCCGGTTCCACCCCGTCGAGCACGTGCCACAGGGCGGCCTGGGTGCCCGCGATCGCCCGGGCCTCGTCCAGCGGGGCCAGGCCCGCGTCCTCCAGCAGGGACGTCAGGCCGACCGCCGGATAGGAATGGGAGACGATCCAGTTCGCCTGGTCCGCGGGATCCGTTTCCTGGGGGGTTTCGGCCCACTCCGGACTGTCGGACCACGCTGACTCGACGTAGGCGGCGTACGGGTGGACCTCCTCGTCCGCGGTCACCGTGTAGGCCCGGACCGAGGCGTGCTCGGCCACGCGCAGACTGAACAGCGCGGTGTCGACCTCCCGGCCGTCGGCGAGCACGAGCGCCGCGCCCTGGACGGGGTCGCGGTCCACACGTGAGAAGTCGTCGGCACTGGCCGCGGGTGCCCCGAGCAGGGTGCCCACCAGGGCCGAAGAGGAAAGCAGCGCGGCGTACCGACGCAGGATGCCGGACATGCTCGTGCGCTCCCGTGAGAAGGCGGCGGCCACGGTGCGGGGCCGCCGGCGAAATCGTCTTCCTGGGTCACCCAGACTAACGGTCCGACACCCCGGGTCATCGGACATTCCCCTGACAGCGTCCCAATCGTGTACTGGCCGTGATGTCCGGTGGCCTGCCCGTGACTCCGGTGTAGGGCACCCCACTCCCGCGCGCTCGGTAGGCTGAGCTGGAAGGTATGTCCTCTACGGAAGCGGGTTTGCGGCGATGGCCCACGCGGTAACTCCTAGCCCTGCCACGAACAGCGGTCCTGCGCCGGTGGCCTACGAGCAGGCACTGGCCAAGTACGAGCCCGTGCTCGGCCTGGAGACCCACATCGAGTTGGGCACCGCCTCCAAGATGTTCTGCTCCTGCCCCACCGCGTTCGGAGCCGCCCCCAACACGCAGGTGTGCCCGGTCTGCCTGGCTCTGCCCGGCTCCCTGCCGGTCGTCAACGAGAAGGCGGTCGAGGGCGCCATCCGCCTGGGCCTGGCGCTGAACTGCTCCATCGCCCCCTGGGGCAGGTTCGCCCGGAAGAACTACTTCTATCCGGACATGCCGAAGAACTACCAGATCTCCCAGTACGACGAGCCGATCTGCGTCGACGGCCACCTCGACGTCACCGTCGACACCCCCGACGGCCCGCGCGTGTTCCGCGTGGACATCGAGCGCGTCCACATGGAGGAGGACACCGGCAAGACCGCCCACGTGGGCGGGGCCACCGGCCGCATCCACGGCGCCGACCACTCCATCGTCGACTACAACCGCGCGGGCATCCCCCTGCTGGAGATCGTGACCAAGCCCGTCACCGGCACCGGTGACCTGGCGCCCCTGGTCGCCCGCGCCTACGCCGCCGAGCTGCGCGACCTGGTCCGCTCCCTGGGCATCTCCGACGTGCGCATGGAGGAGGGCTCCATGCGCTGCGACGTCAACGTCTCCATCAACGTGCGCGGCGCCTCGGAGTGGGGCACCCGCAGCGAGACCAAGAACGTCAACTCGCTGCGCTCGGTCGAGCGGGCCGTGCGCTCGGAGATCGAGCGCCAGGCGGGCGTGCTCGACGCCGGGCAGAAGGTCGTGCAGGAGACCCGCCACTTCCAGGAGAACACCGGCCGCAGCATCTCCGGCCGCTCCAAGGAGGAGGCGCAGGACTACCGCTACTTCCCGGACCCCGACCTGGTCCCCGTCGCGCCCTCCGAGGAGTGGGTGGAGGAGCTGCGCGCCACCCTGCCGGAGCTGCCCGCCGCCAAGCGCGCCCGCGTCCGCGCCGAGTGGGACCTCAGCGACACCGAGCTGCGCGACCTGGTCAACGCCGACGCCATCGACCTGGTCGCGGCGACCGTGGCCGAGGGCGCCCCGTCGGCCGAGGCGCGCAAGCTGTGGCTCAACGAGCTGTCGCGCCGCGCCACCGAGCAGGAGGTGGAGCTGGCCGCCCTGCCCATCACCCCGGCGCAGGTCGCGCGCGTCATCGCCCTGGTCGCCGAGGGCACGCTCACCAACAAGCTCGCCCGCCAGGTGGTGGAGGGCGTGCTGGCCGGTGAGGGCGAGCCCGACGCCGTGGTCGAGGCCCGCGGCCTCAAGGTGGTCAGCGACGACGGCGCGCTCGGCGCGGCCGTGGACGAGGCCATCGCCGCCAACCCCGACGCGGCCGACAAGGTGCGCGGTGGCAAGGTCGCCGCGGCCGGTGCCCTGGTGGGCGCCGTGATGAAGGCGACCCGGGGCCAGGCCGACGCGGGACGCGCCCGCGAGCTCATCCTGGCCAAACTCGGCGTGGGCTGATCCGCTCCGGCGGCCTCCGGCACCGGTGTCCCGCACCGGTGCCCCTCGCCCGTCCCCTGCGGCGTGCGCGTTCGGCGGGAGGCCGCCCGCAGCGGCCGCTCCAGGGGAGGGCTGTACCCTTCGTTGCCCGGTTCGTCCCGTTCTGTCGGTGTGGGGTGGCACCCTGTACGGGAGCCGGGCGGGCGGGAGTGACGTCCGGGGCCGCGCCGCGCCCCGAGCGGGGGGGCCGGTGTCCCGCGGGGACCGCGGCGCGCCGGGAGGGTACCGGGCGAACAGGACACGGCCCTCACCGTGGGTGACGGTTCCGTCGTCATCTCTCATCCGGTCCTCAATCGCTGTGTGACCTTGGTTGCGTAGGGTTGCGACGCACGGGGACGTGTACGGTCCCCCGGGCCGTTCCGCCACCGGGCCCGTCCCAGTCCCGCGAGATCCTGGGCGGCAGACGCGGTGCCGGGTGCTGTGCCGCGCCCGGACTCGAACAACGCGAGGTGGGTGCTCCATGTCCGAGGAGAGAGCGTGACCGCGGCAGGACGCCGCGGCGACCGCGACGCGCCCACTGGGAGGTCGGTGATGGGAACCCGGGCACGCCGCCTGTGGGTCGTGGCGCTGGTCGCGCTGTTCCTGCTCTACGCCGTGGGGACCCTCATCCCCTCGGCGCAGAGCAGCGTGACCGCCGCGCTCGGCGAGTGGCCCACGTCCGTCGCGGCCGGTGCCGCCGGACTGTCCCTGCTCTACGCCTCGCGCCGCTGGGCGGCCACCGGCGCCGACCGGGGCGCCCACGCCGACGGCGCGGACGGACCCGCCGCCCTGCGCCACCTCGGCTTCGCCGCGCTCGCCTGGTGCGCGGGTGGCGTCGCTCACGGTCTGATCCGTCTGTTCAGCTCCGCCTCGGTCCTGTCGCTCACTCTGGGTGACCTCTTCGCCCTCGCGGCCCTGCCACTCTTCGTGGTCGGCTTCACCAAGTTCGCGCCGTGGCCGGGCGGCCTGCGGACCGCCCTGCGGCACGTCACCGACAGCTACGTGTGCGCCGCCGCGGTCTTCTCCGTGGTGTGGCTGCTGCTGTTCTCCCCGCTCTACCAGGAGCTCGGGGAGGGCGCCGGGTTCCTCGGCTTCGCCCTGGTCTACCCGGTCGCCGACATCGTCGTGCTGTGCCTGCTCGTACCGCTGGTCTTCATGTCGCCGCACAGCACGCGGCGCGCGGTGCTGGTGGCCATCGGCGCCCTCATCGTCATCGCCGGGGCGGACATCCTCGGCGCGCTCACCCGCCTGACCGGCCCCCCCTTCCTCGGCGGGGTCGAGCACCCGGTCAGGTTCCTGGGCTTCGCCCTGCTGGGCGCCCTGCCGTGGCTCGTGGAGCACCGGCCCGGCACCGACCCGCGCCGGATCACCGGCCGGGGCCTGTACCGGTTCGCGCCCGAGCTCGCCGCGGTCGGCGCCGTGTTCGCCGCCGCCGTGGTGCTGACCGTGGCGGGGGTCCGCCTGCCCGGGGTGGCGCCGGTGCTGCCGATGGCCGCGGGCACCGCCGTGGTGGTGCTGCTGATCCGCGTGGTGGGCATGCTGGAGGAGAACGCCACCCTCTCCCGCATGGTGCGCAACCGCGAGGTCCACTTCCACGAGCTGGCGCGCAACAGCGGTGACGTCATCCTCGTGCTGGACCGCGACGGCGGCGTGAACTACGTCAGCCCGGGCACGGCGGAGGCCTTCGGCTACCGGCTCGACGACGTGCTCGCCGCCCCGGTCACCGCGCTCGTCCACCCCGAGGACCTGGGGCGCACCAGGGCGGTCACCGACCTGTTCACCGAGCGCGGCGCGCAGGGCGTGCACATGCGGCTGCGCGTACGGGCCGCCGACGGGACCTGGCGGCACACCGAGTCCACCATCTCCCTGTACGAGCAGCCCGGCGAGCCCGACCGGCTGCTGGTGACCACCCGCGACATCAGCGCGCAGGTGGCGCTCCAGGACGAGGTGGAGCACCTGACGTTCCACGACGGTGTGACCGGCCTGCCCAACCGGGCCTACCTGGAGGAGCGGGCCAGCGACGTGCTGGCGCACCGGTCGATCAACGAGGAGCCCGGGGGCGAGGTCGCGGTGATCTTCCTGGACCTGGACGGGTTCACGGCGGTCAACGACTCCGCCGGGCACGTGCGCGGCGACCACCTGCTCGGCCAGGCGGCCCGCAGGCTGCGCGGCGAGGTGGACTCCGACGCGACCCTGGCGCGCTGGGGCGGCGACGAGTTCGCGGTCCTGGTCGAGAACGTGCCCCGGGCCCAGCGGGTGGTGGACCTGGCCGAGCGCCTGGGGCGGGTGATCGCCTCGGAGCCGTTCCCGGTCGCCGACCGGGACATCATGCTGACCGCCAGCATCGGCGTGGCCTTCGCCGAACCGGTCACCGACAGCGGTGAGCTGCTGCGCAACGCCGACGTGGCCATGACCCGCGCCAAGGAGCGCGGGGCGGGCCACGTGGAGGTGTACGCCGCCCACATGCACGACACGGTGGTCTCACGCCTGGAGCTCCAGATCCGCCTGCGCGAGGCGCTGGCCAAGGAGGAGTTCTTCCTGGAGTACCAGCCCGTCGTGGACCTGGGCAGCTCCCAGGTGACCTCGGTGGAGGCGCTGGTGCGCTGGAACCGCGACGGCGAGACGATCGGTCCCGAGGCCTTCATCGGCGCGGCCGAGGAGTCGGGCCTGATCGTGCCGCTGGGCGAGCGGATCCTGCGCGAGGCCTGCGGGAAGGTCGCGGTGTGGCGGGTCTCGGACTGGGACATCGGCCTGTCGGTGAACCTGTCGGTCAAGCAGGTGCTGTCGCCGCGCTTCGTGGAGTCGGTGGCGGGGATCCTCGCCGAGTCGGGGCTCCCGGCCGAGGTGCTGACCCTGGAGGTCGACGAGGAGGTCCTGCTCGACGACGGCGGGGAGGCCGTGCAGCGCCTGGGCGAACTGCGCGAGCTCGGTGTGCGGCTGGCCATCGACGACTACGGGATGGGCTACGCGTCGCTGGCGCACCTGCGCAAGCTGAGCGTGGACGCGATCAAGATCGACCCGTCGTTCGTGGCGGACCTGGGCCGCGACGACACGGTCACGCTGCTCACGCACACGATCATCCAGCTGGGTCGCGACCTGGGCGTGCAGGTGGTGGCCGAGGGCATCGAGCGCCCCGAACAGCTGGAGCAGCTGCGCGCGATGGGCTGCGACCACGGCCAGGGGTTCCTGGTGGCCCGGCCCATGCCCGCGAGCGGCGTGGAGTCGCTGGTCGGCGGCGAGGCCGGAGTCAGCCTCTGAACACATCCGCACAGGAGCGGCATAATTGGACGTTACGCCTTCTGCCTGCGGAGATGGCGACACGACCGTTAATTTTCCGTCATGCCCTCATAAGAACACGAACTCCCTGTCGATCTCATACGCAACGACCCCAAGTTCGCCGCTGAGCTCCTCCAGGAGGTCACCGGGAAGCCGCTGCCCGAGCACACGCGGGTGCGCTGTGACGCTTCCGAGGCGACGCGGGCCGCTCCCTCGCAGCTGATCACCGACTCGTTCGTGGTCTGCGAACGGCCGCCGCTGCCGCACGAGAAACAGGACGAGCCGGTGCCGGTGCCGGGGATCATCGCCGAGCCCCAGAACGAGTGGGACCCGCGCAAGCCCTACACCTGGCCCTGCTACGTCGCCAACATCCGCCATCGGCTCAGGTGCCCGATCGCGCTCCTGGTGCCCACCCCGACCACCGCCCTCGCGAAGCGCTACGCCCCGCCCGTCGACCTGGGCTGCGGGGAGATCCGCCCCGTGGTCCTGGCCATGGACACGCTCACGCCCGTCACCGACCAGAGCGCGGCGGCGGCGCATCCGGTGCTGACCATTCTCGCTCTGGCCTCGAACCCGACGGATGACAAGGACGCCCTCGAAGCCCTGTCCGTGGCTCTGAAGAGCCTCGATGCGTCCGCGTCGTCGCTGTACTCTGACTATGTGCTCGCGGCACTGTCCGCGACCGCTCTAGGAACTCTGGAGGAGATCATGGCCGTGCGTGACTATGATTTCCGGACCGAGCTGATCGGCCGTCCCTACCGAGAGGGCCGGATCGAAGGCCGGATCGAGGCGATCCCGGGGGTGCTGGACGCCCGGGGGATCGCGGTGTCCGACGAGGTGCGCGACCGGGTCACCGCGTCCTCGGACCTGGACGAACTGGACCGGTGGGTCCACCGGTCGGCGAAGGTCGACAACGCGGAGGACCTCTTCCTCTGAGCGGGCGGAAGGGCGTGCGCTGCCCGCGCACCCGTCCCACTCCGCGGACCCCCTACGCCCACTGTGCGGTGTGCGTCACACGCGACCGGGGTGGCTTGTCAGGATCCTCCCAGTTCACAGGGGGTGTCGCGTTCTCAGGTGAGGTCGCATTCTGACACTGGCGTCTCAATTATCGAGACAATATGTCGTTCTGGTTGACGGGCGGCCTCTCCGTCGGCCAATGTGGTGATCGTGCAGAGCAACTCCCTGATTCTCGTACTTGGTCGGCGCGCAGCCCGCTGAGTTTCTTCTGCTGCGCGCCACCCCTCAACCGCCGTAGGCGGTGGGGGTTTTTTTATTGCCACACCAGGCCCAGAGTCAGACCCACCAGGCCAGAGCCCCCGTGCCGCTCTGACCCTCGCTGAAGGATCGTGAGATGACCGAGCAGATGACCGGCGCCCAATCGCTGATCAGGTCGCTGGAGCAGGTCGGCGTTGACACTGTCTTCGGGATTCCCGGCGGCGCCATCCTCCCCGCCTACGACCCGCTCTACGACTCCGCCAAGGTGCGCCACATCCTCATGCGCCACGAGCAGGGGGCCGGCCACGCCGCCGAGGGCTACGCCTACGCCACCGGCCGCCCGGGGGTGTGCATGGCCACCAGCGGACCCGGCGCCACCAACCTGGTCACCCCGCTCGCCGACGCGCACATGGACTCGGTCCCGATGGTCGCCATCACCGGCCAGGTCGCCTCCCCGATGATCGGCACCGACGCCTTCCAGGAAGCCGACATCTGCGGCATCACCATGCCGATCACCAAGCACAACTTCCTGGTCAAGGACGTGCGCGAGATCCCGCGGATCGTCGCCGAGGCCTTCCACATCGCCTCCAGCGGACGTCCCGGCCCCGTCCTGGTCGACATCTCCAAGGACGCCCTGCAGAGCTCCGCCGAGTTCGTCTGGCCCGAGCGCCTCGAACTGCCCGGCTACCGCCCGGTCACCAAGCCGCACGGCAAGCAGGTCCGCGAGGCCGCCCGCATGATCGCCGAGGCCCGGCGCCCCGTGTTCTACGTCGGCGGCGGCGTCCTGCGCGCCGGAGCCTCCGCCGAGCTGCGCGTCCTGGCCGAGCTCACCGGCGCCCCCGTCGTCTCCACCCTGATGGCCCGCGGCGTCTTCCCCGACAGCCACCCGCAGTCCGTGGGCATGCCCGGCATGCACGGCGACGTCGCCGCCGTCGGCGCCCTCCAGAAGGCCGACCTCATCGTCGCCCTGGGCGCGCGCTTCGACGACCGCGTCACCGGCCGCCTGGACAGCTTCGCCCCCGACGCCAAGATCGTCCACGCCGACATCGACCCGGCCGAGATCTCCAAGAACCGCCACGCCGACGTGCCCATCGTCGGCGACTGCCGCGAGGTCCTCGCCGACCTGGTCGTGGCCGTGCGCGCCGACCAGGAGAAGGGCCGCCAGGGCGACTACGCGGCCTGGTGGCAGCACCTCAACCGCCTGCGCACCACCTACCCCAAGGGCTACGAGGCCCCCGAGGACGGCAGCCTGTCCCCGCAGGCCGTCATCGAGCGCCTGGGCAAGGTCGTCGGACCGGAGGCCACCTACGTCGCGGGCGTGGGCCAGCACCAGATGTGGGCCGCCCAGTTCATCGACTACGAGCGCCCCGGCTCCTTCGTCAACTCCGGCGGCCTGGGCACCATGGGCTTCTCCGTCCCGGCCGCGCTCGGCGCCAAGGCCGGGGACCCCGACCGGACCGTGTGGTCGGTCGACGGCGACGGCTGCTTCCAGATGACCAACCAGGAGCTGGCCACCTGCGCGATCGAGGGCATCCCGATCAAGGTCGCCGTGGTCAACAACGGCAACCTGGGCATGGTCCGCCAGTGGCAGACCCTGTTCTACGAGGGCCGCTACTCCAACACCGACCTCCAGACCTCCCCGCGCGACGAGAAGGTCCGCATTCCCGACTTCGTCCGCCTCGCGGAGGCGTACGGTTGTGTCGGTCTGCGCTGCGAGCGCGCCGAGGACATCGACGCCACCATCGAGAAGGCCATGGCGGTCGACGACGCACCCGTCGTCGTGGACTTCACGGTCAACCACGACGCCATGGTCTGGCCGATGGTCGGTCCCGGCGTCAGCAACGACAACATCCAGTACGCGCGCGACATGGCGCCGAGCTGGGAACACGAGGACTAAGAGGAGCAGGCGAAACCACCATGAGCAGTCACACGCTTTCCGTTCTGGTGGAGGACACCCCGGGTATCCTCGCCCGCGCCTCCTCCCTCTTCTCCCGTCGAGGCTTCAACATCGACTCGCTCAGTGTGAGCAACACCGAGTACCCAGGACTGTCCCGGATGACAATCGTGGTCAACTGCGACCTCCACCCGTTGGAGCAGGTGACCAAACAGCTCAACAAGCTGGTCAACGTCGTCAAGATCGTGGAGATGGACACCACCGCGTCGGTCCGGCGCGAGCTCCTGCTCGTCAAGGTCAAGGCCGACGCGTCCAGCCGCACCCACGTGCTGCAGACGGCCGAGCTGTTCCGCGCGCACGTCGTGGACGTCAGCCCGGACGTCGTCGTCATCGAGGCCACCGGCGACCCCGAGAAGCTCGATGCCCTGGTCAGGAACCTGGAGCCGTTCGGCATCCGGGAACTCGTCAAGTCAGGGCTGGTCGCCCTGGGACGCGGCCCCCGGTCGATCACCGACCGATCCCTCCGCTCGGTCGAACGCAGCGCCTGAGACCCGGGACCCGGGCACGGCCGGGTCCCACCGCGTCCCCCACGAAACCGCAGAAACAAGGAGCAACCCCAAGTGGCAGCACAGATGTACTACGACGACGCCGCGGACCTCTCGCTCATCCAGAGCAAGAAGGTCGCCGTGATCGGTTACGGCAGCCAGGGCCACGCGCACGCGCTGTCGCTGCGCGACTCGGGTGTGGACGTGCGGATCGGCCTCGCCGAGGGGTCCAGGAGCCGCGCCAAGGCGGAGGAGGAGGGCCTGCGCGTCCTCACTCCCGCGGAGGCCACCCGCGAGGCCGACGTCGTCATGATCCTGGTCCCCGACCACATCCACCGGGACCTGTACGCGGCCGAGATCGCGCCGAACCTGGAGGCGGGCAACGCCCTCTTCTTCGGCCACGGCTTCAGCATCCGCTACGGCCTCATCACCCCGCCCGAGGGCGTGGACGTGGCCATGGTCGCCCCCAAGGGCCCGGGCCACCTGGTCCGCCGCCAGTACGAGGCCGGGCGCGGCGTGCCCTGCCTGGTCGCGGTCGAGAAGGACGCCAGCGGACAGGCCTGGGACCTGGCGCTGTCCTGGGCCAAGGGCATCGGCGGCACCAAGGCCGGCGTCATCAAGACCACGTTCACCGAGGAGACCGAGACCGACCTGTTCGGCGAGCAGGCCGTGCTCTGCGGCGGCACCGAGGAGCTGGTCAAGGCCGGTTTCGCCACCCTGGTCGAGGCGGGCTACCAGCCGGAGATCGCCTACTTCGAGTGCCTGCACGAGCTCAAGCTCATCGTCGACCTCATGTACGAGGGCGGCATCTCCAAGATGAACTGGTCGGTCTCGGACAACGCCGAGTACGGCGGCTACACCCGCGGCCCGCGCCTGATCACCGAGCAGACCCGCCAGGAGATGCGCAAGATCCTCGGCGAGATCCAGGACGGCTCCTACGCCAAGGAGCTCATGGACGAGTTCGACGCCGGGCAGCCGACCTTCACCAAGCGCCGTGAGGCCGAGCAGAACGAGCAGATCGAGAAGGTGGGCGCCGAGCTGCGCCCGCTGATGAGCTGGCTCAAGGCCTAGGCAGTGTTCTCCGGGGCCTTCGCTTCGCTTCGGCCCGCCCGTCGCCCGCGACCGCCCGCCGGGGCGCTCCGCGACGAGGCGGGCCACCGCTCCCAGCGGACGCGGGGCGCGGCACCTCCCGTGTCCGGGAGTCCGGAGGAGCGGGACCGGGTCGAAGCAGGCACAGTGGCGCCGCAGGTGGGACGGATCGTTCCCCGCGCTCTCACCCGCGGTCCCTCCAGAGCCCCGTGGGCGCCCGAACACCCCCCTCGTGCCGGGCTCCACCCGAAGGACGAACTCCGGGACCGGGGGCCGGTGGACCACGGGGACGGGCGGCCCTGGGCCACCCGTCCCCGTCAGGCTTCCCTACCCCGCCGGTAGACTTTAGACCAGCCGTCACCCCCGATCCGGGCAGAGCCCACCACCTGCGCGGTCGGGCCGCACCACCCGAAAAGGAACCGTTGTGCCCAAACCCGCCGTACTCGTAGCGGAAAAGCTCTCGCCCGCCGGAATCGCGCTGCTCGAGGAGGACTTCGAGGTACGCCACGTCGACGGAGCCGACCGGTCCCAGCTCCTGCCCGCCCTCGCCGACGTCGACGCCCTCATCGTGCGCAGCGCGACGCAGGTGGACGCCGAGGCGATCGCCGCCGCCTCCCGCCTCCAGGTGGTCGCCCGGGCCGGTGTCGGTCTGGACAACGTGGACGTGGAGGCCGCCACCAAGGCGGGTGTCCTGGTGGTCAACGCGCCGACCTCCAACATCATCAGCGCCGCCGAGCAGGCCATCAACCTGCTGCTGGCCAGTGCCCGCAACACCGCCCCGGCGCACAACGCGCTGGTCAACGGCGAGTGGAAGCGGTCCAAGTACACCGGCGTCGAGCTCTACGAGAAGACCGTCGGCATCGTCGGCCTCGGCCGCATCGGCGCCCTGGTCGCGCAGCGCCTGTCGGCCTTCGGCACCCAGGTCATCGCCTACGACCCCTTCGTGCAGCCCGCCCGCGCGGCCCAGATCGGCGTGGAGATGACCACGCTCGACGAGCTGCTGGAGCGCTCGGACTTCATCACCATCCACCTGCCCAAGAACAAGGACACCCTGGGCCTGATCGGTGACGAGGCCCTGAGCAAGGTCAAGCCCAGCGTGCGCGTCATCAACGCCGCGCGCGGCGGCATCCTCGACGAGGACGCGCTCTACCGGGCCCTCAAGGACGGCCGCGTGGCGGGCGCGGGCATCGACGTGTTCGCCAAGGAGCCGTGCACCGACAGCCCCCTCTTCGAGTTCGAGAACGTGGTCGTGGCACCCCACCTGGGCGCCAGCACCGCCGAGGCGCAGGAGAAGGCGGGCACCCAGGTCGCCCGCTCGGTCAAGCTGGCCCTCTCCGGCGAGTTCGTCCCCGACGCCGTCAACGTGCAGGGCACGGGCGTGGCCGAGGACGTCAAGCCGGGTCTGCCCCTGACCGAGAAGCTCGGCCGCGTGTTCACCTCCCTGTCGGGCACGATCGCCAGCCGCATCGACGTCGAGGTGCGCGGCGAGATCGCCTCGCACGACGTCAAGGTGCTGGAGCTGGCCGCCCTCAAGGGCGTGTTCGCCGACGTGGTCGAGGACACCGTCACCTTCGTCAACGCCCCGCTGCTCGCCAAGGAGCGCGGCGTCGAGGTCAACCTCGTCACCAGCGACGACAACACCGACTGGCGCAACCTCATCACGGTCCGCGGCGTGCTCGCCGACGGCACCCAGGTGTCGGTCTCGGGCACCCTGACCGGTCCCCGCCAGGTCGAGAAGCTGGTGGAGATCAACAACTACACCATGGAGATCGGCCTGGCCGAGCACATGGTGTTCCTGTCCTACGAGGACCGCCCCGGCGTGGTCGGCACGGTCGGCGCCCTGCTGGGCGACGCCGGCGTCAACATCGCGGGCATGCAGGTCATCCGGGACCAGGAGGGCGGCAAGGCGCTGATCGCGCTCACCGTGGACTCCGCGGTGCCCGACGCCACCCTCGCCTCGATCTCCGCCGAGATCGACGCCGACGTCAGCCGCCAGGTCGACCTGGAGGACTAGGGCCTGTTCCCGCGGTACGGGGCCGTACCGCACCCGGCGCCCACGGGCGCCGCGTGCGGTGCGGCCCCTCGTGCTGTCGGGGAGCGGTGCGGCACGCTGTGTGCCCCCGCGCCCTCTGCTCGCCTCTCCTCCCCTGTGGCGTGGACCCGGGCTCCGAGACAGACGGGTGCTGACCAGCGGCGACGTCAGGTCGTCTCACATGGTGAGAAACCCTGGCCATATAGTTGGACATCCGATATTCTGAGGTCCTAGGAGTCAGCGGCACCGGTTCCACAGCCGGGCGCCGCCGCCCGACGCCGCGAGCGCCCCCACCGGGGCCCGCGCGGGTGTTCCCCGGCAGTCGATCCCGCCGGACGGCTTCTTTCGCCGTGGACACCGTCGCCCACGTTCCGCGCTCCACCGCCGTTCGGCGCGATCCGCCCCGAACCCCGGGCCCGTAGTGCACACCGCCGCAGAGCATTCCCTGGCCGCGCCGTTCCCGGCGGCGGCCACGCAACGCATCCGGAGGATCGCATGTACGACATGACCGAGTACCCGTCCGCGCCCGACTCCCAGGACGAGATCAACCGCGCCCTGCAGGACGCCCTCAACCGGCGGGCCTGAGCCCGGCCCCGGCGGCGGCCGCGGGAACTTCCCGGCCGGAGGCGCCCGCACTCCGCCGGGGCGGTAGGGTTGTCTCATTCAGTGTTCATCCTGGTCTCACCATATGAGAAGCGGCCGGTGGGGCCGTGTCGAAGCAGAGGCAGTCCGTATGGCAGCGCGCACCGTGAAACTGGCGGTCATTCCCGGCGACGGGATCGGTCCCGAGGTCATCGCCGAAGGGCTCAAGGTGCTGGAGGTCGCGGCCTCCCAGCACGACCTCGCCGTGGAGACCACCGAGTACGAGCTGGGCGCCAGGCTCTGGCACCGCACCGGTGAGACCCTGCCCGACTCGGTCGAGGCCGAGCTCGCCGGACACGAGGCCATCTACCTGGGCGCCGTCGGCGACCCGTCGGTCCCCAGCGGCACCCTGGAGCGGGGCCTGCTGCTGCGCCTGCGTTTCGACTTCGACCACTACGTCAACCTGCGTCCCGTCCGCCTCTACCCGGGGGTGGACAGCCCGCTCGCGGGCGTGGGACCCGAGGACATCGACATGCTGGTGGTCCGCGAGGGCACCGAGGGCCCCTACGCGGGCGCCGGAGGCGTCCTGCGCAGGGGCACCCCGCACGAGATCGCCACCCAGGACAGCGTCAACACCCGCTTCGGGGTCGAGCGCGTCGTGCGCTACGCCTTCGACAAGGCCGCCTCCCGCCCCCGCCGCAAGCTCACCCTGGTCCACAAGGACAACGTCCTGACCTTCGCCGGTGAGCTCTGGCAGCGCGTGGTCCGGGAGGTCGGCGCCGAGTACCCGCAGGTCGCCGTGGACTACTGCCACGTCGACGCCGCGTCGATGTTCTTCGTCAACCAGCCCGCCCGCTTCGACGTGGTGGTCACCGACAACCTCTTCGGCGACATCATCACCGACATCGGCGCCGCCATCACCGGCGGCATCGGGCTGGCCGCCAGCGGCAACATCAACCCGGACAACACCTTCCCCAGCATGTTCGAGCCCGTCCACGGCTCCGCGCCCGACATCGCGGGCCAGGGCAAGGCCGACCCCACCGCCACGGTGCTCTCGGCCGCCACCATGCTGGACCACCTCGGGGTGCCCGAGGCGGCCCGCCGGATCGAGGCGGCGGTCGCCACGGACCTCAAGACCCGCGCCCAGAACGGTGCGGTCCGCTCCACCTCCCAGATCGGCGACGACCTCGCCGCGCGAGTAGCCGAGCAGGGCTGACGCACACGCCGGAAGCCCTGCCCCTCTCCCAGGCGCGGCTGACGGCCCCCGTTTCTCGACGACCGCCGACAGGCGCGCCCGGGTCCCCCGAGCGCGCCCGTCGCCGTGTCCGCGTGGGGCTCCGCTGGTCGAAGCGGTGCAGCCTTCGCGTGCATCACTCCTGCTCTGGCACCGGGTGCGCTCTTCAGACAGACTAGATCCCAGGCCGGCGATGCTGCCGATCTGATGCACCCGAGAGGACCACCGACAACATGAACAACGACACCACCACAAGCGGGTTGACGTTCGACATCCAGCTCTCCGACAGGCGGAAGACCCCGCAGGAGCGAGAGGCGCTGCTGGAGAATCCCGGGTTCGGCAAGGTGTTCACCGACCACATGGTGAGCATCCACTACACCGAGGGGAAGGGGTGGCACGACGCGAAGCTGGAGCCCTACGGTCCGCTGAGCCTGGACCCGGCCACCGCCGCCCTCCACTACGCCCAGGAGATCTTCGAGGGTCTCAAGGCCTACCGGCACCCCGACGGCTCGCTCGCCTCCTTCCGCCCGGAGGCCAACGCGGCCCGCTTCAACCGCAGCGCGGCGCGCATGGCGATGCCCGAGCTCCCCGAGGAGCTCTTCCTGAAGTCCATCGAACTCCTCCTGGAGCACGACGGCGACTGGGTGCCGACCAAGGAGGACTTCAGCCTGTACCTGCGCCCGTTCATGGTCGCCACGGACGTCGGCCTCGGCGTCAACAACCCCTCCCACTCCTACGTCTACCTGCTGATCGCCTCGCCGGTCGGCTCCTACTTCTCGGGTGGCGTCAAGCCGGTGACGGTGTGGCTGTCCAGGGACTACACGCGCGCCGCGCCGGGCGGCACGGGCGAGGCCAAGTTCGCGGGAAACTACGCGGCGAGCTTCCTCGCCCAGGCGCAGGCGGTGGAGCAGGGCTGCGACCAGGTGGTCTGGCTCGACGCCCGCGAGCACCGCTGGGTCGAGGAGATGGGCGGCATGAACCTGTGGTTCGTGTTCGGCTCGGGTGAGAACGCGCGGCTGCGCACGCCCCCGCTGACCGGGACCCTGCTGCCCGGTATCACCCGCGAGTCGCTGCTGACCCTGGCCCCCGACCTGGGCATCCCGGCCGAGGAGGCGCCGATCTCCACCGACGAGTGGCGCGAGGCGGCCGAGTCCGGCGAACTCACCGAGGTGTTCGCCTGCGGCACCGCGGCCGTCATCACCCCCGTCGGCCGGGTGAAGAGCGACAGCGGCGAGTTCACCATCGGCGACGGCACCCCGGGTCCGGTCACCATGCGCCTGCGCGAGGAGCTGGTGGGCATCCAGACGGGTCTGCGCGCCGACAAGCACGACTGGGTCACCCGGTTCTAGGGTGACCCCGGGCGGGCCGTCCCCCCGGGCGGCCCGCCCGGTCCTCTCTTCTCCCCCTCTCTTTTCCCATCCCCACAAGTCCCCGTGCCCGCGTCCGAAGCCCCCGCCGGTGACGGGGCCGCCGCGAGTGAGCCCTCCGCGGAGGAGTCGGGACCGGCGCGCGTCCCGAGCCCCCGGACCGCGCGCGGCGCCCTGGCCGCCGCCGGCCTGGTGGTCGGCGGCCGCGTGAGGCCGGGCGCGGGGCGGGCGACCGGTGCGCCAGCCCTGGTGACGTCGGTCACCCCGATCCTGCCGGGCCCGGCCGGTCCGGGGGCGGTCCGCTCCCGGCGGGCGGCGCGGGGCGACGGTGCTCAGGGCGGGTTCCACGGGTGCCGGCGTGCCCGCCGGGGCCCCGCGGAAGGCTCCTGGCCGAGTGCCGGGTATGTCCGGTGTGAGGAACGGCCGTCTCGGATGCTGGGACAATCGGCCGTTGAGCACCGAGAACTCCGCCACCGTGTGGCACACTGACCTCATGCCGTCTCAGGTGCTCATTATCGTGAGGCGCGCTGGCTGACCATCGGACGCCGCCAGCGCGCTGACCTCTCGTGTCCACGAGGGGTCTTTTTTGTTGGCGGGGCCCGGTCGGCCACACCACAGCATCCACCTTCGGGAGTTCCGCCCATGAGGGACGACAGTTTCCACGTCTTCGACACCACGCTGCGCGACGGGGCCCAGCGCGAGGGGATCAACCTGCGGGTCTCCGACAAGCTGGCCATCGCGCAGCTGCTGGACGACTTCGGGGTGGCGTTCATCGAGGGAGGGTGGCCGGGGGCGAACCCCAAGGACACCGAGTTCTTCCAGCGGGCTTCACGAGAGCTGACGCTGGAGCACGCGCAACTCACCGCGTTCGGCGCGACCCGCCGTGCCGGTGTGAGGGCCGCCGACGACCCACAGGTGGCCGCACTGCGCGACAGCGGCGCACCGGTCGTCACCCTTGTCGCCAAGAGTGACGACCGGCACGTCGAGCGCGCGCTGCGCACGACCCTCGACGAGAACCTCGCCATGATCGCCGACACGGTGTCCCACCTGCGCGAACACGGCCAGCGCGTGTTCGTGGACTGCGAGCACTTCTTCGACGGATACCGCCACAACCCCGACCACGCGCTCGACGTGGTCCGCACCGCCGCCGGGGCCGGGGCCGACGTCGTCGTCCTGTGCGACACCAACGGGGGCATGCTCCCCGCCGACATCACCCGCATCGTCACCGAGGTCCGCGATGCCACGGGCGCCCGCCTGGGCATCCACGCCCAGGACGACACCGGCTGCGCCGTCGCCAACACCCTCGCCGCGGTGGAGGCGGGCGCCACCCACGTGCAGTGCACCGCCAACGGCTACGGCGAGCGGGTCGGCAACGCCAACCTCTTCTCCGTGGTCGGCGCGCTCACGCTCAAGCAGGGCCGCGAGGTCCTCCCCGAGGGCTGCCTGGCCGAGATGACCCGCGTGGCCACCGCCATCGCCGAGATCGTCAACCTGGCCCCCGACACGCACCAGCCCTACGTGGGGGTGTCGGCCTTCGCCCACAAGGCGGGACTGCACGCCTCCGCGATCAAGGTCGACCCCGACCTGTACCAGCACACGGATCCCGAGCTGGTCGGCAACACCATGCGCATGCTCGTCTCCGACATGGCCGGGCGCGCCTCCATCGAGCTCAAGGCCAAGGAACTGGGCCTGGACCTGTCCGGCGACCGCGCCCTGTCGGGGCGGGTCGTGGAGCGGGTCAAGGGCCTGGAACTGTCGGGCTACAGCTTCGAGGCCGCCGACGCCTCCCTGGACCTGCTGCTGCGCGAGGAGCTGGGGCAACAGGTCCGCTACTTCGACACCGAGTCCTGGCGGGTCATCACCGAACGCCGTCCCCGGGTCGGCTCCAGTCCCCTGTCCAGCGACTACGAGAGCCTCACCGAGGCCACCGTCAAGCTGCGGGTCAAGGGCGAGCGCGTGATCGCCACCGCGGAGGGCAACGGCCCCGTCAACGCCCTGGACCGGGCGCTGCGCAGCGCCATGGAGAGCGTGTACACCGCGCTGGCCGGACTGGAGCTGACCGACTACAAGGTCCGCATCCTGGAGGGCAGCTCCGGCACCAACGCCATCACCCGCATCCTCATCACCTTCAGCGACGGGTCGGAGGAGTGGACCACGGTCGGGGTGGGGCCCAACGTCGTCGACGCGTCGTGGGTGGCGCTCGAACAGGCCATCACCTACGGGCTCCTCCGCCAGGGCTACCCGCAGGGGTGACCGGCGGTCCTCCTCGGGGCCCGGAACCCTCCGGGGCCCGGGGAGCGGACCGGGGCGGGACCGCGGAGACGGCCGCCCCGCCCCGGTCCGCCCCGGGGCCGTTCGCACGAGCGGCGCGGGGCGGTCGCCCGTCACGAGCGTGCGCGGACGCCTTCGGCGGAGGCCGCCTCCACGGCGGCCCCCAGTGGCAGTTCGTAACGAGATCGGTACACAAAGTCACCGAAGGATGTGTGCCGACGGGCCGGTGAAAACGGGGGAGACCGGCGGACGGAGCCCTCAGTCCTCGGGGTCGTTCTCGGGGTGGACCCAGCCGTTGGGCTCGCACCCCTGGAGGCTCAGGGTCTGCTGCTGCATCACCGGGGCCTGTTCGCCCTCGCCGGGGCAGTCCACGTGGCCGTGGCCCAGAGTGTGGCCCACCTCGTGGTTGATCAGGTAGATCCGGTAGGTCCTCAGGTCGTCCTCGAAGTGGGGGACGCCCGACACCCAGCGGTTCTGGTTGATGATCGCCCGGTTCCCGTTCGCGCAGGACACGTACCCGTCGGTGTTCAGCGGGGCGCACAGCCGGTCCACGGTGTCCGGGGCGGCCAGCAGCACGCGGATGTCGGCGTCGTCGCCGTCCACCCTCTGCATGGCGCGCTCTCCGTCGTCGCCCCAGCTGCGCGGGTCGCCCAGGATCTCCTCCACGGCGGCCGCGAAGTCCTCGGCCTCGCCGGGCAGCCCCTCCTCGACCTCCACGGCGAAGGTGGTCAGCGGGCCGTCGCCCATGACGTCGCTCTCGCCCTCCAGCACGGAGAAGTCGCCGTCGGCGCTCTCGACCTCCTCCTCCACGGAGCGGAGCAGCAGCGGGACCTCTTCCTCCTCGGCGCGTTCGCCCGGGTCGGGGGCGGCCTCCCCGTCCGCCGGGCCCCCGCCCCCGGCGGAGCCGTCCTGGCCGCCCTCGTCGGGGACCCCGTCGCCGACCGGTCCGGACCCGGAGGTCTCCGCGCGGTCGCCGAAGTCGGGCCCGTACTCGGGCTCACTCACCATGAGCACGGCGGAGCTCCCGGAGACAAGGCACAGACCCAGCGCCAGACCCATCGGGTACCGGCGGCGCTTGCGGTGCCGGGCACGGGGACGTCCCCTGGGCGAAGCGGGCGTGGGCACGGGAATCAGCCTCTCGACGGCGGACGACGGACCCAGCATGCCAGAGTTCGCCCCAAGGAAAGGCCAAGGTAGCGTCCGGGAAGACCAGGCCTGTGGGGGCTTGGAGTGCCCTGTGCCTTTTCAGGAGCTTCGCGGGTGTCTGTGCGCCCACGGGGCGGTTGCGATGTGTCCTTCGACTCTCCCCGGACAGGTCCCGTCCCGGCCCAGGACACCGCCGTTCCCGGCCGGACGCGCGGACCGGCGCGCCCCGCGGGGACCGTGTGCCGGGGTCCCCGCGCCCGCCGCCAGCCTCCGGGCCGACGGGCTTCCGGGCACTCCCGGGCCCGGTCGGGGGCTGCCCCGGGCCGGAGCCCCGCGGCCGGCTGCCCCGGGGCGCCCGCCGCGCCGATACCCTTCAACCGCAAGCGAGACAACAGGGCTGCTGGGAGGCATCAGGTGCGCATCGCGCGGTTCGCGTCCGGTGACGAGGTCGGGTTCGGCCTGGTAGAGAACGATTCCGACACCGGGGAGGAGTTCGTCGCCCGGCTGAGCGGTCACCCCCTCCTCGGCGACATCCAGCTGACCGGCGAGCGGGCGAAGCTCTCCGACGTCCGGCTGCTGTCCCCGGTGCTGCCGACCAAGGTGGTCTGCATCGGCAAGAACTACGCCGACCACGTCGCGGAGATGAAGGACGTCACGGGGGAGTCCACCGACGAGCCCGTGGTCTTCCTCAAGCCCTCCACCGCCGTGACCGGGCCCCGCGACCCGATCTTCCACCCCGCCGCCTCCGAGCGGGTGGACTACGAGGGCGAGCTGGCCATCGTCATCTCCCGCCCCTGCCGCGAGGTGCCGCGCGAGCGCGCCAAGGACGTCATCTTCGGCTACACCGTCGCCAACGACGTCACCGCCCGCGACCTCCAGAAGAAGGACAAGCAGTGGACGCGGGCCAAGGGCTTCGACTCCTTCTGCCCCATCGGTCCCTGGATCACCACCGGGATGAGCATCGACGAGGCCCAGGACCTGGCCGTCACCACCACGGTGGACGGCCGGACACGGCAGGACGGGCGCACGTCGCAGTTCATCCACGACATCCCGGACATCATCGCCCACGTCACCTCCTTCATGACGCTGCTCCCCGGTGACGTGGTCCTCACCGGCACCCCCGCCGGGGTGGGCCCGGTCGAGGTCGGCCAGGAGGTCGCGGTGACGGTGGAGCGGCTGGGCACCATCACCAACCGCGTGGTGGCCCGGGACTAGGAACCCCGTCCGCGTGTGGCCTCCGCACGCGGACCGGGGGGCCGGCGGCGTCCGCGCCGCCGGCCCGAGCACGAGCGGAAGGCAGCCCGTTGACGACCCCCCGACGACGCCGCACCGGCCCCCTCGTCCTCGCAGGAACACTCGCCCTCGTGCTCCTGGTCGCGGGGACCGCCTACTGGACGGCCGCGCGCACCGACGACGGCGCGAACGGCACCGACACACCGACTGGGGGAGCCGTGAGCGAACCGCACCGCATCATGCTGGCGGGTGACTCGATGACCCAGGGCGCCAACGGCGACCGGACCTGGCGCTACCACCTGTGGAACCACCTCTCCCCGTACGTGGAGGAGCTGGACTTCGTCGGTCCCTACAGCGACCCCGCGACCCGGGACATGATCCTGCCGGTCCCCACCGCCGAGGAGGAGGCGCCGCCGAGCCCGGACGGCGACCCCGCCGAGGACTACCGGGAGGGCGGCACGGGGCGGGACGGCGACGCCTCCTCGGCGGCCCCCTCCGCTCCCGGCGACGAACCGGGGCCGGGGGAGCAGCCGGACGGCGGCGTCGTCTGGCCCGGCGCGGACGGCGACCCGGACACCGCCGAGTACCGGGACCCCGACTTCGACCAGGACCACAACGCCCTGTGGGGCCGCACCCTCCGCGACGCCTCCTCCTCCATCCGGGAGGACGTCCGCGTCCACCGGCCGGACGTGCTGTGCGTCATGCTCGGCGTGAACGACCTGCTGTGGCCGGTCACGATGGAGGAGATGGAGTACCGGCTGCGCGGCTACGTGGAGGCGGCGCGCGAGGGGAACCCGCACCTGCGCGTCGTGCTCGCCGAGGCGCTGCCCATCGCCCTGGCCGAGTCCGACGAGGGCTTCGCCCTGCGCGTGTACGCCTACAACGTCCTGGTCCGCGAGGTCGCCGCCGACATGTCCACGGAGCGGTCGCCGGTGGTCAGCCTGGACGTGGCGGGCGGCGAGGACTGGGACGTGGCCTCCGACACCTACGACGGCACCCACCCCAACGCGCGCGGGGAGGTCAAGATCGCCGCGGCCTTCGCCGACGCCCTGGCGGAGGCCTACGGGATCGGCCGCGCCTACCCGCGCCCGCTGCCCACCGAGGCCGCCGGGGAGTGAGGGGCGGGGCGGGGCGCCGGCGTCCCGTCCCGCCTCCCACCCCGGGGGACGCCCCCGTGGACGGGGCGGGGACCAGCGGATTTCCCCGGGCCCCCGCCCCGCGCGGATACCCTGGGCGCGTGACTGAGACTTCGATTCGTACCCGCTTCGCCCCGTCCCCCACGGGCATGTTCCACGTCGGTGGTGCGCGCTCCGCGCTGTTCAACTGGGCGCTGGCACAACAGCGGCCCGAGGGCCGCATGGTGCTGCGCGTCGAGGACACCGACGCCGCACGCAACCGCCCCGAGTGGACCGAGGGCATCATCCGCGCCCTGGCCTGGCTCGGCATCGGCGAGGACGACCCGCACTTCGAGGGGCCCTACTTCCAGTCGGACTACGCGGACAAGCACCGCGAGACCGCGCAGGAGCTGTACAAGAACGGCCGCGCCTACTACTGCGACTGCACCCGCGAGCAGGTGCAGGAGCGCCGCGACAACCCCAACCTGGGCTACGACGGCTTCTGCCGCGACCGCAACCTGGCCCCGGGCCCCGGGCGGGCCCTGCGCTTCCGCGTGCCCGAGGGCGGCCCCACCGTGGTGGACGACCGGATCCGCGGCCGCGTGGAGTTCGAGCACTCCGCCATCGAGGACTTCGTGATCGCCCGCGCCGACGGCTCACCGCTGTTCGTGCTGGCCAACGTGGTCGACGACGTCGAGATGCGCATCACCCACGTCATCCGCGGCGAGGAGCACCTGTCCAACACCCCCAAGCAGCAGCTGCTGTGGGAGGCGCTGGGGCTGACCCCGCCGGTGTGGGCGCACCTGCCGGTGATCGTCAACGAGCAGCGCAAGAAGCTCTCCAAGCGCCGCGACAAGGTCGCCCTGGAGTCCTACCAGGAGGAGGGCTACCTGCCGGAGGCGATGGTCAACTACCTCATGCTGCTGGGCTGGGCGCCGGGCGACGACCGCGAGATCATGCCGTGGTCGCAGATGGAGCCGCTGTTCCGGGTGGAGGACGTCAACAGCTCCAGCGCCTTCTTCGACGAGAAGAAGCTGCGCGCCTTCAACGGCGAGTACATCCGCGCGCTCTCCGTCGAGGAGTTCGTCGAGCGCTGCCAGCCGTGGCTGACCGGCGACGCGGCCCCCTGGGACCCGGCCGACTACGACCCGGCGGTCTTCGCCGCGGTGGCCCCGCTCGCGCAGAGCCGTGTGGCGGTGCTCAGCGAGATCGTGCCGAACGTGGACTTCCTCTTCCTCGACGAGCCCGTGGAGGACGACAAGAGCTGGGCCAAGGCCATGAAGCCGGGCGTGGGCCGGGAGATGCTCCAGGCCGCCCTGGCGCGCTTCGCCGACCCGGAGCTGCCGTGGGCCGCCGAGGACCTCAAGGCCGCCACCGAGGAGGTCGGCGCCTCGCTGGGCCTGAAGCTGGGCAAGGCGCAGGCCCCCGTGCGCGTCGCGGTCACCGGCCGCACCGTCGGGCTGCCGCTGTTCGAGTCGCTGGAGCTGCTCGGCCGCGAGCGCGTCCAGGCGCGGCTGGCCGCTGCCCTGGAGAGGCTGGGCGCCCCGGAGGACTCCGCCGGGTAGGGGAGCTCCGCCGGACGCGGGCCCGTCGGGCCCTGAGGCGGACAGGGGTGGTCGGAGCCACAGGCCGGCCGCCCCGATTCCGGTTCGCGACCACTCCGAATGTCCGCTAGAGTTGTCCACGTCGCCGAGGGGGACAGGGAAGCGAAAGCGACCGGGTCCTCCCAAAGCACTGGGGTATGGTGTAATCGGCAGCACGACTGATTCTGGTTCAGTTAGTCTAGGTTCGAGTCCTGGTACCCCAGCGCAGGTCAGCGTCGAGGCGCTGACCACGCGGGTCACAGACCCGAAAGCGCGCCCCCGTCGTCTAGTGGCCTAGGACGCCGCCCTCTCAAGGCGGTAACGGCGGTTCGAATCCGCTCGGGGGTACACACAGGGAGAGGCTCCCACCACGTGGGAGCTTTCTTTCTGGCCGATGCGTGCCATCGGTGTCCGGTTGGGGCGGGTATCGTAGTAGAAGACCTGTCCAAGCCAGTCCGGCCCCCGTCGTCTAGTGGCCTAGGACGCCGCCCTCTCAAGGCGGTAACGGCGGTTCGAATCCGCTCGGGGGTACCAGGTGAGGCTCCATCCGCGAGGATGGGGCCTTTCGTGTTTTCCGGGGCCGCCCCTCGGGGCCGCCGCCCCGCGGACCGGGGAGGACGGACCCGCGGCCGCGCGTTCGCCGGGCGGGCCCGCGCCCGTGCGGCCTCCCTGGGATACTGGGTCGGCGCAGTCTCCCGACCGCCCAACCCCTGTCGGAGCGTATGAAGAGCGACCACCCCTCCCCGACCTCCCGGACCGGACCGGTGCCCCTCCCCGCGGGGAGGGCGGTGCGCCGTGACCGGCCGTGAGCTCGGTCCCGGCAGCCACCAGGACAAGGAGGTCCGCGCGGTCCTCAAGGACCTGCGCGAACAGGGGTGGGTGCTGAGGCGGGAGGGGCACTGGGGGCGCCTGTACTGCGACTGCGGCTGCACCCGCATCCAGGTCCCCGGAACGCCGCGCGACTCCGGCCGGGCCGCGCGGCGCATCCTCCAGGAGGCGCGGCGCTGCCCGATGCCCCCGGACGACCCCCGGCGCGGCGCGGGCGGGCCCCGCGGGTGACACCGCCCGGCTGGAGGCGGCGCCCTTCGGGTGGACCCGGCCGTGGTGGGAACGGGCCGTTCCCGGTATCCTTGTGTTGACGTTTGCCAACGGCTGGGCGGCGCCCTGCGGGTACCGGCGGCCGTTGACCGTGGCCGGTCCTCCGGCACACACCGGAGGACGCTCCGGAGGAAGGCGAGGCCGATGGCCGAGTACGAGTTCGTCTTCGTCGTGGACGGGTTCGACCTGGACGACCACGACACCGTCCAGGCCCTCAGTGAGAACTTCGACGCGGTCGTCTCCTCCTGGCACGGGTCCCCGCGCCTGTCCGTGGCCGCGCTCGGGCCGGACGCCGTCACGGCGGCAAGGTCGCTCGTGGAGAGCGTCCGCGCGACGGTGCCCGGGGTGCGCATCGTCCGCCTCGACAGGGAACTCGTCGGGGTCTCCGACATCGCCGAACTCACCGGCCGCAGCAGGCAGAACGTCGACCAGTGGGTCCGCGGGCAGCGGCACGACGGCGTCCCCTTCCCCGCGCCGGAGGCGGCCGTGGGCCGCTCCCTGGTGTGGCTGTGGTCGGAGGTCAACGCGTGGCTGCGCGGGATCGGCCTGGACGACGGACAGCTGCGGCCCACCCGGGCGGAGATGACCGAGATCGACTGGCTGCTCCAGGCCTCGCGCAAGGTCGAGCTCGCCCTGGTCCGCCACGTCAACAGCCCCGACGCGCGCCGGGTGGCCAGGCTGCTGGCCGCGCACGCCCGCACCACGCGCGAGTTCATCCACTACCTGGTGAAGAACCCGCGGGTGCGCGACGCCAGGGGCCGCTACACGGTGCTGGTCTGCTCGCCCCGGGACCAGGCCGTGGACGTCTTCCGCAGGCTGGAGGCGTTCGAGCACCCGGTCGTGCTCGCCACGGTGACCAACCGCATCCACGCCCTGGTCATGGTCGACGGGGAGGGCGAGCGCGGGGACGCGACCGAGCTGATGCCGGGGATGACCGTGCGCGACTGGCTGGGGATGATCGCCCTGTCGCCCGAGAGCGAGTTCACCGTGGCGTCGGAGGGCGCCTCCACCAAGACCGCGCCGATCGCCGCCCGGTCGCCGATGGACCTGGTCGGCGCCTGAGTCCGGTTCCCGGTGGGGACGGCGCGGCGGGACCTCCCGCGGACGGCCCCGCCGCGTCCGCGCGCCGCCTCGGGCGCCCGGACGGGGGAAGGGCCGCGCGGGGCGTCCGTCGGGGGTGGCGGGTCCCGGCGCCGAGCGCCCCCGGCGGGCGGGACGAGTCGGGGCGGGGGCCCGGGAACGCCGCCTAGTGGGCGCCGTCGTAGCTGTGCAGGGACTCGCTGATCTTCTCCGCCGCCGACAGCACCGCCTGGGAGTGGATGCGGCCGGGGGAGCGGGTCAGGCGCTCTATGGGGCCCGACACCGACACGGCGGCGATCACGCGCCCGCCGGGGCCCGACACCGGCGCGGACACCGACGCCACGCCCTGCTCGCGCTCGGCGACGCTCTGGGCCCACCGGCGGCGGCGCACCTGGGCCAGGCTGGCCGCGGTGAACCGCGCCCCCAGCAGGGAGCGGCGGATCCGGTCGGAGTCCTCCCAGGCCAGCAGCACCTGGGCGGCCGAACCGGCGTTCATGGGCAGCTCGCTGCCGACCGGCACCGTGTCGCGCAGCCCGCTGCTGCGCTCGGAGGCGGCCACGCACACCCGCAGGTCCCCCTGGCGCCGGTAGAGCTGCGCGCTCTCCCCGGTCAGGTCGCGCAGCTGCACCAGGACGGGGGAGGCCACGGCCAGCAGCCGGTCCTCGCCGGTCGCTATCGACAGCTCGCCCAGGCGCGGACCCAGCACGAAGCGCCCCTGGCTGTCGCGGGTGACCATGCGGTGGCGCTCCAGCGCCACCGCCAGTCGGTGGGCCGTCGGCCGGGCCAGACCGGTGATCTGTACCAACTGGGCCAGGGACGCCGGTCCCGACTCCAGGGCGTCGAGGACGGACATGGTCTTGTCCAGGACACCGACGCCGCTGGATGAGCTAGAGTTGTCCATGGCTTGATATTGCCGTCTCGAAATGTGGAATGCAAGTCGAGCCGCAGTCCGCGCAGGGCTCCACACGAGACGCGCCCGAGACGAAACGAGAGAGGCGATCGCCCATGGCACGCACGATGGCCGAGAAGGTCTGGGAGGAGCACGTCGTCCGGCGTGCCGACGGCGAGCCGGACCTGCTCTACATCGACCTCCACCTCGTCCACGAGGTGACCAGCCCGCAGGCCTTCGAGGGCCTGCGCCTGGCGGGCCGGTCCGTGCGCCGCCCGGACCTGACCATCGCCACCGAGGACCACAACGTCCCCACCATGGACCTGCTGGCCCCCATCGCCGACCCGGTCTCCCGCAAGCAGGTCGAGACGCTGCGCAAGAACTGCTCCGACTTCGGCGTGCGGCTGCACCCGATGGGCGACATCGAGCAGGGCGTGGTGCACGTGGTCGGCCCCCAGCTGGGCCTGACCCAGCCGGGCATGACCATCGTCTGCGGTGACAGCCACACCAGCACCCACGGCGCGTTCGGCGCCCTGGCCTTCGGTATCGGCACCAGCCAGGTCGAGCACGTCCTGGCCACCCAGACCCTGCCGATGGCCCCCTTCAAGACCATGGCCGTCACCGTCAACGGCACGCTGCGGCCGGGTGTGTCCGCCAAGGACATCATCCTCGCGGTCATCGCCAAGATCGGCACCGGAGGCGGCCAGGGCTACGTCATCGAGTACCGGGGCGAGGCCATCGAGGCCCTGTCCATGGAAGCCCGCATGACCGTGTGCAACATGTCCATCGAGGCGGGCGCGCGCGCCGGGATGATCGCCCCGGACCAGACCACGTTCGACTACATCCGGGGCCGGGCGCACGCGCCCAAGGGCGAGGACTTCGACGCCGCGGTGGAGCACTGGAGGAGCCTGCGCACCGACGAGGGCGCGGTCTTCGACGCCGAGGTCGTGCTGGACGCCGACGAGCTCAGCCCGTTCGTCACCTGGGGCACCAACCCCGGCCAGGGCGTGCCGCTGGACGCCTCCGTGCCCGACCCCGCCTCGTTCGAGGACCCCTCGGCCCGCGCCGCCGCCGAGAAGGCCCTGGCCTACATGGACCTCCGGGCCGGGACGCCGATGCGCGAGGTGAGGGTGGACACCGTCTTCCTGGGCTCGTGCACCAACGGCCGCATCGAGGACCTGCGCACCGCCGCCGAGATCCTCCGCGGGCGCAGGGTCGCCGAGGGCGTGCGCATGCTCGTCGTCCCCGGCTCCATGCGGGTCAAGGAGCAGGCCAACGAGGAGGGCCTGGGCCGGGTCTTCGAGGAGGCCGGCGCCGAGTGGCGCGAGGCGGGCTGCTCGATGTGCCTGGGCATGAACCCCGACCAGCTCAAGCCCGGCGAGCGCAGTGCCTCCACCTCCAACCGCAACTTCGAGGGCCGCCAGGGCCGCGGCGGGCGCACCCACCTGGTGTCGCCGCAGGTGGCCGCCGCCACCGCGGTACGCGGCACCCTGTCCTCGCCCGCCGACCTGGCCGCCCTCTAGCGCGCCCCGTTAGGAGAGACCTCTCATGGAGAAGTTCGACGTCCACACCGGTCGGGCCGTGCCGCTGCGCGCGAGCAACGTCGACACCGACCAGATCATCCCGGCCGTCTACCTCAAGCGGGTCAGCCGGACCGGCTTCGAGGACGGCCTGTTCGCCGAGTGGCGCAAGTCCGACCCCGACTTCGTCCTCAACCGCCCCGAGTACCAGGGCGCGTCCGTGCTGGTGGCCGGTCCGGACTTCGGCACGGGCTCCTCGCGCGAGCACGCCGTGTGGGCGCTCCAGGACTACGGCTTCAAGACCGTGCTGTCCTCGCGCTTCGCCGACATCTTCCGCGGCAACTCGCTCAAGGGCGGCCTGCTGACGGTCCTGCTGGCGCAGGAGGTCATCGACCGGATCTGGGCGGCCGTCGAGGCCGACCCCGCCACCGAGGTGACCGTGGACCTGGTCGAGCGCCAGGTGCGGGTTCCGGCGGCGGGCGTGCAGGAGTCCTTCGAGCTGGACGACTACACCCGCTGGCGGCTCCTGGAGGGTCTGGACGACATCGCGCTGACCCTGCGCCACACGGACGAGATCGGGGAGTTCGAGGGCACCCGCAAGCCCTGGCTGCCGGTGACCCTCTAGCCACGGATCGGCTTCTGGACCGGGGATTCGCGGCCTGTGTGACGCAGGACACCCCCGGTCCAGAAATATTTTACCTTTACCCACTGTGAGCGTCTGCTTACGGGTCTTCCGTCCTTAAGTTCCGCGTGTCTCGTGCCCGGAATCCGGTTATACGTAGGCATTTGAGGCTCGCAGAAGGGGCCAAAAGGGACTGAAGTCGGAGGCGTCTCCGGTCTGGACCGGGGCTCCACCGAAGCTGCCGCGCAGGTGGGGATGGGCCCGACACGCCCTGCCCGTAGGCGTTTGTATTTGTGTAAGGGCCTCTGCTTCCCCTAATTTCGTGCGAGCAAGGGGGAACCGGAGGAACCTTATGAACAAGCGTGACCTGATCGACGCGATCTCCGACCGGCTCGGAGACAAGAAGACCGCGACCGAAGCGGTCAACGCTGTGCTTGACACCATTCAGGCCACCGTGGCGTCGGGCGACAAGGTCGCCATCACCGGCTTCGGTGTTTTCGAGAAGTCCGAGCGCGCGGCCCGTACGGCCCGCAACCCCGCCACCGGCGCCACCATCAACGTCCCCGCGAGCTTCGTTCCGAAGTTCCGCGCTGGCGCTGACTTCAAGGCGCTGGTCAACGGCGACAAGAAGTAGCCCGCCACCGCACGGCGACGGGTTCGTCCGCCCGGGTCCCTTCCGAGGGGCCCGGGCGGAACGTGTTTCCCGGGGTCCTCGGGGCTTGAGGGGCCTTCGGGGCGCGGGAGCGCCGGAGAGGCCCGCGAGAGGCGCGGGGGCGACGGAAGGACACGGGGGACCGGGAAGGGGCGCGGAAGGGGCTCAGGGCGTGTTCTGCGGGCACAGGCCGCCGCCCACGAGCTCCCACAGCCCGCGCGTCCTGGGGCCCACGCCCAGCGCCACCGCGGCGCGCAGGTCCTCGAAGGTGTCCACGTCGCGTCGCACCGAAGCCGCGTCCGGCACCACCAGCTCCCTGGCGCCCCCGGACAGGTGGCGGGCCCGCGAGGCCCCCTCGAAGGCCGGGGTGAACGGGTGTCCGGGCGCCGCGGCGAACAGCGTCGTGCCCACGCCGGGGGCGTCCGGCAGGAAGGAGCGGCCGTGTCCGGCGGCCGCCGCCAGGACCCGCCCCAGCTCCTCGGGGCGCAGCGCCGGCAGGTCGGCGGACAGGGCGCACACCCCGAGTCCGGGCAGGCGCCGCCGCGCGACGGCCGCCCCGTGCTCCAGCGCCGGGTTCAGCCCCGTACCGGGCTCCCCGCCCACCACCACCGCGCCCAGACGGGCCAGTTCGGTGCCCGCGCGCGCGTCCTCGGTCACCGCGAACACCGCCGCCGCCCCGGGGCAGGCCCGCGCCGCGGCCACCGTGTCGCAGGCGATGGCCAGCGCCAGGTCCTCGCGGAGGCCTCCCGCGACCCGGGCCAGTCGCGACTTGGCGCGGCCGAGGTGCTTCACTGGGACGACCAGGGACCAGCGCGCCCCGGGGCGCGGAGCCCCGCCCCGTTCTCCACAACCGGTCACGGTCCCCCCGGAACGTCGGTACGGCACGACAGTGACGAGGGTAGGCGTTCGGGGGAGGGGCCGTCGGCGCCGCCCGGCGGGGTCGCGTGAATTCCCCTCCCCGGGCGCCCCGCCGTCCACCGCGGCCGCGCGCGGCGGTCGGGTGCGCGCCCGGCGCGTCCCTGGACCGTGTTCCGCGGACGGTGCCCCGCCGTGCAGCAGGGCGTTCGCCCGCGGACCACGCCCTAGACTGAATCGGTTGTGCTGTGCGGCCTCGACGGGCCCGGAGCGATGGAGTGAGGAGTCCCGTGGCCAAGCAACGAGAATCCCGGTGGGTGAAGGCGGTCGTCTCCCGGATCGTCCGACTCGTCCTGTGGTTCGTGACCAAGCCGGAGTGGAAGGGCACCGAGCACGTCCCCGCCAAGGGCGGAGTGATCATCGCCCTCAACCACCTGTCCCTGGCGGACCCGCTGACGGTCGCCCACTTCCTCTACATCGGCGCCCGGCGCTGGCCGACCTTCACCATGAAGGAGGGGGTCATGCGCATCCCCGTGGTGAGCGCGGTGGCCAGGAGCACCGGCCAGATCCCCGTCAAGCGCGGCAGCACCGACGCCGTCAAGGCGCTGCACGAGGCCGAGCTGGCGCTCACCCGCGACGGGTCCTCGGTGATCTTCTACCCCGAGGGCACCTGCACCCGGGACCCGGACCTGTGGCCGATGACCGCCAAGACCGGCGTGGCGCGCCTGGCGCTCACCACGGGCGTGCCCGTGGTCCCGGTGGCGCACTGGGGCGAGCAGCACATCATGCCCTACGGTTCCAAGAAGGTCAGCCTGTTCCCGCGCAAGCGCCTGGAGTTCCGGGCCGGCCCGCCGGTGGACCTGTCCCGGTTCCGGGACCGGCCGCTGACCGGAACGGTCCTGCGCGAGGCCACCGAGGCGATCATGGCCGACATCACCGGCCTCCAGGCGCAGATCCGCGGCGAGGAGCCGCCCGCGGTCCCCTACGACCCCAGGAAGGCGCGGGCCGCGGGGAGCGGGGAGCGGCCTTCCGTGGACGGCGGCGCGGCCGCCGCGCAGGACAGCACGGCGCCGGCCGACGACGGGGCCGGGGCGAAGAGCGAGAACGGGAAGAACAGCACGGGGGCATGACGGATCCGATGGGTACCGACGACGTGAGGATCGCCGTTCTGGGCGCGGGCTCGTGGGGCACCGTGTTCGCGAACATCATCGCGGACGCGGCCGACCTGGCCAGGGAGCGCGACCCGGGCGGCCCCGCCGCCGAGGTGGTCCTGTGGGGACGGCGGTCCTCGGTGGTCGACGCGATCAACACCACCTCCGAGAACCCCGACTACTTCCCCGGGATCGCCCTCAACCCGCGCCTGCGCGCCACCACCGACGCGCCCAAGGCGCTGGCGGAGGCCGACGTGGTGGTGCTGGCGGTGCCGTCGCAGACGCTGCGGGCCAACCTCGTGGACTGGCGCCCCCACCTGCGCGAGGACGCGGTGGTGGTCAGCCTCATGAAGGGTGTGGAACTGGGCACCCGCATGCGGGTGAGCCAGATCCTCGCCGAGGTCCTGGAGTACCCCGAGGAGCGCATCGCGGTCGTGTCGGGCCCCAACCTGGCCCGCGAGATCGCCGAGCGCCAGCCCGCCACCGCCGTGGTCGCCTGCCCGCACGAGCCGACGGCCGTGCGGCTCCAGGGCCTGTTCAAGTCGGCCTACTTCCGCCCCTACACCAGCACCGACCTGGTCGGGGTGGAGATCGGCGGCGCGATGAAGAACGTGATCGGCCTGGCCGTCGGCGTGGCCGAGGGCATGGGCTTCGGCGACAACACCAAGGCGTCCCTCATCACCCGGGGCCTGGCCGAGACCACGCGCCTGGCGGTGGCCCTGGGAGCCGACGAGCACACCCTGTCCGGGCTGGCCGGGATGGGCGACCTGGTCGCGACATGCTCGTCGCCGCTGTCGCGAAACCGGACCTTCGGTGAGAAACTGGGCGCTGGCAAGACCCTCGAACAGGTCGTCGCGGAGACCAAGCAGACGGCGGAGGGGGTCAAGTCCTCCGAGTCCGTCCTGGAACTCGGGTGGGCCCACGGGGTCGACCTGCCGATCACCGAGGCCGTCGTCAAGATGATGCACCACGACCTGAGCCCGGCCGAGGCGCTCGCCGCCTTCATGGCGCGCACCGCCAAGCCCGAGCGCTACGGGGTCTGAGAGCGAGCACGATGTCACACACACCAGGGTCCGCGGCGGGCGCCGGGGCCGAGGGCGAGTACACGCGGGCGGTCTCCCTCCCGCAGGCGCCGGTCCCCGCCGAGCGCCCGATGCGCATGCCCGTCCACCGGGCCACCACCTACGCGTTCGACACCTCCCAGGAGTACGCGGACGTGCTGGCGGGCACCCGGCCGGGCTACTCCTACGCGCGCATCGACAGCCCCACCGTGGACGCGTTCGCCGACGCGGTCGCGGCCCTGGAGGGCGCCGGGGTGCCCGAGCCGGTGCGCGGACAGGCCTTCTCCTCGGGCATGGGCGCGCTCAGCACGGTGTTCATGGCGCTGACCGAGGCCGGGTCGCACGTCGTGGCCGCGCGGTCCATCTACGGCAACACCCACTCCCTGCTGGACCGGCTCCTGCGCCGGTTCGGCGTGCGCACCGACTTCGTGGACATCACCGACCCGGACGCGGTGCGCGCCGCCGTGGGGCCCGACACCCGGATGGTGTTCACCGAGACGCTGTCCAACCCCACCATGACCGTCTCCGACCTGCCCGAGCTGGCCCGGATCTCCCACGAGGCCGGTGCCGTACTGGTGGTCGACTCCACCTTCGCCTCCCCGGCCGTGTGCCGCCCGCTGGAGCACGGCGCCGACGTGGTCGTGCACTCGGCCACCAAGTACATCGGGGGCCACAGCGACACCACCGGCGGCGTGGCCGTGGCCTCGCCCGACCTGATCGGGCGCATCCGCTCCGCGCGCGTGGACCTGGGCCCCTGCCTGGCCCCCGACGAGGCCTACCTGCTGCACCGGGGGCTGGAGACGCTGCCGCTGCGGGTGCAGCGCCAGTGCGAGAGCGCGGCGGCCCTCGCCGCGGCCCTGGAGGGGCACCCCCTGGTGGAGCGGGTCGACCACCCCTCGCTGGCCTCCCACCCCCAGGCGGCGCTGGCCGGCAAGCTCTTCGACCAGGGCCGCTACGGCGCGGTCGTGACCGTGCACCCGCGCGGCGGCCGCGAGGCGGGGATGGCCTTCGCCGACCGGCTGAGGGTGGCCACCATCGCCGCCTCGCTGGGCGGCACGCACACCCTGGCCGGACACGTCGCCTCCACGTCGCACCGCAGCATGAGCGCGGAGGAACTGGCCGCGGCGGGCATCTCACCGGGAGCGGTGCGGTTCTCCGTCGGCCTGGAGGACCCCCGTGACCTCGTCGAGGACGCCCTGGCGGCCCTCGGCGGGGACAGCTGACACACCACGGGGTTTCACCCGTTCCGGTTCCAACCAATGGCGAGATAGGGTCAGGCAGCATGTCGTCCGAGCAGCGCAAGATTCGGGTTGCCGTCGTCTTCGGCGGGCGTAGTTCCGAACACGAGATCTCCTGCGTCACCGCGGGCAGCGTGCTGTCCGTCGTCGACCACGACCGCTACGAGATCGTGCCGGTCGGTATCACCCGTAGCGGCAACTGGGTGCTGACCTCGGGCGACCCCGAGAGCCTGCGCATCGACGCGGGCACCAGGGCGCTGCCGTCGGTGTCCGAGGACGGCGCCGACCTGGCGCTGCCCTTCGACTCGGCGGGCCAGCTGATGGTGGTGGACCCGGTCAAGGGCCCCGAGCGCCTGGCCGGGGTGGACGTGGTGCTGCCGCTGCTGCACGGACCCTTCGGCGAGGACGGCACCATCCAGGGGCTGTTCGAGATGATGGGCGTGCGCTACGCCGGAGCCGGGGTGTTCTCCAGCTCCGCCTCCATGGACAAGGTCTTCATGAAGGCCATGCTGCGCGGGAACAACATCCCCACCAGCGACTTCGTGGCCATCACCGACCGCCAGTGGCGCACCGAGCGCAAGAGGGTGCTGGACGACGTGGCCGAGCTGGGCGCCACCGTGTTCGTCAAGCCCGCCCGCGCGGGCAGCAGCGTGGGCATCAGCAGGGTGGAGGACTCCGCCGACGCCGACGCCGTGGTCGCCGCGGTCGAGGCCGCCCGGGAGCACGACCCCAAGGTGCTGGTGGAGGCCCAGGTCGTGGGCCGCGAGCTGGAGTGCGGGGTGCTGGAGTCCGAGGACGGCGGCACGCCCGACGTGTCCCTCCCGGCCGAGGTGCACGTCGCCGACGGCTTCGACTTCTACGACTTCGAGGCCAAGTACCTGTCCACGAGCAGCCTGACCATCCCGGCCGAGATCCCGGAGGAGGCCACGGCGCGGCTGCGCGCGATGGCCGCCGACGTGTTCGAGGCGATGGGGTGCGAGGGCCTGGCCCGTGTGGACTTCTTCTACACCGAGGACGGCGACATCCTCGTCAACGAGCTCAACACCATGCCCGGTTTCACCCCGGCGTCGGCCTTCCCGCAGATGTGGGCCGCCACCGGCGTGGACTACGCGGCCCTGGTGGAGCGGATGATCTCCACGGCGCTGCGCCGCGCCCCCGGCCTGCGCTGAGGCCCCGGGGCCGACGCCCCCGCACGGGTGGTGCCCCCGGCCAGGGGACGGAGCCGGTTCCGGGGCGCCGTACGCGCAACCGCCCCGCGCGAGGGCGCGGGGCGGTCCACGGTTCGGGTCGGCGCCGGTCGGCGTCCGGCTCCGGTCAGGCCTGGTGGCGGCCGTCAGGGAAGGGGCCGCCGGGGGCGCCCGGCCCCGGCGGGGGGCCCGCGGGGTCCGTCCGGTGCGGCGCGGCGGGGACCAGGTCGCGGGCGAGGATCACCGCGCCCGCGGTGGCGGCGGGGAAGACCACGATGGCCACGAACGGGATCGCCAACAGGAAGTACGTCGGCACCGCGTAGCCCAGCACCCGCGCCCGCCGCGTGCCCATGTACCGGCGCCGCTCGCGGATGGTCGTCAGCCTCCGGCGGTCGAACGCGCTCGCCAGCAGCTCGACCGCCAGCAACCACCCGCCCAGCACGGCGGCCAGCGCCGGACCGGCCACCTGGCCCACCAGCGGGATGAAACCGATCGCGAACACGAACACCGTCACCAGCAGGGACACCGCCACGACCGCCAGCGACTGGCGGACGGCCCGCCACATCGACGTCATCAGCGACTCGTCGAGCTCGCCGGGATCGTCGCCCAGCTCCTTCTCCACCAGCTCGGTGACCTTGTCGTAGATCGGCCCGCCCAGGGTCAGTGTGACCGTCGTGAACGCCACCACCATCAGCAGGAGCGAACCGGCCAGGAGGCCCACGGACACGGCTCCGCGCAGCAGCCCCCGCCACACGGGGTCCCAGCCGTCGGCGAAGGGCGTCGCCCAGTCGGCCAGGTCGGTCAGGTTCACCACCAGGAGCACGAACAGCGCCAGGAACAGCAGTGACGTGATCAGGGCGGGGAGGGCGCCGAGCAGGAACAGGCGCGGTTTGCGCAGCAGCAGGGTGAAGCCGCGCAGGAGGGCGCCGACACCACCGAGGAACTCACGAACAGGATTGGCCACGGGGGAACCCTAGAGGACCCCGGCCCCGCTGTCAGATCCGGGGCCCGGAGCCCTCTGGGAGTCCTCCCCCGCGCTGGGCCCGGCGCTTGAGCGCGCGGCTCCGAGCACCTCAGCCCGTGCTGACGTCGCGGTACCAGCCCTTTCGCCGGGACAGCTCCTCGTGCGTGCCCTGCTGGATCACCCGCCCGTCGCGCACCACGTAGATCCGGTCCACGCGGTCCAGGCCCGTCAGGTCGTGCGTGACCAGCAGGGTGGAGTACCCCTCGGCCGCGGCCAGCAGGTCCTCCACCACCGCGTCGCGCGTGTCCGGGTCCAGGTGGGCGGTCGGCTCGTCCAGCACCAGCACCCGGGGCGCCGCCAGCAGGGCGCGGGCCAGAGCCAGCCGCTGCACCATCCCGCCGCTCAGGCCGAGGCCGTGCGCGCCCACCCGCGTGTCCAGTCCCCGGGGCATCGCCGCCACGTCGTCGGCCAGCCGCGCGCGCCGCAGCGCCTCCCACAGCTCGTCGTCCTCCGCGCCGGGCCGGGCCAGCCGCAGGTTCTCCCGCAGCGTCGAGGCGAACACGTGCGGGTCCTGCGGCACGCCCGACACCACCCCGCGCACCTCGTCCGCCGGGTACGAGGTGATGTCCTCCCCGCCGATCTCCACCAGACCGCCGTCCGGGTCGCGCAACCGCAGCAGCACCGACGCCAGCGTGCTCTTGCCCGCGCCGCTGGGACCGATCACCGCCACCGTCCACCCGGCGGGGATCTCCAGGTCCACCCCGTCCAGCGCCCACGGCTCCTCCGGCCCGTAGCGCACCCGCAGGCCCCGCACCCGGACCGCCGCGTCGCCGTGCGGGTCCAGACCCGTGCGCGTGGGCGCCGCGACCGCGGGCGGGGTGTCCAGGACCCCGAACAGCCTGGCGCCGCTCTCCCGGATCGCTCCCAGCCTGGCCGCCACGGCGGGCAGCGGTGCCACGATCTCGAACGCCGCCAGCGTCACCAGCACCAGCACCGCCAGCGACACCGCGTCCAGCGTCCCGCCCTCCACGGCGGCCACGCCCAGGAACAGCGCGCCCCACACGGTCAGCCCCGTGATCAGCGCGCCCGCCCCGGCGCCCAGCCCCAGGATCGCGGAGTCCCTGCGCGCCAGCCGGGTCAGTTCCTCGTCGGCCGCGTACACCCGCTCCACCTGCCGGTCCACGGCGCCGTAGGCGACCAGGTCGGGTGCCCCGTGCAGGGTGTCCACCAGGGTCGTCGACAGTTCCCCCCGCGCCCTGGCCTGGCGCCTGCCCGGTTCCCGGCCCAGCGCGGCCGCGGCCAGCGGCACCGCCAGCCCGGCCAGAAGCAGGCCCCCCGCCAGCAGCAGCCCTCCCGGCGCGTACAGCGCGGTCAGGACCAGCACCGTGACGCCGCCCGTCAGCACCGAGACCAGCGGCGGCGTCAGCCCGCGCACCAGCAGGTCCAGCGTGGCCTCGGTGTCGTTGACCAGGCGGGACACCAGGTCGCCGGACCGGAAGCGGCCGAACGGCTCGGTCCTGGCGAGCCGCTCGTAGACCCGCACCCGGACCTCGGCCAGCGTGCGGAACGCGGCGTCGTGGGTGACCAGCCGCTCCAGGTAGCGGGCCACCCCGCGGCCCACGCCCAGCGCGCGGGTGGCGACCACGGCCACGCCCAGCGCGGTGATGGGCGGGTGGTCGGCGGCGGTGGCCAGCATCCACGCGGCCACGCCCAGCAGGGCCACGGCCGCACCGGTCGCGGCGGCGCCCAGCAGCACGCCGAGCGCGAAGCGGCCTCCGCGCGGCCGGGCCAGGGCCGTCATCCGCAGCAGCGGGTCGCGGCGGCGTCCGCGCTCGGACGCCCCGGGCGTGTCGGGGGCGGCGGTGTCGGCGCTCATCGCGACACACTCCCTTCCGAGGTCGGCAGCGGCAGCGCCGCGGTCCGCAGGGTGCCCGCGAAGGCGCCGCGGGTCCAGCCGGTGTCGTGGGCGACGATGACGGCGGTCCGGCCCTCCAGCAGCCGGGCGACGGCCGTGCGCACCGCCGAGGCGTTCTCCGGATCCAGGTGGGCGGTGGGCTCGTCCAGCAGGACGAGGGGGGCGTCCCGGCACAGCGCCCGCGCCAGCGCGATCCGCTGCCGCTGTCCGGCCGACAGCCGGGCGCCGCGCTCTCCGAGCCGGGTGTCGTAACCGTCGGGGAGGGCGCGGACGAACGCGTCGGCCTCGGCCAGCCGGGCCGCCTCGCGTACCCGATCCAGGGAGGCGTCGGGTGCGCCCAGCCGGATGTTGTCGGCCACGGACACGTCGAACAGGTAGGGGTTCTGGGGAACCCAGGCGGTGCCGAGGCGCCAGTCGTCGGCGGCGATCCCGGTCAGGGGCTCCCACCGTCCGCCGGGCGCGCGCACGCTGACGCGCCCCCGGGTGGGTTCGACCAGCCGCAGCAGCAGCGACAGCAGGGTGGACTTGCCCGCTCCGCTGGGGCCGGTGAGCAGCAGGTGCTCCCCGGCCGCCACCTCCAGGTCCAGACCGGACAGCGCGGGCACGTCCCGTCCCGGGTAGAGCAGCTCCACCCCCTCGAAGCGGATGTCGCCTCCGGCGGCGGGTGCGGGTCGGCCGGTCGCCGGGGGAGGGGCGGGGGAGCCACCGGCCCCCTGCGCCGTCTCCGTGGTCCCGGCGGGACCCGCGGCGCGGGCGGTCCCCGCGGGCTCGGCGGCCCCGGAGGTCCCCCCGGCCTCTCCGGCCCCCGGGGGCGCGCCGGTCGTACCGTCCTCCGTGTCCGGGTCGGAGGGTCCGGTCCGCGCCGTCCCGTGACCGCGCTCCAGCTCGGCGAACACCTGCTCGGCGGCGGCCACGCCCTCCATGCTCGCGTGGAACCGGGCGCCCACCTCACGCAGCGGCAGGTAGGCCTCCGGCGCCAGGATCAGCACCAGCAGCGCCGTCTGGTAGTCCATGTGGCCGCCCAGCAGGCGCAGGCCCACCTCGACCGCGACCAGCGCCACCGCCAGGGTGGACAGGAGCTCCAGCGCGAACGCCGACAGGAAGGCGATGCGCAGCGTCCCCATCGTCGCCCGCCGGTGGTCCTCGCCCACCCGGCGCAGGATCTCGGCCTGCGCCTTGGCCCTGCGGAACACGGCCAGGGTCGGCAGCCCCTCCACCACGTCCAGGAAGTGCCCGCCCAGGCGGCTCAGCAGCTTCCACTGCCGCTCGGTGCGCTGCTGGGTGTGCATCCCGATCAGCGCCATGAACACGGGGATCAGCGGCAGCGTCACCAGGATGACGACCCCCGAGATCCAGTCCGCCCAGAACACCACCGCCAGCACGGCGACCGGCACGATCGCGGCCAGGACCAGCTGGGGCAGGTAGCGGGCGAAGTAGTCGTCGAGCGCGTCCAGGCCCCGGGTGGCCAGGGTGACCAGCTCGCCCGCCTTGGGCGAGCCCTGTTCGCCGCCGGGTTCGGCCGCCCACACCCTGCCCGACCCGGTCACGTGCGCCACCAGTCGGCGGCGCAGCTGCGACTTGGTGCGCGCCGCGCTGTGCAGCGCGGAGGTCTCGGCCAGGTAGGACAGCAGGGCCCGGACCACGGCGACGGCCGCGACCGCGCCGACCACCCAGCCCAGGGTGTCCAGCCCCTCGCCCCGCCAGGCGCCGGTGACGGCGCGGGCCAGCAGCCAGGCCTGGAGCAGGATCAGGCCGGTGATGAGCACTCCGCTGGCCACGGAGACGGCCAGGTGTGTGCGTACCGCGCTGGCGGTACGCACCAGGCGCGGGTCAAGGGGCTTCATACGCGCGGGACCTCACGACGTCGTTCTGGCCGGGTGTACGGGCGACCCGGAGCGGCTGGGGCCTTCACGGTGGCACGGTGCCGCCCCGGTCGGCCGGAGCGGGCGCGACGGCCCCAGTATCCACCCGGGGCGCCCTGCGGGCCGGCCGCCCCCGCGGCCCGCGCGCCCCTTCCCCCCGTGCGGGGAGGTCGGGGGCCTCCCGGGCGGGGCGGGCGCGTCCGCCGGGAGGCCGTGCCGAACCGTCAGGCCGCGGGTGCGGGGTCCTTGCCCCCGTGCCCGGTCCGGGTGACGGTCGCCCCGGTCACGGTCTCGCCGGTCACCCTCCTGCGGAACACCCAGTAGCTCCACCCCTGGTAGAGGAGCACGAGGGGCAGGAACACCACCGCCACCCACGACATCACGGTCAGCGTGTACTCGGCGGAGGAGGCGTTGGCGACGGTCAGGCTGAAGGCGGGGTCGGTGGTGGAGGGCAGCACGTTCGGGAACAGCGCGGTGAACAGGGCGGCGAACGCGGCGAGGATGGTCACCGCGGTGAAGGCGAACGACCACCCCTCGCGGCGCCGCCAGGCCGCCACGACCCCGCCGGCCAGGGCCGCGGCGGAGAGGGCGACGAGCGGCAGGGTCCGCGTCCCGCCGCCGTGGGCGAGCTGGGTCCACACCAGGAAGAGCGTGCCCAGCGGGACCGCGGCGCACGCGCTCCACAGGGCGGCCCGGCGCGCGCGGGTCCGCACCGGACCGTCGGTCTTGAGGGTCAGGAAGATCGCGCCGTGCAGGGTGAACAGTGACAGCGTCGTCAGTCCGCCGAGCAGGGCGTAGGGGTTGAGCAGGTCCGCCACCGAGGCGGTGACCACCTGGTCGGAGCCCATGGCCACGCCCCGGACGACGTTGGCGAAGACCACGCCCCACAGGAAGGCGGGCGCGGTGCTCCCGGCGAAGATCGCCCGGTCCCACCAGGCGCGCCACACGGAGCTGTCGCGCTTGCCCCGGTACTCGAACGCCACCCCGCGCAGGATCAGCGCGACGAGGATGAGGAACAGCGGCGCGTAGAACCCGCTGAGCAGGGAGGCGTACCAGGCGGGGAAGGCGGCGAACGTCGCGCCGACCGCGGTGATCAGCCACACCTCGTTGGCGTCCCAGACCGGCCCGATCGCGTTGATGGCGACCCGGCGGTCGACGGAGTCGCGCCTGCCCATGAAGGGCATGAGCGTGCCCACCCCGAAGTCGAACCCCTCCAGGACGAAGTACCCGATCCACAGGACCGAGATGGCGGTGAACCAGATGACGGCCAGTTCCATGGTCCTTGGCTCCTAGTAGCTGAAGTGCGGGATCTTGGACTCGTCCTCGCCGTCCTCCAGGTCGGGGACGAGGTGGGAGGGTCCGGCCTTGACGTACTTGAGGAGCAGGCCCACCTCGACGACGAAGAGGACCCCGTACACCGCGGTGAAGCCGGCCAGGCTCGCCGCGACGGCCCCCAGGCTCACCCCGGGGGAGACGCTGGCCGCGGTGAGCAGCTCGCCGTGCACGGTCCAGGGCTGGCGGCCCATCTCGGTGAGCACCCAGCCGAAGACGTTGGCGGCCAGCGCCGCGGGCAGCGCGAGCATGGCCGCGTAGTAGAACCACTTGCTGGTCGGTGTGCGCTCCCTGCCCCGGGTCAGGAGGAGGCCGAGCGCGGCCACCGCCACCCCGAACATGCCGAGGCCCATCATCAGGCGGAAGGACCAGTACACGACGAACACGTTGGGGGTGTAGTCCCCGGGGCCGTAGTACTCGTCGTAGGCCTCCTCCAGGTTGTTCATCCCGTGCACCTCGCCGTCGAACTGACCGGTGGCGAGGAAGCTGAGCACGTTGGGGATGGTGATGTCGATGGGGTTGTAGCGTTCCTCGGTGTCACCGACGGCCAGGGCGGAGAAGGCCGCTCCCTCCTCGGTCTCCCACAGGGCCTCGGCGGCGGCGAGCTTCATCGGCTCGTACTCGGCGGCGAGCTTGGCCTGGTGGTCGCCGGAGAAGACCACCAGGGCCCCGGCGGCCAGGGTGAAGACCAGGCCGACCTTGAGGGTGCCGCGGAACAGGGCGAAGTCCTTCCTGGGTGGGACCACCCCGGGGGTGCCGGTGTCGTTGTGGTGGCTGTTGCGCCAGAGCTTGTAGGCGCTGACCGCCACGACGAACAGCCCGGCGGTGACGAACGCGGCCGAGACGGTGTGCAGGTAGGTGGACCAGGCCTGGTCGTTGCTGAGCACGGCCCAGATGTCGGTGAGCTCGGCGCGCCCGTTCTCCGGGTTGACCGTGTAGCCGACCGGGTGCCGCATCCAGGCGTTGGCGGCGAGGATGAAGTACGCCGAGAGGTTGGTGCCGACGGCGACCGCCCAGATGCAGGCCAGGTGGACGCCCCGGGGCAGCCGGTGCCAGCCGAAGATCCACAGCCCGATGAAGGTGGACTCCAGGAAGAAGGCGAGCAGGGCCTCCATGGCCAGCGGAGCGCCGAAGACGTCGCCGACGAAGCGGGAGTACTCGCTCCAGTTCATGCCGAACTGGAACTCCTGCACGATCCCCGTGACCACGCCCATGGCGAAGTTGATGAGGAACAGCTTGCCGAAGAACTGGGTGGCCTGGAGGTACTCGTGTCTGCCGGTGCGGTACCAGAGGGTCTGGAGCACGGCCACGATGAACGACAGGCCGATGGTCAGGGGTACGAACAGGAAGTGGTAGATCGTGGTGACACCGAACTGCCACCTCGCGAGTTCAAGGGCTTCCATACCCGCCTCTCAGGTACCGACTGCCGGTAGTACTACAAACTGTAGTTCTACGACGTGTCGTAGTTCCAGCGGGTCCCGCGGAAAACGGTGTTCCGTACGTCTCCCCGGCGGGGGCGCGGGCCCTCCGGGATGCTCCGGCGGAGGCCATCGACGGGTCTCCGATGCTGTGAACTGCGGGAAAGCCGTAGGAGCGGGGCGGGCTCGGCCGCGCGGCGAGCCGCCGTGTGCGTTCGGACACACGCGGTTCGGGACGCGGAGGGCCCGGATGTGACCGGTCCCGGACACGACGGCGGCGGCCCACCCGCGGGTGGGCCGCCGCCGTCGTGTCCGAACGGGGGGTCAGTCGCCGGAGGCGCCGTCCCGGCGCTGGTCGATCATGCCCTCCATCAGGTCGATCTCCTTGAGCTGGGCGTCGGCCATCCCCCGGGCGAAGTCGGTGACCAGTTCCTCCTGGCCCAGCTCCACCTCCGCCTCGGCCATCTCGATGCCGCCCCGGTGGTGGGCGATCATCAGCTCCAGGAAGAGGACCTCGGCCTCCACGCCCTCGGCCTCCTCCAGGGACACCATCTCCTCGGAGGAGGCCAGACCCGGCATCGTGTCGGGGACCTCGCCACCCTCCCCGCCGTGGTCGTGGCCCTCCATCCAGGCCATGGGGGCCCGCACGCCGCGCGCGTTCAGGTCCCAGGCCATCAGCCACCCCTGCATGATGCCGATCTGGGCCTGCTGGGTGCGGGCGATGTCGGTGGCCACCGTGTGCAGCTCGGGGTCCTCGGTCTTCTCCAGGATGATCATCGACATGTCCACGGCCTGGGCGTGGTGCGCGCTCATGTCACGGAGGAATCCGGCGTCGGCGCCGGTGTCCAGCGGGTAGGACGGGCGTCCCAGGAGGTAGCCCCCGCCCAGGGCCAGTACGACGAGGATCACAGCGGTCCACATCGGTACCGAACGCCAGGACGTACGCGCCGGGGTGCCCCCGTCCGGTGCCCCGTCCTCCCACGGGGGTGCGTCCTCGTCCGGGTCGCCACCCGCGTGGTCGGCGGTCCCGGCCACGGGACCGTTTCTCTGTTCCATAGGAACCATCCTGGTCCAATCGCCCAACTCTGGTGCCAAAGTAGAGGATAGATAAGTCCCTAATGTCACCACCCATCCCAGGAGACCCAGTGGCCAAGAAGAAGACGGCGGAGGAGCGTCGCCGCCGCGCCGCCGAGCTGAAGGCGCAACGCCTCAAAGAGGAACGCCGCCGCAAAATCCTTACCACCACCGGTATCACGGCCGCTGTGGTCCTGGTCGTGGGGCTGATCGGTTTCCTCGTCTTCATGGAGTTCCGCAGCCGCACGATCTCGGGGGTGGAGGAGTACGAGGTCGGCTCCTACGTCCACGTCGACACCGGGCAGCGCGTCAACTACGAGCAGAGCCCGCCCGTGGGCGGCGACCACTGGAACGCCTGGCAGAACTGCGGTGTCTACACCGAGCCGGTGACCCACGAGTTCGCGGTGCACTCCCTGGAGCACGGCGCCGTGTGGATCAACTACCGGCCCGACCTGCCCGAGGACCAGGTGCAGACGCTGACCGACATGTACAGCTCCGGCGACTACCTGGTGGTCAGCCCCTACGCGGGTGAGCTGGACGCGCCGATCGTCGCCTCCAGCTGGGGACGCCAGATCAGCGCCGAGAGCGCCGACGACGAGAACCTCCAGCGCTTCGTGCGCCTCTACGAGCGCGGCACCGACGTTCCCGAGCCGGGCGCCGCCTGCTCCGGGGGCGTGGCGGAGAACGCCGAGGAGGTCGAGGCCATGCTCGGCAGCGGCGGCGGCGTGGACGCCGAGACCATGGAGGCCCCCGAGGGCGGGGACGCCGGAGCCGAGGAGGGCGCCGAGGAGGACGCCGGGGACGAGGCGTCCGACGCCCCCTCCGGGGAGGCCGAGGACGAGCCGTCCGCGGAGGAGTCGGCCGGAGCGGAGGGCTGACGGGGCTTTCCACCGTCACCGTGATCCCGTGATGACCGAACGTGGGGTCGCCGGCGTCCGCCGGCGGCCCCACGCGCGTGTTGTCCGTGGATCGCGGACGTCTCCCGGGCACGGGCGCGGCCCTGTCCGGCACGGGGCGCGGCCGCCGCGTCCTCAGCGGGAGCGCGGGATCACAGCTCCCCTTCGGGAAGCGCCGGGACGTGTTCGACGATCAGGTCGCTGACCGTCGACAGCGCGGCGGCGGGGGCGCCGTGGGCGGCCGGGACCGACAGCTCCACGTAGGCCTCGCGGCCGACCGCGGTGTACATGGTGGGGGCGTCCTCCGGCTGGGGCAGCCACGGCACGCCGTTGACCTCCTGCAGGTAGGAGGTGCTGGTCAGGGTCACCGGGCGCTCCACACCGCAGCGCAGCCCGATGGGCGGGTCGCCCCAGGCCGCCGTGAGCTCCGAGTCGGGCCGCACCCGTGCCCGCTCCGCTCCCAGCAGGGTGTCGGGGAGCGCCGCGACGAGGTCGGCGCAGATCCGCGTGGTCGCCGCGTCCGCCTCCGGGGGCTGCATCCGCACCGTCTGCGCGCCGCAGCCCGCCGCCACCAGGGCCAGGGCCGCGACCACACCGGCGTACGCGTACCGACTCAGCACAGCAGACCCCGCTCCGGACGACGTGGTGCGTCAGATGTTGACGATGGGACAGGTGAGAGTCCGGGCGATGCCGTCCAACCGCTGGATCCGGGCCACCACGAGGGTGCCCAGGGAGTCGATGTCCTCGGCACCGGCCTGGACGATGACATCGTAGGGCCCGGTCACGTCGTGGGCCTTCTCGACCCCCTCGATGCCACGGATGCGCCCCGCCACCTCGGCGGCCTGACCGACCTCGGTCTGGATCAGGATGTATGCCTGCACCATGAGTACTCCTTCGTGTACGCCGGGCGGTTCACGGCCGGGCAGGGGCGCGGCCGATGACGGACGGATGACAAGCGTGGGTCCGGACCACCGCGCCGGAGCGTCACCGTACCCTGATCCCTGTGCGGAACACCATTGGGGGTCTTGGCGAGTTCGCTCTGATCACACGTGTGACGAGCCAATTCCCCACCACGGACGATGTAATCCTCGGACCCGGGGACGACGCGGCTGTCGTCGCCTCCCCCGACGGCCGGACGGTCGCGACCACCGACCTGCTGGTCGAGGGGCGCCACTTCCGGCGCGAGTGGTCCACCGCCCGTGACGTGGGGCACCGGGCCGTCGCGCAGAACTTCGCCGACGTCGCGGCCATGGGCGCCCGCCCCACCGGCCTGCTCATCGGCTTCGCCGCGCCCGCCGACCTCCCCGTGACCTGGGCGGAGGAGTTCACCGCCGGGGTCCGCGACGAGTGCGCGGTCGCGGGCGGCGCCGTCGTGGGCGGAGACATGGTCGGCTCGGACACCCTCACCATCGCGGTCACCGCGCTCGGCGACCTCCAGGGCCGGGCGCCGGTCCGCCGCGACGGCGCCCGACCCGGCGACGTGGTCGCCTACACCGGCCACCTGGGGTTGTCCGCCGCCGGTCTCGCCCTGTTGGAGAAGGGGATCGACGGCCCGGCCGAGTGCCTGTCCGAGCACCGCAGGCCCAGCCCGCCCTACGCCCGCGGGGTGGAGGCGTCCCTGCTCGGGGCCACGGCCATGCTCGACGTCAGCGACGGCCTCGCCCAGGACCTCGGGCACATCTGCCGGGCCAGCGGGGTCCGCGTCGAGCTGGAGGGGGAGGCGCTGCGCCCCGAACCCGCCCTCGTCGACGCCGTCCGCGTCCTGGGCGCCGGAGCCGACACGGCCGAGCGGACCGCGCGCGACCTCATGGTCTCCGGGGGAGAGGACCACGCCCTCGCCGCCGTCTTCCCGCCGGACGCCGTTCTGCCCGACCACTGGCACAGGGTGGGAACCGTTGTCGGAACAACAGGTGAAACCGCAGGAGAAAACACAATTCCGGTCACGGTCGACGGGCGGGTTCCGCGCCGCGGAGGATGGGATCATTTCCGGCGCTGAAGCGCCCGATTGGATTTGTCCTGTTTAACTCTCACGCTAGGCTTTGCGCACGCGGCCTTTCCGGGCGCAGCATCCGCCTCGTGGGACACAGCGGCCCCAGGAAGTCCCGAGAGCGGCCGACCGACCGAGGGCCGGGAGAAGAAGCCACGACCTCGCCGGTGCCCTTCGCGGCAGACGAGGGCGCACACGGCGCAGGACGCCGAGGGAGGGACCGGAGCCGGAGCTCTCGGTGGAGGGCGATGGAGACGTCGAGGGGCGGTTTATGGGGCGGCATGGCTGGCGGAACAGCAACCGCCGGGGTGTGCACCGCAGCGAGCAGGAGGACGTCGGCGCGCTGCGGCGGCTCGGCGGCCTCATCGAGAGCACGGTCCCCAAACGCGTCGAACCCCCGCGGCTGCTCAACGTGCTCGTCGTCTCCGGCGTGATCCTGGGTCTGCTCCTGTTCGGGTACAGCACCACCCAGATCTACCTCCAGTTCGGCGGCACCCCGGGCGCGACGCAGGACCCCGGGACCCAGGACGGGGCCCAGCCCACGCACGACGCCTCACCCGGAACCGACGCCGAGGAGCCCGCGGCCGGGGGCGGCGGGGGGCGGGGGCCGCAGACCCAGGCGGGCTCGGAGCCGACCACGGTCGTCTACCGCGTCACGGAGTCCACCTCGGTCGGGTTCAGCGGCCACGTCACCGTCACCAACACCTCGCGGGTCGGCCTGGACGGCTGGGAGCTGGCCCTGGCCTTCGACTCCGCCGAGGTCACGCACGTCAACGGCGCGGACTGGGAGGAGATCGAGGACGGCATCCTGGCCCGCGGGCCCGCCGACCAGGACATCCTGGAGCCCGGTGACTCGGTGGCGCTCACCTTCGAGGCGGTCGGCGTGCCGCAGAGCCCGATCCGCTGCTCCCTGAACGGCCACGTCTGCGAACTGTGAGCCGGGGCGCGGATCCCCGCGGCCGTCCCCGGGCGTTCCGGGCCCCGTCCACGTCCCGGGCCCCTTCGGCCCCGGACAAGGGTGAAGGCCCCCGACCGGGACGGTCGGAGGCCTCCATGGAAGGTCCTGAGGGTTGGGAACCCTAGCGGGTCACCTTGCCGGCCTTGATGCACGAGGTGCAGGCGTTCACGCGCTTGGGCGTGCCGCCCACACGGGTGCGGACGGTCTGGATGTTGGGGTTCCAGCGGCGGCGGGTGCGACGGTGCGAGTGGGAAACACTGTTACCGAACCCTGGTCCCTTGCCGCAGACGTCGCAGACGGAAGCCACGGTAACTCCATTCAAGCGCTCGGGATCGCGCACGTCGCCGCACGCGAAGGTTCATCCGACCGGGAGAGGTCGGGCGGACTGGTTGACGGTGACGCCAACCGTGGAAGGTTACACGAAGGACATGGCCGGACGCGCAGTGCAGGCCGACGAGCCGGTGTCCGTACGTGCGATGGTGGGTCGCGCCGTGGTCGAGAACGACCTGCGGTGACCACCGGGAGCATCGAATCAGCCACGCGGGCATGGCGAAAACGCGATGAACTTCCCCGAGTATACCCCGGTTGGGAGGGGCGGGAACCGCGGACGGGGGAGCCCTCCGGACCCCGGATCCGGGTCCCCCTGCCCGCGCTCCCCGGCCGAACCGCCCGGCGGAGGGCGCGCGAGCGTCGCACCGGAGGACTACCGTGGCGGTGACCGGCGATCCGAGACGGGAAGCACACGTGAGCACCTGGGACGAACCGCTGAGCAGGGGGCCCCTCAGGGGCAAGACGGCCAAGGCCCTCTCCGAGAAACTCGGCCTGCACACCCTCGGCGACCTGCTGCGCTACTACCCGCGCCGGTACGACCGGCGCGGCGACCTGACCGACCTCGCGGCACTGCGCGAGGGCGAGGAGGTCACCGTGCAGGCCCGTGTCCTGGACGCCAAGCGGCGCACCGTGCCGGCGCGGCAGGGCCGCCGCCGCATGGACATGATGGAGGCCACCGTCACCGACGGCACCGGGCGCCTGCACCTGACCTTCTTCAACAGGGGCTCGTACCACCAGGGCGCCCTCGTGCCCGGGCGCCTGGCGATGTTCTCCGGCCGGGTCTCCACCTTCAAGGGCCGCCGCCAGCTCGACCACCCCCAGTACGAGCTCCTGGACGAGGACGGCCACGAGGGCGAGCGGGCCCGGGCCTACGCCGAGGAGCTCATCCCCGTCTACCCGGCGGTCAAGGGACTGGACTCCACCACCATCGCCCGCACCGTCGACATCGTCCTCGCCGACGTCGACAGCCTGCCCGACCCGCTGCCCCCCGAACTGCGCGAGCGGCGCGGGCTCCTCGGCGTCGCCGACGCCCTGCGCCGGATCCACCGGCCCGCGGAGTGGGCCGACGTCGGCGCCGCCCGCCGCCGCCTGAAGTGGGACGAGGCCTTCGTCCTCCAGCTCGCGCTCGCCCAGCGGCGCCACCGCGCGCAGGACCTGCCCGCCAAGCCCCGGCCCGGCGCGGTCGACGGCCTCCTGGACGCCTTCGACGCCCAGCTGCCGTTCACGCTCACCGAGGGCCAGCGGGAGGTGGGCGAGCGCCTCGCCGAGCGGCTCGACGCCGCGCACCCCATGCACTGCCTTCTCCAGGGCGACGTCGGCGCGGGCAAGACCCTGGTGGCGCTGCGGGCCATGCTCCGGGTCGTGGACTCCGGCGGCCAGGCCGTCATGCTCGCGCCCACCGAGGTCCTCGCCCAGCAGCACCACCGCTCCATCAGCGCCATGCTCGGCGCGCTGGGCCGCGCCGGGCAGATCGACGGGGCGGAGAAGGCCACCCGGGTGGCGCTGCTCACCGGTTCCATGAACGCCGCCGCCCGCAGGGAGGCCCTGCTCGACGCGGCGTCCGGCGCGGCGGGGATCGTCGTGGGCACCCACGCCCTGCTCCAGGAGCACGTCTCCTTCGCCGACCTGGGCCTGGTGGTGGTCGACGAACAGCACCGGTTCGGCGTGGAGCAGCGCGACGCCCTGCGGGAGAAGGCGGTGGACGGGCGCCCGCACGTGCTGGTCATGACGGCCACGCCCATCCCGCGCACCGTCGCGATGACCGTCTACGGCGACCTCGACGTGGTCGCCCTCACCCAGCTGCCCACCGGCCGCGCCCCCGTGTCCACGCACGTGGTCCCCGCGCGTGAGAAGCCGCACTTCCTGACCAGGGCCTGGGAACGCATCCGGGAGGAGGCGGGCGGCGGGCACCAGGCGTTCGTGGTCTGCCCGCGGATCGGCGACGACGCCAAGGAGGAGGCCGAGGAGGAGGTCGGCGCCGAGGACGGCGAGGAGGCCGCGGGCGCCCGGCCGCCGCTGGCGGTGCTCGACGTGGCGGCGCGGCTGACGGAGGGACCCCTCCGCGACCTGCGCGTGGAGGTCCTGCACGGCCGGATGGCTCCCGACGACAAGGACGCGGTGATGCGCCGGTTCTCGGCCGGGGACACCGACGCCGTCGTCTCCACCACCGTCATCGAGGTGGGCGTGGACGTGCCCAACGCCACAGTGATGGTCATCATGGACGCGGACCGCTTCGGCGTCTCGCAGCTGCACCAGCTGCGCGGCCGGGTCGGCCGCGGCCGGCTGCCCGGGCTGTGCCTGCTGGTCACCGACGCAGAGGAGGGCTCCCCGGCCCGTGAGCGGCTGGCCGCGGTGGCCGCGACCACCGACGGCTTCGAGCTCTCCCGGGTGGACCTGGAGATGCGCCGCGAGGGCGACGTGCTGGGCGACTCGCAGTCCGGCGCCCGGTCCAGCCTGCGGATGCTCACCCTGCTCAAGGACGAGGAGCTCATCGGGGAGGCGCGCGAGGAGGCCGCGGCGTACGTGGCGGCCGACCCCGGGCTGACCGGGTACCCGCCGCTGGCCGAGGCGCTGGAGACGCTGCTTCCCGAGGAGCGGGCGGAGTACCTGGACAAGGCCTGAGCGTCCGGCGGCGGGGCCCGGCCGTCCACAGGCCCTGGCGGGGTCCGGTGCGGCCTGCGCGCCGAGGCCTGACGTGGGAAGCGGGGGCTCCCCGGGCCGCCCGCCTCGTGCCGACCGTGTACCGGGACGCCCGCCCACCCCGGCCGCTACCGTGGGGGCATGACCCGCATCATCGCCGGTACGGCCGGTGGACGGCGCATCTCCGTCCCCGAAGGCCGTAACACCCGCCCCACCAGCGACCGGGCCCGCGAGGCGCTGTTCTCCTCCGTGCAGTCCGACCTCGGCTCCCTCGACGGCGCCCGGATGATGGACCTGTACGCGGGCTCGGGCGCGATCGGCCTGGAGGCCCTGTCCCGGGGCGCCGCGCACGCGCTGCTCGTGGAGGCCGACCGCAGGGCGGCCCAGGTGCTCAGGGGCAACATCCAGACCCTCGGGCTTCCCGGCGCGCGGCTGGTCGCCGACCGCGTCGAGCGGGTGGTCGGCGCGGACAACCCCGGCGATCCCTACGACCTCGTGGTCGCCGACCCGCCCTACGCCGTCACCGAAGCCGAGGTCGCCGGGGTGCTGGCGGACCTGGTCGGCCGCGGCTGGCTGGCCGAGGACGCCGTGGTCGTCGTCGAACGCTCCAAGCGCGGGGCCGAGCCCTCCTGGCCCGAGGGCCTGGAGCGCGACCGCAGCCGGGGGTACGGGGAGGCGGTTCTCTGGTACGCCCGCCCGTCTCCCACCACCACCCTCAAGTCAGCTTCTCAGCCCTGAGGGACTGAGCGTGCGGTTGAGCCACCCCGCTGGGTGCGAGGGAGCCCACCGCATCTGACCCGACCACTCCGCCAGGGGTGGTCGGGTGGGACGTGTGACTTCCGCCCCGCGTTCCACGCCTCCTGGCCCCCGCGGGCCAGGACACGGGAAGCATTGCGGTCCGCGTGCGCAACGGCGCCGCATGACCGGCAGACGAACAAGGCCTGCGAGATCCGGTTGGCTCTGTGGGTGTAGGAGCATGCGGCGCACTCGCGTGAGGAGTGCGCCGGGTCCACGAACACCACTGGCACTCCCGCGCGTCGGGCCTTGTAGGCGATGAAGGCGCCCAGTTGGTGGAAGGACCAGGAGTGCAGCGTGACCCGTTGGGGCCTGCGTTGCCGTACCCGCGCGAATCCCCCTGAGGTCTTCGAGGGAGATGCCGCGCCCGGTGCGTTCGGCCTCGGCCACGATGCGTTTCGAAATCCGGTGGTTGACATCCCGGGCGTGCCCGGCCTCACGGCGACGCCGCTTCCTGAGCAGGCGCTTGGTGGACCGGGTGCTTTTGGACTGGAGTTTGGCCCGCAACCGCTGTTGGCGCCTGCGGTACCGGTTGGGTTCGCGTCCGGCCATCACCTGGCCATCGCTTGTGGTGGCGATGTCGACGATGCCCAGGTCCACCCCGAGGAAGGAGTCGGGGACGGTCTCGGGGGCATCGGGCACCTCGACGGACACCACGAGGAACCAGACCCCATCCTGGCAGATCAGGTCAGCCTCGCCGCGCCTGTGCTCGGCCAGCGTCTTGATCTGGTCGGGGAGCCGACGAAGGGCACGTCCTTCAACCGGCCCTGGAAGGTCCACAACGAGATCGTGCGGGCGTCCATCGCAAACGACAGGTTGCGCGCGTCGTAGGGGTGCGCCGACTCCGGGCGAAAGACGAGGGGTGTGGACTCGATCCGCTTCCGGCGGGCCGACCCCTTGGGCCCGTAGTTGCCGTTGTCCAGGTTGGAGCGGCGGGTGCGGTAGGCGTCGCACACCTTCTTGATCACATGTTGGGCCGCCTGCGAGCCCACCCCGGCCTCGCGCAACTGTCGGTAGGCGTGCTTGCGCAGCTCGTAGTTGCGCATCACACCCTGGTCGTGGGCCACCTTCGCCACCCAGGTGGCGTGGGTGTTGAGCGCGCGCAGGGTCGAGGTCAACACCGCCGCCTGCTCGGGCGACGGCGTGAGCTTGACCTGCACGGCGATCTTCGACACGCCCACCATCATGTACTCGACTAGTGACAGAAAGCAGCCAAAGCAGTCCGATGTGGCCTCTGCCACCAGGTGATCAGTGTGGTCCGCACAGCGATTCCTCCCCGGCCGCCGTCCCGGGTCCCTTGCCAAAGTGAAGCTGACAACCGCACCACACTCGTCCCAGCCCCGCGCGCGTGGCTTCCCGCCCCGCACGCCTCGTCCCCGGTCCCGGCGCGCCTCCCCGACGACGGCGGGAAGCGGGGTAGAAAACGGCCAGGGGCGGTCCCGGCCCGGGGCCCGCCTCGGCCGTCACGGCAGGTGGCGCGCCGAGAGCGCACGCGCCCCGGCCGTGGACGGAGGCGACCGCTAAACGGGTGTTGCCCGAATCGGCGTGGAGGCCAAGCCCTACGATCGCGGTACCCGAACGTAGTTCTTGAAAGGGGCGATCCACCGTGCGCCGTGTCGTCTGTCCGGGTTCCTTCGACCCGGTGACCTACGGTCATATCGACATCATCGGCCGGGCGGCCAAGCAGTACGACGAGGTCGTCGCCGCCGTGCTCAACAACGTCAACAAGCGCGGCCTGTTCACGGTCCCGGAGAAGCTCGACATGCTCCGGGAGGGCGCCGCCGAGTTCGACAACGTCCGGGTCAGCGAGTTCGACGGCCTCCTCGTCGACTTCTGCCGGGAGAACGGCATCGAGACCATCGTCCGGAGCCTGCGCTCGGTCAGCGACTTCGACTACGAGCTCCAGATCGCCCAGATGAACTACCGCCTCTCCGGGGTGGAGACCGTGTTCATGACGGCGAACCCGCAGTACTCCTTCCTGTCCTCCAGCCTGGTCCGCGAGATCGCCCAGCACCGCGGGGACGTCTCCACCCTGGTCACCCCCTACGTCCAGGAGCGCCTGCGCGAGAAGTACGCGCAGAGGACCTCCGAGGGCCTCTGACCGCCCGGCTCCACCGCCTGCCCTGCCGCCGGAGCAGGGGCTGATTTGGGCGGCCGGGTACATGCTGGGTACAATCTCGGTTTGACCATGGGTACCGTCGGTTCTCGGCGTGCCCCGACACCGGTCGCGCCCGTCGCACGCGACGCCTCCCGCGCGTCCGGTACACCCGAAATCCTCGTGAAAGCCCGATGACCCTGTCTCGCCTAGATCCTCGTGACCCGTTCGTGGTCGACACCCGCCAGCTGGGCCGCCAGCCGGGGTCGATGCGGACCGTCAACCGCATCGTGACCGTCCCCGAGGCGTTCGCCACGGCGATGGCGGCCGTGCCCGAGGGCAGCGAGGTCGAACTGGACCTGCGCCTGGAGGCGGTGATGGAGGGAGTCCTCGTCACCGGCACCGTCCGCGGCCAGCTCACCGCGGAGTGCTCGCGCTGCCTGGACCCGATCTCGGACGGCGTCGAGGCCGGATTCCAGGAGCTGTACCGGTACTCCGCCGACGAGGACGCGGCGGCGGGGGCGGACGAGGACGCGGGTGACGAGGATGAGGACTACTATCTAGAGGGCGATCTCCTCGACCTCGGGCCGGTGGTCCGAGACGCCGTCGTGCTCGCGCTCCCGCTCACACCGTTGTGCGGCCCGGACTGCCCCGGCCTGTGCTCCGAGTGCGGTGCCAAACTCGCCGAGGCCGGGCCGGACCACGGCCACGGCGACAACATCGACCCGCGTTGGGAGGCGCTCCGCGAGATCGCGGACGACCCCGGCGAACGATGAGCTCGTGAACCGATCGCGGACGGCCGCCCCCCGGGCGCGCCCCCGCCGACCGGGGCACACCTTCCCCGCCACAGTGCGCGGGGTGACCGAGAGAAGCGACCTCCCGCGACCGCGCGGGGGTGACCCAGGAGGATTGAAGTGGCCGTCCCGAAGCGGAAGATGTCGCGGAGCAACACCCGGACCCGCCGTTCCCAGTGGAAGGCGTCGCGCCCGGTGCTGGTCAACTGCCCGCGCTGCCGCGACCCCAAGCAGCCCCACATCGCGTGCCCGACCTGCGGCACCTACAACAACCGCCAGGTCACCAACCCGGCCTAGGCCTGCGCCGTGGATCACACCGCTGGTCCTGCGCACCGCAGCCGAACGCGCCTGGCGGATGACGGGCTTCGGGTCCTCGCACCCGAGTCCCCAGCCATCTCGGGGCGGACCCCTCACCAGGGTCCGCCCCGAAGTGCTGTCACCGGTCCGTCCGGGGCCGGGACGGCCGGGGCGGCCGTGCCCGCGCGCGTGTTCCGCCCCGTGCCGCCCGCGCGTGTGCGGCCGGTGTCCGCACGGATTCCATCCCTTGTCCTCGTACTCCCCGAGCGTCGCGGTACGCGGGTTTGTAGAGTGACCTGAGGAACAGAACAACGCGTGGTACACGACGAGCAGCGGCGGGCGGGAGCATCCGCGCGCCGCACAGTGATCCGGGTCCTCCCGGGCTCCCGAGTTCGTGGTGGCTGCCGGGGGAGCGGAGCCTCCCGCGACGGTCACCTCGTTTTCGAGCACCCTGGCGGGGCCGCGGGATCCGTACCCGACTCCAGCCGTCCGCGCGCCGCCGTCCGGCGCGTACGAACAGGGAAGTGAACGAGTGGCCAGCCAACTCTCCGTCTCCGAAGCCAAGGCGTTCCACCAGGCCATCGGGGTCGAAGTCGACCCGAAGATCCTGCTCAGGGCGCTGACCCACCGCTCCTACGCCTACGAGAAGGGCGGTCTGCCCACCAACGAGCGCCTGGAGTTCCTCGGGGACTCCGTGCTCGGGCTGGTGGTCACCGACACCCTCTTCCGCAAGCACCCCGACCTGCCCGAGGGACAGCTCGCCAAGCTGCGCGCCGCCGTGGTCAACATGCGCGCCCTCGCCGACGTCGCCCGCGGGCTGGGCATCGGCGCCTACATCCGGCTCGGCCGCGGCGAGGAGGGGACCGGGGGCCGCGACAAGTCCTCGATCCTCGCCGACACCCTGGAGGCCGTCATCGGCGCCGTCTACCTGGACCGCGGCCTGGACGTGGCCTCGGAGTTCGTGCACCGGCTCTTCGACCCGCTCATCGCCACCGCCTCCGGGCTGGGCGCGGGCCTGGACTGGAAGACCTCCCTCCAGGAGCTGACCGCCGCCGAGATGCTCGGCGTCCCCGAGTACCACGTGGACGAGAGCGGCCCCGACCACCAGAAGACCTTCCGGGCGACGGTCCGCGTCGCGGGGGAGAGCTACGGCCTGGGTGAGGGCCGCAGCAAGAAGGAGGCCGAGCAGCAGGCCGCCGAGTCGGCGTGGAAGGCCATCAAGGCCCGCTCCGAGGCCGCCGCCGACACTGCGGGCGCCGCCGGCGGGGCCGGTGCCGCCTCCGGCGACGGGCGCAGGTGAGGCGGCCGTGCCCGAACTCCCCGAGGTCGAGGTCGTCCGGCGAGGCCTGGCCGAACACGCCCTGGGCCGTACCGTCGGCGCCGTCGAGGTCCTGCACCCCCGTGCGGTGCGGCGGTACCTGCCCGGCGCCGCCGACTTCGCCGCCCGCCTGTCGGGTCGCGTGCCCACCGCCGCGCGGCGCCGCGGCAAGTACCTGTGGCTCGTCCTGGACAGCGGCGAGATGCTTCTCACGCACCTGGGCATGAGCGGGCAGATGCTGGTCCAGCCCGAGGGCAAGCCCGACGAGAAGCACCTGCGGGTGCGCCTGCCCCTGTCGGACGGCACCGAGCTGCGCTTCGTCGACCAGCGCACCTTCGGCCACCTGATGGTGGACGTGCCCGGCACGCGCGAGGACGTGCCCTCGTCGGTGGACCACATCGCCCTGGACCCGCTGGACCCCGAGTTCGTCCCGGAGGACTTCGTGCGCGCGCTGCGGGCCCGGCGCACCGAGGTCAAGCGGGCGCTGCTGGACCAGTCGCTGATCAGCGGGGTCGGCAACATCTACGCCGACGAGGCGCTGTGGCGGTCCCGGCTGCACTGGGCCCGCTCCACGCGGGGGCTGTCCGACGCCGAGGCCGTGGAGCTGCTGGGCCACGTGCGCGAGGTGATGACCGAGGCCCTGGAGGTGGGCGGCACCACCTTCGACGGCCTGTACGTCAACGTCAACGGCGAGAGCGGCTACTTCGAGCGCGGGCTCAACGCCTACGGCCGCCGCGACCGCCCGTGCGGCCGGTGCGGTGCCCTGATCCTCCGCGAGGCGTTCATGAACCGCTCCTCCTACAGCTGTCCGAGCTGTCAGAGGGCGCCCCGCGGCCGGGGTTGAGGGTCGTTCGGCGTGTCGGCAAGCAAAGTATGTCTGTCAGGTAAGTAAGGAGTCCGTCCGTGGGGGACGAGGTCGAGGCCGTCCGCATGACCGCCTGGGTGCGCGGGCACGTGCAGGGCGTGGGTTTCCGCTGGTGGGCGCGTTCCAAGGCGCTGGAACTGGGCCTGACCGGGGCGGCCACGAACCTCGGGGACGGCCGTGTCGAGGTGGTCGCGGAGGGGCCCCGGGACGCGTGCGAGCGGCTTCTTGGCCATCTCCGGGGGGGTGCAACACCCGGTCGTGTGGACTCCGTGGTCGAACGTTGGTCCCCGTCCGGGGGGAGGTTCACCGGATTCGTCGAACGGTGAGTATGCTTGTGGGGTAACGCGATTCGAGCACACCGCGCGACCGAGGCGGTCCCCAGGGATCCGCGGCGAGGTCTCGCGGGGTGTGAGGCCACCACCGTGCGGCGTCTGTGCAGTCCGCACACTCCGGCTGGACCGGGGGTAGCCGTGTTCGGATCGTGCGCTGCCACCTGCCCGGGATACCTGTCCGGGTTGTGGCCGTTACGGACTGTCGTAATCCAATCTTGACCAGCGGCGCGCACAGTGAGACTCTGGAAGACACATCGCGCAGATCTTCCACCCGTGCCGGACCATCATCGGTCGGCTTTCCACGGGGCATCACGTGCGCGGATCATCACTGGTCACTCAGTGTGGAGGACCCATATCATGGCGAAGGCTCTGTTTGGCCACGTCGGCGTCTCCGACCCCCGGATGGTCTCGGAGGTGCGGCGGCTCCAGAACCGGGTACGCGACCTCGAGGACGAGATCAGCCGTCTCCAGGCACGGAACGACCAGCTCAGCATGGCCGTCACCGAAGCCTCCTCCGGCGCGACCGATCGCGAGCCGGCGCTCGCCTGACCTGACGCCGTCGACGTGTCGGGCGCAGCCAGAGCTGCTCTTTCCGATGTGGTCGATCCACTGACGGGGACGCCGAACGCGTGAGCCAGGCGTCCCTGGCCAAGACCGTCGACGGACCGGGTCCCCGTCCTCAGTCCGCTTCGCCGCAGATTTTCCTTTCCCTTGCGGCCTTTTTACCGTTGTACCCGGCGGTCCCTTTCACAACCCTCCGTGTCCGCCGGACATCCCCCCTCTTCTCCGCCCGGGTGCGGGCCCCAGGGCCGTCCGCTCGGGACACCAGCCCGAACCCCACCCTCTGGTCACCGCTTCGTGGCACCCTTAGGTGGTCGCGCTGTGTATCAACGGTGACCGTCGTGGGAGGTGTGGGTGTACCTGAAGAATCTGACGCTGCGCGGCTTCAAGTCGTTCGCGTCGGCCACCACCCTGCGCTTCGAGCCCGGGATCACCTGTGTGGTCGGTCCCAACGGCTCGGGCAAGTCCAACGTGGTGGACGCCCTGTCCTGGGTGATGGGGGAGCAGGGGGCCAAGTCCCTGCGCGGCGGCAAGATGGAGGACGTCATCTTCGCGGGCACCTCCACCCGCCAGGCGCTGGGCCGCGCCGAGGTCAGCCTCACCATCGACAACACCGACGGTGCGCTGCCCATCGACTACACCGAGGTCACCATCCGGCGGACCATGTTCCGCAACGGCGGCTCGGAGTACGCCATCAACGGCGACACCTGCCGCCTCCTGGACATCCAGGACCTGCTCAGCGACTCCGGCATCGGCCGTGAGATGCACGTCATCGTCGGCCAGGGGCAGCTGGACACCGTCCTGCACGCCGGCCCCGAGGAGCGCCGCGCCCTCATCGAGGAGGCCGCGGGCATCCTCAAGCACCGCAAGCGCAAAGAGAAGGCGATCCGCAAGCTCAACGCGATGCAGGGCAACCTGGACCGGGTCACCGACCTCACCGCGGAGCTGCGCCGCCAGCTCAAGCCCCTGGGCCGCCAGGCCGAGCTCGCCCGCAGGGCCGCCGTCATCCAGGCCGACCTGCGCGACGCCCGCCTGCGCCTGCTCGCCGACGACATCGTCACCCTCACCGACCAGCTGGCCAAGGAGGAGGCGGACGAGAAGGAGGTCCTCGCCCGCCGCGGGGCGGCCGAGGCCGCCCTCGCCCAGACCCAGGAGCGCGAGAGCGAGCTGGAGGCGCAGGCCGCCGAGGCCGCGCCCGCCCTGGCCCGGGCCCTGGAGACCTACCACGCGCTGTCGCGCCTCACCGAGCGACTCGACGCCGTGCGCGGCCTGGCCAACGAGCGCCACCGCAACCTGGCCTCCGTCTCCGAGGAGCCCGTCCACCGCCGCGACCCCGAGGAACTGGAGATGGAGGCCGAGGAGGCCGCCGCCCAGGAGGAGGAGCTCCTCACCCGGCTGGAGGAGGCCCGGGAGGCACTGGAGGCCACCGTCGCCGAGCGCTCCGCCGCCGAGGACGCCCTGCACCGCGAGGAGAAGCGGCTGGAGGCCGCCGCCCGCGCCTCCGCCGAGCGCCGCGAGGGCCTCGTGCGGCTGTCCGCCCGGGTGGAGAGCCTGCGCGGACGGCTGGCCTCGAACGGGGACGAGATCACCCGGTTGGAGGAGTCCGCCCGTCAGGCCGCCGAACGCGCGGAGCGGGCCCAGGCCGAGTACGAGATGGCCGCCGAGGAGGCGGCCGGCCTCGACGAGGGGGACGCCGAGCTCGACACCGCCCAGGAGGAGGCCGCCCGCCGCCTCTCCGAGGCCGACGCCGGGATCAACCGGCTCCGCGACGCCGAGCGCACCGCCGAGGGCGAGCGGGCCGCGCTCGCCGCCCGCAAGGAGGCCCTGGAGCTGGGGCTGGCGCACAAGGACGGCGCCGGCACCCTCCTGGGCGCCGACCTACCGGGGATGCTCGGCAGCCTGGCCGCCCTCGTCCAGGTCGAGTCCGGCCAGGAGACCGCCGTGGCCGCCGCCTTCGGCACGGCCGCAGGAGCGGTCGCGGTCAGCGACCCCGACACCGCCGTGGCCGCGCTCGACCTGCTCCGGTCCGAGGACGCGGGCCGCGCCGGGATCGTCATCGCCCAGGCCGTCCCCGCGGTGCCCCGCGGGGAGTGGCCCGCACTGCCCGCGGGGTCGCGCTACGCCCTCGACGCCGTCGTCGCACCCGAGCACCTGGTCGGCGCGGTCACCGCGCTGCTGGACCGCACCGCCCTGGTGGCCGACGCCCCCGCCGCACGCGACCTGGTCCGCAAGGTCCCGGGGGTGCGCGCCGTCACCGCCGAGGGGGACGTGTTCTGCGCGGCCCTGGTGCACGGCGGTTCGGCCGCCGCGCCGAGCCTGCTGGAGGTCCAGGCGGCCGTGGACGAGGCGGCCGGGAGGCTGGAGACGGCCACCGAGGCCGCCGGGCGGATCGCCGCCGAGCTGGAGGAGCGCAGGCGCGAGCGCGCCGACCTGGCCGCCGAGGTCGAGGAGCTGACCGCGCGCCGCCGCCAGGGCGACCGCAGGCGCAACGAGTCCGCCCAGCGGCTCGGCAAGCTGGGCGGGCAGGCCCGTTCCGCGGAGGCCGAGGCCGAGCGGTACGCGGCCGCCGCCGCCAAGGCCACCGCCGCGCGCGGCGAGGAGGCCGCGAAGCTGGCCCGGCTGGAGGAGGAGCTGGCCGAGGCCGAGGAGGTGGCCGCCTCCATCGAGGAGGACGCGCCCGACCCCGAGACCCGGGACGAGCTCGCCGCCCAGGCCTCGCGCGCCCGCGCCACCGAGGTGGAGCGCCGTCTGTCGGTGCGCACCGCCGAGGAGCGCGCCCGCTCGATCGCGGGCCGTGCCGAGCAGCTGCGCGCCCAGGCCTTCGAGGAGCGCCGTGCCATGGAGCGCGCCGCCGAGCGCCGCCGCACCCGCGCCGCGCAGGCCACCATCGCCGAGGCCGTCGCCGAGGGCGCCCGGCTGGCCCTGGAGCGGATCGCGGTGTCCCTGGCCGCGGCCGAGAGCGAGCGCGCCGCCGCCGAGGCGGAGAAGGAGGCGCGCGACGCCGAGCTCAGGACCGTGCGCGCCCGCGTCCGCGAGCTGTCCGTGGACCTGGAGAAGCTGACCAGTTCGGCGCACAGCGGCGAGGTGGCCCGGGCCGAGCGCCGCCTGCGCCTGGAGCAGCTGGAGGTCAAGGCGGGGGAGGAGATGGGCGTCGACGTGCCCACCCTCGTCGCCGAGTACGGGCCGAACGTGCCCGTGCCCCCTCCGGGCGACGCCGAGGAGGACGCGGTCCCGCTGCCGTACGTGCGCGAGGTGCAGGCCAAGCGGGCCAAGGCCGCCGAGCGCCAGCTCAACCAGCTGGGCAAGATCAACCCGCTCGCGCTGGAGGAGTTCGCGGCGCTGGAGGAGCGGCACGCCTTCCTCAACGCCCAGCTGGAGGACCTGAAGAAGACCCGCCGGGACCTGATGGACATCGTCCAGGAGGTCGACGCCCGGGTGCAGGAGGTGTTCTCCTCCGCCTACCTGGACGTGGAGCGGGAGTTCGCGGCGATCTTCGGCCGGCTCTTCCCCGGGGGGGAGGGGCGGCTGCTGCTCACCTCCCCCGAGGACATGCTGACCACCGGTGTGGAGGTGGAGGCACGCCCGCCCGGCAAGAAGGTCAAGCGGCTGTCGCTGCTCTCCGGCGGTGAGCGCTCCCTGACCGCGGTGGCCTTCCTCGCCGCGATCTTCAAGGCCCGGCCGTCCCCGTTCTACGTGATGGACGAGGTCGAGGCGGCGCTGGACGACACCAACCTGCAGCGCCTGCTGGTGATCTTCGAGGAGTTGCGGGCCTCCTCGCAGCTGATCGTGATCACCCACCAGAAGCGCACCATGGAGGCGGCCGACGCGCTGTACGGCGTGACGATGCAGGGGGACGGCATCTCCCAGGTGATCAGCCAGAAGCTGGAGCGCCCCGCCTGACACGCGGCCGGGGCCGCCCTCCCGGAAGGGAGAGCGGCCCCGTACGCACACCCCGGCTCGCGGCCCGGGTCCGGCCCCGGCGGAGGGCGCCCGAACACGGACCGAAGCGGAGCCCCAAAGGAGCGCTGCTAGCCGCGGTCGATGGTGATGACCGGGGAGGTCCAGGTCTCCCAGTGGTCGGGGTTGTCCGCGTCGCCCAGAGCCTTCAGCGCGCGGGCCTCCAGACGGTACCGCCCGTCCCGGACCGGGGTGATCCGGTCGTGGCGGTCCAGGACCGTGCCGTCCCACGCGTAGCTGAAGAACGACGTCCCGGTCGCGCTGCGGTTCACGTGGTCCACCGACACCGCGACGTTGCGGTCCGGGTGCACCGGGCGCCCGGTGCGCTCGTCGATGACGGTCATCTCCAGCAGCGTGACGTGGTGGTCGAAGTGCGCGATGACGTACGGGACGTCCGGCAGGCCGTCGATCCACTCCAGGGTGTAGGTGGCGCCGTCGGGCTGGTTCTCGAACGTGCCGCCGCCCTCGCTCACGCACTCCAGGCCGGAGAAGGCGCCGCATTCGGTGATGCGGGTCAGCCACGGCAGTTCGAGCACGTTGCCGCCGCCGTCGGTGATCGGGGTCATCGCCTCGATCTCCTGGTAGTCGCCGTTGTAGGCGGCGTAGGGGACCCGGTAGGTCTCGCCGCCGGCCTCGGACACGGAGACGTAGCCGCCGTAGATCATCTGCTCGTAGTCCCGGGCGGGCGGGGTGAAGGTCACCTGCACCTCGGCGGTGCCGCCCGGCGCGACGGTCACCTCGTCCCGGTCGAAGGCCACCTCGGCGGAGGCGTCGTTGTAACCGGGGGTGAAGGTGTTGCCGTGGGTGCCCAGGGCGCTCTCGTGCTCCAGGGCGTAGGTGGCCTCCTCGTCGCCGTCGTTGGCGATGGTGATCGTCTCGGTCACCTCGCCCTCGGTGGCACCCAGGGACAGCTTGCCCGGGGTCACGGTGGTGGTGGCCAGCACGGCGCCGGGCACGTCCATCATGCCCGCGCCCTGGCGGTGGACGTTGTCGGTGTATCCCGCGTCGGGGTCGCCCCACCAGGCCTTGGGGTCGGCGCTGTTCTGGAGGACGTCGCGCACCTCGTGCGCGCCGAGCCCGGGGCGGGCCTCCAGCAGCAGCGCGACGCCGCCCGCCACGTGCGGTGAGGACATCGAGGTGCCGCTGATGGTGGCGTAGCCGCCCTTGGCCAGGGGGTAGGTGGAGTTGATCAGGCCGCCGGGGGCGCCGATGTCCGGCTTCAGGGCCAGGTCGGGGGACAGGCCGAAGGAGCTGAAGGAGCTGATCAGCCCGCCGGTCGGGTTGGGGATGGTGGTGGTCTCACCGGTCCAGGACAGGGTGACGGGCTCGTCGCCCTCCAGGAGCTCCAGCAGGTGGGCTCCGGAGGTGTCGGAGATCCCGATGGAGAACGCCCCCTGGTCGACGATGCCGCCGCCCGCGAACATGCCCGGGACGTTGTTGTACATCACCACACCGGTGGCGCCCGCGGCCACGGCCGCGTCGTACTTCTCGGCGAAGGTGCACGCGCCGCGCACCATCAGGGCGGTTCTGCCCTCGGGGTCGGCCTCCAGCTCGTCACCCAGCGACAGGCAGCCCCGTCCGACGTGGACGAGCTCGTCGGTCTCGCCCGAGGCGGGCGGCGGGGCGGCCTCGCCCATCTCCATGTAGGCCAGGGACTCGCCGCTGGGGTTGGCGGTCACGGAGGCGGACCGGATGTGGGTGTTGTCGTAGGAGGCGACGCCGATCACGTCCTCGCCCAGGCCGGGGGCGCCCGCGGAGTACAGGCCGGTGTCGCCCTCGTTGCCGATGGAGGCGACCACGACCATGCCCTCGTCGACCAGGTTGTCGGAGGCGACCGCGGTGGGGTACTGCGGCCAGGAGTGCGCCGAGCCGATGCTCATGTTGAGCACGTCCATGTCGTCGGCCAGGGCCCGCTCCATGGCGGCGATCATGATGTCGGAGGTGGTGGAGCCCTCGCAGCCGAACACCTTGTAGGCGCCGAAGTCCACGCCGGGCGCCACACCGGTGACCTCGCCCTCGGCGCCGACGATCCCGGCCACGTGGGTGCCGTGGCCGTGGCAGTCCTGGGGGTCCTCGTCGGGGACGGGCACGGCGGTGGGGTCGCCCGCGTTGAAGTCGTCGCCGACGAAGTCGTGCCCGGCGACCACGCGGTCGTTGGGGAAGCCGCCGCCGCCCAGGTCGGGGTGGGTGTAGTCGACGCCGGTGTCCATGACGGCCACGCGCAGGCCCTCGCCGGTCAGGCCCAGCTCGTTCTGCGCGACGTCGGACCCGGTCATCGGCAGCGCGGTGTCCAGGTCGGGGACGTTGGCGTCGCCCTCGGGGATCTCGTAGGTGACGACGGGGTAGATGGCGTTGACGCCGGGGATCTCCCGGGCCGTACCCACCTGGGCGTCGTCCATCTCCACGGAGAAGCCGTTCCAGAGGTCGCCGAACGAGTGCCGCTCGGTGTACTCCAGGCCCTTGTCCTCGGCCTCGGCGCGGAACTCCTCGTGCTCGTTCTCGACCTGTGCCGAGGAGGTGCCGGCGGTGGTCGGGGGGCTCTCCAGTTCGATGAACCACAGGCCGTTCGCCTGGTGGGTCAGTTCGCCGTTCTCGGCGGAGGGGGCGGGGTGCAGGGGGGCGAGCTCGGAGGATTCGTCGGCGCCGGCCGGCGGGACCGCTACCAGGCCCGCGGCGAGGGTCAACCCGGCGAGCGACGCCAGGCGCGTTCGGTGGGGTACCACCTTGTCAACACATCCCTTCTCGGTGCGCGCCTCAGGACACCGGGGGAGCGGGGCACCCCGCTGGGTACGACTGTGGTGCTCAGGGGGATACGCCGCTTAATGTCCTTCATCGGTTAATCGGCGCGCATAGCAACGAGATCATTGCCGTGTGCCATGAAAGTGTCAATGCTCACCAAGGCTCAATCTGGACACACGGGGTCGAGAACCACACTTCTGGTTTACAGACCTAAACAAAACGGGCATTCTTCTCTTTTTTCGCGAAAGCTATAAAACGACGTGGGGGAAGGGGGGTGCCCCCGTGCGGCCCTCCCCCCGTCCGCCCCTCCGGGAAGGGCCGCGATCCCGCCGGGGAAAGCGCAGGTCAGGGCAGCTGCCGGGGTGCCTGCCAGGGCGCCCGTCGAGCCGAGTACGCTGGAGGTTCCGGGCCGCCCGCGGGCGGCCCGACCGGTGTCGACGGAGCGAAGTCCGGTACCGCGGCCACAACCGGCCGTCCAACCCGGCGCTGTCCCGCAACTGTGAGGCCCCTTCCCGGGGACGAGCCAGGTCGCCTCCCCGACACCGACGTCCCCGTCCTCGTGGGAAGGACAGGCCGCCTCCGTCGGGACCGCGCTCCTTCCCCCCGCCCGACAAGGAGCACCGTGCGGACCGCACGCCACCTTTCCCCCGTCCTTCTCGGAGCCGTGCTCGTCCTGACCGCCTGCGGTGCACAGGACGGCGGCGAATCCGAGGCCGAGCCGACCACCGGGGCGGCCTCCGTCCCCTGCGGCCCCCCGGAACCCGACCCCGAGCGCCCCGCCGTGGGCGACGGCACCTTCCCCGTCACCGTCACCGACGCCACCGGTGAGGCCACCGTCGAGGAGGCGCCCGAGCGGATCGTCTCCCTGTCGGCCAGCCACACCGAGATGCTCTTCGCCATCGGCGCGGGCGACCAGGTCGAGGCCGCCGACGAGTACTCCGACCACCCGGAGGAGGCCCCCACCACCTCGCTGAGCGGCTTCGAGCCCAGCGTGGAGGCCATCACCGAGTACGACCCCGACCTGGTCCTGCTCGCCCGCAGCGCCGAGGCCACCGCCGACCAGCTGGAGGCCGTCGGCATCCCGGCGCTGGTCCTGGACGCCGCCCAGGACCTGGAGGACACCTACGCCCAGATCCGCATGCTCGGCGACGTCACCGGCCACACCGAGGAGGCCGACGCCGAGGCCACCCGGGTGGAGGACGAGTTCAACGCGATCGTCGAGGGCGTGTGCGAGGAGACCGGCGACGCCGGGCTGTCCTTCTACCAGGAGCTCGACGAGACCTCCTACTCCGCCACCTCCGACACCTTCGTCGGCCAGGTCTACGCCTCCTTCGGCCTGGTCAACATCGCCGACGCGGCCGACGCGGACGGGGCCGCGGGCGGCTACCCGCAGCTGTCCCAGGAGTACGTCGTCGAGGAGGACCCGGACCTGATCTTCCTGTCCTACGGGGACGAGTCCACGATCGCCGACGTGGCGGGGCGCCCCGCCTTCGACACCGTCACGGCCGTGAGGAACGACGCCGTCTACCTGCTCGACGCCGACATCGCCTCCCGCTGGGGGCCGCGCGTGGTCGAGTTCGCCGAACTGGTCGGCCGGGCCGTCACCGAGAACGCGGCCGAGTGACGTGAGGAACGGTGTCGGCCTCCCGCTGGGGTGGATCGCGGGCGGGCTGGTCGCACTGCTCGCGGCGGCCCTGCTCGGCGTCTCCGCCGGAGCGGCCTCCCTCTCCGCGGCCGACATCGCCCGGCACCTGCTCAGCCGCCTCCCGTTCGGTGCGCAGTCCCCCCTCACCGAACGCGAGGCGGCCGTCCTGGTGGAGCTGCGCCTGCCGCGCGTGGTGATGGGCGCGGTCGTCGGCGCGCTCCTGGCCACCGCGGGCGGCGCCTACCAGGGCGTGTTCCGCAACCCGCTGGCCGACCCCTACCTCCTCGGAGCCGCCGCCGGAGCCGGGCTCGGCGCGACGACGGTCATCGTCTTCGGCCAGCAGTTCAGCGACTCCCCGCGCGCCCTGGTCCCGGTCGCCGCGTTCGCGGGCGCCCTGCTCGGCGTGGCCGCCGCCTACCTGCTCGGGTCCACCGCGGGCGGGGGCGGCACCGCCGCGCTCGTCCTGGCGGGCGTGGCCGTCTCCTCGTTCCTGTCCGCCGCCCAGACCCTCGTCCAGCAGATGGGCGTGGACGAACTCCAGCGCATCTTCGCCTGGCTGCTCGGAGGACTCGGAAGGGGCGGCTGGGACGACGTGCGGCTGGTCGCCCCCTACGCGGCGGTCGGGCTGGTCGTCCTGCTGGCCTGCGGGTACCTGCTGGACATGCTCGCCCTGGGCGACGACAAGGCGGTCAGCCTGGGGCTGAACCCGGCCGCCGTGCGCATCGTGGTGATCAGCGCCGCGTCCCTGGCCACCGCCGCCGCCGTGTCGGTGAGCGGCCTGATCGGCTTCGTGGGGATCGTCGTCCCGCACGTCGTGCGCCGCCTGGTGGGCTCCGACTACCGGGCGATCCTGCCGGTCACCGTGCTCCTCGGCGGGGCCTTCCTCGTTCTGGTGGACATCGTCGCCCGGACCCTCATCGCCCCCGCGGAGCTGCCCATCGGCGTGGTCACCGCCTTCCTCGGCGCGCCCTTCTTCGTGCTCATCCTGCGCACCACGCGCCACCGAGGCACCTGAAAGCCCGCTGCCACCGGCGGTTCCGGAGCACCCGGGAGGGGCGGGCCACCCGCCGGTGTCCCCTTCGTTCCCGGCGCGCCACCCGGCCGTGACGCGAACGCGTCGCACACTCTGGAACACTGGACGGTGCTATGGACATCACCTTGCTCGTTGCCATCATCATCGCCGTCGTGCTCCTGGCCGCCGGTGGGTTCTTCCTGGTCACGACCCGGCGCTCGGTCGAACCGGGCAAGGACGAGACCGAAATCGAACCCACCGGCGGGGCCTCCGGAGCCACCGCCGTGGAGGACCGGGAGCGGGACTCGGGGACCGTCAGCACGCCCCCCGCCCAGGCGCCCCCGCCCGCGGAGGAGACCGTCGAGCCGGCCCCGCCGGAGCTGGAGACCCCGCCGCCCTCGGCCGGGCGCATGGTGCGCCTGCGCGCGCGGCTGGCCCGCTCGCAGAGCGCCTTCGGCAAGGGCCTGCTCAACCTCCTGTCCTCCGACTCCCTGGACGAGGACACCTGGGAGGAGATCGAGGACACCCTCATCACCGCCGACATCGGCGTGACCTCGGCCGCGCAGATCGTGGAGAACCTGCGCACCCGCGTCAAGGTCCTCGGCACCCGCGGCACGGAGGAGGTGCGGGTCCTGCTGCGCGAGGAGCTCCTCGCCCAGATCACCACCGAGGCCGACCGCGCCGTGCGCACCGGGCCGCACGGCGGCCGCCCGGGCGTGGTCATGGTCGTCGGGGTCAACGGCACCGGCAAGACCACCACCACCGGCAAGCTGGCCCGCGTCCTGGTCGGCGACGGCCGCAGCGTCGTGCTCGGCGCCGCCGACACCTTCCGCGCCGCCGCCAGCGAGCAGCTGGAGACCTGGGGGAGCCGCGTGGGCGCCCCGGTCGTGCGCAAGGAGGAGGGCGCCGACCCCGCCAGCGTGGCCTTCGACGCCGTGGCGCGGGGCGTCGAGGAGGGTGCCGACACCGTCATCATCGACACCGCCGGACGCCTGCACACCAAGACCGGCCTCATGGACGAGCTGGGCAAGGTCAAGCGGGTCGTGGAGAAGAAGTGCCAGGTGGACGAGGTCCTGCTCGTCCTGGACGCGACCACCGGGCAGAACGGCCTGCGCCAGGCCCGGGTGTTCGGCGAGGTCGTGAACGTCACCGGCATCGCCCTGACCAAGCTCGACGGCACCGCCAAGGGCGGCATCATCGTGCAGGTCCAGCGCGAGCTGGGCGTGCCGGTCAAGCTCGTCGGACTCGGCGAGGGACCCGACGACCTGGCCCCGTTCGACCCCGAGGTCTTCGTGGACGCGATCCTGTCCACGGAGTGACCGGGGCCGGACCCCGACGGCACACGGCCGGACGCCCGCACGGGCGTCCGGCCTTCCCATGTCCGGGGCGGGGGAGCGCGTGTGACCCGCGACACCCGGCGGAAACCCCGGCGCAACGCGGGGGCCGGCCACCTGACCGCGCCCGCTCCGACGCCGTGAACCGTCACCCAGGGTCACCGAAAAGGGGTGGTCCGTCGATGTGACGGGGGTCGCTTCGTGTCGGTGCACGTGCATTCGCGCGGACCGGGGCCTCGGTTCATGGCGCCTTAACACTGCCGTCTGTCCTTTTACCCGCGCGCAACACACCGGGCCCTGACGAGAAACACCCCGGCCGGACAGTTGCCTGCGTGGTGTTCTGCACCGGGCCCGACGACGCGCTCGCTGACCGCCGCCCTCACAGACACAATCCCCCGTCCGTCCTATGGAGGCGACGCAATGACTGACTCCGGCAACACGGCGTGGCTGCTGATCAGCGCAGCCCTCGTGATGCTCATGACCCCGGGCCTGGCCTTCTTCTACGGAGGCATGTCGCGGGCCAAGAGCGTCCTCAACATGATGCTGATGAGCTTCGCGAGCATCGCCGTCGTGAGCGTGCTCTGGGTCGTCATCGGCCACTCGCTCACCTACTCCGACGGGCCCGGTGCGCTCGACACCTTCATCGGCGGCCTCGACTACGTCGGCCTGACCAACCTGATCGGTGAGGTCGAGCCCGCCGCGGAGGACGGTACCGGCGGCTACCCGCTGCTGGTCGACGCCGGGTTCCAGATGATGTTCGCGGTCATCACCGTGGCCCTCATCAGCGGTGCCATCGCCGACCGCGCCAAGTTCGGCGCATGGCTGCTGTTCGTCCCGGTCTGGGCGCTCCTGGTCTACTTCCCCGTCGCCCACTGGGTCTGGGGCGAGGGCTGGATCGAGCAGCTGGAGATCGGCGGCTACGCGGTCATCGACTTCGCGGGCGGCACCGCGGTCCACATCAACGCCGGCGCCGCCGCGCTGGCCCTGACCTTCGTCCTGGGCCGCCGCAAGGGCTTCGGCTCCGAGTCGATGCGCCCCCACAACCTGCCGTTCGTCCTGCTGGGCACCGCGCTGCTGTGGTTCGGCTGGTTCGGCTTCAACGCGGGCTCGGCCTACGCCGCCGACGGCACCGCCGCCCTGGCCCTGGTCAACACCCAGGTCGCCACCGCCGCCGCCACCGGCGCCTGGATGCTCGTCGAGCGCTTCCGCTACGGCAAGGTCAGCGCCCTGGGCTTCGCCTCCGGCGCCGTCGCCGGCCTGGTCGCCATCACCCCCGCCGCCGCCAACGTCACGCCGCTCGGCGCGATCGCCGTCGGCCTGCTCTCCGGCGCGGTCTGCGCCTACGCCATCAGCTGGAAGTTCAAGTTCAAGTACGACGACGCGCTCGACGTGGTGGGCATCCACATGGTCGGCGGCATCGTCGGCTCCCTGATCCTCGGCCTCGTCGCCGCGGGCGTCACGGGCGGCTCCGACGGCCTGCTCTACGGCGGCGGCATCGGCCTGCTGGCCGTCCAGGCCATCGCCGTCATCGGCGTCATGCTCTACTCCTTCGCCGTCACCTGGGTCATCGCCAAGGTCATCCACCTCGTCATCGGGTTCCGCATCCCCGAGGAGGTCGAGACCAACGGGCTGGACCACGAGCTGCACGCCGAGTCCGCCTACGCCTTCGACGAACTCGACGAGCTGGAGGACGGCACCGAAGCGGTCTCCCCGCCGACGCCTCCGGGTGGGGAGACGGCCTCGCCGACGGTCAAGGCCTAGACCTCAGCGTCGAGGCCGCGGGCCTTGTGCCACTGACGCGGCGAGGTGTCCAGGGGCTGGCGGAGAGAGATCTCCGTCGGCCCCGTCCGTGTGCTCAGCCACTTTTCATGGCATATGCGGGTATTCATGGCACCGTATTGGCTATGGCCTGTGTATCCGTTCGGTACCCTCTGAGCGGTACGGCGGTAGACCTCGGGCGCGCGGCGCCCGACCGGCGGCTCCGCCACGCGGACGGCCCCGTTTCCGACTCCCTCCGAAAAGGGGCACGCGGCACAACCGGGAGCCGCGCACGCGCATCTCACGCCAGGAACGGGTCGGGGACCGGCGCGTCCACCCCGCCGTCCACCCGGAAACCACGCTGATTCGTACAGTGCCCCACATGTCGGGGTCAGGAGGCAAGATGGCGCCGGTTAGTCACATCACGGGTCGCAGAGGCGGGCGCGCCGCGCTCGCCGCCGCGGGCGCGGTCCTCGCACTCGGCTTGTCCGGCTGCTCCATCGACCTCAGCCACCTGCGCCCCGGGGGCGGCGGCGAGGAGGAGCCCAGCCCGGAGGCCGCCGAGCCGGTCGCGGCGGCACCGCTGATGGAGGAGGCGCTGGCCGACCTGGCCGCCTACCCGGCGCTCACCGCCACCGGCCAGGTGGCCGAGAGCGTCGGCTCCGCCGACGTGCGCGACGCCTCGCTGACCGTCGCCGACAGCGGTACGGCCAGCGGCACCGTCCGCGCCAACGGCATCGAGGCCGAGCTGATCAGCGCGGACGGCAAGCTGTTCCTGCGCGCCGCGGAGGACTTCTGGCTCGACCAGGGCGTCTTCAGCCCCGACTTCGACGACTTCGACGGGAACTGGGTGCGCGCCTCCTCGGCCCAGGCCGGGTTCAACCCGAGCGCCACCCTGGCCCCGCCGGAGCTCTCCGCCATCCTGGGCGGCATCGAGCTGGAGTCGGAGGAGGCCGTCGAGGAGAACCTGGACGGCACGCTCACCCACCGGATCGACCTGGCGGGCGAGCGCAACCAGGTGTGGATCAACGCCGAGACCGGCCAGATCCAGCGCATCGCCATCGAGGAGCTCGTCCCCGAGGAGGCCGAGACCGGCCCGCAGGTCCGCCTGGACCTGGCCGAGGCCGAGACCGCCGCCGTCGAGGAGCTCTACGACGGCGTCACCGCCGCCGCCGAGGAGGAGCTGGGCTCCGCCCGGGACGCCCGCATCGAGGTCGGCTGGGACGGAAGCCCCTCCATGGCGTGCGAGGACGGCCCCAACTGCACCTGGACCGGGACCGTGCGCGACGCGGGCGGCGACGGCAGCGGCGAGGTGGCCGTGCGCATGGACGTCACGTTCAGCAACGCCGACATCGGCGAGCAGAAGTGCGACGACAGCGGGACCCTGGAGGCGGGCGGCACGCTGGAGCTGTCGTGCAGCGCCGACTACAACATCGTCAGCGCCGTCCAGCAGACCTACCCCATCGACGGCGAGGCCCAGCTGTCCACGCGCGGCCTGACCGGCGGCCAGCAGGAGGACATGCTGGCGGCCCTCGCGGAGCAGCGCGAGGCCACCCTGTCGGGCGGCGCCACCCCCTCCGAGGAGGCGTCCGAGACGGGCGAGGACGAGGGCGGCGACTAGAGGGGCCGGTGCTCCGGCCAGGGCGGGGACGGCGTCCCCGCCCTCCGCCGTGTCCGGGCTCCGTCCGCCGAGCGATACTGCAGGGTGATCCCGGGCGGGTAGGCTGGGAAATCAACTCCGAGACGAAGGACTGGCCACACTCGTGTTCGAGACGCTTTCCGACCGGCTGACATCGGTCTTCTCCTCGCTGCGCGGTAAAGGGCGGCTGTCCGAGGAGGACATCAACGCGACCGCGCGGGAGATCCGCCTCGCGCTGCTGGAGGCGGACGTCGCACTGCCGGTGGTCCGCGAGTTCATCGCGCGGATCAAGGAGCGCGCCCGCGGCGAGGAGGTCTCCAAGGCCCTCAACCCGGCACAGCAGGTCATCAAGATCGTCAACGAGGAACTGGTCGGGATCCTCGGCGGCGAGACCCGGCAGATCCGCTTCGCCAAGAACCCGCCGACCGTGATCATGCTCGCGGGCCTCCAGGGCGCCGGTAAGACCACCCTGGCGGGCAAGCTCGCCCGGTGGCTGGCGGCCGACCGCAACACGCCGCTGCTGGTCGCCGCCGACCTCCAGCGCCCCAACGCCGTCACGCAGCTCCAGGTGGTCGGTGAGCGCGCCGGGACCCCCGTGTTCGCGCCCGAGCCCGGCAACGGCGTCGGCGACCCCGTCCAGGTCGCCCGCGAGTCCGTCGAGTACGCCCGCCGCAACAACCACAACGTGGTGGTCATCGACACCGCGGGCCGCCTCGGCGTGGACAGCGAGATGATGCAGCAGGCCGCGGACATCCGCGACGCGGTCAGCCCGGACGAGATCCTCTTCGTCGTCGACGCGATGATCGGCCAGGACGCGGTCAACACCGCGCAGGCCTTCCTCGACGGGGTCGGCTACGACGCGGTCGCGCTCACCAAGCTCGACGGCGACGCGCGCGGCGGCGCGGCCCTGTCCATCCGCCACATCACCGGCCGTCCCATCATGTTCGCGTCCACCGGCGAGAAGCTGGAGGACTTCGACCTCTTCCACCCGGACCGGATGGCCTCGCGCATCCTGGACATGGGTGACGTGCTCACGCTCATCGAACAGGCGCAGCGCACGTTCGACGAGGCCGAGGTCGAGAAGATGGCCTCGACCATGGCGTCGGACGAGGACTTCACGCTCGACGACTTCCTGCAGCAGATGCAGATGGTCCGCAAGCTCGGCCCGATCGGCAACCTGCTCGGCATGATGCCCGGCATGGGCCAGATGCGCGAGCAGATCGACAGCATCGACGACAAGGACCTGGACCGCATCCAGGCCGTCATCCAGTCGATGACCCCGGCCGAGCGCGCCAACCCGAAGATGATCAACGGGTCGCGCCGCCTGCGGATCGCCAACGGTTCGGGTACGCAGGTCAGCGATGTCAACGGCCTGGTCACCCGCTTCTTCGAGGCGCAGAAGATGATGCGCAAGATGAAGAACGGCGGCATGCCGGGGATGCCCGGCATGCCCGGCATGGGTGGCGGTGCCAACCGCAAGAAGGCCAAGGCCCAGGCCAAGAAGGCCAAGAAGGGCAAGCAGCGCAGCGGCAACCCGATGAAGGCCCGCCAGCAGGAGGCCGAGCGCGCGGCCGAGCGCCAGCGCCGCCAGGAGGAGGGCGGCGAGCAGCAGGTGCCGCAGCTGCCCCCGGGCCTGGGCGGAGGCGGCCAGCCCACGCTCCCGCCCGGCTTCGGCGGTCCCAACATGCCCGACCTGTCGAACTTCAAGCTGCCCAAGAAGTAGGCGCGGCCGGTACCGGCCCTCACGCCCGTCGGCCGACGGGCGGAGCGCTACCATGCCTATGGCGCAGCCAGCCGCCCCGCACCGCGGACGCGGGCGGGCCGACGGCCCGCCCGCGGCGCCCGCCTCCATTCGGGGCGGGCCGCTGGCACCGCCCGGGAGACCGGGCACGGCGGCCCGTCCACGTTCCGGGGACGGGCCGCCTCCCCGTCCGCCCCCCATCCGTGCGGACGCGTTCCGGTGTCGTGTCCGGGGAACACGTCCGCGTCTGGCACAATGAGTAGTCGACTAACGGTGCCGGGCCAGCCCTCTAACTAGCCCGCCACCCACGTCTGTCCCGTCGGGTACCGCAACCCCACGTGGTTTCGCCGTCGGGCGCCTCACACCGTTAATCGGGAGAAGACCACTCCAGTGGCTGTCAAACTGAAGCTCAAGCGTATGGGCAAGATCCGTACGCCCCAGTACCGCATCATCGTCGCCGACGCCCGCACCAAGCGCGACGGCAAGGCGATCGAGGAGATCGGCAAGTACCACCCCAAGGAGCACCCGAGCCTCATCGAGGTCGACTCCGAGCGGGCCCAGTACTGGCTGTCCGTGGGCGCCCAGCCCTCCGACGCGGTCAAGGTCCTCCTGCGCAAGACCGGTGACTGGCAGAAGTTCAAGGGCCTGCCCGCCCCGGCTCCGCTCCAGGTCGCCGAGGCCAAGGACCCCGAGGCCAAGGAAGCGGCCTTCCAGGCCGCGCTGAAGGAGCTCGTGCTCCCCGGCTCCGAGGGCAAGGGCAAGGCCAAGAAGTCCGAGAAGTCCGAGAAGAAGGCGGACAAGGCGGACAAGCCCGCCGAGACCGCCGAGGCTGAGAAGTCCGAGGGCGAGGCCTGACGTGCTGGAAGAGGCGCTTGAGCACCTCGTGAAGGGGATCGTTGCGAACTCCGACGACGTCCAGGTGAGAGCCAAGCGGCTCCGCAAGGGCAAAGTCCTGGAGGTCCGGGTCCACCCCGACGACCTCGGCAAGGTGATCGGCCGCAACGGTCGCACCGCCAAGTCCCTGCGGACCGTCATCGGCGCCCTGGCCGGGGGCCGGTACGTCCGCGTGGACCTGCTGGACCTGCACGAAGTGCGCTGACGCGCCTCTCGGGGCGCCGACCGCGAACGGTCGGCGCCCCGCAGCCGTGTCCGGGACCCCGGGGCCCGCGCCCACCGCGCACGCCCCGGACCCGGGCACGGTTTTCTCACTCCCGCCGCCGTCGCGGCGGGGCGGAAGGACGGAGAACTCCCATGCGACTCGTTGTCGGCCGGATCGGCCGCGCGCACGGCGTCCGCGGCGACGTCGCCGTCGACGTGCGCACGGACGACCCCGCGGCCCGGTTCGCCGACGGCTCCGTGCTGGCCACCGACCCGGCCGAAGCCGGTCCGCTCACCGTCGTCTCCACGCGCCGCCACAGCGGCCGCCTGCTCGTGCGCTTCAAGGGCGTGTCCGACCGCGACGCCGCGGAGGCGCTGCGCGGCACCGCCCTGCTCGTGGACTCCGAGGACATCCCGCCGCTGGACGACCCGGACGAGTTCCACGACCACGAGCTCATCGGCCTGTCCGCGGTGACCACCGGCGCGGAGCCGGTCGGCACGGTGGCGGACGTGCTCCACCACGCGCAGGACCTCCTGGTCGTGACCACCCCGGACGGCGGAGAGGTGTACGTGCCCTTCGTGGCCGCCCTGGTCCCCGAGGTCGACGTGGCCGGGGGCCGGATCGTCCTGGACCCCCCGCCCGGCCTGCTCGACCTCGCCGACTGAAGGGCGCGCCGTGCGCATCGACATCATCAGCATCTTCCCCGACTACTTCGGCCCCCTGGACCTGTCCCTGATCGGCAGGGCGCGCGCGTCCGGGCTGCTCGACGTGCGCGTGCACGACCTGCGCTTCTGGACCCACGACCGCCACAACACCGTGGACGACACCCCCTACGGCGGCGGACCCGGCATGGTGATGAAGCCCGAGCCGTGGGGCGAGGCGCTGGACGAGGTCGTGGGGGAGGGGCCCGCGCGGCTGATCCTGCCCACCCCCAGCGGCCGGCCCTTCCGGCAGGCCGACGCCGAGCGCCTGGCCAAGGAGGAGCGGCTGGTCTTCGGCTGCGGCCGCTACGAGGGCATCGACTCGCGGGTCGCGGCGGACGCCGCGGAGCGGATGCCCGTCGAGGAGGTGAGCATCGGCGACTACGTGCTCAACGGCGGCGAGTCCGCGACGCTGGTGATGGTCGAGGCGATCACCCGGCTGCTGCCGGGAGTCCTCGGCAACACCGAGTCGGCGGTGCAGGACTCCTTCGCCTCCGGCGGAATGGAGAACCTCGTGGAGGGTGCGGTCTACACCAAGCCCGCCTCCTGGCGGGGCCGGGAGGTGCCGCCGGTGCTGCTGTCGGGCAACCACGGCGCCGTGGACCGCTGGCGCCGCGACCAGGCGCTGCGCAAGACCGCGCGCAACCGCCCCGACCTGGTGGAGGCCCTGCCGGAGGAGGCGCTGGACCGGCGCGACCGGGAGGTCCTGGCGGAGGAGGCCGTTCGAGACGCCACCCGAGGTGTGGCAAACTAGGTGGGTTCCCCCTTGGTGACCGGCGGCATCCGCATGCCGGCGGTACGACGTCGGCCTCTGTGACGGTCACCCGGGCGGTTCGACAGTACAGACCCAGTCAGGGCCCTCGCCCGCGCACCCCTTCCCCTCCGGGAACAGGTCGCGGAGCGCTATCGATGAGGATTCGCGAGATGCACACCGCCATTCAGGAGCTGGAGAAGGCCCAGCTTCGTTCCGACGTCCCGGAGTTCCGTCCCGGTGACACCCTCAACGTCCACGTCCGCGTGACCGAGGGCACCCGTACCCGTGTCCAGGTCTTCAAGGGCGTCGTCATCCGCCGCCAGGGTTCGGGCAACCGCGAGACCTTCACCATCCGCAAGGTGAGCTACGGCGTGGGCGTGGAGCGCACCTTCCCGATCCACACCCCGGCCATCGAGAAGTACGAGGTCGCCGCCCGCGGCCGTGTGCGTCGCGCCAAGCTGTACTACCTGCGCGACCTGCGCGGCAAGGCCGCCCGCATCCGCGAGCGCCGCGAGCCCGTCAACAAGTAGCCCCAGGTCTTCTCGCGGCGTTTTTCCGTGTCGAATCCCTCCGCTCCCGCCAGGGAGGCAGGATAGGCTTCGGCTCGATGAGCAAAGACGAGAAGGACCTCGGCTCGGACGGGGTCCAGGACGAGGAATCCGCCCAGCCCGGTCCGGAGGAGCACGGCTCCACCACTGGCTCCCGAGCTCATCAGAGCTCGGGAGCCAGTGCTGTCTCCGGTGCCGAGGGCGAGGAGTCGGAGGAGGGGGCGGACGAGATGGGCAAGTCCCAGAGCGCGGAGAAGAAGGGGTCGTTCTGGAAGGAACTCCCCATCCTGGTCGTGATCGCCGTGGTCCTGGCGTTCGTGATCAGGACCTGGCTGGTGCAGGCCTTCTACATCCCCTCCACCTCGATGGAGAACACGCTCCTCGTCGGTGACCGGGTGCTCGTCAACAAGGTCGTCTACGAGCTCCGCGACATCGAGCGCGGCGAGGTGGTCGTCTTCGACGGCAACGGGTCGTGGGACGACCCGAACACCGTGTCGGTCCCCGAGCCCACCAACCCGATCTCGGCCGGGTTCACCTGGGTGCAGCAGCAGCTGGGCGCGGCGCCCACGGGCAAGGAGTACATCAAGCGGGTCATCGGTCTGCCCGGTGACACCGTGGAGTGCTGCGACGAGCAGAACCGCGTCCTGGTCAACGGGGTCCCCCTCGAGGAGGAGGCATACCTGTACCCGGGCAGCGTGGCCACGCACACCGAGTTCGGCCCGATCGAGGTGCCCGAGGGGCACCTGTGGCTGATGGGGGACCACCGGGCGATCTCCTCCGACTCGCGGCTCAACCAGAACAACCCCGGCGGCGGCGCGGTCCCGATCGACCACGTCGTGGGCCGGGCCTTCGTGATCATCTGGCCGGTCGGGCAGATCGGCCCGCTGGGCATCCCGGAGACCTTCGAGGAGCTCAACGCCGCGGACGAGTGACACTCCGGCGGCGGCCGGAGGCGGGGCGCGGTCCGGGGCGGTACGCCCCGCCCTCGGGGGGGCGGCGCCGCGGTGCCGCCCGCGCGGGGGCCCGCGTGCCGCGCGGGGCGGTCCGCCGGGAAAATCCGCACGGCGGAGTACACGGGGCCCCTCCGTGACGCATGATGGAGGCTGGACCGTATCGGCGTACCCGACGCGCGGGGCCGCCGTCGACCGGGAACAACCCGGCCGTCGGCGGTGTCCGGGTGGAGGGGAGCGGCACACCACGACCGGAGAGTGCGACGAAAGCGAGCACGTGGATGAGTTCTGAGGACCTGGAGAAGTACGAGGCCGAGATGGAGCTCCAGCTCTATCGCGAGTACCGGGACGTCGTCGGTCTGTTCAGCTACGTGGTGGAGACCGAGCGGCGGTTCTACCTCACCAACCACGTCGACCTCCAGCCGCGTTCGACCGAGAACGGGGAGATGTACTTCGAGGTCGTGATGGAGGACGCCTGGGTCTGGGACATGTACCGCCCGGCCAGGTTCGTCCGCAACGTCCGCGTGGTGACGTTCAAGGACGTCAACGTCGAGGAGATCACCAAGGCCGACCTGGAGATGCCGCCCGCCGAGGAGGGCGGACGGGGCTGATACGGCACCGGGCGGCCGGTGCGGCGCCCGGGTCCCGGTCTCCGGGTGCCCGGCTTCCGGCCGCCCGGTCTCCCCGTCCGGGGACGGCCGGGGTTTTCCACAGGGGAAAACCGGCCCTGGCGCCGTGACCGGCGATCACCGACCGTGGTTACGGGAGGTGGTCGACCTTGGAGCGGTGGGCCGAGTACCGAAGGACGCTGGGCGGCCGTGGCGAGGACCTCGCCGTGGCCTTCCTCCGACGCGCCGGGATGCGGGTGGTCGCCCGCAACTGGCGCATCCCCGACGGGGAGATCGACATCGTGGCCCGGGACGGTCCCGTCCTGGTCGTCGCCGAGGTCAAGACCCGTACCTCCGTCCGGTACGGACACCCGGTGGAGGCCATCACCCCGGACAAGCGGCGCCGTCTGCGCCGCCTCGGACGCGCCTGGGCGCTCCGGCACCGGGTGCCCGCCCACCCCCTGCGCGTGGACGGCGTCTGCGTCCTGATCAGCGGCGGGCGCGTGTTCGTCTCCCACGAGCGGGGGATGGCATGATGACGCTCGCCCGCACCCGCTGTATCGCCCTGCTGGGGGTCCGGGGGCACATCGTCGAGGTGGAGGTGCACCTGGGCGGCGGCGACTTCGGGGTGACCCTGGTGGGGCTGCCCGACGCCGCGCTCCGCGAGGCCAGGGACCGCATCCGCGCGGCCGTCGTCAACAGCGGCGAGGAGTGGCCCAGCGGCCAGATCGTCATCAGCCTGTCCCCGGCCAGCCTGCCCAAGGCGGGAAGCCTGTTCGACCTGGCCATCGCCGCCGCCGTCCTCGCCGCGGCGGGCTCGGTGCCGGTGGAGCGGCTGGAGGACAGCGTCCTCATCGCCGAACTGGGCCTGGACGGCCGGGCGCGGCCGGTGCTGGGGGTCCTCCCCGCGGTCGTGTCGGCCGCCGAGCAGGGCTACCGCAGGTTCGTCGTCGCCAGGGGCAACGCCGCCGAGGCCCGGCTGGTCCCCGACACCGAGGTGACGGCGGTGGACAGCCTGATGGACCTGTGCCAGTGGCTGCGCGGGGAGTACCTCCCCGAGGCGGAGCCGGAGGAGGTCCCGCCCCGGCCCCGCGAGCCGCGCGGCCAGGGGCCCGACCTGTCCGACGTCCTGGGGCAGCCGGTGGCCCGCCGGGCGGTGGAGATCGCCGCGGCCGGCGGCCACAACCTCATGATGCTGGGGCCTCCCGGCACCGGCAAGAGCCTGCTCGCCGAACGCCTGCCCACCGTGCTGCCCCGGCTCGGCCCGGCCGAGGCGCTGGAGGCCACCGCCATCCACTCGGTGGCGGGCATCCTGCCGCCGGGGGCGCCCCTGGTCACCGAGCCCCCCTTCGCGGCGCCGCACCACACCTCCACCCGGGCCTCGATCATCGGCGGCGGCAGCGGCTACCCCACGCCCGGCTGGGTGTCCAAGGCCCACCGCGGCGTGCTCTTCGTCGACGAGGCCCCGCAGTTCGGGCGCGGGGTGCTGGACTCCCTGCGCGAACCGCTGGAGCGCGGCGAGGTGGTGCTGGCCCGCGCCTCCTCGACGGTGACCTTCCCGGCGCGCTTCCAGCTGGTGATGGCGGCCAACCCCTGTCCCTGCGCCAAACCCGGCAGTCTGTGCACCTGCCCCGCCGGTGAGCGGCGCCGCTACTTCTCCCGCCTGTCCGGCCCCCTGCTGGACCGGATCGACCTCAAGGTGGAGCTGCAACCGGTGTCGAGGGCCGAGCTGCTCGCCGACCGCGCCTTCGCCGAGTCCTCCGAGGTGGTGGCGGCCCGGGTGGAGAAGGCACGCGCCCGCGCCGCCGAGCGGCTGGCGCACACGCCCTGGACCACCAACGCGGCCGTCCCGGGGGCGCGGCTGCGCCGGGAGTTCCCGGTGGAGTCCGCCGCGCTGCGTGTGCTGGGCAGGGCGATGGACCTCGGACAGATCAGCGCCCGGGGCGTGGACCGCGCACTGCGGGTCGCCTGGACCCTGGCCGACCTCGCCGACCGGGACCGGCCCGGCGAGGAGGAGGCGGCCTACGCCTTCGCGCTCTGGGCGGGGCGCGCGTGGTGAGCACGGACACGACGGAGGGGAGCGGCGCAACGGTGCGGGACGCGGAGGGGGAGGCGGACGCGCGGGCGCGCGCCTGCCTGACGGCGGTGGCCCCGCCGGGGGACCTGTGGCTGGGGGCGATGCTCGCCGAGCACGGGGCGGACCGGGTGTGGGCGCTGCTGGTGGCGGGGGCGCCCCCGCCACCGGTGCCCTGTGCCGAGGAGGAGAACCCGGGGCCGGAGGCCCGGACACTGCTGGAGCGCAGGTGGGCGCGGTGGAGCGCCGCCGCCCGGGGGGTGGATCCCGACGGGCTGCTCGGCGACTCGGCGGCGGCCGGGATCCGCTTCGTCGCCCCGCGGGACCCCGAGTGGCCGGGGCGCCTCGACGAACTCGACCTGCCCGGAGGGCGGCGCTCGCACGGGCTGTGGGTGCGCGGCGCGGGGGACCTGCGCAACCTGTGCCTGCGCTCGGTGGCCGTGGTGGGGGCGCGCTCGGCCACGCCCTACGGGGAGCACGTGGCGGCGGAGATGGCCTACGAGCTGTCCGAGCGCGCGGTCGTGGTGGTCTCCGGTGGCGCGTACGGGATCGACGGGGCCGCCCACCGGGCGGCCCAGGCCCACGGCGGCACGGTCGTGGTGCTGGCCTGCGGGCTGGACGTGGACTACCCGCGCGGACACGCGGGCCTGTTCGCCGACGTCGCCCGTACCGGGGTGCTGGTGAGCGAGCGGCCGGTGGGCGCCACCCCGCGCGCGCCGGACTTCCTCGTCCGCAACCGGCTGATCGCCGCGCTCACCCCGGGCACGGTGGTGGTGGAGGCCGGGCGGCGCAGCGGGGCGCTCAACACCGCGTCGCACGCCGCCGAGCTCAACCGGGTGCTGATGGCGGTCCCCGGGCCGGTCACCTCGGCGATGTCGGTGGGCTGCCACCTGCTGCTCCGCGACTGGAACGCGGGCTGTGTCACCTGTGCGGACGACGTCCTCGCCCAGGTGGGCGCGCTGGAGGAGCTGCCGCCGCGGACCGGGCCGCTGCGGGTGTCGGCCGAGCTCGACCAGGACAGCGCCCGGGTCCTGGCGGCGGTGCCCCGGTCCGGTGCCGGTCCGGCGGTGATCGCCACGGCCAGCGGGACCCGCCTGGAGAGGACCCTGCGCTCCCTGGGGATGCTGGCCGCGGCCGGACTGGTGGAGCGCTGCCCGGCGGGCTGGCGGCTGCCGCAGTGAGCTCGCGGGGGCGGCCGGGACCGGCGGCCCGCTCCCGGCGTGCGCCGGGAGCGGGGCGGTCAGGGCCCTCCGCGACCGGCGGGACCGGGCCCCGCGGTCCCCGACGCACCCGGTCCGGGGAGGGCGCCGCGGCGGCGGTAGCGCGCCCTCCGGATGGGTACGGTGACGCCATGGCTAAACCCTGCAGTGACGCCCTGGTGGCGGACGGGCCGCTGTTGTTCCTCTCCGGACAGACCCCCGGGGGACCCGGGGGCGAGGTCGCCGGGGACATCGAGGGGCAGACGCGCCAGATCTTCCGCAACCTGGAGGCCGTCCTGGCCCGCCACGGCGCGGACCTCGGCCACCTGGTCAAGCTCACCTGCTACCTGCGCCACATCTCCGACCTGGAGGAGTTCCGCTCCGCCCTGGTCGAGTGCCTGCCCGAGGGGCGCCTGCCCGCCGCGTCCATCGTGGAGGTGAGCGGCCTGGCCGACCCCGCCCACTTCGTGGAGGTCGAGGGGGTCGCCTGCCTGCCCTCCGGGAGGTAGGCGTGCTGGAGCGCTTCGCCGCGCACCTGTCGGGAGAGCTGGGACGCTCGCCCCACACCGTGCGCGGCTACCTGGCCGACCTGCGCTCCCTCCTGGCCCACCTGGAGGAGCGGGGGCGGGGCGTCGAGGACCTGGACGTGGACCTGGTGCGCGGATGGCTGTCGCGGGCCCGCGAGACGGGTGCGAGCCGCGCCACGGTGGCCCGCCGGGTGGCCGCCGTGCGCGCCCTCACCCGGTTCCTGCACCGCGAGGGAGTGCTGGCCACCGATCCCGGCCCGCGCCTGGCCAGTCCGGCGCAGCAGCGCTCCCTGCCGACGGTGCTCGACGAGCGCCAGGCCGCCGCGGCGCTCACGGGGTGCGCCGAGGACACCCCGACCGGCCTGCGCCGCCGCGCGGTGGTGGAGACGCTCTACGCCACCGGTGTGCGCGTCGCCGAGCTGTGCGCCCTGGACCTGGCCGACGTGGACCGCGAACGCGACACCGTGCGCGTCCTGGGCAAGGGGGCCAAGGAGCGCACGGTTCCCGTGGGTGGTCCGGCCCTGGACGCCCTCGACGCCTGGCTGTCCGGCGGCCGCCCGGAGATGGCGGCCCCCGCCAGCGGTACCGCGCTGTTCCTGGGAGCCCGGGGCGGGCGCCTGGGCGTCCGCCAGGCCCGCGAGGACGTGCACGCGTACCTGCGCGCCGCCGGTGCGGACGGCGCGCCGCACAGCCTCCGGCACAGCGCGGCCACGCACCTGCTCAACGGCGGGGCCGACCTGCGCAGCGTGCAGGAGTTCCTGGGCCACGCCAGCCCGCGCAGCACGCAGATCTACACCCACGTGTCCGTGGAGCGCCTGCGCGACACCTACCGCCGTGCCCACCCCCGCGCCTGACCGCTGCCGGAACGCGGGCGCGCGGGTGCGAGGCGGCTGTCACGGGCGGGCGTGAGCGGCAGCAGGCGGAACTCGCCCAGGCCGAGCAGGGAGAGCGGGTCGAGGTGGTCGTCGCCGCGGAGCAGGCCCCAGTGCAGGCAGGGGCGGTCGCGGCAGTGCGGCGGCGCGGCGGCGAGCGTGCCCAGCAGGTCTCCCGCGGCGACCGGATCGCCCCGGACCAGGTCGGACTCCACCGGCAGGTAGGTGGTGCGCAGGTCGCCGTGGACCACGCTCACCAGCGGCGTGCCCGCCACCGGGCCCGCGAAGTGCACCCGCCCGGGGCCGGCCGCGCGGACCTCCTGGCCGGGCTCCGCGGCCAGGTCCACGCCCAGGTGCCCGGGCAGCCAGCGCAGTTCGGGCGGGTCGAAGGGGCGCAGCACCTCGACCGGGGGGCCCACCGGCCAGCGCCAGCCGGTCTCGGCGGGGTGGTGCGGGGACAGGAGCGAGAGTGCCAGGAACAGGGTCAGGAGCAGCGAGGGGGCCATATCCCCAGGGTCCGGTCCCGGGGGGCGGACCGCCAGGGGGCGTCCGAGCCTGTGGACGACCCGCCACGGGGGAACCGGAAACGCGGCGCAGGTCCCGACGTATTCCCGATGGAGGATAGAATCGTCTGTGGCCCGTCGGGCCGACCACAATACGCACGTCCACGAGCCTCCTCAGCGAGGGGCCGTACCCGCGGTCCGCGCCGCCTCCACGGCGGTGCGGCGGTACGTCCGGGGCGTCAGGAACAACCGTGAGCGGGGACCCTCCCCGTCACCTCAAGGAGGACCAGGTCATGGCCACAGTCGTGACGATCCGCCAGCTCCTGGAGAGCGGCGTCCACTTCGGGCACCAGACCCGTCGCTGGAACCCCAAGATGAAGCGCTTCATCTTCACCGAGCGCAACGGCATCTACATCATCGACCTCCAGAAGTCGCTGGCCTACATCGACCGCGCCTACGAGTTCGTCAAGCAGACGGTCGCCCACGGCGGCACCGTCCTGTTCGTCGGTACCAAGAAGCAGGCGCAGGAGGCCATCGACGAGCAGGCCCGCCGCGTCGGCATGCCCTACGTCAACCAGCGCTGGCTGGGCGGCATGCTCACCAACTTCTCCACCGTGCACAAGCGGCTCCAGCGCCTCAAGGAGCTCGAGGAGATCGACTTCGACGACGTCGCCGGCTCCTCGCTCACCAAGAAGGAGCTCCTCAACCTCCGCCGCGAGAAGGAGAAGCTGGAGCGCACCCTCGGCGGTATCCGCGACATGTCCCGCGTGCCCAGCGCGGTCTGGATCGTGGACACCAAGAAGGAGCACATCGCGATCAGCGAGGCTCGCAAGCTGAACATCCCGGTCGTGGCCATCCTGGACACGAACTGCGACCCGGACGAGGTCGACTACCCGATCCCGGGTAACGACGACGCCATCCGCAGCGTCAGCCTGCTCACCCGCGTGGTCGCCGACGCCGTCGCCGACGGCCTCATGGCCCGCTCCGGCGCCTCCGAGGGCACCGGTGAGAAGAAGGCCGCCGAGGAGCCCCTGGCCGAGTGGGAGCGCGAGCTCCTGGAGGGCAAGGCCGACTCGGGCGAGGCTCCGGCCGAGGCCGGCGAGGCCGCCGCCGAGCAGGCCCCCGCCGAGACCGCCGCCGTCGCCCCGGCCGACGAGGTCGCCGCCGAGGCCCCGGCCGAGGTCACCTCCGAGGACTCCCCGGTCGACGCGCCCGCGAAGGCCCCCGACGCCGAGTAGTCCCGTGCCCCAGCGCACCGTCGCCGCCCCGCCGCTCCCGGCGGGGCGGCCGCTCGGTGCCCGGGACCGGATCAGCTCCACTTTCCGTACAGACTCTCCACTCCAAGGGAATCCGAGAACAGTCATGGCGAACTTCACCGCCGCGGACGTCAAGAAGCTGCGCGACATGACCGGCGCCGGCATGATGGCCTGCAAGAAGGCCCTGACCGAGGCCGACGGCGACTTCGACAAGGCCGTCGAGGCCCTGCGCGTCAAGGGTGCCAAGGACGTCGGCAAGCGCGCCGAGCGCACCGCCGCCCAGGGCATGGTCGTCCTCAAGCAGGAGTCCGACGGCAAGGCCACCCTCGTCGAGCTCAACTGCGAGACCGACTTCGTCGCCAAGAACGACCAGTTCATCGCGCTCGCCAACCAGGTCGCCGACTTCGTCGCCGCCCAGGACAGCGAGGACCTCGCCGCCGTCTCCGCCGCCGAGATCGAGCCGGGCAAGAGCCTCCAGGGCTTCATCGAGGCCAAGAGCGCGGTCATCGGCGAGAAGCTGGAGTTCCGCCGCTTCGCCAAGTTCGAGGGCGCCTACGTCGCCAGCTACCTCCACAAGTCCGACCCGGACCTGCCCCCCACCATGGGCGTCCTGGTCGAGCTGGACAAGGCTGACGAGGAGGTCGGCAAGGACCTCGCCCAGCAGATCGCCGCGCTGGCCCCGCAGTACATCGGCCGGGACGACGTCCCCGCCGAGGTCGTGGAGCACGAGCGCCGCATCGCCGAGCAGACCACCCGCGAGGAGGGCAAGCCCGAGCAGGCCATCCCCAAGATCGTGGAGGGCCGCCTCAACGGTTACTTCAAGGACGTGACGCTGCTCGGCCAGCCGTTCGTCAAGGAGAACAAGAAGACGGTCCAGAAGGTCGTCGACGAGGCGGGCGTGACCGTCAAGCGCTTCGTCCGCTTCAAGGTCGGCCAGGCCTGAGGGTTTTTGAGATGATGGAGGTGCCGGGGAGACTGCTCCCCGGCACCTTCGGTGGATATGGGCGGGTGGCGGGGCGCGTGAGCCCGGCCGACCGCGGCGAGGATCACTCGGGGGACCCTGTGCCGCTCGGGGACGACAAGGGAGGCCACAGGCCGTGAACGAAGCGACGAGCACCGAACCGGCGATGCACGGTTCCGGATGGAAGCGCGTGATGCTCAAACTCTCCGGAGAGGCGTTCGCGGGCGGTGGCGGCCTGGGCATCGACCCCGAGGTCGTCCAGTACGTGGCCGAGTCCATCGCCGAGGCGGTCTCCGAGGGCATCCAGGTCGCGGTGGTCGTCGGCGGCGGCAACATGTTCCGCGGCGCCCAGCTCACCGAGGGCGGCATCGAGCGCGGCCGCGCCGACTACATGGGCATGCTCGGCACCGTCATCAACTGCCTCGCCCTCCAGGACTTCCTGGAGCGGCTCGGCGTGGAGACCCGCGTGCAGACCGCGATCCACATGAGCCAGGTCGCCGAGGCCTACATCCCGCGCCGCGCCGTCCGCCACCTGGAGAAGGGCCGCGTGGTCATCTTCGGCGCCGGTCTGGGCGCACCGTTCTTCTCGACCGACACCACCGCCGCCCAGCGCGCGCTGGAGATCGGCGCGCAGGCGGTCCTCAAGGGCACCCAGGTCGACGGGGTCTACGACGCCGACCCCCAGCGCAACCCCGACGCGGTCAAGTTCGACAAGCTCAACTACAACGAGGTCCTCACCCGCGGCCTCAAGGTCATGGACGCCACCGCGGTCAGCCTGTGCATGGACAACGGTCTGCCCATCGTCGTGTTCGACCTGATGAGCCAGGGCAACATCCTGCGCGCGGTACGCGGTGAGAAGATCGGCACCATCGTCGGGCCGACCCCCGTCTGAGACAGCCTCCGCGTCCACAGCAAGCCACGACACCAGGGAGCGCCCACATGATCGAAGAGACCCTCCTCGAGGCCGAGGAGAAGATGGAGAAGGCCGTGGTCGTCGCGAAGGAGGACTTCGCCACGATCCGCACCGGCCGCCCCACCCCGGCGACCTTCAACAAGATCACCGTCGACTACTACGGTGCCCGGACGCCGATCAACCAGCTGGCCTCCTTCTCGGTGCCCGAGCCGCGCATGGTGGTCATCTCGCCGTTCGACGTCAACTCGCGCACCGAGATCATCAACGCCATCCGCAACAGCGACCTGGGCGTGAACCCCTCCGACGACGGCCAGGTCATCCGCGTGGTGTTCCCCGACCTGTCCGAGGAGCGCCGCAAGGAGTACGTCAAGGTCGCGCGGACCAAGGCCGAGGACAGCAAGGTCTCCATCCGCAACGTCCGCCGCCGCGCCAAGGACACCTTCGAGAAGGCCGTCAAGTCGGGCGACATCGGCGAGGACGAGGCGCACCGCGCCCAGGCGGAGCTGGACGAGCTGTCTTCGAAGTACGTCGCGTCCGTCGACGAGCTGCTGAAGCACAAGGAATCGGAACTGCTCGAGGTTTAGCCGGTGACCCTTCCTTCCTCCAGCGACTCGGGAGGCGATGACCGCTCGCCCGAGCACAGACCCGGCGGCGGGCCGCAGGACGGTCCCGATCCGGACGGGCAGCGCTTCGTGCTGCACAAGCCGGGGGGCGAGCCGGTCCGGACGGGCCGCAACCTCCCGGTGGCCATCGCCAGCGGGTGCGTCCTGGGCGCACTCGTGTTCTTCTCCATCTTCCCCCTCCCCCAGCTGTTCACGATCATCACCTCCCTGGGGGTGCTGATCGGCCTGCGCGAGGTCAACCGGGCCTTCGCGGGCAAGGGCATGGGCCTGGCACTGGCCCCGCTGGCGGTCGGCGGCGTGGCCATGCAGGTCGCCGCCTACTTCGGGGGGACCGAGTGGCTGGTGGGGACGACCGCGCTGACCGCGATCGTCGCCCTGGTGTGGCGGCTGCGCGGAGGCACGGAAGGGTTCGTGGCCGACGTCGCGGCGAACCTGTTCACCCTGGTGTACCTGCCGTTCCTGCTGGGCACGTGGCTGCTGCTCATCTCGCACCCCGAGGACGGGCAGTACCGCCTGGTCACGTTCATCGTGGTGACGATCTCCAGCGACATCGGCGGGTACTTCGCCGGGATCCTGCTGGGGCGGCACAAGATGGCGCCGGTGATCAGCCCCAACAAGACCTGGGAGGGCTTCGGCGGATCGGTCGTGGGCTGCGCGGTCGCGGGCGCGCTGTGCGTGACGCTCATGCTGGACGGCCCGTGGTGGGTCGGCGTGGTCCTCGGCCTGGCGGTCGTGCTGGCCGCCACCGTCGGGGACCTCATCGAGTCGCTGTTCAAGCGCGACCTCGGGGTCAAGGACATGGGCGGGTTCATGCCGGGGCACGGCGGTCTGATGGACCGCCTGGACTCGCTGCTGATCGCCGGTCCGGTGACGTGGATGGTGCTGAGCCTGCTGCTGTAGGCGGTCGGCGGACGGGGCGGGTTCCTGCGGGACCCGCCCCGTCGGCGTCCCCGGGCTTGGCCCGCCGACCGGGCGGGTGGATACGCTCGACGGGTGGAAGAACCGCTGATCGAACGAATGCGCGTGTACGGCGAGACGGTCTTCGCCGAGATGACGCGGCTGGCCGTGGAGACCGGGTCGGTCAACCTGGGGCAGGGCTTTCCCGACACCGACGGCCCCCGCTCCCTGCTGGAGGCCGCCTCCGGGCACATCCTGGAGGGGGTGAACCAGTACCCGCCCGGGCCGGGGCGCCCCGAGCTGCGGCGGGCGGTGAGCCGGTACCGGGCCCGCCACTACGGCATCGAGCTGGACCCGGACACCGAGGTCTACGTCACCGTCGGCGCCACCGCCGGGATCGCCGCCGCGATGCTCGCCCTGGTGGAGCGCGGCGACGAGGTGGTCGTCTTCGAGCCGATGTACGACTCCTACGCCGCCATGATCACGCTGGCGGGCGGGGTGCGCAGGCCGGTGACGCTGCGGCCCGACCCCGTGACCGGCCGGTTCACCTTCGACCCCGGGGAACTGCGCGCGGCCGTGGGCCCCCGCACCCGGATGCTGCTGGTGAACACGCCGCACAACCCCACGGGGACCGTGTTCACCGCCGAGGAGCTGGAGCTCGTCGCGCAGGTGTGCCGCGAGCACGACCTGATCGCGTTCACCGACGAGGTGTACGAGTTCCTCACCTTCGACGGGCGTCCCCACGTGCCGCTGGCCGCCCTGCCGGGCATGCGCGAGCGGACGCTGTCGGTGTCCTCTGCCGGCAAGATGTTCGCCGTCACCGGGTGGAAGACCGGCTGGGTGATGGGTCCCGAGCCGCTGGTCGGCGCGGTGCGCACGGTGAACCAGTTCCTCACCTTCTCCGCGAACGGCGCGCTCCAGCTGGCCCTGGCCGAGGCCATCGACCACGAGGAGGAGTGGGTCGCCGCCCAGCGCGCCGCCCTCCAGGGCAAGCGCGACCGGTTGGTGGAGGGCCTGACCGGTGCCGGTTTCGACGTGGACGCGTGCGAGGGCACCTACTTCGTCATGGCCGACATCCGCCCGCTCGGGTACGCCGACGGGGTGGAGGTGGCCCGCGCGCTGCCCCGGGAGGCCGGGGTGGCGGCGGTGCCCGCCCAGGTGTTCTACGACCGCCAGGAGGAGGGCGCGCACCTGCTCCGGTTCGCGTTCTGCAAGAGGGACGAGGTGCTGGACGAGGCGGTCGCCCGCCTCACCGGCTGGCACCGGCGCGAACGGTAGGGCTCCGCGCCGCCGCGCGCCCCCGCCGGGGGGCGCACGGCGGTGTCCGTCAGGTCTTCGGGATCCGGCGGGAGCGCGCGTCCATCGCCTCGGTCAGGCGCCGCTCGGCGTCGGGCCCGGCGGTGATCCCGGGCAGGCGCCACATCAGTGCGGCCCCGGCCACCCACCACACGAGCACCATCAGCCACTCGTTGGGCCAGCTCAGCGCCGCGGGCATGCCGGGCAGGTAGAGCAGGAGCAGGCCCAGGGTCAGCACGAGGGCCACCACGCCGACGGGCACGCCCGCAGGAACGGTGAAGGGGCGCTCCATGCCGGGTTCGCGGCGGCGCAGCACGAGGAAGCTGACCACCACCGTGACGAAGCTGACCACGATGTTCAGGCCGCCCGCGTTGACCAGCCAGCCCAGCATCGGCTCGCCGAAGAACGGGGACACCAGCGAGAGCGCGCCCACGAACAGGACGGCGTTGGACGGGGTGCGAAAGCGCGGGTGCACGCGGCCGAACCAGGCCGGGAGCATCCGTGAGGCGGCCATGGCGTAGATGAGGCGGCTGCCGCCGATGAGGAAGGCGTTCCAGCTGGTGAGCAGGCCCGCGACACCGCCGAGGACGAGCAGGTTGCCCATGGCCGCGCTGTCCCACATGGCGGCGACGGAGTCGGCGGAGGCCAGTTCGGAGGCCGCCAGCTCGGCCGGTCCCAGGCCCGATCCCGCCGTCAGCATGACCATCACGTACCAGGCGGTCGCGCAGAACACCGACAGGACCAGCAGGGTGCCGACCATGCGGTACGGGAGCCTGATCTCGGAGGCCGACTGCGGGATGACGTCGAAGCCGACGAAGAGGAACGGGACCGCCACCAGGACCACGAACATGCCCGAGACGCCGCCGGTGAACAGCGGCCGCATGTTCTCCGCGGACCCGCCGACGAACGCGCCGGTGACCATGACGGCCCCGGCGACCAGCAGGAACAGCACCGCGATGGTCTGGAAGACGCTCGCGGGCCTGATGCCGACGTAGTTGACCGCGGTCACCAGCACCGCCGCGGCCACGCCGACGGCGACCAGGCTGGCGTGGACGTCGTACCCGGCGATGGTCCACAGGCGGCCGACCGCCATCTCGGGGAAGAGGTAGACGAGCGTCTGGGGGACGGCGACGGCCTCGAAGGCGACGACGGAGACGTAGCCGAGGACCATGGCCCAGGAGGCGGTGAAGGCCCCCTTGGGGCCGATGGCGCGCATGGCGTAGTGGTGCTCGCCGCCCGCGTGCGGCATCGCGGCGACGAGCTCGGCGTAGGCGAGGCCGACGAAGGCCATGATGACGCCGCCGGCCACGAAGGCCAGGGCGGCGCCCACGCTGCCCGCGGCGCTGACGAAGTCGCCCGCGAGCACGATCCAGCCGAAGCCGATCATCGCGCCGAAGCCGAGGGCGAGGACGTCACCCCTTCCCAGCACCCGGACGAAACTCTGGCTGTTGTCGGACACGGGGGGCTCCCAACAGTCGTGCCTGTGGTGCAGGACACACAAGCACACGGAGGCGGCGACCGGAAGAGTCCGTTGTGGACATGTCCACGTCCGGGCCACTCCACCGTGGAGTGGTGTCCGGTGTCCCGGTCCCGCCGCCGACCGCCGCGCCGGTGCGGCGCCCGGGCCCCACGGCCCGACCGCCGCACCGGCGGCTCCGCCTAGGACTCGGGCTCGAACCAGACCGCGCCGAGCGGGGGCAGGGTGACCTCCGCCGAGAACGGCTGTCCGTCCCAGGGCACGGGTTCGGCGTCCACGCGGGCGGGCACCGGGTGGTCCGAACCGCCGAAACGCGCCTCGTCGGTGTTGAGCAGCGCGGTCCACCGGCCCCCGGAGGGCAGGCCCATCCGCCGCTCCGGGCGGGGCACCGGCGAGAAGTTCACCGCGCAGGCGAGCACCGAGCCGTCGTCGCCGTGGCGCAGGTACGACAGCGTGTTCCCCTGGTGGTCACCGCCGTCCAGCCAGGTGAAGCCCGCCGGGTCGGTGTCCTGCGACCACAGCGCGGCCCGCGGCCGGTAGGCCTCGTTGAGCGCCCGCACCAGGCGCTGCACCCCCGCGTGGTGCTCGAACTGGAGCAGCCACCACGGCACGCCCTCCCGGTGCGACCACTCGTCGCCCTGGGCGATCTCCCCGCCCATGAACAGCAGCTGCTTGCCCGGGTGGGACCACATGAACGCCAGGAGCGCGCGCAGGGTCGCCGACCGCTGCCACTCGTCGCCGGGCGGCTTGTTGAACAGCGACTGCTTGCCGTGCACCACCTCGTCGTGCGACAGCGGCAGCACGTAGTTCTCGCTGTAGGCGTACACCATCGAGAACGTGACGTCGTCGTGGTGGTACTGGCGGTGGACCGGCTCCTTCTTGACGTACTCCAGGGTGTCGTGCATCCACCCCATGTTCCACTTGAACCCGAAGCCGAGCCCGCCGTGGTCGACCGGCGTGGTCACGCCCGTGTAGGCGGTGGACTCCTCCGCGATCATCGCCACGTGCGGGTTGCGCCGGTAGACGGTGGTGTTGAGCTCCTTGAGGAAGTCGATCGCCTCCAGGTTCTCCCTGCCGCCGAACACGTTCGGCTCCCAGGCCCCGGAGTCGCGTGAGTAGTCCAGGTAGATCATCGAGGCCACCGCGTCCACCCGCAGGCCGTCGACGTGGAACTCCTCCAGCCAGTACAGGGCGTTGGCCACGAGGAAGTTGCGCACCTCGGTCCGCCCGTAGTTGAAGATCAGCGTCCCCCAGTCCGGGTGCTCCCCCCGGCGCGGGTCGGGGTGCTCGTACAGCGCGCTCCCGTCGAAGCGGGCCAGCGCCCACTCGTCCCGCGGGAAGTGCGCGGGCACCCAGTCCAGCAGCACGCCGACCCCCGCACGGTGCAGGGAGTCCACCAGGTGGCGGAACTCGTCCGGCGTCCCGAACCGGGGCGTGGGCGCGTAGTACGACGTCACCTGGTAGCCCCAGGAGCCGTCGTAGGGGTGCCCCGCCACGGGCAGGAACTCCACGTGCGTGAAGCCCATGTCGGTCACGTACGCGACGAGCTCCTCGGCCAGCTCGGCGTAGCCCAGCCCGGGCCGCCAGGAGCCCAGGTGCACCTCGTACACGCTCATCGGCGCCCGGTGCTGCTCCACGCCCTTGCGCTCGGCCATCCACTCCTGGTCGGACCACACGTGCGTGGAGGAGGTGATCACGGAGGCGGTCGCGGGCGGCATCTGCGTGCACCGCGCCATCGGGTCGGCCTTGTCGCGCCAGTGCCCGTCGGCGCCCAGGATCTGGAACTTGTACAGGCCGCCCTCGCCGACCCCGGGCAGGAACAGCTCCCAGACGCCGCTGGAGCCCAGGCTCCGCATCGGGTGCCCGACGCCGTTCCAGTAGTTGAAGTCGCCGATCATCCGCACACCGCGCGCGTCCGGCGCCCACACCGCGAACCGGGTCCCGGCCACCTCGCCCATCGCGGTGTCCTCGACCCGGACGTGCGCCCCGAGGGCGTTCCACAGCTCCTCGTGGCGGCCCTCGCCGATCAGGTACAGGTCCAGCTCACCGAGGGTCGGCGCGAACCGGTACGGGTCGGCGGCCACGTGCTCGGCGCCGTCCTCGTAGCGGGCGGCGATCCGGTAGTCGGGCACGGCGCCCAGCCTGCTCCGGGACACCTTCGCCGAGAACACGCCCCGGTGCAGGTGGTCCAGGCGCAGCCGCGAGCCGTCGGCCAGGACGGCGTGCACCTCCAGCGCGCCCGGCCGCAGGGCCCGCAGCACGGTGCCCCGGCCCTCGGTGTGCACGCCCAGCAGCGAGTGCGGGTCGTGGTGGTGGCCGTCCACCAGCCGGTCCAGGGCGGCGACCAGCTCGGGGTCGGGTCCCTTGCGCCGGGCGGCGGCGGGCCGCCTCCCGGTTTCGGACTCCCCCTTCGAGCGCCCGCCGCCCGGGGCCTTCGCCGCCGCGGCCTTCCCCTTCGCCGCGGCCCCCTCCTTCGTGGAGGCCCTGCCGTTCGCGGAGGCCGGGGCCCGCTTCGCGGCCTTCCTGCCCGCCTTCGCCGCCGCGGGCTTCCCAGCGGCGGGTTCCACCGCGGCCGCCGTCTCGGCGACCGACACCTCCTCCACGACCGGGATGCTCTCCACGGCCTTCTTCTTCGGGTTCTTCCCGTTCGTCGCAGCCTTGGCTGCGCTGGCACGCGGACGATGTTCGCTGCGCGGCGAGGTCAATGCGGACTCCGTGGTACTCGTGCGGACGGATCGGGGGGTCTGTGGTGGTCGGAGGGGCTGGCCGCCCCGCTCGGGAGGCGACCGCGCCTTTGGGGGGCCGCGCCTGGCTTCGCCCCCTACTCGTGCGCGGCCTCCCCGGGGGGCGGACGTGCGTGCATCGGGCACCGCCTATCCGGGGACGGGCGGCACGGCCGCGGTGGCGATGGACTCCAGCGGGACCCGCAGCCAGTTCGGCCGGTTCCTGGCCTCGTACAGCACCTCGTACACGGCCTTGTCGAACTCGAACGCCCGCAGGACCGCCAGGTGCTTCTCCGGGTCGGCCCCGCCGCCGTCGGCGTAGCCCCGGCAGAACGCCTCCCGGTTGTGCCGCGCCCAGCAGCGGGCCGCCCACTCCAGCCCGGGGTCGCCCGGGTGCCCGATCAGCAGGTACCCGGCCGCGTAGTCGAAGGAGCGGAGCATCCCCGCCACGTCCCGCAGCGGGCTGGACAGGCGCTGGCGGTCGCGCACCGGCACGGTGGGCTCGCCCTCGAAGTCCAGCAGCACCCACCCGGACCCGGTCCGGATCGCCTGCCCCAGGTGGTAGTCGCCGTGGATGCGCTGTATGGGCAGCGGCTCGTCCACCTCGGAGAAGTCGGCGTAGGCCTCCATCACCCGGGGCGCGTGCTCGGCCAGCTCCGGTACCTCGGCGCTGGCCATCGCCAGGCGCTCCACCATGGCGTCGGCCATCTCGGCCGCGCCCGTGGGTGTGAGCACGTCCGTGGGCAGGGTCCGGGCCAGCGACCGGTGCACCTCGGCGGTGGTGCGGCCCAGCCTGGCCGCCTCCCCGGTGAACGCGGACTCGCGCCCGCCCCCCGTCCCCTCCAGCAGGGCGCGCACGTTGGCGGTGGCGAGCACCCACCCGTCCGTGGCCTGCGGGATGTAGGTCTGGAGCATGGCCAGTGTCGTGGGCGTGGAGTGCCCGGCCAGGTCGGCCTCGATCCACCCGCAGGGCCGGGCCACGTACGGGGTCCCCGACAGGGCCATGTTCAGCTCCAGGTCCGGGTTGGGCCCGGGCCAGAGTCTGCGGAAGGTCTTGAGGATGTAGTCCTCGCCGAAGACCAGCGACGTGTTGGACTGCTCGCCGGTGAGCATCCGCCCGGTCGACCCGGTGCGGATGCTCCCGCCGGGCAGGGTCCGGAAGCGCACCCTGCCGGAGGGCTCGGCCCCGGTGGGGGCGGCGAACCGCTCCAGCAGCAGCCGGGTCAGCTCCTCGTCGTGGGCGGCGTCGTAGACCACCCTGGGCTTGCCGCCCGCCACCTGGCACACGCCGATGGCCACGCGCGCCAGGTCCGGCGGCAGGGAGCGCGGCGGCCGCGATCCCAGCAGGACCTGGTAGCGGGAGCTGCGGCCCCGCTGGCCGGCCTGGAGGACGAGGACGTTCAGGTCCGGACCGTCGGGACCGGACGTCACCAGCGTGTGCCTGCTCTCGACCCGGATCTGTCGGATGGGGATCCCCTTGCCGGAGAACCAGCGCTGTCTCGGTAGCCAGACGGCCAGGAGTTCTTCGAGTTGGGACATGTCAGAGCGGCCCGTTTCCCTTCTCGCCCCCACCCCGGTCAGTACGCTCCGCGGCCGGGCCGGGAGGGCCCGCTGCGCGCACCGCGCTCCCGGGGGAGGGGACGGAGGCGCCGTCGCCGAACGCGGGGGAGACCCCGGCCGGGATGCTGGACGTCGTGCTCACTGGGTGGTCCGGCGCGTACGGCCGGGGCACGGCCGCGGACACCGGGGGGGTTTCGAAGGCGGCGTGCACGCGGACCCCTGCCTCGGGCAGCCCGTAGGACGGCATGCCGTCCCGGCTCCCGTGCGCGGAGTCCGGCTCGGCGGTCGCGGGCAGCTGGAACCAGTAGAAGCCGTGGCCGGGCAGGGTGAGCAGGTAGGGCAACTCCCCGATCTCGGGGAAGCGCACACCGCCCACGCACTCCACCGGGCTGACCCCGGCGTAGCGCGCCAGGTCCAGCTCCACGGGCTGCGGGTACCGCGACAGGTTGTTGACGCAGAGCATGCGGTCGTCGCCGTGCTCGCGGATGAAGGCCAGCACGCTCGGGTTGGTGGCGTTGAGCTCGGTGAAGGCGCCGGTGCCGAACACGGGGTGGCGCTTGCGGATCTGGATCATGCGCCGCGTCCAGTGCAGCAGCGATCCGGGGTTGTCGCGCTGGGACTCCACGTTGAGCGCCTGGTAGCCGTAGACCGGGTCCATGATCAGCGGCAGGTACAGGCGGGCCGGGTCGCCCTTGGAGAACCCGGCGTTGCGGTCCGAGCTCCACTGCATGGGCGTGCGCACGGCGTCGCGGTCGCCCAGCCAGATGTTGTCGCCCATGCCGATCTCGTCGCCGTAGTACAGGACGGGCGAGCCCGGCAGGGACAGCAGCAGGGCCGTGAACAGCTCGATCTGGTTGCGGTCGTTGTCCAGCAGGGGCGCCAGCCGCCTGCGGATCCCCACGTTGGCGCGCATGCGGGGTTCCCTGGCGTACTCGGAGTACATGTAGTCGCGCTCCTCGTCGGTGACCATCTCCAGGGTCAGCTCGTCGTGGTTGCGCAGGAAGATCGCCCACTGGCAGTTGCGGGGGATCGGCGGCGTCTGGGCGAGGATCTCCGAGATCGGGAAGCGCTGCTCCTGCCGGACCGCCATGAACATGCGCGGCATCAGCGGGAAGTGGAAGTTCATGTGGCACTCGTCGCCGCCGGACTCGAAGTCGCCGAAGTAGTCGACGACGTCGGACGGCCACTGGTTGGCCTCGCTCAGCAGCACGCGGTCGGGGTAGAGCCGGTCCACCTCGGCGCGCACGCGCTTGAGGAACTCGTGCGTCTCCTTGAGGTTCTCGCAGTTGGTGCCCTCGCGCTCGTACAGGTAGGGCACGGCGTCCAGGCGGAACCCGTCGATGCCCAGGTCCAGCCAGTACCGCAGGACCTCCAGGATCGCCTCCTGGACGGCCGGGTTCTCGAAGTTGAGGTCGGGCTGGTGGGAGAAGAACCGGTGCCAGTAGTACTGTCCGCGGACCTCGTCGTAGGTCCAGTTGGACGTCTCGGTGTCGACGAAGATGATGCGGGCCTCGTCGTAGCGGTCGTCGGTGTCCGACCACACGTAGAAGTCCCCGTAGGGGCCGTCCGGGTCCTCGCGGGAGGCCTTGAACCACGGGTGCTGGTCGCTGGTGTGGTTCATGACCAGGTCGGTGATGACCCGGATGCCGCGCCGGTGCGCCTCGTCCAGGAGCTCCACGAAGTCGGCGGTGCAGCCGAACTCCGGGAGGATCTTGAAGTAGTCCGAGATGTCGTAGCCGCCGTCGCGCAGAGGCGACTCGTACATCGGCAGCAGCCACATGCAGTCGATGCCGAGCCACTGGAGGTAGTCCAGCTTCTGCACCAGCCCGGCGAGGTCGCCGGTGCCGTCGCCGTTGGAGTCGAAGAAGCCCCGGGCGAGCACCTCGTAGAAGACGGCGTGCTTGTACCAGTGGGGATCACTGGTGCCGCCGGAGGACATCAGCGGGCCGGTGGCGGCCCCGGTGGCCGGGGCGAGCGGACCGTGTTCGGCGTGACCGTGTCCGCCGGGGCCGGGCTCGTCTTTGCTCATCTACTGCTCCCCACCAAGAATGTTCGACGTCGGTTCAACAGGCGTTTCGGACACGGCGGGGCGCCGGCGGAGCGGTTCCGCCGGGCCCCGTGCGCTTGTTCCGGGGCCGCTATCTGCCGTTGACGGTGAACACGTGCGCGGGACCGGCCGCGGGGTCGAGCCGGACGTAGTTGTCCGCGCCCCAGGTGTAGGAACGGCCGGTCAGCTCGTCGGTCACCCTGAGCTCCTCCTCCCTTGTGAGGCCGATGGACGGCAGATCCAGGTGCACCGTCGCCTCGCGTGCGTGGTGCGGGTCGAGGTTGACGACGGCGATCACGGTGTCGTCGGGGTCCTTGGGCCCGGTGCCGGGCCGGTGCTTGGAGAAGCAGAGGATCTCGGGCCGGTCCGCGTGGTGGAAGCGCAGGTTGCGCAGCTCCCGCAGGGCCGGGTGCTCGCGGCGCAGCCGGTTGAGCAGCGTGAGCAGACCGGTGAGGGTCTCGCCGGAGGCCTCGGCCGCGGCCCAGTCGCGGGGGCGGTACTGGTACTTCTCCGAGTCGAGGTACTCCTCGCTGCCCGGCTCGGCGGGGGTGTTCTCGCACAGCTCGAAGCCGGAGTAGACGCCCCAGGTGGGGGAGAGCAGGGCCGCCAGCACCGCGCGGACCGCGAACGCGGGCCGACCGCCGTGCTGGAGGTAGGCGTGCAGGATGTCCGGGGTGTTGGCGAAGAAGTTGGGACGCAGGTAGTGGGCGGTCTCCCGGCTCAGCTCGGTGAGGTAGTCGGTCAGTTCGTCCTTGCCGTTGCGCCAGGTGAAGTAGGTGTAGGACTGGTGGAAGCCGACCTTGGCCAGGGTGCGCATCATGGCGGGGCGGGTGAAGGCCTCGGCGAGGAACAGCACGTCGGGGTGCCTGCGGTCGACGTCGGCGAGCAGCTTCTCCCAGAAGGCGACCGGCTTGGTGTGCGGGTTGTCCACGCGGAAGATCCGCACGCCGTGACCGATCCAGTGCTCGACCACCCTCAGGATCTCCGCGTACAGGCCCTTGAAGTCGCGGTCGAAGTTGAGCGGGTAGATGTCCTGGTACTTCTTGGGCGGGTTCTCGGCGTGGGCGATGGAGCCGTCGGCCCGGGCGGTGAACCACTCGGGGTGCTCGCTGACCCAGGGGTGGTCGGGGGAGCACTGGAGGGCCAGGTCCAGGGCGATCTCCATGCCGTGCTCGCGGGCCTCGGCGACGAAGGCGTCGAAGTCGGCGAGGGTGCCCAGGTCGGGGTGGACCGCGTCGTGTCCGCCGTCGGCCGACCCGATGGCCCACACCGACCCGGGGTCGCCGGGGCCCGCGGTCAGGGCGTTGTTGGCGCCCTTGCGGTGGGTGGTGCCGATGGGGTGGATCGGCGGGAGGTAGACCACGTCGAAGCCCATGTCGGCGATGGCGGGCAGGCGCTTGGCCGCGGTGGCGAGGGTGCCGGAGAGCTCCTGGCCGGGCACCGTGTCGACCTGGGCGCCCTCCGAACGCGGGAAGAACTCGTACCAGGAGCCGAACAGCGCGCGCTCGCGGTGGACGGCGACGCTGATGCGCCGGGACCTGGTGATCAGCTCGCGCAGGGGCGCGCGCTCCATCTCGGCCAGGACCTCCGGGGTGAGTGCCGCCTCGAAGCGCTCCACCGGGGTCATGGAGGTGTCGCGCAGCGCCCTGGCGGCCGCGTTCAGGACGCGGCGGCGCGGGACGCGGCGCCCGGCGCGGGAGAGCAGGCGGGCCCCCTCCTCCAGGACGAGTTCGGTGTCCTGGCCCAGCGGGAGCTTGACGGCCGCGACGTGGCGCCAGGTGGCGAAGGGGTCGGTCCACGACTCGACGGCGAACGACCACCTCCCCTCCGAGGGGAGGCTGATCTGGGCCTCGTACCGGTCGGTGCCGGGCGCGTGCTCGCGCATGGGGACGAGGTCTTCGCGGCGTCCGCGGGGGGAGTAGACGACGACGCCCGCGGCGAGGGAGTCGTGGCCCTCGCGGATCACCGTCGCCCCGACGGTGAAGCGTTCACCGGGAACGGCTTTGACCGGTCCGAGGTCGTTCTCTGGAGAGATATCGAGGATGGGCAGGCGTCCGATCACTGGCTACACCGTAATTGTCGTGGTTCGGCGTTGCGGAACCGAGCTGTTTTTCGGCAGGCGGAAATAACCGGGAGTTAATCCAGGGCAATGCGGAGTACACGAAGTAACCGGAACAGAAACTGTCCGGATTACGGCTTCGGTGCCCTCCGCTGTCTATCGTCAGCCCTCTTGTGGTGTTTGGCGGAGTGCCAGGGCCGAATAATTTATGTGATCCTCATCACACTGGCTGTGTGTACTAAGAGCTGCTATTTGCCGGGTTTCTGCCGAGTAAACCTCTCAAAACGGTCATAAGGACACACCAGATGCAGGCGCCTCTGTAGTTGTTTTCCGATGTATTCTGCGGAAATGTCGAAAAACTGATCGGTCATGTTGGGCTGTGTGCCGTGGTGGGTAGGGATGATCGAATGCACTCACGAGTTGTGGATCCGTATTCCGGACATCCGCGTGTGACCGAATAGTCGCCTAAGGATCGTTTGTCCCAGATTCGGTCATCTGTGGTTGGTGAAGCCTTCTCCGTGATCCCGCCCACTGGTGGCGCCGGGCATGTGACGTGCCTGTTTCATGGTGGTTGACGAATTATGTTCGCTCTGCGGGGCTTTGCTTGGCATTGGGAAAGTTTTTCGCCGACGCACCCGCTCACCCGGTCTGCCCTTTGCGTCCTCCCTGAGACCGTGGTCGATGGAGTTGCCTGCCCGCGTGTCCCGCGGGCGGGGCGGCACACGGCCGTAGGGGGCGACGTGACGGAGTCCAACCAGCGCCCGCCGCGCGGGCGGTGGCACGAGGCCCCGCGCCGTAGCTGGCGCGGCGCCCTGTCCCGCGTGCGGGCCGCGGTCCCGGCGACCGCGGGTCCGGGTCTGCGGCGGTGGGCCGAGGCCCTGCGCCAGCGGGTGTCGGATCCGGTCCCGGGCGGGGACCGCCGGGAGACGGTCCAGCGCCTGGCGGGGACGAGTGCTGTCGCCGGACTGCTGACGGCGGCACTGGTCATGCCCTGGGTGGGCGGACTCGGGCTCGTGGCCAGGGACTCCGCGGCGGCCTTCATGGCCCTGCCGAGCGACCTGGCGGTGCCGCGCCCGTCCGAGCGCGTGCTGCTGACCGACGTCGACGGCGAGCCGATCGCCGAGGTCGCCGAGCGCGAGCGCGACGTGGTGCCGCTGGACGAGATCAGCCCCTGGGTGCCGGCCGCCCTCATGGCGATCGAGGACGAACGCTTCTACGAGCACTCGGGACTGGACCTGCGCGGCACGCTGCGCGCCGCGGTCCGCACCGCGATGGGCAACACCCAGGGCGGGTCCACCATCACCCAGCAGTACGTGAAGAACCTCCTCATGGAACAGGCCGGCACCGAGGAGGAGCTGGCGAGCGCCAGCGCGCGCACCCTGACCCGCAAGGTGCTGGAGCTGCGCTACGCCATCGAGTTGGAGGAGAGGCTCACCAAGGACGAGATCATGGAGGGCTACCTCAACCTCGCCTACTTCGGCCAGAACGCGTACGGCATCGAGGTCGCCGCCGAGCGCTACTTCTCCGTCCCGGCCTCCGAGCTCAACCCCGCGCAGGCCGCCACGATCGTGGCGCTGGTGCGCGCGCCCTCGTACTATGACCCGCTCACCAACCCCGAGGCCGCCGTCGAGCGCCGCAACCTGGTGCTGGACCGGATGGCCGCCACCGGATACCTGGAGAGCGCGGAGGCGGAGGAGTACAAGGGCCGGGGCCTGGAGGTGGACGAGACCCCGCGCGGGGGCAGCTGCTTCAACAGCGAGCAGCCGTTCTTCTGCGACTACGCCATGCGGTGGCTGCGCGGCTCCGACGCGCTCGCCGACACCCAGGAGGAGCGCGACCGGATGCTGGAGCGGGGCGGCCTCACCGTGCGCACCACGCTGGACCTGGACATGCAGGAGGCCGCCCAGGAGGCGGTCGAGCGGTACGTCCCCCCGGAGGACTCCACCAAGTTCGCCGCCGAGGTCCTGGTGGAGCCCGGCACCGGCCGTGTGCGGGCGATGGCCCAGAACCTGCGCTACGGCTTCGACGACGAGCCGGGGGCCACCTCGATCAACCTGTCCGTGGACCACGAGGACGGAGGGTCCCTGGGCTACCAGGCGGGGTCGACGTTCAAGCCCTTCACCCTGGCCGCCGCCCTGGACTCCGGGCTCAAGTACGGCACCAGCTTCTCCTCGCCCAAGTCCACGACGGTGAGCGGCCTGGAGAACTGCGAGGGCGGGAGGATGGCGCCCTGGGACGTGCGCAACGCCGGGGAGAGCGACGGCGGCAGGCACAACATGGTCAGCGGGACGAAGGGTTCGGTGAACACCTACTTCGCCCAGCTCCAGGAACGCGTCGGCCTGTGCGAGACGGCGGAGATGGCCCGGAGCCTGGGCGTCCACCGCGCGGACGGCGAGGACCTGGAGGTGTGGAGCTCCTTCACCCTGGGCGACCAGGAGGTCTCCCCGCTCACCATGGCCAGCGCCTACGCCGTCTTCGCCTCCCGCGGCACCCACTGCGAGCCGGTCCCCGTGACCTCGGTCCTCGTCGAGGGCGAGGAGGGCGAGGAGATCGAGGTGGGCACCGACTGCGAGGAGGGCGTGCTGGACACCGAGGTCGCCGACGGCGTCAACCACCTGCTCCAGCAGACCTTCAAGGGCGGCACCGCCAACGGCCTGGGGATCGGACGCCCTGTGGCGGGCAAGACCGGTACCACCGACAGCGCGGCCTACGCGTGGTTCGCGGGGTACACCCCGAACCTGGCCGGGACCGTGGTGGTCGGCGACATCCGGGGCGGGGAACAGCACACGCTCCAGGGCGTGACCATCGGCGACCGCTACTACGGCATCGTCTACGGAGCCACGCTGCCCGGCCCGATCTGGCAGGCCACCATGCGCGAGGCCGTGGCGGATCTCCCGGAGGAGAAGTTCGCCCCCTCGCCCAAGGCCTACGGCAGCACCTCGGACAAGCCGTCGGGCGGCGGTGACGACGGCGGTGGTGGGACCGGCGGTGAGGGCTCTGCCGGCGGTGGCGGCGGCACCGGTGGTGACGGCGGTGGTACCGGCGACGGAGGTGAAGGCGGTGGCGGCGGTGAGGGCTCTGCCGGCGGTGAGGGCTCTGCCGGCGGTGGAGGCGGTGAGGGCTCTACCGGTGGCGGCGGTGGCGGCACCGGCGGCGGTGGGGGCTCTACCGGCGGCGGTACCGGTGGCGGTGGTGGAGGCGGCACCGGCGGCGGTGGCACCGGTGGGGGCGACCCCGGCGGCGGCGGTGGCACCGGTGGGGGCGACCCCGGCGGCGGCGGTACCGGTGGCGGTGGAGGAGGCGGCGGTGGAGGAGGCGGCGGTGGCGGGGGCACCGGTGGCGGTGGTGGCGGTCCCGGCGGCGGGTCCCCGGGCGGGGACGGCGGCGCGCCCTGGGACGGCGCGCCCCCGCAACCGCAGATACCCGAGGGCGGCGCCGGGCCCGGAGGCTGAGGCCCCGAGGCGCACTGGGGCGACCCGGGAACACCCCGGCGTTCCCCCGTGTTCATAATGGAGGGAACCGACAGGGGAGCGCGCGAGCGCTGAGAGTGCGGCACCAGGCCGCAGACCCTTACACACCTGATCTGGGTCATGCCAGCGAAGGAAGTCGTAGGAACCGTCACCGATGGCGTGCTCCCGCGCACCGGGAGGTCCCGGCGCGCGCGGAACACGCCCCGGCGCCGCTCTCGGCCGCCCGGCCCCTCGCATCCCCCGGCGAAGGGACACCGCATGAAGAAGAACACCTCCACCCCCCAGGGCAGCGGCTTCCGGCGCGACGTCCTCGGCCGGCTGCGGAGCTGGCGCACCGTCGACATCGTCGTGGCCGCCGTCATCGGCGTCGCGGTCGGCGTGGTCTTCTGGGTGTGGAACATCCTGTGGTCGTTCACGACCCCGCTGTTCGTGGGCTTCCCGCCCGCCCAGGCCGTCATCTACGGCATGTGGCTGATCTCCGGCGTCCTGGGCGGCCTGATCATCCGCAAGCCCGGCGCGGCCGTGCTCACCGCCATCGCCGCCGCCTCGGTGTCGGCGCTCCTGGGCACTCAGTGGGGGATCATGGTCATCCTCGACGGGACCCTCCAGGGCATCCTGCCCGAGCTGGTCTTCCTCGCCTTCGGCTACCGGCGCTGGGGCATGGGCGTGGCCGTCCTCGCGGCGGCGGCCGCGGGCGTCTCCCCGGCCATCCGCGACAACCTCGCCTACAACGTGACCTGGCCGCTGTCCTACCAGATCACCTACGGCGTCATCGTCGTGGTCAGCGCCGCCCTCATCGCGGGCGTGGGCGCCCGCCTGCTCACCACCTCCCTGGCCCGCGCCGGGGCGCTGGCCTCCTTCCCGTCCGCGAGGGGCTGACCGTGGCCTCCGCGAACGGGCGCCGGACGGCGGCCGGGGGCCCCGGCGCGCGCGTGGAACTCTCCGGCTGGGGCTGGCGGCACTCGGGCCGGGGGTCCCACGCGCTGCGCGGCGTGGACCTGGTGATCGAGCCGGGCGAGCGCGTGCTGCTGCTGGGCGCCTCCGGCGCGGGCAAGTCCACCCTGCTGCACTCACTGGCCGGTCTGACCGGTGAGGACGGCGCCATCAGCGGCGACCGCGAGGGCACCCTGCTCCTGGACGGCGAGCCCGCCGACCGGAGCCGGGGCGCGGTCGGCCTGGTCAGCCAGGACCCCGAGACGCAGCTGGTGATGGCGCGCGCGGGCGACGACGTCGCCTTCGGCCCGGAGAACCTGGGTGTGGCCCCCGAGCTCATCTGGCCCCGGGTCCGCGAGGCGCTGGAGGCCGTCGGCTTCCCGTACGGGCTGCGCCACCCCACCGGCGCGCTGTCGGGCGGCGAGAAGCAGCGCCTGGTCATCGCCGGGGCCCTGGCGATGCGCCCCCGCCTGCTGCTGCTGGACGAGCCCACCGCCAACCTCGACCCGGCCGGGGCCGCGCTGGTGCGCGGCGTGCTGGCGCGCCTGCTGGCCGAGACCGGGGCGACCCTGGTGCTGGTCGAGCACCGGGTGGCCGACGTCGTGGACCTGGTGGACCGGGTCGTGGTCGTGGAGCCCGGCGGCGGCGTCGTCGCCGACGGGTCCCCGGAGGCCGTGTTCGCCGAGCACGGGCGCTCGCTGGCCGGGCAGGGCGTGTGGGTGCCCGGGCACGAGCCCGCGCCCGCCCTGGCGCCCGCGCCGGGCGGGGAGGCCCTGCTGGAGGCCGTGGGCGTCGCGGCGCGCACCCCGCTCCAGCTCGGTGTACGCGCCGGGCCCCGGCGCACGGTGCTCGAAGAGGTGGACGTCGCCGTCCGCGCGGGGACCGCGACCGCCCTGACCGGTCCCAACGGCGCGGGCAAGTCCACGCTGCTGACCATGCTCGCCGGCCTGTCCAAGCCCCACCGGGGGGCGGTGCTGCCGCGCGGACCGCTGGCCGGGGCCGACCCGCGCCCGCTCGTGCGCTGGCCCGCCCGCAGGCTGGCCCGGCACGTGGGCACGGTCTTCCAGCACGCCGAGGACCAGTTCGTCACCGCCACCGTCCGCGACGAGCTGCGCTTCGCCCCGCTGCGCGCCGGGACGGGCGAGGCCGAGACCGAGGCCTGGGTGGGCGAGCTGATGGAGCGGCTGCGCCTGACCGCGCTGGCCGACGTGCACCCCTACACGCTCTCGGGCGGGGAGAAGCGGCGGCTGTCGGTGGCCACGGCGCTCAGCTCGGGCCCCGCGCACGCGCCCGACGCGCTCGTCCTCGACGAGCCCACCTTCGGCCAGGACACCCGCACCTGGACCGAGCTCGTGGAACTGCTCGCCGCCCTGCGGTCCGCGGGCCGCGCGGTGGTCATGGCCACCCACGACGACCTGCTGCTGCGGCACCTGGCCGACGCGCGGGTGCGCGTGGCCGGGGGCCGCGCCGTGTACGAGGCCGCTGTGCCGGACGCGGGAGCCGGGGCGGGTCCGCCCGGACCCGCGGGGCACGCGGCGGCGGGAAGGGGGAGCCGTGGCTGACCGGACGCCCGCGCCCGCGGCGGAGGAGCCGAGGACACCCGACGGGGCGGGGCCAGGCCCCGCCCCGGGCGGGGACGCGCTCACCCTGGAGGTACCCGAGGACGGAGGGGCGCGCTTCTGGCTGGTCGGGCTCAACCCGGCGGCCAAGCTGCTCGCCGCCCTGCTGCTGGGCGTGGGCCTGGTCCCGGCCGTGGACGCCGTCACCGGCGGCGTGGTGCTTGCGGGGGCCCTGCTGCTCGTGCCGTTCAGCGGGATCGACCGGCGCACCCTGCTCGTCCTGGGCGGGCCCTTCCTGCTCATGGGGCTCTCCAGCGGATTGGTCAACTACCTGTACGGGGAGCACGGCGCGGAGGGCGCGCTGGGCGCCGCGGTGCGCCTGCTGGCCATCGCCCTGCCCGGGCTGCTCGCGGCCGTGAGCAGCGACCCGACGGAGACCGCAGACGGCCTGGTGCAGCGGCTGCGGGTGCCCGAGCGGCCCGCCATGGGCGTGCTGGCGGCACTGCGGCTCGTTCCGCTGCTGGCCGACCAGTGGCGCACGATCACGCTGGCGCGGAGGGCGCGCGGAATGGAGGCCGGGCGCAACCCCGTCCGGGCTGTCGCGCTGTTCTTCGGCCGCCTGTTCGCCCTGCTGGTCCGCTCCATCCGCACCGGGACGCTGCTGGCGGCGGCGATGGACGCGCGCGCCTTCGGGACCGGACCGCGCACCCGCGCCCGGGAGAGCCGCTGGCGGACCGCGGACACGCTGCTGCTGGCGGGGGCGGTCCTGCTCCTGGCGGCGGCCTACACCCTGTCCGCGCGGCTGGGCACCCTGGTGCTGCTGTTCTCCTGAACCGGGTGATAGGCAGTTCGGGACAGTGACGTCGAAGTGAGTGAGGTGCAGACCGTGGGCGAGTTCGTGCGCGTGGAGACCGATCCGGACCACCCGGCCGTGGCCGTGATCCGACTGGACAGGCCGAAGGTGAACGCGCTCAACGCCGCGCTGACCGCGGAGATCGCCGAGGCCGCGACCCGGGTGTCCGCCGACCCCGACGTGCGGGCCGTGGTCGTCTACGGCGGCGAGCGCGTGTTCGTCGCGGGCGCCGACATCAAGGAGATGGCCGACCGCACCGCCGCCCAGATGCTGGGCTACGCGCGCAACCTCCAGAACGCCCTGACCCTGGTGGCGCGCATCCCCAAGCCGGTCGTGGCGGCGGTCACCGGGTACGCGCTCGGCGGCGGCCTGGAGCTGGCCCTGGCGGCGGACTTCCGCGTCGCGGGGGCCGGGGCGAAGCTGGGCGTGCCCGAGATCCAGCTCGGCGTCATCCCCGGCGCGGGCGGGACCCAGCGCCTGCCCCGTCTGGTCGGCCCCTCCCGGGCCAAGGAGATGATCTTCAGCGGTCGCCACGTCAAGGCGGACGAGGCCCGGGAGATCGGCCTGGTGGACCAGGTCGTTCCGGACGAGGAGGTCTACCGGGCCGCCGTGGCGCTGGTCGCCCGGTACGCCGACGGCCCGGCCGTCGCACTGGCCGCTGCCAAGGAGGCGGTGGACCGGGGCCTGGAGACGGACCTGGACACCGGCCTGGAGATCGAGCGGCTGCACTTCGCGGGGCTGTTCGCGACCGAGGACCAGAAGGACGGCATGCGCAGCTTCGTCGAGCAGGGACCCGGCAAGGCCGTTTTCAAGGGGCACTGAGCGGGCGCCGAAGCAGCGGGTCGGGGCGGCGGCACACCCTGCGGTGCCGTCCGCCCCGCAGTCGTTTCGGCGGATCCGGGAACTTTTCTCCCCACTCGTCGGATCCAACGGTGCCACGGGGGTTCGTCCGAACGTCCGCATCCGGTCAGTCCGGACGCGGAGGGGGGAACCGCCCACGCCAGTTTTCCGTCATACTCGTGATGGTCGCCCCAGGACGGACGCGCCGCCTGAACCCCGGACGTCCGGCGGCGCGGAAGCGACCGCGCGGGCCCGAGACGGGACGAACAAGCCAATGGTGACCCATCCCCCGGCCGATAAGCTGGACGCGGTGGTATGTGGTCTTTTGAGGGGATGAGTTCTCGATGGCAATGTCGGCAGGTTTCCCCATGGGTGAGGAGCTGCCGGAGCGCATCGGCCACTACGTCATCCGCCGCCGCATCGGGCAGGGCGGCATGGGCGTGGTGTACCAGGCCGAGGACCCCCGGACCGAGCAGTTCGTCGCGGTGAAGGTCCTCAAACCGGAGGTCGCGGGCGACCACATCGCCCGGGCCCGCCTCGCCCGCGAGGTCGAGACCATGCGCCGGGTGCAGAGCCCCAACGTGGCCGAGGTCATCGAGGCCGACACCCAGGCCGAGCTGCCGTGGGTGGTCACCGAGCACATCCCCGGCCCGACCCTGGACGCGACGGTCACCAACCACGGCCCGCTGCGCGGCCGTGCGCTCACACGCTTCGTCACCGGCATGGCCCGTGCGATCCGGGACATCCACGCGGTGGACGTGATCCACCGCGACCTCAAGCCCGGCAACGTGATCATCTCCAACGGCGAGCCGATCGTCATCGACTTCGGCATCGCGCACGCGGTGGACGGCGCCAAGCTGACCCAGACCGGCACGTTCGTCGGTACGCCCAGCTACCTGTCCCCCGAGGTCATCGAGGGCACCGACCTGGGCCCGGCCACCGACATCCACGCCTGGGGCGGCACCGTCGCCTTCGCCTCCACCGGCCGCCCGCCCTACGGCGCGGGCACCTTCGAGGTCATCTTCTTCCGCATCCTCAACGGCGAGATCGACATGGACGGGATGCACGAGGCGCTGCGGCCGCTGGTCAACCGCGCCGTCTCCCGTGACATGCGGAGCCGGCCCACGGCGGCGGAGCTGCTGGAGGAGGCCAGCCGCCTCAACCTCGACCTGCCCTGGACCGAGGACGCGGGAGGCCGCCCCACCGGCCTCACCGGCAGCCACACCGTGTACCACCCGACCACGGCGGGGGGCACGGAGGACGAGCCCGGCGGCGGCTCGGGCGGCGCCGCGGCGGCGGGCGCGGCCGGTGCCGCGATCGGCGGCGCGGCGGGCTACCTGGCCGGTCGCGCGGCCCGCGGCGACGAGGGCTGGGGCCCCTCGCACACCAGCGGCGGCCACGTCTCCAGCGCCTGGTCCCCGTCCGCGGACCCCGCGCGTCCGGCCTCTGCCGCGCACTCCGGCGGCCTGGCCGACGACCCGGAGTCCACCGACGACCTCTCGGGCGCCCGGCGCGGCTGGGAGGACGAGGCGGACGACGACGGCCTCCCCGGCACCCAGCGCATCGCCCCGCGCGGCGCCGACGACCCGGACGACCCGCAGGGGACGATGCGGATCAGCCCGGTCCGCGACGAGCCCGACGACATGCTGGGCACGCGGCACATCCAGCCCGAGGACCTCTCCCGCGAGGACCCGCAGGGCACCATGATGATGGACCCCGTGGACCGGGACGGGTACGGCCGCCGCCCCGTCGACGAGCCCGGGGACGACGGCTACCAGGCGCCGCACACGCAGTTCTTCAACACCCCGCTGCACAAGGGCGACTTCGCCGACATCCTCACGCCGGTGGACGACGGCCGCAACAGCAACCGGACGCAGGAGTTCGACGAGGACGAGTACGAGGAGCGCGGCGGCCTGCTGAGCCGGTTCCGGCGCGGCAGCAACGACCGGGTGAGCGACTACTTCCCGGGCGACTCCGACGAGGAGGACGAGGAGTACGAGGAGCGGTCGTGGCGGATGCACCCGCTGACGATCCTGCCCATGCTGCTCTCCGTGGCCGGTGTGTCCCTGCTCTTCCCCTGGTTCGGGCTGCTCCTGGGCGTGGTGGTCATCGCCGGTCTGGGCGCCCTGGACGTGGTCAAGGCCGAGCACGCCCGCCGCCTCCAGACGCGCGGTCCGCGCAACTCCGACAACATGGTGGTGGCGCTCAGCTTCCCGTGGGCCTTCGGGCGCATGGCGCTGCGCACGCTCGGCTTCGGCCTGATCTACCTGTTGGCGGGCATCCTGGTCGGCATGATCTACGCGCGGATGGCGGCGACGCCCGGTGACGGTGCCAACTACACCGGCGCGTTCGCGATCTTCGTGATGATCCTGCTCAGCTACGTCATGCCGAGCGGGCGCGAGGCCCGGCACCAGGCGGTGTGGCTGGTGCGGCGGGTCCACTACCACAACCTGTACGTCTACATCGGCGTGGTCATCGGCCTCGTGCTGCTGACCATGCTCATCCTGTCGTTCGGTCTGTCCGCGCTCCCGGACTGGGTGCCGCTGGGCGGCCCCTCGGACTGGTTCAGGGCAGGGGAGTAGGTCCCCGCCCGGCCCCGCGGGGCTGCGCGAAGGCCCCGGGCTCCGGCCCGGGGCCTTCGGCGTTCCCGGGGCGGGGGAGATCCTGACCCGTTACCGGTGGTGTGACCGGTTCCGGCGGGATCCGTGGCGACTAGGGTGGGGAGACGGGAGGCGGGCGCCCGAGCCGGTGTCCGGCGCCGGTGGGGCCGTCGGAGGCGGACCCTCAGCGGCGGACCGCGGGCACGGTGATGGTTAGGGTTGCCTCAGTCACACCGGGGGCCAGAGGTTGGCCTCCAAGCTACTAGCCAGTAACATCTGGGCTATGAGCACATCGCGGGACCTGTCTGGACGTGAAGGCGGCCCCGCCGTCGGATGACCGAACGGCATTCGGCATTGTTGGCAGTAGGGGGCGCGCCAGCGTCCGGCCGCCGCACGGCGGATCATGGAGTGCAGGGAGGTCGGCCACCGGCCATGAATATTGTCGTTTTGGTCAAGCAGGTCCCGGACACGGCGACCGAACGGAAGCTCAACGCCGATGACAAGACGCTGGACCGCGCCGCGTCCGACGGTGTCATCAACGAGCTCGACGAGTACGCGATCGAAGAGGCGCTCCAGCTCAAGGAGAAGCACGGCGGCGAGGTCACCATCCTGACGATGGGACCGGACCAGGCCACGGACTCCATCCGCAAGGCCCTGTCGATGGGCGCGGACAAGGCCGTCTTCGTCAACGACGACGCGCTCCACGGCTCGGACGCGCTCCAGACCGCCTACGCCCTCGCGCAGGCCCTGGGCACCATCGAGTACGACGTGGTCGTCCTGGGCTCGGAGTCCACCGACGCGCGCACCGGCGTCGTCGGAGCCGCGCTCGCCGAGTACCTCGGCCTGCCGCAGCTCACCTTCGCCCGCAAAGTCGACATCGACGGCAGCACCATCCGGATCCAGCGCCAGACCGACTACGGCTACGACCTCGTCGAGGCCCAGCTCCCGGCGGTCGTCTCCGTGGTCGAGAAGATCAACGAGCCGCGCTACCCGTCCTTCAAGCTCATCATGCAGGCGAAGAAGAAGCCGGTCGACAAGAAGTCCGCCGCCGACGCGGGCATCGACACGGCCAGGGTGGGTCTGGCCAACGCCACCACCGAGACCGTCGACTTCGACGCCGCGCCGCCGCGCGCCGCGGGCACGGTGGTCAAGGACGAGGGCGACGGCGCCGCGAAGATCGCCGAGTTCCTCGTCGAGAAGAAGTTCGTCTAGGTCAGGCGAGAGACTCAGGGAAGGTTCAAGGGATATGGCTGAGGTCCTCGTCCTCGTCGACCACGTCGACGGACAGGTCAAGAAGGTCACCACCGAGCTGCTCACCGCCGCCCGCCGCATCGGCGAGCCCGCGGCCGTGTGGATCGGTGACGGCGCCGAGTCGGGCAAGGGCACCCTGGCCGAGTACGGCGCGGAGAAGGTCTACGTGGCTTCGGCCGAGCTGAACGACCACGTCGTGGCTCCCAAGGCCGAGCTGCTCGCCAAGCTCGCCCAGGACAAGGGCGCCGCCGCGATCCTGGTCTCGGCCACCGCCGAGAACAAGGAGATCGCGGGCCGCACCGCGGTCAAGCTGGGCTCCGGCGTGCTCACCGACGTCGTGGACGTCAACGCCGAGGTCGTCGCCGAGCACAGCGTCTTCGGCGGCACCACCATCACCCACGCCCGCGTGCGCACCGGCGTGCCGGTCGTCGCGGTCCGTCCGAACTCCGTCCCGGCCGAGGCCGCCTCCGGCGCCGCGGCCGAGGAGTCCGTGTCGGTGGAGGTCTCCGACGCCGCGAAGACGGCCAGGGTCGTCGAGCGCGTCAACGAGGAGCAGGGCGAGCGCCCCGAGCTCACCGAGGCCGCGATCGTGGTCTCCGGCGGGCGCGGCGTGGGCTCCGACGACTTCTCGGTCGTGGAGAACCTGGCCGACTCGCTGGGCGCGGCCGTGGGCGCCTCCCGCGCCGCCGTCGACTCCGGCTGGTACCCGAACCAGTTCCAGGTCGGACAGACCGGTAAGACGGTCAGCCCGAACCTGTACGTGGCCCTGGGCATCTCGGGTGCGATCCAGCACCGCGCGGGCATGCAGACCGCCAAGAACATCGTGGCGGTCAACAAGGACCCCGAGGCCCCGATCTTCGAGCTGGCCGACTTCGGCGTCGTGGGCGACCTGCACGCGGTCGCCCCGCAGCTGACCGAGGAGATCAACAAGCGCAAGTAGCACCGCGCAGACACCCGAACGCCCGGCCAGGGACCTCCCCGGCCGGGCGTTCGCGCCGTTCGGGGGCCGTTTCCGGCGCCGCCGCCCGGGTAGGCGGGCCGCACGTCGGCGAACGGGGGAGGCCATGGCGACGGAGGCCGCGGGGGTGCGCGCGGGACGGCGCGTGGTGCGGGTGCGCAGACCCGGAAAGCCGCTGTTCGGCGGGGGCGGTGCGACCAAGGAGGACCTGGCGCGGTACCACGCCAGGATCGCCCCCCTGATGCTGCCGCACGTGCGCGACCGGCCGGTGGCCCTGGAACGCTTCCCCGACGGCATCGGCGCGCAGGGGTTCTTCGTCAAGCACCCCCCGGTCCCGGACTGGGTGAGGACCGTGGAGACCGGCGGCGGGCGGATGATGCTGTGCCAGGACGCGGCGGCGCTGGTCTGGTGCGCCGACCAGGCAGCGGTCACCGTGCACGCCTGGCAGTCCCGGGAGCCGAGGCTGGGCCTGCCCGACCGGATGGTGATCGACCTCGACCCCGCCGGGGACGGTCCGGAGGCCTTCGCCGCGTGCCGTGCCGCGGCGCGGGACGTACGGGAGGTGCTCGACGGCCTGGGCCTGGCCGCGTACGTGATGACCAGCGGGTCCCGGGGACTGCACGTGCGCTCGCCGCTGCGCCCGGAGGCGGACGACCGGGAGGTCCGCGTGCTGGCGGAGGCGGTCGCGGACCGGGTGGCGGCCCGTCGCCCGGACGAGCTGACCACCGAGGTGCGTAAGGCCGCGCGCGGCGGCCGGTTGTTCGTGGACTACCTGCGCAACGGCCGTGAGCAGCTCGCGGTGGTCCCCTACTCGGTGCGGGCCAGGCCGGGCGCGCCTATCGCGGCGCCCCTGACCTGGGAGGAGCTCGACGGGGTGGAGACGGCCCGGGAGTTCACGATCGACCTGGAGCGGGACGAGTGCCCGTTCGCGGGCATGGGAAGGCACGCCCGCTCCCCGCGCAGGGCCCTGGAGAGGCTGGGCTGAGGCGCGGGGCGCGGTTCAGGAGCCGGGGGTGCCCTCGGGCCAGATGCAGGGGGAGGAGGCGCCGATGGTGAGGCTGTCGTCTCCGGCGGTCCTGATGGACATGCGGAAGGCGTCCTCCTCATTCTCCACAGCGAGGAAGAGCTCGTCTGGCCGCTGGTCGTGCAACACCCGGTAACCGTTGGCGGTCCAGTACTCGTGGAGCAGTTCGATGTTGGCCTCGTTGTCCTCGACGGGCAGACCCCTGACCCAGAACCTCTCGCTGACAGTGACGCGGTCCCTGGGGCCTCCGTCTGTGGGGTCGTCGCAGGCGGCGACGATGGTTCCGCGCCGTTCCTCCAGTTCAGCGCCCTCAGGAAGGGCGGTCATGGCGTTGTCGATGTACTCCCTGACCTTCTCCGCAGCCTCGTCCTCAGTGATGGTCGTCTCCATTCCCGTCCCCCCAGGTGCGCTGGAGCCACAACCGGCCGCCATCAGGGTGACGGCGAGGGCGTAGGCCCACTGTCTTGGTCGCATCATGTTCAGGCCGTCCTTAACGCTGTCCCGCGATAACCTCGCCCATGTAGGCCAATGAGGTGGTCTCATCGTTGAAGTACTCGGAGTGGGCTTTTCCGAGTGGCCAGTTACCACCTGCGGTTCCTTCGTCCGAACGAAAGGCAGTGGCCCCGAAGCTCTCCTGGGTGGGGTCGGTGCCGTGTGCGGCCTCGGATCCGGCACCGAACCATCCCTTGTTGATCCTGTCGTTCTGTGCCGTGGACGCGTGCATGTCCCCCGCGGGGATATTCAGATCGGACACGTGGTCGGCGTTCATGCCGGGGCTGCCCACGACTACCAGCTCGTCTGCGTCAAGACCCTGCTGGCTCTGCGCGGTATGCCCTACCACTGTGGAACCGTAACTGTGCCCGATGACCGTGTTGTTGGATGGTTGTCCCTGGTGGGTGGCGCGTAGTCCGTCCTGGAACCCGCTCAGCTCACTGACCGCGTCCTTGGCCCGTCCCTCGAAGGCCGCTTCCGGGACATTGGGGGCGTCGTAACCGATCCAGCTGATCACGGAGTGATTCGCGTTCGGGTCGGCGTCTTCGGCTGCCAGCATCAAACTGTCACCACGGCCGACCTGGTCGTTGATGCTCTCCCACGTGGTCGTGGTACCGGGAACCAGCGTCGCCACGTTGTCGGCCGTGTCGGGGTTGCCGTTGGCCACGACCGCGCGTCCGTCCCCCTCGGTGTCGAGGGCGAGGAGGTACCTGTCGTTGTTCTCGTCCTCCAGGCTGTCACGCAGCTCCTTCAGCTCCGTGAGCTGGTTGTCGAGCGTGTCGTCCGCCGACATGCTCAGCGCGATCGCGACGGAGCCGTTGCTGCCCCGGGCCGCCATGTCCCTGATCTCCTCGTCCCGTTCGGAGATCATCTCCTCGAACCGCTCGATCTCGCCGTCGAGGTGGTCGCGGTTGAGCCGGTCGCGGACGACCGCCGGGATGCCGTCGAGCTCACGCAGGAGCTCGGGGTGGTCCCGTACGGCCCGTTCCTGCTCCTCCTCGGTCATCGAGGTCCACCACAGGTTGACGACCGAGGGGTGCTCGTCACCGCTCAGTTCACCCGGGACCATGCCGGGAACCGCGTCGCCGAAGTAGGCCAGCTGGCTGCCGGACAGCAGGGACGACTCGATCAGGCGCTCCAGGCTGTCCTGACCGGGGCCGTCACGCAGGTCCTTCTCGGCCTGTTCGGCGTGCTCCATCAGGGTTTCCCAGTGCCTGGAGTGCTCGGCGAGCAGCTCCCCGCGCAGCGTTTCCAGCCGGGTGGTCTCCAGCCCTTCCCGGGTTCCCTCCCCGAGGATGGAGCCGCTGCCCTCGGAGGCGTCGACGGCCGCCTGGGCCTCGGATCTGGCCTCCTCCCACCGGGTTTCCAGCTTGGCGCGCTCGGCGCGGTAGGTCTCGATGTCGAGCCCCCACTGGCGCAGCACCGCCGCCCCGTAGGTCAGGGAGGTCGCGGCCTCCTGCCAGGAGGCCAGCTCCTGGGAGGAGCTGGAGACGATGTTCCAGGCGACGAGGTCGGTGAACTCCCCTGCGGAGGACTGGAACTGGCTGTGGGTGCCCTCGGACCGGCCGAGCATGTTCCGGCAGACGGCGTCGAGCTGGTCGGCGCCCGACTCGATGGCGCCGACGTCGGCGTCGATGTCCTCGGGCAGACCGAGGGGCATGGAGGAGAGGTCGCTCACGGCAGGGGGCTCCGCGGTGGGTGGGGACGGGGGACAGGACTCAGAAGTTGATCTGGATGTCGAGGGACTCCAGACCCTCCTGGTACTCCTCGGCGTTCTCGTGGTCGGTGTCGGTGATGGCCAGGTCGGCACCCTGCACGTTCTGCGCCAGGTTGACGCCGTTCTGGGCGACCCTCCGGATGTGCTCCATGGTGTCGAGGCCGTAGTCGTCCAGGCCGCCCGACACGTGCTCGGACACCGCCCCCGTGAGCCCTTCGACGGCGGCCTCGAAGTCGGTGCCGAGGAACACCATCGCCTCGGCCAGGGCTTCGGCCTCCTGGGCCTGGGACATGGCGTCGACGGGGTTGACGCCGGTCGTACCGGACACGGGAACTCCAGGGTGTGCAAGAGGGGTATCAGAGAGGAAGGTTACAACAGGTGTGTACGTGACCCCCGTTGGCGACGGCCGTTCCGCGCGGTGGCTCACACACGGCCTGACCGGCGGCGACAGCGCCGACGTGAACGAGAAAAGGTTCGTGTTCACCTCTGTCCGGATGCGGTCAGGCCGTGCCGCGCGGACGACGGTCCCGGGCGGCGTGTGGCCCGCGGGTTTCGGGGAAGGAATCCCTGCTCCAGAGACCGACAGTCGACCGCGGGGGAGTTCCATGGAGGGCTACGGGGCCCAGATCGGCCTCGTGCTGGTCCTGGTCGTGGTGAACGCGGTGTTCGCGGGCAGTGAGATCGCCCTGATCACCCTGCGGGAGGGGCAGGTCAGGCGTCTGGAGGAGCGCGGCCCGGGCGGACGCGCGGTGGCCCGGCTGGCCCGCGACCCCAACCGGTTCCTGGCCACCATCCAGATCGGCATCACCCTCGCGGGCTTCCTCGCCTCCGCCACCGCCGCCGTCTCCCTGGCCCGTCCGCTGGTCGGGCCGCTGGGATTCCTCGGCTCCTACGCGGCCCCGGCGTCGGTCGTGCTGGTCACCGTCGTGCTCACCTTCGTCACCCTGGTTCTGGGCGAGCTCGCCCCCAAGCGCATCGCCATGCAGCGCGCCGAGCCCTGGGCACTGCTCGTGGCCCGCCCGCTCAACGCGCTGGCGGTGCTCTCCCGCCCCGCGGTCTGGCTGCTCAGCGCCTCCACCGACCTGGTCGTCCGGCTCGGCGGGGCCGACCCCGGCAGCACCAGGGAGGAGGCCACCGAGGAGGAGCTGCGCGACATGATCGCGGCCCAGGGCCAGATGACCCCCGAGCAGCGCACCATCCTCTCCGGGGCCTTCGACATCACCGGGCGGACGCTGCGCCAGGTCCTGGTCCCGCGCCCCGAGGTGGACACCGTCCCGGCCGACCTGCCCGCGCACGAGGCGGCCCTGCTGCTGGCCGAGCGCGGCCACTCGCGCGCCCCGGTGGTCGCCCGGGGGGACGTGGACGACATCGTCGGCGTGGTGCACTGGTCCGACCTGCTCCGGGGGGAGGGCGGCGCCGGGGAGCTGGCCCGCGAGCCGCTGCTGCTCCCCGGCTCGCTGACGGTGTCCGCGGCACTGCGCCGGCTGACCGTCGAACGCCAGCAGATGGCCGTCGTGATCGGAGAGAACGGCGAGGTCAGCGGCATCGTCAGCCTGGAGGACCTGCTGGAGGAGGTCGTCGGCGAGATCTACGACGAGACCGACACCGACGAGCGCGCCCCCGACCGCCTGGAGGGAGGAGCGCTGCGCCTGCCCGGCACCTACCCCGTCCACGAGCTGGAGGACCTCGGCGTCGTCCTCACCGACCGGCCCGGAGGCAGCTACGTGACCGTCGCCGGGATGGTCCTGGTCCTGCTCGGCCACATCCCCGACGGGCCCGGGGAGAGCGTGGACCTGGGCGGCTGGACGGCCACGGTCACCGAGGCGGACGGACGCGTCGTCAGCGAGCTGCTGTTCACCCCCGCCCGCTGAGGAAGCCGGGCGACAAGGGCGGTCGCGGAGTCACTGAACAGTTGACCAAGAGGCGGCAAGTCCCGTTGCCCGTGCTCCGCGCAGGGGTAACCGTGGCAGCAGTGACACCGAAGCGGGGGAGGGCCGATGCACGCGGACCGGAGGCCGGACGCCTACACGGGGCTGGACCGGATGCCCATCGGAGGCCAGTGGCGGCACGGGTCGTCCGGGAACGTCTTCCAGGACGTGGACCCCTACGACGGCACGGTCCTGACCGAGATCCGGCTGGCCGACGAGAGCGACGTGGATCTGGCCTACCGCGAGGCGCAGAGGGCGTGGCCCGGCTGGGCCGCCACCCCCGCCGCCGAGCGCGCCGAGGTCTTCCTGCGGGTCCTGCGCGTCCTGGACGCCCGCCGGGAGGAGGTCGTCGACTGGCTGGTCCACGAGGCCGGGGCGGTCCGCGAGCGCGCCGAGTTCGAGTGGCGGCTGGTGCGCAGCGGCGTGGTCGAGGCCTCCTCCTACCCCACGCGGGTCCTGGGCCGGATCCTGCCCGGCGTCACCCCGGGCAAGGAGAACCGCGTCTACCGCGAGCCCCTCGGCGTGGTCACGGTGATCAGCCCCTGGAACTTCCCGCTCCAGCTCTCCCACCGCTCCCTCGCGCCCGCGATAGCCCTCGGCAACACCGTGGTCCTCAAACCGGCCGAGAACACCCCGGTCACGGGCGGACTGCTGCTCGCCCGGATCTACGAGGAGGCCGGGCTCCCGCCCGGGGTGCTCAACGTGGTCGTCGGCAAGGGCGGCGAGATCGGCGACGCCCTGGCCACCCACGAGCTCTCCCGGATGATCTCGTTCACCGGCTCCACCGAGGTCGGCCGCCACATCGCCCGGCAGGCCCCGCTCAAGAGGCACGCGCTCGAACTCGGCGGGAACGGGCCGCTGGTGGTGCTGGAGGACGCCGACCTCGACCTGGCCGCGGACGCCGCGGTGTTCGGCTCCTACTACCACCAGGGCCAGATCTGCATGGCCACGAACCGGGTCGTGGCCACCGCCCCCGTCCACGACGAGCTGGTCGAGCGGATGCTCGTGCGGGCCCGGGCGCTGCGGGCGGGCGACCCCGCCGACCCCGCCACCCAGATCGGGCCCATGATCGACGACGAGCAGTGCGAGGGCGTGCGGGACGTGGTGGCGCGCTCCGTGGAGCAGGGCGCGCGGCTCCTGCTGGCGGGGGACCCCTCCGGTCCGGCGGGCAGGGTCCTGCCGCCCCACCTGCTGCTGGCCACCAACGACATGCCGAGCGCCGCCGAGGAGGTGTTCGGCCCCGTGGCCACGGTCATCCGCGCCGAGGGCGAGGAGGACGCGCTGCGCATCGCCAACGACACCGAGTACGGGCTGTCCAGCGCGGTGCACACCCGCGACGCCGAGCGCGGGGTGCGCTTCGCCCGCCGCCTGCGGGCGGGCATGACGCACGTCAACGACTCCACGCTCAACGACGAGGCCAACACCGCGTTCGGCGGGGAGAACCACTCCGGGCTCGGCCGGTTCGGCGGCGAGTGGGCGGTCGGGGAGTTCACCGCCGACCACTGGGTCAGCCTCCAGCACACGCGCCGCAGGCTGCCGTTCGGCCTGGAGTGAGCGCGGGGCACCCGCCCCTCGCCGTGACGCCCGGCGCATGGGCGTCGGCGCCGTCCGGGGCTCCGGGCGCCTCGCCGGTGACGCCTCCGGCCGGCCGGTCAGCGCCTGCGCAGGACCAGCAGCAGGTTCCAGGTGACGACCTCGCGCAGCAGGGGCACCCGCACGACCGGCTTGGCCCACCCGGGCAGGTAGCGGGGGCGGACGTCCACCACGTCCACGTCGGTGCGCCCGCGCGTCCAGCGCAGCATCTCCTTGGCGTGCGCGGCGTACATGGTGCGGCCGAAGTCGTTCTTGGGCCGCCGCCCGTGGCGCCGCGCGAACCGCTCCGCCGCGTACGCGCCGCCCAGGTAGTGCCACGGCGAGGTCTCGTGCCCGCCCCACGGCGACAGCCACAGCGTGTACGACAGGTACACCAGCCCGCCCGGCCGGGTCACCCGCACCATCTCGTCGGCCATCCGGGTGCGGTCCGGCACGTGCTCCAGCACGTTGGAGGAGAAGCACACGTCCACCGACCCGCTGCGCAGCGGCAGGTCCAGGGCGCTGCCCTGGACGCCGTAGGCGTCGGCCTCGCGCCCGTGCAGCGTCATCTCGTGGGCGTCGGCGTCCACGCACAGGCAGCGGGCCCCGGCGGACCTCAGCTCGTCGGCGAAGTAGCCGGGGCCGCCGCCCACGTCCACCACGAGCCTGCCCTCCAGGGGCGTGTACGAGCGCAGCTGCGCGACGGTGTCGCGGGCGAGCGCGCCGTAGAAGAACGCCGGGTCGGTCTGCTCCCTGCGGAAGGCGGCGAACAGGCCCACCGACCGGCCCAGGGTGGCGCGGAAGGGGACGGTGCCCTCGGCCCTCACGCGGAGCCCTCCAGCACCACGAAGTGGCGCAGGTGGCGCCAGTGGTCGCCGCCCCAGTACTCGTCGGACGCCGCGATCCGCCCGTTCGGGACCAGCTCGGCGATCCGCCCGGCGCGCAGGGTGTGCATCCGCATCGGCGCCGGGTAGCGCAGCAGCACCCGCTGGGCGAGGGCCACCAGCGGCCACGGCGCGTACCGGAACACCAGCCCCTTGAAGGTGCGCCGCTCGGACTCGGGCACGCCCAGCACCATGGCGCCGCCGGGGCGCAGCACCCGCGCGAACTCGCGCACGTAGCCCTCGGCCAGGGCGGGCGGCAGGTGCTGGAGGACCAGGTCGGTGTAGACCAGGTCGAAGGAGGCGTCCCCGAACACCGACAGGTCCGGGCGCTCGTTGAGCACGAACTCGATCCGGCCCCCGGAGCGGTCCAGGCGGCGGGCCTCCTCCAGCATCGGCGCGGAGATGTCCACCCCCACGACCTCGGGGAAGTGCGCGGCCAGGGCGTTGGACAGCCGTCCCGCGCCGCACCCGAAGTCCAGCACCCTGCCCCCCTCGGGGCGGATGCCCAGCTCCTCCAGGCGGGCGACGGACGGGTCGACGTCGGCCCGTCCGGAGGCGAGGAACTCGTCGTCGTCCCAGCCGCCGCCCCGCTTGCCGGGGTCCACGCACACCGCCCACAGGGGTTCGGCGGAACCCAGCCGCGTCCAGTCGCGGCGGACCTGTTCGAGCCCCACCCGCATCACCTCCACGGTGTTCGCGACCCCGCCGGAACACGGAACCTGCATCGTGTTCCTGTTCCGGGTAGCCAGGCCGGGATGGCCTGCGACAAGGGTCGAGGGAAAAAGTGGAACCTGTTGTATTCTGGCACCCCTTCTCCGGATCGGCCAACTACGGCGGGAGAGACACCGATGCCGCCTGTTCCCCCCACGGCGAGTGGGCACGACGCTCCGGGCGACGGGAGCGCGGAACCCGGCCCGGTCGGGGCACCCAGGGTACGCCGCCCCGCCGGGGAGCCCGGCGGGGCGGGTCCCGGCCCCGCCGGACCGGTCCGCGCCGCGTGGGCCGCCGCCCGCCGCCTGGCCCGCGACCGGCTGGTCCTGGTGGGGCTGCTTGTGGTGCTGGGAGCCGTGGGGCTGCGGGCCTACGTCCTGGGCGAGTCCTACTTCGTGGAGGACGACTACCTCTTCTTCGCCGGCGCGCACGCCAGCGACCTGGGACCGGACTACCTGCTCACCCTGCACAAGGGCCACCTGATGCCGGGGGCCCTGTTCCTGGTCTACCTCCAGACCGCGCTGTGGCCCTACGAGTGGTGGGTCAGCGCGGGCACCATGCTCGTGCTCCAGGCCGCCGCCCTGGTGGGCTTCCTGCGCCTGCTGTGGGAGCTGTTCGGCCGCCGCTGGGCGCTGCTGGCCCCGCTGACCGTGTACGCGCTGGCTCCCCTGACCGTGCCCGTGCTGGGCTGGTGGTCGGCGGCGCTCAACGCGGTCCCCCTCCAGCTGGCCATGGTGCTCGCCGTGCTGTGGACCGTGCGCCACCTGCGCACGGGCGACCATCGCCCGGCCTGGTGGGCGGGCGGCGCCGTCGTGTTCGGCATGCTGTTCACGGTCAAGGCGATGTTCCTGCCGCTGGTGCTGTTCGCCGTGGCCGTCGCCCACCTCTACCCGGGCGGTCCGGTCGCCGGGGCCCGCCGCGCGTGGGCCCTGCACCGGCCGTTCTGGACGGCGATGGGTGCGCTCCTCGCCGCCTACGCGGTGTTCTACCTGACGCGGATGCGCGCGGCGGGGGGCGGCGAGGGCGCGGGCGTGCCCCAGAGCGAGCCCGCCCTGACGATGCTGCGCGGGCTGCTCACCGAGGTGTTCCCGGTCGGCGCCCTGGGCGGACCCCTGGAGTGGGGGCCGGTCACCCCGACCGGCGGCCTGGTCGACCCGCCCGGCGTGACCGTGCTGGCGGCCTGGGCGGTCTTCGCCGTGATCGTGCTGGTCAGTCTGCGGATGCGGCGTGGGGCGTGGCGGGCCTGGGCGCTGCTGCTGGCCTACCTGGTGGTCGTGGACATCGTCCCGACGATCATCGCGCGCGGCCGGTTCCAGGACGTGGCCGCCGCCGACCCCCGCTACGTGGCGGACGCGGCGCTGGTGTTCGCCCTGTGCCTGGCCCTGGCCTACCTGCCCACCCGGGAGGAGCGGGCGCGCGCCCTGGTCGGCGGGGCCGCTCCGGACCCGGTGGCGCCGCGGCCCCACCGCGTGCGGCCCCGGCGCGCCGCCCGGGTCGCGGCCGCGCTGGCGACGGCGGTGTACGCGGCTGCGGCGTGCTTCTCCACGTACACCTACGCCCAGACCCTGAGCGGCGACCGCCTCCAGTGGTACCTGGACACGGTGCGCACGGCGCTGGAGGACGTCCCGGAGGAGGGCGGCCTGTACGCGCGCCCGGTCCCCGAGGACGTGGTCCTGGAGTGGAACGGCCAGCGCCGCCTGAGCTCGTGGGTGCTGCCGCCGCTGGCGTCGGAGGAGGTGGCCGCGCGGATGTCCCTGCCCGAGGAGGCCGCCACCGCCTACGTGTTCAACGACGCCGGGTTCCTGGTCCCGGCGCGGCCCGCCGACGACAGCGACATGTTCGCCCCCGGGCCGGCGGACGAGTGCCTGGAGCCCTGGGAGGGGCTGGTGTCCTGGCCGGTGGAGGCCCACGGCGGCATCGCCCAGGTCGTCACGCTCGGCTACACGGCCGAGGAGGACGTCGACGTGGTGGTGGCGCTGGGCGACGACTGGATCGAGGTCGAGCTGCCCGCCGCGGAGGAGAACGGCACCTGGTACGTGCCGTCGGGCGCCCCCGGCGAGCAGCTGTCGGTGTTCGTGCCCGAGGACCCGGGGGACCGGGGCGGACTGTGCCTGAACTGGGTGTCGGTGGGCGGCATGGCGCCGACGGTGGAGGGCAACCCGTGGGCCCCCGAGGAGGACGACCGCGCGGAGGATTAGGAGCTGTTCCTTCGGACCTTCGCTCCGCTTCGGTCCGTGGGAGCAGGGGCTAGGCCGACTGCCGTCGCCGGGGCCCGCTCCGCCCGCGGGCGAGCCGGTGGGACCACCGGCGGCTGGGCTCCTCCACCCACCGGTGGCTCGCCGCGGCCAGCAGCACGGTCCCGATCGTCACCGGCACCGCGTCCAGCCAGAACGACCCGGTGAAGATCTCCTGGCCGGTGAAGTCGCGCCACAGGTAGAGCACCATGAACTGCCACAGGAACACGCCGTAGGAGATCCGCCCGAGGAACTGGCACACCCGGTGCCGCAGCAGCGAGTCCAGCCACCGGCCGTCGCGCCAGGCCCGCGCGTCCCGCAGCGGGACCGGCGCCGCGACCGGGCGCGGCGCCAGCGCGCAGGGCGCGATCAGGAAGAACGCGAACCCGATCCCGGCCAGCGAGTCCACGGCCGAGGTCCAGATGTCGCCGGAGCCGATGAACCGGCCGCCGGAGGCCTCGGTGGCCTTCAGGGCGAAGAACCCGCCCGCGACAAGCCAGCACACCCCGGGCGAGCAGCCGAGGGTCCGGCACAGGCGGCGCACCGGGCCGTCTGCGCCGGGTTCGCGCCAGGCCCACTCCGAGAGCACGGCCAGCGCCATCCCGGCGGCGAACAGGCCCGTGGTCCGGGGCAGCCAGGCGTGCATGTACTCGCGGTGCTCGGGATGGAACTGCGGGACCAGCGCGGCCAGGCCCAGCAGCGCCATGACCCCCAGCCCCACGAGCAGCCGCCGCCCCCGGGCGTCCACGCTCCGTCCGCCGCGCGCCCACAGGGCCAGGACCAGCCCGAACAGCGGGAGCAGCAGGTAGAAGCTGACCTCCACCGACAGGCTCCACATCTGGCCGAGGCCGTAGGGCCCGGTGCCCACCCACGGCGGGTCGGTGTTGAAGGGGAAGGTGAGGGTGAGGACCTCCCACCAGTAGCGCGGGGAGCCGAGCTCGTCGCGGGAGTAGACCAGCAGCGCCACCACGGCCACCAGCCAGTAGGCGGGGAGGACGCGCACGGCGCGGCGCCACAGGTAGGGGCGGGCGCGCGGTCCGCGCACCCCGTCCAGGGCCGCGCGGGCCCAGGGCCGGTACAGCAGCACGCCCGAGAGCGCGAAGAACAGCGGCACGGCCACGTCGAAGGCGGACAGCAGGCCGCCCAGCACCCCCGGCGCGAGGGAGTCACCGGTCTCGGTGGCCACGTGGAAGACCAGGACCATCAGGGCGGCCAGGGCGCGGACGCCGTCGAGGGCCTCGTGGCGGCCGTCGACCTGCGGCAGCAGCGGCGAGGGGTCGGGGGTGCGCGCGTCGGCGGAGGGGGTACCGGCGGGGTCCCCGGGCGCGGAGGAGGTGGGCGCCATGGGCCTTCCAGGACGGGGAGAGGGCGGAACGGGTTTCACTAGAACGCGTTATAAAAATTTCGACACGCCCTGGTGACGTCGTTCGCTACTGGGCAGTACTCTACCCGGAACTGGACCTAGTTCCACTAGACCCAGTTCCAGATCTGGACTCTCATACGCCCAGGAGGGCACATGCGCCGTACCGTTGCGGTCGTTCTCGTCGCGTTTGGGGTCTTCTTCCTCGCCTTTGCCCCCATGATGCGCACGTGGCTGTCGAGCTCCCTGATGAAGACCCCCCTGGACTACTACAGCGAGACGGTCCTGGAGGCCGAGGGAGCCACCTACTTCAACATCGAGGACGTCGAGCTCGTCGAGAACGCCGACCTGGAGGCCCGCTCGACCCTCCGGGCCGACGTGGCCTCCAGCACCGACGAGACGGTGGTGTGGGACCAGTTCACCTGGGTCAGGGACGCCGAGACCGACTTCGGCATCACCTCCAGCAGCCGGCGCGCCGGGCACGACCGCGTCACCGGGGAGGCGGTCGACTGCTGCGACGCCATGGTCAACGACGAGTCCGTCGCCCAGAGCGGCCAGGCGTGGAAGTTCCCCTTCTTCACCGAGCAGCGCGACTACGACTTCTTCGAGACCACCGTGCAGGAGGTCGTCCCCATGGAGTTCCAGGGGACCGAGGAGATCCAGGGCGTCGAGGCCTACCGGTTCGTCCAGGAGGTCGAGGACGAGGTCGTCGGCGAACGCACCCTGCCCCGCTCGGTGGCCGGCCTGGGCGGCGAGGGCGACGTCACCGGCGACGAGGTCTTCTCCATCACCCGCACCTACTGGATCGAACCCGTCACCGGCTCCCCCCTCAAGATCAGCGAGGACCAGAACCGCGTCGTCGTCGTGGACGGCGAGGAGGTCCTGACGCTGTTCGACGCCGAGCTCGTCTCCAACGACGAGTCCATCCAGAACGCGGTCGACAACTCCGAGCAGGGGCGCACCGTGCTCCCCCTGCTGCAGACCACCCTGCCCGTCGCCTGCCTCGTCGTCGGTGTCGGCCTCGTCGGCATCGCGGTCGTCCTGTTCCTCACGGGCCGCCGTCGTGACCACCACAACTGACCCCCGCCCCCGCCCCTCGCCGGCGCGCCCGGCCGCCGGGCGCGCCGGCGTGCGCTCCCACGCCCTCCGGACGTGGTGACGGAGAGGGCGCGGGCCACGGGACCCGCGGCGGCCGGGGCACCGCGCGGCGGCGGGGGGAGGGCCGCCGCGCTCGTCCGCGCGTGCCGCCCCCGGCAGTGGCTCAAGAACCTCCTCGTCCTGGCCGCGCCCGCCGCGGCCGGGGCCCTGACGCAGACCGGGGCGCTGCTGACCAGCGCCGCGGTGTTCGCGCTGTTCTGCGCGGCGGCCAGCGGCACCTACCTGCTCAACGACGTCCACGACGCGCACCGCGACCGCGCGCACCCGCGCAAGCGCCACCGCCCGGTGGCCTCCGGCGCGCTCCCCGTCCCCGTGGCCGTCGCGGCCGGGGTCGCGCTCAGCGCCGCCGCGCCGCTGGCCTCCCTGGCGCTGGGCGACCCCGTCCTGTCCGGGCTGGTCACCGGCTACGTGCTGCTCACGCTCGTCTACACCCGCCACCTCCGCGACCTCGTGGTGTGCGACCTGGTCGCGGTCGCCGCCTGCCACGTGCTGCGCGCCGTGGCGGGAGGGGTGGCCGTCGGCGTGCCGCTGACCTCGTGGTTCGTGATCGTGGTGTCGCTGGCCGCGCTGCTGGTGGTGGTCGGCAAGCGCGAGGCCGAACTGCGCGCGGCCGGGAGCGCGTCCGACGGTGCCCCCGGTGTCCCCGGTGCCCCCGGTGTCCCCGGCGCTCCCGGGGGCCCGGTGGCCGCGACGGACGCGGTCCGGCCAGCCCTGCGCGGCTACAGCACCGCCTACCTGTCCCAGACCCGCACCATGGCCTCGGGCGCCATGATCGTCACCTACTGCCTGTGGGCGCTGGAGCAGGGCGACGGGCCCAGGACCCTCTTCCACGCGCTGAGTATCGTGCCGTTCATCATGTTCGTCCTGCGCTACAACCTGCTGGTGGACCGGGGCGTGGGGGAGGAGCCCGAGGAGATCGCCCTGCGCGACCGGCCCCTCCAGCTCGTCCTGTGCGGACTCGTGCTCCTGGTCGGAACGGGGATCTACCTGTGAGCGGGCCGCTGCCGGGCCGGCGGACCCTCCTGCGGGGGTGGGGGCTCACCGCGCCCACGGCCGCCCACGTCGTGCGCCCCCGCACGCCCGCCCAGGTCGCCGAGGCGCTCGCCCGGGCCGGGGAGCGCGGGGCGCTGCCGCGCGGGCTCGGGCGCTCCTACGGCGACGCCGCCCAGGACGCCGGGGGGCTGGTGCTGGACTGCACCGGGTTGACCGGACCCGTGCGCGTGGACGCCGAACGCGGCGAGGTCACCGCCCCCGCGGGCACCAGCGTGGACGCCCTCATCTCCCACCTGCTGCCCCGCGGACTCTTCGTCCCCGTCGCCCCCGGGACCCGCCGCGTCACCCTGGGCGGGGCGGTCGCCGCCGACGTCCACGGCAAGAACCACCACGCCGACTCCTCCCTGGGAGCGCACCTGCGCGCCCTCACCCTGGTCACACCGGACGGGCGCACGCGCCGCCTGGGGCCGGGACCCGGCGGCGACCCCGACCTGTTCTGGGCGACCGTCGGAGGCATGGGCCTGACCGGGGTGGTCACCGAGGCGACCCTGGGCGTGCTCCCGGTCCGGACCGCGTACATGCGGGTGGACACCGACCGGACGGAGAGCCTGGAGGCCACCCTGGAGCTGATGGCGCGCCCCGGCCACCGGTACTCGGTGGCCTGGCTGGACCTGTTCGCCCGGGGGAGCGGCCTGGGCCGGGGCGTGGTCACCCGGGCCCACCACGCCGAACCGGGCGACCTCCCGCCGCCGCTGCGCCGCGATCCGCTGCGGTACCGGAGCACGAGCCTGCCCGTGCCGCCCCTCACCCTGCCGGCGGGCACCCTGAACCGGTGGTCCGTCGGCGCGTTCAACGCCCTCAAACACGGCCGGGCACCCCGGAGGCGGCGCGGCCGGGTCCAGCCGGTGGGCGGTTACCTCCACCCGCTGGACGCCCTCGACGGATGGAACCGGCTGTACGGGCGGGCCGGGGCCGTGCAGTACCAGTTCGTGGTGCCCTTCGGCGCGGAGGATGCCCTGGCGGCGGTCGCCGGGGAGCTGTCGCGCACGCGCGCGCCGTCGTTCCTGGCGGTCCTCAAGAGGATGGGGAGGCCGACGCCGGGGCCGCTGTCCTTCCCCCGGCCCGGGTGGTCGCTGGCCGTGGACCTGCCCGCCGACCTGCCCGGGCTCGGTCCCCTGCTGCACCGCTTCGACGAGCGCGTGCTCGCCGCGGGGGGCCGCCTGTACCTGGCCAAGGACAGCAGGGCCCGCCCCGAGGCCGTGCACGCCATGTACCCCGGCCTGCCCGCGTGGCGCCGGGTGCGCGAGCGGGCCGACCCGGAGGGGGTCCTGGTCTCGGACCTGGCCCGCCGCCTGCGGCTGCTGTGACAGCGCGGCCCTTCGGTGGCACGATGGCGGCCGTTCCGGGACCCCTTCTCCGAACGAGCCTCAGCGCGGGGGGCGTTCGGGTGCCCACGGGGTTCCGGAGGCGGCGGAGGTGGGACTGCGGGTAGGACCGCGCCGCAGGCGTCCGTCGAGGGTGGTGGCGGGCGACGGTGTGGGCACGAGTCGTCCCGCCGGAGACGCCGAAGGTTCCCGCGTCGAAGGGCGCCCGAACACGGGCCGAAGCGAGGCGGAGGCCCGAAAGAAATCACGAACTTCCAGAAAGGCGGGGACGGCCGTGCGCGACTCGGTGGGATCGGTGCGGAGCGTGCTGCTGCTCGGCGGACGCAGTGAGATCGGCCTGGCCATCGTCGAACGGCTGGTCCGCGAGGGCGCCCGCGAGGTGGTGCTGGCCGCCCGGGGCGGGGTACCCTCCCCGCCGGGCGCGCTCACCGCGCTCGGGGCGCGGGTGCACTCGGTGGACTTCGACGCCGCTCTGCCCGACACGCACACCGGCACCGTGGCGGACGCGGTGGAGCTGGTGGGCGACCTGGACGTGGTGGTGGACGCGTTCGGGGTGCTGGGCGAGCAGTCCGAGTACGAGGCCGACCCGGCCGCCGCCGCCCGCGCCGCCGCCGTCAACTACACCGGGCACGTGTCCGCGGACCTGGCCGTGGCCGCCCGCCTGCGCGGGCAGGGGCACGGGACGCTCGTGGTGCTCTCCTCCGTGGCGGGGGTGCGGGTGCGCAGGTTCAACTTCGTGTACGGATCGGCCAAGGCGGGCCTGGACGGCTTCGCGCAGGGGCTGGCCGACTCCCTGCACGGGTCCGGCGCGCGGGTGCTGGTGGTGCGGCCGGGCTACGTGCCGACGCGGATGTCGGCGCACGTGGCACCCGCTCCCTTCCCCGCCACCCCGGGCCAGGTCGCGGACGCGGTGTCGGCCGGGCTGCGCTCGCGGGCCACCACCGTGTGGGCGCCGCGCGTGCTCCAGCCGCTCTTCACGGGGATGCGGCTGCTCCCGCGGCCGCTGTGGCGACGCCTGGGCCGCTGAGGCCGGGCGCCCCGCGTCGGCCGCCGCTCCGGGACGGCCCGGCGGCGGGCGCGGTCGCAGGCCGCCCGCCCCCGGGCGCCGGGGTCAGCGGGGGCCGTAGATCCGCAGGAAGGCCCGGACGCCCGAACGCACGACCTCCCGCCTCTCGGCGTCCGGCAGCGGCAGGGCGTTGAAGAACGTCCGGTTGGTGGCGGGGCGCCCGCGCGCCCCGCCACCGCGACCCTCCGGCCGGCGGTTCAGCCCGCCTCCTCGGCGGTCAGCCGGTAGAACGCCAGCGGCACCAGACAGCACAGCATCACCGCGGCGGGCACCAGCGTGCTGCCGACCAGCATGCCGCGCAACGCCTCGTCGCTCTGCCGGACGGCCTCCCCGGCCCCGGACTCCACGTAGCCGCTCACCGCCAGGGCCAGCGACAGCAGTCCGGCCCCCACCGACTGCGCCATGGCCTCCCCGGCGGTCCACACACCCGAGAGCACGCCGCCCTGCCTCCGGCCGGAGGCGTCGGCGGCGGCCAGGCAGTCGGCCAGCATCGACCACGGCAGCAGCGTCGTCCCGGACAGGCCCGCGCCCACCAGGACGGAGGACGCCACCGCGCCGGGGAAGCCCCAGAACGGGATCAGCAGCAGGCCCAGGCCGCCCAGGGCGAACACCGCCGCCGCGTATCCGGCGGCGCGACGCTTGTCCACCCGCAGGGACAGCCGCCTCCACAGCGGGGCCGACGCGATCAGCGGCACCAGCACGCACACCATGAGGATGCTCGTGTAACCCGGGTTCCCCATGACGTTGGCCGTCACGTACGGCACGCCCGCGACCATGGTTCCGCCCGCCGTGGCCATCAGCAGGTTGGCGGGGAAGAGCACCCGGAAGTGCCGGTGGGCGAGGGCCACCCGCAGCTGGGCCGCCAGACCCTCCGTGCGGTGGGCGAACACCGGGCGCGGTGCCCGGCGCGTGCCCACCACCGATCCCAGCATCGACACCAGTACCACGAAGCCCATGACCAGGCCCATCAGCCGGTATCCGGCCACGGGGTCCGCGGGGGCGGCCTGGATGACCGGGGCCAGGGCGCCGCCCAGCATCAGGGCGAGCCCCACGAACGCGGTCCGCCAGGTGTTGAACGTGGACCGCTCGTGGTAGTCGGAGGTGATCTCCCCGGGCATGGCGGTGTGCGGTACCTGGAACACCGACGACGCCAGCGCGGCGGCCACGAACACGGCCGCCACGTACACCGCGGCGGAGCCGCCCTCCAGCGGGGGCCCGGCGAACATCGCGGCGAACAGCACCGGCAGGGTCAGCGCCCCGGCCAGCATCCACGGGCGTCGCGGTCCCCACGGAGAACGCGTCCTGTCCGACCAGATCCCGATATACGGACTGACCAGAAGATCGACCACCTTGGGCAGGAGCACCACCGCTCCGGCCAGGGCGGGACTCACCGCGAGCGTGTCGGTCAGGTAGATCAGGAGCAGCAGGCCGGGCACCGTGTTGAAGATCCCCGTGGCCACCGCGCCGCTGCCGTACCAGGCGTGCACGGAGCGGGGCAGCGGCGTACCGGGTCCGCCCGCCGCGCCGCCCCCGGCGGACGCCGCGCCCGCCGGGGCGGTCAAGCGCGTCCGCCCGCGCCCGTCCCGGCCGCGGACTCCCCGCCCTCCGGAGCCGCGGAGGCCTCCGCGGTCTGTGGAGCCGCGGGGACCCGCGCCGCCTCCAGGGCCCGGCGGTCCTCGGCCGCGACACCCCTCCCGCCGCCGTCCCCGTACAGTTCCTCGTGGCCGACCGGGTCCACGTCGTGCGCCACCGGGCAGCCCGCCGGGAAGGTGCCGATCCGGTTGACGTCGTACCCCTGCGGGTAGCTGCGGATGTTCGGGTTGCCCTCCGCCCACAGCGGTTCCTCGCGCGGCCTCATCCGGCGCACCACCCGGGCCCGCAGCCTCAGCGCGATGTCGGCCCCCCGCCGCCAGGCCCTGCCGGGCGGGTCGTAGCGGAAGGCCTCGATGAGCGACTCGTCCAGGATCGCCATGGAGAACTTCCGGGCCAGCCCGGACACGCGCCGCGGGTAGAAGGTCACCATCAGGTCGAGGGTGGCGTCGGAGACCGCCCGGCCGCCCTCGGTGTAGGCGAAGTGCTCGCGCTCGTAGGAGTCCATCAGGTCCCGGAACTGCTCGTAGGTCTCGGGGATGTCCTTGATCCCCATGTACCGGCCGAGCCTGCGGTAGTAGTGCGTGATCGCCGAGACCTCGTGGTCGCTGAGCCCGCGCCAGCCGTAGCCGTAGTCGTTGATCCAGCGCACGGGCATGACCACGAAGGTGCTGAGCACGTAGCGGTAGTCGTCGTTGCTGATGTCGTAGGAGCGGTGCATCTGGTTCATCCGGCGCAGCGCGTCGCGGCCCCGCCCCGGCTCGAACCCGTACCGCATCATGTCGCTGAGGATCAGCGCGGTGTCGTCGTAGCGCTTCTGGGTGCTGCCGGTGAACTCGTTGGTCCTGCCCAGCAGTTCGCCGATGCTGGGCACGGCGTAGGTGCGGTACAGGGCGATGCCCAGTGCCCGGCCCATGTCCCAGGGGAACTCCTGGGAGTTGAGGATCTGCATGATCCGTACGCAGTCGGCCTCGGGGTCCAGGCGGTGGATCTCGTCTCGGAGGTCGAAACGCTTCATCGGCGGTTCCTTCGGGGAGAGGGGGGGCGGTCGGGCCGGGGTGGGCGGCAGGGGGTGCGGGGACGGGCGGGATCCGGGCGGCCGCTACTTCCCGGTGTCCTCACCGGACACCGGTGCGGACGCGTCGTCGGGTGCGGGTGCGGGCGCCTCGCCGGGCGCGGGCGCGACCGCCTGGCCCGGTGCGGGCACGCGGGCCCCCGTGGCGGCGACCTCGCGGGTCTCCATGCCGTGCGGGACCGGGCAGCCCTGGGGGAAGGTGCCGATCCGGGACGGGTCGTAGCCCTGCGGGTAGCTGCGGATGTTGGGGCTCATCCTGGCCCAGCGCGGTTCCTCGCGCGGTTTCATCCGGCGCACCACCTTGGCGCGCAGCCTCAGCGCGCCCGCGCTCAGCCTGCGCCAGGCCGCCGAGGGCTCGGGGTAGCCGAAGGCGCGGATGAGCCGCTCGTCGAGCAGGGCCTTGGTGAAGGGGCGCACCAGCGGCCGCTGCCAGGCCGGGTAGAGGTCCACCATCAGGTCGAGGGTGGCGTCGGAGACCGCCCGGCCGCCTTCGGTGTAGGCGAAGTGCTCGCGCTCGTAGGAGTCGAGGAGTTCGAGGAACTCGGCGTAGGTCTCGGGGATGTCCTTGATCCCCATGTGCCTGCCGAGCTTGCGGTAGTAGTTGGTGTTGGCGGCGATCTCGTGGTCGCTGAGCCTACGCCAGCCGTAGCCGTAGTCGTTGATCCAGCGCACGGGCATGACCACGAAGGTGCTCAGGACGTAGCGGTAGTCGTCGTTGCTGATGTCGTAGGAGCGGTGCATCTGGTTCATCCGGCGCAGCGCGTCGCGGCCCCGTCCCGGGCCGAACCCGTGCTCCATGATGTCGTTGAGGATCAGCGCGGTGTCGTCGTAGCGGTGCTGCGTGCGCTCGGTGAACTCGCGTGTGCGCGCCAGCAGCTCGCCGATGCTGGGCACGGCGTAGGTGCGGTACAGGGCCAGGCCCAGGGCCTGCTCGATGTCCCACGGGAACTCGTGGCTGCCGAGGATGCGCACGATCTGCTCGCAGTCCTCCTCGGCGTCCAGGGCATGGATCCGGTCGCGCCACTCGAACCGCTTCATGGGTAACTCCAGTCACCTTCGTGCGGGCCCGTCCAGACGGGGCCATGGTCTGCGGGTGTGGCGCGCCCACGGCGCTCCACGGGGCGCACTTTACCCGGAAGCTCCTTGTGTACAGCGGTTCCGGGGTCCCGAACGCGTCCGCAACCCGGAAGGGGGTCCGAAACCCCCGTCCGCCCTCCGGCGGGCACAACGAAGGGGCGGGGGACTCCGCCCCCGCCCCCGACCACGAGGCAGTGTCTCTTGTGGCCTCCGCTTCGCTTCGGCCCGCCCGTCGCCCGTCGCCGCCCGCCGGGAGCGCTCCGCGCCAGGGCGGGCTACCGCCCTCAACGGACGCTGCGCGCGGCACTTTCCGTGTTCGGGCGTTCTGGACGCGGGAATCGGGTTGAAGCAGGCACAGCGGTGGCTTCGGCGGGTGGGCTCGTTCCTCGCCGACCCGCCCACGCCACCTCCAGAACCCCGCGGGCGCCCGTGTTTGCTGTGGACCTCCGCTTCGCTTCGGTCCGTGTTCGGGCGCCCTGGACGCGGGAATCGGGTTGAAGCAGGCACAGCGGTGGCTCCGGCGGGTGGGCTCGTTCCTCGCCGACCCGCCCACGCCACCTCCAGAACCCCGCGGGCGCCCGAACCAACCCCCCCATAAGCCGAGGCCGGTTCGCGAGGCGACTCCTAGGCGGCCATCCGCTCGGCCACCCGGTTCACCAGCGTCACCAGCACCTTCTTGGCCGAATCGCGCTCACGCGCGTCGCACAGCACGACCGGGATCGCGGGGTCCAGGCTCAGCGCGTCGCGGACCTCGTCGGGCTCGTACCGGTGGGCGCCCTCGAAGCAGTTCACCGCCACCACGAACGGCACGCCGCGCCGCTCGAAGAAGTCCACCGCGGCGAAGCACGTCTCCAGGCGGCGGGTGTCGGCGATGACCACCGCGCCCAGCGCGCCCTCGGACAGCTCCTCCCACATGAACCAGAACCGCTCCTGGCCGGGGGTCCCGAACAGGTACAGCACCAGGTGCTCGTTGATGGTGATGCGGCCGAAGTCCAGCGCCACGGTCGTGGTCGTCTTGGCCTCCACGCCCGACAGGTCGTCGATCCCGTAGCTGGCCTCGGTCATCACCTCCTCGGTGCTCAGCGGCGCGATCTCGCTGACCGATCCGACCATCGTGGTCTTGCCGGCCCCGAATCCCCCCGCCACGAGGATCTTGAGCGCCGCCGGAACGGGCGCCTGCGTGTCGTCAGAGTCGCTGGATGCCATCGAGAACCGCCTGGAGTACGTCCCGGCTCACCGGGCTCTTCGCTGTGTAGGGGGCGCGGGCCAACGCGAGGCCGCGGTTGAGCAGGTCGCTGAGCAGGACCTTGACGACGGCCACCGGGATGTCCAGGTGCGCGGACACCTCGGCGACCGACTGGGGCCGTCGGCACAGCTCCAGGATGCGTATCTGCTCCGGTTCCAGCGCCATCTCGTCGACCTCGGCGCGCTTGGCCGCGATCACGACGCTGATCATGTCCAGCTGCACGGTGTCCGCGTGGTCGCGGCCCTGCGCGATCACGTACGGCCGCACCAGCGGTCCGGCGTCCTGCGGTTCGGCCGCCGCACCCGCGTCGTACCCGCCGACCGCGTCCCGCTGGTGCGGGCCGTGCGGATCCTCCTCGGGCGGCAACTCGTTGTGCGCTTGCATGGCGTCCCCTATCGCGTGGCTTCCCCGGAACCGCCCTCGTGCCTGGGCGCGGCGTCCAGATAACGGCCCACCTGCTCGACCAGCACGTTCATCTCGTAGGCGATGAGACCGACGTCGGCGCTCTCCTCGGCCAGCACCGCCAGGCACGCCCCCCGGCCGGCGCCGGTGACGAACAGGTACGCGCTCTCCATCTCCACGACGGTCTGGAGTACCTCGCCCCCGCCGAAGTGGCGGCCCGTGCCCCGGGCCAGGCTCTGGAACGCGGAGGCCACCGCGGACAGGTGCTCGGCGTCCTCCTTGACCAGCTCGCGGGAGCGGCCGATCAGCAGCCCGTCGGCGGAGAGCACGATCGCGTGGCGGGAGCCCACCGCGCGGTCGAGCAGCTCGTCCAGCAGCCAGTCGATGTCCTTCTTGCCCGCGCCGCTTCCACTGTCACGCTGGGCGCTTTCGGGAGTACTCGTCACGGTTACGTGTCCTTGTCGGTGTCGTTGGTCTGCTGCTTGCCCTCGCGCCGTCCGCGGTCCGTACCCTTCTGGAACGCGGACATGTTCCGGCGCAGGCGCGCCAGACGCTCCTGGCCGTCCTGGGTTCCGTTCGAGGAGGACGGGCCGCCCGCCGCGGGACCGCCCATGTCGGTCGCGGGGTCGGCGGCCAGCTGCGGAGCCAGGTTCTCCTGGGGGCGCCGCTTGGGCAGCGGCGGCCGTCCCCCGCCCGCCTCGACCATGGCGGGCGGTTCGGCGGCGGAGGGGGCGCCGGGGCCGGGGACCGCACTGACGGTCGGGGTCCGGGTGGGCAGCGGTGTCCTGGTGGGGAGCGGGGGCCGGTCGCCCTCCGCGCCGAGGAGGTCCGTGCCGCCCTCCGGAGCGGTGCCGCCCTCCGGTGCTCCGGCGGTCCCGGCGTCGTCCGCGGTCCCGGTGTCCTCGGAGCCGGCGTCGCCCCCGGCGTCGGCGGAGCTCCCGGGGTCCTCGGTCTCCCGCGCGGGCGCCTCCTCCTTCGGCGCGGACACCGAGGTCAGCACGGGCTTGGCGCGCTTGCCGGTCCCCAGCTCGCCGGGCGCGCGGTCGAGGATCTCGCGCACGTCCCACACGTGCTCGCCGCTCTCGTCGGCGGGGAGCGGTGAGCGGTCGCCGGAGATCAGCTCGTGCGGCAGCAGGACTATGGCCTGCACGCCCCCGTACGGCGACGGGCGCAGGTGCACGCGGATGCCGTGGCGGTGCGCCAGGTGCGAGACCACGAACAGGCCGAGGCGCATCTTCTCGTTCAGGCGCATCACGTCGAACTCGGGCGGGCTGGCGAGCAGCGCGTTCGCCGAGGCGAACTCGCTCTCGGTCATGCCCAGGCCCCGGTCCTCGATCTCGACCGTCACGCCGTTGGGCACGTCCTCGCTGCTCAGGCGCACGTGCGTGTGCGGCGGCGAGAACATCGCGGCGTTGTCGACCAGCTCGGCGACCAGGTGGATGACGTCGGCGACGGCCGGGCCGTTGAGGTGGACGCGGGCGATCCGCTCGCGCTTGACGCGGGTGTAGTCGCCCGACTCGGAGATGGCGCCGCGCAGCACGTCGATCAGCGGCATGGGGCGGTGCCAGGTGCGGCCCGGCGCCTCGCCGCCCAGGATGAGCAGGTTCTCGGCGTTGCGGCGGGAACGGGTGGCCAGGTGGTCGAGCTTGAACAGCTGTGCCAGCTGCTCGGGGTCCTCCTGCTCGCGCTCCATCCGGTCCAGCAGGCGCAGCTGGCGGTGGACCAGCGTCTGGCTGCGGTGCGCGATGTTGAGGAACACGCGGTTGACGCCCTGGCGCAGCTCGGTCTGCTGCACCGCCTCGTTGACGGCCGCGCGCTGGGCGGTGTTGAACGCCCTGGCCACGTCGCCGAGCTCGTCGTCGGTGGCGGCCAGCGCGGGCAGGGCCGCCTCGGTGTCGACGCGCTCGCCCTCGTGCAGGCGGCGCATGAGGTCGGGCAGGCGGCTCTCGGCCAGGTCGTTGGAGTCGTCGCGCAGGCGCAGCAGGCGCTCGGTGAGCGTGTTGGAGGAGCGGCGGGCCAGGAGGAAGGCGGCCACGGTGACGGCGCCGACGCCGAGGCCGCCCGCCAGGGCGAAGAACACGGCCTGGTTGGCCTGGGCGCGGGTGACGTCCGCGGCGTGCAGGGCCTCGTCGGCGCCGATCGAGGTGAGTTCGGAGAGGACGTGGTCGTAGGACTCCTCCCACTCGGTGTACTCCACCGGCATGGACAGGTCCTGGACCTCGCTGGGCAGCAGGGTCACCGGGTCGGTGACCGTCTCGGTGGTCGCCTGGCGGCCGATGATCTCGTCCTGCATGCGCTGGAGGTCGGCGTACTCCTGGCTCTCCAGCAGGTTCTCCAGCCGGGTCTCGTGTCCCTCGCCCCCCAGGTAGCGGCCGTTGGCCGCGAGCATGCTCTCGTAGGAGCCGACCAGCTCGGTGAACTGACGCTGGTCCTCCGGGGTCAGCTCGTCGGTGGCGAAGGCGCGGGCGAGCTGGGCGTCGGACTGCGCGAACAGGTCGACCGTGCGGAACATGTACGTCGCGGTGAAGCTGGAGCTGACCGCGCGCCCGAGGTCGCCCTCGCGCGCCTGGCTGTCGAAGCTGTCGGCACCGTGCAGGATCAGCTCGTTGTAGTAGTCGAGGACGTCGGCGCGGGAGGCCTCGCCCGCGTCGACGGCCGCGCGGATCCCGCCGATCTCGCCGTACTGCATGTGCAGCATCTCGATGTGGTGGCCGCTCTCGCCGGGGGCGATGTCGGCGAAGCCGATGAGCTCGTCCACGACCGCGCCCAGGGAGGCGTCGGTGCTCTCGCGGGCCTGCACCAGGTCGCTCTCGATCTCGGGGACCTCGGGGTTCTCGATGTAGGCGATCGTGTGCGACCGCTCCTGCATCACGTCCACGAGGCCGACCGCGGCGGGGGTGACCAGCTCGTCGACGGCGTTGGCGCGGAGGATCTGGATGACCGCGTCTCCGGCGAGGGCGGCGGTGAGGACAAGCCAGAGCACCACCAGGGCGGTGGTGGGGATCATGACCATTGCGCGGATGCGGGAGGTGATGCTCCGACCGCGTCGCTTGGGTACTGCCTGCACGGTTCTCCTGTCGATCCGCGTCTGGGGTCGTCTGGGGGGGTGGGGGCCGCGGCCGCCGGGGGAGTCGGCGCGTCCCGGCCCGCCTGTGCGCGGTCTCGTGTCCCACGGGCGGCGTCCGTCGGGGCTTCTCGACACGGGACGTACCGCAGGGTAACCATAAACGCGGCATTTCGGCGTGGGGGATCGTATCTCGCCGGTGAAACGCTGAAATATCCGGGTGGTGGAGGCAGTCTGCCATGAAGGGCGAGAATGTCCACCTCTTGGGTCGCTGGTAGAGGTGATCACTCCTGTGAAGCATTGTGACAATAGGGCAAAGGTCACATATGGCGGAGAGTATGGCAAGTCCTGCTCCGGGTGACCAACACCGCCCTCCCCCGAACCCGGTCTCCGCCGCGGGATGTCCGCGTTCGGCCCGCGTCACGGCGCCGCCCGTACTAGCGTTGCGTCCCGGAGAGCAGACGCCGCGTGACGGGGGGACGCCCATGGGCCAGCCGTTCGGCGGGGGACAGGCCGCCGTGCAGGCCGTGGCCGCGGGAGTCCCGCTGCTGGTGGTCTGCGCGGCGGCACTCTACCTGCGCGGGCAGTACCGCCGCTACGGACGCCCGCACGGCTGGCCGGGCCTGTGCACCGCGGCCGCCCTGGCCACCGCCGCGGGGTTGGCGGCGTACGCGGTCTGGCCGCTGCCGGCCTCCGTCGACGGCCTGTGCGCGGACCCCCTCGGCGATGACCGCTCCGGCCCGCGGCTCCTCCCCGGGACCCGGCAGGAGGTCGCGGCCCTCGCCCTGTTCCTGGCGGTCGGGCTGTTGGCCCGACACCGCTTCCGCCGCGGCCCCGCGGTCACCGTGCTGGCAGGGGCGGCCCTGGCCGCGGCCGTGGTCGCCGTCCGCGCCACCGGGCTCCTGGGCCTGTACCCGTGCGCCTACGCCGAGGCCCCGCCCGGGTTCGTGGCCTGGGGCGCGGCCGCGACCCTGCTCGGCTGGCTGCTCGCCCGGTGGGCGCTCCCGCCGAGGTACGCCCGGGGCTGGCCCGCGGCCGTCGCCGACCGCGGTGCGCCCGGTCCGGCGCGCAGGCTCACCGGCGCCCTGCTCGACCTTGGCCTGTGGTGGTTCGGCACGGCCCTCCTCACCGCCCTGCCGCACGCGCTCGGCGCCACGGGCCCCGGTGCCGGGGGACCTGCCGCCGTCCTGCTGTGCCTGGGCGCGGTCGTGATCGCGGCCCCCGCGCTGACGCGCCGCGACCGCGCCACCCCGGGCGCGGCCTCGGTCCGGCTGGCGCTCGGCGAACGCGGGTACCCGGCCCCGGCGGCCCGCTGGCGGGTCCTGGCGCGCACCTGCCTGCTCCAGGGACCCGTCGCCGTCCTCCTCGCCCTGGGCCTGCCCTGGTTCGCGCTCGCCGTGGCCGCGCTGCACGTCAGCAGCGCCCTGGTCCGGCCCGACCGCGCGGGCGTGGCCGACCTGCTGTGCGGGGTGCGCGTGTGCACCCGCGCCACCCTGGACGGCGCCCTGCCCTCGCGCCTGGTCCGCTACTCCGCCCCGCCTGGGGAGGCCGTGCCCGCGGGCCGGGGCTGACGCCCGGGACGGGGCGGGGAGCCTCGGCCCGCGGGCCGTCCGCCGGGAGCGGCGGCCGGGCGGAAGAAGCGGGGCGGGCACCGGCCGCACACGCCCTAGCGCCAGGCCAGGTAGCCCAGCAGCAGCCCCGTGAACACCAGGATCGCGCCCAGGCCGCCGAACAGCACCCGCACGTAGTGCGACAGCCACGGCGCGGACACGATCCGGGCCCGCTCGGGCGCGTCGGGGTCGTAGGCGACGGTCACGATCTCCCCGGAACGGGAGGCCGTCCACCCCGTGTTCTCGTGCTCGGCGTGGATCTCGTGCCCGTCCTCGGTGCGGAACTGCACGATCATCCGGGAGGCCGTGGAGGTCTCGTGGTAACCGATCACCCGTGCCTTGGCGCGCATCCCGTGACGGCGCAGCCGCAGCTCCAGACGCGTGTCGCGTGTCACCGCCCAGAGCATGACCACCCCGGCCAGAAGCGGGATCAGGGGATAGAGGGTGGTCATCGCGGAGGGCGTCCTCTCAGGAGTCTCGGATGCTCGTCCGGTCGGAGGAGGCGGCGGGGCCGACCAGGCCCCCGACCATACGGGCCAGCGCCGTGTGGACCTCCTCGACGGGACGCTCGGGCTGGAGCGTACGCCAGTCCAGGGCCACCGTCACCACCATGCCGAACAGGGCGGACCCCGCGAGGCCCGTGTCCAGGTCCGGCAGCAGCGACCCGTCCTCGGCCAACTCGTCCAGCAGGCCGGTGATGACCCCGATCGCCTCGGTGCGGATCTGCAGGACCGTGGCGTACCAGACCCGGTTGGTCCGCCAGGCCTCCGCCATGAGCAGGCGTGCCAGGGACTCGTGCTCGCCGATGAACACCACTCCGGCGCGCAGCACGGCGGAGAGCGCCTCGCGGGGGGAGGCACCGGCCTCCGGAGGGGGCACCGCGCCCTTGAGCGTGTCGGTCAGCCGGGTCACGCCCCACTCCATCAGGGCCGCGTACAGCTCGCCCTTGCCGCCGAAGTTGTAGTAGACGGTGCCCTTGGCCACCCCGGCGCGCTCGGCGATCTCGTCGACGGTCGTGGCTCCGTACCCCTGCTCGGAGATCAGCGTGACCGCGGCCTCGAACAGGCGCCGCCGGGTGGTCTCGCGGCGGCCGCTCAAGGGCTGGTCGGGCGTACTCGCACTCATCCGGTCCATTCTCGCCCATAGTCGTACAGGAAGCGCCATGTCCGTCACCCCGGCGCACGTCACAGCTTCAGCGCCGGGTGGAGCGCGCCCATCGTCCACACCCGCTTGCGCTCCACCGTCCACCAGGTGAGCAGCAGGGGCACCACCAGCCACAGCGCCATCACGCCGAACGCGGCCTGGACCAGGGCGGGGTCACCGCCGCCGATCATGTGGCGCAGCGCGGTCACGCCCCAGTGCAACGGCAGGAACGGCCCCACGGCCTGGAAGAAGGCCGGGCTGGTCTCGATCGGGTACGTTCCGCCCGCCGAGGTCAGCTGGAGCACCAGCAGCGCCAGCGCCACCACACGCCCCGCCGCGCCGAAGGCCACGTTCAGGTACTGCACGGTCGCGGCGAACGCGGCGGCGGTCAGCACCAGGAACGCGATCAGCAGCGGCCAGTTCTCCGCGTCCAGGCCCAGCAGCAGGTGCAGGGCGACCATCATGACCAGCACCTGGCCGACGCCGAGCAGGAGCGGGGCGATCCTCCCGGCGAGCGCCACCCGCCAGGAGGGCGCGGAGGAGGCCAGGGCCCGCGAGGACAGCGCGGGCAGCACCATGAACACCACCATCGCGCCCACCCACAGCGACAGCGGCACGAAGAACGGTGTGAACCCGGTCCCGTAGTCGGGCGCCTCGTTGGAGACGGCGCTGTCCAGCCGCACCGGCCGGCTCATCGTCGAGGAGGCGTCGTCGCGCCCACGGCCGGAGTAGGTGGGGACCTCCTCGGCGCCCTCGTCGAGCCCCTCGGCCAGCTCGTCGGAGCCCGAGGCCAGCTCCTCCAGGCCCGAGTGCAGCTCGGCGGCGCCGCCGCTGAGCTCGCCCAGCCCCTCGTCGAGCTCCCCGGCGCCGTCGGCGGCCTCCGCCAGCCCGTCGCGCAGCTGCGCGGAACCCTCGGCCAGCTCGGCCAGGCCCTCGTCGAGCTCGTCGGCCCGGTCCCGGGCGTCCTCCGCCTTCTCTACCATCGCGGGCAGGTCCTCGGCGAACGCCGCGGCCTCCGCGCTCAGCGCGGCGGCGTCCTCGGCGGTCGACGTGATCGCGTCGCGGTTGTCGCCGACGAACCCGGCCACCGACAGGGCGGTGTCCATGGCCCCCTGGAGGTCGCACAGCAGGGTGTACAGGTCGGGGTCCTCGGTCTCCAGCTCGGGGTGGTCCTCCAGGTAGGACGCCAGGCGCCCGTCCACCTCCGTGAGCGCCGCGGTGTCGACCTCCGGCAGCTCTTCCAGGGCCGCGGACAGGGCCCCGGTGGCCTCGGCGGCGTTCTCGGCGTGCTCCTGGATGGAGGGGATGTCCTCCTCCAGCTGGGGGAGCCACTCGTCGGCCAGCGCGTCGAGCTTCTCCACCTGGGCCGAGACCTCCTCGGAGGCGGTCGCGGCGCCGCCGGCCAGCTCCTGCGACCCGGCGTACAGCTGGCCGAGGCCGCCGCTGAGCTCCCCGGCGCCCGTGTGCGCCTCGCCGACGCCCCCGGACAGCTCGGAGGACCCCTCCTCCGCCTCGCCCGCGCCGCCGGAGAGCTCGTCGGCCCCCTCCGCCGCCTCCTGGGTCCTGCCGTGGATCTCGTTGAACCCGAGGAAGATCTGGTCCAGGTAGCCGTTGATCGCCGACGCCGCGGCGGCCTCCTGGATCTCCCGGAACGCGCTTCCGGCCAGCTGGCGGACGATGAAGCTGTTGGAGTCGTTGTAGTGGGCCTCCAGTGTCGCCGGGGAGGGGGACTCCCGGTCGCGGGAGGGGGAGGTCAGGTCGGCGCTGAAGTCGGAGGGGATGGTCAGGGAGACGTAGTAGGTGCCGTCGGCGACACCGCGCGCGGCCTCCCGGGCGTCCACCAGGTGCCAGTCCAGGTCCCCCCGGTCCAGGAGGGTGTCGGTGAGCTCGCCCCCGGCGTCGACCTCGCGGCCCTCGACCTCGACCGGCCGGTCCTCGTTGACGAGGGCGACCGGCAGGCGCTCCATCTTGCCGAAGGGGTCCCAGAACGACCACAGGTACATGCCCGAGTAGAGCAGGGGGATGAGCAGGAGCGCGGCCAGCGCGGCGGCGGGCAGCGGCGAGCGCAGGAAGGAGCGCACCGTCAGCAGCCCCAGCCGGGGCACCGCGAGGGGGCGCACGAGCGGGCGCGAACGTCTACTCCGGGCCACGGTCCTCTCCCTCCTTCCCCTTCCGGGTGCCGCGCAGGATGTCCAGGCCGGCGTGGCGCCGGCGCCGCGCGTGGCGCCCGCCGGTCCCCGCGCCCGCGGCGGACGCGCCGCCGGGGACGCGGTTCGCCGGGGCGTCCGCGTCCCCGGCGGCGGTCTCGGAGGCACCCTGGCGGAGCGGGATCGGGCCCTGCGTGTCCGGCCCGGCGACCTCGGCCAGTTCGTCGGAGTCGGCGCAGGTGGCGACCACCGTCAGCCCCTCGTCCGACAGCCTCTTGAGGGTGCGCCACAGGTCGGCCTGGTGCTCGGGGTCCAGTCCGCCGTCGACGTCGTCGACGGCCAGCAGGCGGGGTTCGGCCAGCAGGGCCAGGGCCACCCCGAGGCGGCGCCGTTCGACCATGGACAGCTCCCGCACGAGCGACCGGCGGTCGAGCCCGCCCAGCCCCGCGGCCTCCATGGCCTCGTCGGCCAGGTTCCGCGCGGCGGGGCGCATGCGCAGCAGCAGCCCCTCGGACAGGTGCTCGCGGACCCGGAGCCGCTCGTCCAGGGGGTTGACCTCGTCCATCAGCCCCAACGAGCTGATCCGGCGGACCCGGCGCGCGTGCCGGGGCAGCGCGTGGCCGTCCACGTGCAGCGTCCCCTCCGAGGGGCGCATCCGGCCGGTCAGGGTCAGCAGCAGGGCGCTGCGCCCGCCGCCCGAGTCGGCCTGGAAGACGGTGAGCGTGCCCGGGCGGGCGGTGAACCCCACCCCGGTGTAGACGGGGCCCTCCCGGGTGGCGAGCCCGACACCCTCAGCCTGTACACGAGCTCCGGTTGCCCGACGCATCCCTGGGTCTCCTCCGGTTTTTGAACTGACCAGTCAGTGCAAAACTGCGAAAACCACCGTACAGTGCCCATACGCCTCCTCCGGGCACCGAGGGCTGTGGAGTGTCGCACAGCGCCGGGGCCCGTTCCCGGGCGCCGCGCGCGGCTGGGTAGTGGGATTGGATGGAGGACGCCTACCACCGAACGAACGGGAGGATCGGGATGTCGGAGATCTCCGAACGGGTCGCGCGGGTCCTGGACGATCCGGAGAACTGGCCCAGCGACCCCAAGGAGGCCGTCGCGCTCCAGCGCAGGCTCGCCGACCGGGTCCGCGAGGAGCCGCTGGACGTGGACGCGGTGCGGCTGGTGGCCGGCCTGGACGTCAGCTACGCCACGGACAACACGGCGCTCTCCGCGGCGGCCGTGGTCATGGACGTGCGGACCCTGGAGGTCGTCGAGTCCGTCGCCATCTCCTCCGAACCGTCCTTCCCCTACATCTCGGGGCTGTTCGGGTTCCGCGAGTCCCCGCCGGTCCTGGAGGCGCTGGGACAGCTCAAGGTGACCCCGGACGTGTACCTGTGCGACGGCTTCGGCCTGGCGCACCCCCGCCGCTTCGGGGTCGCCTGCCACCTGGGGGTGCTCCTGGACCTGCCGGTGGTGGGGTCGGCCAAGTCGGTCCTGTTCGGCAGGCACAGCGTGCCCGGCGAGGAGCGGGGGTCGTGGACGCCCATGGTGGCCGGGCGCTCGGAGGTGGTCCCCGACTCCTTCGCGCTGGCGGACCAGGGCAAGGAGGTCCTCGGGCGCGTGCTGCGCACCCGTAGGGGCGTCAAGCCCGTCTACGTGTCCGTCGGCCACCGGGTGGACCTGGAGGGCGCGGCCGAGCTGGTGCTGCGGCTCTCCCCCAAGTACCGGGTGCCCGAGCCGGTCCGGCACGCCGACAAGCTGTGCGGCGAGCACCGCAAGGCGGTACTCGCCGCGAAGGAGGGCAGGGCCGGCTGACCCCGCGCCCCGGCGGTCCCCGCCGGGGCGCCCGGGCCCTCCCTCGTCAGCGGGGAACGGGCGTCAGGCGTGGGCGAGGACGAAGAATGCCTGGCCCCGGCGCCCGGAGCCCCGGCCGAGCCTGCGAGGGCGTGGGAACACCGCCCTACCAACTCGTGGGCACCGGCCGCCCCTCGTTGTACCCGGCGGCGCTCTGCACACCCACCACGGCGCGCTCGTGGAACTCCGCCAGCGAGGAGGCGCCCGCGTAGGTCATCGAGCTGCGCACACCGGCGACGATCTGGTCGATCAGGTCCTCCACGCCGGGCCGCTCCCGGTCCAGGTACATGCGGCCGGTGGAGATGCCCTCCTCGAACAGCGCCTTGCGGGCCCGCTCGAACGGGGAGTCCTCGGCGGTGCGCAGCCGGACCGCGCGGGCCGACGCCATGCCGAAGCTCTCCTTGTACTGCCTGCCCTCGGCGTCGCGCATGACGTCGCCCGGCGACTCGTAGGTGCCCGCGAACCACGAGCCCACCATCACGTTGGACGCGCCCGCGGCCAGGGCGAGGGCCACGTCGCGCGGGTGGCGCACGCCGCCGTCCGCCCACACGTGCCCGCCCAGCTCGCGCGCGGCCTCGGCGCACTCCAGCACGGCGGAGAACTGGGGGCGGCCCACGGCGGTCATCATGCGGGTCGTGCACATCGCGCCCGGGCCCACGCCGACCTTGACGATGTCGGCGCCCGCCTCGATCAGCTCGCGCGTGCCCCGGGCGGTGACGATGTTGCCCGCCACGACCGGGACCCGCGGCGACAGCGCGCGCACCTTGGCGACCGCGGCCAGCATCTTCTCCTGGTGGCCGTGCGCGGTGTCGATGACCAGGGTGTCCACCCCGGCCTCCAGCAGCTCGGCGGCCTTGCCCTCCACGTCGCCGTTGATGCCGACGGCGGCGGCCACGCGCAGGCGGTCGTCCGCGTCCACGGCGGGCGTGTACAGGGTGGAGCGCAGCGCGCCCGTGCGGGTCAGCACGCCCACCAGGGCCCCGCCCCCGTCCACGACCGGGGCCAGGCGGTGGCGGAAGTCGTGCAGTATCCCGAACGCCTCGCGCGGCTCGGTGCCCGCCGGGATGGTCAGCAGCTCGGTGGACATCACGTCGCGCAGCTGCGCGAAGCGGTCCACGCCGGCGCAGTCGGCCTCGGTGACCACGCCGACGGGGCGGCGGGCCCCGTCGACCACGATCACGGCGTTGTGCGCGCGCTTGGGCAGCAGGTTGAGCGCCTCGCCGACGGTGCTGGCCGGGTTGAGCGTGATGGCGGTGTCGTACACCAGGTGCCGCTGCTTGGTCCAGGAGACGACGTCGGAGACCACCTCGAAGGGGATGTCCTGCGGGATGACCGCGATACCGCCGCGCCTGGCGACGGTCTCGGCCATCCTGCGCCCGGCGACCGCGGTCATGTTCGCCACGACCAGCGGGATCGTGGTGCCCGTGCCGTCCGGTGACGACAGGTCCACGCTGAGCCGGGAGCCCACGGAGCTCCGGTTGGGGACCATGAACACGTCGCTGTAGGTCAGGTCCTGCTGGGGTGCCTGGTCGTTCAGAAAACGCAATGCCTCTACCTCGGTCGAGACCGAAGGGGGTGGACCATCCGCCGCATGCCGCGCGCGGCCGCCTGTTGATCCCCCTCTTACCGCTCAAGTATGCCGTCACGGATTAGGTTGGACGACCCCCGATCTGGCATGATGACCCGGATCCCCGCCGACACAGCCTTTCCCCGCCCCCGTCAGCGCGTCGTCGAGCGCCGGGGACCCGGGTGGGCGTTCCTGGAGAGCCCGCATGTCGCGTTTCACTTTCGCGCAAGTCAAGGAAGAGACCTACAAGGCGAAGGACGCCTGGTGGACGGTCTTCCTGGTGGACCCTTTGGCTGGACGCCTGGTCGTCTGGACCGCGAACCGCACCGGTCTCACACCCAACCAGCTGACGCTGGGGGCGGGGGTCCTCGGCCTGCTCTCCATGCTGTGCTTCGCCGCGCCGGTCCTCGTGCCGGGAGGCGCGGAGAGCAACTGGGCCTGGCTGCTGGCGGGCGGGCTGCTCTTCCACCTCAGCTTCGTGCTGGACTGCATGGACGGCAAGATCGCCCGGCTCAAGGGCACCGGCACGGTCTTCGGCGGCTGGGTGGACTTCGTCTTCGACCGCATCCGCTTCTTCGGCTGCGTGATGGCGCTGCTGATCGGCCAGTGGCTGGTCACCGGCCACGACGTCTACCTGATCGCGGCGCCGGTGGTGGTCTTCTTCGACCTGCTGCGCTACCTCAACGGCCCCCAGGTCGCCAAGACCCGCCGGGCCATGAACCTGACCCTCGCCGAGCTGACCGGAGACACCGCCCGGCTGGCCGCCCAGAACGACGCGGACCCCGAGGACGAGGACCCGGGGGAGGCCCCCGCCCGGCCGGGCGCCCCCGCCCCGACCGGCTTCTACCCGCGCGTGCGCGACCGGCTCCTGCGCCACCGGGTGCGCCCGCACCTGTTCAGCGGTATCGAGTTCGAGATGTTCCTGTGCGTGGTGGCTCCGCTGACCGCGCTGGTCTCCCTCTTCACCCCGCTGACCAGCCTGATCATCCCGGTCGCGGTGTTCTCCGTCCTGGCGCTGGCCTTCTTCGAGCTGGTCCTGGTGCTGCGGCTGTGGAAGGACACGAGCAGGTTCGAGGTGCGCCGCCGCGAGCTGCTGGCCTCGGGCGCCGTCCCCGGCGCCGCCTCGGCCCCGCACACGACCAACGGGAGCTGAACCCCCTCCCGCCGCGGGCGGGGGTACACGTCAGGGGGCGGGGCGGCGCGTCGGCGCCGACCCGCCCCCTGACGTGTGCGCCTCGTCCCCCCGTGCGGGAAACCGCGTGGGGCCCGGGTCAGACCCCGGCCTTCTCCCTGTCCCGCGCGCCCCCGTCGCCGTTCCCGGCGCCGCCCGGCTCGCGAGGCGCGGGGTCCTGGCGCAGGAACCACGTCAGCTGCGGTTCCACCGCCCATCGCATGCCCGCGCGCACCCACGGGGCGCACAGCAGCAGTGTCAGGGCCAGGGCCAGGGCCGAGGTGACGGCGACCCCCGTCATCCCGTCCACGGAGTCGTACCAGGGCGTGGTCTTGAGCAGGATGAGGACGACCGAGTGGCCCAGGTACACGTACAGGGTGTAGCTGCCCAGGGCCGTGAACCACGTGCGCTGCTTCGGCGTCAGCGCCAGGACGGCGACGGTCATCACCAGGGCCAGCGCCATGAAGGCCAGCCGGATGCCGAAGCTGGGCATGAGCGGGTCGATGTCCCGGTCGGTGAGGCTCTCCTTCCAGAAGAGCCAGTCGCGGCTCAGGTGCCCGGAGATGGGTACCGCCAGCACCGCCGTGACGCCCAGGACCAGCACGGACAGGATCCGCACCCACAGCCTGTCCAGGTACGCGAAGTGCTCCCGCCGCAGGCTCAGGCCCAGGACGAAGAACGGCAGGAAGCTGACGACGCGGCCCATCGAGAGGGTCTCGCCCAGGCTGGCCGTGGCACCGAACATCGAGATGACCACCGCGATGAGCACGGGCCAGCGCAGCCGCTTCCAGATCGGCACGCTCAGACGCCACAGGAAGAGGGCGACCAGGAACCACAGGGTCCAGGTCGGCTTGAGCACCGACAGGGAGTCGGGCGGGCCGCCGCGGTCGACGAAGTAGATGGCCTGGTGGATCGTCCAGAAGATCAGGTAGGGCACCGCGACGGACAGGACCAGTTTCTCCACGCGGTTGGACGAGCCGTCGAAGGACCGCGAAAGGTACCCGCTGATCAGGATGAACGCGGGCATGTGGAAGAAGTAGATCCAGTAGTACAGCGCGCCCGCGGGGCCGTAGTCCCGCAGCGGCTCGATCGCGTGGCCGAGGACGACCAGGGCGATCAGGATGAACTTGGCGTTGTCCAGGCGTGCGTCACGGCCGGAGGGTACGGCCTTCGGCGTGGTCTTCGCTTCCGCGGCCGAGGCGGTCGCGCCTTGCCCCGGCTCCGGACTGTGGGCTTCCGGACTGGTCATGGATGAGGCCACGAGTGGACTCCGAGATCACTGTGTTTTCTGGGCTGGAACGTGCTCTTCCCGGCTGGGTGGGCGGTGTCGGGGCCGGGCGCGGGTGGCACGGTGCCGCGTGGCGCGCGAGGGGGACACCGTAGGGTCGGATGAACGAACATGTGCTGCGTTACCTTACTGTGATGTAGCAAGGTATGCCAGCGGTTCTCCCAAAATCCGTGGAAAGTCGCCGGAGTCCTTTTCCCCATCTGAGAAGGATGGGATCAGTGAGGCGCCTGCTACAGACTCAGCAGGGGATGGCTTTCCGTGTGCAGACACTAACCCATACGCCGCACCGTGGTGCACCGTGGGTGAACGTGACAGTGTGAGGCCGCGGCGGGCGCGCCGCTAGGCTGCTTTCGTCAGACGGGCAGCTCCGACCCGGTCGAGATACGGAAGAAGGCGGTGGAAGCCGTGCCGCACGCGGTGGACCCCAACCGTGCCGCTCAGCACGGGAACGTGGTCATGCGACTCCTCGACGAGCTCTTCCCGCTCGTGGAGGGGTTCTACGTCGACCTGCACAAGAACCCCGAGCTCTCCCACGCCGAGCACCGCACCGCCAGCGGTGTCGCCGAGTGGCTCGCCCGGACCGGCTACGAGGTCCACAAGGGCGTCGGGGGAACCGGTGTGGTCGGCATCCTGCGCAACGGGCCCGGCCCCACGGTGATGCTGCGCGCCGACATGGACGCGCTCCCGCTGGAGGAGAAGACCGGGCTGCCCTACGCCAGCACCGCCCGCGCCGTCAACGAGGAGGGCGCCGAGGTCCCCGTCATGCACGCCTGCGGGCACGACGCCCACACCGCCTGCCTGGTGGGGGCCGCCGACCTGCTCTCGGAGACCCGCGACGAGTGGGCCGGGACCGTGATGATCGTCGCCCAGCCGGGTGAGGAGGCCCTCGACGGGGCCCAGGCCATGCTGGAGGACGGGCTGTTCGACCGGTTCGGCCGCCCCGACGTCATCCTCGGCCAGCACCTGGGCCCGCAGCCCGCCGGACTGATCTCCCACCGCGCCGGGGTCATCCTCGGCGCCTCCAACTCCTACCGCGTGCGCGTGTACGGGGAGGGGGGCCACGCCTCCCAGCCGAACACGACCGTGGACCCGGTGCTCATCGCCGCGAGTATCGTCACGCGCCTCCAGGGCGTGGTCTCCCGCGAGGTCAGCCCGAGCGAGATGGCGGTGCTCACCGTCGGCAGGATCCAGGCGGGGACGAAGGCCAACATCATCCCCGACGAGGCCTACCTGGAGATCAACACCCGGGCCCTGAACGACAACGTGTCCGCGCAGCTGGAGGCGGCCATCGAGCGGATCGTGCGCGCCGAGGCCGCCGCCTCCGGAGCCGCGCGCGAGCCCGAGATCGAGCGCTTCCAGGGCGCGGGGGTCACCCGCAACGACGCCCAGAGCACCGCCGACGTGTCCGCAGCGCACCACGCCTACTTCGGCGACGAGTACGTCATCCACCTGCCCGACCCCTTCCCGGCGACCGAGGACTTCGGCTACTTCGGCCTGCCCGACGACCCGCAGCCGATCCCGTACGTGTTCTGGTTCGTCGGCGCCACCCCCCACGACGTGTGGGAGGCCGCCCCCGGCGACACCCCGTACGAGAAGATGGGCAACGTCCCCAGCACCCACTCGCCGTTCTTCGCGCCCGCCCGGGAACCCACCCTGCGCGCCGGGCTCGCCGCGATCACCGTGGCCGCGCTGTCCTACCTGGGCGACGACAGCCCGAAGGACGCCGCCCCGGCGGGGGCGCCCACGGCGGTGGCGGGGTCCGGCTCCGCGACGGGGGCCGCCGCGGCTCCGGTGACCGGGCCCTCGGGGCCTCCCACGGGGGCGCCCGCGGGTGCGGCCTTCCCGGGACCGGCCCCCGAGGACACGCCCGGGCGTCCGGGCCTGCCGGGGCGGGGGCCCGGGGACGCGCCCAACGACGCCTACGACAGCGCCTACCTCGCCTCCTCCTGGTCCGGCCCGGACGAGGAGGACCGGGCCAAGTCCACCTACGACGCCGACATGGACGCCGTGATGGAGGCCCAGGACGAGGAGCACCGGCAGGAGTGGCGCGAGGGCAAGTCCGAGGAGTCCACGCTGTCCGCGGACATGGCCGCGCTGCTGGAGGAGGACGACCGGCCGCGTCCGCCGTCCGGCCCCTCCTACGGGGGCCCGCCTCCCGAGGACGACCGGCCCGGCTCCGAGTACCGCCTCTGACCGCGGGTGGGGGTTCGGTGGGGTGACCGCCGCCTGCGCGCGCGACTGCGCCATCCCCGGGAGATCCCCCTCCTGGTCGTGTGCGTGGGGGTGACCCTGCTCGCGGTGGTGGGCGCGGTCAGCCGCGCCTACTCCGGGGACCCGAACGAACCGCTGCTGCTGCTCAGCATCCCCGCGCTCGTGTACTTCGTGCGCGGACAGCTGTACGCGCGCCAGCGGGTCAACGGCGTGCGCATCACCGAGCACCAGTTCCCCGAGGCGCACCGGATGGTCGTCGAGGCCGCCGCGGCGTTCCGCATGCGGCAGGTGCCCGAGGCCTACATCGTGCTGGGCAACGGCGAGCTCAACGCGTTCGCCTCCGGGCACGGTTTCCGGCGCTACGTGGCCGTCACCAGCGACCTGTTCGAGGTGGGCGGACGGCTGGCCGACACCGACATGCTGCGGTTCGTGATCGGGCACGAGGTCGGCCACATCGCCGCGGGCCACACGTCGTTCTGGCGCCATTTCGGGATCTCGGTGGCCAACGTGATCCCCGGCGTGGGCACCAGTCTGAGCCGCGCGCAGGAGTACACCGCGGACAACCACGCCCACGCGTTCTGCCCCGAGGGCATGCAGGGACTGCGGGTGTTCGCCGCGGGCAAGTACCTGTACCCGGCCGTGGACTTCCACGACATCGCCGCCCGGGCCCACACCGACACGGGGTTCTTCGTGCTGCTGGTCAACCTCCTGTCCACCCATCCCGTGAACACGTTCCGCTTCGCCGCCCTGGCCGACCGGACCAAGCCGGGGCGGGTCTTCTAGGGGCGGGGCGGGGTGCGCCGGGCCCCACGGGCGCGCGGTCGCCGCCACCGGAGCGCTCCACGCCGACCCCCGGGCCGGACCCCGTCCCCTATCCCGCCCTCCCCCGTCCCGCCAGCCGCGCCGCGGCCTGTGGGGGCAGCGGCTCGTGCCGCACGTACTCCCTGCTGAACACCCCCGTGCCGTGCGAGATCGACCGCAACTCCACCGCGTACCGGACGATCTCCAGCTCCGGCACCTCCGCGCGCACCACCGCCCGGCCGCCCCCCGCCGGCTCGGTCCCCACCACCCGGCCGCGCCGGGCCGACAGGTCGCTCAGCACCGCGCCCAGGTAGGCGTCGTCCACCTCCACGGACACCTCGTCCACCGGTTCCAGCAACGCCAACCGCGCCGCGGCCGCCGCGTCCCTGAGCGCCAGGCGGCCCGCCTTCTGGAAGGCCATGTCCGAGGAGTCCACCGAGTGCGCCTTGCCGTCGTAGAGCGTCACCCGGATGTCCACCAGCGGGTACCTCGACCCCGTTCCCGCCCCGGTCCCCGTCGCGGCCCCCGCTCCCGGAGCCGTCCCGGACCCCGCGCCGTCCCTCCCGCCGGCCCCCGTCCCGACACCGTCCGCCATCTGCGCGCGCACGCCCTTCTCCACGGACGGCACGAACTGGCGGGGCACCACCCCGCCCACGATCTCGTCGACGAACTCCAGGCCCGCGCCCGGCTCCAGCGGCTCCACGCGGATCCGGCAGACACCGAACTCCCCGTGCCCGCCGCTCTGCTTCACGTTCCTCCCCGTGCCCTGTGCCGGGACCGCGAAGGTCTCCCGCAGCGGCACGCGCACCTCCCCGGTCTCGACCCGCACCCCGTGGCGGTGCTCCAGCCGGTCCAGCGCGGCGTCCAGGTGCGCCTCGCCCAGGCTCCACAGCACCATCTGGTGGGTCTCGGCGTTCACCTCCACCCGCAGCGAGGGGTCCTCCGCCACCAGCCGGGCCACCGCCTGCGACAGCTTGTCCTCGTCCCCCGAGGACGCCGCGGTCAGCGCCACCGGCAGCAGCGGCTGCGGGAAGCGCCACGGCGACACGCGCAGCGGTCGCTCCGGATCGGAGAGGGTGTCGCCGGTGCGGGCGTCGGGCAGCTTCGCCACGAGGCACAGGTCCCCGGCGACCGCCTGCCCCACCGGCCGGTTCTCGCGGCCCAGCGGCACGGACAGGGAGCCCGTGCGCTCGTCGTTGCCGGTCCGGTCCAGCTCGCTCCGGCCGGTCAGCCCGCACGGGACACCGTGGCCGTGCAGGTGGACCCGGGTGTCGGGGCGCAGGGTCCCCGAGAACACGCGCACCAGGCTCACCCGCCCCACGTACGGGTCCCCGGCGGTGCTGAGGACCTCCGCGACGAGCGGGCCCTCCGGATCGCAGGACAGCCCCGCCACCGGCTTCCCCTCCGGTGTGGACACCTCGGGGAACGGGCGCCGGGTCGGGTCCGGGCACGACAGCGGCAGCTCGCGCAGCAGTTCGCGCACGCCCACCCCGTTCGCGGTGCTGATCGCCAGGACGGGATGGAAGCCGCCCGCCGCGACCGCCTTCTTCAGGTCGTCGACGAGCAGGTCGGGGTCGAGTTCGCCGCCCTCCATGTAGCGCTCCATGAGGGCCTCGTCCTCGCTCTCGGTGATGACCTCCTCGACGAGGGTCTCCCGGAGCGGCCCCGCCGCCTCGCGCAGCCAGTCCGGCGCCGGACGCGCTGAGGGGGCGGGCCCGGGCCCGCCCCCTCCGGCGTGGCCGGAGCGCTCCGAGCGCCTGGAGCGGTCGGAGCCCTCCGAGCGGTCGGAGCACTCGGAGTAGTCGTAGTACCGCTCGGAGACCAGCCCCCACACGCCGACCACGCGGCGGTCGTCCCCCGTGCCCTCCACCGCGGGGACGTAGGCGGGGTGCACGCCCGGACCGAAGGCCTCCTGGCACTGGGCGACCACCTCGTCGTAGTCCGCCCGCGGGTGGTCGATCCTGGTGACGGCCACCGCCCGGGGCATGCCGACGGCGGCGCACTCCTCCCACAGCACGCGGGTGCGGCCGTCCACGCCCTCCAGGGCGGACACGACGAACAGGGCGGCGTCGGCCCCGCGCAGCCCCGCGCGCATCGCCCCGATGAAGTCCGCGTACCCCGGGGTGTCCAGCAGGTTGACCTTGACGCCGCCGACCATGACCGGGTTGACGGTGAGGTCGACCGACCGCCCCTGCCGGATCTCGACCTCGTCGTGGTCGCTGACGGTCGTGCCCTCCTCGACGCTGCCGGCGCGGCCGATCTCCCCGGCCGCGGCGAGCAGCGCCTCGACCAGGCTCGTCTTGCCCGCGCCGGACGGTCCGACCAGCGCGACGTTGCGGATGTCCTGGGGCCGGTCGGCCCCCGGTACGGCTCCGGGCGCCGCTCCGGACCCAGCCGCGGCCCTGCCCCCGGTCCTGTTCCCGGCCCTGCCTGTGGCCGCGGCCCCGGCTCCGTTGACGTTGCGATCTGCCATCCCTGCTACCCAGCCCTTCGGGGTCCGAGCGGTGGCCGCACGGAACGAACGACCCGTCCGCGGTGTGACCTGTACCACTTCTACGGTCACCCTTCGCGGGCCGCACGGCAAGAGGTGGTCAGGGGCCGAAACAGCCGGCGGGCGAAATACGGCATGTGCACTATGACTCGTTTCGGACCTCTACTATTGCCCCGTGCCATGGTCGGAGTCTCTCCCTCAGTTCAGCCTCGCCGGGACCGTCCTGACGGTCCTGCTGCTCCTCTTCGCGGCGCTCGGCGAACCCCTCCTCGGCAGGAAGGCGTTCGCGTGGCTGGCCCGCAGGCGCGACGGCGACGCGCGGGCCCTCACGCTCCTGCACGCCGCCACCATGGGGGTCCACGTGCTGTGGGGCCTGGCGGTCCTCGGGGTGCTGCTGCTCTCGCCGGGCCTGGCCGCCGCTGACCTGGGCCTGCGCCTGCCCGACGCGTGGGGGCCCGTCGCGGGCGGGGCCGTCGGCGGCCTGCTCGCCCTCACCGTGTTCTGGCTGCTGGTCAACGGACTGCCGAAGGGGCCGAGGCGCTCCGGACGGGGCCGCGGCGGGAGGGGGCGGCGCTCCGCCGCCCCGCTGCGCCTTCCCGAACCCGAGCGCGATCGGGGACTGCTCGCACCGCGCACCACCGCCGAACGGGCGGTGGCCGCGGGGGCGGCCGTCACCGGGGGCGTGTTCGGGGAGCTGCTCTACCGGGGGCTGTTCATCCTCCTGGTCGCCGGCATGGGCGTGCCGCTGTGGGCCGCCGCCGTGCTGTCGGTGGTGCTGTTCTCCGTCGCGCACCTCTACCAGGGCTGGTGGGGCCTGGCCAGCGCCGGTGTGTCCGGCGCCCTCTTCACCGTTCTGTACCTGGGCACGGGAAGCGTCTGGGTGCCGGTCCTCGTGCACGTGGCGCTCAACCTGCGCTCCCTGGTCTTCCCGCCCGCCGACGTCCGCGAGGCGGGGGAGCGGGACCACCGCGAGGAGACGGGGGACCCCGAGGCCTACGACGGCTACGAGTACGACGACCACGAGTACGAGGGCGGACCCGACACCGGGGAAGCGCCGCTGACCGACGCCGGGGAGGACGCGGACCCGCCGCCGCCCGCTCCGCTCGCCACGGGAGCCCCCGCCCACGGGGACCCGTCCCGTGGAACCGGGTCCGGTTACGGCCACGGCCACGGTTACGGGCACGGCGGTCCCTCCGCCCACGGGGGCCTCCCGTACGGGGGCGTCCCCCACGGCCCCGGCGGTGCCCACGCCCACGGCGCCCCTGCCCGGGGGGACCAGCAGGACCTGTACGGCGGCCTGTCCACCGCAGGACCCGCCTCCGGCCACGGCGGCCATCGCGGGGCAGGGCTCGGCGAGGGCCGCCTGTACCCGGACGAGCGGATCGACCGCCGCTACGGTGACGGAGACACCACACCGGGTCCGGGGCCCGAGCGCTGGAACTGATCGGGCACGATGGTGGGGTGTCCGACGCCATTGACCACCCGCGCGCCCAACCCCGTGAGCACCGCTACTGGCTGACCACCTCCGACGGAGTCGGTATCGACGCCCTGCTCCTGCGCGGCGCCGAGCCCCGCACCACCGCCGTGATCCTCGCCAACGGGTTCACCGTCACCCACCGCAACCCGTACACGCGCGCCGTCGCCGAAGCGCTGCTCCCCCTCGGCGACGTGATGACCTTCGACTTCCGCGGCCACCACGGCTCCGGGGGCCTCAGCACCGTGGGCAACGCGGAGATCCACGACCTGGAGGCGGTCGCCGTCCGCATGCGGGAGCTCGGCTACACCTCCCTGGCGTCCGTGGGCTTCTCGATGGGCGCCGCCGTCGCGGTCCGGCACGCCGCCATCTACGGCGGGATGGACGCGGTGGTCTCGGTCAGCGGACCCAGCCGCTGGTACTACAGGGGAACGCGCGCCATGCGGCTGCTCCACCTGGGCATCGGCCGCAGGGCGGGACGCCTGTTCCTGCGCGGCTTCCGCAAGGTCCGGGTCATCGACCGCGAATGGGACCCCATGCCCGCCGAACCCCGGGAGGTCGCGGGGAAGGTCTCCCCAGCACCCCTGCTGGTCGTGCACGGGGACGCCGACGCCTACTTCCCCGTCTCCCACGCCACCGCCATCCACGACGCCGCCCGGGAGCCGCGCGACCTGTGGATCGTCCCGGGGATGGGGCACGCCGAGCGCGCCGTGACCCCGGAGCTGGCCGTGCGCATCCGCGACTGGCTCGCCGAGAGGGTCGGCGGCGAGGGCGGCTGAGCAGGGCGGTCCGGTGCCGCGTCGACAGGTGTGCGCATGTCGGTTAGAAAGGACGGATGATCCGATCTCGTTCGTCCTCATCCGGGAACGGAACACCGTCATCCCCGGCCCCGACCGGGGCCGGGGCCGACGACGACGGCGCCGCCGACACCCTGCCCGGCCTGCGCGGCCGGGGCTTCGCCCTGCTCATCGCGGCGACCGCGACCGGCCTCTGCGGCTTCGCCGCCGTCCTGCCCCTGGTCCCGCTGTGGGCCACCCGGGGCGGTGCGGGCGAGTTCGGCGCCGGAAGCACCACCGCCGCCTTCATGCTCACCACCGTGCTCACCCAGCTCGCCATGCCCTGGCTGCTGGAGAGGGGCGGCTACCGCTGGGCGTTCCCCGTCGGCGCGCTGGTGATGGGACTCCCCACCCCGCTGTTCGCCCTGACCGCCGACCTCGGCCCGCTGGTGGCCGTCTCGGCGGTGCGAGGCGTCGGCTTCGGCATGGTCAGCGTCGCCGGGACCGTGCTCGCCGCCCGCCTGGTCCCGCACCACCAGGTCGGCCGGGCCACCGGCTACTACGGGCTGGCGGTCGGCCTGCCGCAGGTGCTCATCCTGCCCGGCGGCGTGGCGCTGGCCCTCAACATCGGCTTCGACACCGCGTTCTGGCTCACCGGCCTGTGCTCGGTCCTGGGAGCGGCCCTGTCCTGGGGGATCTGGTACGCCGACGGGGGCCGCAACCGGGTGGCGCTGCGGAGCACGGGCCGGTCCGCCGCCCGGGACGCGCCCGCGGGCCTTCCGCTGCTGCGGGTGCTGGCGGCGCCGCTGGTGCTCATGCTGCTGACGGCGTCGTCGGCCAGCGCGGTCATCACCTTCCTGGCCATCCCCCTGGAGCGGGCGGCGTGGCTGGTGGGCGGTGCCCTGGCCGCCTACGCGCTGGCGGTGGTGGTCGGCCGCTGGAGCGCCGGGATGCTGCACGACCGCCACCGGCGCGCCCTCCTGCTGCTGCCGGGCATGGTCGGCGCGGTCGCGGGGATGGCCCTGGTCACCGCCGCGCTGTGGTCGGTCGGGGACGCCCCGGGCGCCGGGACGGCGCTGCTGGTGCTCCTGGGGTCGGCCGTGTTCGGCCTCGGCTTCGGCGCGGTCCAGAACGAGACCGTCACCCTCATGCTGAACCGCGCCGGTCCGGCCGGTTACGGCCGGGCCAGCGCGGTGTGGAACATCGGCTTCGACGCGGGTTCGGGAGCCGGGGCGATCGTCCTGGGGCTGCTGATCCAGCTGACGGGCTACGGGCCCGCGTTCGCGGTCACGGCCCTGGCGCTGCTGGCCTCGGTACCGCTCGCCCTCGGCGGGCGCGCGACGCGCGGAGCCCGCTCCCGCGGCTGAGCCAGACCCGGTAGGGCCGCGGACTGCCGGTGCCGTGACCGCAGAGGTCCGCCGCGGCCCGCCCCCTCCGCCGTGATCTTGTACCTGTAGCGCGTCTCGACCGTCCAACCCCGCTACAAGTACAAGCTCATCGCAGTTCAGGACCGTTTCCGGCGTCCACTAGTACGACGAGATGTGCACGTGGTCGTAGTGGTTCTGGGTGTTGCTGCCGCGGTCTTCCATCCACTTCCACTGACGTGACGCGGAGTGCCAGATCTGCTGCTCCCAGATGATGTACTTGATGCCCAGCCGGTCGGCGTTGTCGATCCCGAACTGGGAGATCTGCGAGCCCAGGGACTGGTTCGCCGCCGAGGGCATGGCGCCGCCCGCGCTCATCATGAAGTCACAGGCCTGACCCGTGCCGTGGTCGTCGGCGGAGGAGCGCAGGCACATCACCGGGTAGGGGGCGCCGAAGTTCTGCACGATCTCGTCGCGGATCGCCGCCATGCGCGGCGTGGCCCCGCTCCAGCCCGGACCCTGCGCGCTGGCCGGGATGCTGCCGTTGCCCGGGGTCTCGGGGATCTGCTCCGCCTCGTACTCCTCGATCCTGGTCTCGACCTCCTCGCGCTCCTCCTCCAGCGTCTCGATGAGCTCCTCGGCCTCGGCCAGCTCGGTCTGGAGCTCCTCGGTGACGAGAGCGGCCTCGTCCCGCGTCTGGACGAGTTCGGAGATCTGCTCGGACTGGCTCTGCCCGAGGTAGCTCAGGGTCGCCGCGTCGGCGAACATGCTCTCCGGGTCGCTGGAGAAGATCACCTGGAACGCGGGGTCGAGGCCGCCGCCGGCCTTGTACTGGGTGGAGGCGATGGTGGACACACCGCTCCTGGAGGCGTCCAGGCGCTCCTCGACCTCCTCCAGGTCCTGCTCCGCCTTGTCCACGCGGTCCTTGATCTCGTTGAACTGGAGCAGCTCTCCGTCGTAGCTCTCCTCCAGCTCCTCGGCCCGCCGGTTCAGTTCGTCGATGTCCACCTCGTCGTTGTCCGGCTCCGCCAGCGCCGTTCCGGGCAGGGCGACCATCAGGGTCGCCGCCAGGGCGGTGAGGGACAGAGCGGCGCGCCTGCCGCGCGCGAATGAGGGAGGAGTGGGTGTCATGTCTGCTCCGAGGATGGTCCGAGCGCATCCGGTTGGCCTGCGGTGTGTGACGGGGGGCGCCGCGGCGACGGGAGATACTCAGCAGACCATACGAGATCTTGGCGTTACATGCCTAGTGCGTTACTCACGTGACTTGGGAGATTGCGCGGGATGTGTCCGAAGATACCCGGAGCCGGGGACCGAACCGACCCCCGGCCGACCGCGCCCGTCGCCGGGCCGGTGCCCACCCGGGCGGGGGCCGGGGGGAGGCGTCAGCTCGCGCCGCCGAAGGCGCTGGGCAGCCGCACGCCCGCGGGCTCGGGCGACTCGGCCGGCATGAACCAGTCCGAGCGGCGGATGTCGCGCATGGCCCGCTTGCGCGTCTGCGGGTCCAGCCGCTCGATGTAGAGCATGCCGTCGAGGTGGTCGGTCTCGTGCTGGAGGCAGCGGGCCATCAGCCCGGTGCCCTCCACGGTGACCGGCTCGTTGCGCAGGTCCACCCCGGTGACGACGGCGCGCTCGGCGCGGGTGGCGGGGTACCACAGCCGGGGGACCGACAGGCAGCCCTCGTCGCCCTCCTGGACCTCCTCCGACAACTCGGCGATCCGCGGGTTGATCACGTAGCCGATCCGGCCCTCGACGTTGTAGCTGAACACGCGCAGGCCCACGCCGATCTGGTTGGCGGCCAGGCCCGCGCGCCCGGGGGCCTCGACCGTCTCCAGGAGGTCGTCCACCAGCGCCTCGGTGTGCTTGTCGAACCGGGTGACGGGGGTGGTGGGCGTGACGAGGACGGGGTCGCCGAAACGGACGATGGGGCGCATGCTCATGTGCCCCAGGGTAGTCGGGAGCGTGCTCCCGGCGGTACGGAAGCGGAGGATCCGGACCCCGGCGGCCGCTCCGGACGGACCGGTCCGCGGAGGGCCCCCGTCCCCGGCGGGCCCGGAGGGCTCAGGCGGCGGCCAGGCCGGGGCGCAGGGCGTCGTCCAGCACCATCTCGATGTAGTCCAGGGCGGCCCTGCGCCGGGCCAGCGCGTTCTCGTACAGGGAGGGCACGCTGGCGTTGCGGCGTACGCGCAGGCACTCGTTGACGATGCGCTGCCACCGGTCGGGGAAGGCGTGCAGGGCGTAGGTGCCCGCGCCGGTCTTGGAGGTGATCTCCCCGGTCTTGAGGGTGAAGTGCAGGCGGCTGACGCTCAGCACGCTCCAGGAGGGGGCCAGGGAGCCCAGCACGGCCAGGCCGCGCGGCGTGACCAGGCGGCCCGCCTTCTCGCGCCAGCGCCGCCACTGCTCGTCCAGGGAGCCCAGCGACCAGGCGCGCAGGCTCTCGGGCTCGTCCCACACGTCCAGTTCGAGCGGGTGCGGGCCGCGTACGGTCACGCCGTGCTCGGCGAGGATGTGCCACGTGACGGGGTTGACGTCGGCGCCGGCCCGGTTGCGGAACCGGCCGCCGATCACCGAGGCGACCGGGCCGCAGGCCGCGGGGTCGCGGGTGAGGTCGTCCCAGGTGACGTGGATGCCGTTGAACTGGGGGCCGGTGGCGGCGGCGCGGGTGCGCGCGTGGACGCTTCGCAGCAGCTCCAGCTCGCGCCTGTCGGGCGCGTGACCGGTGACGACGACGAAGTCGACGTCGCTGGTGTGGGGGCGGAAGTCGCCGAGGGCGACCGAACCGGTCAGGTAGAGGCCTTCGACCAGGCCGGGGACCTCCTGGTCGGCGTGCGCGAGAAAGGTCTGGGCCAGCGTCTGCACCCGAGGGTGGACGGCCATGCTCACTCCAGTCTGGATGGTTCGGTGCGGATCTCGGGGCCGCGGCCCGTGCCGGAGGTGGGGCGTCCGGTCGGGCGGTGGCCCGGAGCGCTCCCGCGGCGGCTACCGCCTGCCTGCGGGTGAACGCTCCATCTGTACCAAGTGTGAGCGGGTCGAGGGGGTCATGGCAAGTGATCACGCCGGACCCGCGTCCTGTCTCCCCACGTCAGGTGGTGTGCGGCTATGGAGGCTTGGGGGAGTGCGCACCCTTGACAGGAGAGGGGCTGGTGTGCAAAGGGCCCTCGCGCGCGTGCGGGGCGGCGGGACGGGACGGCGCCCCGCACGCGCGGATTCCGGCCGGAAACGGCGGCCTCCGCGGAGAAGCGAAAATCCGCGTCCTGTCAGGCAGGGGGCCTGCCGCACATTCCGCGGCACGTGCATCCGCACCTGGCGAATGCATGGGAAAAGCTTTGCTGGGTATTTCTCTAGAGAGGTTCCGGGCGAAAGCGGTCGCTTTTCCGTCCGGGAATGGGATGTGGTGTCCGCCATGTTCCGCCGGCGGGTGGACGGCGGGGCGGGGAGAGGAGGGCGGTTCGTCAGGACAGGTGGAGGCTTTCGCCCTTGTGGGTCTCCAGGATAGTCCTCTTCCGCGGCCGGAGTCCGTGAGGCGCACACCACTCTCCAAAGAAGTGGACACGCCCTGATTTTTCGGCGATTGTTATGGTTCACGCAGACCTCCGGTGGTCATAACCACCACAGCCATTGTTCGCTTTTTTCCTCCGCGTAACACGACAGAACCCCCGCGAAACTGAGCCGCTTTACGCTCGGCGGGCAAGGGCAGTTCTCCCCACGGATGTACCGAAGGAGCCGTGCATGGTCCCGACGATGGTCCTCGTAGCCGACGACTCGCGTGACACCCACCACCGGGAAGCCCTGTGGGGCCTGGCCGAGGCGGTGGCCGGCAGGGGAGAGGTGCCGGTGACCCCGGCCTTCGGCAACCCCGACTCCGTCGCCGCCACCGTCCGTTCCGTCCGGGGGCCGAAGGTGGTCGTCCCCGCGTTCGTCGCGGGCGGCGACGTCGCCAGCGCCCACCTGCTCTCCCGGCTCGACCTCGGCCGCATGAGCGACTCCTGCCAGACCCCGCCCCTGGGCGCGGTCCCGTCCATCGTCGCCGACCTCGCCGGACGGCTGTCCGACTCCGGCTGGGGTCCGTCCGACGGCGTGGTCCTGGCCGCCGACGGCACCACCGGCGCCGAGGAGCGCCAGGCCGTCATGGACGTGGCGCGCATGCTCAGCCGCCGCCTCGACTCCCCGGTCCAGGTGGGCTACCTGCGCACCTGGGCGCCGTCGGTGTCCGACGCCGTCGACCGGCTGCGCCGCCACGGCCACGACAACGTCGCCGTCGCCGCGTGGCGGCTGGTGGACGGCCCCGACTTCGACCTGCTGCGGGGCCTGGACGTCACCGCGATCACCGAGCCCCTGTGGCCCTCCGAACTGGTGGTGGACACCCTCCTCGCCCAGCACCGGGCGGTCAGGGGGCGCCTGGCCTGAGCGCACCGGCCCCGACGGGCCGACACCGAGGGTGACTCCGCCGACCGCACGGGTGATCGGAGGAGTTCGGGGCGCCGCGGTGCCGTTACCGGGAGCGCGCGGGTGGGTATGGGGCAAGCGGGCGGGAACTCCCCGCACCCACAAACGCGGTATCCGTGCCGCGCCGCCTCCCGCACGGCGCGGCGGCGACCGGACGCGACCCCGCCGGCGGCCCCGTACACCCCGCCGGTGCGGAGGATTCCCCGCGACCGGTCCGGGCCCCGGACAGCGCCCGCGCGGCGCGGACCGCCCGGTCCGCGGCTCCGCCGACCCTGGAGGGACCCGACCCGAACCGTCATCGACGCGAGCGAACCTAAGGTGGATGTATGAACGACGTCACAGCGCAGTTCGTCGATGACCGGCAGCGTCGGCGTCTGGAACGGCGCTTCGGCAGCCACGTCGGCGACTGGCTGACCGAACTCCCGGCGATCGTCGGGAAGATCGCCTCCCAGTGGGGGCTGACCGTCGAGGGGCCGGCTCCCCACGGCCGGACCTCCGTCGTCGTCTTCGTCGTCCGCCCCGACGGCGACCGCGGGGTCCTCAAGCTCTCCCCGGACACCGGCCTGGCCGCGTCCGAGGCGCGGGTGCTGCGGATGTGGGAGGCCTCCGGGCGCGTGCCCCGCGTCTGGGAGGTCGACCGCGAGCGGGGCGCCATCCTCATGGAGCGGATCGACGGCGACACCGTCGCGGAGGGCGGAGTGGTGCCGCCGATGGAGACCGTCGGCGCGCTCGTCTCCCAGCTGCACTCCGTCGAGGTGCCCCGGCGGGAACTGTTCGAACTGCGTCCGCTGACCTCGCGGGTGCAGTTCATCTTCGACCTGTGGAACCGGGAGCGCGCCGAGGGGCCCGCCGCCGAGGTGGTGTCGGCGTCCGCCATGCACCAGGGGTTCTGCCGGGCCCGCGACCTGGCCAACGGGACGGTGGACGTGGTGCCCGTGCACGGGGACCTGCACCCGGGCAACGTCATCGACGGCGGCCGGCGCGGGCTGGTGGCCGTCGACCCGCGCGCCTGCCTGGGCGACGCGGCGGTCGACGCCGTGGACTGGGCCCTGTGGAAGGCCACCAGCCTGCCCGAGGTGGTGCAGCGCGTGGACACGCTCTCCGGGGTCCTCGGGGTGGACGGCGACCGGATGATGGCGTGGGTGCGCGCGTTCGCGCCCTGCCTCGCGGTGGCCAAGGCCAACCGCGGCCACGGCGGCACCGACGAGTTCGACATGCTCATCGAGCTCTCGGAGGGGGAGGCCTTCGTCCGGTGACCCGCGCCCGCGGCTGACCGCCCCGGCGGGCGCCGGCGGGATCAGTCCCCCGGCTGCGCCGAGCCGGCCCTCTCGAAGCGGTAACCCCGGCCCGCCTCCGTGATCAGGTACCGCGGGCGCGCCGGGTCGGGCTCCAGTTTGCGGCGCAGCTGCGCCATGTACACCCGCAGGTAGTTGGTCTCGCTCTGGTAGGCCGGACCCCACACGTCGTGCAGCAGCTGGCGCTGGCTGACCAGCTGGCCCGCGTGCCGGGCCAGGATCTCCAGGATGTGCCACTCCGTCGGGGTCAGCCGGACCTCCTCGCCCTCCCGCAGCACCCGCTTGGCGCCCAGGTCCACGGTGAAGGAGGGCGTGCGCACCACCGGGGCCTCGTCGACGCGCACCGACCGCCGCTCCGCCGCGCGCATGCGGGCCAGCAGCTCGTCCATCCCGAACGGCTTGGTGACGTAGTCGTCGGCGCCCGAGTCCAGGCAGCGCACCTTCTCCCCGGCGGAGTGCCGCGCCGACAGCACGATGATCGGCACCTGCGACCACCCGCGCAGCCGCTGTATGACCTCCATGCCCTCCATGTCGGGCAGCCCCAGGTCGAGCAGGACCACGTCGGGGTGGTTGTCCGCGGCCAGGCGCAGCGCGGACGCCCCGTCGGCCGCGGTGTCCACGTCGTGCCCGCGCGCCCGCAGGTTGATCCGCATCGCCCGGATGATCTGCATGTCGTCGTCAACGACCAGGACCCGCATCGGTTCCCTTCCCGTCCCCGGCGTCCGCCTCGCTCTTCTCCACGGCACGGAGCGTGAAGACCATGGTCAGACCGCCCCCGGGGGTGTCCTCGGGGTCGAGTCTGCCGTGCATCGCCTCAACGAAACCACGCGCGACCGCCAGCCCCAGACCCACCCCCGTGCCCTGGGGGGCGTCGCCCAGGCGCTGGAAGGCCTCGAACATGCGCTGCTTGCCCTCGTCGGAGACCCCCGGGCCGCGGTCCACCACGCGCAGCTGGACGCTGCCGCCGTGCGCGCTCGCCGAGACCAGCACCGGCAGGTGCGGGTCCGGGTTGTACCGGACCGCGTTGGAGACCACGTTGGCCACCGCCCGCTCCAGCAGCCCGGCGTCGGCCCGGACGCGGGGGAGGTGGTCGGGCACGTCCACCACGACCGCCTCGTGCGGCAGCCCCAGCAGAGTGACGGGCACGACCTCCTCCAGGCCCACCGCGCGCAGCTTGGGGCGCACGTTGTCGGTGTGCACCCGGCTCATGTCCAGCAGGTTGTCGATCAGCCGGTTGAGCCGGTCGGTGGACTCCTCCACCGTCTCCAACAGGTCCTCGCGGTCCTCGTCGGTGAGGGTGATGTCGGTGGCGCGCAGGCTCGACAGGCTCGCCTTGATCGAGGTCAGCGGGGTGCGCAGGTCGTGCGAGACCGCGGCCAGCAGTGCCGTGCGGATGCGGTTGCCCGCCACCTGGCCGCGCGCCTCGGCCGCGTCCCACTCCAGCCTCTGGTGCTCCAGGGCGATGCCGATGTGCGCGGCGAACGCCCGCAGCACCCCCCGGTCCGCGGCGGGCAGCACCCGGCCGCGCAGCGCCAGCGCCAGGTTGTCGGAGATCGAGACCAGGACGTCCGACTCGTCGGGGGACTCACACGCCGGGGCGCCGACGCTGTGCGCCGCCCGCCAGCGCTCGTCGTCCAGCCGCTCCAGCAGGGTCGCCGACCGCTGTCCGAAGGTCTCCCGGATCCGCCGCAGCAGGGCCTGGAGGGGCTCCTTGCCCGCCAGGACGCTGCTGGCCAGCAGCGTCACCGCGTCGGCCTCGGCCCGGGCGCGCGCCGCCTGCGCCGACCGCCGCGCCGCCATCTCCACCACGATCGCCACCAGCGCTCCCACCAGGGCGAACGCGGTCAGCGCCAGCACGTTGTCCAGCGACACCGGCGGCCGGCCGTGCAGCGGGGACAGCAGCACGGTGAGCAGCGCCGAGCTCCACAGCGCCGACACCAGGGCGGGGCGCAGGCCGCCCACCGCGGCGGTGGCCACGGTGGCCAGCAGCAGGAGCATGGCGTCGGAGGCCGCGCCCACGTCCTCGAACAGGGGCAGCGCCATCACCAGCGACAGCAGGGTGGGCGCCAGCAGCGCCAGCGACCAGCCGGTCACCCTGCGGTGCTCGCCCAGCCCCCGGCCGGGCTGCGGCAGCGGCCACCGCCCGCTGCCCACCCGCTCGTGGGTGACGATGTGCACGTCGATGTCCCCCGACTCGCGCGCCACGATCGCCCCGACCCCGGGGCCGAACACGTACTGCCAGGTGCGGCGGCGCGAGGACCCCAGCACGATCTGGGTGGCCTGCACGCCCCGCGCGAACTCCAGCAGCCCGGTCGGCACGTCGTTGCCGACCACCTGGTGGTAGGTGCCGCCCAGCTCGGCGAGCAGCCTGCGCTGCCGCAGCAGGTCGTCGGTGGGCGCCTGCGCCATGCCGTTGGGCGGCACCACGTGCACCGCCAGCAGGTGGCTGGGCTGGGGGTGGCCGCCCCGCGAGCGGGCGGCCACACGGGCGGCCCGCCGGATCAGCGTCTCGCCCTCGGGGCCGCCGGTGAGCGCCACCACGACCCGTTCCCGGGCCTCCCAGGTCCGCCGGATCTCGTGCTCGCCGCGGTAGCGGGCCAGGCTCTCCTCCACCCGGTCGGCGGTCCACAGCAGCGCCAGCTCGCGCAGCGCCGCCAGGTTGCCCTCCCGGTAGTAGTCGGCCAGGGCGGCGTCCACGCGCTCGGCAGGATGGATGTCGCCGCGGGCCATCCTGCGGCGCAGCTCCTGGGGGGTGACGTCCACGAGTTCGACCTCCGCGGCGCGGCGCACCACGTGGTCGGGGACGGTCTGCTCGGGGCGCACGCCGGTGATCTGGTGGACCACGTCGTTGAGGGACTCCAGCTGGTGGATGCCCACGGTCGACAGGACGTCGACGCCCGCCTCCAGCAGCTCCTCCACGTCCTGCCAGCGGGTGGGGTTGGGCGAGCCGGGCGCGTTGGCGCGCGCGAGGTCGTCGACCAGCGCCGTCTTCGGGGCGCGCGCGATCACGGCCGCGGTGTCCACGGAGCCGGAGGGGAGCGGAGGGATCCGTTCCAGTCCCTCCAGGAGAGCGCAGGTCCGCACGCGGCGGTGGGTGTGGACGGCGGCGACCACGACGTCGGTGCCGCGTTCGGTCCGGCGCCGGGCCTCGGCCAGGGCGTTGTGCGTGGTGCCGACACCGGGGGCCGAACCCAGGTAGATGCGGAGCTTTCCTCGTGCCACGGCATCCATTGTCGGGGCACCGGAGGGCCGCCGCGGCCGGTTCGGCGGTCTCCCGGGCGCGCGGTGCCGGGTGGGACCGGTCACCGCCCCGGGTATGGCGGAACGGTCCGGGTCGGGAATACTCGGGGTGACATCCCGACGCACACGCCCGGGCGTCCCACGCGGGGCGGGGGCGGAGCCCGGCCGCCGCGCGCGGCCGACGAGCACTGGTGAGGAGGCGCGGCGTCCGTCCGCCGGACGGGTCCACGCCGCGGAGCCGATGACCTGTCCCCCGAACGACGATGCGTTCCCCGGTCCCCCCGGTGGACGGCCCTTCCCCGGCCGGCCGGGGCTGCCCCATCCCGGGCCGCAGCCCCAGCAGGGCCTCCCCGGACGGCCGGGGCCTCCTCCGGGCGGTCGAGCGCCCCTCCCGCCGGGCCACTCCCACGTCCCGCCCGCCCAGCCCGGGTACGGCGCGCCCGGGGGCACGCCGCCCTGGCAGCCGCCCGTTCCCGGCCGCCCCGGCCCGCCCGGCCCGCCCCGGCGCCCCCGCAGGGGCCTGGTCATCGGCGGCGGCGCCGCGGCGGTGCTGCTGGCGGCCTCCTTCGGCGTCGTGGTGTGGAACGTCGCCGAGGGCCGCCCCTACGCCGAACTGCCCAGCTGCGGCCGACTGCTGCCCGCCGAGGTGGTGGACGGGGTGCCCGGCTCCGCCAGCTCCCGCGCCGAGGGCGGGTTCACCTCCACCGAGGACGACGAGCTGGGCCACCTGGCCGAGGAGGGCGTACTCGGCTTCCTCAGCTGCAGCGTCGGGGGCGTCGACGCCCACCCCGTACACGTCATCGTCTCCCTCTACGAGTACGAGGACGGCGGGGAGGTCGTCGAGGAGCTCCACGGGGAACTGGAGGACGAACTCCGGAACCGCGAGGAGGGACACCACGAGGAGGAGCGGGAGGAGGAGACGACGGTCCTGGACTGGCGTCCCGTGTCCGCGGGCGACAACGGGTACGCGATCCTCTTCGAGGGTGACGAGTACACCGACGGCAGCGCCTACGGCGCGGTGTTCTTCGCCACCGTCAACGTGACGGTCACGGTCTCCTACACCCCCGGGGACGACGGCGTCGGCGACGCCGAGGCCCTGGACTTCCTCGCCGACTTCGCCGGACGGGTGGAACGCCAGCTCTCCCGCGAGGGGGAACGGGCCTGACGCCCGCCCGGGGGCGGTCCCCCGTCCCCGGGCCCGCTCCGGACTGCGCCCTACGGGGCGGGGATGAGCTTGCCCGGGTTCAGGACGCCCTCGGGGTCCAGCGCGGCCTTGACCGCGCGCAGCACCTCGCCGCCCAGGGGACCGATCTCCGCGGACATCCACGGCAGGTGGTCGGTCCCCACCGCGTGGTGGTGGGTGATCGTCCCGCCGTTGGCCGCGATCGCCTCCGAGGCCGCCCGCTTGGCCCGGCCCCAGCGCTCCAGCGGCGCGGCGCCGGCCGCCGTCACCACCGTGAAGTACAGCGAGGCGCCCGTGGGATAGGTGTGCGACACGTGGCACATCACCACGGCGCCGCCCTCGCCGTCCTCCAGCGCTCCGGTGAGCGCGGCGGAGACCGCCGTGTAGAGCGGGAGCAGGCCGCTCCAGGGGGCCGCGGTCTCCAGGGTCTCGGCCAGGACCCCGGCCGACAGCAGGGAGTCGCGCAGGTAGGGCGCGGAGAACCGGTTCCGCCGCCAGTGCGCCACCGGTTCCGAGCCCAGCGGGGTGCCGCCCGCCCCGGCCATGGCCTCCCGCGCCGCCGCCGCGCGGACGTCCACCTCGGCTCCGGTGCCCTCGAAACCCAGGACCGCCTGGCAGCCGGGCGCGGCCTCGTGCCCTCCCACGGCCGCTCCCACGAAGGTCTCCGACTCGTCCAGGACCCGCGCCATGGTCGGCCGGATCCCGGACTGGGCCAGGGACCGCAGCGCGTCCACGCCCGTCGCGAAGTCGGGGAAGGACCACGCCTCGTCCAGCACGCGCTCCGGGAGGCGGTGGATCCGCAGCCCCACCTCGGTGATCACGCCCAGCGTCCCCTCCGAGCCCAGCAGCAGGCGGCCCAGGTCCGGTCCGGCCGCCGAGGCGGGCGGGCCGCCGGTGTCCAGGGTGCCGCGCGGGGTGGCCGCGCGCAGCGAGACCACCATGTCCTCGAAGCGGCCGTACCCGGAGGAGGCCTGCCCGCTGGAGCGGGTGGCCGCGTAGCCGCCGACGCTCGCGTACTCGTAGCTCTGCGGCAGGTGTCCGAGCGTGCACCCGTGTTCGGCCAGCATCGCCTCGGCGCGCGGGGTGCGCACGCCCGCGCCCAGGACGGCGGTCATGGAGGCGGTGTCCACCGACACCAGCCGGTCCAGGCGGCGCAGGTCCAGGGCGACCACGGCGCGCAGGCCGCCGCGCAGGGGCGCGACCCCTCCCACCACGCTGGTGCCGCCGCCGAAGGGCACCACGGCCACGCGCTCGTCCGAGCACACCTCCAGGACGCGCTGGACCTGGTCGTGGTCGGCGGGGTAGAGGACGGCGTCCGGAGCGGGGTCGGCCCTCCCCGCGCGGCGCAGCAGCAGGTCGGGGGTGCTCTTGCCGCCGCTGTGGCGCAGCCGGGCGGCGTCCCCGGAGTCCACGTGGCCGGGCCCGACCACCGCGGCGAGCAGCCCGCGCAGCCGCTCGTCCAGTCGCGAGGGGGCGAGCTCGACCCGTTCCTCGGGGACGGGGGACAGGTCCGCGAGCGGGGCCCGCAGCACCTGGGAGACCAGGTCGCGCAGGCCGGGGTCCAGCGCACGCGCCCGGGCGGGGTCGCCCCAGGCGTACCAGCTCATCTCGGGCGCCGCCCCGGGGGCGGTGTCGTCAGTCATGCTCTACAGTTTTACACATGGCGTCAATACGTAACGTTGAAGACCGCATCCTGGACGCGGCCCGCGCCTGCGTCGAGGCCTTCGGGGTGCGCCGCACCACCCTGACCGACGTGGCGCGCCGCGCCGGGGTCAGCAGGCCCACCGTGTACCGGCGCTGGCCCGACGCGACCGCGCTCGTCGCCGACCTGCTCACGCGCGAGCTGCGGCGGATCCTCGCCGACGAGGGGGGCGGCCCCGGCGGCGGGCCCGCCGGGGAGGACGTGCGCGCCCGGCTGGTCCGGCACGCGGCCGGGGTCGCCCGCGCGCTGCTCGCCCACCCGCTCTTCGTCCGGATCGTGGACACCGAGCCCGAGCTCCTGGCGACCTACACCTTCCAGCGGCTGGGCACCAGCCACCGCGCGGCCCTCGAACTGGTGGAACCGGTCGTGGCCGAGGGCCAGCGCGACGGATCGGTGCGCGCGGGCGACCCCGCGGTGCTGGCCCGCCTCGTGCTGGTCACGGTCCAGGGCACGGTCACCTCCCGCCGCCTCTTCGCCGACGTCACCGACGAGGCCGGACTCGTCGACGAGCTCGCCGCCCTCCTGGACGGCTACCTCGCCCCGCCGAACCAGGAGAACCCATGAGCCCCGCAGTCCACGCGACCTCCTCCCTCAACACCGCCCGGCGCGCGGCGGACCTCGCCGCGCTGGAGCACGACCCCCGGGTCGACCTCCTGGTCGTCGGCGGGGGAGTGACGGGCGCCGGCGTCGCGCTCGACGCCGCCTCGCGCGGCCTGTCCACCGTGCTGGTCGAACGCCACGACCTGGCCTTCGGCACCAGCCGCTGGAGCTCCAAACTCGTCCACGGCGGCCTGCGCTACCTGGCCAGGGGGCAGGTCGGCATCGCCTACGAGAGCGCCCGCGAGCGCGACGTCCTCATGCGGGTCACCGCGCCCCACCTCGTGCGGCCCCTGCCCATGGTCGTCCCGGTCCACCAGGGGAGCGGGTTGCCGCACGCCCTGCTCGTCCGCGCCGGGGCGGGGATGGGCGACCTGCTGCGGGTCCTGGCCGGGACCCCCGGCGGGGTGCTGCCCCGGCCCCGCGTGGTCGGACCGCGCCAGACACTGCGCCTGCTCCCCGGCGTCGCGCGGCGGGGGCTGCTCGGCGGCGTCGTGTCCTTCGACGGCCAGCTCGTGGACGACGCCCGCCTCGTGGTCGCCCTGGCGCGCACCGCCGCCCGGGAGGGAGCCCGGATCCTCACCCGCTGCTCGGCCGAGAGCCTGGCCGCCGACGGCGCCGTGCTGCGCGACGGGGTGACGGGGCGGATCGTCCCCGTGCGCCCGCGTGCGATCGTCAACGCCACCGGCGTCCACGCCGACAGGCTCGACCCCCACGTGCGGCTGAGTCCGAGCCGGGGCAGCCACCTGGTGCTCGACGGCGCGGCACTGGGCCGTCCCCGGGCCGCGCTCACCGTGCCGGTCGACGGCAGCGCCAGCCGTTTCGTGTTCGCCCTGCCCCAGCCGGACGGCCGGATCCTGGCCGGGCTCACCGACGAGCCCGTGGACGGTCCCGCCCCCGACGTGCCCGAGGCGCCCGACAGCGACGTGGACTTCCTGCTGGGCCGGTTCAACCGGGTCCTGGAGACCCGCCTGGACCGCGGCGACGTCCTCGGCGCCTTCGCCGGGCTGCGTCCGCTGGTGCACGGGGCCGGGAACAGCGCCGACCTGTCCCGCGAACACTCCGTCACGGTCGCCCCGAACGGCACCGTCACCGTGGTCGGCGGCAAGCTCACCACCTACCGCGCCATGGCCGAGCAGGCCGTCGACACCGCCGTGCGCTCCCGCAGGCTGTCGGCGGGCCCCTGCCGGACCCGCTCGCTGCCCCTGGTCGGGGCCGCCCCGCGCGAGGAGCTCGACGCCGTCGCCGCCCCGCGCCGCCTGGTGGCCAGGTACGGCACCGAGGCGGTCGACGTCCTGGCCGAGGCCGACGCCGACCCGGCGCTGCTCACCCCCCTCGTCCGCGGGGTCACGGGGGCCGAACTCCGGTTCGGGGTGCGCCACGAGGGCGCCATGGACACCGGTGACCTGCTGGACCGCCGCACCCGGGTCGGGCTGGTCGCCGCCGAGCGGTCCGCCGCCGAGGCCGCCGCCGCGGAGGCGCTCGGAGCCGTGGACTGAGCGCGGGACCGCTCCGGGGGAGGAGAACCGGGGAACACGCGGGATTTCGGGGACTCACCACACCCGCATCCCCTGTCCCACAGGGGTCTGATCGCGTAAGGTCGTAGCCGTTCCCGCCGCCCCTCCCCCGAAGGCGGTCCCCGGACGCTCCCGCAGCCGCCCCCTCCCCCGGTTCGCCTGCCCACTGAGCCGCCCCGCCGAAGGAGTCCTCCCATGCCCACGCTCGTCTCCCTGCCCGCTCTGGCCGAGGCCGAGGACACCGTCCTCACGGGTGTACCGGACGAGTACCGGCACTACTTCAACGGGCGGCCGCCGGTGCCCTTCACCAAACGCCACTGGGAGTTCCCCGGAGAGCCCGCGTCCGTACCGCTGGCCCGCGCCTTCCTGGACACCTGCGCGGCCACCAGGGACAGCGACTACCGGTACGTCTTCTCGCTGCTGGGCACCGAGCTGGCCACCAACGCCATCCGGCACAGCCGCTCCGGCGAGGAGGGCCAGACCTTCGTGCTGCGGGTGACCCGGGCGCCCAACGGGCTCACGCTGGTCTGCCGGGACAACGGCAGGCCCACGCGCTCCCAGCCCGGCGGGGACGGCCCGCTGAGCGCCGGACCGCTGGAGGGCGACCGGCTCACCGCGGAGAACGGCCGGGGCCTGGCCTTGGTCGACAGCTTCGCCACCGCCTGGGGCGACAACGGCCACCCCAGCATCCGCAAGGTGTGGTTCCACCTGGCCTACGACCTCACCGGCAGCTCCTGGCCCGCCGCCTGAGCACTCCCCGGGAACCGGGTGGGGGAGAGCGGGCGGGGCGTACACGGCTCCGCCCCGGCCGGCCCCCGCCGTACGGGCGCGCCCCGACCGCGTGCCCCCGGTGGACCGGGCGGGCGCGTACCGGTCCGTCGGCGGCTCCGGCCCGGGGCCCGCCCCGGCGGTCCGGGCCCCGCCCTTGCCACCGGGGCGCGGGCGTGTCAGCATACTGGCCAGTAGTCACATGTGGCGCAGACCACGGGACGGCGCGATCCCCGATCCGCACGGGGCCGCGGCCCCGTAACACCGCACGCGGCGCCTCACGCCGGCACACCCACCCACGCTCCGCGACGGCCGGCCGCCCTCCCCTCGACCGCCGAACCGCGCCCCGCGCGCGGCCCCTCCCGAGGTGTGCGCCCATGGATTCCACCATCGCCACGATCGCGCTCCCGGCGGCACTCGCCGTCATCATGCTCGGCCTCGGCCTGAGCCTGACCGCCGGGGACTTCGTCCGGCTGACCAGGATGCCCGGCACGGTGGCGCTCGTCCTGGGCTGTCAGATCCTCGTCCTGCCCCTGGTCTGCCTCGTCCTCGTCTTGCTCTTCGACCCACCGCCCGCCCTCGCGGTCGGCATGATGCTGCTCGCGGCCTCGCCCGGCGGCACCACCGCCAGCCTGTACAGCTACCTGTTCCGCGGCAACGTCGCGCTCAACATCTCCCTGACGGCGCTCAACTCCCTCACCGCCATGGTGACCCTGCCGCTGATCACCAATCTGGCGATCGCCCGCTTCATGGGCGACGGCGGCACCCTCGGCCTCCAGGTCGGCAAGGTCCTCCAGGTGTTCGCGGTCGTCCTGGTCCCCGTCGCGGTCGGCATGCTCGTCAGGGCCCGGGCGGACGCCTTCGCCCGGCGCATGGAGAGGCCGGTCAAGGCCGCGTCCGTCGCGGTGCTGTTCGGCGTCATCGCCGTCGCCCTCTACCAGGAGCTCGACAACATCGGCGGCTACATCGTGTCCGTGGGACTGATGGTGCTGCTGTTCAACATCGCCAGCCTCACCATCGGCTACTGGGCACCTCGTGTGCTCGGCACCGGCCGCCCCGAGGCGATCGCCTCCTGCATGGAGATCGGCCTGCACAACACCACGCTGTCCCTGGCGATCGCGCTCAGCCCGACCCTGCTCGGCAGTACCGAGATGGCCGTCCCGTCCGCCGTGTACGGCGTGCTGATGTTCTTCACCGCGGGCGCCACCGGACTGCTGCTCACCCGCGGGGGCGCCCGCGAGGAGGCCCCGGCGCCCGGCCGCTGACCGCTCCCCGCCGGACCCGACCGGGGCCGCTCACCTGCTGTCGAGGTAGGCGAGCACCGCGCGCACCCGGCGGTGCCCGCTGTCGGAGGGCGACAGGCCCAGCTTGGCGAAGATGTTGCCGACGTGCTTGTGCACCGCGTTCTCGGTGACCACGATCCGCTCGGCGATCTCCCCGTTGTCGAGCCCCTCCGCCATCAGCGCCAGGACCTCGTTCTCGCGCCTGGTGAGCGACTCCAGGGGGTCGCGGGCCCGGCGGGCCAGCAGCTGCTGCACCACCGCCGGGTCCATCACCGTGCCGCCCCCGGCCACCCGCCGCAGCGCGTCCACGAACTCGCTCACCCGGCCCACCCGGTCCTTGAGCAGGTAGCCCACCCCGCCGCGGCCGTCTGCCAGCAGCTCCCCGGCGTAGTCCCTCTCCACGTACTGCGAGAGCACCAGCACCGGCAGCGCCTCGTGCCTGCGACGGGCCCCGATCGCCGCGTGGATGCCCTCGTCGCGGAAGTTCGGCGGCAGCCGCACGTCCACGATGGCCAGGTCGGGCCGGTGCCGGTCGACGGCGTCGGCGAAGGCCGCCGCGTCCCCGGCCACCTCGGCCACCTCGAAGCCCCTGGTGGAGAGCAGCAGCTCCAGCCCCGCCGACAGCAGCACGTTGTCCTCGGCGATCACGATCCGCACGGCATCTCCACGTCGATCACGGTCGGCCCGCCCGCCGGGCTGTCCACGCGTACCGTACCGTCCAGGGCGGCCACCCGGCGGCGCAGTCCCCGCACGCCGCTGCCGCGCTCCTCGTCCACCCCGCCCGAGCCGTCGTCGCGCACCCTCACCCGCAGCACGCCGTCCGTCCGCTCCAGGCGCACGGCGATCTCCCCGGCACCGCTGTGCTTGACCGCGTTGGTGACCGCCTCGGTGACCACGAAGTAGGCCGCGGTCTCCGCCGCCACCGGAAGCACGCCCAGCTCGCCCACGTCCAGGCGGGTGGGAACGGTGGTGCGGGCGGCCAGCGCGGTCAGCGCCCCGGCCAGCCCCCGGTCGGCGAGGATCGGCGGGTAGATGCCCTGGATCACCTCGCGCAGCTCGGCCATCGCCTCCTCGGCGCCCTCGTGGGCGTTCTTGAGCAGCGCGGCCACGGCGGGGTTCTCCTCCACCGCCTCCCGCGCCACACCCAGCTGCATCGCGATCGCCACCAGCCGCGCCTGGGTGCCGTCGTGCAGGTCGCGCTCGATCCGGCGCAGCTCCGCGCCGTGCGCGTCCACCACGTCGGCGCGCGTCCGGCTCAGCTCGTCCACCCGGGCCGCCAAAAGCTCCGCCTCGGTGGGGGCCAGCAGCGCCAGGGTCATGCGGGCGTGGGCACGGGCCGCCGGGACGGCCGCGCCCACGCCCAGCGCGCACCCGACCACCGCGTACCCGACGGCGGTCGCCAGCGCCGTGCCCCAGTCGAGCACCGGAAGCCACAGGAGCAGCAGCGGCTCCTCCTCCGGGACCGCCCACCAGAACAGGTACTGCGGCGCGCTCAGCGGCATCGCGAGGGCGAGCAGCCCCACGAGCCCCAGCACGATGCTGGCGGGCGCGAACGCGGGCAACCACAGCAGGACCCTGCGGGTGGACGGCCGACCCCACAGCTCCCGGAAACCGGACGCCTCCCGGCCGGGGACCCGCGTGACCGGCACGCCCAGGAACCGGGAGGCCCACCCCCGGTGCCAGGCGGCCCAGCGGCCGACGAGCCCCACCCAGCGCGGGAGCAGCACGAACCCGAGACCGCCGATCGGGATGGTCAGCGCCACGGCCAGGGTCAGCGGCAGCATCACCAGCGTCACCAGACCGGAGCCCAGGACCACCAGCAGGTACGTGCTGGCCCTCAGCGCCCGCCTCCAGAGCTCGCCCATCCCCGTCGTCCCTTCCTCGCGCCCGTCGAACACCGACAGTCTGGCCCATCGCCGACACACCGGGCACTACAGCCAGCCACCGTCTCGGACGGGGGGCGTACGGGCGCCGGGAGGGGTGCGGAGGCCGCGGACCGTCGTGGGCGCGGAGCACACTGGCGGTATGCGACACACTCCTCCCGCGCACCTCTCACCCCACTGGAAGGGCGCCGACCGGCCGCACCTGCCTGCGGCCGGTGACGAACGCGAGGTCCTCACCTCCTACCTCGACTGGCACCGGGCGACCTTCGCGGCCAAGTGCTCCGGACTCTCCCCCGAACAGCTCTCCACGCGCTCCGTGCGGCCCTCCGGTATGAGCCTGCACGGACTGGTCCGGCACTTGGCCGGGGTCGAGCGGTGGTGGCTGCGCATCCGGTTCGCGGGGGAGGACCTGCCGCTGCTGTACTACTCCGACGACGACCCCGACCAGGACTTCACGGACCTGGACGGCGATCCGGACGCGGCCTTCTCGGTCTGGCGGGAGGAGGTCGCGCGCGCCCGGGAGGTGGCCGCGGCCTTCCCGCTGGACGCGATCGGCGGGCCGGACCACGCGGACCCCGTCCAGCTGCGCGTGGTGCTGGTCAAGCTGATCGCCGAGTACGCCCGGCACAACGGCCACGCCGACCTGCTGCGCGAGCGCGTCGACGGCTCCACCGGGCAGTGACCCCGCGGGCGGGGAGCCCCACCCGTCGCGGAACGGAGCACGACCGGTGGCCGTGGCCGCCGCCTTCGCCGCCACCCGGTCCGGGGCGGGGGAGCGGAGCCACCCGCCGGCGGGCCGGCCTGTCCGCCCTCCGGGGCGGTGCGGTCACGCCGGCCCGGGTGGCGCCGGTGCGGGCGGAGGCGTTGCGGCCGTCGCGCCGGCGCGACGCCTGACCCGGGGGAGGGGCCGGGGCGCCCCGGTCAGTCCTCGTCGTCCTCGTCGCGGGTGAGGGTGTCCACGGCCACCGCGACGCTGATCACCAGGGCGGGATCCCCGGCGAGGTCGGTGCGGTGGGTGTTCACGTCCACCGCGTAGGTGTCCAGCATCCGGAACCACTTGCGGGACACGTGCGCCACGGTGCCGTGCTCGTCGCTGATCACGTACTCCTTGCCGAGGAAGTCCCCGGCCACCTCCCAGTCCGGGGCGCCCTCCACCTCCACCACGAGCTTGTCGCGGAGGGGGTTGACCAGGCGCTTGCGCACGGTGGCGGTGGTACCGCCCTCCCGCTCGACCCTCATCTGGTCGCGCAGTTTGAACAGCTTCTTGCGGATGACGGCCAGGACGGCGCCCCCGGTGTCCTTGAGCTCGAAGGTCGTGCGCAGCCGCAGCGCCTTGCCGTCCACGAGGAAGACCTTCTCGCCCGCCTCGTCGGTCACCCAGTAGTCGTCACCGATGTCGAAAACGCGTTCGCGTACCAGGAACTTCATGCCTCGAAGTTAGGGCACGCGCGCCCACCGCACCAGAGGTCGTCCGCGGCTGCGGACGACGCCGTCGCAGGAGAGCCGCCCCGTGCTCCGCGGACGGCCCCAGGTCACGTCGGTCGCGTCGGCCGCCCCGGCGGGCAGGGGAGAGGGGACGCCCGGACGGCGTCCCCCTCCGCGCTGCGGACACCGGCCGACCGGCTCCCCGCGTATGCGCGCGGACGGAACCGGCGCCGCCGGGTCCGCGGCCGGACCGGGTCCGGAGGCGGTGCGGCTCCTCCCGCCGCACCGGCACCGGCGCCGGAGGGGGCCGTGGCCGGGAAAGTCCACCCGTTCCGGCACAACACGCGCCGAGGCGGGTACCTACGACACATCCCGACCCGGAAAGGTCCCCATGACCTGGCACACCCGGCCCATGGCCGCGTTCGACACCGAGTCCACCGGCCTGGACACCGGCACCGACCGGATCGTCACCGCCGCACTGTGGCGCATCGACCCCGCGGCCCGCACCAAGGAGGTCACCACCTGGCTGGTCGACCCCGGCATCGACATCCCCCAGGCCGCCACCGACATCCACCACATCACCACCGAACAGGCCCGGGAACACGGGCGCCCCGCCTCCGAGGCGGTGCCCGAGATCGGCGCCGCGCTGGAGAAGGCGGCGGCGGACGGGCTGCCGGTGGTGATCTACAACGCTCCCTACGACCTGGGCCTGCTCACGGCCGAGCTGCGGCGCCACGACGCCGGGGCGCGCCTGGACGGGGTACTGCGCGTCGTGGACCCGCTGGTGCTGGACAAGCGGGTCGACACCTTCCGGCGGGGCTCGCGCAAGCTGGTCGACGTGTGCGCCCACCACGGCGTACCCCTGGACTCGGAGCAGGCGCACGGGGCCGCCGCGGACGCGCTGGCCGCCGCCCGGCTGGCCTGGAAGCTCGCCGCCGCCCACCCCGAGTTGGCGGCCATGGGCATCGACGACCTGCACGCCGCGCAGGCCGCCTGGAAGGCCGAGCAGGCCGCCAGCTTCCAGGACTACCTGCGGCGCAAGGACCCCGAGGCGGTCGTGGACGGCTCCTGGCCGCTCCCCGGCCGTAGCTGACCGGGCGCCGCCCACCGCGCCGGACCGACCGGGCGGGCGGTGTGCCGGTGCCCTGGACCACGGGCGGCCGGAACACCCGGGAAGGGGGCCCCGACAGCGCTCGGGGTCCCGCCCCGGGTGCGTCGTGCGTCCCGTCCACCGTGTGCCCGGGCGAGCCCGGCAAACGTGGTGCCGGGTGGTGGGAAACGAAAAACGCCGACCGTGGCGGTCGGCGTTGTCTCGGCTGGCCAGTCGGGCTGTCCCGCTGCTTCGCCGTGGGTGCCCCCTGCAGGATTCGAACCTGCGCACACGGCTCCGGAGGCCGTTGCTCTATCCCCTGAGCTAAGGGGGCTGGCTTGCGTGAACAACTGTAGCAGGGGAGCGGTGCCCTTCGTCCACCCGTCGCCGCCGCGCCCGGACCGGCTCACCGATCCCCGCAATCCGGTGGTGCCGTGTCGCCCGGCGGCGGTAGTGTCGCGCCCGTGAACGCCCTACCCACACGGGTTCTCGTCGTCGAGGACGACGACGTGATCCGGGAACTCATCCGCCTCAACCTCGAACTGGAGGGGTTCGAGGTGTTCACCGCCGTGGACGGCCAGGACTGCCTCGACCGCGCCGCGCACATCGACCCGCACGTGGTCACCATGGACGTCATGATGCCCCGCGTGGACGGGTGGACGGCCGTCGAGCGCCTGCGCGCCGACGCCCGCACCCGCGACCGCCCCATCATCATGGTCACCGCGCGCACGCAGGAGGCGGACCACCGGCGCGGTGAGGCCATCGGAGTGGACGCCTACCTCACCAAGCCCTTCGACCCCGACGTGCTCATCGACATCATCCGGAACCTGGTCGACAGGGGACGGGAGTGACCCCCAGACGCCTGGAGGCCGCCGTCCGCGAGGCCGCCGCGCGGGCCCTGGGCCTGGACCCGGGCACGATCCCCTTCGTGTGGCCCCGCAACGACCACGCGGGCGGGGGCGCCGACGCGGCCACCGCCCTGCCGCCCCGCCTGGCGGGCGGTGCGGGCGACCGGGCGCCCGCGCGCCGGGGGGACCGCCGCGCCGAGGTCTGCGCCCGCGTCACCGCGGAGCTCTCGGCCATGCGCGACGAGGGGCTGGTGGACTTCGACCGCGTCACCGGCGACGGCCGCGGCTTCCTCAACGTCACCTTCACCGGACGGCAGCGCGAGGCCCTGCTCGCCGAGGCCGCCGACGGGCCCCGCTTCCTCACCGGCCGGGACTGGGACGGCGAGGGGGAGTGGCCCTCCTCCGCCCTGCACGCGGCCGGGCCGGTCGCCCAGGCCCGCAGGCTCGCCCGCGCCGACGCCCGCGCCCGCGTCGCCCTGGCAGTCGGACCCCGGACCCCTCCGCCCGGCCCCGGAGAGGCATCCTGGCGCGACCCCTACCTCGACGGCGGCCACCGGGAACTGCTCACCCCCGCCGCACGCGCCCTCGGCGCGGTCGGCGAGGACAGCGCCCGCGTCGCCTTCTGCCGGTCCGTGCCCGAGCGCCCCCGCGACACCGAGACCACCGGCCGCGACCTGCCGGTGCTGCCCTCCGCCGGGTACCCCGGGGCCTGGGCCCGCCTGACCGACGCCAACCCCGCCTTCCGGATGCGCTACGCCCACGCCCACGCGACCAGCCTCGTACGCTGGAACGCCGAGGGCGCGACGCCCCACACGGCCTGCCCCGACCACACCGCCCCCGTGCGCGGCCTCCTCTTCGACGGCCCCAGCGTCCTGGACACGGTCGCCCGCCGAGAGGAACCCCATATCCTGGTCCGATACCTGGAGGCGCTGACCAGTGCCTACGATGAGTGGCGGACGTGTTCCGCCGCGGTCCCCGGAACCGCGGGGCGGGCCGCAGCGGACCCGGCCCTGCCGGCCGCCGTCGCCGGGGTCCTCCGCACCGGACTCTTCCTGCTCGGAGTGTCAGCGCCCACAAGGCTGTAGGCACCCGCGCTCCTCCGGTGGGCCGCACCCGTCCCCAGTGTTCCGACCGGTTCGGTGGACAATGGGGGGAGAGGGTGCCGCCACCCGCACAGCCGTACAGTCCCAGCCGAAAGTCCATCATGAGCCGCTACGCCCACCCCGCCGGTTCCCGCCACGCGGAGATCCTGCCGGAGGACAACCCGCCGATGCCGCCCGAGGACCTCAACACCCTCGACCCGCGCGTGTGGCCCGCCACCGCGCGCCGCGCGGACGGTGAGCTCACCGTCGGCGGCGTCGGCGTGCGCGAACTCGCCGCCACCCACGGCACGCCCCTCTTCGTCATGGACGAGGAGGACTTCCGCGGCCGCGCACGCGACTACCGCACCGCCTTCTCCGACGCCGACGTCTACTACGCGGGCAAGGCGCTGCTGAACAGGGCCGTCGCGCGCTGGGTGAACGAGGAGGGGCTCAAGCTCGACGTGTGCTCGGGCGGCGAGCTCACCGTCGCCCTGGCCGCCGGGGTCCCCGCCGAGCGCATCGGCATGCACGGCAACAACAAGTCCGCCGCCGAGCTGCGCCGCGCCGTCGAGGCCGGGGTGGGCCGCATCATCATCGACTCCCTCGACGAGATCGGGCGCCTCGGCGCGATCGCCGCCGAGCTCGGCGCCCGGCCCAGGGTGCTCATCCGCGTCACCACCGGCGTGGAGGCGCACACCCACGAGTTCGTCGCCACCGCCCACGACGACCAGAAGTTCGGCTTCGCGATGAGCACCGGCGCCGCGGCCGAGGCCGTCCGCCGCGTCCTGGACGCCCCGCAGCTGGAACTCGTCGGCCTGCACTCGCACATCGGATCGCAGATCTTCGACACCTCCGGCTTCGAGGTCGCCGCCCGCCGCGTCACCCGGTTCCTCACCGGGATCCACGAGGACCTGGGCGTCACCCTCGCCGAGCTCGACCTCGGCGGCGGCCTGGGCATCGCCTACACCTCCGACGACGACCCCCTGGACCCCAAGACCATCGCGGAGAGCCTCACCTCCATCGTGCGCCGCGAGTGCGAGGAGGCCGGGCTGCCGGTGCCCCGCATCGCGGTCGAGCCCGGCCGCGCCATCGCGGGCCCGGCGGGGATCACCGTCTACGAGGTCGGTACCGTCAAGGACGTCGAGGGCATCCGCACCTACGTCAGCGTCGACGGCGGCATGAGCGACAACATCCGTACCGCCCTGTACGGCTCGGAGTACACCAGCCAGCTCGTCTCCCGCGAGAGCGACGCCGAACCCATGCTGTCCCGCCTGGTCGGCAAGCACTGCGAGAGCGGCGACATCATCGTCCACGACCTCTACCTGCCCGCCGACCTGCGTCCGGGCGACCTGGTGGCCGTCGCCGCCACCGGGGCCTACTGCTACTCCATGGCGAGCAACTACAACCACCTGCCCCGGCCGGCCATGGTCGCGGTCCGCGGCGGGAGCTCCCGCGTCATCGTGCGCAGGGAGAACGAGGAGGACCTCCTCCGCCTCGACGTCGGCTGAACGGTCCCGACGGCGGCACGGCCGCCCGAAGACGAGGATCACGAGAGAAGTGGGAGTCACGCCCAAATGGCGATGAAGGTGGCGCTGCTCGGATGCGGCGTGGTGGGCTCGGAAGTCGTCCGCCTGGTCAACGAACAGTCCGAGGAACTGGCCGCGCGGGTGGGAACGCCGATCGAGGTCGGGGGCATCGCGGTGCGCCGCCTCGGCCGCGACCGCGGCGTCGACCCGGCGCTGCTGACCACCGACGCCACGGCCCTGGCCACGCGTCCCGACATCGACCTCGTGGTGGAGGTCATCGGCGGCATCGAACCGGCCCGTTCGCTGATCCTCGCCGCGATCAAGGCGGGCAAGTCCGTGGTCACGGCCAACAAGGCCCTGCTCGCCGAGGACGGCCAGACCCTGCACGCCGCCGCCCGCGACGCCGGGGTGGACCTGTACTACGAGGCCTCCGTGGCGGGCGCGATCCCGCTGCTGCGGCCCCTGCGCGACTCGCTCGCGGGGGACAGGGTCAACCGCGTGCTGGGCATCGTCAACGGCACCACCAACTACATCCTCGACCGGATGGACTCCCTGGGGGCCGGGTTCACCGAGTCCCTGGAGCAGGCACAGGCCCTGGGGTACGCCGAGGCCGACCCCACCGCGGACGTGGAGGGCTTCGACGCGGCCGCCAAGGCCGCAATCCTGGCCCGTCTGGCCTTCCACACCCAGCGGGTGACCGCCGCCGACGTGCACCGCGAGGGCATCACCGGCGTGTCCGCGGGAGACATCGCCAGCGCCCGCGCGATGGGCTGCGTGGTCAAACTCCTGGCCATCTGCCAGCGCTCGCAGGACGGCGGGTCGGTGGGCGTGCGCGTCCACCCGGTGATGCTCCCGGTCGAGCACCCGCTGGCCAGCGTCAAGGAGGCCTACAACGCGGTGTTCGTGGAGGCCGAGTCCGCGGGGCGCCTGATGTTCTACGGGGCCGGGGCCGGGGGCACCCCCACCGCCAGCGCGGTCCTGGGCGACCTGGTCGCGGTGGCGCGCAACCGCCTCGCCGACACCTCGGTGGCCGAGGGCGGCCACGACACCGGGCTGCCGGTGCACGACATGGGCCACACCATCACCAGCTACCACGTGGCGCTGGACGTGGCGGACCGCCCCGGCGTGCTGTCCAAGGTCGCGGAGATCTTCGCCGACCACGGCGTGTCCATCAAGAACGTGCGCCAGGAGGGCAGCGGCGACGACGCCCAGCTGGTGCTGGTCAGCCACCCCGCCCCCGACGCCGCGCTCAGCGCCACGGTCGAGGACCTGCGCGTCCACGACATGGTGCGCGAGGTGGCCAGCGTGATGCGCGTGGAGACCTTCGCCGACTGAGGTCCGCGCGGCGCGGACGGCGGGGCCCGGTGCGGGCCGCACGGGACCCGTGCGGCCCGCGCGGCCTGCCCGTATGTCCGTATGGTGAGACGCCAGACCGCGATTCGAGATAGTTCGGGCGTGGTCATAGACTTGTGGCTGGTGGGGAAGACGGACGCGCCGACGCGCCGTCCGCGCGCCCCCGCCGCTTCCACCGCGCGTCAAGCGAAGCCGCATCCACCCGAAAGGGACAAGTCGTGAGCATGGCACGGGCGTGGCGAGGCATCGTCGAGGAGTACCGCGACCGCCTCCCCGTCAACGAGAGCACCCCCGTTGTCACCCTCCAGGAGGGCGGCACGCCCCTGCTGCCCGCCACGCGCGTGTCCGAGCTCACGGGCTGCGAGGTATTCCTCAAGGTGGAGGGGCTCAACCCCACCGGGTCCTTCAAGGACCGCGGTATGACCATGGCCATCACCAAGGCCGCCGAGGACGGCGCCAAGGCCGTCATCTGCGCCTCCACCGGCAACACCAGCGCCAGCGCCGCCGCCTACGCCATCCGCGCGGGCATGACCTGCGCCGTGCTGGTGCCCCAGGGCAAGATCGCCATGGGCAAGCTGGCCCAGGCCCTCGTCCACGGCGCCCGCCTGCTCCAGGTCGACGGCAACTTCGACGACTGCCTCGAACTGGCCCGCAAGCTCAGCGTGGACTACCCGGTCGCCCTGGTGAACTCGGTCAACCCCTACCGCCTCCAGGGGCAGAAGACCGCCGCCTTCGAGATCGTCGACGCCCTCGGCGACGCCCCCGACATCCACTGCATCCCCGTGGGCAACGCGGGCAACATCACCGCCTACTGGATGGGCTACACCGAGTACTCCAGGGACGGGATCTCCACCCGCAACCCGCGCATGCTCGGCTTCCAGGCCAGCGGTGCCGCGCCCATCGTGAACGGCGCGCCCGTCACCAGCCCGAGCACCATCGCCACCGCCATCCGCATCGGCAACCCGGCCTCCTGGAAGCTCGCCGAGCAGGCCCGTGACGAGTCCGGCGGCCTCATCGACAAGGTCACCGACCGCCAGATCATGGCCGCCTACAAGCTCCTCGCCGCCGAGGAGGGCGTGTTCGTGGAGCTGGCCTCCGCCGCCAGCGTGGCCGGCCTGATCCAGTCCGCGCAGGCGGGGCTGGTCGAACCCGGCAGCCGCGTGGTGTGCACCGTGACCGGAAACGGCCTCAAGGACCCCGACTGGGCGCTGGCCGGAGCCTCCTCCGCCACCACCGTCCCGGTCGACGCCCTCGCCGCGGCCCAGGCACTCGACCTGGCCTGACCCGCCCGCTCCGCCCCCGCAGGGCGCCCACCTGTTCCACGTGTCCGGCCCCGGGGCGCCCGTGAGGGCGTCGGCGGGGCGCCGCGAGACGGGGTCGGGCGTCGGCGGGGTGCTGCAAGAGGAGTCGAGCCGTCGGCGGGGGACGAGCCAGGCGTGGACGGGGATGAAGCGGCCCGCCCCGTGGACGCCTGGCCCGGGGCGGAGCCCCGAAGAGGACACGTGAGGGCGTCGGCGGGGTGCTGCAAGAGGAGTCGAGCCGTCGGCGAGGAACGAGCCAGGCGTGGACGAGGATGAAGCGGCCCGCCCCGTGGACGCCCGAACAACCCCGGCCGAGCCTGTGAGCGCGAGAACACCGAAGGAACCCACCGTGAGCCCATCACGCCCCACCCGGGTGTCCATCCTGGCCCCCGCCACCAGCGCCAACCTCGGACCGGGCTTCGACGCCCTGGGCCTGGCGCTGCGCCTGTACAACACGTTCGAGGTGTCCCCGCGCGAGGACGGCGAACTGCGCGTGCGCGTCGAGGGGGAGGGCGCCGGGGAGGTGCCCCTCGACGAGCGTCACCTCGTGGTGCGCGCCATGCGCGAGACCTTCGAGCGCGCCGGGGAGGAACTACCCGGGTTCGACCTGTCCTGCGTCAACGGCGTTCCGCACGCACGCGGGCTCGGCTCCTCCTCCTCGGCGATCGTCGGCGGCGTGGCCGCCGCCAGCGCCCTGCTGGGACGCACCGGCCCCGACGGCGGGCCGGACCGCGACGGGATCTACCAGATCGCCGCGGACATCGAGGGCCACCCCGACAACGTGGCCCCCTGCGTCTACGGCGGCTACACGGTCGCCTACCGCGACGGCGACCGCTGGGGCGCGGTGTCCCTGGCCCCGGACGCCCGCGTCCTGCCGGTGCTGTGCGTGCCCGACTGGCGCCTGTCCACCGAGCGGGCCCGCGGGCTGCTGCCCGAGCGGGTGCCCCACGGCGACGCGGCCTTCAACGCCGGGCGCGCCGCGCTGATGACCGCGGCCGTTTGTGGCCATCCCGAGGCACTGTACGCGGCCACGCGGGACCGGCTACACGAGTCCTACCGCGCTCCCGCGATGCCGCAGACCCTCGACCTCATCCGTGACCTGCGCCAACACGAGAAACTGCCCGCGGTGGTCTCCGGGGCGGGGCCGACGGTCCTCGTGCTGTGCTCGACGGGGGCGGGGGAGGCGTCCGCGGATTCGCCGGAAATCGCGGAGCAGATTGATTCGATCCGCCGGAGGGCGGGTAAGAATTGGGACATACGCCCCCTGCTCGTGGAGCTGGCGGGGGTGCGGTCCCCATCTCCCCATTCGTAGCACCTGTGTCGAGGAATAGCCGTGGCCTCTGGTGGTGTTAGGCTAGGTGGAGCACCAGATGCCCCGTTGCGGGGCGAGTGCTCATCCGCCACAACGGCCTTCGCGTCCCATACTCCGGTGGTCCGATCCCACGACCAACCGGAAGCGGCGGCCGACGTGTCGAGTCCGCGGTTCTTCCGCGACTGTCGCCAACGTCATCGCAGTCCGCTCCTCCTCGGATGAGCGTGTCTCCACGATGGACGGGCAACACCACCGAGCCATCCGCCCCGACGTCTGGCTGTACCCAGAGCCCGTCGCGATTGGGTACGGGACCGCCTTCACGCCGGTTTCCGAACATCCACGTGGGGCACGCCCTACCCGGCCCTGCCGGTTCGCACCACCGGGCCGGCCGCTCCAGCACCCGCTGACGGCCGACGCCCGCTCCTTGGGAAGGACCCTTAGTGAGCGACACCACCGAACTCCGAACGGACGCGGCGGTCGAAGACAAAGCCACCACCGGCGCCTCCGTGACGGAGGCTGGCGATGGCGCGCCGACAGGTACGCCGTCGCGGTCCCGCGCGGCGTCGCGCGGTACCGGTCTCGCGGCCCTGAAGCTCCCAGAGCTCCAGAAGCTCGCGTCCAGCCTGGGTATCACCGGTACGGGGCGCATGCGCAAGAGCGACGTCATCGCCGCGATCGAGGCCAAGCAGGGCGGCCCCGTCGGCGGCCCCACGAAGGCCAAAACAGCAAAGAACGCCGAGACGGCGCCCAAGGCCGGTAAGGTCGAGGCAACCGACGGCCGGGCCGAGGCTCCCGAGACGCCGGGTACGGACGAGGCCCCGCGCAAGAGCGCGGACAAGCAGCCGTCGGACCAGGCCGTGACCGACGCCCAGGGCGGGCGGGGTGAGAAGCCCTCCCGCGGTCGCCGTTCGTCCCGCCGACGCGGTGACGAGCCCGGCGACCAGCCCCGGGCGGTGGACGGCGCCGAATCCTCTACCTCCGCGAGCAGCGTGACCAAGACATCCAGCACCCCCCAGAAGAACGGCCCCGACTCCGCCGAGGACCGTGACACCAGGTCCGGGCAGGGTCGCGAGCGCCAGCGCAACCGCCGCAACCGCAACCGCGGCGGTGACGACCAGAACGCGAACAGCAACGCCCAGCAGGGTGGTGGCGGCCAGAACCAGGGCCGCGGCTCCGGCGGTGGTGGTGGCGACGACGACGACTTCGGCGGTCGCCGCCGCGGTCGCCGCCGTGACCGCCGTGACCGCCGCGGACGCGGCGGGGGCCAGGAACCCGAACCGGTGATCGGCGAGGACGACGTCCTGCTGCCGGTCGCGGGCATCCTCGACATCCTGGACAACTACGCCTTCGTGCGCACCACCGGCTACCTGCCCGGGCAGAGCGACGTCTACGTCTCCCTGGCCCAGGTGCGCAAGCACGGTCTGCGCAAGGGCGACCACATCATCGGCGCGGTCCGCCAGCCCAAGGACGGCGAGCGCAGGGAGAAGTTCAACGCCCTGGTGCGCCTGGACTCGGTCAACGGCATGTCGCCGGACCAGGCCAGGGGCCGCCAGGAGTTCTCCAAGCTGGTCCCCCTGTACCCGCAGGAGCGGCTGCGCCTGGAGACCGAGTCGCAGATCCTCACCACGCGCATCATCGACCTGGTGGCCCCCATCGGCAAGGGTCAGCGCGGGTTGATCGTCTCCCCGCCCAAGGCGGGCAAGACGATGGTGGTGCAGGCGATCGCCAACGCCATCACCGAGAACAACCCCGAGTGCTACCTGATGGTGATCCTGGTCGACGAGCGGCCCGAGGAAGTCACCGACATGCAGCGCACGGTCAAGGGCGAGGTCATCCACTCGACCTTCGACCGGCCCGCCGAGGACCACACGGTCGTCGCCGACCTGGCCATCGAGCGCGCCAAGCGGCTCGTGGAGATGGGCATGGACGTCGTCGTCCTGCTGGACTCCATCACCCGCCTGGGCCGCGCCTACAACCTGGCCGCCCCTGCCAGCGGGCGCATCATGTCCGGTGGTGTGGACTCCACGGCGCTCTACCCGCCCAAGCGCTTCTTCGGCGCGGCCCGCAACATCGAGGGCGGCGGCTCGCTGACCATCCTGGCCACGGCGCTGGTGGAGACCGGCTCGCGCGCCGACGAGGTGATCTTCGAGGAGTTCAAGGGCACCGGCAACATGGAGCTCAAGCTCAACCGGAGCTTGGCCGACAAGCGCATCTTCCCGGCGGTGGACGTGGACGCGTCCAGCACCCGCAAGGAGGAGATCCTCATGTCGTCCGAGGAGCTGGGCGTGGTCTGGAAGCTGCGCCGGGTGCTGCACGCGCTCGACACCCAGCAGGCCATCGAGCTGCTCCTGGACAAGATGAAGGAGTCCAAGAGCAACGCCGAGTTCCTGCTCCAGATCCAGAAGACCACCGTGGGCCCCGAGCGCTGACCCGCGTTCTCCGGTCCACCGGGCCCCTCTCCCGTTCAGGGAGGGGGGCCTCGTCGTGTCCGGACCTCGTCCGGTGGGGCCTCGTCCGGTGGGGCCGCCGGGACCGGATCCCGCGGACGGGCCTCCGTCGGCTCGTCCGCTCGGCCTCTCCTCTTTCGAATGGCGGAAGAGATAACCCGTGAGACGAAAAAGATCACTACTGTGTTGCGGATCACAGAAGGGTGTATCCCCCGGCGGGAAAACGATCTAGGGTCGCGCCGTCGAGTAGTCCCCCGCACCAGGGAGCCGTCCGGATGGACAACCTCGCCCTGCTCAGCCTCCTCGCACTCGTCCCGATCGCCGTCGTCGGCGTCCTGCTCGTCGGGCTGCGCCTCCCGGCCATGTACGCGATGCCCGCCGGCTACGTCGTCGTGGTCGGCGTCGCCGTCCTCTTCTGGCGGACCGACTGGGTCGCGATCGCGGCCTCCACCGTCCAGGGCCTCATCCTCGCGGTCGGCCTGCTCTACATCATCTTCGGCGCGCTGCTGCTGCTCTCCACCCTCACCAAGAGCGGTGCCATCGCCACCATCCGCGCCACCTTCACCGACATCAGCCCCGACCGCCGCGTCCAGGCGATCATCATCGGCTGGCTGTTCGGCAGCTTCATCGAGGGCGCCTCCGGCTTCGGCACCCCCGCCGCCGTGGTCGCGCCGCTCCTGCTCGCCCTGGGCTTCCCCGCGATGGCCGCCGTCATGGTCGGCCTGGTCATCCAGAGCACGCCGGTCAGCTTCGGCGCGGTGGGCACGCCCATCCTCGTCGGCGTCTCCGGAGGACTGGAGGGGTCGTCCGCGGTCGCCGCGCGAGCCGCCGAGCTCGGCCTGGACGTGCCCGGGTTCGTCAGCCACATCGGGTTCCAGACCGTCCTGCTGCACGCCGTCTCCGGCACCCTCGTCCCGCTGTTCATCTGCTGCATGCTCTGCGGCTTCTACGGCGGCGGCCGACGCTTCTCCGACGGCCTCGGGGTGTGGCGGTTCGCGCTGTTCGCCGCCTTCGCCATGACCGTCCCCTCGGTCCTGTACAACTACTTCCTCGGGGTGGAGTTCACCAGCCTCCTCGGCGGCCTCACCGGACTGGTCATCGTCGTCCTCGCCGCGCGCAAGGGCTTCCTCATGCCCAGGCGGACCTGGGACTTCCCGCCCCGCGAGGACTGGCTGGCCCGCTGGAGCGGCAGGATCGCCCCCGGCGACGGCGAGACCGCGCCCGCCGACGGCAGGCGCGTCGGCCTCCTGGCCGCGTGGGCGCCCTACCTCCTGGTCGCCGCGCTGCTGGTGGCCACCCGCACCATCACGCCCCTGGAGAGCTGGCTGACCGGCGTCAGCGTCGGGGCCACCGACATCTTCGGCACCCCCGTCTCCCAGCTCGTCGAGCCCCTCTACTCGCCCGGCGCGACCTTCGTCCTCGTCTGCCTGGTCACCTACGGCCTGCACCGCATGACGCGACGCCAGATCATCGACTCCTGGAGGATGGCCGGATCGCAGCTGGCGGGGGCGGCCGTCGCCCTGCTCTTCGCCGTCCCGCTCGTCCGCGTCTTCATCAACACCGGAAGCGCGTTCGGCGACACCGCCCTGGAGAGCATGCCGCTCACCCTCGCGGCCGGAGCCGCCGAGCTGGGCGGGACCACCTGGCCGCTCTACGCCCCCTGGATCGGCGCACTGGGCGCCTTCGTCGCGGGCTCCAACACCGTCTCCAACCTGATGTTCTCCCTCTTCCAGTTCTCCACCGCCGAACGCATCGGGATCCCGCCCGAGACGGTCGTGGCCACCCAGGCCGTCGGCGGCGCCGCGGGCAACATGATCACCGTGCACAACGTGGTCGCCGCCTCCGCGGTGGTCGGCCTGGCCGGACGCGAGGGCGACCTCATCCGCCAGAGCCTCCTGCCCATGACCTACTACGTGCTGCTGGCGGGGTCGGTCAGCTACGTCCTCGTCTACGGGTTCGGCCCCAACGCCGGCACCGCGGCGCTCCTCCTGGTGCTCGCCGCGCTCGCCGCGCTCGTCCTCCTCATGCGCAGGGCCGACGCGGACAAGCCCCTCTCGTACACCGCCGGAGCCGACTCGGGAGGAGCCGCCCGGAAGGGGGAGGAATAGGTACTGGTCCCGGCAACGTTGTGGGTCTGGCAAACTGGTAGTGGGGAGTGGCCCGCCCCTGCTTCGGCGGGGCCCGCCACCCCGTTACCTGGATCGCCGCGACACCGGTTCGCGCATGGCCCACGACGACGACCCGCCTCCCGGCGGCTCGGCCCGTCATGCGTCCGGCGGTCGCGCCCCTGATGAGGAGACACACATGAAGGCCGACATCCACCCCGAGTACGTCGCGACCGAGGTGACCTGCACCTGCGGTGCCCACTTCACCACCCGCAGCACCGTCGCCGAGGGCAAGATCCGCGCCGAGGTGTGCTCCGAGTGCCACCCGTTCTACACGGGCAAGCAGAAGATCCTGGACACCGGTGGCCGGGTCGCCCGCTTCGAGAAGCGCTTCGGCAAGCGCAAGTAGCGCCGCCCGCTGTCCCGCGGCGGCCGGTTCCCCGGCCCCGCGGGACCAGGTTGGCCCCCGAGGGGGAGACGGACAGGCGAGGCAAGCACAACACGACGGGGACGGGCGAAAGTGAAGCTGGACGACCTTCTGGGGGAGTACTACGAGCTGGAACAGCAGCTCGCCGACCCCGAGGTGCACGCCGACCAGGGCAGGGCGCGCACGCTGGGCAAGCGCTACGCACAGCTCACCCCCATCATCGAGACCTACCGCGCGCTCAAGGAGGTCGAGAACGACATCGACGCCGCGCGCGAGCTCGCCGTCGAGGACTCCTCCTTCGCCGAGGAGGCCGACCGCCTGACAGAGGAGGCCGAGCGGCTCACCGAGCGCCTGCGCTTCCTGCTCGTCCCCCGCGACCCCGCCGACGACAAGAACCTCATCATGGAGGTCAAGGCGGGCGAGGGCGGTGAGGAGTCCGCCCTCTTCGCCGGGGACCTGGTGCGCATGTACCTGCGCTACGCCGAGCGCCAGGGCTGGAAGACCGAGGTCATCGACTCCACCCACTCCGACCTCGGCGGGTACAAGGACATCACGATCGCCTTCAAGAACAAGGGCACCCCCGAGCCCGGTTCCGGCGTGTGGCCCATGCTCAAGTTCGAGGGCGGCGTGCACCGCGTGCAGCGCGTCCCCGTGACCGAGTCGCAGGGCCGGATCCACACCTCCGCGGCCGGTGTGCTGGTCGTCCCCGAGGCCGAGGACATCGAGGTCGAGATCCACGAGAAGGACCTGCGCGTGGACGTCTACCGCTCCTCCGGGCCCGGCGGCCAGAGCGTCAACACCACCGACTCCGCGGTGCGCATCACCCACCTGCCGACCGGCATCGTCGCCTCGTGCCAGAACGAGAAGAGCCAGCTCCAGAACAAGGAGCAGGCCATGCGCATCCTGCGCGCCCGCATCTACGCCGAGGCCCAGGCCAGCGCCGACGCCGAGGCCGCCGCCGAGCGCAAGAGCCAGGTCCGCACGGTGGACCGGTCCGAGCGCGTCCGCACCTACAATTTCCCCGAGAACCGCATCTCCGACCACCGCGTCGGCTACAAGGCCTACAACCTCGACCAGGTCCTCGACGGGGAACTCGACGGGGTCGTCAAGGCCCTCGTGGACGCGGACACCAAGGAAAGGCTCGAAGCGGCCCAGGCATCATGAACGTCCTGCTCGACGAGGTCGCCCGCGCGACGCTGAGGCTCGCTGAGGCGGGTGTGGCCTCACCGCGCGCCGACGCCGAGGAACTCGCGGCGTTCGTGCACGGTGTCCGTCGAGGGGAACTGCACACGGTCGCCGACTCCGACTTCGACGCCCGCTACTGGGAGTGCGTGTCCCGCCGCGAGGCCCGCGAGCCCCTCCAGCACATCACCGGCCGCGCCTACTTCCGCTACCTCGAACTCCGTGTCGGGCCCGGGGTCTTCGTGCCCCGCCCCGAGACCGAGATCATGGTCGACTGGGCGATCCAGACCCTGCGCGCCATGGACGTCGCCGACCCCCTGGTGGTCGACCTCGGCACCGGTTCGGGCGCCATCGCCATCTCCATCGCGCAGGAGGTGCCGCGCTCGCGCGTGCACACGGTGGAGATCGACCCCGCCGCCCTGACCTGGGCCCGGCGCAACATCGAGGCCAGCGGCCACGCCGACCGGGTCACCTCCCACCACGGCGACATGCGCACCGCCCTTCCCCAGTTCAACGGGCGCGTCGACCTGCTCATCAGCAACCCCCCCTACGTCCCCACCCGCGAGGCCGGGGTCATCCCGCCCGAGGTGCGCGACTACGACCCCGCCCCCGCCCTGTGGTCGGGCGAGGACGGCCTGGACATGATCCGCGCGCTGGAGGCGGTCGGCCGCAGGCTGCTGCGCCCCGGCGGCGCGATGGCCGTCGAGCACCACGACGGCCAGGGCATCGACATCCCCTGGCTCTTCCCCGAGGACAGGGGCTGGCGCGACGTCCTCAACCGCAAGGACCTGGCCCGGCGGGACCGCTTCGTGGTCATGCGCCGTGCCGACGAGGACGGCTGATCGTGGTGCCCGGTTCGCTTGGCCCACGCGCTCGGGCGCCCCAGGGACGGGAACGGGTCGGGGAAGGCACAGCGGCGTCCCCCGTGCCCGACTCCTCCGTCTCCGGTGGCGCGTCCGGCGCCCCAGAATCCCGTCGGCGCCCGAGCGCCGCCGGATCCCCGTACCCCCGGTCGACCGTGAAACCGGTGGACTCCGTTCGATAGTGAGGTGAACGCAGGTGAGCCGCATCTACGACTGCGCGGACGAGACCGCCCGCAAGGACGGCATCGCCGACGCCGCGTCCGCGGTACGCCGAGGCGACCTTGTGGTGCTGCCCACGGACACCGTGTACGGCATCGGCACCGACGCCTTCAACCCGACCGCCGTGGCCAGGCTGCTCGCCACCAAGGGCCGGGGCCGCGAGATGCCCCCGCCGGTGCTGGTCGGCTCGATGCGCGCCGCCAACGCCCTCGTCGACGACCTGGGCAACCACGGCCGCGACCTCATGGAGGAGTTCTGGCCCGGTCCGCTCACCCTGGTGTGCACCGCGACCCCCAGCCTGTCCTGGGACCTGGGCGACACCAAGGGCACCGTCGGCGTGCGCATGCCGATGGACCCGGTCGCCCTCGACCTGCTCAAGGAGGTCGGGCCGATGGCGGTGAGCAGTGCCAACAAGTCCGGCCAGCCCTCCGCGACCCGCGTGGAGGAGGCCATCGAGCAGCTCGGTGAGGAGGACGTCGCCGTCTACCTGGACGGCGGGGAGACCGAGTCCCGCGTCTCCTCCACCATCGTCGACCTGACCTACGCGGTTCCGCGCGTGCTGCGCGCGGGCGCCATCTCCATCGAGCAGCTGCGCGCGGTGTGCGGCACCGTGATCGGCGAACTGCGCAGGGGCCGCAGGCCCGTGCAGCCGCAGGGCGGTGACGCGCAGGCCGCGGACGCGCCGCAGGAGGCCCCGTCAACGGAGGCGGAACGGGAGGCCGGCGCCGACGAGGGCGCGGAGCGCGGGGCCCCCGGGACCGCCCCCGACGGCGACAAGAACTAGAGGGATCAGGACGTGCGGGAGTACGCGCTCACCTTCGTCATCGCCGCCGCGGTGACCTACCTGCTCGTTCCGATGGTGCGCCGGTTCGCCATCGCCTTCGGCGCCACGCCGCCGGTGCGCGACCGCGACGTGCACACCGAGCCCATCCCCCGTCTGGGAGGGCTGGCCATCTACGGCGGGTTCGCCGCCGCCCTGCTGATCTCGGCCCAGCTGCCGCACCTGCAGGACGTCTTCCTCGCCGACACCTGGATGGGCCTGCTGCTGGCGGGCGGGCTCATCACGGTCGTCGGCGTCGTCGACGACCGCTGGGGCATGGACGCGCTCAGCAAGCTCGCCGGGCAGACCGCCGCCGCGGGCATCCTGGTCTGGCAGGGCGTGCAGCTGCTGTGGCTGCCGCTGCCCGGCACCCAGCTCTCGCTGGGGCCGTGGCTGGGCGCGATGATCTCGATCCTGCTGATCGTGGTGACCATCAACGCGGTCAACTTCGCCGACGGCCTCGACGGCCTCGCGGCGGGCATCGTCGCCATCTCCTCCATGGCCTTCTTCGCCTACTACTACGTCGTCGCGGTGGAGCAGGGCTTCGTGCGTCAGTCCTATCCGGCGATGATCGCGATCATCCTCGCGGGTACGTGCGCCGGGTTCCTCTGCCACAACTTCCACCCGGCCAAGGTGTTCATGGGCGACACCGGGGCCATGCTCCTGGGTCTGCTGCTGACCTCGATCACCATCACGGTGACCGGGCAGTTCGACGCCAACACCGCGCGCGAGGGGTTCAACTCCGGCCTGGTGGTGTTCCTGCCGATCGCACTGCCGCTGCTGGTGATCGCCCTCCCGCTGGCCGACCTGGTGCTGGCCGTCGTGCGCAGGACGCTGGCGGGCAAGTCCCCGTTCGCGCCGGACCGCGGCCACCTGCACCACCGCCTGCTGGACATGGGCCACAGCCACGTGCGCGCGGTGCTGCTGATGTACCTGTGGGCGGGGATCGTGGCCTTCGCCGCGGTCGCCCTGTCGGTGTTCGACTCCTGGGTCATCGTGCTGGCGGTGACCGCGCTGGTGGCCACGTGCGCGGTCGGCCTCATCGCGCTGCCCCGGCTGCGGCGGCGCGGACTGCTGTTCCCGCGGCGCAAGGAACGCGTAAAGACGGCCCCAGATCACGATTCGCCAACTGATGCCTGAGCGCGCCCTCGCGGGCCGTACCGAAGGGCCGGGGAAGGACGGTTCTGACCTGCGGATACGGTGGTGGAACAGGTGTGGCGAAGGCGACACCGGCCTTGAAAACCGCCTGGATCGGGCACTTTGCGGGCCGTTAAGGTCGCGTTAAGGAACCCCCGGATTCAGCACCAAAAACCTTGTGATAGCTTTCACGAGCAGGCAACCACTGAACCCCACGGAGCTTCGTTGATGCAGGAACACGACGCCCGGACTCTCCGCGGCGCCGCGCTTCCGACGTCCGTCGTCGGCGTGGTCGCGTTGATCGCCGGCTTCGCCCTCTCCGGTACCCAGGGACTCCTCGGCGCGCTTTTCGGCGTGCTTCTGGTCATCGGCGCCTTCGCCGCATCGGCCTTCGTCATCTCCTGGACCGGCGGACGGCGTCCCGAGCTCCTGCTCCCGGTGGCCTTCCTGGTCTACACGACCAAGCTCGGCATCCTCCTGGCGGTCCTGCTCCTGTTCCGGGACACGACGGCCCTGGACAAGGACGTGTTCGGGTGGACGGCGCTCGCCTGTGTGCTCGTCTGGCTCGCGGCCCAGGCCGTGGCCATCAAGAGGAGCAAGCAGCCGACCATCGTCCCCGCGGAGGAACAGGACGAGAACAGGGCCGAGGACAGTGAGGCGCGCCGGTGAGCGCGTTCGTACGGGCTGGTGTGCGGGGCCTGATCACCTACTGCTATCTTCCGGAGCGAGATGAACGGTCATCGGAGCGCCAAGAGGGACTCCTCCACAGAGCCCTCGAACGCCAACGCGGCCACACTCGTCTCGTACCTGCTGGGAGGACTCGCCTTCTGGGGCGGTGTCGGCTGGGTCGTCGACTGGGCGCTGGGCTTCTCCGGCCTGTTCCTGCCCATCGGGCTCGGCGTGGGCCTGGTCGGTTCGATCTACCTCATCTACACCCAGCACGTCCGGTCCTGACCGAACACTCGGATGCGTCCTCCCGCGCTGAGGGCGGGGCCGCACCGACCACACCACCAAGGATTATCTTGCGTCACGACGAAAGGGATCGCCGTGGGTGCTGACGTGAACGTCGTCGCGGCGTCCGAATCAGGCTGCCACCTCTTTGGCTCCGGCTGCGGTTTCGAGGCTCCGGGAGTCAGTCTCTTCTTCCCGACCCCGTGGCTCGACTTCGGGCTCCCGGGCACCTCGGGACTGAACAAGTACTACCTGGTCGCGCTGGTCGCACTCATCATCGCCGCCGCCTTCTGGTACTTCACCACGCGCAAGGCCAAGGTCGTCCCCGGCCGCGGTCAGAGCATGGCCGAGATGCTGGTCGGCTTCCTGCGCGACCAGGTGACCCGGACCACCATGGGCAAGGAGGGGGACAAGTTCCTCCCCCTGATCGTGACCCTGTTCCTGTTCATCTTCTGCATGAACATCATGGGCCTCATCCCCGGCCTCCAGCTGCCGGTGACCTCCAACCTGGCCTTCCCCGCGGTCCTGGCGCTCTTCGTCTTCGTGCTGTGGAACGTCGTCGGCATCCGTCGCCACGGCGCCGCCGGGCACTTCAAGGCCCGCCTGGTGCCGGGCGGAGTCCCCGCCTGGATCCTGCCCGTGGTCGTGCCGATCGAGGCGCTGTCGAACTTCATCATCCGGCCGGCCACGCACATGATCCGTCTGTTCGCGACCATGTTCGCCGGGCACCTGCTGCTCGCGCTGTTCGCGGCCGCCGGGTTCTACATGTTCAACCCGCTGTCCCAGATGGGTGCCGCCTACGGCGCGCTCTCGGTGGGCTACTCGGCCATCGCCCTGATCGGCTTCCTGGTCTTCACGGCCTTCGAGCTGTTCATCATGGCGGTCCAGGCCTACATCTTCGTTCTCCTGACCTCCATCTACCTCGGTGAGGCCATGGAGGGAGCGCACTAGGCGGGAGGCCCCCGGCCCTCCTCCGCGTGCGTCCACGACCCCGTCCGATCCGTAACGTCCGCCCGGCGTCAGTCATCATCGCCGGCATGTAGTAAAGGGAAAATCAGCATGGACATCACCGGTAGCCTGAACACCATCGGTTACGGTCTCGCCGCCATCGGCCCCGGCATCGGCGTCGGCCTGGTCTTCGGTCTCGGCGTGCAGGCCATCGCCCGCCAGCCCGAGGCCCGCGGCATCCTGCAGGGCCAGATGATCTTCGGCTTCGCCGTCATCGAGGCCCTGGCCATCCTCGGCTTCGTCCTCGCCTTCGCGCAGGCCTAGTCACACCCGGTCCATAGAACGCGAAGGGGATGCCAACCGTGTATTTGGCAGCTGAAGAAAACGTCCTCAGGATCCACTGGGACGAGTTCACCTTCGGTCTCATCGCTTTCCTGATCATCCTCGGCGTCGTCTACAAGATGTGGCCGAGGTTGGCGAAGGCGCTGGACGAGCGTGCCGACCAGATCGAGGGTGGCATCGCTCGCGCTCAGAAGGCCGAGGCCGAGGCGGACGAGATCCGCCAGCAGTACCGAGAGAAGCTCGAGGAAGCTCACCGCGAGTACGCCCAGGAGCTGGAGAAGGCCAAGGAGCAGCGGGCGGCGATCATCGCCGAGGCGCGCGAGGAGGCCCAGGTCGAGGCCCGTCGCATCGTCGAGGCGGCCCACGCCCAGATCGAGGCCGACCGCCAGCAGGCCCTGGTGCAGCTGCGCAACGAGGTCGGTGCGCTCTCCACCGAGCTGGCGAGCCGCATCGTCGGTGAGACCCTCAGCGACAGCGCCGCCCAGAACCGCGTCATCGACCGGTTCCTGGACGAGCTGGAGCAGAGCGACAGCACGCAGCAAGCAGAGGTGCGCTGATGCGTGGTATCAGCCGCACGTCGCTGGCCGAGGTGACCCGGCGCCTGGACGAGAACGTCCTGGCGTCGGCGGGCACCCCGCAGAGCGGCGTCTCCCTGGGCAGCGAGCTCTTCGAGGTCGTCGCCCTGCTGGGGAGCGAGCACTCGCTGCGTCGCTGGCTCGCCGACCAGGCGAACCCGGCCGAGGCCAAGACCGGCCTGATCGGGCAGCTCCTGGAGACCAGGGTGTCGCCGTCCGCGGTCCTCGTGGCCGGCGACGTGGTCTCGGCCAAGTGGTCGGGTCCGCGCGACATGGTGGACGCGATGGAGCGGATGGCGGTCTACGCGACCGTCGCCCAGCTCCAGAGCGCCTCGGGGCTCGACGAGCTGGAGGACGAGCTGTTCCGCTTCCAGCGGATCGTCGCCGCCCAGCCCGAGCTCCGGGACGCCCTCACCCGCGACGGGGTCACGCCCGAGCAGCGCCTCTCCCTCGTGGAGAACCTGCTCTCGGGCAAGGTGAACCCCGCGACGCTGGTCCTGGTCGGCGAAGCGGTCACCCGACCCAGGGGACGTACCCTGGAGCAGGCGCTGGACCACTTCGGACAGCTCGTCGCCGAGCGCGCCAAGCGCTACGTCGCCGTCGTCCGCAGCGCCGTCGCCCTGAGCGAGCAACAGCAGTCCCGGCTCGGAGCCGCGCTCTCGCGCGCCTACGGCCGCGACATCCACCTCAACATCGAGGTCGCCCCCGAGATCGTGGGTGGCCTTTCCATCCAGGTGGGTGACGAGGTCATCGACGGGACCATCGCCGGGCGTATCGCCGAGGCCCAGCGCCGCCTGGCCGGCTGACAGAACGCAAGGCAAGCACGCACGGCGCCAGCCCGGCGCCATTTGAGAGCAAGGACAACGTAGAGATGGCGGAGCTGACGATCCGGCCGGACGAGATCCGGGACGCGCTACAGCGCTTCGTCCAGTCGTACGAGCCTGAAGCCACCCGCGCGGAAGAGGTCGGTACCGTCACCTACTCCGGTGACGGCATCGCCCGCGTCGGTGGCCTTCCCTCGGCGATGGCGAACGAGCTGCTGCAGTTCGAGGACGGCACCCTGGGCCTGGCCCAGAACCTCGAGATCGGTGAGATCGGTGTCGTCGTGCTGGGTGACTTCACCAGCATCGAGGAGGGCCAGAAGGTGCGCCGCACCGGCCAGCTCCTCTCGGTGCCGGTGGGCGACAACTTCCTCGGCCGCGTGGTGGACCCCCTGGGCGCCCCCATCGACGGCAAGGGCGAGATCGAGTCGACCGAGCGCCGTGAGCTGGAGCTCCAGGCGGCTTCCGTGATGGAGCGCAAGCCCGTCCACGAGCCGCTCCAGACCGGTATCAAGGCGATCGACTCGATGACCCCGATCGGCCGCGGCCAGCGCCAGCTGGTCATCGGCGACCGGCAGACCGGCAAGACCGCGGTCTGCATCGACGCGATCATCAACCAGAAGGCCAACTGGGAGTCGGGCGACCCCGACAAGCAGGTGCGCTGCATCTACGTCGCGATCGGCCAGAAGGGCTCGACCATCGCCGGTGTGCGTGGCGCCCTCGAAGAGGCCGGCGCGATGGAGTACACCACCATCGTCGCCGCCCCGGCGTCCGAGGCGGCCGGCTTCAAGTACCTGGCCCCCTACACCGGTTCGGCCCTGGGCCAGCACTGGATGTACGAGGGCAAGCACGTCCTCATCGTCTTCGACGACCTCACCAAGCAGGCCGAGGCCTACCGTGCGGTGTCGCTGCTGCTGCGCCGCCCGCCGGGCCGCGAGGCCTACCCCGGTGACGTCTTCTACCTGCACTCCCGGCTGCTGGAGCGCTGCGCCAAGCTCTCCGACGAGATGGGCAAGGGGTCGATGACCGCCCTGCCGATCATCGAGACCAAGGCGGGCGACGTCTCGGCGTACATCCCCACCAACGTCATCTCCATCACCGACGGCCAGGTCTTCCTGGAGTCAGACCTGTTCAACCAGGGCCAGCGCCCGGCGATCAACGTCGGTGTGTCGGTCTCCCGTGTCGGTGGCGCCGCGCAGACCAAGGCCATGAAGAAGGTCTCCGGAACCCTGCGTCTGGGCCTGGCCCAGTACCGCGAGCTGGAGGCGTTCTCCGCCTTCGGTTCGGACCTGGACGCCGTCTCCAAGCAGCAGCTGGAGCGCGGTGCCCGCCTGATGGAGCTCCTCAAGCAGGGCCAGTACTCGCCGTTCTCCATGGAGAAGCAGGTCGTCTCGATCTGGGCCGGCACCACCGGCCGCGTCGACGACGTCCCGGTCGAGGACGTGCGCCGCTTCGAGGAGGACTTCCTGGACCACCTCGACCGCGAGCACTCCGGCATCCTCGACAACATCCGCGAGAGCGGCAAGTTCGAGGAGGAGACCGAGAAGTCCCTCGACTCCGCGCTGGAGAAGTTCAAGCAGGGCTTCCAGACCTCCGCCGGGACCCTCCTGGGCACCGAGGCCGAGGCCGAGGCGCTGGACCAGGAGAAGGTCGGCCAGGAGACCATCAAGGTCGCCAAGGGCGGGAAGTAACCCATGGGTGCACAGCTTCGCGTCTATCGCCGGAGGATCCGCTCGACGAAGTCGATGGCGAAGATCACCCGCGCGATGGAGCTCATCGCCACGACGCGCATCACCAAGGCGCAGCGGGCGGCGGAGGCTGCTGGGCCCTACGCGCGGGAGATCACCCGGGCGGTCTCGGCCCTGGCCAGCCGGGTGACCGATCACCCGCTGCTGACCGAGGCCGAGAACCCCACCCGCGCGGCCGTGCTGGTCATCACCAGCGACAAGGGCCTGGCGGGCGCCTTCTCGTCCAACGTGCTCAAGGAGGCGGACTCCCTCACCCAGCTCCTGCGTGAGCAGGGCAAGGAGGTCCTCACCTACATGGTGGGCCGCAAGGGCGTGGGCTTCTACAAGTTCCGCGACCGCCCCCTGGAGGCGCAGTGGGACGGCTTCACCGAGCGTCCCACGTACGCGCACGCCCAGGAGATCGGTTCCGCCCTCATGGAGAAGTTCTCCGCCGACACCGCCGAGGGCGGCGTCGACGAGATCCACGTGGTCTCCACGGAGTTCGTCTCGATGCTGACCCAGCGGGCCGGGACCGTCCGGGCCCTGCCGCTGGAGGTCGAGGAGGTCGAGAGGAGCGAGCTCGAGTCCTCGCAGGGCGGTCCGCTGCCCCTGTACGAGTTCGAGCCCTCCGCGGAGGAGGCGTTGGACCGGCTGCTCCCGCAGTACGTGACCAACCGCATCTACTTCGCGCTCCTGGAGTCGGCCGCCTCCCAGCAGGCGTCCCGCCGCGCCGCCATGAAGGCGGCCACGGACAACGCCGAGGAACTCGCCAAGAACCTGACCCGCCTGGCCAACCAGGCACGTCAGGCTGAGATCACCAATGAGCTCAGTGAGATTGTCGGCGGTGCCGACGCGCTCGCTGCTGCCAGCGCGGGAAGTGAGTAACAAAAGTGACTGCGACAGTTGAAGGGACGGCTGGGGCTGGCACCGCCACCGGCCGGATCTCCCGGGTCACCGGCCCGGTCGTCGACGTGGAGTTCCCCGTCGGCTCCCTGCCTGCCATCTACAACGCCCTGCACACCGACGTGACCATCGGCGGCAAGGTCAAGACCATCACGATGGAGGTCGCCCAGCACCTGGGTGACAACCTCGTGCGCACGGTCTCCCTGGCCCCGCAGGACGGCCTCGTCCGCGGCGCCGAGGTGCGCGACACCGGCGAGCCCATCAGCGTGCCCGTCGGCGACGTCGTCAAGGGCCACGTGTTCAACACCCTGGGCGAGTCCCTGGACGTGCCGACCTCGGAGCTCAACGTCACCGAGCGCTGGCCGATCCACCGCAAGGCCCCGGCCTTCGACCAGCTCGAGTCCAAGACCGAGATGATGGTCACGGGCATCAAGGTCATCGACCTGCTCACCCCGTACGTGCGCGGTGGCAAGATCGGCCTGTTCGGCGGCGCCGGCGTGGGCAAGACCGTGCTCATCCAGGAGATGATCACGCGTATCGCCCGCAACTTCGGTGGTGTGTCCGTGTTCGCCGGTGTCGGCGAGCGCACCCGTGAGGGTACGGACCTCTTCCTGGAGATGGACGAGATGGAGGTCCTCCAGGACACCGCCCTCGTCTTCGGCCAGATGGACGAGCCCCCGGGCACCCGTCTGCGGGTGGCCCTGTCCGCTCTGACGATGGCGGAGTACTTCCGCGACGTCCAGAAGCAGGACGTGCTGCTGTTCATCGACAACATCTTCCGTTTCACCCAGGCGGGTTCGGAGGTCTCCACGCTGCTGGGCCGCATGCCCTCGGCCGTGGGCTACCAGCCCAACCTGGCGGACGAGATGGGCCAGCTCCAGGAGCGGATCACCTCGACCCGCGGCCACTCGATCACCTCGATGCAGGCGATCTACGTGCCCGCGGACGACTACACCGACCCCGCTCCGGCGACCACCTTCGCCCACCTGGACGCGACGACCGAGCTCTCCCGCCCGATCTCGCAGAAGGGTATCTACCCGGCGGTCGACCCGCTGACCTCCACCTCCCGCATCCTCGACCCGCAGTACGTGGGCGAGGAGCACTACCAGGTGGCCCAGCGGGTCAAGGAGATCCTCCAGCGCAACAACGACCTCCAGGACCAGATCGCCATCCTCGGTATGGACGAGCTGTCCGAGGAGGACAAGATCGTCGTCAACCGGGCGCGCCGGATCGAGCGCTTCCTGTCGCAGAACATGTTCGTGGCGGAGAAGTTCACCGGTACCCCGGGCGTGTTCGTGCCCCTGGAGGAGACCATCGCCTCCTTCAAGGGCCTGTGCGACGGTGAGTACGACCACCTGCCCGAGCAGGCGTTCCTCGACGTCGGCAACATCGACATGGCCGTCGAGAAGGCCAAGAAGCTGCAGGGTTAGTTCTCCGGCCGGGCCGGTCCCCGACAGTGGTCGGGGGCCGGCCCGGCCGAATCACCCGCTAGCCGAGGAGTTTGTGGCAGTGTCGAAGAAGCTTTTCGTCGAGATCGTCTCGCCCGAACGTGAGATTTGGGCGGGCGAGGGCGACATGGTCATCGCGAAGACCGTCGAGGGTGAGATGGGCGTCCAGCCCGGGCACGTCCCGGTGCTGTCGCTGCTCGCCCACGACGCGGTCGTTCGCGTACTGGGTGCGCGGGAGACCGGCGAGGTCCGGGCCGCCGCGCACGGCGGGTTCGTCTCGGTCTCGGGCGAGGGACGCGTGTCCATCCTCGCCGAGACCGCCGAGCTCGCCGAGGACATCGATGTGGACCGTGCGCGCACGGCGCTGAAGAACGCGGCCGAGTCCGGCGACACCGCCGCCCTGGGCCGCGCCAGCAGCCGCCTGCGCGCCGCGGGCGAGGAAGTCGCCTAGGGTCGGTTCCGGGGGTCGGCCTCGGCTTGCGGGGGTTGTTCGGGCGCCCGCGGGGTTGCCGGAGGTGGCGCAGGCGGGTTCGCGAGGAACGAGTGGACCCGCTGGAGACACCGAAGGTCCCCGCTCTCCGGGCGTTCGAACACGGACCGAAGCGAAGCGGAGGCCCCAGGAAACACTGCCTAGCGTACCGGGACGGCGGAACGAGTGGTGGGCATGCAAAGGCTCCGGCCCGGAGCACCCTGGTGGGAGTCCGCGCTGTGGGTTCTCCTCGCCCTGCTCGTCGTCCTCCTGGTGCTGGTACTCGCCGTCACCCTGCGCCGCTGGGTCCTCGTACGGCGCGGCGGTGCGGTGGAGTGCTACCTGCGCGCCGTCGGGGCGGCGGGCCGCAGGGGGTCCTGGCGCATCGGCTTCGGCCGGTACGGCACGGAGAACCTGGGCTGGTTCCCGATCTTCTCACTCAGGCCGCGGCCGACAGCGAAGCTGTCGCGCCGCGGTCTCGTCGTTGTGGGGCGGCGCGCCCCCGCCGGGGGAGAGGACCTGCCGGCGGACCTCACCGTGCTCCAGGTGGGCTGGATGCTCGCCGACGGCTCCGACCCCCGCGAGGCGGCGTACGAGATCGCCATGAACGAGGGCACGCTGACCGGCTTCCTGTCGTGGCTGGAGTCCATGCCCCCGGGAACGCACTGGGAGAGTTGAGGCCGCGTCGGTGGTTCCCCCGTACGCCCCCTGTGCCTAGCATGGCTGGCATGAGTACGATCGTCGCCTTCTCCGTAGCCCCTCTCGGAACCGGTGAGTCCGTCGCCCCCGCCGTCGCCCGCGCGGTGAGGGTGGTCCGGGAGAGCGGCCTGCCCAACGAGACCTCCGCCATGTTCACCACCGTCGAGGGTGAGTGGGACGAGGTCATGGACGTCGTCAAGCGCGCCGTACAGGCCGCGGGGGAGGGTGCCTCCCGGGTCAGCCTCACCCTCAAGGCCGACGTCCGCGAGGGCGTCACCGACGGTCTGCGCGGCAAGGTCGAGGCGGTCGAGCGCGAACTCGGCGGCGCCTGAGCCGCGCCCTCGCGGGGTACGGCCGCGCCGTACCCCGTGTCCCCTTCCCCTGGACGGCCGGACACGGCAGGATGCGGTTCCATGTCCGCCTCGCGACTTTCCCGGCTCCTGGCCCCCGCGCTCCTGGTCCCCCTGATCGCCGCCTGCCAGCCCACGGGCGGCCACGTCGGCGCCGTGGCCACGGGCCACTTCTCCGCCGCGCACGAGTTCCCCGTGCTGGTCGTGGCCTGGTGCGGTGACGCCGCCCCCCGCCAGATCGACCTGTCCGGCGGGGAACGGCGGTTCCACCTGACCGCCACCGGCGGGTTCGACGGGAACCGGACGGAGGTGGACCTGGCCGCCCCCGGCGACGCCTGGCGGATCACCGACGACGACGGACGGCAGGTCTACCGCCTGGTCCCCGAGTCGGAGCGGGAGGAGTACGTCGTCGGGATCGGGACCCGGGAGGCCCCGCCCGGGGAGGAGACCGAGCACGACATCGGCACGGTCGCGTTCACGACCGGGGTGCTGGCCGAGGAGCAGGGCGTGTACGCCGCCGCGGGGGGCTCGGCCGAGGCGGAGTTCGTCCCGGAGGAGGAGTTCCCGCCCGAGTGCTGACGCCCCGGGTGCCCTCCCGCGCGGCGGTCCCGTCTCCCGGAACCCGCGGACAGGGGCGCGCCCGGCCCGTGGGAGGGTGCCGGGCCGGGCGCGGTCAGGGGCGGTCAGCCGACCTGCGTGTGGGCGTGCCCGGCCGGGACCGCGGCGGAGAAGTACTCCTTGGCGGTCGCGGTGTTGGCCAGGACGGCCACGGTCAGGGCGAAGAGCGCCGCGATGATCTCGGGGACTCCGCTGACCGGGGTGAGCAACAGCGCCAGGATCGCGACGGCGTAGACCACGTTGACCGCGGTCACCGCGGTCCGGACACCGCTGCGGTTGCGGTTGACCATGGCGGCCAGGACGGCCGACACCGCGCCGTAGACCAGGCCGATGGCCGCGCCGGTCAGCACGGCCCAGGTGGGCACCTGCGCGCTCTCGGCGATCATCGGGACGGTGGCCATGGCGGTCGCGCCGACGAGGGCCAGCAGGCTCATGACGATCTGGTAGACCGCGATCAGGATCAGCAGGACGAGGACCGCCGTGACGGTCGCCGGTCGGGCTTTGGTGGTCATCTGCGTTCCTTCCTTCGTCCGTTCCTGTTGTGAAGAACCCATAACCCCCGTTCCGTGAAAGACACGCGTTCGTCCGGACGTTTTTCGTCCTCGCAGGTCGCGAACGCCCAATGGGACGGGGTTCCCGGACGCGGCCGGGCTTTCCGGGGCCTCGGGAGCGCGCAGGGGCCCCGCTCCGCGGAGCGGGACCCCTGGGGTGTGGACGGGCGCCGGGCCCGTGGCCGAGGGACCGGAGCGCTAGCGTTCGCCGCCGGGCTTCCACAGGACCTCGTCGCCCTCCCCGGCGACGTGGCGGCCGAGGATGAACAGCAGGTCGGAGAGCCGGTTGAGGTACTGGGCGGTGAGCGGGTTGACCGTCTCGCCGTGCTCCTCGATGGCCGCCCACACGCTGCGCTCGGCCCGCCGGACCACGATCCGGGCGGTGTGCAGGAGCGCCACGGTGGGGGAGCCCCCGGGCAGGATGAAGCTGCGCAGGGTGGGCAGGTCGGCGTTGTAGGTGTCGCAGGCCTCCTCCAGCCGGGTGACGTACTCGGGCAGGACCCGCAGCGGCGGGTACTCCGGGTCGGGCACGATCGGCGTGGACAGGTCGGCGCCCAGGTCGAACAGCTCGTTCTGGACCCGTCCGAGCAGGGCCCGGACGTCGTCGGGCAGGTCGCCCAGGGCCAGGGCGGTGCCGAGGGCGGCGTTGGCCTCCTCGGTGTCGGCGTAGCCCACCAGGCGCGTGTCGTTCTTGCCGGTCCGGCTCATGTCGCCGAGCGCCGTCGTCCCGGCGTCGCCGGTGCGCGTGTAGATCTTCGACAGCACGACCGGCTTGTCGGTGTCCCGTTTGGTCATGCCGCCACCCTAGGGCTCGGCGGGGCGCGGACGGTGCGGGGCCCGCCCCGGTCGGGCGCACGCCGGACCGCGGCGGACCGCCCCGGGGTCAGGCCGCTACCGCCAGGAGGGACCGCAGCTCTTCGGCCAGGGGCTCGTCGAGGCTCTGCGGCACACCCCGGTGGCGGGGGTCCCGGCACGCCCGGCGGAAGGCGTCGGGGTCGCCCGTGAGTTCGGTGGTGGCGCGCCTGAGTTCCTCCAGGGCCGTTCTGAGCCGGTCGGGCGTGCCGTCCCAGGCGCTCTCGTAGGCCTGGAGGGCGTGGAAGAAGCGGACGCACGCCAGGTGGGCGGACTCCTGACCGCTCTGGCGCTGCAGGTGTTCGGCGACCGCGCGGGTCCTGCGCAGGAGGGAGGGCATCTCGATCACTGCTTCCTGGTCGACGGGAGGGGAGGTGTGGGCCGCGGGGCCGCGGCCCGGCACCGTTGCCGGGCCGCGGGTGCGGGCGCTCAGGCGTTGATGCTGCGGGGCTGGCCGTCGCCTCGGCTGACACTGATCCTGCGCGGCTTGGCCTGTTCGGCGATCGGGATGCGCAGCGTCAGGACGCCGTCGGTGTAGTCGGCGCGGATGTCGTCCGTCCGCAGCGTCTCACCGAGGAAGAGCTGCCTGGAGAAGGTGCCGGTGGGCCGCTCGGCGACCACCACCGCGTCGCGGTCGGGCACGGTGTCCGTGCGCTGCGCCGTCACGGTGAGCACGTTGCGCTCGACCTCCAGGTCGATGGAGTCGGCGTTCACACCGGGCAGGTCGAAGCAGACGACGAAGACGTCCGCCTCGCGGTAGGCGTCCATGGGCATCGCGGCCGGTCGGGAGGCCTCGCCCAGGATCCGCTGTGTGAGGCGGTCGATGTCACGGAAGGGGTCGGTACGCATCAGCATCATGGAACCTCCTCCATTCGGTTTATAAAACCTGATGCGAGGTGACGCAGGTTTTATACCTCATACTGGAGGAGATAAACAACAGTGATTGGTAAAGATCCCGTCAGACGGGCGAGCGTGGCCGCGGTCCGTCGGCGCACAGGGGAGGGACGCTGATGACCGAAGCCCGGCCCGGCTCCTCGCGGGGCCTCTACACGATCTCCGTGGCTGCGGAGCTCGCGGGCATCGCACCGCAGAGCCTGCGTTCCTACGAGGAGAAGGGGCTGGTCGCCCCGGCGCGCACCGACGGCGGCACGCGGCTGTACAGCGACGACGACATCGCCCGCCTGCGCAGGGTGACCGAGCTGGCGGACCAGGGGGTCAACCTCGCCGGGATCGGGCGGATCCTGGATCTGGAGGACGAGAACACCCGTCTGCGCGGCGGCCCTCCGGAGGGGGACGGGCGGCCCGAGGGGCGGAGCCGGAACCCTCGTGGTGACGGAGGATAACTGTTCCGTATCAGCGGGTGAAGGTGATGCAACTCACTGATACATTGGGAAACCAGGGAGCTACCGAAAGTAGTTTCCGGCGGTGTCCGTGCGCGGCGCCCGGGTGCGAGAGGGGGTCATCCGGGAGGCCGCGGAGGGGGAGGACACCGCGGCGGGCGGCGTGGAACCGGGGGGTTCACGCCGCCCGCCTCGCCGTGTGGGGGTCGTGCACCCCCTCACGCGGGTCGCGCGGGGACTACACCAGCCAGTCGTCGCCCAGGCGCGGGAAGCTGGGCGCGGCCGTCGTGCGCAGCACCCCGTTCACCGGCAGGGTGCTCTGGGCGAAGAACTCCACGCCGTGCGCACCGGCCGCGGACAGTTCGGCCACCGAGTCCCAGTTGATGTTGCCCAGGGTGTCGTCGGCGGTGTGGTAGTACGGGTCGAACTGCTCGCCCGCGGTACCGCCGTACCACTCGACCTGCTCCTCGGTCTTGACGCCGTCGGCGCCGCTGAACAGCCCGCCCGAGGGGATTCCGGCGGCCATGAACGCCTGGTAGTCGCTGCGCCCGCTCAGCACGCCGGGCTCGCTCACCTGGTCCTGGGCGGCGAAGTAGTCCTCGAAGACCTTCGCGATCGCGCCGGAGCCCGACGGGGCGGCCACGGACCCGGGCAGCTCCATCCGGCCGTCCAGGACGAACCGGCCGTAGTTGTGCGAGCCGATCATGTCGAAGTTGAGGTAGAGGGCGATGTCCTCGACCTCCTGCGCGGTCAGGTCCTCCACGTACCGGGTGGAACCGACCAGGCCCTCCTCCTCGGTGCCCCAGAAGGCGAACCGCACCTTGTTGTTCGGCTCCTCCTGCTCGGCCAGCTGGAGGGCGGTCTCCAGCAGGAAGGCCGCGCCGCTGCCGTTGTCGTTGATGCCGGGGCCGTCCGTGACGCTGTCGAGGTGGCCGCCCACGACCACCACGTTGTCGTCCCGGCCGCCCGGGGTCTCGGCCAGGACGCTGAAGGAGGTCTCGGTGCTGACCTCGGCGTCCACGCTCACCCGCAGCTCCAGGCCCTCGGCGGCCAGCAGCTCGGCGCCCAGCGTCCCGGACACGCCCAGGGCGGGGATGGCGGAGAGCTCGCTCACGGTGCCCTGGAAGACCTCGTCCGCGTTGTTGACCACCAGGGCGGCCGAGGCCCCCGCGTCGGCGGCGTTGCCCACCTTGTCCGAGAACGGGCAGGTGCCGCGCACGGTGATCGCGATCGCGCCCTCGGGGAAGCCGGCGAAGTCGTCGGGGGAGCAGCCGCTCGCGGCGCTGTCGGCGTTGACGGCCACCGCCGGGGCGGTGACGTCACCCGCACCGGAGTAGGACATGGTCGCGTAGTCGGTCTCGGCCTCGTAGGCGACCTGCTCCGGCGCGGTCTGGGCCAGGACGGCCGGGGAGTCCTCCCGCCACAGCTCGTACTCGTACTCGTGGCGGTAGGGCTCGTACCCGGCGCGCTCCAGCTGGTCCTCGACGTACAGGGCGGCGACGTCGTAGCCGGGGGTGTTCGTGGCCCGGTTGCCGCCGTTGTACTCGGCGATGGTGTCGAGGTTCTCCAGGTGCCCGCGGATGGCCTCCGCGGTCACCCGCTCCGACAGCGGCAGGTCCTCGCCGGGTCTGCCCGGGCGTTCGGGCCGGTCCGGGCGCCCCGGCTTGCCGGCGTGCTCGGGCGCACCCGCGTGCTCGGGTGCGCGGGAGTGGTCCGGGGGCCCGGGCTCGGCGTGGGCGGGGGAGGAGGCCAGGGCCGCGACGGTCATCAGGACGGCCGCGGCGCCGGCCGTGGCGGCGCGGCGCCGGGGGGCGGGGGCGGCCGCTCGGCGCGGCGGTTTCCCTTCGGAACTGGGACGCAAGGATCTTCCTCCGGAGTGCGGGGGTCCACCGCTCCTGGGAGTCGGGGGATGGACACCTTGGGTAGGCGAAGTACCGGTGCAGCCTGACACCGAGGAGGGGCTCCAGGCAAGGACCGATGGCCACAATTGCCACAATCAGCCACAGACCTTATGCACGGGGTGGCAGTGTGGTTCCATGGACGGCTCAGGACGAGCAGAACGTCTCACCCGAAGGCGCCCGTTCCCCCGGAGGAGCGGGCCTCAGCCTGTGGGGGTTTGGTTCGGGTGCCCACGGGGTTCTGGAGGTGGCGGAGGCGGGTTCGTGAGGAACGAGTGAACCCGCCGTAGGCGCCGAAGGTTCCCGTACTCCGGGCGCCCGGACACGGGCGAGTGAACCCGCCGTAGGCGCCGAAGGTTCCCGTACTCCGGGCGCCCGGACACGGGACGAAGCGAAGCGGAGGCCCAGGAAGACACCGCCTACTCCCCGGTCTCCTCCTGGTGCCTGCGCGGCCTGTACTTGACGTCCACCCCGCCCATCACGGCGATGCCCCGGACGTGCACGACCGGTGCCTCCGGGTCCACCACGCTGGGGATGCTCTCGGAGACGCTGAAGCCGCCCATGAGCGGCAGCCCGTGCACACGCACCTGCACGTCGTCGGGCACGGTGATGTCCACCCCGCCCATGACGGCGCCGACCCAGACGGTGGTCTCGCGCTGGGTGAACCGGGCCTCGCGCAGGTCCAGCTCGATCCCGCCCATCACCGCGGCGGCGACGAAGGAGCCCGGCACGACCCAGCTGCCCGACCGGTCGGCGCCGCCCATGAGGACGATCGCGACCCGGCTGGTGGGCTCCTGGTTCACGATCCGGCCGCCGCCGTAGAGCGGCCGGGGCGAACGGAAGTCGGTGGGGGCGACGGAGGCGGTGGGGCCGCCCTGCTCCGGGAGGTCCTCGGTGAGGGGGACGAGCTCGCCCAGGGTCTTGGCCCGGTACACCGCGTCCAGCCGCTCGCTGTGCTCGTCCGGATCCAGGCGCCCCTCGGCGAGGGCTTCACGCAGGCGGTGCGCGACGGAGTCACGGTCGGCGTCGGAGGCCCGCATCCGACCGTGCTCGGGGGGAGTGACTTCGCTCATCGGTTCCACCATATGACTATTCTTCCGGTACCGCGCGGTGCGCCGCATCGGGGAGGATCCCTGAGGCGGCCCTGAGGCCCGGGCGGCGGCCCGGGGGTCAGTCATCGGGGAGCAGCCCGCGGCGGATCGCCTGGCTCACCGCGGCGGTCCGGTCGCTCACACCGAGCTTGTCGTAGACCCGCATCAGGTGGGTCTTCACCGTGGTCGCGCTGATGTGCAGGGCGCGCCCGATCGCCGCGTTGGTGTGCCCCTCGGAGGCCAGGCGCAGCACCTGCGTCTCGCGGGGGGACAGGGCGGCGGCCGGCTCGCTCCGCTGGCGCATGCCGGTGAACAGCTTGCCCGCCAGCCGGCCGGTCAGGACGGTCTCGCCGCGCGCCGCGGCGCGCACGGCCTCGGCCAGCTCCGCGCGCGGGGTGTCCTTGAGCAGGTACCCGGTGGCGCCCGCCTCCACCGCGCGCAGGATGTCGCCGTCGGTGTCGTAGGTGGTGAGCACCAGCACGTGCGCCCCGGGCCGCCCGGCGCGGATGCGCTCGGTGGCCTCCACGCCGTCGCCGCCGGGCATGCGCAGGTCCATCAGCACCACGTCCGGCTCCAGCTCGGACGCCCGGACGACCGCCTCGGGGCCGGAGGCGGCCTCGCCCACGACGGTGAGGTCGGCCTCGGCGGCGAGCATGCCGCGGATGCCCTCGCGGACCACCGGGTGGTCGTCGACCAGCAGGACACGGATCACGGTGCGCACTCCTCGTCACCTCGTGGGACGTCCGGGGGCAGGGGCAGCGACATCCGGACGGAGGTGCCGCGCCCGGGGGCGCTGTCGACCTCCAGGACGCCGCCGGCGTCGTCCGCCCGGTGCCGCATGTTCGCCAACCCGTTCCCGGGCGCGGTCCGCCCGGGGTCGAAGCCGACGCCGTCGTCGGAGACGGTCAGCTCCACCTGCCCGGGACTCCCGCCGGCGGCGCGCGTGTACTCCAGGGCCACCCGCGCGTGTCCGGCCCCGGCGTGCCTGCGGACGTTGGCCAGGGCCTCTTGCGCGGTGCGCAGCAGACAGATCTGGAGGTCGTTGGACAGGACGGCCGGGGCGCCGAGCACCGCGGTGTCCACGGGGATGCCGAGTTCGCCGCCCAGGCGGGTCGCGACCCTGTCCAGGGCGGCCTCCAGGGTCTGGCTGTCCAGGCCCACCGGTTGGCGGGCGGCCACCATCGCCCGCGTCTCGGCGAGGTTCTCCGCCGCGGTCTCGCGCATCAGGGCGAGATGGCGCCGGGCCAGCGCGGGATCGGCGTCCATCTCCGACTCCACCGCCTGGCTCAGGGCGATGATGCTGGTGAAGCCCTGGGCGAGGGTGTCGTGCATCTCGCGTGCCAGGCGCTCGCGCTCGGCCATGGCCCCGGTCTCCTCCGACAGCCGTACGACCTCCAGACGGCTCTCGCGCAGATCCCTGATCAGCTCGGACCGCTCGTAGCTCTGCTCGATGATCCGCCCCAGCCAGCTGCCGAACCACAGCGTGTAACCCACCATCACGCCGTTGATCAGGAGGTTGACGGCGACGGAGTCCCACGCGCTCAGGCCGAGCAGGCCGCGCAGCGGCATCGGGACCAGCAGGATCACGCCCACGGTCGAGATGGCGACCGGGACCCGGGCGGTCATGAAGCACAGCGGGGCCACGGCCACGAGCAGGAAGGTCAGGGTGGGGTTGACCGCCACCGCGGGCAGGCACAGCGCGAGCAGGACGACCATGAGGACCACCGGGCGGACCCGCTCCTCACGGAGCATCAGCCGCTTGCCGAACAGGTGGTACACGGCCGTCACCGCGGCCATGAGGCCCACGAGCGGCCACCGCCAGAAGGGGTCGCTGGTGATCAGCGCCGTGACCGCCATGGCCGCCATCACGGAGGTGAAGTACACGTCCCACCACACGCCCAGGTCCCAGGCGTGCCGCTCCTCGCGCTCCTCCTCCCCGGCCGGGGCCGCGGCGGGCCCGGGGGACGGCGCGGTCGGCGCGGGGGCGCCCCCCGGAGCCCGTGCGGCCACGGCGATCACCCGTCCTTCCGCGTCTTCCACCGGAACGTCAGCAGTACCAGGGCCAAGCCCACCACACACCACACGCCCAGCGCGAGGGCGACCGAGGGCAGGTCCCACGCCCCGCCGGGTTCGAGGGCGGCCATCTCGGCGGGGAAGAACGCCGCGCGCAGGCCCTGCGCCATCCACATCAGCGGAAAGAGCGCGGCGGCGTCGAGCACCCAGCCGGGCAGGGCGACCACGGGCACGAAGATGCCCGAGATGAACTGCAGCACCAGGAAGGGCACGACCACGATGCCGGACGCGGAGCGGACGTTGCGGGCCAGGGAGCTGATCGCGATGCCCAGCAGGGAGCAGGAGACGGTGCCCAGCACGAACACCCACCCGAGCGTCGCCCAGGCGGCGGGCTCGTCGGGCACGCGCGCGCCGAAGGCCAGGACGGCCACGCCCAGCAGCATGGCCAGCTGGCCCAGGGCCAGGAACAGCACCAGCACGGTCTTGCCGACGAAGTAGGCGGTCGGCGGCATCGGGGTGCCGCGCAGGCGGCGCAGACCGCCCTGCTCGCGCTCGTTGGCGATGCTCAGGCCCAGCTGCTGGAAGCTGACCGACATCAGCCCCATCGCCACCAGGCCGGGCAGGTAGTAGTCCACGGCGGGCATGCCCATGTCGAACATCCCGTCGAAGATCGACGAGAACATGACCAGGATCAGCGCGGGCAGGGAGAAGGTGAAGATCACGCTCTCCCACTCGTGGACGAACTCGCGGACCTCCAGCCAGCCCCGGGACAGCCCGACGCGCAGCGCGCCGGGCAGGCGGCCCGAGGCGGCCGGGGCGGCGGGGTCGGAGGGGCTCGCGGGGGTGCGTTCGGTCGCGGTGCTCACGCGGACACCTTCCTCTCGGCGGGCCGGCCGTGCCCGTCCCTGTCGTCGTGCTCGTCGCCGTCCTCGCCGATCAGGCCCAGGTAGACGTCCTCCAGCGTGGGGCGGTGCACGGTCAGGCCGGGGACCTCGCCGGAGAACAGGGCGGACAGCTCGCCCACCACCCGGGCGGGCTCGTCGGTGCGGGTCTCGCGGCGCCGCCCGTCGGCCGTCCAGGAGACGGTGGCCCGGGCGGAGGCGCGCCCGCCCAGGGTGGCGGGGGAGCCCTGCGCGCGCACCCTGCCGCGCGCGATCACGCACACGCGGTCGGCGAGCGCCTCGGCCTCCTCCAGGTAGTGCGTGGTCAGGACGATGGTGGTGCCGCCCCGGGCCAGGTCGCCGATCAGCGTCCAGAAGTCGCGCCGGGCCCGGGGGTCGAAGCCGGTGGTGGGCTCGTCCAGGAACAGCAGCTCCGGCCTGCCGACGATGCCCAGGGCCACGTCCAGGCGGCGGCGCTGCCCGCCGGACAGGGAGGCGACCCGGGCCCGGGACTTCTCGCCGAGGCCGACCAGCTCGACCACCGCGTCGGGGTCGCGGGGGTCGGGGTAGTAGCCCGCGAAGTGGCGGACCACCTCGCGCACGGTCAGCTGGGGGACCAGGACCTCCCCCTGCCAGACCACGCCGATGCGCGAGCGCCACCGGCGCCCGGCGGTGCCGGGGTCCTCGCCCAGCACCCGGACGGTGCCCCCGTCGCGGCGCCGGAAGCCCTCCAGGATCTCGACGGTGGTGGACTTGCCCGCGCCGTTGGGGCCGAAGAGGGCGAACACCTCGCCGCGCGGGACGCTCAGGTCGATGCCGGCGACGGCCTCGTCGTCGCCGTACTTCTTGCGGAGGCCGTGGACCTCGATCGCTGTCTCGCTCATGCCACCGACTCTCCCCGAGCGGGCCCCGCGGGGGTATCGGCCGCCGGGCCGTACCCGTGTCCTCCGGATGGAGGACGGCACCCCGGCCAAAGGCGGAGGCCGGCGGAGCCGTCCCGGGGCCCGGAGGCTCCCGGTGCGCACCGGAGCGGACGCGGACGGGCCCCGGGCGCGCGGTGGCGCCCAGGGCCCGTCGGGGAGCGGGAGGGGGTTCTTCAGAACAGGCGGAGCACGTCCGGCTCGATACCGCGCAGCTCGTCGTAGTCCAGCACCACGCAGGCGATGCCGCGGTCCTCGGCCAGCACGCGGGCCTGCGGCTTGATCTCCTGGGCCGCGAACACGCCTCGCACGGGCGCGAGCTGGGGGTCCCGGTTGAGCAGCTCCAGGTAGCGGGTGAGCTGCTCGACGCCGTCGATGTCGCCGCGGCGCTTGAGTTCCACCGCCACGGTGGCGTTCCCGCCGTCCCGGCACAGGATGTCCACCGGGCCGATCGCCGTCGGGTACTCGCGGCGGATGAGGGTGTAGCCCTCGCCGAGGGTGGTGATGTGCTCGGCCAGCAGCTCCTGGAGGTGGGCCTCGACGCCGTCCTTCTGCAGGCCGGGGTCCTTGCCCAGCTCGTGCGAGGAGTCGTGCATGACCTCCTCGACGGTCAGCACCAGCTTCTCACCGGACTTGCCGTGCGTGACCGTCCACACGTCGGGCCCGTCGGCGACGGTCTCCTCGCGCAGTTTGCAGGGCGGGTTCATCCAGTTCAGCGGCTTGAACGCCCGGTCGTCGGCGTGGATGGACACACTCCCGTCGGCCTTGATGAGAATCAGGCGGGGAGCCATGGGCAGGTGGGCGGTGAGGCGGCCGACGTAGTCGACACTGCACCGAGCGATGACGAGACGCACGAAACGTCACGTTACCGCCTCCGCGGGACGCGCGGAGCGGAACCGCGTATCGGCTGCCCGCCCCCTTCGGCCATGCCAACCGTATCCACATACGTGTACCTCCGGGGAAAGGCAGGTGTGTCCCCCCGGCCCCATGACGGGGCGGTACCGGGCCCCTAACGTCGCCAGGGGCGCGGATCCGCGCGCCCGCGACGACGAAGGGACTTCCATGTCGCTGACGGTCTCCCCCGACCTGCTGGAGAAGGCGAAGCGCGGCCCGGTCGAGGACGCCGACTTCATCGCCTGCATCAAGGACTCCCTGCCCTACGCCTGGGAGGTGGTCAGCGGTCTGGCCGAGGGCGCACGGACGGCCGAGTCCGGCTTCGAGGCCAACGAGGTGCCCCCGCCCGGAGAGCGGGAGAGGGGCGAGCTGCTGCGCCTGCTCGCCAGCGACGCCATGCGCGGCGCGGTGGAGCGGCACTTCGGCCTGCGCCTGGCCTTCCAGAACTGCCACCGCGTGGGCCTCTTCGCCCCCGGGGCCGAGGAGGCCCACGCCGTGTTCACCTCCCCGCGGGCCCAGCTGCTCAACCAGTCGCCCGAGCTCGTGGACTGCTAGGGGCGCTCTCCGGGACCTCCGCCGCGTTCGGCCCCCCGCCCGCCACGGCCCCCGGTCGGCGGCCCGCGGCCGCGGCGCCCGGGGTCCCGCCCGCGCGGCCTCCGCGACCCCGCTGACGCCCGGACCCTCCGGGAGGGGCCGGGGGCCGCCGCGTCCCGGCAGCGGCGCGGTGGCCCGCCGCCGGTACGCCGCCGCACCGGATGGCACCGGGTGCCCGACTCGGGCATCCCGTGCGCGGTGTGGTCGAGCCGGACCCGTAGTCTGGGCGTATGGTGCAGGAATTTGACAAGGTCGGTGTCGTCGGACTCGGCGCGATGGGCGCGGGTATCGCCGAGGTGTTCGCCCGCGCGGGGTTCAACGTCACCGGGGTCGAGATCGACCAGGCCGCCGTCGACCGCGGCCGCGCCCACGTGGACAGGTCCCTCTCGAAGGCGGTCGAGAAGGGCAAGCTCACCGAGGAGGAACGCTCCGGGATCGACACCCGGCTGACGTTCACCACCTCGCGCGAGGACCTCGCCGACGCGGACTTCGTCGTCGAGGCCGTCCCCGAACGGATGGACATCAAGCAGGACGTCTTCGCGGACCTGGACCGGATCTGCCCGCCCGGCACGATCCTGGCCACCAACACGTCGTCGCTGTCGGTCACCGAGATCGCCGCGCTCACCGGCCGTCCGGACAAGGTGGTGGGTCTGCACTTCTTCAACCCCGCCCCGGTCATGAAGCTGGTCGAGGTCATCACCACGGTCTCCACCACCGCCGAGACCGTCGACGTGGTCTCCGAGGTCGCCAAGCGCATCGGCAAGACCCCCGTGGCGGTCGGCGACCGCGCCGGGTTCGTGGCCAACGCCCTGCTGGTGCCCTACATCAACGACGCGATCCGCCTGTACGAGCGCAAGGTCGCCACCCGCGAGGAGATCGACGCCTCGGTGCAGAAGGCCGCGGGCCTGCCCATGGGCCCGCTGGCCCTCGCCGACCTGGTCGGCCTCGACGTCTGCCTGGCCGTCATGGACGTCCTGTGGGAGGAGTACCGCGACCAGCGCTACGCCGCCTCCCCGCTGCTGCGCCGCATGGTGGCCGCGGGCCGCCTGGGCCGCAAGTCCGGCCAGGGCTTCTACGCGGGCACCGACGAGGCCCCCGAGCCCCGCCCGACCGGACGCTACGCGCAGATGGTCCGCGAGGAGGAGACCCTGGACCTGGGCGAGGTCCTCCTCGCGCCGCAGATCGACGACGCCATGCGCATGATCGGGGAGGGCTACGCCTCCGCCAGGGACATCGACACCGCCATGCGGTTCGGCTGCGGCTACCCCAAGGGCCCGACCGAGCTGCTGGAGGAGCGCGGCGCGGAGTCCGTGGTCACCACCCTGGTCGCGATGGGCGAGTACGGCCTCACGAGCATCGCGGTACCCGCTCCGCTGCTGATGGACCAGCTGCCCGACGCCGCGGAGGGCGAGGGCCACGGCGGCTGCGCCTGCCACGCCTAGCGCACCGGCCACGGAGGACGGGTCGGCCGCCGCTGAGCCTGTGGCGGCGGCCACTGCCGGTTCTCTCCTACCCTGGACGGTGTGAGCCCGCGCCGTAACTTTCCCCGCCGCACATCCTCCCGGGGCCGTAAGGCTTCCGGCGGCGTACCCGACGACGAGGACGCCCTCATGCTGCGCGTCACCGGCGGGCAGCGCCGTGAGACCGGCCCCGACGGCGAGTGGGTGACGCGCCGCATCCCGGGTGCCTCCGCCACCAAGGTCTACCGCTGTCCCGGCTGCGCCCAGGAGATCCCGACCGGCATGGCGCACGTCGTGGCCTGGCGCCCCTACGGCGACGGCGGCGACCGGCGCCACTGGCACTCCTCCTGCTGGGACCGGCGCTCCCACCGCGCACCGCGCGCCCCCCGCTACTGAGCCCCGGCCACCGACCCCGCACACGAGGAGCCATGGAGATCCGAGCCACCACGGTGCTGCCCGCCGTGAGACGACCCGTCACCCTGCACACCGCCGACGGCCTGGAACTGGTCGGCGAACTGGCCCTGCCCGAGGGGCGCGACCCCAAGGCCACCCTGGTGTGCCTGCACCCGCTGCCCACCGCCGAGGGCATGATGGACAGCCACGTCCTGCGCAAGGCGTCGTTCCGGCTGCCCGCGCTGGCCGACATCGCGGTGCTGAGGTTCAACACCCGCGGCACCAGCTCGCGGCACGGCACCAGCCAGGGGGAGTTCGGCGAGGGCGAGACCGAGAAGCACGACGTGCTCGCCGCCATCGAGTTCACCGAGTTCGAGGGCCTGCCCGAACCCTGGCTGCTGGGCTGGTCGTTCGGCACCGAGCTGGCCCTCAAGTGGGGCGCCGACCCGCAGATCAAGGGCGCGATCCTGCTGTCGCCGCCGCTGCACCGCGCCGACGAGGCCGACATGGCGGCGTGGGCGGAGACGGGCAAGACGGTGGTCGCCCTGGTCCCCGAGCACGACGACTACCTGCGCCCCGACGAGGCCAGGGAGCGATTCGAGCCGCTCTCCCAGTGTGAGGTCATCGGGGTGGAGGGCGCCAAGCACCTGTGGGTGGGCGAGCCCTACGTGCGCCGCGTGCTGGACGAGATCGTCAGGAGGGTCAACCCCGAGGCCCACCCCCTGCCCGTGGAGTGGGACGGCCCGTACGAGAAGGACGTCCAGACCCTCCGGTAGACCCGGGCGGGCGCCCGCCCCGCACCCCCTCAGACGAAGGACCCGTCCTCCCCGGCGTGAGCCGGGGCGGGCGGGTCCTCGCGTGCGGGGGCGGGGAGCGTCAGCCCGGAACGGGCCGGGACGCCTCCGCTACTCCTGCCACCAGTCCTCGTCGTCGGCGCCCTTGCCGGAGTGCGCGGGCTGCCGGGCCTCCTCGGCGGCCGGAGCCGACTCCTGCGGGATCGCGGCCGGGGTCGGGGCCGGGGCGACCGGCGCCGCGGCGGCCGGGGCCGGGGCGGCCGGACCGCCACCGCCGAGCAGCTGGCGCAGCTGCTGGAGGTGCGACTGGATGCTGTCGCGCTGGCGGTTGAGCTCGTCGACCTCCTTCTTGGCGGCCGTCATGATCCGGTTGGCCTCGGACTTGGCGTCCCCGAGCTGGTGCTCGGCCTTGGACTTGGCCTCGGCCTCGATCTGGGCGGCGTTCTTCTTGGCGTTGCCGACCAGCTGCTTGGCGTGGTTCTCGGCGTCGCGTCGGGTCTGCTCGGCCTGCTGGCTCGCCTTGGTGGCGCGCTGCTCGGCGCTGGCGGCCCGCTCCTCGGCCTCGTTGACCATCTTCTGCGTGGCGGCCTGGGCGGCGGCGAGGCGCTCGGCGTCCTGGCGCTCGGCCTCCGCGCGGCGGTCGGCCAGCTGGAGCTCGAACTGGTCCTCGGCCTCGGTGCGGCGGGCCTCGGACTCGGCGTAGGCGCGCTCGGCGTTCTTGCGCAGCTCCTCGGCCTGGCTCTTGGCGGCCTGGATGGTCTCGTCGCGCTCGCGCTTGGCGGCGGCGCGGGCCTGGGCGCACTCGCGCTCGGTGGTGGTGCGCAGCTTGGCGATCTCGCCCTCGAAGGTCGCCCGCTTCTCGGCGATCTCGTGGTCGACCGCGGAACGCTTCTTCTGGACCTCGCGCTCGGTGGTGGAGGAGAGCTCGTCGGCCTCGCGGCGGGCGGTGGTGGTGATCTCCTCCGCCTCGGACTCGGCGGTCTGGCGGAGCTCGTCGGCCTCGCGCTGGGCGAGGGTGCGCACCTCGGTGGCCTCGGACTCGGCGGCCGCGCGCATGTCGGCGGCCTCGATCTTGGCGGCCGAGCGGATGTCGTTGGCGTCGATCTGCGCGCTCTGGACCAGCTCGTTGGCCTGCTCCTCGGCCAGGCGCAGCAGTTCCTCGATGCGCGAGCCCAGGCCGGAGTAGGAGGGGCGCTCGCGCTCCTGGAGCTGGCGGTTCTTGGCGTTGAGCTCGGCCTTGAGCTTCTCGGTCTGCTTGGAGTACTGCTTCAGTTCGTTGCGCAGGCTGGCCGCGTAGTCATCCACCTGGGTGCGGTCATACCCACGCAGCACCACGTCGAATTCGTGCGGGGTGTTGTCCTCGTCGAAGATGTTGTTGAGCTGGGTGTCGATGTTGTTTGACGGCATGTGGCGGAATCCTGAACGGGTGCGAGACGGCTACTTGCAAGGGGCCGGGGACGGCGGGGAGGGCGGCTGCGCTGTCCCCGGGGGACAGGTCCGGTCGCGGGCCGGGTGATGGGGCGGGTGGTGACGGGCCGGTGAGCCCCTGACCGCCTCCGAAGTCGTCCGTGTGCGCCCCGTCACCTGACACGGCGGTACGGCCGACCCGACTCGACTACCGGACTGCAAGACATGGACCAACTCCGGAATAGCGCATCCGGCAGCTAGCCGACTTTATCAAGCGCGGAACACCTGGGAAGGGGGTTTCGGGTAACTTCCGGTGGGCTCTGAGGCTAACCATGCCAGTGGCGTTCAACCTGTGACTTGTCCGGAACGCCCCCGTGACGCTATCCGGAAATTCCGGGACGGTCGTCGTCCCTTTCCCCGTGCTCCCCACGCGGGCTCTGGACCAACTCGGTGAGCACGCCGCCGCAGTCCTTGGGGTGCAGGAAGACGATCCTCGACCCCGCCGTCCCCCGCCGCGGCTCGGCGTCGAGCACGCGCACGCCGCTCCCGCCCACGCCCGCCGCGGTGGCGGCCACGTCCGCGGTCCCGAAGGCGACGTGGTGGACGCCCTCGCCGTTGCGCTCCAGGAACTTCGCCACCGGGGAGTCCGCGCGGGTGGGTTCGAGCAGCTGGAGGTAGGTGGCGCCGCCGTCGTCGGTGCCGTTGACCCGGAGCATGGCCTCCCGCACGCCCTGCTCCTCGTTCACCTCCTCGTGCTCCACCTCGAACCCGTACGTGGAGCGGTAGAAGGCCACCGAGGCGTCGAGGTCGCGGCAGGCGATCCCCACGTGGTCGAGCCGGGTCAGGCCGGAGAACGGAACGGAAGGTGCGGACGGGGCTGAGGAAACGGAGGGGGAGGAAGGGGTGGAAGAGGAGGGCGGGGTGGTGAACTCGCTGGCCGAGTGCGGTGCGTCACTCATGGGGTGAACCTCCCGGGGCTCGCTGACGGCGGTGTGGGTATCGTTGCAGACCAGGTGCGTCACCCATGCATTTGGAGGCCAGTTACGATGCCCGGTTCCGTCATCGTCGGTGGGGCACGGACCCCCACCGGCAGACTCCTCGGCTCCCTCGCCGGGTTCTCCGCCGCCGACCTCGGGGGCTTCGCGATCAAGGCCGCGCTGGAGCGCGCCGGCATCACCGGCGAACAGGTCGGATACGTGGTCATGGGACAGGTGCTCCAGGCGGGCGCGGGCCAGATCCCGTCCCGCCAGGCCGCCGTCAAGGCGGGCATCCCCATGAACGTGCCGTCGGTGACGATCAACAAGGTCTGCCTGTCGGGCCTGGACGCGATCGCCCTCGCCGACCAGCTCATCACCGCGGGCGAGTTCGACGTGGTGGTGGCCGGGGGCATGGAGTCCATGACCAACGCGCCGCACCTGCTGCCCAAGTCGCGCAAGGGCTACAAGTACGGGTCGGTCGAGGTCCTGGACGCGACCGCGCACGACGGTCTGACCGACGCCTTCGAGGGCGACTCCATGGGCGCCTCCACCGAGCGCCACAACGGCAAGCTCGGCATCGGGCGCGAGGAGCAGGACGCCTTCTCGGCCCGCTCCCACCAGCGCGCGGCCGCCGCGGCCGCGGCCGGGTACTTCGACGCCGAGATCGTCCCCGTCCAGATCCCGCAGCGCAAGGGCGACCCCGTCGTCTTCTCCGCGGACGAGGGCGTCCGGGCCGACACCACCGTCGAGAGCCTGGCCCGGCTGCGCCCCGCCTTCGACGGCGAGGGCACGATCACCGCGGGCTCCTCCTCGCAGATCTCCGACGGCGCCGCCGCGGTGGTCGTGATGAGCCGCGCCAAGGCCGAGGAGCTGGGCGCCACGGTCCTGGCCGAGATCGGCGCGCACGGCAACGTCGCCGGCCCGGACAACTCGCTGCACTCCCAGCCCTCCAACGCCATCCGGCACGCGCTGGGCAAGGCGGGCCGCTCGGTCGAGGACCTGGACCTGATCGAGATCAACGAGGCCTTCGCCGCGGTGGGCCTGCAGTCCACCCGGGACCTGGGCGTCTCGGAGGACATCGTCAACGTCAACGGCGGCGCCATCGCGCTCGGCCACCCGATCGGCGCCTCCGGCGCCCGCATCGCCCTGCACCTGGTCCACGAGCTGCGCCGCCGCGGCGGCGGGTTCGGCGCGGCCGCCCTGTGCGGCGGTGGCGGCCAGGGCGACGCCCTGCTGTTCACGGTTCCCGCCGAGTAGCACCGGGCCGGGCCCCGAGCCCGGCCGCCCCCTCGCGGACGCCGCCCGCGGGCACCGGGAGATCCCCGAACGCCCGCGTGGCGGACCTCGCGGGGGACCTGACCCGAAGACACTGTGTACCCGGGAGAGCCCCGGGGGCACGACGCACCTGACAGCCGCGGGGCGGGGGCCACGAGCCCTCGCCCCGTCCTGCTCCGTCCACAGCAAGGAGTCCCATGCACGCCCCCCAACTGGTCGAACGGGTCCGCGAGGGTGACCGCCGGGCGCTGGCCCGCGCGATCACCCTGGTCGAGAACGGATCCGCGGCCCTGCGCGAGATCATGGCGGGCCTGGCCCCGTACACCGGCCGGGCCCGGGTGGTGGGGTTCACCGGTTCCCCGGGGGTGGGCAAGTCCACCACCACCAACGCCGTCGTGCGCGCGGCCAGGGCGAAGGGGCTGGCCGTCGCCGTGCTGGCCGTGGACCCGTCGTCTCCGTTCACCGGCGGCGCCCTGCTCGGCGACCGCGTGCGGATGCAGGAGCACGCCACCGACCCCGGGGTCTTCATCCGCTCCATGGCCAACCGGGGGCACCTGGGCGGGCTGTCCTGGGCCACGCCGCACGCCCTGCGGGTGCTCGACGCGGCCGGGTTCGACGTGATCCTGGTGGAGACGGTGGGCGTGGGCCAGGCCGAGGTGGAGATCGCCGGGCAGGCCGACACCACCGTGGTGCTGTGCGCCCCGGGCATGGGCGACTCGGTGCAGGCCGCCAAGGCGGGCGTGCTGGAGGTCGCCGACGTCTTCGCGATCAACAAGGCCGACCGGGAGGGCGCCAAGTCCACGCTGCGCGAACTGCGCCAGATGATCGCCATGAAGGACCGCACCGACCAGGAGTGGAAGCCGCCGATCGTGATGACCGTCGCCTCCAAGGACGAGGGTGTCGACGAGCTGTGGGAGCGGATGGAGCAGCACTTCGCCCACCTGGAGGCCAGCGGCGAGCTGACCCGGCGCCGCCGCGTCCGCGCCCGGGACGAGGTGCAGGCGATCGTGCTGGACCTGCTGCGCTCGCGGATGGGCGGGACGGGCGACGACACCGGCCTGGACGCGCTGGCCGAGGACGTGGCGGAGGGGCGCAGGGACCCCTATGCCGCCGCCGACGTGATGCTGGAGAAGCTGGGCGCTGGTCTGGGGTGATGGGGGGTGTCGGCGTCGGCGGTGTGCCGGCGTGGTGCTGGAGAAGCTCAGCGCTGACCTGGGCTAGGGGGTGTCGGCGTCGGACCCTAGGATGCCAGGACTCCGTTCAGCACGGCGGCGAAGCCCTCCGGGGCGTCGGCGAAGCCGCCGTGCCCGCCCGGGAAGGTGACCGGCTCGGTACCGAGCAGTCTGGCCAGCGCCGCGGAGGTTCGCGCGGTCAGCAGGCCGCCCGAATCGGCTCCGAGGCCGACCACGACGCGGACGGGCCCGGCCGCGAGCGCGCCGGTGTCGGGCACGTACCGGATGGTGTGCCGGAGCTCGTGGACGTAGAAGCGGGTGCTGTCAGCGAGCACCTGTTCGCTGAACTCCTCGTCCGGAGCGGCTTGCCTCCTGGGAAAACCGGCGTTGTCCGCGAACCTGGCCCGTGCCGCGAGCAGGCCCTCCCGGAGGTAGGTCGTGATGACGTCCTCGGTCGCGGCGCGCTGCTCGGCGGCGTCGGGCAGCAGCTCCATCAGGGGTGGCTCGTGCGCGACGACCGTGCGGACCCGGTCGGGGCGCCGTTCGGCCAGTGCCAGCGCGGTCACCGCGCCGCCACTGGTGCCCAGCACGTCCGCCGAGCGCGTGCCGAGGGCGTCCAGGAGGGCGACGAGGTCATCTGCGCGCAGCTCCGGCGTGGAGTCCTGCTCCGGGTCGTTCAGAGGACTGCGGGAGATACCCCGGGGATCGTGGGTGATGACGGTGCGGTCCCGCGCGAGAAGGTCCGCCACGGGGGCGAACCTGCCGGCGGCCATGGGCGCGCCCGTCAGGACGAGGACCGCTCCCTCGCCGCGGACCTCGTAGTACAGCGTCCCGTCGGGCGTGTCCAGGGTGTGTGCGCTCACCATGTCCGCCGCTCCTTCCCTCGCGTGCTCGTCCGGAGCAAGGATTCCACCGGGGGATCCGGGCGGAGGAAAACGGCCGGTGCGGACCGCGGTGGTCCGCACCGGCCGCCTCCGGCCCGACACGCGCCGGACCGGAACCGCGTGCTACCCGGCCAGCGCCGCGTCGACGGCGGCCATGAGGCTGCCCTCGGCGTCGTCGCCGTCCACGGACCAGATCATGACGCCTCCCAGGCCCTGGTCCTGCGCCCAGTCGGTCTTCTGGGCCATGGAGACCTCGTCGTCGTAGGTCCAGAAGGTCGAGCCGTCGTACAGCCAGGCGGTGCCCAGCGCGTCGTCGCGGTACAGCTCGTAGCCGCCGGTCCCCGGCAGCTCCTTGAGGACCTTCCAGTCCTCGATCCCCGCCTCGTAGCTACCGGGGGCGGGACCGGTAGCGCTCTGGAAGAGACCGTCGCCCTCGGGCCCGGGCTCCACGCCGGTCCAGCCGCGGCCGTAGAACGGCACGCCGAGGACCATGTCGGCGGGGTCGACGCCGTGGTCGAGGTAGGCCTGGACCGTGGTCTCGGTGGAGTAGACGTCCGGACCGGGGTCGTCGGGGTGGGTCAGCAGGTTGGACTGGTGGTTGGCGGTGGTCTCCCAGCCTCCGTGGTAGTCGTAGCCCTGCACCGTGATGAAGTCGAAGTCGGTCATGAGCGGCTCCATCTCGAAGCCGAGCTCGATCTTCTCCGGGTCCGCGGGCAGGAACGCGGTCAGCTCGTACTCGCGGTTGGTCTCGGCCTCCAGGGCGTCCAGCTGGTCGCGGAACTCCGAGACCAGGGCGGTGAAGTTCTCCCTGTCCTCGGGGCGGACCGTGTTGTGCTCGTGGCCCGCCGACCCCGGCCACTCCCAGTCCAGGTCGACGCCGTCGAAGACGCCGTAGGCGGAGCCGGGCCCGCCCGCGCCGTCGAAGAGCGGCAGGTTGCCGCGCAGGAACTGGTCGACGCAGGAGGAGACCATGCGCTCGCGGGACTCGGCGGTCAGCGCGGCGTCGGAGAAGTGCTCGGACCAGGTCCAGCCGCCGAGGGAGATGTTGACCTTGAGGTCGGGGTACATCTCCTTGAGCTCGCGCAGCTGGTTGAAGTTGCCTCGCAGGTCCTGGTTCCAGGTGTCGGCCACCCCGTCGACGCTGTCGGCGGCCCCGAAGGAGCGGCCGTAGTCGGCCCAGGCGTCGCCCTGGCCGACCTGGTTGGCCATGAAGCACTCGCCGTTCGCGTTGATGTTGCCGAAGGCGTAGTTGATGTGGGTGAGCTTCTCGGCGGTGCCTGAGGTGACCAGGTCGTTCACGAGGTAGCCGCGGTCGTAGATGCCCCACTGGGTGAAGTAGGCGACCCGGCGCTCCTGGGGCGGGTCGGTGGGGCCGCCGCCGTCCGCGTCGGTGGTGGCGGTGACGGCACCGCTCTCGGGTCCCCGGTTGTTGGAGGTGTCGTAGGCGCGCACGGTGAACGTGTGCTCGGTCTCGGGCGCCAGCCCGGTGACGGTGGCGGTGGTGCCGCTGACGGCGCGGACGACCTCGCCCCCGGAGAGGACCTCGTAGCCCGCGATCCCGGCGTTGTCCTCCGCCGCGCTCCACTCCAGGGCCACGGTGGTCGAGGTGGTGCCGGTGACGGCCAGGCCGGTCGGCGCGGTGGGCGGCTCGGTGTCCTCCTCGCCGGGCTCACCCGAGCAGCTGCCGCCGTTGAGCGTGCAGTCCACGGGAGCGGTGTCGCCGCCGCCGTGGGTGCCGTTGAACCCGATGGAGTAGCTGCCGCCCGCCGGGACGGGGGCTCCCCACGCGGGCGGGGTGACGGTGTAGGCGTCGCCGGAGCGGCTGAGGGTGGCGTTCCACAGGCTGGTGATCGCGGTGCCGGAGGGGAGCCGGAAGCCGATGCTCCAGTCGGTCAGCGGTGCGTTTGAGCCGTTGGCGATGGTGAGCTGCCCGCCGTAGCCGGTCTCCCAGCGGCTGGTCTCCACGTAGGTGACGGTGACGTCCGCGGTGTCGGCCGAGGCGGCGGGGGCGGGCGCCAGGGCGAGGGGTAGGGCGATCGCGGCGGCCAGTGCCGCGATCCGGTGGCGAAGTCGTGCTCTCACGTGTGCTCCTGGTGCGTGAGCGGTGTGGGGGTGTGCCTTCCGCCGCGGGGGCGGGCGGCTGCGGGGTGTGCGCCCAGGGAGTGCGGTGTCGCGAGCTGACCGGTGCGGGGACCGGCGGCGCGCGTGGGAGGTGGCGTGTGCGCGGCAGGGGCATGGCGGGCCTCCGACCTGGGGGGAGGAGGGGGAGGGTGGTGGCCGGTGCGGACCGTCGCACATCGGTCCGCACCGGCCGTGGCGGCGGTGCTCCCCGGATCAGAGCACCGACGCCGCTCGGGCCCGGTCCGGGGTCGCCGGACCGGGAGTCCTCAGTCGCTCAGCGCCGCGTCGATGGCGGCCATGAGGCTGCCCTCGGCGTCGTCGCCGTCGATGGACCAGACCATGACCCCGCCGAGGCCGTTGTCCTGGGCCCAGTCGGTCTTCTGCGTCATGGCGGTCTCGTCGTCGTAGTTCCAGAGGGTCTCGCCGTCGTAGATCCAGGCGGTGCCGGCCTCCTCGTTGCGGAAGACCTCGAACTCACCGGAGTCGACCTTCTCCTCCAGCACCTTCCAGTCCTCGGTGCCCGCCGCGTACGTCCCCTGCGCGGGGCCCGTCGCGGGCTGGAAGAGGCCGTCGCCCTCGGGGCCGGGCTCCACGCCCGTCCACCCCTGTCCGTAGAAGGGGACGCCCAGGACGATCTTGTCGGGGTCCACCCCCCGGTCCAGGTAGGCCTGGACGACGAGCTCGGTGGAGATCACCGGCTGGGGGTCGCGGGCGTCCACGACCAGGTTGGACTGGTGGTTGGTCGTGCTCTCCCAGGTGCCGTGGTAGTCGTAGCCCTGCACCGTGACGAAGTCGAAGTCGGTCATGAGCTCGTCCAGCTCGTACCCGGCGTCCAGGCGCCAGCCCCCGGCGGGCATGAACGCGGTCAGCTCGTAGTGGCGGTCGGTCTCCTCGCCGAGCGCGTCCAGCTGGTCGCGGAACTCCTGCACCAGGGCGGTGTAGTTCTCCCTGTCCTCGGGGCGGACCGTGTTGTGCGGGTTGCCGTCGGAGCCGGGCCACTCCCAGTCCAGGTCGATGCCGTCGAAGATCCCGTAGGCGGCTCCCTCGCCGCCGGCGCCGTCGAGCTCGGGCAGGTTCCCCCTGAGGTACAGGTCGACGCAGGAGGAGACGAGCCTCTCGCGGGACTCCTCGGTCAGGGCCGCGTCGGAGAAGTGCTCGGACCAGTTCCAGCCGCCCAGGGAGACGCTGACGACCAGGTCGGGGTACATCTCCTTGAGCTTGCGCAGCTGGTTGAAGTTGCCGCGCAGGTCCTGGTCGGGGTCGTCGGCGACGCCGTCGACGCTCTCCCCGGCGGGGACGGGGCGCCCGTAGTCGGCGGTGGCGTCGCCCTGGCCGGGTTCGTCGCTCATGAAGCACTCGCCCTCGGCGCTGACGTTGCCGAACGCGTACTGGATGTGGGTGAGCTTCTCCGCGCTGTCGCTGTCGACCAGGTCGCGGACGTGGTAGTCGCGCTCCCTGGCGCTCCACTGGGTGTAGTAGGCGACGCTGCGGCTGTCGTGCGAGGGGCCGCTCCCGTCGTCCCCGGCGCAGGGGGAGCCGTTGACCAGGCAGTCCACGAGGTCGGTGGCGCCGTCGGAGTGCAGTCCGTTGAAGCCGAAGGAGTAGCTGCCGTTCGCCGGGACGTCGGCGCCCCAGTGCGGCGGGGTGACCGTGTAGCCGGCGGGGGTGCCCGAGAGGGTGGCGTTCCACAGCTCGTGGATGCGGCTGCCGTCGGGGAGCGAGAACTCGACGGCCCAGTCGTCGACGGGGGCGTCCGAGGCGTTGTGGAGGGTGATCTGCCCGGTGTAGCCGGTGTTCCACCGGGCCGACTCCGTGTAGGTGACCGTGAGGTCGGCGGCGTCGGCCTGCTGGGCGGCGGCGGGGGCCGCGGTCGGCGCGAGCGGGGCGAGCAGCACGGCGGCCGCGACGGCCGCGAGGCGGGTACTGAAACGTCGTGCTCTCACGTCGTGGCATCTCCTGGTGCGTGGGCGGGGGTCGGGGGGATGGACGACCGTGCTCCTGGAGCGGGTGGGACGGGCTGCGGTCGTGTGCGGGGACCGCGCGGAGCCGCGGTCCGTCGGCGGGGTTCGGTGCCCTCCCTGCGGGGTGGTCCACGGGGGTCAAGCGAGGACAGGTCTTACCCTGAGCCTCTGACGTGGGGGGATAAATTTTTAGGAAACTTAACTAATAATTCCGTGCCCCGTCAAGGCCCGGTGCGGACTCTCCGTCCGCCCTCGCGGACGCGGAGGCGGACTTCGCACTCCCTTCGCCCGAGGCCCGGTGAATCTGCCGAGTTGGCGGGGTGGACCAGTTCCGAATGCGGAATCTGTCCCCTTGTGGCCACGGAAAAGTATTGCCTTCTTTCCTGTCCGGTGTTAGGCGGCCTGTGTGGTTCCCCCTCCGGCTTCTCACCAGCCGCCGGGGAATCCCACGTCACACTCGTTCCAGTGCGCCGCGTCCGTCACTTCCGCGGACCGGAACGGACGCCCCGGCCGTGCCCGGGCCGGCACCCGGCGGCCGGACCGTCCGTGGGCGGGGCCGGGACCCTCCGGCCAGGCGGTTGCGCCCGCCCGGCTGGCTAGAGTGAACCCGTGGGTAACCCGTTGAATCTCCCGTTCGACCCGATCGAGCGGGCACACGACAACTGGACGCGCAGATGGGGGCCCTCGCCCGCCATGGCGGCGGTCACCTCGGTCATGCGCGCGCAGCAGATCCTGATCGGGGAGCTGGACGGCGCCCTCAAGCCGTTCGGCCTGACCTTCGCCCGCTACGAGGCGCTCGTCCTGCTCACCTTCAGCGGTTCCGGCTCGCTGCCCCTGGGCAAGATCGGTGAGCGCCTCATGGTGCACCCGACCAGCGTCACCAACACCATCGACCGGCTGGAGGGGCAGGGCTTCGTGCGCCGCCTCCCCAACCCGAGCGACGGTCGCGGCGTGCTGGCCGAGATCACCGACTCGGGGCGCCGGGTCACCGAGGAGGCGACCGGGGCCCTGCTGTCCATGGACTTCGGCCTGGGCTGCTACTCCGACGAGGAGCTGTGGCGCATGCACGAGATGTTCACCAGGCTCAGGGTGGACTTCGGGGACTTCCCCGAGCCCGTCGCGGAGGCCGCCGAGGGCCGCTGACCGCCCGACGCGCCCCCGGCGCCGCGGGCGCCCTCCCTGTACATCATTAGTTGGACGTCCTACTATTTCGGTATGGCGAACACCACGAGCGACCCCACCAACGGCGGCGGGGCCCAGGAGATCGAGGCCGGGCGCGAGCGCTGGCAGCGCCGCTACGACTCCGCGCGCACACGCGACGCCGACTTCACGTCCCTGTCCGGGCGCACCCTGGAACCCGTCTACGGCCCCCGGCCCGGCGCCGAGGTCCCCGGTTTCGAGCGCATCGGCTGGCCGGGTGAGTACCCCTACACGCGCGGCCTCCACGCCACCGGCTACCGGGGGCGGGCGTGGACCATCCGCCAGTTCGCCGGGTTCGGCAACGCGCGCCAGACCAACGAGCGCTACAAGATGATCCTGGCCTCCGGCGGGGGAGGGCTCTCGGTCGCCTTCGACATGCCCACCCTCATGGGCCACGACTCCGACTCCCCCCACGCCCTGGGCGAGGTCGGCCACTGCGGCGTGGCCATCGACTCCGTCGCCGACATGGACCTGCTCTTCGACGGGATCCCGCTCGGCGAGACCACCACCTCCATGACCATCAGCGGTCCGGCCGTCCCCGCCTTCTGCATGTACCTGGTGGCGGCCGAGCGCCAGGGGGTGGACATCCGCACCCTCAACGGCACGCTCCAGACCGACATCTTCAAGGAGTACATCGCCCAGAAGGAGTGGCTCTACCCGCCCGAGCCGCAGCTGAGGCTGATCGGCGACCTCATGGAGTACTGCGCGGCGAACATCCCCGCGTACAAGCCGCTGTCGGTGTCGGGCTACCACATCCGCGAGGCCGGGGCCACGGCCGCCCAGGAGCTCGCCTTCACCCTGGCCGACGGCTTCGGCTACGTCGAGCTCGGCCTGTCGCGGGGGCTGGACGTCGACACCTTCGCGCCCGGGCTGTCCTTCTTCTTCGACGCGCACATCGACTTCTTCGAGGAGATCGCCAAGTTCCGCGCCGCGCGCCGCATCTGGGCGCGCTGGCTCAGGGACGTCTACGGCGCCAAGACGGAGAAGGCGCAGTGGCTGCGGTTCCACACCCAGACCGCCGGGGTCTCCCTGACCGCCCAGCAGCCCTACAACAACGTCGTCCGCACCGCCGTGGAGGCGCTCTCGGCCGTCCTCGGCGGCACGAACTCGCTGCACACCAACGCCCTGGACGAGACCCTGGCGCTGCCGACCGAGCAGTCCGCCGAGATCGCCCTGCGCACCCAGCAGGTCCTCATGGAGGAGACGGGGGTCGTCAACGTCGCCGACCCGTTGGGCGGATCCTGGTACCTGGAGTCGCTCACCGACGAGCTGGAGGCCGAGGCGGAGCGCATCTTCGCCCACGTCCTGCGCATGGGCGGGGGAGAGGGCGCCGAGCACACGATCGGCCCGATGACCTCCGGCATCCTCGCAGGAATCGAGAACGGCTACTTCAGCTCCGAGATCGCCGAGTCCGCCTTCCAGTACCAGCAGGCGCTGGAGAAGGGCGACAAGAGGATCGTGGGCGTCAACTGCCACACCAACACCGTCTCCGGCGAGCTGGACATCCTCCGGATCAGCCACGAGGTCGAGCACGAGCAGAAGCGCGCGCTCGGCGAACGCCGCGCCGCCCGCGACGGCGCCGCCGTGGACCGCGCCCTGGCCGCCCTCCTGGCCGGCGTGCGCTCGGAGGGGGACAACCTCATCCCGCTGATCATGGACGCGGCCCGCGCCGAGGCCACGCTCGGCGAGATCTGCGCGACCATGGGGGAGGAGTTCGGGACCTACACCGAGGAGCCCCGGTTCTGACCTGTTTCTTTGGGGCTCCGCTTCGCTTCGCCCCGGGTTCGGGCGCCCAAAGAGCGGGAACCTTCGGATCCGTAGGTGGGACGGCTCGTTCCTCGCAGTCCCACCTACGGATCCTCCAGAACCCCGCGGGCGCCCGAACAGCACCCGGTGGGGCTCCGTTTCGCTTCGCCCCGGGTTCGGGCGCCCAAAGAGCGGGAACCTTCGGATTCTTCGGTGGGACGGCTCGTTCCTCGCAGTCCCACCTACGGATCCTCCAGAACCCCGCGGGCGCCCGAACAGCACCCGGTGGGGCTCCGTTTCGCTTCGCCCCGGGTTCGGGCGCCCAAAGAGCGGGAACCTTCGGATTCTTCGGTGGGACGGCTCGTTCCTCGCAGTCTCACCTACGGATCCTCCAGAACCCCGCGGGCGCCCGGACCGACTCGTGCACAGGCGGTCCACGTCCCGCCCGCGCATACGGCAGGATGGAGGCATGCAGCCTTCGGACTTTTCACCGAACAGTGCCGTGGACCTCGGCGCGCGCAAGGCGGCCATGGAACGCGAGGCCAAACAGCGCGCGGCGGAGTCGGCGGGTCGATCCAACCCCTACGCCGTCAACGTCGACGAGTCCACCTTCCAGGACCAGGTCCTGGAGCGGTCCATGTCGACCCCGGTCGTCCTGGCCGTCCTCGCGGGCTGGTCCGAGCAGTCCAAGCAGGTCGAGGACGCCCTGGACAAGATCTCGGCGGCCTCCGGCGGCACCTGGCTCCTGGCCAAGGTCGACAGCGAGGCCAGCCCGCAGCTGGTCCAGGCCCTGCGGGTGCCCACCACCCCGATGATCGTCGTGGTGATCCAGGGCCAGCTCCTGCCCGGCCCGGCGGGCCCGGCCACCGAGGAGCAGCTCACCGCCTGGCTGATCGAGGCGTTCGCCGCCCTCAAGGAGCAGGGCGCGCTGCCCCCGGGCCACCCCGGCACCATCACCGGCGAGCCCGGTGCGGAGGGCGCTCAGGCGGCCCAGCCCGAGGAGCCCCAGGGCCGCCCCGTGGACGTCGAGGCCCAGGAGGCCCTGGACCGGGGCGACTTCGAGGCCGCCGCGGCCGTCTACGCCAAGGCCGTGGAGGCCGACTCCGGCGACACCGAGTCCAGGGCCAAACTCGCCCAGGTCCGGCTGGTCGGCCGCCTCCAGGAGGTGGACGCGGGTGCCGCCCTCCAGGCCGCGGCCGACCGGCCCGAGGACGTCGCCGCCCAGGCCACCGCCGCCGACGTCGAGATGTACGGCGGCAGGTTCGAGGACGCCTTCGGGCGCCTCGTCGACACGGTCAGGCGCACCGCCGACGAGGACCGCGACAGGGCGCGCACCCACCTGCTCGGCCTGTTCGAGCTGCTGCCCCCGGGCGACCCGCGGGTCTCCGCCGCCCGGCGCAAGCTCACCTCCGCGCTCTTCTAGGAGCCCGGGAGGGGCCGGGGGATCCGCGTGGCCGGGGCCCGCGCCGAGTACCGGCGCGGGCCCCGCCGGCCGCGACCTCCCCGCGAACCGCGGCCCCACCGTGCGGGCACGGGAGACAACCCGCGCACAACGGGTACAACCCCGTCAGGAGACGGGCTCACTGCCCGTCGCGGACCTGGCAGGTTTACCCCATGGCGACCGACGACACCCCCGACCGGCGCGGCGAGCCCGTGGTCACGATCTCGGCCACCTACGGCGCGGGCGGCAGCGCGGTGGGCCCCGCCGTCGCCGCCCGGCTCGGCGTGGCCTTCCTCGACCGGGCCGTCCCCAGCGCGGTGGCCGCCCGCATCGGCTGCTCCCTCGACGAGGCCCTCCAGCGCGACGACCGCGCCCCCGGCAGGTTCGAACGCCTGCTCTCCAGCGCCGCCCGCCTGCCCACCGTCACCCTCGGCAGTGTGGACACCGCACTCATCGGCACCACCGACGACGAGGGCCGCCTCCTCTACGACCACGAGTTCGTGGAGCAGACCGAGCGCGTCCTGGGCGAGGTGGCCCACCGGGGAGGCGTCGTCCTCGGCCGCGCCGGCGCCGTCGTCCTGCGCGACCGCCCCGGCGCCCTGCACGTGCGCCTGGACGGCGACCCCGACGCGCGCCTGCGCCGGGCGCGGGAGCTGTGGGAGTCCGGTGACCGCGGTGAGTGGAGGGGCGCCGACCCCGGTGAGCCGCCCAGCGGCCGCCTGCTCGCCGACAACGACCGCGCCCGGGCCGCCTACGTGCGGCGCTTCTACCGGGCCGACCCCGCCGACCCCCGCCACTACCACCTGGTCCTGGACGCGGTGTCGCTGTCGCTGGAGGCCTGTGTGGACCTCGTCGTGCGCGCCGCCCGCGACCGGGTCCGAGCCCACCCCGGACACGGAACCACCCCCTGAAGGGACACGGGTCCGAGCCCAGCGGTTCGGGGAGGGCCCAGCCCGGTCCGCCCCGGAACCGGTCACACGTCGGTCGTGTAGCGGTTCCTCATCTCCGGCCCGGCGGCGGGCCCGGCGGTGAAGACGTAGGAGTCGGGGTCGTCCAGACGCCGCCCGGTGGCCGCATCGACCACGATCGGCTCGACCTCCTCACCGGTCGCGGAGTCCACCAGGATCATGCTGCGTTCTCCGGCCGCCAGGCGGGCGTTCCCCCAAGCCGCCAGGGTGATGATGACGGGGCGCAGCGACCGGCCGAGCTCGGTGAGCACGTACTCGTGGCGGACAGGTCTGCTTTGGTAGGGGCGACGTTCCAGCAGGCCGTCCGAGACCAGGCGTTTGAGGCGTCCGGTGAGCATGCTGGACGAGATGCCGAGGTTGCGCTGGAACTCGTCGAAGCGCGTGTAGCCGTCGAAGAGGTCGTGTAGCAGCAGAAGCGTCCACCAGTCGCCGACGTATTCGATCGCCGTCGACAACGGGCACTCAAGGTCCTCCTGGCGTGTCCGGCCGGGCACGGTACTCCCCCTCCAAGTCGGTGCTAAAATCAAAGTGAGTTACTTCTTTTTTAGAAGCAACAGTGCGGACTTGTCCACTTCCATGGTCCCGCCCGGGGAGGCGGGATCGCGCCACCGCTCACTCCCGCCATCCGGAGGATCTCATGACCGACGCCCGAACAATCCATCTCGACCGCCTCCCCGGGGTCATCGCGGCCTATCTGGCCGCGCACAGCACACACGACGCCGAAACCGAGGCCTCCTTCTTCCTCGACGACGCCACCGTCGTCGACGACGGGCGCTCCTACGAGGGCATCGGCGCCATCACCCGGTGGATCCGTGAGGTCGGGGCCGCGTTCTCCTACACGGCGACGCCGGTCGGGGCCGAGTCCGCCGGGGAGGGCCGGTGCACCGTCGTCCAGCACCTGGAAGGGGACTTTCCGGGAGGCGAAATCTACCTGCGCCACCACTTCACCCTTCGAGAGGGGCGCATCGCGAAGCTGGTGATCGAGCCGTGAGCGCCGCCACCTGGTTCGTCACGGGAGGCACCCCGGGCGGGTTCGGCATGGCCTACGCCGAGGCCGTACTCGCCCGTGGGGACCGTGTCGCCCTGACCGTCCGCCGCCCCGAGGAACTCGACGCCTGGGCCGCGGAGCACGACGGCGCGGCCCTGGTCCTGCCGCTCGACGTCACCGATCCGGACGGTGTGCGTCACGCCGTGGCCACCGTGGAGGAGCGCTTCGGCGGCATCGACGTCGTGGTCAACAACGCCGGACGCGGCTGGTACGGGTCGATCGAGGGGATGGACGAGGCCGCCGTACGCGACACCTTCGAGGTCAACTTCTTCTCTGTCCTGAACGTCACCCGTGCCGCCCTCCCGGGGATGCGCTCCAGGGGCGGCGGGTGGATCGTCAACATGTCCTCGGTCGCAGGACTCGTGGGCACGCCGGGTTTCGGCTTCTACACGGCGGCCAAGTTCGCCCTGGAGGGGATGACCGAAGTCCTGCGCCAGGAGGTGGAGCCGTTCGGCGTCAGAGTGCTGGCGGTCGAGCCGGGAGCATTCCGTACCCGCGCTTACTCGGCTTTCGCCGACGAGCCCGTGCATGAGGAGGTGTCCGCGTATCTGCCGATGCTGGAGGAGGTGCGCGCCACCATGATCTCCCGGGACGGCGTCCAGCCCGGCGACCCGGAACGAGGCGTGCAGGCGGTCCTCAGCGCCATGGAACGGGACCGGCCGCCCCACCGCGTGGTCCTGGGATCGGCGGGCCACGAAGCGGTCGCCGCCCGGTGGGAAGAGGCCCTGGCGGCCCTCCGGGCCGATGAGGCGCTCTCACGGGGAGCCGACTTCCCTCCCGGGGAGTGAATTCCGGCCTCCCGCACCCGAGGCGGCCGCCTCGGGTGCGGCGCTTCTGCCGGGCCGACCCCGCCGACCCCCGCCACTACCACCTGGTCCTGGACGCGGTGTCGCTGTCGCTGGAGGCCTGTGTGGACCTCGTCGTGCGCGCCGCCCGCGACCGTGCGGCCCCCGCCGGGAGCACCTGAGCCGTTCCGCTCCTTGTCCGCGGCGCCATCCCCAAGTCGGCGTAATTTATGCGATTTTTTACCAGAGCGGTAATTGTCACCTTGTGCTGACGGTTGGGGCTTGACTCAGGTAGGGTGGGGCGACTCGGTCACGGGTCAGCCCCCGCCCGGAACCGGGGTCCGGGCGGCGGTGCGTGAGCGCCGCGCGCACAGGACACGCGGTACCCCCAATCCCGCGCGCACGCGCAGGCGGCGCCGTGCACCGGCGAGCGCCCCGGCGGGGTGCCCCGGACGCACCACACCAGCCAGAGCCAAGGAGCAACACGTGGCCACCCTTCCCAGCGTTTCCTATTCCATCACCGTCCGCCTCGAACTGGACGCTGGGGGCAGCGCGGTCGGCAGCCTCACCAACGCCGTCGAGCAGGTGGGCGGCATGATCACGGCGCTGGACGTGGCCGCCGCCGGGCACGAGCGCATCCGCATCGACGTCACCTGCGCCGCCCGCGACACCGAGCACGCCCAGGCCATCGTCGACGCCCTGGGCGCCATCGAGGGCGTGGTCGTGCACAAGGTCAGCGACCGCACCTTCCTCATGCACCTGGGCGGCAAGATCGAGATGAAGTCCAAGGTGCCGCTGCGCAACCGCGACGAGCTCTCCATGGCCTACACCCCCGGCGTCGCCCGCGTCTCCCAGGCCATCGCCGCCAACAAGGACGACGCCCGCCGCCTGACCATCAAGCGCAACAGCGTCGCCGTGGTCACCGACGGCTCCGCGGTCCTGGGCCTGGGCAACATCGGCCCGGAGGCCGCCATGCCCGTCATGGAGGGCAAGGCCGCCCTGTTCAAACGCTTCGCCGACATCGACGCCTGGCCCATCGCCCTGGACACCCAGGACGTGGACGAGATCGTGCGCACCGTCCAGGTGCTGGCCCCCGGCTTCGGCGGCATCAACCTGGAGGACATCTCCGCCCCCCGCTGCTTCGAGGTCGAGGCCCGCCTGCGCGAGCTGCTCGACATCCCCGTCTTCCACGACGACCAGCACGGCACCGCCATCGTCGTGCTCGCCGCCCTGCGCAACGCGCTGCGCGTGGTGGGCAAGAAGCTCGGCGAGGTCCGCATCGCCATGTCGGGCGCGGGCGCGGCCGGGACCGCGATCCTCAAGCTGCTCATGCACGCCGGGGCGCGCGACGTCATCGTCAGCGACGTGCACGGCGCCGTGCACGCCGGACGCGAGGACCTGGACCCCACCCTGCGGTGGATCGCGGAGCACACCAACCCCGAGGGCTACAGCGGCGACCTGCGCGGCGCCGTGGCCGGGGCGGACGTCTTCATCGGCGTCTCGGCTCCCAACCTGCTCACCGGCGACGACGTCGCGGAGATGAACGAGGACGCCATCATCTTCGCGCTGGCCAACCCCGACCCCGAGGTCGACCCGGACGTGGCCCGCCTGCACGCCGCCGTCGTGGCCACCGGCCGCAGCGACTACCCCAACCAGATCAACAACGTGCTGGTCTTCCCCGGTTTCTTCCGCGGCCTGCTGGACGCCCAGAGCCACGACGTCACCTCGGACATGATGGTCGCCGCGGCGGAGGCCCTGGCCGACGTCGTCACCGAGGACGAGCTGGGCCCCAACTACATCATCCCCAGCGTGTTCCACTCCGACCTGTCCAACCACGTGGCCACGGCCGTGCGCGAGGTCGCCCAGCGCGGCCAGGGCGAGCAGGCGGCCGGGCAGGCATAACGGCCTGGAAACACCGGCGGTCCGCCCGGCGTTCCGGGGTAGGTGGGAGGACATGGACCAGCCGATGACCGGGCGCCTCCTGGTGGCCGCCCCCATGCTGCAGGAGGACTCCTTCCGCCGCTCGGTGGTGTTCGTCGTGGACGACACCGCCGACGGCACCCTCGGGGTGATCCTCAACCGCCCCCTGGGCATGGCCGTGGACGAGGTCGTCACCGACTGGGGCGCCTACGCCAGCGAGCCCGCGGTGATGTTCTCCGGCGGCCCCGTGGGCCTGGGCTCCGGCATCGCCCTGGGGGTGGCCGGACCGGGCGAGCCCCCTCCCGGCTGGTCGCCGCTGGAGGGCCTGGACCCGCACCTGGGCCTGGAGGGGATCGGCGTGGTCGACCTCGACGGTCCCGCCCAGGTGCTCGGCGGAGCACTGGGCGCGTTTCGCGTCTTCGCCGGCTACGCGGGCTGGAGCTCGGGCCAGCTGGCCGGGGAGATCGACGAGGGTGCCTGGTACGTCGTCGACGCGGTCGCCGACGACGTCTTCACCACGGCGCCCGAGGGGCTCTGGTCGCAGGTGCTGCGCCGACAGGGCGGCGACATGGCTCTCCTGTCCACCTTCCCCGACGATCCCACCATGAACTGAGCAGCCGGGGTGGGGTGCGACACCCTATACCGTGGAACGCAGACGTCGAAAGGTGTGAGGCACGATGGCGATGGACATCCTCAACAAGGTCCTCCCGGACAGTGAGACCAAACCGGACATCTCCCACGACGGCGGGGACCGGGAGCGGTTCGCCCACTACGTGCAGAAGGACAAGATCACCGCGAGCGCCGTGACCGGCGACCCCGTGATCGCCCTGTGCGGCAAGGTGTGGGTGCCCAACCGCGACCCCAAGAAGTTCCCCGTGTGCCCCGAGTGCAAGAAGGTCTACGAGGAGATGATGAAGTAACTCTCCCCCACCCGGACGGCCGCGCGTCCGGTGCGGACCCCGCCGCGCCCGGCTGCCGGGCGCGGTGAGCACGGCAGAGGCCTTGACACACGGTGTGTGCCAAGGCCTTCGTGCTGCCGGACGGCACGCCGCCCCCGGGGCCCGTGTTTGCTGTGGACCTCCGCTTCGCTTCGGTCCGTGTTCGGGCGCCCTGGAAGCGGGAACCTTCGGTGTCTTCCGTGCGATGGCTCGTTCCTCGCGATCGCACGTTCGACACCTCCAGAACCCCGCGGGCGCCCGAACCAACCCCTCAGGGGTCGAGGTCCGGTTCAGGGGCAGGACCTAGGACGCGGACTCCTCGTCCCCGACGGAGGCGGGTCCGCGCCTGCGCGCCGCGGGACCGGCGCGCCGCAGTCCTGCTGGCCTCGCTCGCCTGCGGCCTCGTCGCGGTCGCGGTCGTCGCCTACCCCGTCCCGCCCGGCCAGGTCGCCGCCTCGCTCCTGCACGCCCTCGGCCTGGAGACGGGCACCCCGCCCGACCAGGTCGGCCACACCGTCGTGTGGGACGTACGCCTGCCCCGCGTCGTCCTCGCCGTCATGGTCGGCGCCGCCCTGGGCGCGGCGGGCGCCATGATGCAGGGCGTCTTCGGCGTCTCCTCCGGCGCGGCCGTCGGCGCGGTCGCGGTCATCTTCACCGGCCTGACCGTCCTCGGCCACTGGACGATCATGGCCTCCTCCTTCGTGTGCGGCCTGGCCACCACCCTGTTCGTGTACGTCTTCGCGCGCTCGCGCGGGCGCACCGAGGTCGTCGCCCTGCTGCTCACGGGTATCGCCGTCAACGCGATCGCCGGTGCGGCCATCGGCCTGATGACCAACTTCTCCCAGGACGCCGAGATCGTGGCCATGGGCCGGGCCCCCGGGCGGGGCTGGCCACCCCGGCCGAGGACGACGCCCTCACCACCGCCGCGATGGAGAGCACGGGCGTGTCCCACCTGGCCGAACGGCGCTTCCCCACCCTCTCGGGGGGCGAGCGGGCGCGGGTGGTGTTCGCCCGCGTCCCGGCCCAGGACACCCGGCTGCTCCTGCTGGACGAGCCGACCGCCGCACTGGACCTCCGGCACCAGGAACCCGTCCTGGATCTGGCTTCCCAACTCGCGGAGCGCGGCGGTGCGGTTATCGTGGTCCTGCACGATTTGGGGCTTGCGGCAGCCTACGCCCATCGTGTGGCGATACTCTCCCGAGGGCGGGTCGCCGCTCAGGGCTCCCCCGCCGACGTGTTCACCGCGTCGCTGCTCAGCTCCGTCTACCAGCACGAGGTCGAAGTCCTACCGCACCCGCGTACCGGAGTCCCGCTGGTCGTACCCCTCAGGTGGGGGGACGGGTGCACACGGAAGCGTCCACAGGAGTAGGTCGTATTGGTGTCCACAACTGAACGGCAGTTCCACGAGGATTCCCGGTCCCGGCGCGGGGAGGGGCGTGGACGGCGGGCCTCCGGCGGCCGGCGGCGCCGCCGCCCGAGGCCCAGGGCCACCCCCGGCGACGTCGTGCGCGGCATCGTCCGGTTCTTCGGCGAGATCATGCTGACCGCCGGTCTGCTCATGCTCTTCTACGCCGCCTACGAGGTGTACGGCTCCCAGTGGGAGACCGACCGCGAACAGCAGGACCTGGCCCAGGGGCTGGAGGAGGCCTGGGCCGTCGACGAGGCCGGTCCGGAGTCGGAGCCCCTGCCGGGCAGCGCCGACAGCCGCCTGTACGTGCCGAGCCTGGACCTGGACTGGGTGGTGGTCAACGGCACCACGCAGGAGGACATCCGCTACAGCCCGGGCCACTACACCGAGTACGCCAGCAGCCCCGGCGGGGAGGGCAACTACGCCGTGGCCGCCCACCGGACCCCGGGCCTGTTCTGGGACCTGGACCTGCTCCGGGACGGAGACGTCATGGTCCTGGAGGACGGGGAGAACTTCTACACCTACGAGGTCTTCCGCGACGAGACGGTCCTGCCCACCGACGTGTGGGTGATCGAGCCGGACCCGTTCGACGAGGCCACCGACGAGGAGCCCGGGCGGTCCCTGCTCACCCTCACCACGTGTGCGCCCAAGCTGAACAACACGCACCGCCTCATCGTCTGGGCGGAGCTGGTGGAGACCACGCCCAAGTCCGAGGGGATGCCCGACTCGATCGCGCACATGGCCCCCGAGGCCAGCGAGTAAGGAACGCGAATGTACGGTCTGATCTGGCGTGTGCTGCCCGGTCCGTGGGTCTCCAAGCTCATCATGGCGCTCGGACTGGTGGTGGGTGCCGCCCTCCTGCTGTGGTTCTTCGCCTTCCCGGCGCTCTCGCCGCACATGCCCTTCAACGACGGCGCCGTCGACGTCGAGGGCGCCCAGCCCGGGGGCGGGGCCTCCGGGGAGGAGGGGGCCGAGGGGGCCGGCGGGGGCCAGTAGCCTTCCGGGGGTCCGGGACACGCCGTGTGCGCGGCACCACTGGCCGGACTCCCGGAACGGTCCACGGTGCCCGCTAACCTCATGGGGGTGAGCAACGGGGGACGATGCGCAGCATGACGGTGACGCAGACCACTACGGAGGACCGGCTCAGAGGCCTCCGCGCATGGCAGCGGGAGGCGTTCGAGGAGTACTTCCGCCGTGAACCGCGGGACTTCCTCGCCGTGGCCACCCCCGGCGCGGGCAAGACCACCTTCGCCCTCACCCTGGCCAGCGAACTCCTCCAGCGGCACACGGTGCGCGCCATCACCATCGTGTGCCCCACCGACCACCTCAAGAAGCAGTGGGCCGAGGCCGCCGCCCGGTTCGGCATCGCCATCGACCCCGACTTCCGCAACGGGCAGGGCGCACTGGGCCGCCAGTACGTCGGCGTGGCCGTCACCTACGCCCAGGTCGCCGCCCACCCGATGCTGCACCGCAACCGGACCGAGGCGCGCAAGACCCTCGTCATCTTCGACGAGGTCCACCACGCCGGGGACGCCCTGTCCTGGGGCGACGCGGCCCGCGAGGCCTTCGACCCCGCGGGGCGGCGCCTCTCCCTGACCGGAACCCCCTTCCGGTCCGACATCAACCCCATCCCCTTCGTCGACTACGTCCAGGACAGTGCCGGGGTGCGCCGCTGCTCCTGGGACTACAGCTACGGGTACGGGCCCGCCCTGGCCGACGGGGTCGTGCGCCCCGTCATCTTCATGGCCTACTCCGGTGAGATGCGCTGGCGCACCCGCGCGGGCGACGAGCTGGCCGCCAGGCTGGGGGAGCCCCTCACCCAGGACGCGCTGTCCCAGGCGTGGCGGGCCGCCCTGGACCCCAAGGGCGACTGGATCAAACGCGTGCTCCAGGCCGCCGACCGCCGCCTGACCGAGGTCCGCAAGACCCACCCGGACGCGGGGGCGCTGGTCATCGCCAGCGACCACGAGAACGCCCGCGCCTACTCGCGCATCCTGCGCCAGATCACCGGCAAGGGCGCCACGGTCATCCTGTCCGACGACCCCGGGGCCTCCAAGAAGATCTCCAGGTTCGCCGCGGGCGACGACCGCTGGATGGTCGCGGTGCGCATGGTCTCCGAGGGCGTGGACGTGCCCCGGCTGATGGTGGGCGTCTACGCCACCTCCACCAGCACCGCGCTGTTCTTCGCCCAGGCCATCGGCCGCTTCGTGCGCGTGCGCCAGCGCGGCGAGGTCGCGTCGGTCTTCCTGCCCTCCGTGCCCACCCTGCTGGAGTACGCGGGTGAGATGGAGCGCGAGCGCGACCACGTGCTCGACCGGACCCCGGCGGAGGGCGACGAGTACCCCGAGGAGGACCTGCTCCGCGAGGCCAACAAGAAGCGGGACACCCCCGACGCGGGGGAGGAGCTGCCCTTCGAGACCATGGAGTCGGCGGCGGAGTTCGACCGCGCCCTCTACGACGGGGCCGAGTACGGCGGCGTGCCGGGCTCCACCGAGGAGGAGGACTTCCTGGGCCTGCCCGGACTGCTCGACCCGCAACAGGTCTCCCAGCTCCTGCGCAAGCGCAAGGCCGACCTCAAGGCGAGTCAGATCAAGACCCGCAAGGTGGAGGAGCCCGCCGAGGAGGAGGGGCCCACCCACCAGGTCCTGGCCGACCTGCGCCGCGAGCTGAGCGGCCTCGTGGGCGCCTGGCACCACCGCACCGGCAAGCCGCACGGGGTGATCCACAACGAGCTGCGCCGGGCCTGCGGCGGTCCGCCGGTCGCGCAGGCCACCCCGGCGCAGATCCGCGAGCGGATCGCCAAGATCCGCACCTGGGCCGTCGGCGGACGATAGACGCACCAGCCACCCAAAACGGGCAAATACTTCGCAAGCTCGCGCATGTCGCATAAGCGTTACGTGTTCACCTCATTACCTTGTGTGAGATGAGTGGACACAGCCCTCGCGGCGGCTCAGCCGCGCTCTGCACCGGACTGCTGATGTGCGGGTTCGCACTGGCCGGAATGGTCACGGTCACGGCGCCCGGCACCGCTGGAACCGACTCCTCACGCGCCCAGTCGGCGCCGGGCGGATCCGAAGTGCTGGATCCCTGCCTGCCCGGCGCCGCCAGGGTCACCGACCCGGACGCGGCCGCCCGTCCCCTCGGCGGCAGCGAGGTGACACCGCACCAGGCCGCTCTCTACGAAAAGCAGCTCCAGGAGGCACTCGTGCCCCTGCGAGGACAGGAACTCCAGCCGCCCCACACCGTTCCGGTCGTGGTGCACGTCATCTCCGCCGAGGACGGACGCGGCGAGGTCAGCGACGAACGCGTCCAGCGGCAGCTCGACGTCCTCAACGCCGCCTACAGCGGCGACTCCGCCGGGGACCCGGCCCAGGCGGCCGACGCCGCCCGGCGGGCCGGGGGCGGCGCCGAACCCACCGACACCGGCTTCCGCTTCGAGCTCAGCGAGATCACCCGCACGGCCAACGACGAGTGGTTCACCAGCTTCGCCGAGCACCGCGACACCGTCCACGCCGAGCTGCGCCAGGGCGACGCCAAAACCCTCAACATCTACACCTCGAACCTGGGCACCGGCCTGCTCGGCTACTCCTCCTTCCCCCAGGACTACGAGGAGGCCCCGGAGCAGGACGGCGTGGTGCTCTCCCACGACACCCTGCCCGGCGGCGACCGCGACCGGTTCAACCTCGGCCACACCGGCACCCACGAGGTCGGCCACTGGCTCGGGCTCTTCCACACGTTCCAGAACGGCTGCTCCTCGCCCGGCGACTACGTGGACGACACCCCGCACGAGCGCGAGGCCGCCTCCGGCTGCCCCGAGGGGCGCGACACCTGCCCCGACCAGAAGGGCGAGGACCCCGTCACCAACTTCATGAACTACAGCGACGACGCCTGCATGACCCACTTCACCGCCGGCCAGGCCGAGCGCATGGTCGAGCACTGGGCGGCCTTCCGTGCCTGAGCGGCGGCGGCGCGGCGCGGCCCCGGCGTGCCTGGGCCGCGCCGCCCGGACCGGGAGCGCCCGCGACGCCTCCTCGCGCGTCACCCCCCGCGCGAGGAGGCGTGGCCGCGACCGTGCGCGGGCCCGGCCGCCGCTAGGCTTGGGAGCATGGCAGCGAACACGTACCTGACCGGGATCAAGCCCACCGGCGACTTCCACCTGGGCAACTACATCGGCGCGATCAAGCCCGCCCTGAGCGCGGCCACGGCCTACGACACCTACTACTTCATCGCCGACTACCACGCGCTCAACACCATCAAGGACGCCGACGAACTCCGCCACAGCATCCGGTCAGGCGCTGCCACCTGGCTCGCGTGCGGGCTCGACCCCGAGCGGACGATCGTCTACCAGCAGTCCCGGGTGCCCGAGACCTTCGAGCTCACCACCATCCTGAGCGCCCTGACCCCCAAGGGCCTCATGAACCGGGCGCACGCCTACAAGGCGGCCCGCGACCGCAACAACGAGGCCGGGATCACCGACCTGGACGCCGGGATCAACATGGGGCTGTACAACTACCCCATCCTCATGGCCGCCGACATCCTCGTCATGGAGGGCACCCACGTCCCCGTGGGCCGCGACCAGTCCCAGCACATCGAGTACACCGCCGACATCGCCGGGTACTTCAACCACCGCTTCGGCGGGTCCTACAGCTTCCCCGTCCCCAAGGGCGTCATCGACGACAGCGACGCGAGCATCCTGCCCGGCGTCGACGGCCGCAAGATGAGCAAGTCCTACGACAACCACATCCCGCTCTTCCTGCCGGAGAACAAGCTCAGGAAGGCCGTCCGCCGCATTCCCACCGACTCCACGCCGGTCGAGGACCCCAAGGACCCCGACAGCTCGGTGCCCTTCCAGCTGCTCACGCACTTCGCCGACGCCGAGAAGGTCTCCGACGTGCGCAAGCGCCTGGAGGCGGGCGGCATGGGCTGGGGCGACCTCAAGAACGAGCTGTTCGAGGCGATCAACACCGAGCTCGGACCCAAGCGCGACCGCTACGAGGAGCTGATGGCCGACCCGGCGCGGATCGACGCGGTCCTGGAGGCCGGGTCCGAGCGCGCCCGCCGACGCGCCCGCGCCACGCTGGAGCGCGTGCGCGCCGCCGTCGGCGTCGCCTGAGGCCGCCGCGCGGGCGGGGCGGCCGCGTCCGCCCCGCCGAACCCTCCGCGAAAACCGCTGGCGCGCCGGACCCGGCTTTCCTAGGCTGCGCGGCATGGAACTCGGAACGGCCCCGCCCGACCGCACCGGACACGTGACGCTGCCCGACGGAAGGGCGCTCGCCTGGAGCGAGTGGGGCGCCCCCGGCGGCGCCCCCGTCCTGTTCTGTCCCGGAGCGGCCACCGGCCGCTCCCTCGGCTTCGGCGTCCACCTCCTCGCGGAGCTGGGCGCCCGCCTGGTGTCCGTGGACCGCCCGGGCCTGGGCGCCTCCGACCCGGCCCCCGGCCGCACCCTCGCCGACTTCGCCGAGGACGTGCAGGCCCTGGCCGGGCCCTTGCGCATGGGACGGCCCGCCGTCGTCGGCAACTCCCAGGGCGCGCCGTTCGCGCTGGCCTGTGCCGTCGCGGGTGCCGCCCGCTCCCTCGCTCTGGTCTCCGCGGCCGATGAGGTCGCCCGGCCCGAGTTCGCCGGGGCACTGCCGACCGGCACGCGTGCCCTCGCCGACCTGGTCGCCGCTGACCCCGGGGCCGCGGAGCGGCACCTGCGCGGTTTCGGCCCCGAGGCCATGTGGGACCTGGTCAGCGCCTCCAGTCCCGAGCCCGACCTCGCCGTCTACCGCACACCCGGCTTCGAGGCCGCCTACCGGCGCGCCCTCGCCGAGGGGTTCGCCCAGAGCGGAGCGGGATACGCCCGCGACACCGTCCTGGCCACCGCCCGCTGGAACCTGGACCTGGAACGGATCCGCGTCCCCGTCGACGTCTGGTACGGAGAACTGGACACCTTCCACTCGCCCGACCGGGGCGCCCTGCTCACGAGCCGCGTCCCCGGGGCCCGCCGCCACGTGGTCCCCGGCGCGGGGGGCTCCCTGCTGTGGACGCACGCCGGGGACGTGCTGCGCGCCCTGCTCGCCCACCGCTGAGGCGGGCGAGCAGGGCCGCCCGCGCACCGGGTCAGCCGACCAGCGGCTCACCCTCCAGCTCCACGCCGGCCTCGCGCAGCCGCTCCAGCGCCGCGTCCACGGTCGGGCGCGACACCCCGGCGGTCAGACCGAGCAGCACCCGCGCGCGCAGGCCCTCGGCCACCGCGTCCAGGGCGGTCGCCTTCACGCAGTGGTCCATGGCGATGCCCACCACGTCCACCTCGTCCACCCCGCGCTCCCGCAGCCACGTGCCCAGCGCGACCCGGCCCTCCCGGGTCACGCCCTCGAAGCCGCTGTAGGCGGCCGTGTAGTGCCCCTTGTCGAAGACCTCCTCGGCCAGCGAGGCGTCGAAGCCGGGATGGAACTCCACCCCCGGCGTGCCCGCCTCGCAGTGGCGCGGCCAGCTGTCCACGAAGTCGGGCTCCTCCGAGAAGTGGTCCCCGGGATCGATGTGGAAGTCGCGCGTGGCCACCACGTGGTCGTAGTCGCTCGCGCGGGCGTACTCGGTGACCGCCGCCGCGGTGCTGGCGCCGCCCGGCACCCCCAGGTTCCCCCCCTCGCAGAAGTCCTTCTGCACGTCCACCACGATGAGTGCCCTCACAGCGGCACCCCTTTCCGTCGTCGTCGGGCCCGCCCGGGCCCGGGTACCACCATCCCCCGGGGGCGGGCCGCGGACACCCGTCCCACGCCGCGCGCCCCCTCCCGCCCGCCCGGCGGACGCCCGCTCCGGAGCCCCGGCCGGCGGACGGCGTCCACCGACCGCGCCCTAGTGGAACACCGTCGGCAGCACGGCCTCGCCGCGCGACATCCGCAGGGCCTCCTCGGGCAGCTCCGCCACCGCCGCCCGGTGCCGCTCACGCGCCTCGTGCACGGTCTCGCCGCCCACCACCACGCCGTCGGCCACCAGGGGCCGCAGCAGCGGACGCGTCCCCATCTGCGGGGACGGCGGGTGGGGGTAGACCTCCTCGGCCACGGCCGTCCCCTTGTCGTCCAGGCGTCGCACCGCCCACTTGCGCCCGCCCCGGCTCGGCTTGCCCACCGAGCGCTTGGCCACCGGCTCCAACGGCGCGTCCTCCTCCAGGCCGCGCGCCCGCGCCACCAGCTTGTACACCAGGGACACCGTCGGCGCGCCCGAACCGGTCACCAGCGAGGTGCCCACCCCGTAGCCGTCCACCGGCGCCACCGCCAGGGCCTGGATGGAGTGCTCGTCCAGGTCGCCGGTCACCACGATGCGGGTGTCCGTGGCGCCCAGGGAGTCCAGCTGGGCCCGCACGCGCCCGGCGTGGGCGGCCAGGTCCCCCGAGTCGATCCGCACCGCGCCCAGCTCGGGTCCGGCCAGCTCCACGGCGGTGCGCACCGCGCGCTCCACGTCGTAGGTGTCCACCAGCAGCGTCGTCCCGCCGCCCAGGGACTCCAACTGCGCCTTGAACGCGTGCCGCTCGCTGTCGTGCAGCAGCGTGAACGCGTGCGCCGCCGTCCCGCCGGTCGGCACGCCGTAGGAGCGCCCCGCCTCCAGGTTGGAGGAGGTGGCGAACCCCGCGACGTAGGCGGCGCGGGCCGCGGCCACCGCGGACCCCTCGTGCGTGCGCCGCGACCCCATCTCGATCAGCGGCCGCCCGCCCGCCGCCACCGCCATCCGCGTCGCGGCGGAGGCGATCGCGCTGTCGTGGTTGTACACCGACAGGGCCAGCGTCTCCAGGAGCACGGCCTCGGCGAAGGAGGACTCCACCACCAGGATCGGCGAACCGGGGAAGTACGCCTCACCCTCGCCGTAGCCCCACACGTTGCCCGAGAAGCGGTAGTCGGCCAGCCACTCCACGGTGCGCTCGTCCACGACCCCGTTGTCGGACAGGAAGTCGAGCTCCTCCGTGCCGAACCGGAACCGCTCCAGCAGCTCCAGGAACCGGCCCGTTCCGGCCACGACCCCGTACCTGCGCCCCTCCGGCAGCCGCCGGGCGAACATCTCGAAGACCGAGCGGCGGGCGGCGGCGCCGCTGTGCAGCGCCCCCTGGAGCATCGTCAGTTCGTAGTGGTCGGTGAGCAGTGCGCTGCTGCTGTCCTCGCTCATGCGCACGAGCCTAATCCGTGGAGGAGGGGCCGGAGGAGGCCGCCCCCACCAGCACCGGGCCGTGGCGGCCACCGGTGCCCGCCAACAATACCCATTTGGTTGGTAGGGAACCGGATGTAGGTACCCTGGAGGCATGCTGAGGATTGATCGCGCGATCTACGACAGGATCGTCGCACACGCCCGCCGCGACCACCCAGACGAGGCGTGCGGCATCGTGGCCGGGCCCGAGGGCTCCGACCGCCCCGAACGCCTCGTCGAGATGGTCAACGCCGAGCGGTCGCCGACCTTCTACCGGTTCGACTCCCTCGAACAGCTCAAGGTCTGGCGGGAGATGGACGACCGCGACGAGGAACCCGTCGTGATCTACCACTCCCACACCGCGACCGAGGCCTACCCCTCGCGCACCGACGTCTCCTACGCGTCCGAACCGGGCGCCCACTACGTGCTCGTGTCCACGCGCGAGCCCGACACCGTCGAGTTCCGCTCCTACCGGATCGTCGACGGCCGGATCACCGAGGAGCCGGTGGAGGTCACCGGGCCCGGCGACGGCGCCGCGACCGCCCCGTAGGTTCCACACCACACGGGGCGGCGCCCAGGAATGGGCGCCGGGCGCCCCCTGTTGGCAATGAACGCACACCAACGACCGCTAACGGAGAAACCTTCATGGCCATCGAGGTCCGCATCCCGACCATCCTGCGCAACCTGACCGGCGACGCCAAGGTCGTCGAGGGTTCCGGCGACACCCTCGGCGAGCTGTTCGCCGACCTGGACAGCCGCTACCCCGGCATCGCCGAGCGCCTGGTGGACGATGGCAAGCTGCGCCGCTTCATCAACGTCTACCTCAACGACGAGGACGTGCGCTTCGTCGGCGGTCTGGAGGCCAAGCTCTCCGACGGCGACAACGTGACCATCCTGCCGGCCGTGGCCGGCGGAAGCCGCTAGGCCGGACATGCGCTACGACTCCCTGCTCGACTCCCTCGGAGGCACGCCGCTCGTCGGCCTGCCCCGGCTCTCGCCCTCGCCGCAGGTCCGGCTCTGGGCGAAGCTGGAGGACCGCAATCCCACCGGCTCGATCAAGGACCGCACCGCGTTCTTCATGATCGAACAGGCCGAGAAGGACGGGCTGCTCTCCCCGGGCTGCACCATCCTGGAGCCGACGTCGGGGAACACCGGCATCTCGCTGGCCATGGTCGCCAAGCTGCGCGGCTACCGCATGGTCTGCGTCATGCCGGAGAACACCTCCGCCGAGCGCAAGCAGCTACTGGCCATGTGGGGCGTGGAGGTCCACTTCTCCGACGCCGCGGGCGGCTCCAACGAGGCCGTCCGCGTCGCCAAGGAGATGGCCGCGGCCCACCCCGACTGGGTGATGCTCTACCAGTACGGCAACCCGGCCAACGCCCGGGCCCACTACGAGACCACCGGGCCCGAGATCCTCGCCGACCTGCCGGAGATCACCCACTTCGTGGCGGGGCTGGGCACCACCGGCACCCTCATGGGCGTGGGCCGCTACCTGCGCGAGCACAGGCCCGGCGTGCAGATCGTGGCGGCCGAGCCCCGGTACGGCGAGCTGGTGTACGGGCTGCGCAACCTCGACGAGGGGTTCGTACCCGAGCTCTACGACGAGTCGGTGCTCACCACCCGCTTCTCCGTGCCCTCCGACGCCGCCCTCAAGCGGACCCGGGAGCTCCTGGACAAGGAGGGCATCTTCGCGGGCGTCTCCACCGGCGGCGCCCTGCACGCCGCGCTGGGCGTGGCCCGCAAGGCCGAGAAGGCGGGGGAGCGCGCCGACATCGCGTTCGTCATCGCCGACGCCGGGTGGAAGTACCTGTCCACCGGTGCCTACGAGGGCACGCTGGAGGAGGCGGAGGAACGCCTCGACGGCCAGCTCTGGGCCTAGAGGACCCGCCCGGCACCCGCAGCGCCCCCTCGGGGAACGGCGGCCGGGCCCCGGCGGAGGCCGGCACCCGTGGGTGCCGGCCTCCGTGCTGTTCTGAACACCGGGGAAACAAGCCTCGAACAAACGAGACATACCTCGTCAAGCGGTGTGAAAAATTCACACGTGACCGAGGTCGCGTGAGACGCGGGCCACATTTTGTACCACCCGGGCGGGCATTGGGGTACACCCGTAACAACGGGACATCCGCAGAACCAGCCGCCATCCGCACTCCGCACAGACTCTCGGCGGGAGTGCCACGGACGCCGCGCGGCCCATCGAGAAGGCGACGACGACGTGCGACTCACGATTATCGGGTCCTCGGGGAGCTTCCCCGGGCCGGACAGTCCGGCTTCCTGCTACATGCTCGAAGCGGACGGCTACCGCCTCCTGCTCGACATGGGCAACGGCGCGCTCGGAGCTCTCCAGCGGCACGTCGACATCTACTCCGTCGACGCCGTCTACCTGAGCCACCTGCACGCCGACCACTGCTTCGACCTGTGCTCGTACTGGGTGGCCAGGATGTTCCACCCGGGCGGAGCCAAGCCTCGCATCCCCGTCTACGGGCCCAGGGGCGTGGCCCAGCGGGTCGCCGAGGCCTACGGCCTGGACCCCGACCCGGGTATGACCGAGGTGTTCGAGTTCCACGAGCTCACCCCCGGGCCGTTCCCGCTCGGCCCCTTCCAGGCGCGCGTGGACTACGTCAACCACCCGGTGGAGGCCTTCGGCATCCGCCTGGAGCACGGCGGCGCGTCCATGGCCTACTCCGGCGACACCGGGGTGTGCGACTCCCTGGTGGACCTGGCCGCCGACACCGACCTGTTCCTGTGCGAGGCGGCCTTCCAGGACCACGTCGACCACCCCAAGGACATGCACCTGACGGGCAGTGAGGCGGGCGAGCACGCCAGCCGGGCCCGTGCCCGCAACCTGCTCCTGACGCACCTGGTGCCGTGGAACGACGACGACGTCACCCTCACCGAGGCCCGCTCCACCTACGACGGCCCCGTCGGCCTGGCCCGCAGCGGCCAGGTGCACACGGTCGGCCGCTGACCCGGGGCCGGAGGACCCGAACGTGCGGTTCCTCCGCTCCAGCACCGCGGGGCGCTCCACGGATATACGCTCTTGTCCATGGCCCGACCTGACGGACGCGTTCCGACCCAACTCCGCCCTGTGACCATCACCCGCAACTGGCTCCGCCACGCGGAAGGCTCCGTACTCGTCGAGTTCGGCGACACCCGCGTGCTGTGCGCCGCCAGCGTCGAGGACGGTGTCCCGCGCTGGCGCCGCGGCACCGGCGAGGGATGGGTCACCGCCGAGTACGCGATGCTGCCCCGCGCCACCGACACCCGCGGCGCCCGCGAGTCGGTCCGCGGCAAGATCGGCGGCCGCACCCACGAGATCTCCCGCCTCGTCGGCCGTTCCCTGCGCGCCGTCGTGGACTTCAAGGCGATGGGCGAGCACACCATCACCCTGGACTGCGACGTGCTCCAGGCCGACGGCGGCACCCGCACCGCCGCGATCACCGGCGCGTACGTGGCGCTGGCCGACGCGATGAAGTGGCTGCGCAAGCGCCGCAAGCTCAAGAACAACCCGCTGACCGGGTCCCTGGCCGCGGTCAGCGTGGGCGTGGTCCAGGGCCAGCCCAGGCTGGACCTGAACTACCTGGAGGACTCGGTCGCCGAGACCGACATGAACGTCGTCCTCACCGGCGACGGGAAGTTCATCGAGGTGCAGGGCACCGCCGAGGGCGCCCCCTTCGACCGGGACCTGCTCAACCAGCTGCTCGACCTCGCGGTCTCCGGCTGCGGGGAACTGACCGCGATCCAGAAGAAGGCGCTGTCGGAGTGACCGCCGCCCCACGGGTCGGCGCCCGTACCGCCGGTGCCTCCACGGGAGGGGGAACCGTGAAGATCGTCCTGGCCACACGCAACGCCAAGAAGGTTCCGGAGATGCGGGCCATCCTGGCCGACGCCGGTGTGGAGGCGGAGGTGTTGTCGCTCGACGCCTTCCCCGACGCGCCGGAGGTGCCCGAGACCGAGGCGTCCTTCCTCGGCAACGCGCTGCTCAAGGCGCGGGCCATCGCAGAGCACACCGGGCTGCCCGCCGTGGCCGACGACTCCGGCCTCGCCGTGGACGAGCTGCGCGGGATGCCGGGTGTGCTGTCCGCGCGCTGGGCGGGCCGCTTCGGGGCGGACGACCAGGACCGGGCCAACCTGGACCTGGTCCTGGACCAGCTGGCCGACACCCCGGCCGAGCGCAGGGGCGCCGAGTTCGTGTGCGCGGCGGTACTGGTGATGCCGGACGGGACCGAGGCCGTCGCCGAGGGGGTGCTGCGCGGCCGCCTGGTGCGCGAGCGCCGCGGGGAGAACGGCTTCGGCTACGACCCGGTGTTCGTCCCCGAGGGCGAGAGCCGCACCACGGCGGAGCTGTCCCCGGAGGAGAAGAACGCGATCAGCCACCGGGGGATCGCCTTCCGCCGGCTCGCCCGGGAGCTGGCGGACATCCTCTGAGGTGCTCGTCCCCGGGGCGGCGACGCCCCGGGGAGAGAAAATCCCGTCCTCCCGTGTTTGGCCCGGCGGCCTCGGGGCAGGGTCAGTAGTAGCCGATCAAGACAAGTCGACGAACGACGAGGCCCCGCACAGGAGTCCCCTCCGTGCTCAGGCGGATTTGACGCCGCCTCCGGGGTTGCCTAAACTCGATCGGGTCGCTGCGGGACGGCGAGCACCCCCAGGGGTCGCCTCGGAACCGGACCGCTCTCGCGACCTCCTCCCCAGATATCGATGGTCCGAGCATGTGCTCGGAGCGTGTAGGCTCTGGGAGTTGCCTCGAAAGAGGAACCGGTCTTCTTGATCCGGTGCAATTTCGCAAAAACCGCCGATTTGGCGGGGCGCGGAACACCTGATAAAGTAAAGACACAACAAAGCGGAAACGCACAACGCCTTCGGCGGAAAAGCCCACACGGGCTCGTAAGCGAAGAGCGGTTGTTTCTTGAGAACTCAACAGCGCGTGTTTGATTTTCTTTAAGCCATGTTTGTTTTGGCCCCGTCACACGCAACCATACGGTTCGTGTGCAGGGTTCCTTTGATTGGCCGGGGAGACCCGGTTGGTCAGGATTACTTCTAGGTTCACCCGCCCGACCCGTCGGG
>NYMS01000061.1 GCA_002529455.1 Glycomyces fuscus
GGCTTGGTCGCGAACCGGACTTCGTCGGGTATCCCGGCCACCCGGCGGCGTTCGGGATCGGTGCACCAGGACTGCTCGGGCAGGTAGAGGCGGCGGTCGATCAGGGCCCGTCCCCGGCTGGTGGCCAGGGCGAGGAAGACGCCGACCTGGGAGTTCTCAACGCGCCCGGCGGTGCCGGTGTACTGGCGCTGGACGCCCGCCGAGGCGCGGCCCTTCTTCACGAAGCCGGTCTCGTCCACGATCAGCACCGCGCCCTCGGTGCCGAGGTGTTCGACGGCGTAGGCCCGGATATCGTCACGGACGGCGTCGGCGTCCCAGCGGGCGTAGCGCAGCAGGCGCTGCATCGGACCCGGCTGGGCCAAGCCGGCCTGTTCGGCCAGCTGCCAGCAGTTCTTGCGCTCGACGTTCGACAGTAGCCCGAGCAGGTAGGCACGGGCCGCGGCCCGCGGCTCAACTCGCCCGAAGCGGCCCGCGATCCGGGCCATGACCTGGTCGAACATCGTCCGCCAGCGAGCAGGGTCTACGCTATGGCCCGCGGCCACCGCACGATCTTCAGGAGTCCACACAACCCCCGATGATCACGCGGCGGCCGCACCCGTTCCCAGCCGGGTCCGCGACAAGATCGCGAAACCAGACTGGAGTACTAATCCGGGACGCACTTGTGGCACAACTTCTGGGACGGTCCTGACCTGGGCAGTGTCGATCGACGTCGACACCGTCGGACGGCGTCCCAGTTCCAAGGAAGTGGGACGGCCTGGCCGGCCGCCTACATAGCCGCCTGTTTTTCGGCGGAAGCTACGGCGACTCCCGGTGGGCGAAGCTACCGCCGTCCGAACGAGACCGTTGTCCGCTGAGGGTCCGCGCCCAGGGCTCGTCGACGTCGGCCAGGCCGAGGGTCAGCGTGACATTTTCGAGCATACCGGCGCCGAACCAGTGCCGGACCGCAGCGTCGTCGTGGTTCAGGAGCTCACTGACGAGTTCGACCTGCCTGGCATAGCACGTGCGCAACGCCTCAGCCACGAGCGGCTCATCGGCTGCGCAACTGGCCTGCATGAGGAACCGCATGACGTCCCGGTCCTCGATCAGGGTGCTGTAGGCGGACCGGATCGCACGCATCACCGCCTCCGGCTGCCGGTGCGGCCCGGCCTCATCGGCGCCGGCTTCGGCGCCGGTCAGAGCATCCGAGATCAGCTCGGACACGTGGAGGATGGCACCGGCGAACAACGCCTCCTTGCTGGCGAACAGGCGGTAGACGTAGGGCTGAGAGATTTCGGCCCGTTCGGCGATCTCACCAGTGGTCGTGCCGTAGTAACCCTTGCGCGCAAAGCAGGCCACGGCAGCGTCCAGCACGACTCGACGGCGTTGATCGCTCTTCACTCTGGAGCCAGGGGCGGGCATGTCTCCCAGTCTCTCACTGCGGAGTGGGACAGGGTGCGACGGGGCAAGACGGGTGGGTGACCCGTCTCACCCCGTCGAACCGGGATCAACGCTCCGAGGGCCACGACACGTCTTGGCCGCTGGCCGCCTCGTCGGGGGTCATGGCCTCGATGACCACGAGAGGATTCCAGTAGTCGACGAACTGCTCGACCAGGCCCGCCTCGTCGAGGCGGATCACCGTGATGACTGTCTGCTCGTACGGCTTGCCGGTGCTGAGGGCGATTCCCTCCGAGCGGTATTCGGCGACCGCGGTCCGGGGGTTGGCCGTCTCGATGAACTTCACGTCGACGAACTTCACGTCGAAGGTCTGCGGGAAGCCGCGCATGTGGGCGATCAGCGCCTCGCGTCCCTGCACCAGGGTAGGCACACCGGCGGGGGCGAAGGGGAACTCGACCGTGCCGTCCGCGGCGTACAGCTCGATCCACTCGTCGATCTGGCCGGACGACACCAGCCGAAGGTGCTCTGCCAGGGCGTGCTGTGCGGGGGTGAGCTCGCGGGTCGGGTTGACGCTCATGAATACTCCTCTGTTAGTGGTTGAACAATAACAAACGTAACGGGGAGACCTCCGAGGAGCAAGGGTGAGGGCCGTCACGGCCCAGCCAGGACAGATGTCGGTAGTCCGACTCTGGTTTGGGAGGTGCAGCGCAGGAGCGGCACCGTTTGGATGACGGCTGTGTCCCGGGAAGTCACCACGTCCGCGCACGCGCACGACCTCGGGCGTACTGCTCTCGCGGCCCATCTCATGGGCGTCGATCACGACTCGGACCTAGTACTCCAGTACGGTTTCGTGATCTATCCAGCAGGATCGTCGTCGGTAGTGGCTGTGGCGGGCTGTTGCCTGGTGGCGTGTGCGCCAGTGGGACCAGTGCAGCAGTCTGCCCACGGTCACGGCCGGTGCCGTGAGGACGGCGGCGAGGGCGGTCAGGAACGCCAGCGCGAGCATGGCGAGCGTGATGTGCCGGTGCCATGAGGTCCAGTTGCGGACCTGGTAGTGGTCGAGTCCGACCTGGCCCTTGGCGGCCTGGAAGCACTCCTCGACGCTCCAGCGGATCCCGGCGACGCGGACCAGTTCGTAGTGGCGCGGGCCCTTCGCACCGTTGCCTGCGCTGTGGTGCTGCCAGGCGGTGGCGGGCAGGCGTGCGGCGAGGGTGTCCGCGCGGATGGGGGTGCGGCCTGAGTTGATCCGCACCCTGGTCGAGCAGGCGACCGCGAGAACGTAGCCGGTCCCGCGTGCCTCCAAGGCGGCACGCAGTCGCGGGTCCTGGCCGTAGGCTTCGTCACCGGTCACCCAGGACGCGGCACCCCGGAGTCCAGCGCGGCGGCGATCATCTCCCAGGCCAGGCGAGGCTTGGTCGCGAACCGGACTTCGTCGGGTATCCCGGCCACCCGGCGGCGTTCGGGATCGGTGCACCAGGACTGCTCGGGCAGGTAGAGGCGGCGGTCGATCAGGGCCCGTCCCCGGCTGGTGGCCAGGGCGAGGAAGACGCCGACCTGGGAGTTCTCAACGCGCCCGGCGGTGCCGGTGTACTGGCGCTGGACGCCCGCCGAGGCGCGGCCCTTCTTCACGAAGCCGGTCTCGTCCACGATCAGCACCGCGCCCTCGGTGCCGAGGTGTTCGACGGCGTAGGCCCGGATATCGTCACGGACGGCGTCGGCGTCCCAGCGGGCGTAGCGCAGCAGGCGCTGCATCGGACCCGGCTGGGCCAAGCCGGCCTGTTCGGCCAGCTGCCAGCAGTTCTT
>NYMS01000062.1 GCA_002529455.1 Glycomyces fuscus
CTCCCTGCCCAAGCCGCGGGAGATCTACGAGTTCCTGGACTCGTACGTGATCGGTCAGGAGCAGGCCAAGAAGGCGTTGTCGGTGGCGGTGTACAACCACTACAAGCGGGTGCGTTCGGAGGGGGAGCGTCCGGGCGAGGAGGATGTGGAGATCGCCAAGTCCAACATCTTGCTGCTCGGGCCGACGGGGTCGGGCAAGACGTTGTTGGCGCAGACTCTGGCGCGGATCCTGAACGTGCCGTTCGCGATCGCGGACGCGACGGCGCTGACCGAGGCGGGGTATGTGGGGGAGGATGTGGAGAACATCCTGCTCAAGTTGATCCAGGCGGCTGACTATGACGTGAAGAAGGCCGAGACGGGGATCATCTACATCGACGAGGTCGACAAGGTCGCGCGTAAGAGTGAGAATCCCTCGATCACTCGGGATGTGTCGGGTGAGGGGGTGCAGCAGGCGTTGTTGAAGATCTTGGAGGGGACGACGGCGAGTGTGCCTCCGCAGGGTGGGCGCAAGCATCCGCATCAGGAGTTCATCCAGATCGACACGACGAATGTGTTGTTCATCTGTGGTGGTGCGTTCGCGGGGTTGGAGAAGTTGATCGAGTCGCGGACGGGTCAGCAGGGGATGGGGTTCAACGCGGTGTTGCGTCCCAAGGGTGAGCTGGGTGGTTCGGCGTTGTTCGGTGAGGTGATGCCGGAGGATCTGTTGAAGTTCGGGATGATTCCGGAGTTCGTGGGTCGGTTGCCGGTGATCACGAGTGTGCATGATCTGGATCGGGAGGCGTTGATCCGGATTTTGACGGAGCCGCGGAATGCTTTGGTGAAGCAGTATCAGCGGTTGTTCGAGTTGGATGGTGTGGAGTTGGAGTTCACGCCGGGGGCGTTGGAGGCGGTGGCGGAGCAGGGGATTATTCGGGGTACGGGTGCGCGTGGTTTGCGGGCGATTATCGAGGAGGTGTTGTTGTCGGTGATGTATGAGGTGCCTTCGCGTGAGGATGTGGGTCAGGTGATCATTACGCGGGAGACGGTGATCGACAACGTCAACCCCACCATCGTCCCGCGGGCCCAGTCACGCGGTACCCGTCAGGAGAAGTCCGCCTAGCCGACGCCTCCACGGGCCCCGGCCCCGCGCTCCGGCGGCCCGCCGCCCGGACGAGCAGGCCCGGCACACGCGAAGGGGCGCCCCGACCGGGGCGCCCCTTCGCGTGTGCCGGGGACCGCGCCGCCGCAGGGGGCGGCGCGGGGGCCCGCCGGTCCTATCCCTCCAGCGCCTGTTCCATACGCGCGATCTCGGTGTTCTGCTCGGCGATCACGTCGTTGGCCATGCGCATCACCGTCTGGTCCCTGCCCTCGGACAGCACGTCCTCGGCCATGGTGACCGCGCCCTCGTGGTGGGCGGTCATCAGCTCCACGAAGAGGCGGTCGAACTCGTCGCCCTCCGCCGCCGCCAGCTGCTCCAGCTCCTCCTCGGAGGCCATGCCCGGCATGTCCTCGTGGTCGACCTCCAGCTCGCACGAGGGAACGTCGCCGTCCTCGCCGTGATGGGTGCCGTCCCCCTCCAGTCCGCAGAAGTTCTGGTGCGCCGGGTTCTCCCTGGCCGGGCCGAAGACGTTCTCCTCCAGCCAGCTCTCCATGGCGGTGATCTCCGGGCCCTGGGCGTCGGCGATGCGGTCGGCGATGAGCTCGATGTCCTCGCGCTCGTGGCGTTCCGGCACCAGGTCGGTCATCTCCAGGGCCTGTGAGTGGTGCTCGATCATCTTCACCAGGTAGGTGACGTCGGCCTCGTTGTGGCCCTGCTCCTCGGCGAGGGCGGCGATCTGGTCGGTGGTGGCGGGGGAGGAGGACTCCCCGGGGGCGCCGGGGGCGATGACGTTGGCCGACTCCTGCTCCTGCCCGTCCCCGTCACCCGTACAGGCCGAGGCTCCGAGCAGGGCGAGGGCGGTTCCGGCCGCGAGTACCAGGCGACGCACGAGGTGTCCTCCGATGGGGTGGGGTGCGGACGGGGCCGCTGTGCCGGGGGCATTGTGCCTCGGGGCAACGTCCTGCGGGCTTTCTACTCACTCGACGGGTGTTCTGTCCAGTCCCGGACACGGGTTGGTGCCATCTCGTTCAACTTCGCGCTGCCGGGCGGGCCCGCCGGGGCGCCGGTCGTCCCCAGGGGTGTCTGCGTGCTTTTGGTGTTCTGAAGTGGCAGATGTCCGGTCTCGGCGTTTCGTCTGGTTGTCACCAATGGAGAGTAGTACAACACATAGTAGTCAGTTGGATGCTTCGTGTATTCCCGGGGGTGTGCGGTGGTGGCGAAGACGCGAGGGCACGGGAACGGGCTGCGCTGGGGAAGCTTCGGAACGGCACCCCTGCTGGTCACCGCCCTGCTCGCCGTTCCCGGGGCGAGGGCCGAGGACGGGGTGAGCACCGACGGGGGCGTCGTGCACGTGGCCAACCTGCCCAGGGCGCAAGGCCTGGACGGTGCCTCGTCGTACAACTCCGACCTGGCCTTCAGCGGTGACTACGCCATCGGCGGCAACTACGACGGCTTCGTCGTCTACGACATCTCCGACCCGGAGAACCCGAGCCGGGTGTCCACGGTCGTGTGCCCCGGAAGCCAGGGCGACGTGTCGGTCAGCGGCGACCTGCTCTACCTCTCGGTCGACTACCCGCGCGCCGACAGCGAGTGCGGAGCGCCCGCGGTGTCGGCCACCGACTCCGACGGGTTCGAGGGCATCCGGATCTTCGACATCTCCGACAAGGCCGACCCGCGGTACGTGTCCGCGGTGCGCACCGACTGCGGCTCGCACACCAACACCCTGGTGCCGGGTGAGGACGGGGAGCGGGACTACGTCTACGTGTCCTCGTACTCGCCCTCGAAGGACTTCCCGAACTGCCAGCCGCCGCACGACAGGATCTCCGTCGTCGAGGTGCCGCTGGCGGACCCGGCCTCGGCCCGGGTGGTCAGCGAGCCGGTGCTGCTGCCGGACGGCGGCCACGGGACCACCACCGGCTGCCACGACATCACCGCCTACCCCGAGCGCGGCCTGGCCGCCGCGGCCTGCCTGGGGGACGGGTTGCTGCTCGACATCGCCGACCCGGTCAACCCCGTGGTGGTGGAGCGCGTGAGCGATCCCAACTTCGCCTTCTGGCACTCGGCGACCTTCACCAACGACGCCCGCAACGTGATCTTCACCGACGAGCTCGGCAGCGGATACGCGGCCACCTGCACCGCCGAGACGGGGCCCGAGCGGGGGGCCGACGCGGTCTACTCGCTCGACCAGAACGGGGCGGACCCGAAACTCGAGTTTCGGAGCTACTACAAACTGCCTCGTCATCAGTCCGAAACCGAGAACTGTGTGGCCCACAACGGCTCGCTGATCCCCGTGCCCGGTCAGGACTACTTCGTGCAGTCCTGGTACCAGGGCGGCGTCTCGGTCATCGACCTCAGCGACCCGGACAAGCCCGAGGAGATCGGCCACTTCGACCGCGGCCCCTGGAACCCCGACGCCCTGACGACGGCGGGCTCGTGGTCGGCCTACTACTACAACGGCTACGTCTACTCCTCCGACATCATGCGCGGGCTCGACGTGCTCCGGCTCACCGACCCCCGCCTGGCCGGGGCGGAGGACGTGCGCATGGAGGAGTTCAACCCGCAGTCGCAGCCGTCCCTGCCCACCGCCTGACCCGTCGGGGAGCGGCGCACCGGAGGAGTCCGGTGCGCCGCGCGGCACCGCGCTTAGGCACCTTGTGTAGTCGAATCGGGTCAGCTCGACACCGTGTTAAGAACAAGGTTTCCTTTGTCTCCCCCTATACATATAGATGTTGAACTGTGTACCTTCTTCCTGTTTCGCTCCAATCAGAATCAGGAGTACACAGGATGGCGTCATCCCCCCCGACCCCCAGCTCCCGGCACGCCAGACGCGGGCTGGCGGGAGTCTCCCTCGCCGGAGCGGCCGTGCTCATGGTCGGCCTCCTCGGACCCGCCTCGGCCTCGGCGGACGACGAGTTCGCCAGTGACGCCGACACCAGCTCCAACATCACCCATGTGACCAACGTCCCGAAGACCGAGGCCATGAGTGACTTCAACTCGGACCTCGCCTTCAGCGGCGACTACGCCATCGGCGGCAACTACAACGGCTTCGTCATCTACGACATCTCCGAGCCGGAGGAGCCGCAGGTCGTCTCCGAGGTCCTGTGCCCCGGCGGCCAGGGCGACGTGTCGGGATCTTCGACATCTCCGACAAGGCCAACCCGCAGTACGTGTCCGCGGTGCGCACCGACTGCGGCTCGCACACCAACACCCTGGTGCCGGGCAAGGACGGCGAGCACGAGTACGTGTACGTCTCCTCCTACTCGCCCTCGGAGCGCTTCCCCAACTGCAAGCCGCCGCACGACAAGATCTCCGTCATCGAGATCCCCGTCGACGAACCGTCCGAGGCCAGGCTGCTCGACACCCCGGTCCTCTTCCCCGAGGGCGGCAACACCGGCACCTCCGGCTGCCACGACATCACCGTCTACGCCGAGCGCGACGTCGCCGCGGGCGCCTGCATGGGCGACGGCGTCCTGATGGACATCTCCGACCCGGCCGCGCCGGTCGTCACCGAGGTGGTCCAGGACGAGAACTTCGCGTTCTGGCACTCGGCGACCTTCACCAACAACGGCAAGACCGTGCTGTTCACCGACGAACTCGGCGGAGGCGGCGGCGCCACCTGCAACGAGGAGATCGGCCCCGAGCGCGGCGCCAACGCCATCTACGGGATCGGGGGCGGGAAGAACTCCCCCGAGCTCGAGTTCGAGGGCTACTTCAAGCTGCCCCGCCACCAGGCCGACACCGAGAACTGCGTGGCGCACAACGGCTCGCTGATCCCGGTCCCGGGGCGCGACTACTTCGTGCAGGCCTGGTACCAGGGCGGCGTCTCGGTCATCGACTTCAACGACCCGAGCGCCCCCCGCGAGATCGGCCACTTCGACCGCGACCCGATCAGCGAGGACAACCTCGTCCTGGGCGGCTCCTGGTCGGCCTACTACTACAACGGCTACGTCTACTCCTCCGACATCACCCGCGGGCTCGACGTCCTGAAGCTGGAGGACCCCCGTTTCCGGGTGGCCGAGCAGGTGCAGATGGACGAGTTCAACCCCCAGTCCCAGCCCGAGTACCGACCCGGCCGCGGCAACGGCCGCTGACCGCACGGGCGTCCCGGCTCCCGCCGGGGACCGGGACGCCCGCCCGAACGCCGCCCGGCCCGTGACCGGGTGACGAAGGAACGGGGCCGCGGCCGTGTACGCCGCGGCCCCGGCGCGCCCACCCCCATCCCCTAGTGCACACAGGAGAACCCATGCCCGCACCTCCCGCAGCACCACGGGCCAGGAAGGGTCTGCGGCGCACCGCGGCCCTCGCGTCGGCCGCCGCCGCGTCTCTGCTCGTCGGACTCCTCGGCCCGGCCGCCGCCCAGGCGGACGAGGCACCCGCCGACGACATCCACAGCGCCAACATCACCCACGTCGCCCACACGCCCAAGCCCTCGACCGTGCGCAACGTCAACTCGGACCTGGCGTTCAGCGGCGACTACGCCATCGGCGGCAACTACGACGGCTTCGTCATCTACGACATCTCCGAGCCGGAGGAGCCGCAGGTCGTCTCCGAGGTCCTGTGCCCCGGCGGCCAGGGCGACGTGTCGGTCAGCGGCGACCTGCTCTACTTCTCGGTCGACTACCCGCGCGCCGGCACCGAGTGCGGAGCGCCCGCGGTGCCCACCACCGACCCCGACGGGTTCGAGGGCATCCGGATCTTCGACATCTCCGACAAGGCCAACCCGCAGTACGTGTCCGCGGTGCGCACCGACTGCGGCTCGCACACCAACACCCTGGTGCCGAGCAAGACCGGTGACAGCGACCTGGTCTACGTGTCGTCGTACTCGCCCTCGGAGCGCTTCCCCAACTGCCAGCCGCCGCACGACAAGATCTCCGTCATCGAGGTGCCGCACGACGCCCCGGAGGAGGCCGCGGTCGTCAACGAGCCGGTCCTGTTCCCGGAGGGCGGCAACCACGAGCAGGACGGGCTGCTGCTGCCCACCCAGGGCTGCCACGACATCACCGTCTACGCCGAGCGCGACATCGCCGCGGGCGCCTGCATGGGCGACGGCGTCCTGATGGACATCTCCGACCCGGTGAACCCGGTCGTCACCGAGGTGGTCCAGGACGAGAACTTCGCGTTCTGGCACTCGGCGACCTTCACCAACGACGCCAGGAACGTGCTGTTCACCGACGAGCTGGGCGGGGGCGGCGCCCCGACCTGCACCGAGGAGGTGGGCCCCCAGCGGGGTGCCAACGCGATCTACGGCCTGAGCGGCGGCGACTCGCCGGAGCTGGACTTCGCCGGCTACTTCAAGATCGACCGCCACCAGGGCGACCAGGTGTGCGTGGCGCACAACGGCTCGCTGATCCCGGTGCCCGGTCAGGACTACTTCGTGCAGTCGTGGTACCAGGGCGGCGTCTCGGTCATCGACTTCAACGACCCGGAGGCCCCGCAGGAGGTCGGCTTCTTCGACATGGACTCCCGTGTCGAGGAGGGCGTGCAGGACAACGACACCTGGTCGACGTACTACTACAACGGCTACGTGTACTCGTCCGACATCGAACGCGGCCTGGACGTGCTGCGGATCGACGACCCGCGCGTGCGCGCGGCCGAGCGGGTGCGGATGGACCAGTTCAACCCGCAGAGCCAGGAGAGCTACCGGCCGGGACGGGGTAACGGCAGGTAGGGGACGGACGGGTTCCCCGAACGTGTGACCCCGGCGGGGGCGGTGCCGCGGCACCGCCCCCGTTGCCGTGGTGACCCGCGCGCCGCCGCCGTGTCCGGGGCGGTGCGGGCACGGCGGGGCGGAGCGGGCCCGGGGACCCCCCGATTCCAGGAAGGCAGGAGGACGCCCGGCGCCGCCAGGGCCTCCTCCGTCCTGTGGACAACGCGGGCGGGGCGCGCGGCGTCAGCCGAAGAGGCGGTCGGTGGGGGCGTCCACGGCCTCCAGGACCCGGCCGGTGAAGTAGACCGTGCCCAGCGCCAGCACGCGCCCGCCGAGCGCGCGCAGGACCGCGGGGGACAGGTCCGCGGCGTCCATGCGGCCCCAGTGGTCCGGCAGGGCGTGCTCGAAGCGCAGGTGGGCCTCGGGCAGGCGCACGGCGGTCACGGGCAGGCCGCCGAGGACCTCCACCGCCCCCGACACGTCCTTGTGGTCGGGCAGGCACAGCAGCACGTGGTCCACCCCGCCCCACGTCCCGCGGGCGTGGGCCAGGGCGGCGGCGACCCCGTTGCGGTCGATGGCCGAGTCCACGATCACCTCGGCGTCCGGCGCACCGCCGCCGCCCGCCGGGTCCCCGCCGCTCCCCCCGGAAGCTCCTCGGACCCCGCCGGGCACCGCATGGCGGGACAGCCTCCCCGGCAGCCGGACGGTGCCCAGCACGGCGTGCAGCCGCTCCCGGTCCAGGGGCGGGCGGCCCAGGTGGTCCAGCATCCGCGCGGCCGCGGCCGTCCCCAGCACCCCCGAGGCCGCGGACAGCCCCAGCGGGCGCAGCCCGGGCGGCGGCTCCACCCCGGGCCGCCGCGGATCGACCACCTCGGCCCGGACCCGGCCCCCGGTGGCCCCGTCCAGGGCGGCGTCGACCTCGGCGGCCACCTCCGCGGTCTGCGGCAGGCTCACCAGCGCGCGGGTCCGCTCCCCGGCGACCCGGGCCTTCTCCCGGGCGATCTCCACCACGGTGTCCCCGAGGACGCCCACGTGCTCGGCGAAGACCTTCCCCAGGGCGACGACCTCCGGGCCGACCAGGCGCAGCTCGTCGCGGTGGCCGCCCATCCCGGCCTCCAGCACGCACACGTCGGCGTCCGCCTCGCGGGCGCGCAGCAGGCCCGCCACCAGGAACAGCCCGCTCGGTGCCAGGTAGCCGCCCGTCTCCTCCACCGGCGGCAGCCCCCGGCGGGCGGCCTCGATCCGCCCGCCCAACGCGTCCAGCTCGCCGTCGGTCACCGACGTCCCGTCCACCCGCACCCGCTCGCGGTAGGAGCGAAAGCTCGGCCCGGTGACCAGCACCGTGCGCAGCCCGGCCGACGACAGCGCCGCCGCCGCCGTGGTCGCGGTGCTTCCCTTGCCCTTGGACCCCACCACCCCCAGCACCGGCGGGCGTTCGGCGTCCAGGTCCAGCACGCGCATCAGCGCCGCGGCGCGCTCCAGGCTCCGGGCCTGTCCGGGGCGGCGCTGCGCCCACTCGGAGAAGAAGGGGTCAAGGCTTGGCATGGCACCAGTATGGTCTGCGCGACATACGCCACCGGATCCTCCGCCCGGGGTCCGAGCCCAGGTGGGGGCGCGTAGACTGACGCGGGTGTACACCCCGAACACACGAGACGCCGAGACGCCGTGAGTGAAGCCAGCACCGAGCAGCGCTACGCCGAGGTGACCGCGGAGATCCTCTCCCGCGCGCCCGAGTCCGACATCGATCCCCGACTGGACCGGGTCCGCACCCTGCTGGACCTCCTGGGCGACCCGCACCGCAACTTCCGGGCCATCCACGTCACCGGCACCAACGGAAAGACCTCCACCGCCCGCATGATCGACGCGCTCATGCGCGGACGGGGTCTGCGCGTGGGCCGCTACACCAGCCCGCACCTGCGCACCGTGCGCGAACGCATCGTCATCGACGGGGAGCCCGTATCCCAGGAGCGGTTCGTCGAGGCCTACGACGACATCCGCCCCTACGTCGAGATGGCCGACTCGATGAACGACGCCCCGCTGTCGTTCTTCGAGATCCTCACGGTGATGGCCTACGCCGTCTTCGCCGACGCCCCCGTGGACGTGGCCGTCGTCGAGGTCGGCATGGGCGGCCGGTGGGACGCCACCAACGTCGTCGACGGAGACGTCGCCGTGGTGACCCCCATCGGGATCGACCACACCGAGTACCTGCCCGACACGGTGGAGGGCATCGCCGAGGAGAAGGCGGGCATCATCAAGCCCGACTCCGTGGCGGTCCTGGCCCAGCAGCCGCTGCCCGCCGCCGAGGTCCTGATGCGCAACGCCGCGGAGGTCGGCGCGCGTGTGGCCCGGGAGGGGCTGGAGTTCGGGGTCACCTCCCGGGAGGTCGCCGTCGGCGGCCAGCAGATCGCGATCAAGGGCCTCACCGGCAGCTACGAGAACCTGTTCCTGCCCCTGTTCGGGGCCCACCAGGCCGGCAACGCCGCCGTGGCCGTCGCCGCCGCCGAGGCGTTCGCCTCCTCCGGCGACGACGCCGGGGGCATGGACCCCGTGATCGTCGGCGAGGCCCTCGCGGGAGTGGACTCCCCGGGCCGCATGGAGGTCCTGCGCACCAGCCCGACCATCATCGCCGACGCGGCGCACAACCCGGCGGGGATGACCGCCACCGCGGCGGCCGTGGAGGAGGCCTTCACCTTCTCCCGGCTGGTCGGAGTGGTCGCGGTCATGGCCGACAAGGACGTCGAGGGGATTCTCGAACCCCTCGAACCACTGCTCGACGAGATCGTCGTCACCCGTAACTCCTCCCCGCGTTCCCTCGACCCGGAGCGGCTGTCCAACGTCGCCCAGCACATCTTCGGTGAGGACCGCGTGCACGTGGAGCCCCGACTCGACGACGCCATCGACCGGGCCGTGGGCCTGGCCGAGGAGGGCGGAGAGTTCGGCGGTACCGGCGTGCTGGTCACCGGATCGGTGGTCACCGCCGGTGACGCCGTCCACCTGCTGCGAGGTGCGCGGGAGTGACGGGACAGGCGACCCATGACGAAGGGAACCCGCCGTGCGCGTAGTCTGCGCCGTCATCCTGGTGTTCGAGGTCATCGTGATCGGCCTCTTCATCCCCGTCGCCATCTCCCTGGAGGGGATGGACCCGGTCCTGGCCGGGAGTCTGTGGGGCGGGATGGCCCTCGCCGCCCTCGTGCTCTCCGGACTCCAGAAGCACCGCTGGGCCCACTACGCGGCCTGGGCGCTGCAGGCCGCCTTCCTGTTCACCTCCTTCCTGGTCTCCGGGGCGATGCTGGTCGCGGTGGTGTTCGTCTCCCTGTGGGTGACCGGCGTCATCATGGGCCGTCGCACCGACGAGATGAAGGCCGCCCACCGTGCCCGCGCCGAGGCGGAGACCGCCCGGCGGGGCGAAGACGCCGCGGCCTCCGCGCCCACGCGCCAAACGCGATAGTGTGACGCAGGTCCGGGCGGGCGGCCCGGGGAGAACCCCTCCTTCTGCGGCCCCCGCACCTGTGACCCACCACCCGATTCCTCCGCGTGCGGCCATGCCGTGGGCGGGTGCCCACGTGCGCCACGCGGAGCCCCAGTGAGGAGTTGACACGCACGTGGAGCGCACTCTCGTTCTCATCAAGCCGGACGGCGTCCGCCGCAACATCGTCGGCGAGGTCATCTCTCGCATCGAGCGCAAGGGCCTGAAGCTGGTCGCCATGGAGCTGCGCACGCTCGACGCCGAGACCGCCAAGACGCACTACGAGGAGCACGCCGAGCGCCCGTTCTTCGGCTCGCTCGTCGAGTTCATCACCGGCGGCCCCCTGGTGGCCATGGTGGTCGAGGGCGAGCGCGCGGTGGAGGCGTTCCGCGCCCTGGCCGGCGCCACCGACCCGGTGACCGCCACCCCCGGCACCATCCGCGGCGACTTCGCGCTGGAGGTGCAGCAGAACATCGTGCACGGCTCGGACTCCACCTACTCCGCCGAGCGCGAGATCAAGCTGTTCTTCCCCGACCTGTAGGGGAAACGGGGCGGTCCGCGGGTCCTTCGGCATGTGGGACCCGCGGCCACAGGCGACTTCTGCCGATTCGTCCGCCGACGAGGCCACAATTCGGTGTGTTTGCGTAACGGACTAAGTGCTGACCGTTACGATACGGGGGACTGGATACCTATCGTGCCGGAACGACTACGTATGGTCGCCCCGGGCAACCACGTCCGACACGGCGCCTCTGAGGACGTTACATGCCGAACAACCTTGCTTTTCTCGGCCGGGACATGGCCGTCGACCTGGGCACCGCCAACACGCTCGTGTACGTGCGAGGACGCGGCATCGTTCTGAACGAGCCGTCGGTGGTCGCGCTCAACACCTCCACGGGCCGGATCGTCGCGGTCGGCATCGAGGCCAAGCAGATGATCGGCCGCACGCCGACCAACATCACGGCCATCCGTCCTCTGAAGGACGGTGTCATCGCCGACTTCGAGATCACCGAGCGCATGCTGCGCTACTTCATCCAGAAGATCCACCGTCGGCGCCACTTCGCCAAGCCGCGTCTGATCGTGGCGGTCCCCAGCGGCATCACCTCGGTCGAGCATCGCGCCGTCAAGGAGGCGGGCTACCAGGCCGGCGCGCGCAGGGTCTACATCATCGAGGAGCCCATGGCCGCCGCCATCGGCGCCGGGCTCCCCGTCCACGAGCCCACCGGCAACATGGTCGTGGACATCGGCGGCGGCACCACGGAGGTCGCCGTCATCTCGATGGGCGGCATCGTCACCTCACAGTCCATCCGCGTGGGCGGCGACGAGCTCGACCAGGCCATCGCGACCTTCGTCAAGAAGGAGTTCTCCCTGATGATCGGGGAGCGCACCGCCGAGGAGCTGAAGATGGCCATCGGCTCCGCCTACCCGACCGGCTCCGAGGAGATCCGCGCCGAGGTGCGCGGACGCGACCTCGTCAGCGGGCTGCCCAAGACCATCGTCCTGTCCGAGAGCGACGTCCGCCAGGCCATCGAGGAACCGGTCACCGCCATCGTCGACGCGGTCCGCACCAGCCTCGACAAGTGCCCTCCGGAGCTGTCCGGCGACATCATGGACCGCGGCATCGCCGTCACCGGCGGCGGAGCGCTGCTCCGCGGGATCGACGAGAGGCTCCTGCACGAGACCGGGATGCCCATCCACGTCGCCGACAACGCGCTGGACTCCGTCGCCGTCGGCTCGGGCACCTGCGTCGAGAACTACGAACGGCTCCATCAGGTACTCGTCCCCGAACGGCGGAGGTGACCATGTTCCGCGACTCACGCAGATCCCGCGTACTCCTCGCCGCACTCGTCGCCGTGGCGGTGGCCCTGCTCGTCCTGGACGCCCGTCCCGGCACCAATCCCGTCACCTCCGCGGTCCGCACGGGCGGCGAGGCCGTCTTCGCGCCCGCCGCCGCGGGCGTCGGCTGGGCGGCCGCGCCCGTGGCCGGCCTCTACGAGGGGCTGAGCCGGGGCTCCGGGTCGGCCGAGCGCATCGCCGAACTGGAGCAGGCCAACGCCGAGCTGGAGGAGGACCTGCGGGCCGCCCGCATCGACAAGGAGCGCGCCGAGCAGCTCGACGAGATGCTGGGGCTGGCCGGCCTGGGCGGCTACGAGGTCGTCCCGGCCCAGGCCGTCACCCGCGTCACCGCGCGCGGCTACGCCGACACGGTCACCATCGACACCGGCACCGACTCCGGCGTGCGCCCGGACATGACCGTGGTCAACGGCTCCGGCCTGGTGGGGAAGGTGATCGAGGCCGGTCCGGGCACCGCCACCGTCATGCTCGCCACCGACGTCAACTCCGCCGTCGGCGCCCGCCTGGAGGCCACGCGCAAGATCGGCGTCGTCCGGGGCGGCACCGCCCCCGGCGGCCCCGACGCCGAAATGACCCTGGAGCTGTTCGACCTGCAGGCGCCCGTGGAGGCCGGGGACCGGCTGGTCACGCTCGGCTCGCACGAGGGCGCGCCCTTCGTGCCCGGCGTGCCGATCGGCACCGTCGAGAAGGTGCAGGTGGCGCCCGGCGCGCTCAGCCGCCTCGCCCGTATCGCCCCGGCCGTGGACTTCTCGTCCCTGGACGTGGTGGGCGTGGTGGTCAGGGGCCCGGAGGAGGACCCGCGCGACTCGGTGCTCCCGCCCCGGCCCGACAAGGGGGAACGCTCATGAGGAACGCAGCGACCCTGGCCCTGGTGGCCGTCGCCGTACTCGCCCAGGCCGTCGTCGTCAACCGGCTCCCGTTCGAGTGGGGGGCCGGGCCCGACCTCGTGGTCGCGGCGGTCGTCGCGGTCGCCCTGACCACCACCCCCGCCGCCGCGGCGGGGTGCGGCTTCGCCGCCGGGCTGGCCATGGACGTCCTACCGCCCGCCGAGCACGCGCTGGGCCGCTACGCCCTGGTCCTGTGCGTGGCCGCCTACCTGCTGGCCCTGCTGCACAGGAACACCGGCTCGGCCGGAGCGCTGAGCGGCAGGCCCTCGGTGTGGGCGCTGATGGCCGCCACCGCGGCCACCGCCGTGGGGGTGGCCCTGGGCTACGCGCTGGTCGGCCTGCTCATGGGCGACCCGCGGGTGTCACTGGCCGCCGTGGCGGTCAACACCCTCGTCGGCGCCACCCTGACGACCCTGGTCTCGCCGCTGGTCACGCTCCCGCTGTTGTGGGCGCGGGGGGCGCTCTCCGACGGCGAGCTCGACGGCGTCCGGGGCTCCGTGTCCCCGGGGAGGTGGTGAACGTGCACATGTCACCCGTCGACGACGTCGAGCTGCCCGGGCGCAGGCTCGGCCGGGCCGGGCTGCTGCTCGCCCAGATCCTGGTCCTGGTGCTCTTCGCGGCCCTGGCCGTGCGGCTGTGGTACCTCCAGATCCCGATGTGGGACCACTACCGCGAGCTCGCGGTGGCCAACCACCACCAACAGCTCCTCGTCCCCGCCACGCGGGGGCAGATCCTCGACGCCACCGGCCGCCCGCTGGTCAACAACAGCACCGAGCTGGTGGTCTCCGCCGACTACCACGAGATCGTGGGCATGGAGGACGGCGGGGAGAAGGTCCTGACCGACCTGTCCGAGGTGCTCGACGTACCGCTGGAGGAGCTCCAGAAGCGCATGCGCCTGTGCGGGCCCGAGGTGAGCCGTCCGTGCTGGCCCGGATCGCCCTACCAGCCCGTCACCCTCGCCGACGACGTGGAGCCGTCCGTCGCCCTCCAGGTCATGGAGAGCGCCGACCGGTTCCCCGGCATCAGCGCCCAGGCCCACGCGGTCCGCGAGTACCCGCAGGGCGAGCACGGCTCCCAGATGCTGGGCTACCTGCAGCCGGTGACCCAGGAGGAGCTGGAGGCCCGTGAGGACCTGCGCACCCAGTTCACCGGTATCGACATGGTGGGACGCGACGGCGTGGAGGCGGTCTACGACGCCCAGCTGCGCGGCACCGCGGGCAGGCGCGTCCTCGGCGTGAACAACCACGGCGAGGTCATGGAGGTCATCTCCGAGTCGCCTTCCGAACCGGGGATGCACCTGGTCACCCACGTGGACCTGGGAGTGCAGAAGGTCGCGGAGGAGGCGCTGGCCGAGGGCATGGCGGCCGCCCGGCCCCGCTACAAGGCCGACTCCGGCGCCGCCATCGTCCTGGACGTGCGCACCGGAGGCGTGGTGGCCATGGCGAGTCTGCCCACCTACGACCCCGCCATCTGGCGCGGCGGCATCGACCAGGAGACCTTCGACGAGATGCTCAGCGAGGAGGCGGGCGAGCCGCTGCTCTCCCGCGCGGTGCAGGGCACCTACCCGCCGGGCTCCACCTTCAAGGTCTCCTCGCTCGCGGCGGCCGCGGAGAACGGGTACTCGCTGCGCAGCACCTACGCCTGTCCCGGGTCGGTGTCCCTGGCCGGGCAGAGCTACCAGAACTACGAGGGGCAGGGCCAGGGACCGATCAGCCTGCACCGGGCCATCGTGGTCTCCTGCAACACCGTCTTCTACAACTTCGGCTACCAGATGTGGAAGGAGGACGGCGGGCTCTACCCCGAGGGCGAGCCCGACGAGGCGATGGCCGAGATGGCCAAGGGCTTCGGCTTCGGCTCCCCGACCGGCATCGACCTGCCCTACGAGACCTCCGGGCGCATCCCCGACCGCGAGTGGAAGCGCACCTTCTGGCAGGAGACGCGCGAGAACAACTGCTACCGGGGCGAGCACGGCTACCCGGAGGTCGCCGAGACCGACCCGTCGCGCGCCTCCTACCTCAAGCTGCTGGCCTACGAGCAGTGCGTGGAGGGCTTCCAGTGGCGGGCCAACGAGGCCGTCAACTTCGCCATCGGCCAGGGCGACGTCCTCGTCACCCCGCTCCAGCTCGCCAGCGCCTACGCGGCCGTCGCCAACGGCGGCACGCTCTACGAGCCCCGTATCGGCAGGGCGCTGGTCTCCGCGGACGGGACGGAGGTACGGCAGATCGAGCCGGTCGTGCGCGGCGAGCTGCCGGTCAGCGACGAGACGCTCGAGTACCTCCAGACCGCGCTCACCGCGGTCCCCAAGGAGGGGACCGCACGCGGCGCCTTCAACGGGTTCCCGCAGGACAAGGTGTCCGTCGCGGGCAAGACCGGCAGCGCCGACGTGGAGGGGCGCCAGGTCTCCTCCTGGTTCGCCTCCTACGCGCCCGCCGACGACCCGCAGTTCGCCATCGTCGTCCTGGTCTCCCAGGGCGGTACCGGCGGTATGACCGCGGCGCCCATCGCGCGCGCCATCTACGACGGGATCTACGGGTTCGACTCCCCCGCACAGGGGGCCGAGACCGAGGAGGGCGGGTCCGGCGGAGGGAAGCCGCTGATCCCGGGCGGCGCGCCGCCCGAGGAACTGCCAGCCATCCGTCCCGACGGTTCCATCGACCAGCTGGATCGGTAGCCATGACCACCTACATGGGGGCGCCCGGATCGCGCGGCGCCGAGATCGGACGCGGCGCGGCGGGCCTGGCGCGCCGACTGGACTGGACGCTGGTCGCGTCGGCGGCGGTCCTGTGCGCCATCGGCTCGCTGCTGGTGTGGTCGGCGACCGTCCCGGGCGACGGGAGCGACCCGCTCGAATCCACCGAACACCTGCGCCGCCACCTGCTCCACCTGGTGGTGGCGTGGGCGCTGTGCCTGGTGGTCGCCGCGGTGGACCACCGCACGATCCGCGCGTACGGGCCGATCGTCTACCTGGTCACGGTGATCGCGCTGGTCCTGGTGCTCACCCCGCTCGGTGAGGTGATCAACGGCTCGCGCGGCTGGATCGTGGTCGGCGGGTTCCAGTTCCAGCCCAGTGAGCTGTCCAAGGTCGGGCTGGTCCTGGTCCTGGCCACGCTGCTGGGGGAGCCCCGCGACGGCGAGGCCCGGCCGATGACGCGGGACGTGGTGTTCTGCCTGGTGGTCCTGGCGGTGCCGCTGGCGCTGGTGATGTCGCAGCCGGACCTGGGCACCACGCTGGTGCTCGTCATGATCTTCCTGGGCATGCTCACGCTGTCGGGCGCCCCGATCGTGTGGGTGGCGGGCATGCTGGTGTGCGGGGTGGTCGGCGCTCTGTGCGTGTGGTGGTTCGACATGCTGGAGCCCTACCAGCTGGACCGCATCGCGACCCTGATGGACCCGACCGCCGACCCGCAGGGCGCGGGGTACAACTCCAACCAGGCGCTGATCGCGGTGGGGTCGGGCGGGTTCAACGGGACCGGCCTGTTCCAGGGCGAGCAGACGCACGGGCAGTTCGTGCCCGAGCAGCACACCGACTTCATCTTCACGGTGGCGGGCGAGGAGCTGGGGTTCGTGGGTTCGGTGCTGGTCATCGGCCTGTTCGCGCTGATCCTGTGGCGGATCCTGCGCATCGCCCGGGGGTGCGAGCAGCCCTACCCGCGCCTGCTGTGCGTGGGCGTGGTCGCCTGGTTCGGATTCCAGGCCTTCATCAACATCGGGATGGGCCTGGGGGTCGTGCCGGTGACGGGCCTGCCGCTGCCGTTCATGTCCTACGGAGGTACCGCGGTCGTGGCCAACATGGTCGCCCTGGGGCTGGTGCTGGGCGTCGACTCCCGGGACCGGGGCTTCGCCTAGCGGGGGCCGGGAGCACGGGCGGGGCGGGCACGGCGCGGGAGCCGGGGCCCGCCCCACGCCCGTCCGCGGGCGCGGGGCGGCGGCGCGGCGCGGTGGAAACGGGCCTGTGGACGGAGCGGCCCGGGGCCCCGGGCGCCGGTAGCCTGGGAACATCCGCGCGGGCGCGCTCCACGCGTCACGGCGACGGCTCCCGCCACGGCGGGGGTCCACGCACACCCGACACGATGTCCGCCGAACGAAGGCCCACACCATGTCCGTCGAAAGCCTCTTCCCGCGGCTGGAACCCCTGCTGACGCAGGTGGCCAAGCCCATCCAGTACGTCGGTGGCGAGCTCAACTCCGTGGTCAAGGAATGGGACGAGACCCGGGTGCGCTGGGCGCTGATGTACCCGGACGCCTACGAGGTCGGCGTGCCCAACCAGGGCGTCCAGATCCTGTACGAGGTCCTCAACGAGCGCGAGGGCGTGCTGGCCGAGCGCGCCTACGCGGTCTGGCCGGACCTGGAGAAGCTCATGCGCGAGCACGGGGTGCCCCACTTCACCGTGGACGCGCACCGGCCGCTGGCCGCCTTCGACGTGCTCGGGCTGAGCTTCGCCAGCGAGATGGGCTACACCAACATGCTCACCGCGCTGGACCTGGCGGGCATCCCGCTGCGCTCGGCCGACCGCACCGCCGACCACCCGGTCGTGCTGGCGGGCGGGCACTCGGCGTTCAACCCCGAGCCGATCGCCGACTTCCTGGACGCGGTGGTGCTCGGTGACGGCGAGGAGATCACCCTCGCCATCACCGAGATCATCCGCGAGTTCAAGGAGGAGGGCGAGCCCGGCGGGCGCGACGGCCTGCTGCTGCGCCTGGCCGCGACCGGCGGTGTGTACGTGCCGCGCTTCTTCGACGTGGAGTACCACGAGGACGGGCGGATCGCCTCCTACACGCCCAACCGGCCCGGGGTGCCCGGCACGGTGCAAAAGCACACCGTGATGGACCTGGACCAGTGGCCCTACCCCAGGAAGCCGATCGTGCCGACCGCCGAGTCCGTGCACGAGCGGTACAGCGTGGAGATCTTCCGCGGCTGCACGCGCGGCTGCCGGTTCTGCCAGGCGGGGATGATCACCCGGCCGGTGCGCGAGCGCAACAAGGAGACCGTCACGAAGATGGTCGAGGACGGCGTGAAGGCCTCCGGCTTCCAGGAGGTGGGGCTGCTGTCGCTGTCCAGCGCCGACCACAGCGAGATCGGGCAGATCGCCAAGGGGCTCGCCGACCGGTACGAGGGCACCAACACCGGCCTGTCCCTGCCCTCCACCCGGGTGGACGCGTTCAACATCGACCTGGCCAACGAGCTGACCCGCAACGGTCGCCGCTCCGGTCTGACGTTCGCGCCGGAGGGCGGCAGCGAGCGGATGCGCCGGGTGATCAACAAGATGGTCACCGAGGAGGACCTGATCCGCACCGTCACCGCCGCGTACGCGGCCGGGTGGCGGCAGGTGAAGCTGTACTTCATGTGCGGTCTGCCCACCGAGGAGGACGAGGACGTCCTGGCCATCGCCGACCTGGCCACCGAGGTGATCCGGACCGGCCGCGAGGTGACCGGGCGCAAGGACATCCGCTGCACGGTGTCCATCGGCGGGTTCGTGCCCAAGCCGCAGACCCCGTTCCAGTGGGCGGCGCAGACCTCGCACGAGGCCGTCGACGCCCGGCTGCGCAAGCTGCGCGACAGGCTGCGGGGCGACCGCAAGTACGGCAAGTCGATCGGTCTGCGCTACCACGAGGGGCGCCCCTCCATCATCGAGGGCCTGCTCTCCCGGGGCGACCGCCGTGTCGGCCGGGTGGTCGAGGAGGTGTGGCGCGCCGGGGGCCGCTTCGACGGCTGGAGCGAGCACTTCTCCTACGACCGGTGGACGAAGGCCGCCGAGGCGGGCCTGGCCGGCTTCCCGGTGGACGTGGACTGGTTCACCACCCGTGAGCGCGACGAGGACGAGGTCCTGCCCTGGGACCACCTGGACGCCGGCCTCGACCGGTCGTGGCTGTGGCAGGACTGGCAGGACTCGCTGCACGGCGAGGAGTCGCTGGAGGTGGACGACTGCCGGTGGAACCCCTGCTACGACTGCGGGGTCTGCCCGAGCATGGGCACCGAGATCCAGATCAACGCCCCCGCCGAGGGCCGTCCGCTGCTGCCGCTGAACGTGGTCTAGCCGGGGCGGTGCCGGTCGCGGGACGGTGGGCCCCGCGGGTCGTGCGCCGGGGCCCCGGCGCGGGCGGGGGCGGTCTGCCGGTCGTGGTCGGAACGGCGGTGCTCCCCGTGCCCGCGGTGTCGTGGGCGGGGTGTACGTTCGCGTGCACACCGCCCACCGGAGAGGACCGCCCGTGGAGTTCGACCGTCCGGGGACCCCCGAGGACCTGCCCCCGCTGGACACCCTCTGGGCGCACGCCGCCGTGGCGGCCGCCCTGGAGGTCGGCGCGGGCGGCGGGTACCGCCTGCACCGGCTGGAGGACGGGCCGGTCCTCTACGACGACGGCGGCGGCAACACCTGGCGCCTCCTGCGCCTGGAGGGCGGCCGGGGGCTGCTGATCGGCTTCGACCACGAATGCGACGACTTCGTCGACGACGACGAGTTCGACGTGTTCGAGGACGGCCCCGACTGGTTGCCGTGGGACTGGATGCTGGACCTGGAGACCCGGGAGAACATCGGTTTCGTCTACTGGTGGGACGGCACGGCCTGGGCGCGCACCCCCTATCCGGAGTACGTGGAGCGCGACGGCGTCGGCTGGCTGCTTCCCCACCTGTTCACGGCGGAGGACCTCACCGTGTGGCTCACCGGGAAACGGTTCGACCTCGCCGGGGAGGAGCAGCGGGCCCTGCTCGCGCGACGGCTCCCCGGTGTCCTCCGGGCGGCGCGGGAAGGGAGGCTGACCGGCGACGACCTGGGCGGTGTCCTCGGCCTCCTCGAAGGGGACACCGACCTTCCCGCGGCGGTGGAGGGCGCCCGGAGAACGGGGCTGGTCCCCGGGAGCTCCCACCCTGCCGTGCCCGCGGGAGGCGGCAGACCGCCCCGCCCGCAGATCCTCCGCGCGGAGGGCGGGTTCGGCCACGGCGACATGCTGCGCGGGGCCCGGGAGATCCCCGGACGCCCCGAACCCGCTCCCGGCCCCGAGCTGGAGAGGCTCGTCGCCTGGGTGAGGGAGCACCGCCTGGACGGGGACGGGCCCGCGGTCCTGGTCCACGACGCCGTCGCGGCCCGGTGGGGGCGGCTCCCGCGCGAGGAGCGCGAGACGGAGGAGAGCGTCCTGTGCGGCGCGCTGCACGAGGCAGAGACGCACCCGGAGCACGGAGGCTGGCTGTACCTGCTGCTGGAGGTCACCGCGGACGCCCACACCGTCCGGCGGGCCTACGACCACTGGCCCGCGTGGTTCACCGAGCACTCGGGGGGACCCTCCGCCCGCGGGTTCGGCGACCGCTCCTTCGACGAGTGGATCCGGAGACGGGACGAGCGCTGGCGCCCCGCCTGGCTCCACCGGTGGCAGGGGCTCCGGACCCCCTCGGGCCCACCGCCGGAGTGGACCCGGCCGGGCGGTCCGGCACCCAGCTACCCCTGGAAGCGGCTCTCCGAGCGGGAGCGCGGCTCCCTTCTCGCGGAACTCCACGGGGAACTGGCCGCGGCGGCCACGGGCGAGTGGGCGCGCATCGTCCTGAGCTGCCACTCCCTTCTCACCGGCGCGGGTGTCCTCATCCGCGTGGTCCGGCCGGACGGCACCGGGGAGCGGATGTTCGCCCCGCCAGGCCTCAGCGCGCCCCTGGCCGGGCTGCGCTCGGGCATGTACGAGCGCGGAACCGGCACCTGGTACCGGGCCGAGCTCGTCTTCCACCGGGACGGCACCCGGGAGGAGGCCTACGACCACGACGCCGAGCCCGAGTTCGGGCGGCGCGTGGGTGACGACAGCTACCAGCTGGACTTCCGGTACTTCCCGCGCGACACCGCGCACACCCCCAACTAGCTGCGAGCCAGGATCGAGTCCTCGGCCTCCGGCACCTGAGGCGACCGCGCGCCCCGCGACCGCGGGTGCCGTTCCCGCGCGGGCACGGCACCCGGCCCGGCGGCCTCCCGGCGGCGGGACGCGGGGCGGGGCGCCGACCCGGTCGGCGCGCTGGCCACCGGGTGCGCCGCGCGGAGGAGGGCGGGCCGCCGCACCCACGCCGCGGGCCCTGGTCCGGGCGGGTCCGCGCACCCGGGCCCGGAGCGGGGCCCGGCACCGGCGGACGCCGTCGGACACGGAAGAACCCCCGGCCCCACCGGTTGCCGGTGGTGCCGGGGGTTCTGGTGTCCGTGTCAGGGGTCGCCCCACGTGCCCCGGGAGGGGTGAAGTAGGATTTCGCGCTCCGGGCGCTCTCTCGACCCTTGGGGGGAGAGTGGCCCGGGGGAGGAAGATGTACGGCCCGGCGCCCCGCTCGCGCCGGGCCGTACGTGTAATAGGACTCGCGGGTTACGCGGGGGGTTGCCATCGGATCCAGATTTTCTTCGGATTTTTTTCGGGGAACCCCGTGTTCTGGTGGTGAAAGCGACCCCACTGCCCGCTCCGACCGCTCGGGGACTTTTCGACCGCAGGTCAGTGGGGGAGATACCGGTATGCGTAGTCCTGTTGGCGCATGTGCACCACGGCGCACCGTACGCTGAACAGGACGAGGAACAGCCCCTTCAGGTCGCCCCGCCGACCACACCAGGGGGCACGAGGAAAGGAGTTGAGCTGCCCCCCGCATCCGAGGGCACCACCTCACCCTCCACCGCCAAACCCGGACAACGGCTTCGCGTCCACTACGCCAAGCGCGGACGCATGAGGTTCGCCAGTCATCGCGACATCGCCCGGGCTCTGGAGCGCGCCCTGCGTAGGGCCTCCGTACCCGTGGCTTTCTCCGCTGGCTTCTCACCTCACCCCAAGGTCTCCTACACCGGAGCGGCTCCCACCGGGGTCGCCAGCGAGGCGGAGTACCTTGAACTCACTCTGGCCGAGCACCGCCCGCCCGAGCGGGTCCGAGCCGACATCGACGCGGCGATGCCCCAGGGCATCGACATCGTCGAGGTCGTCGAGGCCCGGCAACCCGGGTTGGCCGATCGGCTCCAGGCCTCCGAGTGGCGCGTGGAGATGGCAGGCGTCGACCCCGACGACGTCGCCAGGGCGGTGGCCGCCTACATGGCCGCCGACAGCGTCGAGGTGGAGCGGATGACGAAGAAGGGTCGTCGCCGCTTCGACACACGGCCGGCAGTGGTCCGTATCGACGTGTGTGCTGACTCCCGTGGGCGCGCCCCAGAGGAACATCACACGACATATGCCATACTTCGGATGGTTGTACGGCACACGACACCTGCTGTTCGACCAGACGACGTGCTGACCGGCCTTCGCCACGTGGCCGACCTCGCGCCGCCGTCATCACCGTTGATGACCCGGCTGGCGCAGGGGCCGCTGGACGAGACGACAGGTGCGATCGCGGACCCGCTCTCCCGGGACCGGCCCGAAGCCCACACGAGCTCCGGACCCGCGGACGACAACGCGGAGGAGCGGCGCGACAACGCATCACGGCCGTCAACGCCCATGGCGGGACCGCGCGGATGAGCGGCCCCGAAGCGGGGAACATGGGCGACACCACAGGACTTTGCCCCGACGGCGCCTCGGTGCCGTCGGCGCTGACACAGCGACGACAGTCCTCGTGAGCCGCGCCGCCGACCGAGAGGTCGCGGTGCGCCCGAGGACTCTGACGGGAGACCGCCCGGATGCTCGACAACGAGCCCAACAACGGTGCCGACGGCACCGCGGGTACAACTGAAACAACCAACAACATGGCGGCGACGCCCCCCGCAGGGGGCGGCGAGGTGCGCGTGACCACGCCCGCACCCGCCAAGGGCGTCCGCCGCGCCGCCGGACCACCCCCCGAACCCGACGACGTCTTCACCCCTCCCTCCGCGCCCGTCACCTCCCTCGCCGGATCCGGTGAGGGAGGCACGGTCAAGACCGCGGTGGCCACCACCTCGCGCAGGCGCACCGTGCGCGCCGCGGGCCGTCCGGACGAGGACGCCGCCCCGCGCCGCGGCCGGTCCTCCGCCTCCGACTCCGAGGACGCCGCTCCCTCCGCGACCAGGAGCCGCGGCCGTTCGCGCGCCCGCTCCGCGGAGACCGCGGAGACCGCGTCCTCCTCCGAGGACGCCGCTCCCTCCACGGCCAGGAGCCGCGGCCGCTCGCGCGCCCGCTCCACCGAGACCGCGGAGACCGCCCAGAGCGCACCCTCCGAGACCGCCGACAAGGACGAGGAGACCACGGAGGCGGGCGGCGGCAGCGTCTTCCAGGCTCCCTCCATGCTCTTCCAGCCCCCGGTGGTCAGCGCCGCCCCCGCGTCCGCCCGCACCGCCGCGGCGGCGGCCGACGAGGACGAGGACGAGGAGTCCGAGGAGGAGACCGCCCAGGCCACCGGCGCCGAGGAGACCGGCGACGGGGACGACGAGCGCCCCAGCCGCCGTCGCCGCCGCCGCGGCGGCCGGGGGCGCGGCCGCTCCCGCGCGGACGAGGACGAGGCCGCCGAGGCCTCGGAGCCCGCCGAGGAGAGGGCGGAGCAGCGCGGGGACAAGGACAGGGGCGAGGACGACGCCGCCGAGGAGGCCTCCGAGTCCGAGGACCGCAGCAGCCGCCGCCGTCGCCGCCGTCGCCGCCGCTCCGGCGGGGGGGACGGTCCCGAGGCCACCGCGGACGACCCGCCCAACACCGTGGTGCGGGTGCGCGAGCCCCGCCCGGACAAGCCCATCGAGGACGAGGTCCAGGCGGTTCGCGGCTCCACCCGGCTGGAGGCCAAGAAGCAGCGCCGCCGCGAGGGCCGCGAGCAGGGCCGCCGCCGCGCCCCCATCGTCACCGAGTCGGAGTTCCTGGCCCGGCGCGAGTCGGTCAAGCGGGACCTCGTGGTCCGCCGCGTCGAGGACCGCACCCAGATCGCCGTCCTCGAGGACGACATCCTCGTCGAGCACTACGTCGACCGGGCCACGCACCGCTCCTACGTGGGCAACGTGTACCTGGGCCGGGTGCAGAACGTCCTGCCCTCGATGGAGGCCGCCTTCGTCGACATCGGCAAGGGCCGCAACGCCGTCCTGTACGCGGGCGAGGTCAACTGGGACTCCTTCGGCCTGGACGGCCAGCCCAAGCGCATCGAGTCGGTGCTCAAGTCCGGCCAGTCGGTCCTGGTGCAGGTCACCAAGGACCCCGTCGGCCACAAGGGCGCCCGCCTGACCAGCCAGATCAGCCTTCCCGGCCGCTACCTCGTGTACGTGCCCGGCGGTTCGATGACCGGCATCAGCCGCAAGCTCCCCGACAAGGAGCGTGCCCGCCTCAAGCAGATCCTCAAGAAGGTCATGCCCTCCGGCGCGGGCGTCATCGTGCGCACGGCCGCCGAGGGCGCCAGCGAGGAGGAGCTGGAGCGCGACATCAACCGCCTCGCCAAGCAGTGGGACTCCATCAAGGGCAAGTCCAGGTCGGCCAACGCCCCGTCGCTGCTCAACAGCGAGCCGGACCTGACGGTGCGGGTCGTGCGCGACGTGTTCAACGAGGACTTCTCCAGCCTGGTCGTGTCCGGTGAGGAGGCGTGGACCACCGTCCGCGAGTACGTGGACTACGTGGCCCCCAACCTCGCCGAGCGCCTCTCGCACTGGAACGAGGACCGCGACGTCTTCGCCGCGTACCGCATCGACGAGCAGATCAACAAGGCCCTGGAGCGCAAGGTCTGGCTGCCCAGCGGCGGCTCGCTGGTCATCGACCGCACCGAGGCCATGACCGTGGTCGACGTCAACACCGGCAAGTTCACCGGCCAGGGCGGCAACCTGGAGGAGACGGTCACCAAGAACAACCTGGAGGCGGCCGAGGAGATCGTCCGCCAGCTCCGGTTGCGCGACATCGGCGGCATCATCGTCATCGACTTCATCGACATGGTCCTGGAGTCCAACCGCGACCTGGTGCTGCGGCGCATGCTGGAGTGCCTCTCGCGCGACCGCACCAAGCACCAGGTGGCCGAGGTGACCTCGCTGGGCCTGGTCCAGATGACCCGCAAGCGGGTCGGCCAGGGCCTGCTGGAGGCGTTCTCGCACAGCTGCGAGCACTGCAACGGCCGCGGTCTGGTGATCGCCGGCGATCCGGTCGAGGGCAAGAGCGGCGGCAACGGCAACGGCCGCAAGAAGAAGAAGGGCAAGGGCGAGTCCGACCAGCCCGCGGAGAAGTCCGACAAGGCCGAGAAGGCCGAGAAGCCGTCCTCCGACAAGGCTGACAAGCCCGACAAGGCCGACAAGGCCGGCGGGGACTCCGGGAAGGCCGCCGAGACCGGAACGGACGCCGCGGGGCCGGAGGAGGCCCCCGAGGCCGCGCAGGCCCCCGAGGCCCCGGCCCCCGAGCCCGCCAAGAAGACCCGTAAGCGGGCCTCCCGCTCCCGCAAGGCCGAGGCCGTGGCGGAGGAGCAGGAGGAGATCACCGCCGCCGAGGAGGCTCCTGAGGCGGTGGAGGCCGCGGAAGCCCCCGAGGAGGAGGCCCCGGCCAAGAAGACCCGTGCCCGGCGCACCACCCGTCGTACCGCCCGCGCGGCGGCCGACACCGGTGAGGCCGAGGCAGCGGGCGGTGAGAGCGCCCCCGCCGAAGCGGACGCGACCACCGCCGAGACGCCCGCCGAGGCCGGCGACGACGAGGCCGCCGAGCGGCCCAAGCGTCGCCGTACCCGGCGCACCAGGGCGGCGGCCACCCCGCCGACCGCCGTGGACGCGGGCTGAGTCAGGGGCGGTAGCCCCGCCGTGGTCCGGACCGGCACCAGCCCGGTCCGGACCACGGCACGTGTACAGGCCCGTGGCGGGCCGATGGTAATCTGAGGGACGGTGCGTCGGCGCGCTCCACCACAATCGCGCGCCCCGACACCGAAGTGCTCTCCACGCAGGGTTTGTTTCCCTCGGATCCCCGCGCCCCGCTACAGGCGATCAGTGGATCGTGGAACGAGGTCCCTCCCCGCCCACACGGGGATGAGCCTCCCGGCCGGCCTGGGCACAGGTGCGGTCGGACCCGGACCCCGGGCTCATGTCTCGGGGATGGTCCCGAGCATTATTCGTTGAGCGAGCAGGAAGAGAGTTACCCGGTGTACGCGATCGTGCGAGCGGGCGGCCGACAGGAGAAGGTGTCTGTCGATGACGTCCTGAACATCGACAAGGTCTCCGACGAGACCGGCGCCACCATCACGTGGCAGCCCCTCCTCGTCGTCGACGGTGACAACGTCATCAGCGACGCCGACAAACTGAGCGGCTACACGGTCAGCGCCGAGATCCTCGGCGAGACCAAGGGCCCCAAGATCAACATCCTGAAGTACAAGAACAAGACCGGTTACAAGAAGCGCCAGGGTCACCGCCAGAAGCACACCCAGGTGCGCGTCACCGGCATCGCGGCGAAGTAGGAGGCCTGGAAGAAATGGCACACAAGAAGGGCGCTTCGTCCAGCCGTAACGGTCGTGACTCGAACGCCAAGCGCCTCGGCGTCAAGCGCTTCGGCGGCCAGACCGTCTCGGCCGGCGAGATCCTGATCCGTCAGCGCGGCACCAAGTTCCACCCCGGCGCCAACGTCGGCCGCGGTGGCGACGACACGCTGTTCGCGCTGGTCGCCGGTCAGGTCAAGTTCGGCAGCTTCCGCGGCCGCAAGGCCGTCAACATCGTTCCCGCCGCCGCCGAGTAGGCTCGCGCGCGGACGTTGTACAGGGCGGGCCAGGGAACACTGGCCCGCCTCTTGCGTTGTCACTGGATGACGCGTGTGTGTCCAGGTCCCCGCTCGGGGGCCGGAGAGTAACGGGGAGAGCTATGCCTGACTTCGTCGACGAGGCGGTCTTGCACGTCAAGGCCGGGGACGGCGGGCATGGCTGCGCCTCCGTGCACCGGGAGAAGTTCAAGCCGCTGGGCGGCCCGGACGGCGGCAACGGCGGCCACGGCGGGGACGTCGTGCTGGAGGTCGACACCCAGACCGCGACCCTGCTGGAGTACCAGCGCCGCCCCCACCGCGCCGCGCGCAACGGCACGCCCGGACAGGGCGGCCACCGCGCCGGGGCCAAGGGCGAGGACCTCGTCCTCAAGGTGCCCGACGGCACCGTGGTGAGCCGCGTGGACGGCGAGTTCATCGCCGACCTGGTCGGCCACGGCACCCGGCTGGTGCTCGCCGAGGGCGGCCACGGCGGCCTGGGCAACGCCGCGCTGGCCACCAAGCGGCGCAAGGCCCCCGGCTTCGCCCTCAAGGGCGAGGAGGGCCAGGCCTTCGACGTGCGCCTGGAGATGAAGACCATCGCCGACGTGGGCCTGGTGGGCTTCCCCAGCGCGGGCAAGTCCTCCCTGATCGCCGCCATGTCCGCGGCCCGCCCCAAGATCGCCGACTACCCGTTCACCACCCTGGTGCCCAACCTGGGCGTGGTGGAGGCGGGCAACGTCCAGTACGTCATCGCCGACGTGCCCGGCCTCATCCCCGGCGCCAGTGACGGCAGGGGACTGGGCCTGGAGTTCCTGCGCCACATCGAGCGCTGCTCCACCCTCCTGCACGTGCTGGACTGCGCCACCTACGAGCAGGGCCGCGACCCGATCAGCGACCTGGAGGCCCTGGAGGCGGAGCTGTCCGCCTACGGCCGCAGCACCGGCGTGGACCTGTCCGACCGGCCGCGCCTGGTCGCCCTGAACAAGGTGGACGTCCCCGAGGCCCGCGAGCTCGCCGAGCTGGTCACCCCGATGCTGGTCGAGCGGGGCTACCGGGTCCTGGAGGTCTCCGCGGCCTCCCGCGAGGGCCTGCGCGAGCTGTCCTTCGCCCTGGGCGAGCAGGTGGCGGCGGCCCGCGAGGCCGCGCCGCCCGCGGAGCCCACCAGGGTCGTGATCCGCCCGCAGGCCATCGGCGACACGCCCTTCGAGATCGTGCCGCTGGGCGGCAACGCCTTCCAGGTGCGCGGCGACAAGCCCGCGCGCTGGGTGCGCCAGACCGACTTCTCCAACGACGAGGCCGTGGGCTACCTCGCCGAGCGCCTCAACCGCCTCGGCATCGAGGAGCAGCTGGCCAAGGCGGGTGCCACCGAGGGCGCCGAGGTGCACATCGGCACCGAGGAGGACTCCGTGGTCTTCGACTGGGACCCGTCCACGGACGCCGAGGTCGTCCCGTCCGGCCCGCGCGGATCCGACGCCCGGCTGGGCTGACCCGCGCGGGGACCGACGGCCCGGCCGACAGGCACGAGCGCGGCGCCCGGAGCCGCGCCACTGGATGGAAAGCCCCACACGGTGCACAGCGCAGGAATCGAACAGACCGACTCCCTGGAGGCGTCCGGGCGCGCGGCGGTGGCCGCCGCGCGCCGGGTCGTGGTGAAGGTGGGATCGTCGTCCCTGACCACCCCCGACGGCCGGATCGACTCCTGCCGTATCCGCGACCTGGTCAGGGTGCTGGCGCAGCGCCGGGCCGCCGGCCAGGAGGTCATCCTGGTCTCCTCCGGGGCGGTCGCGGCCGGGATGACGCCGCTCGGCATGGTCCGCAGGCCCCGTGACCTGGCCTCCCAGCAGGCCGCGGCCAGCGTGGGCCAGGGGCTGCTGCTCGCCGCGTACACGGCGGAGCTGGCCGGTCACGGCCTCACCGCGGCGCAGGTCCTGCTCACGGTCGAGGACATGATGCGGCGGGTGCAGCACCGCAACGCCCAGCGCACGCTGCGCCGCCTGCTGGACATCGGCGCCCTGCCCATCGTCAACGAGAACGACACCGTGGCCACGCACGAGCTGCGGTTCGGCGACAACGACCGCCTGGCGGCACTGGTGGCGCACCTGATGCGAGCCGACGCGCTGGTGCTGCTCTCGGACGTGGACGCCCTCTACGACGGCAACCCCGCCGACCCGGGGTCGTCGGTGGTCAGCCTCGTGCGCGGCCCGGCGGACCTGGACGGGATCGACATCGGCAGCGCGGGCAGGCGGGGCGTGGGCACCGGCGGGATGGTCACCAAGGTGGCGTCGGCGCGGATCGCCACGGAGGCGGGCGTGCACACCCTGCTGACCTCCGCCGCGAACGCCCGCACGGCCCTGGAGGGCGGGCCCGCGGGCACCCTGTTCGCCCCGGGGCACGGGCGGCGCCCCTCGGCCCGCCAGCTGTGGCTGGCGCACGCCACCGCGGGGCGGGGCAGCCTGGTCCTGGACCCCGGCGCGGTCGCGGCGGTGGTACGGGAGAAGGCGTCCCTGCTCCCGGCCGGTGTGGTGAGGGCGACGGGCGACTTCAACGCGGGCGACCCGGTGGACCTGTGCGACGAGGCCGGCACCGTGGTCGCGCGCGGACTGGTCAACTACGACGCCGCCGAGGTGCCCGACCTGCTGGGGCGGTCCACCCGGTGGCTGGCCCGGGAGATGGGCCCCTCCTACGAGCGCGAGCTGGTGCACCGGGACGACCTCGTCGTGCTCTAGACCGCGTTTCCCCGGCCCGTCGCGGTCCTGCCCCGTCGCGGAATCCCTGTGGCAATGTCGGGGACACCCCCCCCGAGGAGAGTGAAGACACCCATGCCTAGCCTGGTCGCGAGGATGCTCGCATTGGCGTTCCGGGTGGCGCGCAAGCGCCCCATGGAGACCGTGGAGGGTGCGCGGGAGCGCATCGACGAGGCCAAGGACGACCCCGAGCCGCCGCTCTGGGTCGCCAAGCGCCACGGGACCACCCGACGGGAGGTGGGGGGCTTCGCGAGCTACACGGTCCTTCCCCGGGAGCGGGAGGGCGACCCCGACAAGGCGGTCCTGTACGTGCACGGGGGCTCCTACATCAGCGAGATCTCCCCGTGGCACTGGGTCCTGATCTCGCGCATGGCGGACGCCGGCTGCCGGGTGGAGGTGCCCGTCTACGGACTGGCGCCGCAGCACACCTACCGTGAGGCGTTCGGCTTCCTCCACGCCGTGTACCGGGACCTGCTGGAACACGTCGCGCCGGGGCGCACGGTGTTCGCGGGGGACTCGGCCGGGGCGGGGCTGGCGCTCGCCCTCGCGCAGACGCTGCCGGAGGAGGGCCTGCCCCAGCCCGCGCGGCTCATCCTGGTCTCCCCGTGGACGGACCTGACCATGTCCAACCCCGACATCGCCGAGGTGGAGGGCCGGGACCCCTGGCTCAGCCCGGTCGGGCTCAAGGAGGCGGCCAAGGTCTGGGCGGACGGCGACGACCTGTCCCTGCCCCGGCTCAGCCCCGTCAACGGCGTGCTCTCCGGCCTGCCGCCCATGGACCTCTACATCGGTACCCGTGACGTGTTCCTGCCCGACACCCGGCGCCTGCGCGCGCTCGTCGCGGAGGCGGGGGGAGAGGTGGACCTGCACGAGGAGGAGGGGGCCTTCCACGTCTACCCGCTGGTTCCGGTCCCCGAGGGCAGCCGGGCGCGGGCGCGGATCATCGGAACCGTCCAGGACCTGTGAGGGCCCGGGACGGGGCGGCCGGAACCGGAGCGGCGGGGGAGGGCCTCACGTCAGCCTTCTGACCACCGACAGGGGGAGGCGCTTCATGGCGAAGCCGATGGGCGCCCACGGCCACGCGGGCACGTACGCCCTCACCCGGCGCCTCTCGATCGCGGCGACCATCGAGCGCACCCCGGGCTCGGTGTCCACCATGAACCGCGTCCTCTGCTCCACGTGCTCGTTCATCTCCGAGCGGATGTAGCCCGGGTAGACCACGGACACGTCCAGCCCCGGCACACGCTCGGCGCGCAGGCCCTCGGCGATGGCGGCCACACCGGCCTTGGTGGCGGCGTAGACGGTCATCGACCTGCGCATGCCGCGCAGCGCCGACATCGAGGAGACCAGCACCAGGTGGCCGCGCCCCTGGGCGCGGAAGATCTCCATGGCCGCCTCCGACTGGGCCAGGGCGCCCACGAAGTTGGTCATCGCGGTCTGGCGGTTGGCGTCGTAGCGGCCCTTGCCCAGGGCCGCGCCCTTGCCGAGCCCGGCGTTGACGATCACCCGGTCCACGGTGCCCAGGGCGGCGGCCAGGTCCGCGAACACCGTGAACACGGCCCCGTCGTCGGTGACGTCCAGCGCCCGCAGCTCCACCCGGCGGTCGGGGTGGGCCGAGAGGATCTCCCCGCGCAGCTCCTCCAGCCTTCCGGTGCGGCGCGCGCACAGCCCCAGGTCGTAGCCCAGCGCCGCGAACTGGCGCGCCATCTCGGCCCCGAGCCCGGCGCTGGCGCCGGTGATCAGGATGGTCCCCTTGCTCATGCGTGCTTCCTCCGTGCCGTCTGCGGTGTCCGTCCGCGACCGCCCCGGCGCACGCGGGGGCGCGGCGTCCCTGGCGTTGACACTACGTTCTTGTTGAGCAATGCTCAATAGGGTGAGCGACGGAGCACCGCGGCGTACGCGGATGACCCAGGACGAGCGCAGGCGCCAGCTGGTCGGGATCGGCCTGCGGATGCTGGTGGAGAGGCCCATCCAGGAGCTGTCCGTCGACGAGGTGGCCCGGGAGGCGGGGATCTCCCGGGGGCTGCTGTTCCACTACTTCCCCAACAAGACCGCCTTCCACGACGCCGTCGTGGCCGCCGCCGTCCGCCGGGTCCTGCGCAACACCGCCCCCGACCCGGGGCTGGCGCCCCGGGAGGCGGTCGCGCAGTTCGCGGCCCGCTACTACGGACAGGTGGACCGGCGCCGCGGGTCGTACCTGGCACTGGTCTTCGGCAGCGGGCCGGTGGGCCTGGGCGGGGAACACGTGGAGGACCTGAGGACGGCCGTGGCCGAGCGGGTCCTGGCCCTCCTGGGACTGGAGCGCGACGCGCTGCCCGTCGCGCACGGGTGGACCGCCTACGTGGAGGACCGGGCGCTGCGCTGGTCGGCCGCCCCGGCGGGGGAGCGGACCGCGTCCCTGGAGGACGAGGCCGCCCACTGCGTCCGTGCGCTGGACGCCCTGCTCGCGGTGCGCTGAGGCGGGCGCGGCCGGGCGGGCCCTAGGATGCGGGCGTGAGCGAACGAACGACGCACCGCAGCGACGACCACCCCCACCGGGGCGAGGTCCGCGAGATCCCCACCGCAGCCAGTGCCACCAGGCTCGTCTACGCGCCCGAGCGCGACGGGCTCGCCGACGCGGGCGAGATCGTGTGGACGTGGGTCCCCTACGAGGAGGACCCGGAGCAGGGGAAGGACCGGCCGCTGCTGGTGGTCGGCCGCCGGGGGAGACGGCTGCACGGGCTGATGCTGTCCTCCCAGCGCCCCGAGGAGTGGGAGCGCCAGGACTGGCTGCCGATCGGCTCGGGCCCCTGGGACCGTGGGCAGCGCGACTCCTACGTGCGGGTGGACCGGCTCTTCGAGTTCGACGAGGACGACATCCGCCGCGAGGCGGCCGTCATCGACGAGGAGCTGTTCTGGATGGTCGCGGACGTCCTGCGCGCCCGTTACGGCTGGACCTGACCTGTGGTGCGCGGCCCCGCCGCGGCCGCGCCCCGCGGAAGGCGGTCAGGGCCCCTGGGAGCGGGAGACCGCCGCCCGGGGCCCTGCGTCAACCGCCGCGTCAGGTGAGGGCCAGCAGGCGGACGGGGCCGCCCGAACCGCCCCGGATGTTGGCGACGCCGACGACCGCCATCGCTCCGGCGTCCGGGGCCTTCTCCAGGTGGGCGACCATCTCCACGGCGTACTTGTTCTCGCCGAGGAGGAACACGTGTCCCTCGGGGTTGGACGCGGAGTCGGGCCCGTAGTCGAAGCTCGGGGTGTCCACGGCGATCCCGGCGACGTCCCGCGCGCTCAGCAGCCAGGCGAGCGCCTCGATGTCGAACCCGGGGAAGTGGGCCACGCCGTCGCTGTCACGGTTGAGCATGGCCTCCTCGCTCTGGAGGACCCGCGCGCTCCAGCCGGAGTCCATGGCGACCAGGGCGCCCCGGGGGATGCGGCCGTTGCGCCGTTCCCAGCGGCGCAGGTCGGCCACGCCGACCTGCGCGTCGTAGTCCCTCGCGGCGCGGTCGGCGATGCGGATGACCACGAGCGGGCAGACCAGGTCGCGCGGGTCCACCTCGTGGGTGTGCAGCGCGTCGGGGCTGTCGTTGAAGTGCCAGGGCGCGTCGAAGTGGGTCCCGGTGTGTTCGTCGATCTCCAGCTTGAGCGCGTTGAAGCCGTCCTCCTCGATCGACGCGAACTGGAAGATGTTGGGGTCGAGGATGTAGGGCCGGTAGATCGGGAAGTCGTTGTGGAGGACGTGGGTGAGGTCGGTGACCCTCAGCCGCGACGGGCTGATCCCCGCGATGGTCTGCGCGTGGGCTGACTCCACCGGGCCCCCGAGGGCGCCGATCCCGGTGAGCACGGCGCCGACGGCCGCCGACCCGGTCAGCATGCGCCGCCGGTCCACGCCCCCGCCGACCGGGCGCGCGGGCGGGGCGGGCCGCTCCGCCGTGATCGTGCCCCCGGGGGTTTCGGGGGCGTGTCCCGAGGCGGTCATGAACGTCTTTCGGGCCTTGTGGATCACGTGGGGTCCGCACATCGCAGTGTTCCTCTTCCAGGTCTGGCTGATCGAGCTAGAAGGAGTATACGATCTCTTATGCCAAAGTGAAGTCTGATCGGCATAAGATGCCTTTTGTTCAGACTGTGTACGGATCCCGCGGCACGGACCGGCTGGCGGTCGCTCCGGCTGCTCCCGGTGGCCGGGCGCACGCGTGGGCGGACGCGCGTCGGCGCGCACACGGGCGCCCGTCCGGGGGCGTGCCGCCTCCCGGCCGGGGCGGCGGGGAAGGGGGGGAGTGCGCGCGCCCGCGGTCCGCGTGACGCTTTCCGCCATTCTCCGTTCCCGTTTCGGGAACGGAATCCGCGCTGCCTTCAGGCCTGCCGTGCGCGCTTCCAGGAAAAGGGGAGAATTCCTCCTGCGGTGGCGTGCCCGGTTCCCCCGGATTTCGCGGGACCTCCGCTACCGCCGCGCCGGGGAATTCCCGACCGGCCCCGTTCGCGGAGCCGGGTGGCGCGGGCGGGTCAGGCGGAGCACCGTTCCCGGGATCCGGTCCAGACCACCGTCGCCGGAGCAGAGCCGTCCGAGGACTGGTCCAGCAGCCTCCGGGAGACGGTCACCTCCAGGGTCTCGGGGGCCTCCTCGATGACCTCGGCCAGGGCCAGGCAGCCGGACACCACGTGGTGCCGGATCCACTCGACGGTGTAGAGGTCCGCCTCCGTTCCCGGGCGGAGCCGGACCCGCAGGCGCAGTCGCTCGTCCGGGGTGCGCGGGGAGATCAGGACCACCTGGGCGGCTTCGACCCAGTCGAGCTGGAGGGCGAGCGACGCCAGGTCGGCGGGGTCCACCAGACGGCTGAGCGGACCGTAGGGCGCGTCGATGCGGCTGTGGGTCCGCAGGGCCCGGCCGGGCAGTCCGCAGGGGCACGACGTCCACTCGGCCCCGGTGCCGGTGTCGTAGCGCAGCAGGGGGACGACCGACTTCGTGTGCATGACGGTCACGAGCATGCGTCCGTTGACGATCTCGGTGTGCTGGTAGGGGAGCGGGTGGAAGGTGTCCACCGCGCAGTCGGGCCGGCTGTGCCCGATGATCCAGGTCTCCGCGGACCCGAACAGCGTCCATGTGCGCAGGTGGGGGAAGTACGTGCGGATCAGCGAACGCGTCTGCGCGTCCATCGCCGGTCCGCTCCAGAGCACCTTGCGCAGGAAGTCCAGGCGCCGTCCGGACGCGGCGCAAAAGCGCAGGATGCGCTGGACGGTGTCCAGGGTGGCGGCGAGGGCGGTCACGCCGTGCTGCTCGAAGAGGTCGAGGCACGGCTCGATCATCTGGTCGGTCGGGGCGTCGAGCGACAGGGTGGGGACGCCGGCCCGCGCGGCGAGCGCGTTGTGGAGGTCGTGCGACGCGCGCATGTGGAACGGGGTGCTCAGGCTCGCGAGCAGGTCACCCGGCGCGAAGGGGCGCAGGTGGGGGGAGATCTCGTCCACGTGCAGGTCGGAGGGGAGCGCACCCATGCGGCTCGTGGCCGTCGTTCCGCCCATGAGGTGCAGCGAGGCCCGGGAGAGCTCGGCCGGGGTCTCCCGCATCAGCGTGTCCACGGCCTCGCTGAGCTCCTCGCGGGTGAGGGGAGGCAGGTCCGCCAGACGGGGTCTGCGCCCCCAGCCCAGGTGTCGGCCGTACTTGCGCCGCAGGGACGGGATCCTCGTGAGGCGCTGTAGCGCCTGGGTGAGGGAGAGCGGCCCCTCCACTTTCCCTCCGATATTCATCGTCATTCTCGTGCTCGCATCTCTGGGTGTAAGGGATTGCGTTCATCCCGCCGGGGGCGGCTGCGGTGACGTTAATGAATCTGAAATTCTCGTTAAGACTTCTCGGGGGAATGCCTTCCTCGAGGGCATGGCTGGTTCGAGGCCGTTCGGCCAGTAAAGCAGATTCCCTCTCCGTGGAACATGGCGAAGATTTCCCGCGGTAGTGAGCGAGCGATTACCACAGGTCATGTTCACTTGTTGGGGGACGTCTCGGAGCGTGTTCCCGTGGTGGCCGGATGCGGTCGGGTGATCTTGCTCACCGGATCGGGCGCGGTGGGGAGGAGGACGTCGGCGCGCTGTCCCGGGAAGCGCCGGGGCGGGTCCGCGGGAGGGGTGTCCGGGGGAGGCGGCCGTGCCCGGGCGTGCGGGCCCGGGACGTGGGTGCGTCCGGGGGCCACGCGGAGGGAGGGGGCCTGCGGGGGCCGTGCCGGTTCGGCCGTTCGACCCGGGCCCCGGGTCCGTGCGGACGGCGGTGCGGGCCCGGGGGCGGGTTCCGTGCGCACCGGCGGCGGGGGGGCGTCTCCGGGGCATGCCGCGGCGCCGTGCGCTCGTGGCGGAGGGGGCCGTCACCGGCCGGGGCCGCCGGTCGGCGGAGGGGCGCCCGGCGGTGCCGAGCACTGTCGGCACCGCCGGGCGGTGCGGTCGGCCGGGGAGTGGTCGGCCGGCCGCGTGGGTGTGGTCGTCAGGCGTGGCTCGGTACGGCCCGTCCGGCGCTCTCGGACGGGCGCCGCCGACCGGGGGCCGCACCCAGGTGCGCGGCCAGCTCCACCCGCAGCCGGGCGTGGTCCCGCGCGTGCCCGTGGGCGGCGACGTAACCGTCCGGTCGGACCAGGTGGTAGCCCGGAGCCGAGCACAGCCGGTGCTCCGAGGCCTGGCCGGGGGTCAGCGTCACCGTCCGCACCTGCGGCCGGTCGGCGACGAGCGCGGAGAACGGCTCCCCGGCGCCGGCCTGTCCGCGGCCGGGGGTGAGGGCGAGCGTCCACCCGGGGGTCCGCGACCCGCCTCCGCCCCCGTGCCCGGCGACCCCCAGGTCCACCGCGAGGGAGCGGGGGAGGGCGTGGCCGGTGCGGACGGCGCCCGCCAGCCGTCCGGTCAGCCGGCACAGGGAGGGCCAGGCGGGTTCCTGGGTGAGGCGCGCGGGTGTGTAGCGGAACCGGTAACCGGCCATGACGGGCAGGTACCCGCGTTCCATGACCGGCTCCAGGAGCCGGAAGGCCGCGTCCCGGCCCGCCGTCTGCACGGGGTGCTGGAGCATCCACCCGCGTGTCTGGATGTCGGTGTCGCGCACCACCTGCCGCGCCACGTCCTTGCGTTCCGGGCCGTAGGTGGCGAGCAGTTCCGGCCTGGCCCCGCCCCCGACCACCGCGGCCAGCTTCCAGGCCAGGTTCTGCGCGTCCTGCATCCCGGTGTTGAGCCCCTGCCCCCCGGCCGGGCTGTGCACGTGCGCCGCGTCCCCGGCGAGGAAGACGCGGCCCCGCTGGAAGTCGTCGGCGTGCCGCCGGTGCACGCGGAACACGGACTCCCACACCGGGTCGACCAGGCGGACCCCGCCCGGTCCCTGCTCGTCCGTGATCCGCTGGAGCAGGTCCACCCCGGCCTTCTCCCCGGGCGGGAGGCTGGCGAAGAAGCGGAAGACGCCGTCGGGCAGGGCGACGACCACCAGGGCGCCCCGGGGCGACTGGTAGTAGAGCGCCTCGTCGGTCGGCAGCTCCCCCTCGATGCGGCAGTCCACGAGGGCGAACGCCGACTCGTAGGTGCTGCCGACGAAGCCGGTGCCGATCTGGGCGCGCACCGCGCTGCCGGCGCCGTCCGCGCCGACGACGAAGGGCGCGTGGTAGCGCTCGACGGTTCCGTCGGAGTGTTCGAGGATCGCGGTCACCCCCTCGGTCGCGGTGATGTCGCCGGAGAAGTCCAGCCCGTCGAGGGCGAGCAGCCGCACCCCCCGTTCGATGTGCCCGCCGAGCGCGTGCAGCCGCTCGGTGAGCACGCGCTCGGTCTCGTTCTGGGGCAGGCACAGCGGGGTCAGGTGCTCGGGGAACGTGAACGTGGCCAGCGGATCGCCGGAGGAGTAGTAGCGGAACCTGCGGATGTCGATGCCCGCCCGCCGGGTGGACTCCAGGGCCCCCAGGTCGTCCAGCAGGTCGAGGGTGCGCGGCCAGAGCAGCAGGGCCTTGGGGAAGGGGGAGGCGGACTCGGCCCGGTCGATGAGCCGCACGCGCACTCCTCGCCTCAGGAGTTCGCACGCGGCGGTCAGGCCGACGGGGCCGGCGCCGACCACGAGGACGTCGGAGGGGGCGCTGGGTGTGCGGTTGGAAGGGGTGTCGTCACTGGTCAACGGCATCTCGGGGAGCTCCGATCGAACGGGTCGCGGTGGACGTCCCGGGTCCGCCCACCGCGCACCCGGCCAGGTCTATAAGATTGACGATAGGCATAAGGTACCTTATGCTCATCCACGAATGGATGGCCATAAGGATCCGAATTAAGGGGTAGGGGAATGGCGATAGAAGCGACGGATCGGCAGGGCGCACAGGTCGCCCCCGTCCCGTTGACCAGGGGGCAGGCGGTGGCCACACTCGTCGCCGTCGCCCTGTCCAGCGTGATGCTGCCGCTCGCCGTCACCGCCCCGGCCGTGGCGCTCACCCAGCTCGCGGCCGACCTGGACGCCACCGTCGGCGAGGCCCAGTGGGTCCAGAACGCCTACAACGTCACCTTCGCGGCGTTCATGCTCGCCGCCGGAGGGCTCGCCGACCGCTTCGGCAGGCGCCGGGTCCTCGTCATCGGACTCGTCGTCTTCACCGCCATGGCCACGGTGATCGGCCTCTCCTCCAACATCCTCGTCATCGACGTCGCCCGGGCGGTCCAGGGCATCGGCGCCGCGGGCATCATGACCAGCGGATCGGCGATCCTCGCCGACTCCTTCCGGGGCGTGGCCCGGGCCCGGGCCTTCGGCCTGCTGGGGACCTCCTTCGGCTTCGGACTGGCCATGGGGCCGTTCGTCGCCGGGCTGATGGTCAACTTCCTGGACTGGCGCATGGTGTTCCTGATGAACCTCGCGTTCGCCGCCGTCGTCCTGCTCCTGGTCCGCTCGGTCCGGGAGTCGAGCGACCCCAACTCCACCTCGGTGGACTGGGGCGGCGTCATCACCTTCAGCACCAGCCTGTTCCTGCTCTCCCTGGCCTTCGTCCAGGGCGCCGAGGCGGGCTGGCTCAGCCTGGGCGCGATCGGCTCGGCGGTCGGGTTCCTCGTCTTCCTCGCGGCCTTCGTCCTGGTGGAGTCACGGGTCCGGCGCCCGATGTTCGACCTCTCGCTGTTCAAGCGGCCCACGTTCGTCGTGGTCGTCTGCCAGCCCTTCACCATCACCTTCGGCTTCGTGGTCCTGCTCGTCTACCTGCCGCCCTTCTTCCAGGGCGTCGGAGGGTTCGGCGCGGCCGAGGCCGGAGCCCTGCTCCTGCCCCTGACCCTGCCGGTGCTCGCCCTGCCGATGCTGGCCGGGCAGTTGGCGGCCAGGATCCCCCTGCGGGTCATGCTCGCCACCAGCTCCCTGCTCATCGCGGGCGGCTCCCTGTGGCTGATGACCCTCCAGCCGGGCCAGCACTGGACCGCGCTGGCCGCGCCCCTGGCCCTGTTCGGCACGGGGGTGGGCAGTGCCTTCGGCGTCATGGACAACGCGGCGCTCAGCTCCGTGGAGGTCGAGCGGGCCGGGATGGCCTCGGGCATCTTCAACACCATGCGCATCACCGGGGAGAGCGTGGCGATCGCCGGCGCCGGATCCGTGCTGGCGACCCTCTCCCTGAGCACGCTCGACCTGCCCTTCGCCAGCCCAGAGCAGGAGCGGGTCCTGGCGGGCGAGGCCACCCAGGGCCGGCTGGAGACGGCGCTGGGCCAGTTCGCCGCGGCGGACCGGGGAACCGCGCTGGAGGCGGTCTCGGCCAGCCTCACCTCCGCGATGCACACCACGTTCCTCGGCCTGGCCCTCCTCGCCCTGGCCGGAGCGGTGGTCACGTTCCTCGTCGTCAGGGAACGCGAGCTCCGCTAGGCGGTGTCCTCCGGGACCTCCGCCTCGTCCCACCCGCCACCCGCCCCACCCTCGACGGACGCCGCGCGCGGGCCTGCCCGTGCCCGGGCGCCCGAGGAGGGGGAAGCGGGCCGGAGCAGGCACAGCGGTGCCCACGGCGGGGCGGGCCCGTGCCCGCCCGCCGCCCACCACCCCCGACCGACGCCCACGGCGCGTGCTCCTCCCACGGGAACCCGCCCGCGTCACCTCCCCGGCCCCGTGGGCGCCCGAACCGGCCCCGCCGGGCGGGGCCGACCCACAGAACGGACCCCGGCCGCCCCTTCCAACCGGCCCTGCGCGACCCCGCCCCCGTCCGCCGTACCGACGCGCCGCGGGAGGCGCTCCTTCGAGACCTCCCCACCAGATCAGGTCCACGAGCCCGAGGAATGTGAGACAGACCATGCAGATGCCCGTGCGCCACCTCCTCAACGGCGCCACCGACACCGACACCGCGACCGTCGTCCCGGACGGCCCGGTCCTGGACTACGAGCGGACCGTCGACCGCACCGTCGTCCACCGGGAGTCGCTGGCGGAGGTCTTCGTCACCGACACCCAGCCCCTCGGCGGCGACGCCCACGCGGCCGCCGCCCAGCTCCCCCGTTCGCACGCCTACTACGGCGACCACCTGCTCCGCCCCCGCCTCCACGACCCGGTACTGCTGCTCGAAGCGTGCCGACAGGTGGGACTGGCCATCGCCCACACCCACTACGGCGTTCCCTTCGACCACAAGTTCGTGCTCACCACCATGCGCATCAACATCACGCGTCCCGAGCGGATGACGGTGGGGACGACCCCGTGCGCCCTGCGCATGCTCTGCTCCGTCGGTGACAAGAGGGTCAAGGAGGGGCGCGTCGTCGGCTACGACGCCAGGTTCCGCCTCTTCGTCGACGGCACCGAGGTCGGCAACGCCCTCGTCGGGCTGCGGTTCAAGTCCCCGGCGAGCTACAAGGCGCTGCGCCTGAGCAACCGCTCCGGCGCACCGGTCCCCTCCACGGAGACCTTCGACTTCACCGTCACCGGGGAGATCCCCGCCCCCTACCTCGTCGGCCGCTCGAACGGCGACAACGTGGTCCTGACCGGGCTCGCGGGTGACGGGGACACCGTGTCGGCCTCCCTGCGCGTGCTCCCGCAGCACCCGAGCCTGTTCGACCACGCCCAGGACCACCTGCCGGGCATGGTCCTGATCGAGGCCGGCCGCCAACTGGCCCTGAACACGCTCATGGAGGTCCAGGGCACCTCGCCCGCCAAGGCCTACCCCGCCGAGATCACCGCCACCTTCACCAGCTTCGGCGAACTGGAGCCCCGGACCGAGGTGCGGGCCCGTACCGCTCCGGCGGCCGCGGAGGAGGCCGAGGGGGAGGACGTCTACTACACGCAGGGCGGGATCGTGGAGTTCCTCGCGCCCACCGGCGGCCAGGAGGCCGCCCCGGCCTCCGTCGAGGTGGACGTGCTCCAGAAGGGCGCGTCGATCTGCCGGATCGACGTCGGCCTGGTCCGCATCCCCGCGTGAGGCGGACCGCACCGACCCCCTACAGGCAGGAGACACCATGACCACCCCGAACGGAACACCCGCCCCGGACGCCCGGGGACGCGGCATCGCGTTCTTCGACGTGGACGAGACGCTCATCGGACCGAAGAGCATGTTCTCGTTCCTGGAGTTCCACCTCCGGGACGGCTCCGGGCCGCCCGGCGCCTACGAGCGGGCCGTCGCCCGCCTGAAGGCGGCTGCGGCCCGGGGCGTGCCCCGCCAGGACGTCAACCGCCTCTACTACCGCCTCATGGAGGGCGAGTCCGTCGAGGGGCTGCGCGACGCGGGCCGGGCGTGGTTCTCCGAGGCCGCGCGCGTGCCGGGCTTCTGGCACGCCCCGGTGCTGGAGCGCCTGCGCCGCCACCGGGCCGAGGGCGACCTGGTCGTCCTGCTGTCGGGATCCTTCTTCGCCTGCCTGGACCCGATCGCGGAGGCGGCCGGGGCGCACTGGGCGCTGGGCACGCGGCCCGCCGTCCGCGACGGGCTCCTGACGGGCGAGGTCCTCGTCCCGGTGATCGGCGCGACGAAGGGGGTCGCGGCCAGGGCCGCCGCCGCGGTGCGGGGCGTCCCCCTGTCCGCGTGCACCGCCTACGGAGACCACTCCAGCGACCTCGCCCTGCTGTCGGCCGTGGGCACCCCGGTCGTCGTCGGGGAGGACGCGACGCTCGCGGCGCACGCCGAGGCCAACGGTTGGGAACGCGTCCGCTCCGGCTCCGGCGACCCGGTCCCGGCGCTCCCGGAGGAGACCCACACCTCCCGCCGGTGAACGCGTGGCGCCCGCGGACCGCGCCCGGCACGCACCGTCCGCGGCCGGGTCCCGTGCGCACTCCCGGCGCGTCCCGTCCCGGGGGCGCCTCCGCGCGGTGCGGCGGCGCCCCCGAATCCTCCCCGCAGTCCACCAAGAAGGAGACAGCACGATGACCATCGCCATCCTCGGCACGGGCTCGTACCTGCCGACCGAAGTGGTCGGCAACGAGCCGATCGCCCGCACCGCCGGTGTCACCGACGAGTGGATCCGCCGCAAGACGGGGATTCGCGAGCGCAGACGCGCCGCCCCCGACCAGGCCACCTCCGACCTCGCCGCCGAGGCCGGCCGCCGGGCGCTGGCCCAGGCGGGCATCCCCGCGGAGCGCCTGGCCTACGTCATCGTCGCCACGTCCACCCCGGACCACCCCCAGCCCGCGACGGCCAGCATCACCCAGCACCTGCTCGGAGCGCGGTCCGCGGCGGCGTTCGACGTCAACGCCGTGTGCAGCGGGTTCGTCTACGCCCTCTCCGTGGCCGAGCACCTGCTGCGGCCGCACGGGGAGGCCTACGCCCTGGTCATCGGCGCGGACATCTACTCCCGGATCCTCGACTACGGCGACCGCAAGACGGCGGTCCTGTTCGGCGACGGCGCGGGCGCGGTCCTCCTGGGACCCGCACACGACCGCGGCGGGGTCATCGGGACCCAGCTGCTCACCGACGGGGACCACCACCACCTGATCAGGGTCCCGGCCGGGGGATCGCGGCTGCCCGCGTCCCCGGAGACCGTGGGCCAGGGCGAGCACTTCTTCACGATGGAGGGCCGCGGCGTGCGCGAGTACGTCACCCGGCGGCTGCCCGAGGCGGTCCACCGGATGCTCGACGGCCTGGGCGTGGACCGGGAGGAGGTCCTCCACTTCGTGCCCCACCAGGCCAACGGCGCCATGCTCGCGGACGTCTGGCCGTCGCTGGGCCTGGACCGCGCCCGCCTCCACCTGACCGTGGAGACCCACGGCAACACGGGTTCGGGGTCGGTGCCCGTCGCCCTCGACACGGTGCACCGGGCCGGGCTGCTCGAGCAGGACGACCTCGTCCTGCTCGCGGGGTTCGGCGGTGGAATGAGCGTCGGACTGGCCCTCGTGCGGTGGAGCCCCGTGGTCGCGAAGGCGGCCTCCGTGTTCGCTCCGGCCCGTTCCGCGGGGGTCGCCCCGGTCCACGTCCCCGCGTAACGCCCCCTCCCGGGACGGCCGGGGGAGCGCGGCCCCCGGGGGCCGCTCACGGGCCCCTCCGGGCGCGGTGAACGGCCGGGCCTTTCGCCCGTGACGTTCACCGCCGTTTCGGAACGCCTTTCGGAACGCCTTCGGAAGGGCGCCTTTCGCGACGCTCCGCCGGGCGCCTTTCCCAAGAAGGCGCGGAAGGGCCCATGCCCCTGCGCCGCGGGGCGGAAAGGCGGACCGCACTCCGGTGCGCCGCCGCGCGTTCCGCCGACGTCGCGCGCCATTGTCCGCGGGGCCCGCGGCGCGCCGCGGATTCGCGATCGGCCCACGCGGCCTCCGCGCGCGGCGCTTCCGGTTCCGGGCCTCCGGCCACGGCCGGGGGCGGACCGCGCCGTGCCCTCCCGCGACTTTGCCCGCTTCCGGTCCGTGCGGGGGCGGGCGCAGGCCCGCGGGTACGAGGCCGCGGCGGGGCCCGTGGGGACCGGACCGCGCCGGCCGGAACGTGCCGGGGCGCCCGTCCGGGCCGGCCCTACTCCTCGCCCAGGTCCGCCAGCTCCGTGCGGGTCTCCGCGGAGACCTCCGCGCACCGGCTGAGGAAGCGGACGAACTCGCCCTCCTCCTCGCGGCTGAACGCCTCGCTCAGACGCGTCTCCACCCGGATCGCGACCTCGTCCGCCTTGGCGAGCAGGTCCCGTCCGCTGGGCGAGAGCCGCGTCTCCAGGATGTGGGAGTGCAGCGGATGGGGCTTGCGCTCGATCAGTTCGCGCCTGCTCAGGGTCGCGAGCACGGAGGACATCGTCTGGGGGGTCACCAGGCACCGGCGGGCCAGGATCGCGCCTGAGGCCCCGGGCTCCTCCGAGAGCACGAGGAGGACCGTGTACTGGGGGACCGAGAGGTTGAACTGCCGCAGAGCGGCGTGCTTCGCAGAGATCAGCTCCTGCTCGGCGCGCTTCAGGTGATGACCGATCCGCTGGTCCATGGGAAGCTGGGTCATCTGGGAATCGTATCTCAGGGCGCTTGTCCCTCCGTGCTCGTCGGCCGCCGTCAGGTCGGCGTCGGGGCTGCGCCGGGAGCGGCTCGAGGCCGCCCCCGGCCCGGGAAGGATCAGTACCGCGCACCCGCGGTGGCGTCGGCGATGGTGTCGAGTTCGGCGACGTCCTCCGGCGAGAGCGCCAGGTCCGCGCCGCCGACGTTCTCGTCCAGGCGTTCGCGCCTCCTGGTCCCGGGGATGGGAACGACGGGCAGGCCCCAGCGCTCGGACTGGGCGTGGACCCAGGCCAGGGCGACCTGTCCCGGGGTCGCGCCGTGCGCGTCGGCCACCCCCCGCACGATGGCGAGCAGTTCCTGGTTGCGCACGGCGTTCTCGCCGGAGAAGCGCGGCTTGCCGCGGCGGAAGTCGTCGGCGGGCAGCTCGTCCACCGGGGGGAGGGCCCCGGTGAGGAAGCCCCGGCCCAGCGGGGAGTAGGGGACGAAGCCCACACCGAGCCGCGCGCACTCGCCCACCACGGACTCCTCCACGTCGCGGCTCCACAGCGACCACTCGGTCTGCACCGCGGCGATCGGGTGCACGGCGTGGGCGGCGCGCAGGTCGTCGGCGCTCACCTCGGACAGCCCCAGGTGGCGCACCTTGCCCTGGGCCACCAGCTCGGCCATGGCCCCGACCGTCTCCTCGACGGGGACCGAGGTGTCGCGCCGGTGCATGTAGTAGAGGTCGATCGTCTCGATGCCGAGGCGGGAGAGGCTGGCGTCGCACGCCGCGCGGACGTACTCCGCGTCCCCGCGGTGGCTGCGGGCGCCGGTGGCGCGGTCGCGGACGATCCCGAACTTGGTGGCGAGGACGACCTCCTCCCGCCGTTCCCGGACGACCTTGCCCACCAGCTCCTCGTTGGCCCCGTGCCCGTACATGTCCGCGGTGTCGAGGAAGTTCAGGCCCAGGTCCAGGGCGTGGTGCAGGGTCGCGAGGGATTCGGCCTCGTCCCCCGGGCCGTAGAACTCGCTCATTCCCATGCAGCCCAGCCCCTGGGCGGACACGGTGGGGCCGTCGGTGGTCAGCGGGACAGTCCGCATGCGCGCTCCTGTGGTCGGTGCTCGTGCTCGACGCGACTCAGGGACGGCGCCACCTGGGGGTGTGACCGGGGTGCCGCGGACAGCCCGTGCAACCTGTCCTCCTGAATCTATTTCGTGAAGGTATCATAAGAACCCTGATTCGAAGTCGATATCGATTGGATTCGGAGGCGTCCCCCCTCGCGCACCAGGAACTCGGGGGCCGACCCGTCCGGGCGTTCCCGCAGCAGGTGCCGGGTGACGATGACCTCGAAGGACTCCGGCGCCTCCTCCGTCGCCTCGGACAGGCCCAGGGACTCCGACAGCACGTGCTGCCGTATCCACTCGCCGGTGTAGAGCTCGGACCGGGTCTCCGGGCGCAGCCGGACCCGCAGGTGGAGCCGTTCGTCCTCGGTGTGCGGGTCCACCAGGACGACCTGGGCCGCCTCCACCGAGTCCAGCCGCAGGGCCAGCGGTACGAGGTCGCGGGGGGAGGCCACGCGGCTGAGCTGCCCCATCGGGGCGTCTATGCGGTTGTGGGTGCGCACCGCGGGGCCGGGCAGGTCGCAGGGGCAGGACGCCCACTCGGCCGCGACCCCGGTCTCGTAGCGCAGCAGCGGGACGACCGCCTTCTCGTGCGTGACGGTCACCAGCATGTGCCCGTCGACGATCTCCGTGTACTGGTGGGGGAGCGGGTGGAGGGTGTCGTTGGCGCAGTCCGGCCCGCTGTGCCCGATGATCCAGGTCTCCGCCGAACCGAAGAGCGTCCACGTGCGCAGGTGGGGGAAGTGCGTCCGGATCAGCGAGCGGGTGGCGGCGTCCATGGCGGGGCCGCTCCACAGCACCTTGCGCAGGAAGCCCAGGTCCCGGCCGGACGCGGCGCAGTAGCGGAGCATGCTCCGGAAGGTGTCGAGGGTGGTGCCCAGGGCGTTGACCCCGTGGCGCTCGAACAGGTCGAGGTAGGCGTCGATCATCTGGTCGGTCGGCGCGACCATGGAGAGGGTGGGTATCCCGGCCCTGGAGGCGAGCCCGTTGTGCAGGTCCTGGCAGGCCCGCATGTGGAAGGGGGTGCCGAGGGTGGTGAACAGGTCGCCCGGCTCGAAGGGGCGCACGTGCGGCGCGATCTCGTCCAGGTACAGGCCCGCCGGAACCGCCCCCATGCGCATGGTCGACCGTGTGCCCCCCATGACGTGCAGGGAGGCGCGGGTCAGGGCGGACGGGTCGGTGCGCACCAGGGTGTCGATCGCCCGGCCCAGTTCGTCCCTGCCGAGCGTGGGCAGCTCGGACAGCTCCGGCGCGGAGGCTCCGGAGGCGTGGCGCAGGTACTTCTCCCGCAGCACCGGGATCCTGGACAGCTTGTCCAGCGCACGCGCCGTGGACGGAGCCCCGCCGTGGGACACCCGTGAACCGAAACTCGTCGTCATTCTCGTACTCGCGTTCTTGGTGTATTCAGATGCGGCCGACCATGGACGTCCTTGCGGCTGCGGTGCCGTTAATGAATCCGAAGCGACGAGAAGTGCCCTGGATTTGTCGTCCATTCGCGGCGGGGCAGAGCCGCGGGTGCCTTCGCAGTACATCCGCTCAGGAGAATGCGACGATATCCGAGGGGCCCCGGGGGCCCGTGTGACCGTGCGGACACCTTTCGTCATCGTCCGTCGTCGGGGCCTTTTCCGGAGTCGGGTGATTACTTCTCGTGAAATATGACCTTCATCACGTGCGGATCCCGGGATCTGACTCTCGGTGAGTGGGGCCCCGCGTCGGTCCGGTACACGCCGAGGTGGCGGACCGGACCGGCGGCACGGCCGCGCGCACCCGACTCCGGGCTGTGGACAACCGCTGCGCCGACCGCACCGCGCTATACGCTGGAAGCGTTCACCCTGGCGCATGCCTCCGAGACCCTTCGACGCCGCAGGGCGGGTACGCCGGGATGGCCTCCCAACCAAGAGAGAGCACCATGAGCGACATCGAGCGCGAGGTCCACGCGGTAGCCGGGCGGGCCAGGGACGCGGCGGCCGACCTCGCCCCGCTCAGCCGGGCGGTCAAGGACGCCGCACTGCTGGCGATCGCCGACGCCCTGGTCAAGCGGTCCGACGAGATCACCGCGGCCAACGCCGAGGACGTGGCGCGGGCCCGTGAGGACGGCACCAGCCCGGCCATGGTCGACCGGCTCACCCTCACCCCGCAGCGGATCGAGGCCATCGCCGACGCCGTCCGCGAGATCGTCGAGCTCCCCGACCCCGTGGGCGAGTCCGTGCGCGGGGCCGTGCTGCCCAACGGCCTGGACCTGCGCCAGATCCGGGTGCCGCTCGGTGTCATCGGCATCATCTACGAGGGCCGCCCCAACGTCACCGTGGACGCCGCCGCCCTGTGCCTCAAGAGCGGCAACGCCGCCCTGCTGCGCGGCTCCTCCTCGGCCTACTCCTCCAACACCGCCATCGTCGGGGTCCTGCGGGACGCCCTGGAGGGCACCGGGGTCCCGGTGGACGCAGTCCAGATGGTGCCCGGCCGCACCCGCGAGTCCTCCACCGCGCTCATGCGGGCGCGCGGCCTGGTGGACGTGCTCATCCCGCGCGGCGGCGGCTCCCTCATCCAGGCCGTGGTGCGCGACTCCACCGTGCCGGTCATCGAGACGGGCGAGGGCCTGTGCCACGTCTACGTGGACGCCCACGCCGACCTCGACAAGGCCGTGGCCATCGCCACCAACGCCAAGGCGCAGCGCTGCTCGGTGTGCAACTCCGCCGAGACCCTGCTGGTGCACGAGGCCGTCGCCGAGGAGTTCCTGCCGCGCGTGCTGGAAGCCCTCGGCGAGAGCGGTGTGACCGTGCACGGCGACCCCCGCGTGCTGGAGGCCGCCGCCGCCCACCCGACCGGGGCCCGGGTGGTCGAGGCCACGGAGGAGGACTGGGCGACCGAGTACCTGTCCATGGACCTGGCCGTGCGCGTGGTGCCCACCATCGACGAGGCGCTCGCCCACATCCGCAGGTACTCCACCCGGCACACCGAGGCGATCGTCACCGACTCGCTGAAGGCCTCCCGGTACTTCGTCTCCCGGGTCGACTCCGCCGCGGTCATGGTCAACGCCTCCACGAGGTTCACCGACGGCGGCGAGTTCGGCTTCGGCGCCGAGATCGGCATCTCCACCCAGAAGCTGCACGCCCGAGGGCCGATGGGCCTCACCGAGATGACCTCCACCAAGTACGTGGTCACCGGGGACGGCCACCTCAAGTAGCCGCACCCGTCGGGGGCCGTCCGCGCGCGGACGGCCCCCGACCCGCGAGAAGCCGCGCACCGCGGGGCCGTCCGGGGCACCGGCCGGAACCGTGTGCTCGGTTCTGCACCGAAAGTGACGATCGGGGGCCGAGGGGCCGTTGGCATCTGGAGCGTTTTCCCACTGGAAACCTGGACAGAAGCGAATCTTCGTCTAACACGTATTCCCAAAGCGACGGCTGGTCGGTAATTTCACTGTGGTGTCTCACGGCGCTCTTCCGCATCGTTCGGAGTGTCGCCCCCCCACGGTCACGACGAAAGGAATCCCCCGAATGAAGCTCCGGAGCAAGGTCGCTGCCATCGCCACGGCCGCCCTGGCCGTCGGTGGTGTCACGCTGATGGCCTCTCCCGCCCAGGCTGACCTGGTCACCCTCTGCTCGGGCCACGGCGGTGCCATCACCCTGCCCACGGACCTCGCGGTCCCCGCCGGCAAGAGCTGCTTCCTGGACGGCACGGTCATCCAGGGCGACGTCACCGTCCGCCAGGGTGCCAACCTGCACATCATCGGCGGCGAGATCGAGGGGAAGGTGACCGTCCAGAAGGACGCCTACTTCGACTCCCAGGAGAGCTCCGTCGGCGACCGCGTCGTCAACCGCGGCTCCTACGGCACCTACCTGGAGGACAGCTCCACGGGTGCCGCCCTGCGCACCGTCCCGGTCGACGGCGGCAACACCGACGGCTTCGCCTACGTGGTGGACTCCTCCGTCCGCGCCATCAACGCCGAGGTCGGCGCCCTCTACGTCTCCGGCTCGCGCGTCAGCGGCCAGGTCCAGGCCGACGGCGTCGAGTACGCCGACATCTACGACTCCGTGGTGCGCGGCGCCCTGACCGTCAACAACCCCCTCAGCGGGGGCATCCTCTGCGACAGCGAGGTGATCGGCGCGGCCACCTACAGCGGCGGCACCGGCCCGGTCGCGGTCGGCGCCGGCGAGCAGGAGGGCTTCTGCTCCTCCGTCAACTACGTCGACGGCGACCTGAGCGTCACCGGCGTCAGCGGCGGCGTCTACGTCGACAACAACATCGTCGGCGGCGACCTGTCCACCTCCGGCAACACCCCGACCGCCCAGATCGGTGAGAACAACCGCGTCCGCGGTGACATCCTCACCGAGGAGATCGCCCTGCGCAGCTTCTCCGCCGCGGTGGTCGAGGAGTTCGAGGCCCACGAGGACGACCTCGCCGAGGAGGTCGAGGAGGCCCGCTCCACGACCATCGACGAGGCCATGGCCGCCGGTCCCGCCTTCTAGGACCTGCCGCCCGGTCACACCTGGACGCCCGACAGCGCCGACGGCCCCGCCGTCGGCGCTGCCGTGTGTCCGGGGCCGCTCCGCCGGGACGTGCGCCGACGCGGCGCGGGGCGCGAAGCGGGGGCGCGCGGGGGAGGAGGCGGGGGAGGGCTGTTACCGTCCGCGGGGAGCCAGCCCGACGACGAGGAGCGACGCGTGCCGACCACCGTGGCCTACGGAGACCACCCCAGCCAGATCGCGCACCTGTGGGAACCGGAGGGCGCGACGGGCGGGGCCGCGCCCGTCGCCGCCCTGCTGCACGGCGGCTGGTGGCGAGACCGCTTCGACGCCGGACTCATGGACCCGCTGGCCCGCGACCTGGCCGCCGCCGGGTGGGCGGTGTGGAACGTGGAGTACCGCCGTACCGGCGGTGACGGGGGCGGCTGGCCCCAGACGCTCGACGACGTCGACCGGGCCCTGCGGTTCCTCGCCGGGGCCGCGGCCCGCGAGCCCGGACGCTACGACCTGTCCCGAACGGTGTCCGTGGGCCACTCGGCGGGCGGCCACCTGGCCCTGCTCAACGCGCTCGACCCGCGCACGCCCGTGAGCGCCGTGGTCGCCCTCGCGCCCATCACCGATCCCGAGCGCTGTGCCCGGGAGGGGCTGGGAGAGGGCGCGGTGGGTCCGTTCCTGGGCCCCGACCCCTCAGCGCGGGTGTACGCCGCCTGCTCACCGCGGCTGCGGGTGCCGGCGGTGCCCCAGCTGGTCGTGCACGGAGACGCCGACCAGCGCGTCCCCGCCTCCCACAGCCGCGACTACGTCGCCGCCGCGCGCGCCGCCGGGGCCGTCGTGGACCACCACGAGCCGGCCGGGGCCGACCACTTCGCGGTCATCGACCCCGCCCACCCCGCCTGGCGGGGGGTGCGTGCCCACCTGGCGGAGCGGTACTGAGCCGCACACGTGAGGGGCGGCCCGCACCCGCGGGCCGCCCCTCACGTCGGAGCGCAGGACCAGCGCGCGGCGGGCCCGGTACCGGGCCCCCGGGGCCTCACGCCCGGGGAGGCCCCCTCAGGAGGAGGTGTCCGACCCCTGGCCGCTGCGGGAGGAGCCGTTGCGCCACCGGTCGGCGACGGTGTCGAAGATCTTGCCGCCCGCGCTGGCCGCGCTGCCCGCGACGTCGCGCAGGGTGCCCAGCAGGGGGTCGCCCGTACGCTCCCACGACTCCTTGTAGGAGTTGGCGGCCCTGCGCGCCTCCTCGCCCACCTTGGCGTCGCGGTCGGAGGAGCGGCGCGGGTAGTCGCCGTTGATGACGCGCTGGTAGGAGCCGTCCTCGATCCACCGGTGCAGCTCGGCCAGGCGCACCACCGCGAAGGGGTGGGTCTGCCCGACCAGGCTGACCAGCTTGATGAGGCCGTCGCGGGCGTCGCCGCCGGACTCGTACTCGCGGGCCTGCTCCAGGAAGGCGTCGGGGTTCATCTCCACGAGCCTGGAGCCGCCCGCCATCTTCATCAGGGCGCGCTTGCCCGCCTCGGGGTCCTGGCTGGCGAGGATCCCGGCGCGGTCACAGGACAGCTCGGACTTGCGGTACCACTCCTCCAGCGCGGCCACGATGGCCTGGATGCCGATGAAGCCCAGCGGCACCCACGCCACGCGGGTGGCCAGCCGGATCAGGGCCAGCAGCATGGTGCGGTACACGGCGTGGCCGCTGAGGATGTGGCCGACCTCGTGGCCGATGACGAAGCGCTGCTCCTCGGCGTCCAGCAGGTCGAACAGCCCCGTGGTCATCACGATGAACGGGCGGTTGCTGCCGATCGCCATGGCGTTCGGCTTCGGGTTCATCTGGATGTAGAGCTCGGGAACCTCGTCCAGGTCCAGGACGTAGGCGGCGTCGCGCACGTAGTCGTACACGTGGGGGAACTGGGTGGGCCCGACCCGGACGGCGCTGGACAGGAACATCAGTCGCAGGGCGCGCTCGTTGAACAGCCCCGACAGGCGCTTGAACACCTCGTCGAACCCGCGCAGCGAGCGCAGCGCGACCAGGGCGCCGCGGTCGGCGGGGTGCTCGTAGGCACGGGACGAGATCTCGGAGAGCCGGACGCGGACGCGGTCTGGTGTGTTGGCCATATCGGCATGTTATGCGTCGTGGTGACGCTTGGCCACGGTTTCCGGCTTCGAGATATGACGCGATTTTCGGATGCTGCCGAACCGGCCGGGGAAGGAAGCCGACGCGGTGTTCGTTGTCCCAGTTCAAGGAGTGAACGGGGAGGAAGGGGACAGCGGTGGTGCCCTCCGTCGGCTAATCTCGGTTGGCCGATCCCGGCAACGGCAACGTCCACGGCGAAACGGAGCGCACAGTGGCGCACGCAGCTTCCGACGCACCCCGCAACGAGGATTCCCCCGCAGGCCGGAGAGGTGCCGGCCCCACCAAGGTCGGGATCATGGGCGGCACCTTCGACCCCATCCACCACGGCCACCTCGTGGCGGCCAGCGAGGTCGCCCACCTCTTCGGACTCGACGAGGTGGTGTTCGTGCCCACCGGCCAGCCCTGGCAGAAGGACCTGGCCAAGGTGACCCCCTCCGAGGACCGCTACCTGATGACGGTCATCGCGACCGCCGAGAACCCCCAGTTCCGGGTGGACCGCGTCGAGATCGACCGCTCGGGGCCCACCTACACCCTCGACACGCTGCGTGAGATGCGTGCCAAGTACGGCCCCGGGGTGGAGCTGTACTTCATCACCGGGGCGGACGCGCTGGGCGCCATCCTGAGCTGGCACAACGTCGACGAACTGTTCGAGCTCGCGCATTTCGTAGGCTGTAACCGGCCCGGTCACCACCTCAGCGACACCGGACTGCCCGAGGGCAAGGTCTCCCTGGTGGAGGTCCCCGCACTGGCCATCTCCTCGACCGAGTGCCGGGAACGCGTCCGCAAGGGCGAACCCATCTGGTACCTGGTCCCCGACGGCATCGTCCGCTACATCAACAAGACCGGGCTTTACCGAGAGAGCTGAAAGGCAGCAAGCACAACGTGACAGCCACCGACAGGGCACTGGATCTGGTCAGGGTCGCGGCGGAAGCCGCCTCCGACAAGCTCGCCCAGGAGATCATCGCCTACGACGTCAGCGAGCAGCTGGTCATCACCGAGGCCTTCGTTCTGTGTTCGGCCCCCAACGACCGGCAGGTCCGCGCGATCGTGGACGAGGTCGAGGACCAGCTGCGCCTGCAGACCGGGGCCAAGCCGGTCCGGCGGGAGGGCGAGCGTGACGGGCGCTGGGTCCTGCTGGACTACGCCGACATCGTCGTGCACATCCAGCACGAGGAGGAGCGCGGCTACTACGGCCTCGAGCGGCTGTGGAAGGACTGCCCCGAGATCGACCTGCCCGAGAACGCGCGCGGTGCCGAGCGCACGCCGCTGGACGAGCGCTGACACCGACGACACTCCGAGCGGAGAGACACACCACGTGAGCGACACCCCTCGTGTGCTGTTCTGGCGGCACGGACGCACGTCCTGGAACGTGGAGAACCGTTTCCAGGGGCAGACCGACATCCCACTCGACCCGGTCGGCCACGCCCAGGCCAGGCGGGCGGGGGAGCTGCTCGCCTCCATGAACCCCGACTTCATCCTCGCCTCCGACCTGACCAGGGCCGCCGACACCGCCGGATACCTCTCCCAGGCCTCCGGGGTGCCCGTGGAGTCCGACGCGGGGCTGCGCGAGCGCTTCGGCGGTTCCTGGGAGGGGATGACGGGGGCGGAGCTGTCCGAGCGCTGGCCGGTCGAGCACGCGCGGATGGACATCCCCGACGGCGAGGGCATCGCCGAGGTCGGTGACCGGATGCGCGCCGCCGTCGAGCGCGGGCTGGGCAAGACCCCGCCCGGAGGGCTGCTCGTCGTGGTCAGCCACGGTGCCGCCCTGAGGGTGGGGATCGCCCGGATGCTGGGGATCCCCGACGAGCAGCGCGAGATCCTGGGGCCGATCAGCAACTGCTGCTGGTCGGTGCTCCAGGAGCGCCGGGGGCGGTGGCGGCTGATGGAGCACAACGCGGCCAGCCTTCCCGAGCCGGTCGTGCTCAGCGACGACGCGTAACCGTTTCGACGTCGCGGCCGGATTCCGCTATGGTTCAGGGAGTCGGCAGGACCGCACAGGTCCGATCGACTCCCTTGAGGGGCTATGGCGCAGTTGGTAGCGCGCCTCCATGGCATGGAGGAGGTCTGGGGTTCGAATCCCCATAGCTCCACAAACCCAGGGCGACCCTGCTCGCGCGTGACCGCGCTCGCCGGGTCGTCCTTCGTCCTTCCCGGGGAAAGACCCCGAACCCCCGGGGCGGCCCCCTGTGGTCCGGGCCGCGCTGGTCGGCGACCGGTCGGGGTCAGCCCGCCTCCCGCCGGCGCTTCCAGTGGACGTAGCCGCCCCTGAGGCTGCGCGCGCGGCGTCCCGTCCCGCCGAGCAGGCGCACGGCGCGCGGTGAGACCACGCAGTAGGGCCCCTGGCAGTAGGCCACGATCGTCACGTCCCACGGCAGCTCGTCCAGCCGCTCCTCCAGCTCGCGCGAGGGGATCGACACCGCGCCGGGCACGTGGTCCTCCTCGTACTCCCGCTCCGAGCGCAGGTCCACCAGCAGGACGTCCCCCGCGCGCAGCAGCTCCTCCAGCTCCGCGCCGGTGACCGCGTCGACCGTCCCCTCCGCGCCCAGGTGCTCCTCGATCTGCGCGCGCAGGTCGCTCGTGCGCTCCTCGGCGAACTCCTGGAACGCCCCCAGGAACCGCGACACCTCCCGGTCGCGCAGGGAGTAGTGGATCCGGGTGCCCTCCCGCCGGGTGGACACCAGCCCGGCCGCGCGCAGCTGCTGCAGGTGCGCCGACGTGTTCTTCAGCGGCAGCCCGCCCCGCTGGGCCAGCTCCTCGACGGTGCACCCGCCCTGGTCGAGCAGGTCGAGCAGCCGCAGCCGCACCGGCGCGGACAGCGCCTTGCCCAGGCGGGCCAGGTGCTCGTAGATCGGGGCTTCGGGAAAGTCACTCATAGGCGGGCAGGTCCCCCCTGAGGAAGCGGACGTAGCGTTCGGCGTCGCGCGCGAGGAGCTCCTTGGCGCCGCCCCCGATGGCGGGTTCCCACCATCCACCGTGGATCCGGTCGAAGTCCAGGTGGTCCACCGCGGCCACCACGCGCCGCACCAGGCGCTCCGGGAGGGGGAGGCGGTTCGGTGCGCTGTAGACGAAGGTGACGTGGTCCCCGCCCGGGGTGACCATGATCGTGTCCCCGGTGAAGAGCACGCCCGGCCCCCGGTCCAGGTGCAGCACCGCGCTGCCGGGGAAGTGGCCGCCGGTCTGGACGAGGGTCACGCCCGGCAGCGGCCGGTGCTCCCCGCTCCAGGTCCGCACCCGCCCGCTCGGCCGCTGGAGCCAGTGCGCGTCCGCCTCGGGCAGGGCGATCGGAGCTCCGAACAGGTCGGCCCACTCCACGGCGGAGCCGTACATGTGCGGGTGGCTCGACGCGACCACGGTGACGCCCCCGAGCCGTTCGACCCCGGCCACGGCGTCGCGGTCGAGGAAGCCGGGCGGGTCCCACAGCAGGTTGCCCCGTCCGGTCCGCACGAGGACGCCGCGGTGGCCGACGCCGAGTCCGGGCTCGACGCCGATCCCCACCACGGACTCCTCCACGGGGCGCAGCACGGTCCGGTAGCCCTCGGCGGCCAGCTGCGCGCGCGTGGCCCAGCGGTGCCCGTCCCGGGGAACCCACTGGCGGTCGTCCTCGCAGAGCGGGCAGTCGGCGGGGGCGGCGTCGGAGGGCGGCCGGTTGGCGCCGCAGGTGAGGCAGACCCAGTAGTCGGCGATCTCGGCGGTGTCGGCGGACGCGGGGGGTGAGGTGTCCATGGCTCTCTCGTCTCCGGATGTTCTACTGATCCATTGATCTAGTGATGAGTAGAATATGGGGAGCGAGCGGGAGCGGGCAACCCCGGACACCGGCTTCCCCCGGGGCCCTCCACAGGCCGCGGGGGAAGCCGGCGGGTGCCGTGGGCGCTCCCCCGGGCCGGACCCGGGGGCGACCCGGCCGCTCACGGGCGCCTCAGGCGTCCCCGGGCCCGGTGCGACCGCCCACCGCGCCCCGCGGCCGGGCCCGTACCTCCACGCCTGTGGACGGTCCGGCCCCGCCGGGGCGCTCACTCCCGGCGCAGCCACACCGCCGCGTTCCCCGGCAGCCGCCCGTCCGTCTCCACGCTGGCCACCAGCACCCGGCCCGGCGGCAGCTCCACCGCCTCCTCACCCGTGTTGACCAGCACCAGGACGTCGCCGCCCCGCCAGTAGGCCAGCACCGGCCCCCGGTTCAGCGTGTCGTCCCACGTCAGGACCTCGTCCGAGGAGAACTCCCCGCGGTGCGCCAGGGCCCGGCGGTAGAGGGAGAGCACGGACCCGGGGTCGTCGGCCTGGGCCTGTACCGACCACCGGCCCCACCCCTCGGGCTGGGGCAGCCACGGGGCGCTCCCCGGCTCCTCGGAGCCCACAGCGTCCCCACCGGCCCCGCTGAACCCGTACGAGGCCCCCTCCACCGTCCAGGGCAGCGGCACCCGGCACCCGTCCCGCCCCTTGTCGGTGTGCCCGCTGCGCACCCACCGCGGGTCCTCCAGCGACTCCGCGGGCAGGTCCGCCACCTCCGGCAGACCCAGCTCCTCGCCCTGGTACACGTACGCCGACCCCGGCAGCGACAGCTCCAGCAGCGCCAGCGCCCGCGCCCGCCGCGTGCCCAGCTCCAGGTCCGGCTCCGGGTCGTGCCCGTCGGAGAGCAGCCACGCCCCCTGGTCGGTGCCCGCGGGCAGCCCCAGCACCGACACCGGGCGCACCACGTCGTGGTTGCCGATCACCCACGTGGGCACCGTGCCCACCTGCGCGGCGTCGGCGATCGAGGAGTCGATCACCCTCCGGTAGGCGTCGGCGTCCCACGCCGTCCGCAGGAAGTCGAAGTTGAACGCCTGGTCCAGCTCGTCCGGCCGCGTGTACAGCACCCGCCGCTCACTGGGCAGCCACACCTCGCCCACCGTGGCCGGGGGAGGGTCGAACTCGGCCAGCACCCGCCGCCAGTCCCGGTACACCTCGTGCACCTCGGGCCGGTCCAGGAACGGGTGGTCCGGGTTGGCCAGGATGTCCTCGAACCGGCCGCCCTCCACCAGCACCAGGTCGCGCAGCGGTTCGTCCAGGTCCTTGACCAGCGCGTACGCCACGTCGATCCGGAACCCGTCCACACCGCGCCCGCTCCAGAACCGCAGGATGCCGCGGAACTCCTCGCGCACCCGCGGGTCGCCCCAGTTCAGGTCCGGCTGCTCGGGCGCGAACATGTGCAGGTACCACTGCCCGTCCGCCGCGCGGGTCCAGGCCGGTCCGCCGAACGTCGACCGCCAGTTGGTCGGCGGCAGCCCGCCGTCCGCGCCCCGCCCGTCGCGGAACACGTACAGCTCCCGCTCGGGCGATCCGGGGCCGGCCTCCAGCGCCTTCCGGAACCACGGGTGCTCCTCGGAGGTGTGGTTGGGCACGATGTCGACCATCACCCGCAGGCCCAGCGCGTGCGCGGCCGCCACCATCGCGTCGAAGTCCTCCAGGGTGCCCAGGCGCGGGTCCACGTCCCGGAAGTCGGCCACGTCGTACCCGCCGTCCGCCCACGGCGAGGTGTAGAACGGCGACAGCCAGATCCCGTCCGCGCCCAGGTCGGCGACGTGGCCCAGACGCGCGGTGATCCCCGCGATGTCGCCGGTCCCGTCCCCGTCGGCGTCGGCGAAGCTGCGCGGATAGACCTGGTACAGGACCGCGTCGCGCCACCAGTGCTGCATGTTGGTTCCCCCAGATGGTCGGGTGATCGGATGGTCGGGTGGGGTCAGGGGCGCCGCACTCCCGTCGGCGCACGGAGTCTTCCGGCAACCGGGTTCTCCGGCGACCGAAACCCCGGGGGCCGTCCGCGCCTCATGAGAACAGGCCGCGCGTGCTCCGGGGAGCGGCGGTGGACTGCCTCAGGATGAGCTGGGTGGGCATCTCCACCTGGAGGCGCCCGGCCGTTCCGCCGAGGACGTCCACGGTGAGCCGGCCCGCGGTCAGCCCGGTGTCGTAGGGAGCCTGGTCGACGGTGGTCAGGTCCATCACCGCCGCGGTGTCGTGGTTGTCGAAGCCCATGAGGGAGATCGAGTCCGGTACGCGCACACCCGAGTGGCGCAGCGTGCGGTACGCGCCCAGCGCGAGGTCGTCGAACTCCGCCAGCACGGCCGTGGGCGGATCGTGGTCCGACAGCAGCTCTCCCATGGCCAGCTCACCGCCCGCGTGCCCGGTGGCCTTGGCCACGCTCCACGGTGACAGTCCCTCCTCCGCCATGGCCGCCTCGTACCCCTCCAGCCGGTGCCGCGAGCTGGCGCTGGACCAGGCCTCGGACCGGGAGGCGATGTAGGCCACGCGCGTGTGCCCCAGGTTGAGCAGGTGCCGGGTGGCCCCCGCCGCACCGGCCCGGTCGTCGATGTACACGCTGGCCCGCCCGGGCACCCTCTGGCCGACCAGCACCATGGGCACGCCCACGTCGTCCAGCCGGTGGCACTCCTCCTCGGACAGGTCCATGGACACGGTGACCACGGCGTCGGTGTTGCGCCGCAGCGGCAGCGCGCGCGTCCAGCCCTCCCGGGCCCGCGTCTCGCCGACCTGGTAGACGAGCATGTCCAGGTCGGACTCGCGCAGCGCGTCGCTGATCCCGGCCAGGACCGCTCCGAAGAACCACGGTTGGAGGAAGGGCACGACCACCGCGACCCGCCCCGTGCGGCCGGTGACCAGGCCGGAGGCGTTGCGCGAGACCACGTAGGCCAGTTCGTCGGCGGCGCGCTGGACCCGCCGGCGGACCTCCGGCGCGACCCCGGGGGCCCCGCGCAGCACACGGGAGACCGTCGAGAGGGAGACCCCCGCTCGATGGGCGACGTCCCGCATGCTCGCGGGTGGGCTGGGCATGCCGTCCACGGTAGGAGCGCGACCCGGATTATGGCAACGTTTTCATGAGGACATTCGGACGGCGTGCCGTCTCTCTCCGTGCATGTCGTATATCGAGACACATTCTCTGTTGACTAGGTCACACCGTCGGTGGCATCGTTTGCGCACGACCCCGGGGGATGACCCAGCACACACTCGACGCCGCGCGCCCGGACACCCACCCGGCGCGGAAGGAGAGAGAGTCATGCCAGTGCATTCACGCCAGAAGAGGTACACGGTGCGCGCATGCGCTGCCGGGCTCGCCGCGCTGAGCCTCACCCTGGCCACCGCGTGCGGCGAGCCGCCGGGGGAGGAGACCGCGGGGGAGGGCGGCGAGACCGCGGGCCTCGCCGAGGACCCGGCGTTCGTCTGGGCGGTCACCGGCGCCGACCGCGCGATCCACGAGGAGGTCGCCCGCCTCTGGAACGAGAACAACCCCGACCGGCAGGTCGACATCTTCTTCCTGGCCCCCACCGCCGACGAGCAGCGCCAGGCCATGTTCCAGGACCTGCAGAACCAGGCCGGGGAGTTCGACGTCCTGGGCCTGGACGTCATCTGGACCGGCGAGTTCGCCGAGTACGGCTACGTCGAGAGCCTGGAGGACCTGCGCGGCGAGGTCGAGGGCGTCAGCCTGGAGGGCGCCATCGACAGCTCCCAGTGGCAGCAGGAGCTGTACGCGCTGCCCTACTCCTCCAACGGCGCCTTCCTCTACTACCGCACCGACCTCGTCGAGGAGCCGCCCACGACGTGGGAGGAGCTCTACGAGACCGGCATGCAGGCCGCCGAGGAGGAGGGCATCTCCGCCTACGTCGGCCAGGGCGACCAGTACGAGGGCTTCGTCGTCAACTACCTGGAGATGTTCTGGTCCGCCGGGGGCGAGCTGTTCGACGACGCCCAGGAGCAGAGCACCTTCCTGGAGGGCGACGCCGCCACCACGGCCCTGGACTTCATGACCGAGGCCTACGAGAGCGGGTTCTACGCCGACGGCTTCGACACCATGGTCGAGGACGACGCGCGCGCACTGTTCCAGGCGGGCGACGCCGTCTACATGCGCAACTGGCCCTACGCCATCCCGCTCCTGGAGGGCGAGGGGGACGAGGAGAGCGCGGTCGCGGACGACTTCGCGGTCGCCCCGCTGCCCACCTTCGACGGTGAGGGCACCACCAGCGCGCTGGGCGGGCTCAACAACGCGGTCAGCACGCTGAGCGACAGCAAGGACCTGGCCCGCGAGTTCGTCCTGTGGGCGGCCACCGACCCCGAGGCGCAGGACATCCTCCTCCAGAACAGCCTGCCGCCGACCATGATGAGCGCCTACGAGAACACCGACGACCCCGACGTGCAGATGCTCGGCGACATCCTCGCCGAGGCCCAGGCCCGCCCGCCGGTGCCCGGCTACAACTCGCTGTCCCTGGCCGTGCAGGACAGCCTGCACCCGGCCTTCCGGGGACAGGGGGAGCCCGAGGCGGCCCTGGAGGCGGTGGACCAGGCGGCCAACGACGCGCTCGAGCAAGAGTAGGCCACATGGCGACGACCCAGACAGTCCGCGTGAGCAGGGGCCTGGGTGAGCGTGCGATGGGGCGGGTCTTCCTCGCCCCGTCGTTCGCCTTCATGGCCGTGATCGCGCTCTTCCCCGTGTTCTACGCGATCGGGATGAGCCTCTACGAGATCCGGGGGTTCCACCAGGAGTTCACCGGCGTCGACAACTACGTCCGGGTCCTGACCGACTCCGGCTTCTTCAACGCCGTCTGGAACACCCTGGTGTTCACGGTCGCGTCGGTGTCGCTGGAGTTCCTCGTCGGGATGGCCTTCGCGCTGATCATGCACCAGGCCTTCTTCGGACGGGGCCTGACCCGCGCGGTCATCCTCATCCCGTGGGTCATCCCGACCGCCGTGGCCGCGCAGGTGTGGCGGTTCATGTTCGACCCCAACCCGGGCTTCGTGAACGCCGTCCTGGGCACGGACATCAACTGGCTGCGCGACCCGTTCTGGTCGATGGTCGGCATCATCAGCGCCGACGTGTGGAAGACCGCGCCGTTCGTGGCACTGCTGCTGCTGGCGGGCCTGCAGACCATCCCGAAGGACTACTACGAGGCGGCCAGGGTGGACGGGGCCAACGCGCTCCAGAGGTTCTGGAACATCACCCTGCCGCTGCTGCGCCCGTCGATCGTCGTGGCCCTGCTGTTCCGCACGGTGGACGCCCTGCGCATGTTCGACTTCGCGTACGTGTTCACCGGCTACTCGAACTCGCTGGCCACACTGTCGGTCTACGCGCAGCGCTACCTGGTCCGGGACCCGGACCTGGGCTACGCCAACGCGTTGTCCACGGTCACGTTCGTCATCGTCATGCTCGTCGGCCTGGCCTTCATCAGCCGGATGGGCCGCCACATGATCGGTGAGGCGCCGCGGAAGGAGAAGCGATGACGGCCGAGACGGTGAGGCCGAGCGGGCCGGTCCACAAGCCGCGCCGACGCGTCCACCCGGCGGTGGGCAACACCCTCAAGCTGCTCGGGCTGGCCGTGGTGCTGCTGTGGTGCCTGTTCCCGTTCCTGTGGATGGGCATGACCAGCCTGCGGTCGGGGTCGGCGGCGATCACCGACCCGAACCTCTTCCAGGGGCCCTTCGACCTCAGCAACTACCGGGAGATCTTCGACCAGGGCTTCCAGTTCGCGCTGCGCAACTCGCTGATCGTGGCGACGGTGACCACGCTGGTCTGCATTCCGGTGGCCTCGCTGGCGGGCTACGCCCTGGCCCGGCTGCCGCTGGCCGGCAAGTTCGCGATCCTGGCCGCCACCCTGGTCGCGACCCTGTTCCCGCCGGTGGCGCTGGTCAACCCCCTCTACCAGATGTACCTGCGGCTCAACGAGTGGACCGGGATCAACCTGCTCAACTCCTTCGCGGGCATGATCATCCCGTACGTGGCGCTGACCCTGCCGCTGGCCGTCTTCATCCTCACCACGTTCTTCGCGGGCATCCCGAAGGAGATCGAGGAGTCGGCGAAGGTGGACGGGGCGACCCCGTTCCAGGCCTTCCTGCGCGTGGTGGCGCCACTGGCGGCGCCGGGCGTGGGGGCTGCGGCCATCCTGACCTTCGTGTACTCCACCAACGAGTTCCTGCTGGCCTTCTCCTTCGCCCCGAACGACCTGAACGTGCAGACGGTCCCGGTCTTCGTGGCCACCTTCCAGCGGGTCGGCTACGAGAACCCGATCGGGCAGATCATGGCCGCGTCGGTCCTGGTGTCGGTCCCGCTGATCGTCTTCGCCCTGGTCCTGCAGCGCAGGATCGTGGCGGGCCTGACCTCCGGAGCCGTCAAGGGCTGACAGCGCCGTCGGGAGGAACCGGGCCGGTCCCGGAGGCGTGTGCCGCCTCCGGGACCGGACCCGTGCCCGGGGCGCGGCGCCCACCGCCCCCGGGTCCCGGCGGAAGCGGTTCAGCGGCGCACGACGTCGGTCCCGTCCAGGTCCGCCGCGTCCTTGCCCATCAGCTCGGCGGTGATCTGCAGCTCCGCCAGCGTCGCGCGCAGCACGTGCTCCACGCCCGCGGCGCCGTCCACGGCCAGTCCGTACACCCACGGCCGCCCCAGCAGCACCGCCTTCGCCCCCAGCGCCATCGCCACCGCCACGTCGGCGCCCGAACGCACACCCGAGTCGAACAGCACCGTGGCGCGGTCGCCGACCGCGTCCACCACCTCGGGCAGGGCGTCCAGCGCGGCCACGGCGTTGTCCACCTGCCGACCGCCGTGGTTGCTGACCACGATCCCGTCCACGCCCGCCGAGACCAGGTCGGCGGCCTCGTCCCCGCGCACGACGCCCTTGACCAGTACCGGCAGGTCCGTCCACCGGCGGACGCGGGCGATGTTGTCGGTGCTCAGGGACCTGCTGGCGAACGCGCCCAGGAAGTGGAACACCGCCTCGGTGAACACTCCGCCCGGTTCCGGGTCGGCCTTGAGCCGGGACCGGAACTCGGGGTCGCTGAAGTAGTTCGCCGTGCCCTGGCTGCGCAGGAACGGCAGGTGTCCCAGCGCCAGGTCGCGGGGCCGCCACCCCAGCCGCTTGGTGTCGGCGGTGACGACGACCGCCTCCGCCCCGGCCGCCGTCGCCCGCCGCACGAACGACTCGGCCAGCGCGTCGTCGCTGGGCCAGTACAGCTGGTACCACCAGGAGTCGGCGGCCTCGGCGACCCGCTCCATCGGGGTGGAGGCGGCCGTGGACAGCACCATCGGCACCCCCACGGCGTTGGCGCCCTCGGCCACGGCGAGTTCGGCCTCCTCGTGCACCTGCTCCAGCACGCCGATCGGCGCGGTCAGCAGCGGAGTGGGGTACTCCCTGCCGAACAGGGTGACCCCCAGCCCTCCGGCCCCCTCGGCTCCCGGCCGCAGGCTGCGCGGGCGCAGCGCGTAGCGGGCGAACGCGTCCACGTTGGCGCGGGCGGTGCGCTCCCGGCCCGCGCTCCCCTCCACGTAGCCGAACGGCCCCGGCTCCATGGCCTTCTCGGCCAGGTCGCGCAGGTCCTCGTGGTGGTAGGGCAGCCCGGGCAGGCGGCCGTTGGTCGCGTCGGCGTAGACGCCGTCCTGGTACTGGGCGAAGTCGGTCATGGATCCCTCGCTGGCGCCGCGGCGCCGGGTACGGGCACCGCGGGGCACGGCGCACGGGACGGAAGCAGGGCGGGCCGGGCCGCGGGGGCCGTGCCCCCGCGGCCGTGGCCGTCGAACCGTTCGCGCCGACCGGTCCTGGCCGGATGCTACCGCGCGGTCACGTGACCGGCGCCGCCCGGTCCGCCGCCGTCCGGTCGCCGCCGGGGGCCGGAGTCCCGGACCCGGCGATGTGCAGTGCCGCGATCAGCTCCCGGTACAGGTCGTCCCGGTCCATCAGCTCCCGGTGCGTGCCCCTGTCCCGCACCCGTCCGTCCTCCATCAGCACGATGGTGTCGGCGCGGATCACGGTGGACAGCCGGTGCGCGACGGTCACCACGGCCGCCCGCGCGGCGTGGGCGCGCACGCTCTCGGTGATGGCGGCCTCGGTGATCGCGTCCACCTGCGAGGTGGCCTCGTCCAGCAGCAGCACGTCGGGCGAGCGCAGCAGGGCGCGGGCCAGGGCGATGCGCTGGCGCTGGCCTCCGGAGAAGGACGTGGCCTCCAGCGGGGTGTCCAGTCCCTCCTCCAGGGCGTCGACCTTGTCGGCCAGCCGCACCTGGGCCAGGACCCGGCGTACCTCCTCCTCGGTGGCGTCGGGCCGGCTGAACAGCAGGTTGTCCCGGACGGTGCCGGGGATGACGGGGGTGTCCTGCTCCACGTAGGCGAAGTGGCCGCGCACCTGCGCGGGGGTGAGCTCCCGGTAGGGCGTCCCGTCCAGGAACAGCCGCCCCTCCTCGGGTTCGAGGAAGCGCAGCAGCAGTGAGAGCACGGTGGTCTTGCCCGCGCCGGAGGGGCCCACGATCGCGGTGTGCCCGCGACGGGGAATGGCCAGGTCCACTCCGTCCAGGGCGGACTCGGCGCCGGGGGCGTAGCGGGCGGTGACCCCGCGCAGCTCCAGCAGCGCGTCCTCGCGGTCCCCGTCGGCGGGGGCGGCCGGTGCGGACGCGTCCGGCTCCTCGGAGGAGGGTTCGAGCGGGATGGCCTCCACCTCGCGGATGCGCCTGGCCGCGGCGACGCCCGACTGGAGCGTGGTGACGCTCTGGGACAGCTCCATGACCGGGGTCATCAGGGTGAACGCGTAGAGCAGGAAGGCGATGAGGGTGGAGACGCCGATGTCGCCCGAGGACACGCGCAGCGCGCCCGCGCCCAGGATGGCGATGATGGCCAGCTGGATCCCGCTGAACGCGATCGTCCAGGCGACCGCCTCGCGCCGCACCGAGCGCACTCCGTGCCGCGCGGACTCCCGGGCGTGTTCGAGGATCCGGCCGCCCAGGCGCTCCTCGGCCCGGCTGACCTTGACCGTGCGGATCGCCCGCAGCGCGCCGTCGAGCACGCCGCCCATCAGGCCCAGGGAGTTCTGCGCCCTCTCCTGGGCCCTGGCCAGGGAGGGCATCAGCGTCAGGAACAAGGCGGTGACGACGAGCACCGCGACGAAGGTGATCGCGAGCAGGAACAGGTCCAGCACGCCCATCATGACCAGTGTCCCCGTCAGCAGCACGCCTCCGTTGACGAGGCTGATGACGCTGCTGGAGGCGGCCTCGCGCAGGAGCACCGTGTCGGAGGTGGCCCGCGTGACGAGCTCTCCGGAGGGGCGGCGCGACAGCGGGACGAGCGCGGCGCGGAAGTAGCGGCGCACCAGCGAGGTGCGCGCGTCCAGCACCACCTTCTCGGCGACGGTGCCCAGGAGGATCCAGTGCCACACGCCGAACACCGCGCCCACGGCGAACAGGCCCAGCAGCAGGGTGATCGGTCCCAGCAGGTCGCCCCCGTCGGAGACGGTGTCCAGGACGAGCTTGATCACCATCGGGTTGGCGAGCTGGAGCGCCGAGCCGGCCAGCGCCAGGACCAGGCCCAGCGCCAGCTTGCCCCGGTGCGGCCGCACGAACGACCACAGCACCCGGAGCTGGGCGAACCGGGGTCCGGGTGTGCCCGGACCCGAGTCAGTATCTACCATAGATGGATAAGTCATGTTTTAAAGTAGGTCATAAGTGACCGATTATTGTCAACCAATTACCGACAAGCCTAGGATGAGGGCATGGTGAAGAGCGCTCCCTCAGACGAAGAGACGAGGACCCGTGCCCGGACCCGGCGCGCGATCCTCGACGCGGCGGTGAAGGTGCTCGGGGAGAACTCCTCGGCCCCCCTGTCCCAGGTGGCCAGAACCGCGGGTGTGGCGCGCAGTACGCTCCAGCGCTACTTCGCCGAACGCGCCGACCTGGTGTGCGCCCTGGGCGAGTACGCCGACGAGCTCATCAACGAGGCCACCGAACGGGCGCGCACCACCGAGGGCACCGGCTTGGAGGCCTTCCGGCGGCTCGTGCCCGAGTACTTCGGGCTCCAGAAGGTGATCATGCTGGCGTTCGGGACCGACGACTCCTGGAGCGAGCTGGTCGAGGAGGAGTGCAGCGAGGCGGACCGGGCCCTGTTCGCCCTGGTCGAGCGGGGACACGCGGACGGCAGCATCGACCCCAGGATCACCCCGATATGGGCGCAGCAGCTCCTGTGGTCGGGGCTCTACGCGGCCTGGGCCTACGTGAGCGTCGGCCGCACGCCCGCCTACGAGGCCCTCAACCTGTGCGTGCACTCGCTGGTCAAGGCCGTCGCGAACACCGACGCGAACGACGCGAGCGCCTGACCCGGGTCGGCGCGCGCCGGATCCCGCCGGGCCGGACCCGGCGGGCGGAGGCGGTCGCGGCGCAGCGGTGGCGGGCCCGGCGGGAGGCGCCGGGGGAACGGAGCCGTCCGGAGCCGGGCGGAGGCGGTTACAGGTACAGGCCGGTGCCGCGCTCGGGGGCCTCGTTGGCGATGGCGTGCACGTCGCGCTCGCGCAGGATCACGTAGCGCTCGCCGTTCAGTTCGACCTCGCCCTGCTCCTCGGGGTCGAAGAGCACCCGGTCCCCGGTCTTCACGTGGCGGGCGCTGGTCCCGGCGCCGACGACCTCTCCCCACGCGAGCCTGGTCGCCAGCTTGACCGTGTCCGGGATGACCAGGCCGGCGCTGCTGCGCCGCTCGGTCCTGTCCGGGACCGACTTCACCAGCAGGCGGTCGTGGAGCATCTGGATTTCAAGCTTTGATTCGGGCACCACTCCAGGGTATTCGGAGCCGAGGCCGGCCACCGCGCGTCCACCCGCGGGCCCCGAGGTCGCAACCCACTCCCAACCTCCGGTACAGTAATTCCATCGCCGAGCGGGGGAACCGCCCGGCATACAAGGGGCTATGGCGCAGTTGGTAGCGCGCCTCCATGGCATGGAGGAGGTCTGGGGTTCGAATCCCCATAGCTCCACAGAACCAGGACGACCCTGTTCGCGCGTGACCGCGCTCACCGGGTCGTCCTTCGTCTTTCCCGGGGAAAGACCCCGAGGCGATCCCCCGCGGCACGGCCGCGGCGGCCCTACGGGAGGCGGTCGCCGCTCCGGGCCCGGAGCGCGTGGATGACGGCGGCCATGTCCTCCCCGCCGTGGCCCAGCCGGTCGGTCTCCCCGTAGAGCTCCTCGCAGGCCTCCATCAGGGGGGATGCCGCCCCGGCCGCGCGGGCGGCCTCGGCGATCAGCCTGCTGTTCTTCCACACGTCGCCGATTCCCGCCTGGACCGCGAAGTCGCCGCTGACCAGCTTGGCCGTCTTGGCCCGGGACACCTCGCTCGCCATCGGGCCCGCGTCGAGCACGTCCGCCAGGCGGGCCAGGTCCAGTCCGTGGCTCTCGGCGAAGTGCACCGACTCGGCGAGCCCGGTCGCCATGGTGATGAGGAACACGTTCACCGCCAGCTTCATCAGCAGGCCGCCCGGCACGGCCCCGCAGGCGAAGGTCTCCCGGCACATCGGCGCCATCAGCGCGGCGACCTCCCGCACGGCCTCGTCCCGACCGGCCAGCATCGCCACGAGCCGCCCCGCCTCCGCGGGGCCGCGCGACCCGGAGACCGGGGCCTCGACGTAGCGGCCCCCGGCGCCGGTGACGGCGGCCTCCAGCTCCCGGGAGTAGCCGGGCGAGACCGTGCCCGCCTGTACGACGGTGCGCCCGGCGACGTCCACGCCCAGGCCCCCGGGGCCGCGCCCGAGGACCTCGTCCACGGCCCGCTCGTCGGCCAGCATGAGGAACACGGTGCCGGACCGGCGCAGCACCTCGGCCGGGGACCCCGCGACGGCCGCGCCGAGGTCGGCCAGCGGCCGACACCTCTCCGGGGTCCTGTTCCACACCACCAGCGGCGTTCCCGCGCGGGCCAGGTTCAGCGCCATCGCCCGGCCCATGACACCCAGGCCGAGAAAACCGACTCCCATGACGTCCTCCTTCGTCCGGGACCGTTCTAGCCCGGACGGGGGCGGCCGGTCTTGGACGCCCGTGCGCGCCGGGGCGCGGCCCCCGGCGCGCCGCGGCGTTCGGGGCCGCGGACCGGAGGCGGGCTCAGGGGGCCGGCGGGGGAGGACCGACCCGCCCGTCCACGAAGGCGAGGAGGTCCGGGTCACCGGAGACCAGGCGCTCCACCTCCTCGCCCCCGTCGCACCGGCACAGGGCCACCGTCACCTCGGAGGCGGTACGTCCCACCACACGCCACACGGCGCCGTGCTCCTCCCAGCGGAGCAGGGTCTCGACCGGGTTCTGCTGTGCTCTGTCGCCCATGTCCTCTCATGTGCCCCGTCGGGGACCGCTGAAGAGGACCCCGCCCCGCCCCGGCCGGGGCGGCCGGTCCGCACGCACGAACGCGCCTCCCGGTCGCCGCGGAGTGCCCGCGGGGCGGCGGCCGGTGGCCGCGAGCGCCGGGGACGTGTGGGGCGGCCGACACCGCGGCTGGTCGTCCCACCCCTTCGCGTCCGCTAGACTCGTACCGTTGCCGCAGGGCACACGGGGCTATGGCGCAGTTGGTAGCGCGCCTCCATGGCATGGAGGAGGTCTGGGGTTCGAATCCCCATAGCTCCACCCGAGTCCGAGACGACCCCGATCGCTTGAGAACGCGATCGCCGGGTCGTCTCGTCGTTTCTCCCGGGGCGGCCCCCGACCCCCCGAGGCGGGGCTCCACCCCGCGGGTCCGGGTGACGTCCCCCACCAGTTCGCTTCCTCGTTTCCGCCGGGGGCGCGGTCCGCCTCCCCGTGTCCCGGCGCGGTGCCGGGGCCCCTTCGCCGAACCCTTGACCCCGGGTGTGCCGTGAGCCATAATCAACACATCGGTTGATTAACAGGAAAGTTGAATGCGCAGATGGCGACCGACCCATTGAGTCTCACGTTCGCGGCACTGGCCGACCCGACCCGTCGGGCGCTGCTGGCGAGGCTCGCTGAGGGTGAGGCCACCGTCAACGAGCTGGCGGAGCCGTTCCCCATCAGCCTCCAGGCGGTCTCCCGGCACCTGAAGGTGCTGGAGAGGGCGGGGCTGGTCAGCCGGGGCCGCGACGCGCAGTGGCGCCCCTGCCGACTGGAGACCGCGCCCCTGGAGGAGGCGACGGGGTGGATCGAGCGCTACCACCGCCAGTGGGAGGACCGCTTCGACCGGCTCGACGCGCAGATCCGCCGGATCCAGCAGGCGCAGCACAGGGACATGCAGGAGGAGAGCAGCCATGAGTGACCTCACGGTGATCGCCGAGCCCGGGCAGCACGACATCGTCGTCACGCGCAGCTTCGACGCGCCCCGCGACGTGGTGTTCAGGGCCATGACCGAACCCGAGTACCTCGCCCGGTGGTGGGGGCTCAAGGAGAACGAGACCGTCGTCGACCGCGCCGAGCTGCGCCGGGGCGGCTCCTGGAGGTTCGTCGAGCGCGCGCCCGACGGCCAGGAGTACGGCTTCCACGGCGTGGTCCACGACGCGGTCGCGCCCGAGCGCCTCGTGCAGACCTTCGAGTTCGAGGGCATGCCCGGCCACGTGTGCCTGGAGACCACCACCCTGGAGGAGAGGGACGGCCGCACCCTCTACACGTCGGTCTCGGTCTTCCAGAGCGTCGAGGACCGCGACGGCATGGTCGGGTCCGGGATGGAGTACGGCCTGAAGCAGTCCATGGACGCCCTGGACGAGGTCCTGGCCACGATGGCCTGAGGACCCCCGGGAGGAGCGGCCGGGCCCCGCTCGGGGCCCGGCCGCTCCGGCCTGTGGACAACGCCCGCCCTGTCCCCCGCGGCCGGTACTGTCGATCCGTGGCAGATCTCCCCGACGTTCCCACCCTGCTCGACGCGGCCGTCGCCGCCCTGGGCGGCAGCCGCCGCGAGGGCCAGGCGACCATGGCCGGTGCCGTGGCCGAGGCGGTCGACAAACGCGAACACCTGGTGGTCCAGGCCGGTACCGGTACCGGCAAGTCCCTGGCCTATCTGGTGCCCGCGGTCAGACACGCGATGGCCAGGGAGAGCACCGTGGTGGTCTCCACCGCCACCATCGCCCTGCAGAACCAGCTCATCGAGCGCGACCTGCCGCGCCTGGCCGGGGCCCTCGCCCCGATGCTGCCCCGCGAGCCCACGTTCGCCGTGCTCAAGGGCCGCCGCAACTACCTGTGCCGCAACCGGCTCCAGACCGCGGGCGAGGAGGCCGAGGACACCGAGCTGTTCGACCCGCGTCAGCTCTCCTCGCTGGGCCGCCAGGTGGCCCGCCTGCACGAGTGGGCCGAGGACACCGTCACCGGGGACCGCGACGAGCTCGTCCCCGGCGTCAGCGACCTGGCCTGGCGCCAGGTGTCGGTGGCCGCCAACGAGTGCATGGGCGCCCGCATCTGCCCCTTCGGCCAGGAGTGCTTCGCCGAGTTCGCCCGCGAGGCCACCCAGGGCGTGGACGTGGTGGTCACCAACCACGCCATGCTCTCCATCGACATGTCGCAGGGCCACCACATCCTGCCCGAGCACAACACGATCATGATCGACGAGGCGCACGAACTCGTCGACCGCGCCACCTCCGTGGCCACCGGCACCCTGGGCGAGCGCGTCGTCAACGCCGCGGCCAAGCGCGCCGCCCGCCTGGTCGAACCCGGCGTCAGCGAACGCCTGGCCGAGTGCGCCGACGGCCTCGCCCTGATGTTCACCGAGTCGCCCGACGGACGCCTGGACCACATCGACGACGCCCTGGCCAACGCGGTCGCCGCCACCCGCGACGCCGCCTCGGCCTGCGTCACCGCCATCGGCCCCTCGCCCGGTGAGCTGGACCCGGACGGCGCCAGCGACCGCCGCCTGGCCCTGGCCGCGCTCGGCGAGGTGCACGACACCGCCGTGCGCGTCCTGGAGTCCTTCGAACCCGCCCTGCGCGACCGTACCGAGGTCGTCTGGCTGACCAAGGCGCCCGGCCGCCAGCCCGCGCTCCACGTCGCCCCGCTCGGCGTGGGAGGGCTGCTGCGCGAGAAGCTCTTCGGCGACCGCACCGTGGTCCTGACCTCCGCCACCCTCACCCTGGGCGGTTCCTTCACCGCCCTGGCCAACCAGTGGGGGCTGGGCCGCGAGGTGACCCGGGAGGCCGCCGAACGCGCCGCCGCGGGCCGCGGCCCGGAACCGGACGGACCCCGGCGCGCAGCCGTTTCCGGAGACGCCGCGGGGCCCCGGGGCGCGGACGGTCCCGGCAGGCCCGACGCCGGCGGCCCCGACGGCGGCGCCGGAGGGGACGACGACGAGGAAGGCCCGCACCGCGCGGCCGGGGAGCCGCGCTGGCGCGCGCTGGACGTGGGCTCGCCCTTCGAGCACGCCCGCCGGGGCATCCTCTACGTGGCCACCCACCTGCCGCCGCCCGGCCGCGACGGCCTCGCACCCGCCTACCTGGACGAGATCACCGAGCTCATCGAGGCCGCCGACGGCCGCGCGCTGGGTCTGTTCTCCTCCATGCGCGCCGCCCAGCAGGCCGCCGAGGAGCTCCGGGAGCGCCTGGACCAGCCGATCCTGTGCCAGGGGGAGGACTCCACAGGGCAGCTGGTGCGCCGCTTCGCCGAGGACGAGCGGTCCTGCCTGTTCGGCACCCTGTCGCTGTGGCAGGGCGTGGACGTGCCCGGCCCCTCGCTGTCCCTGGTGATCGTGGACCGCATCCCCTTCCCCCGGCCCGACGACCCGCTGGCCTCCGCGCGCCAGCGCGCCGTCGCCGCGCACGGGGGCAACGGCTTCCTGTCGGTGGCCGCCACCCACGCCGCCCTGCTGCTCGCCCAGGGCACCGGGCGCCTGCTGCGCTCCACCGAGGACCGGGGGGTCATCGCCGTCCTGGACCCCCGCCTGGCCACGGCCCGCTACGGCGGCTTCCTGCGCGCCTCGCTGCCGCCCTACTGGGGGACCACCGACCCGGCGGTGGCCAGGTCGGCGCTGCGCCGCCTGGCGGGCCAGCCCGAACCCGCCGCCGGGTAGCGCGGTGAACACGGCGGCCGGGCGCCCGTCGGGGCGCCCGGCCGTGTGCCGCGGGGTGCGCGCCGGGACGAGCCCCGCCGCCGGGGTCCGTGTCCCGGGAGCGGGGCCCGGTCTCAGCCGCGGGTGCGGTAGCCGAACAGCCGGACCGCGTACGCGGGGGAGTCGTCGTCCTCCGCCTCCTGGATGAACCAGCGGTCGTCGTGCTCGCCCACCAGGAGTTCGTTCCACATCATGTCGATGAGCTTGAGCCGGGAGACCACGGACGCCTCGGGGTCCAGCACGATCGAGTAGGCGTGGTCGGTCAGCCGCTGGGTCACCATGCCCACGGACTGACCGTCCCAGATGGCCGGGACGGGGGCGTGCCCGATCTCGACCCCGCACAGCCGCAGCTGCTCCACCTCCTCGTCGAGGGCCTCGGCCGCCAGGGCGCCGTCCAGTCGCAGGGCGTCCTCCAGTTCGTCGCGGTCCTCGTCGGCGCGCAGGTAAGCGTGGTAGGTGCGGTAGCCGCAGGTGCGGCACTTGCGCCAGACGACGCAGCGGGCCAGCCCGTAGGCGGACTGCGCCTCGCCCACACTCTGGTAGTCGCTCACCTCGCGAATCGTGCCGCAGTCGCAGCACAGGGCCGTGAGATCCTGCTTCATCAGAGTCCCCCCTCCGAGGCGAGTATGCGACGGATGAAGCCCGTTAGGGAACCCGTTCGGCGAGGAAGTCGCGGCAAGGACTCGTCATCAATGCCCAAAATGACCCAGTCGCGGGTTTCGGGCCATCCCCAACGGCGTGTCGGTGTGGCGAGTCTTACGTCCGCCCACTACGGCGCCGCGCACCTCACTCGTCCATCGACAGGCCGCGCTTGTTGCGTGCGCTCCAGTCGCGCATCCGCTGCGGGTAGCCGACGACCTGCACGTCGTAGGCCGGAGTCACCAGGTCCCTGGCCACCTTGCGGATCACGTCGGGTGATCCGCACCGGCGGCGGATCCACTCGCCGTCCGTCGCGACGGCGACCGCCGTGGTCTGCGTGGCGAAGGTCTCCGGCTCGACGAAGAACTCCACCCCCACCCGGCTCTTGGCGAAGTCGATCAGCGCCTTGATGTCCGAATCCTCGGACGCCCGGTCGAAACGGGTCCTGCTCTTGCGGTTGGCCTTGCGGAGTCCGAAACGGTCTCGCCATCCCATCGGCGCTCATGTCCCCTTGGTGCGGCTCGTTGTTGCTGGATGCTCCGGGACCTCGCGCCGGTCCCCGCCTGGCATCACGGCCCCCGAGTCTAGCGGGCCGCATCCGCCCCCACAGGACGCGTATCCCCCTTGCTCCACGGCTTTGCGCGTTCTCCGGACAGCTCTGTCACCGCGCTGCTACGTTCTGTTCTCACATGGTGCTTACAGGGGGTGCAGACCATGCCGATGTGGACGTGGGCGGGGGAGACCGCACGACGGCTCCGGGCGGCCGGGCAGGTGGAGCTGGCCGAGGCGGTCGCGGGACTGCCCGTGCTCTGCGAGGCCGGGGACCCGGTGCGCGTGGAGGCCGTGGCCCGCTCGGCGCTGCGCACCGCGCGCCGGCTGGTCGCCGAGGCGGGCGCGGCCGAGGCCGCGGTCCCGGGGGTCTTCGGCCCGCCGACCCTGTTCTTCCTGGCGCACTGGCCCCTGGCCGTGCGTGTGGGGGCCCTGGCCGAGGGCGGGCGCGCGCTCGCCCAGGTGAGCGCGGCGGCCGACGACGAGCCCGAGCCCCTGGCCCACGGCCCGCTGCCGGTGTCCCTGCTGGAGACCCTCGTGCGCTGCCACGCCAACATCGACGCCCGCGGCACCACCGGGCAGCGCCGCGAACTGCTCTCCAGCCGGCGCCTGGCCGGCTGGGAGCGCACCCCGGCCTGGCCCGCCTTCACCCTCGCCCGGGTGAACCTGCTCATCGACGAGGACCTGGCCGACCGGGCCGAGGCCGAGCTGCGGCGCTACGAGCACACCGCCACCGGTCCGGCCATGCTCGGAGCCGACGGGGTGTTCACCCTCGTCCGGGCCCTGCGCCACCAGGACGAGCACGCCCAGGCCCTGGAGGTGCTGGACCGGATGGAGGCGGAGCTGACCCTGGACGAGGCCAACCCGCGCCGGGCCGCCCTGCACCGCCGCATCCGCTTCGAACGGGCGCGGCTGCTGTCCTGGCTGGCCCGTCTGGGCCACTGCCCGCCCCACGAGGCCATCGTCCCGCTGCCCACCGTGGAGGAGGCCGAGGCCCACCCGAGCCTGCGCCCCGCGTGGGTGGAGGCGGTGGAGAACCTGGTGTGCCAGGGCGCGGTGCGCAACGACTGGCGGCTGGGGGTGCGGGTGACCACCTGGTCGCGCTACTTCGAGCGGGTGGGGGCGCCCCGCCGCGGCGCCGAGCTCGCCCTGTCCGCCGCGCGCCTGGCCTCGGCCCGCGGCGCCCGCTGGGTGGCGAGCTGCTCCGCGCAGCGGGCGGAACGGCTCATCGGGGAGCTGGGGCGCACCGAGGAGATCCTGGGCGACCTGGCGGAGGTACGGGCCATGATCGCGACGATGCCCCCGGTCCGGCCGCTGGCCCCCGCCGAGGGAGTGCTGGACTTCCTGCGGGCGCAGCCCGTGGAGGAGGTCGACCCCGAGCAGCAGGCCGAACAGGTCAACGCCGCCCTGGAGAGGATGCCGCACGACACCCCGCTGCTGACCGCGCTCGGCCAGGTCGGCCGGACCCTGATGCTCTCGGACGCGGCGACCGAGCCCCAGTGGCGCCACGTACGCGAGCAGCCGGGGGACCAGCGCGCGGCGCTGTCGCTGCTGGAGACCCTCCTGCACGACAACGACACCGTCGGGGTGCGCACCCTGGTGAGCACCCTCGCCGCCGGAGCGCTGGGCGATCCGGCGCGGGTCGCGGTCGCCGGGCGGGGAGCCCTGACGCCCCATCCCTGAAGGGCGGGCCGCGGGCTCCCCCGCAGGGGGACCGCCCTCACGCGGTCGCGGCGCCCACCCCGTCCGCGAGCGAGCGCCCCGCGGGATAGGCCAGCGCGGCGGCGGGCAGCCGGGAGGGCCGTCCGCTGGCCAGCACCCGTATCCGGCCAGGCAGGTCGCCGACGGGCCTCTGGGCGGTCCGGCGCAGGGCCTGCGCGGCGACCGCTCCGGCGGCGGTGAACAGCTCCGCCCGCCCGCCCAGGGCCGCGGAGATCTGCGTGGCCACCAGGTCGTAGTGCGTGCACCCGAGCACCACGCCGCGCACGTCGCCGGGGGTCATCTCGGCGGCGTAGGCCACCGCGTCGTCGATCAGCCGCGGGTCGGCCGACTCCACCGCCTCGGCCAGCCCGACGCAGGCCACCGCGGTCACCTCCACCCCGGCGGCGAAGGTCTCGATGAGCTGGCGCTGGTAGCCGCTGCGCGTGGTCGCGGCGGTGGACCACACCGCGATCGGCCCCCCGGCCGCCGCCGCGGGCTTGATGGCGGGCACCGTCCCGACCACCGGGACGTCCGGCTCGAACTCGGCGCGCAGCTCGGCCAGCCCGTGCACCGAGGCGGTGTTGCACGGCACCACCACGGCGTCCAGCCCCGCGTCCGCGGCGGCCTCCCGGGCGGCCCGTGCCCCGGCCAGGGCACGCGCGATGATCTCGTCCTGGGTACGCGGACCCCAGGGCATGTGGTCCGGGTCCATCGACAGGAACAGGTCGGCGTCCGGCCGCGCGGCGCGCAGGGCCGCCGCGGTCGAGAGCATGCCGATACCGGAGTCAACGAGAGCGATACGCACGAATCCCGATCCTACGACCACCTCCGCACCGCACCGGCGGGACACCGCGGGGAGGGGCCGGATCCGCCCGGCACGGCCGTGCCCCGGACACAACCGCAGGCAGGACGAGTGCGGGGAAGACACGGAACAAATGGGGTGGCACAACGTCGTTACCGGTAGGTAGAACTGAGTGGATCGGCCGTCCCAGCCGCCCGGCGGCCATCGCCGATCCGACACGCGAGTGCGTGTCGCCGACACCGGAACGGGAACTGGCATGACTCTTCAACAGCAGGGCACCAAGGGCAGCGCCGCCTCCGCGCGGACGGGGCTCGCCGAGCACATAGCGGCGGTCCAGAGACTGCGCCGCGACTACCGGGCACTCCCCCCGGGTGCGCCGGTGCGCCTGGCCAAACCCACCTCCAACCTCTTCCGGTTCCGCGAGCCCACCAGCGCTCCCGCCCTGGACGTGTCCGCCTTCACCGGGGTCATCGCCATCGACCCCGTCGAGCGCCTCGCCGATGTCGGCGGCATGACCACCTACGAGGACCTCGTGGCCGCCACCCTGCCGCACGGCCTCATGCCGACGGTCGTCCCCCAGCTGCGCACCATCACCCTCGGCGGCGCCGTCACCGGCATGGGCATCGAGTCCTCCTCCTTCCGCAGCGGCCTGCCGCACGAGGCCGTCCAGGAGATGGAGATCCTCACCGGCGCCGGCGAGGTCGTCACCGCCACCAGGGACAACGAGCACAGCGCCCTCTTCCACGGCTTCCCCAACTCCTACGGGACCCTGGGCTACAGCCTGCGCCTGCGCATCGAACTGGAACCGGTCTCCCCGTACGTGCACCTGCGCCACCTGCGCTTCCACGACGCCGCCGAGGCCATGGACGCGCTCGCCCGGATCTGCGCCGACCGCGAGCACGGAGGCCAGCCGGTCGACTTCGTCGACGGGGTCGCCTTCGGCCCCGACGAGCTGTACCTGACCCTGGCCCGCTTCACCGACCAGGCCCCCTGGGCCAGCGACTACACCGGCCAGGAGGTCTACTACCGGTCCATCCAGCGCTACGCGGGCACCGGCCCCGGCGACTACCTCACCGTCGCCGACTACCTGTGGCGCTGGGACACCGACTGGTTCTGGTGCTCCCGGGCCTTCGGCACCCAGCACCCGCTGGTGCGCCCCCTGTGGCCGCGCTCCCTCAAGCGCTCCGACGTCTACCGCAGGCTGGTCGCCTGGGACCGGCGCACCGACTTCTCCCGCCTCCTCAACCACTACCGGGGCCGGCGGCCCCAGGAACCCCTCATCCAGGACATCGAGGTGGGCGTCGAACGGGGCGCGGAGTTCCTCGACACCTACCACGCCGAGATCGGCATGACCCCCGTGTGGATGTGCCCCCTCCGGCTCCGCGAGCCCCGGCGCCCCGGCCAGGGCGCGGACGAGCACGTGTGGCCCCTCTACCCGCTCGACCACGACCGCCTCTACGTGAACTTCGGCTTCTGGGGACTGGTCGACATGAAGCCGGGGCAGCGCCGGGCCCACCACAACCGCCTGGTCGAGGAGACGGTCGCCGAGCTGGGCGGCCACAAGTCCCTGTACTCGGACTCCTTCTACGGCGAGGAGGAGTTCTGGCGCCTCTACAACGGCGCCGCCTACGCCGGGCTCAAGGAGGCCTACGACCCAGAGGGGCGGCTGCTCGACCTGTACGCCAAGTGCGTGCGCAACCGCTGACGGCACGAGACCACCGGGACGCGACCCGCGAGGGGGTGGGCCGCATCCGACACGAGGGAAGGACAGAGCAATGCGGCTTGCTGAGATCTTCGAACGCGTCGTGGGATCCGACGCGCCCATCCGGTTCACCGCCTACGACGGCAGCAGCACGGGGGACCCCGGCAGCGACGTGGCCCTGCACGTGCGGACCCCGGTCGCGGTGAACTACCTGGCGCAGTCCCCGAACGCCGTCGGCCTGGCCCGGGCCTACATCTCCGGCCACCTGGAGCTGGAGGGGGACATGTACACCGCCCTCAGGCTCATGGCGGACTTCGTCTTCGCCGACGGGGCCAGGGTCTCGGTGCGCGACGCGGTCGAGATCGCGCGGTCGGTGGGCTGGGTCAAGTTCGTCAACCGGGTCGCCCCGCCGCCGCAGGAGATGCGCCGCGGGCGCCTCAGCGGACTGGGCTGGCGGCACTCCAAGCAGCGCGACGCCGAGGTCATCCACCACCACTACGACGTCTCCAACGCCTTCTACGAGATGGTCCTGGGCCCGTCCATGACCTACACCTGCGCCGTCTTCGACGACGAGGACGGCACCCGGGACCGGGTCGGCCGCTTCGACGGAGCCCTGGAGGGCGCCCAGTTCCGCAAGTACGAGCTGGTCTCGCGCAAGCTCGGCCTGGAGCCGGGCATGCGCCTGCTGGACGTGGGCTGCGGCTGGGGCGGCATGGTCATGCACGCCGCCCGCGAGCACGGGGTCCGCGCGCTCGGCGTCACCCTGTCCAAGGAGCAGGCCGAGTGGGCGGCCAAGAGGATCGCCCAGGAGGGGCTGTCCGAGCTGGCCGAGGTCCGCCACATGGACTACCGCGACGTCCCCGACGGCAGCTACGACCGGATCAGCTCCATCGGCCTGACCGAGCACGTGGGCGCCAACAACCTGGCCTCCTACTTCGCCTCGCTCAACGACAAGCTCGTGCCCGGCGGGCGGCTGCTCAACCACTGCATCACCCGGCCGCGCAACGACCTGCCGTCCATGAACCGCGGGGGCGTCATCAACCGCTACGTCTTCCCCGACGGGGAGCTGGAGGGGCCCGGCCGGATCCAGACCGCCATGAACGACGCCGGTTTCGAGATCCGCCACCAGGAGAACCTGCGCGAGCACTACGCCCTGACCCTGCGCCACTGGGGCGCCAACCTGGACCGGCACTGGGACGATGCCGTCGCCGAGGTCGGCGAGGGCACCGCACGGGTCTGGCGGCTCTACATGGCCGGGTGCGTGCTCGGCTTCGAGCGCAACGTGGTGCAGCTGCACCAGATCCTCGGCGTCAAGCTGGACGGCACCGAGGCGCACGTGCCGCTGCGCCCCTGGTTCTGACCGGTCCGCCCGCCGCTGCGGTCCGCCGCCCGAGGCGGCACCCCGACGCGCGCACCGCCGAAGGTCCTCCCCTCTGTTCGCCGGGGGAGGACCTTCGGCCTGTCAGGGGCCCGGAGGGCCCGCTTCGCGGCATCATGGACCCGGGGCGTGTCCGGCGGACGCACACCCCGCCGCGCGACCGGCGGGGTCCACCGGACGCACCCCGGCCGCACACCCACCAGAAGGGACCACGACGTGTCCTCATCCTCCGACGGCAGCACCGACGGGACCACGCCCGCGCCCGACGCGCCCGACCACGTCAAGCGGACCGCGATCGACCTGATCGAGGCCTACGCCGACCGCGACCGGCAGGAGCTCGACGCGGTCGTCCCGCGCGCCTCCGACGACGTCGAGGCCGTCACCTCCGAACTCAAGGTCATCGCGGCCTTCCTCGGCCGCCGCGTGCAGCAGACCGGGGTGGTCTGGAAGCCCGCCGACTCGCGCGAGGCCGTGGCCCGCATGGTCGCCGAGATGCTCCCGCCCGAACTGGAGTTCGCCGTCTCCACCGCCTGGGAGGCCCACTCGGTCGGGGAGGAGGAAGCCGCCGAGCACTTCACCCGGGGCGACCCCATGGTCTACGTGCACATGCTCGCCGCCTTCGGCGCGGCCATCGGCCTGGCCGTGTACAAGCGCGCCGAACTCCTCTCCACCCTGCGCCAGGTCACCGGGCTGTCCGAGTAAGGGCAGGTGACCAAGGGTCACGCGGGCCCGAAGCGGCCCGTGGGACACGCCCCACCGGCCGCGACACTCCGGACATGCCCTGCCCCCTAACAGCTCAGACACAAAAGGCAGTGGTTTACTTCACTCGACGCGGTTCTTTACGTAGGTTTCCTACCAACCCTCAGGGGACCCTCGAAAGGAACGGGAGGCGTGCCGATGGCCCGCAGACGAACACACGAGTACGTTCCGCTCCCCGCCGCGGCCGTGGCCCTGGTCCTGGCCGCGACGGCGTGCGGGAGCGGAGGGGACGGCGCCTCCGGCTCCGACAGCCTCCTGGTCTGGATCATGCAGGGCACCAACCCCGACGAGACGGGGTTCTTCGAGGAGGCCAACGCCGCGTTCACCGAGGAGACCGGCGTCGAGGTCGACGTCGAGTTCGTGCCCTGGCAGGACGCCCAGAACAAGATCTCCACCGCCATCGCGGGCGGCACCATGCCCGACGTCGCCGAGCTCGGCAACACCTTCACGCCCGGGTTCGCCGACGCCGGAGCCCTGCACGACCTGTCCGGCTACGGCGTCGACACCTCCCAGTACATCCCCGGCCTGATGGAGATGGGCCAGATCGGCGACGGCGTCTACGGCGTCCCCTGGTACGCCTCCATCCGCTCCGTCGTCTACCGCAGCGACGTCTTCGAGGAGCACGGCCTGGAGGTCCCCGAGAACTGGGAGGAGCTGCGCGAGACCGCCCTGGCCCTGTCCGAGGCCGAGGAGGACATGATCGCCTTCCCCGTCCCGGGCGACGCCCAGTACTCGGTCATGCCGTGGATCTGGGGCGGCGGCGGGGAGATCGCCGTCGAGCAGTCCGACGGCACCTGGGTCTCGGGGATCGACAGCGAGGAGGCCCGCGCCGGGATCGGGTTCTTCACCGACCTGGCCCTGGAGGACGGCACCTCCACCACCGGCGCCGTCAACTGGAACGAGATCGCCGTCATGGAGGCCGTCGCCGAGGAGGAGGCCGCCATGGCCATCCTCGGCAGCGCCAACCCCAAGGCCATCCTGGAGGCCAACCCCGACCTGGAGGGCAGGCTCGGCTCCTTCACCCTGCCCGGCCAGGACGGCGGGTACATGCCCTCCTTCGCGGGCGGCTCGCTGCTGTCGGTCTTCGAGGGCACCGGCCAGGAGGAGGCCGCCTGGCAGTACGTCCAGCACCTGACCGGTGAGGAGCTCGGCATGCGCTGGGCCGAGGAGACCGGCTTCTTCCCGGGCGTGGTCGACCGGGTCGACGCCTTCTCCGCCTCCGCCGATCCCGTCCTGGAGCCCTTCGCCGTCCAGCTCAACGAGGCCAGCCGGGGCGTGCCCGTCACCCCCGCCTGGACCCAGGTCGAGGCCGAGAAGGTCCTGGTCGGCATGCAGCAGGCCATCCTCAACGGCGAGTCCACCGTGGACGAGGCCACCGAGGACGCGGCCAACGAGATCGAGCGCATCCTCAACGGGGGGTAGACACGTGCGAACACCGGTCGGGCTGGGCACCAGCAGCGGACCGGGGCCGGAGGCCCGCCGCTCCGCCGAGCCGTCCTCGCGACGGCCCGGACCGCGGCGGCGGGCGCCGCTCCTGGGCCTGCGCGGACGCAGGGCGCTCCTGCCCTGGGTGCTGCTCGCCCCCGCGCTGACGGTCATCGGACTGCTGCTGCTGCTCCCGCTCGGCCGGATCGTGTGGCTGTCCTTCCGCGAGTACCGGCTGCGCAACCTCGTCTCGGGCGAGTCCGACTTCGTCGGGCTCGACAACTACGCCGCCCTGCTCACCGACCCGTACCTGTGGCGCGTCGCCCTGCTCAACACGGTGGCCTTCGCGGTCGTCGCCGTGGTCACCACCATCGTCCTGGGCACGCTGGTGGCCCTGCTGCTGTCCACGCTGCGCCCGGTGCCCCGGGTGGTCGTGGTCTCCTGCATCATGGTCGCCTGGGCCATGCCCGCCGTCAGCGGCACCTACGTGTGGATCTGGATCTTCGACGTCGACAACGGTGTCGTCGCCCAGGCCCTGACCTCCCTGGGCCTGCTGGAGCCCTCCGGGCACAACTGGTTCGCCGACCGGCTCTTCTTCTACGCCATCGTCACGCTCAACGTGGTGCACGGGGGCTTCCCGTTCGTGGCGGTCACGGTCCTGGCCGGACTGCTCACGGTCCCCGGCGAGCTGCACGAGGCGGCGCGCATCGACGGCGCGGGCGCCTGGAAGCGCTTCTGGAACGTCACGTTCCCGGTGCTGCGCCCGGTGTTCGCCGTGGTCACCGTGCTCTCCACCATCTGGGACTTCAAGGTGTTCGCGCAGATCTACCTGATGCCCGGCGGCGACGTGGGCGGCTCGCAGATGCTCAACCTGGGCGTGTGGTCCTACGTGCGCTCCTTCGGCCACAACGACTACGGCCTGGGCTCGGCCATCGCCGTGCTGCTCACCCTGCTGCTCCTGGTGATCACCGTGTTCTACCTGCGGGCGCTCTTCCGAGAGGACGAGCTCCGATGAGCGCGGCGGCCCGCTCAGCGGGCGGGGCCGTGGACCCCCGCGACCAGCTTGTCGCGGACGCGGCGCCAGTCGACCGAGGCCAGGGAGCGCCGGTCGAGGTCCTCGCGCACCGCGCCCATGGTCCGCAGGTCGTACTCGCCCAGCGGACGTCCGTCGTCGTTGTCCCGGTTGACCAGGTTCTCGACGTAGGCGTGCAGCAGCCGCCCGCTGGGGTCGCGCAGGGCGTGCCGCACGGCGCGGTCCCGGAAGCGCGCGTCGTGGGGGATCCAGCTGATGACGACCTCGGTGGGGGAGGGCCCGGAGGAATCGCGCACGGTGCTACGCCACCGTCTCCGTCGATCCTGTCGACACGGCCATCACTCCTCCTCCGCCACCGGGGCGTGAAGGACGACCCGCCCCGGACAGTGGAGGAGTCTAACGGCCCGGCTCGGGCCCGGAACAACCGGATTCGGCCCCCCGGTCACCGCTGAGGAAGGAACGCCCGTGGTCACGCGCACAGAGGCACCCGCCGCCGACACCGACTGGGAGGGCCGCGTCCGCGACGCCCGCCGCAGGGGCGAGGTCCGGCGGACGGGACGGTTCCTGGCCAAGTCCGCCGGGGTGGCCGTCCTGCTGCTGTTCACACTCTTCCCCGTCTACTTCATGCTCGTCAGCGCGTTCTCGGACCGGGCCACCTCGGGGGCCGGGGCGCTGCTGCCCACCGGACTGTCCCTGGACAACTTCGCCTACGTGCTCACCGAGGCCAACTTCGGCCAGTACATGCGCAACTCGCTCACGGTCGCCTGCATCACCGTGGCCGGGGCGTGCGTGCTGTCGCTGCTGGCCGCCGTGGCGGTGGCCCGCTTCCGGTTCCGCTTCCGCACCGCGGTGCTGGTGATGGTCCTCATCGTGCAGATGGTGCCGCTGGAGGCGCTGGTCATCCCGCTCTTCCTCCAGGTGCGCGACCTCCAGCTGCTCAACACCATGCTCGGCCTGGGCGTGGTCTACGTGGCGCTGTCCCTGCCCCTGGCGGTGTGGATGATGCGCGGCTTCGTGGCCGCCGTGCCGGTGGAGGTGGAGGAGGCCGCCTACATCGACGGGGCTTCCTGGGCGCAGATGTTCTGGCGGGTGCTGTTCCCGCTGGTGGCGCCCGGCCTGGTGGCCACGGCCATCTTCTCGTTCATCGTGGCGTGGAACGAGTTCGTGCTGGCGCTGACCTTCATGACCCAGAGCGAGAACTACACGGTGGCGGTCGGCCTGCGCCAGTTCTTCGGCCAGTACGCCAACGACTGGGGGCACGTGATGGCCGCCTCCACCCTCATCACCATCCCGGTCATGGTCTTCTTCGTCGTCGTGCAGCGCTTCCTGGTCTCCGGACTCGTCCAGGGAGCCGTCAAGGGGTAGGGCCCGTCCCCCGCCGGGGCGCCTGGGGGCGGTGGCCCGCCCGTCGCGAAGCGCCCCGCCGGGCGGTGGCGGGCGACGGGCGGGCCGAAGCGAAGCGGAAGGCCCCAAGGGACAAGGACCGGCGCCGCCGCGGGGGTCAGGCCCGCAGCTCGCGCTTGAGGATCTTGCCGGTGGAGGTCATCGGCAGCTCGGTGCGGAACTCCACCTCGCGCGGGTACTTGTATGCGGCCAGGCGCTCCTTGGCCCAGTCGACCAGCCCCTCGGCGGTGACCTCGGCTCCCTCCTTGGGGATCACGAACGCCTTGACCTCCTCGCCGTGGGTCTCGTGGGGCACGCCCACGACCGCGGCCAGGCTGACCGCCTCGTGGGTCATCAGGACCTCCTCGACCTCGCGCGGGTAGACGTTGTAGCCGCCGCGGATGATCATGTCCTTGGACCGGTCGACGATGAAGTAGAAGCCCTCCTCGTCGCGGCGGGCGATGTCCCCGGTACGGAACCAGCCGTCGCGGATCACCTCGGCGTTGACCTCGGGGCGGTTGTGGTAGCCCTTCATCACGCAGTGCCCGCGCACCGCGATCTCGCCCTCCTCCGCCTCCTCGTTCCACTCGGGGTCGATGAGCTTCATCTCCACACCCCACACCGGCAGCCCGATGGAACCGGTCTTGGCCTTGACCTTGGGGTTGTTGAACGAGACCACCGGGGAGGTCTCGGACAGGCCGTAGCCCTCCTTGATGCCCACGCCGAAGGTCTTGGTGAAGTCCTCGGCGAGCTGGCCGGGCAGGGCGGCGCCGCCGGAGACCGCGTCCACCACGTTGGCCGCGATCTTCTCCAGGTCGTAGGTGCCCGGCTCGGCGGCCTGGACGGCGCCCAGCAGCCCCCAGTACATGGTGGGCACGCCCGCGAAGGCGGTGACGCCCTCCTTCTCCATGATCCTGAGCGCCTCGGCGCCGTCGAAGCGCGGCATGAGGACCATCGTGCCGTGCCGGTACAGGGCCGCGTTGAGCATGACCGTCTGGCCGAAGATGTGGAACAGCGGCAGGACCACGAGGGCGACGTCGCGGCCGTCGGGGTGGGGCTCGACCAGCCTGGCGGAGCCGACCGCGTTCAGCAGCAGGTTGTGGTGGCTCAGCTCGGCGCCCTTGGGCTTGCCGGTGGTGCCGCTGGTGTAGATGATGACCGCGGTGTCGTCGGAGCTGGCCTGCACCGTCTCGAACTCGCCGGGCTGGCCCTCCAGGGCCTTCCAGAAGGTCTCGGCGCCGTCGATGGTCGACTCCGTGGCACCCGGGGAGGCGGGCAGGTCCACGTAGAACTCGCAGCCGTCCACCTGGCCGAAGGCCTCGAAGGCGCGCTCGCCCAGCGGCAGCTCCGGGCTCCCGGTGAAGGCGAAGAGCGCCCGGGCTCCGGAGTCCTCCAGGTGGTAGGCGATCTCGCGCGGGGTCAGCAGCACGTTCAGCGGCACGACCACCGCCCCCGCCTTGAGGGCGCCGAAGTACACGAAGGGGAAGTAGGGCACGTTCGGGCTGGCCAGCGCGATCCGGTCCCCGGGCCTGATCCCGCGCGCGACCAGCAGGTTGGCCACCTGGTTGGCGATCATGTTGGTGATCGCGTAGTTCAGGCGCAGGTCGCCGAAGACCAGGCACTCCTTCTCCGGAGCCGACCGGGCACCGTCCTCCAGAAGCACGGACAGGTTGAGCATGGGGGCCTCCCGCAGCCAGATGGGTCCAGTGGGTACACGACGATTCGGGATGATGTGACCCGCATCGCGTGTTCTGCGCCACTTTGACGGCAGAGTAACAAACCGGCCGGTCGGTGTGGAGGGGGCGGGAGTCCGTAATCTCACCGATCTTCCCCTTCACTCTCCGTGACCGCGTCTCGGAGGGGCGCCCCGGCGGCGCCGGACCCGTCCGTGCGGGAGGCCGCGGGGGAGCTGCGGCCCCCCGGCCCCGGCCGCCCGCCCCCCGGGCGCACCCGCGCGGGGCGCGCAACCGGTCCGCGCCCCGACCCGCCAGCCGCTAACCTGAGTCCTGTACACCCCGAACCGGCTAAGGAACATGCAGCGATGACAGCGGTAGACGGCGACCACACGACGGGCGACACCTACGACGCCCGCGCCCTCCAGGACAAGTGGCAGGCGCGCTGGGCCGCCGAGCTCCCGTTCCAGGCCGACGAGGACCCCGCGGACACCCGACCGCGCTCCTACATCGTCGACATGTTCGCCTACCCCTCCGGTGACCTGCACATGGGCCACGCGGAGGCCTACGCCATCGGCGACGTCATCAGCCGCTACCGCCTCCAGCGCGGCGACAACGTCCTGCACCCCGTGGGCTGGGACTCCTTCGGGCTGCCCGCGGAGAACGCGGCCATCAAGAACAACTCCCACCCCGCCGAGTGGACCTACGCCAACATCGAGACCCAGGCGGCCTCGTTCCGGCGCTACGGAATCAGCGTGGACTGGTCGCGCCGCCTGCACACCAGCGACCCCGAGTACTACCGCTGGAACCAGTGGCTGTTCACGCGCTTCTTCGAGCGCGGACTGGCCTACCGCAAGGACGGCCACGTCAACTGGTGCCCCCAGGACCAGACCGTGCTGGCCAACGAGCAGGTCGTGCAGGGCAGGTGCGAGCGCTGCGGCGCCGACGTCGTGCGGCGCAGCCTGAACCAGTGGTACTTCCGGATCACCGACTACGCCCAGCGCCTGCTGGACGACATGGACCAGCTGGACAACGGCCGCTGGCCGGACGAGATCCTGGCCATGCAGCGCAACTGGATCGGCCGTTCCACCGGAGCCGACGTCCACTTCGCCATCGAGGGCCGTGACGAGCCCGTCACCGTCTTCACCACCCGGCCCGACACCCTCTACGGGGCCACCTTCTTCGTCGTGGCCGCCGACGCCGACCTGGCCGACGAGCTGTGCGCGCCCGAGCAGCGCGAGGCCTTCGACGCCTACCGCGCCGACGTCGCCAAGCTCTCCGACATCGAGCGCCAGGCCACCGAACGCCCCAAGACCGGCGTCTTCCTGGGCCGCTACGCCGTCAACCCCGTCAACGGCGAGCGCATGCCCGTGTGGGCGGCCGACTACGTCCTGGCCGACTACGGCCACGGCGCCATCATGGCCGTGCCCGCGCACGACCAGCGCGACCTCGACTTCGCCCTGGCCTTCGACCTGCCGGTCCGGGTCGTGGTGGAGACCGGCGAGCCCGACCCCGTCGAGACGGGCGTGGCCACCGCCGGAGAGGGCACCCTGCGCGACTCCGGCCCGCTGGACGGCCTGGCCAAGACCGAGGCCATCGCGCGCATCATCGAGATCCTGGCCGAGCGCGGCACCGGACAGGGCACGGTCAACTACCGCCTGCGCGACTGGCTGCTGTCCCGCCAGCGCTACTGGGGCACCCCCATCCCGATCATCCACTGCCCCTCCTGCGGCGAGGTGCCCGTCCCCGACGAGCAGCTGCCCGTCACCCTGCCCGAGCTCAAGGGCGCCGAGCTGGCCCCCAAGGGCGTCTCGCCCCTGGCCGCGGCCACCGAGTGGGTCAACGTCGACTGCCCCTCCTGCGGCGGCCCCGCCGAGCGCGACACCGACACCATGGACACCTTCGTGGACTCGTCCTGGTACTTCCTGCGCTACTGCTCGCCGCACCTGGACACCGCCCCCTTCGACACCGAGGCGGTGGAGAAGTGGGGGCCGGTGGACCACTACATCGGCGGCAAGGAGCACGCCACGCTCCACCTGATGTACGCGCGGTTCTTCACCAAGGTCCTGCACGACATGGGCATGGTGTCCTTCACCGAGCCCTTCCGGCGCCTGACCAACCAGGGCCAGGTCATCAACGAGGGCCGGGCGATGTCCAAGTCCCTGGGCAACGGCGTGGACCTGGGCAAGGAGATCGACGCCTACGGCGTGGACGCGGTCCGGCTGACCATGCTGTTCGCCTCCCCGCCCGAGGAGGACGTGGACTGGGCCGACGTCTCCGTCGTCGCCGCGCAGAAGTTCCTCAACCGCGCCTACCGGGTGATGAGCGAGGCGGGCGCGGCCAGTGAGCCGGGCACCGACCCCGCCAAGGGCGACACCGACCTGCGCCGGACCACTCACCGCACCGTCGACCAGATCACCTCCCTGGTCGAGTCCCGGCGGTTCAACGTGGCCATCGCCCGCACCATGGAGCTGGTCTCGGCCGCCCGCAAGGCCATCGACTCCGGCCCCGGCGCCGCCGACCCGGCCGTCCGCGAGGCCGCCGAGTCCGTGGCCGTCGCCCTGTCCCTGTTCGCGCCCTACGTGGCCGAGGAGGGCTGGGAGAAGCTGGGCCACACCGGGAGCGTCGCCGTCGGCAACTGGCCCGAGGTCGACCCGGCCCTGCTGGTGCAGGAGTCCGTGACCTGCGTGGTGCAGGTGCAGAGCAAGGTCCGTGACAAGCTGTCCGTGGCGCCCGACATCGACCCGGCGGAGCTGGAGCGGCTGGCCCTGGCCTCGGAGAAGGCACAGGGCTTCATCGGCGACAAGCAGATCCGCAAGGTGGTCGTGCGCGCGCCCAAGCTGGTGAACATCGTCGTCGGCTGACCAGGCACACGAGGACGCGGCGGCCGCAGGACGCGGCCGCCGCCCGTGTGCGGTTGGCGCGGTGACCGACAGGGAGGCGGTGGCCGGGTGGGTCCCCTCGTGCGGGTGGCCGTGATCGGCGCGGGCACGGTGGTGCTGTCCGCGGTCGCGATCGGCGGCGGGCTGTGGCTGTCCGGGGACGACCCGGGCGTGCCCGAGAGCGGCGACGTCCACACCGCCGCGCCCGGGTGCGCGGTGGCCTCGGACGCCCTCGTCACGGGGCTGGTGCCCGGCGCCGTCCTGGAGTCCTCCGAGCAGGGTCCCCTGGCGGACGGTGTCAGCACCATGTGCTCGTGGTCCTCCGCCGGTGCGGCCGAGGGACCGCAGGGGGTGCTCCGGCTGCACCTGTCCGCCCGTTTCACCGGCACCACGGGGGAGGAGCCGGTCACCGGCGCCCAGCGGGCGCGGGAGGCCTACACCGCCCTGGCGCCGGCGCGCGGCGAAGCCGTGGAACTGCCCGCGGGGGAGGGCCGGGTGTGGCGCGGCCAGGTGCCGGGCACCGCGGAACTGGCCTTTCCCACCGACAACCTGCTGGTGCGGGTGTCCTACGCCGGAACCTCCGGCACCGAGCCGGTCGGCTTCGACGAGGCCCGTGACCTGGCAGTGGAGTTCGCCGTACAGCTCGGAGAGGTCCTGTGAGCGACCAGCACCCCGATCCGCGGGACCCCCGGCCGGGAGAGGGGCAGAACGACCCGGAGCGGCCCCAGGAGAGCCACCAGCCTCCGCGGGCATCCGAGGATCGGTCCCAGCAGCAGCACGAGGCGCCGCGGTCACCGCAGCCGTACGGGCGGCAGGAGCCTTCTCAGGCACCACAGACGCATGCGGAACAGCCTCCGCAGGCGCACGGGCAGTCCCAGCCTCAGCAGCCGCCTGGGCCGCACGGGGAGCACCAGTCACCGCAGGTACATGGGAGCCAAGGGCCCCCGCAGCCGTACGGGCAGCAGCCACCGCAGCCGCCTCAGGCACCGCAGCCCCACGGCCAGCAGCGGGCCCACCACCCCCGACAGCCGCCGCAGGGGCAGTACCCGCCGCCCCAGCACCCCCCGTGGCAGCAGCCCCACTTCCAGCAACCCGCGCCCGAGGTGGTGTCCTCCGTCCAGCCGCAGAGCCGGGGCTGCGCCACCGCCGCCGTGGTCGCCGCCGCGCTGGTGCTGGTCCTGCTCGCCGCCGGGGCGATCTGGTACGTGGTGGCGCGCGACAACCCGGAGACGGGTGCCTTCGAGGCGGCGCCCGAGTGTTCCGTCGCCGAGACCGGGGTGCTGGACGAACTGGTGCCCGACCACGAGCTGGAGGTCGAGGAACCGATCGGCGGTCCGCAGGAGGCGTTCGGCTCGGGGTGGCAGTGCCGGTGGGCGACCCCCGGCGGTCCGGGCGAGGAGGTTCCGGCCACCGCGACGCTGGTGGCCGTGGCCGCCCCCGACCCGGGCGGTGTCACGACGGCCGTCGACAACCTGCGCACCACCACCTCCCAGTACGAGACGCGGGAGCTGGAGGGTGTCGGCGAGGAGGCGGTGGCCTGGGTCGACGAGGACCCGTACACCGTCGCCTGCGTCGGCACCCGGGTGTCCAACCTGTACCTGGAGACCTGTTACAGCGTGTCGGCCAGCTACGACGCGCAGGACCCGGGGGACGAGGAGCGCATGGTCGCGGGCGCCGAGGAGTTCGCGCTGTCCGTGACGGAGGCGCTGCCGGACTCCATTCCCGAGTGAGGCCCCGGCGGGGCTACCAGGCCGTGCCCAGGAACTCCTCCAGCGCGGGGGCGACCTCCTCGGCGAAGGGGCGCTGCTCGTCCAGGACGGCGGCTCCGGGCTCGTCCCGGTAGCGGCGGAGGATGTGGTCGGTGTCGGGGACGTCCACCCGCCGGGCGCCGTCCAGGCCGGTCATCAGCCGGTCCACGTCCTCCCGGGAGACCTGGGCGTCCTCCTCGCCCCACAGCACCAGTACCGGGGTGCCCCCGGGGAGGTCCTCCGCCAGCTCCACGGGGTCGAAGGCGTCCATGTAGGCCAGGAAGTCCTCGTTCGGGCGGGTGTAGACGCCGAAGACGCCCCCGCCGACCTCCACGTCGGCGAGCGAGCGCCCGGATCTGATCGCGGCCCGTCCGGCGCGGGCGTCGGAGAGCAGCTGGACCGCCTGGCTCTCCCCCATCTGGCCCGTGGCCTCTGCGGTACGCGTCTGCTCGGTGAGCTGGCGGTCGATCAGGTCGAGGTAGCGCGTACCGGGAGGCGCGGCCAGCACGAGCGCGGGGGAGGGATGCTCCCCGCCGATGAGCTCGTGGGCGCGCAGCGCGTACAGGGCGCCCTCGCTGTGCCCGACGACGACCACCCGCTCGGGGTCCACCTCGGGCTGGGAGACGAGTTCCTCGTAGGCGGCCGCGACCTGCTCGTCGAAGACCAGGGGGTCCACCGGTTCGACCCCGCCGTCGGGGCCCCGCGCGTCGAAGTCCGGAGCGCTGCCGTACTTGTCGTAGCGCAGCGAGGCGACCCCGACGTCGGCGAGCACCCGGGACAGGTTCTGGTTGGTGTTGGCGTTGGGCCGCACGGTGCTGTTGCCGTCGTGGTCGGTGGGGCCGCTGCCGGAGATGATGAGCGCGCCCGGAACGGTTCCGGAGACGCCCTCGGGCATCCGGAAGGCGCCGGACACCTCGTACCCGCCGCCCTCGAAGACCACCTTGCGCTCGACGCCGCCGACCCCCGGCGCCTCGACGGCCGCGTCGTCCGCGGGGGCGCAGGCGGCGGTGGACAACAGGGCGGCGCCGACCGCGCCGACCAGCGCGGTGCGCCGACGGACGGCGGGGGAGGAGGTACGTGTGAACACGTTCTCAGCCTAGCGGCCCGTCTCCGTCGGCCCTCCGCCCTCCACGGGGGAAGCGCCCCCGATCCGTCCGAGGGGAGAGGGACCGGGGACGCGGGCGCGGGCTCAGACGCGGCGCATGACCGCGACCACCTTGCCGAGAATGGTGGCGTCGTCGCCGTTGATCGGCTCGTAGGCCTCGTTGCGCGGCATCAGCCACACGTGGCCGCCCTCCTCGCGGCGCAGCACCTTGACGGTCGCCTCGTCGTCGAGCAGCGCCGCCACGATGTCGCCGTTGTTGGCGTCCTGCTGCTGGCGCACCACCACCATGTCGCCGTCGGTGATGGCGGCGTCGGTCATCGAGTCACCGACCACGGTGAGCATGAACAGGCGTCCCTCACCCACCAGCTGACGCGGCAGCGCGAGCACGTCCTCCACCGACTCCTCGGCCAGGATCGGACCGCCGGCGGCGATCCGGCCGACCAGCGGCACGGCGGCGGCGCGCGAGAGGTCGATGTCCTCGGGCACCAGGGTCTGGCCCGAGGCGCGCCCGGGCGTGCGCAGCTCCACCGCGCGCGGCCGGTTCTGGTCGCGGTGCAGGTAGCCCTTGCGCTGGAGGACCTTGAGCTGGTGCGCCACGCTGGACGGGCTGGACAGGCCGACCGCTTCGCCGATTTCCCTTATCGACGGGGGGAAACCCCGCTCGCGTACATAGCGCTGGATGCAGTTCAGCACGCTCTGCTGGCGTGCGGTGAGTTTGGGGGCTTCGGGCGTGGACCCGCCCGCGTTCTCCGCTGGTGCGAGAACGGTGGCGGTGTCTGCGGTTCCGGGATTCTCCTCCGGCACGGCCGGGCCTCCTCGGCATTCGGTTCGGTCAGGGCCTGCTTGTGTGACTGGCCACCCCCGGCCCGCGACCGTGCCGACCTGGGGGTCCACGTGATGGCGAAACCGGTGTGAAATCAAGGTCAACTTTAGTCGTTGCACACGGTGATATCAAACAAGCGTTCGAGGCTGGGGACAATTGCCGTCGCGTGTATTCGCGGTCAATTTCCGGCCTGCACTTACGTGTGTACACGCGTTCACGCGCTGTTGTCCCCGGAATGCGCGAACGCGTGTCCGCGCCACCGGTTCCGGTGGGGCGCGGGGGCCTTGTCCTGGGGCGCCGCCCCGACCGAAAACCCGGCGCCGTCGGGATCCCGGGGCCCGCCGCCGGGATTCGCGGCGCCCCCGGCCGACGGCGCTATCCTTGACCGCGGTGCCGGGCCGACCCCGGAGCGATGCGCCCGCGCCGAACCCCCACCCCCACCCCGTCGTCCTCGGCCGCGGGATCGCGCGGCCGCTCGACCGTGCCGGAACACGCCCGCGCCAAGGTTGCGGCGGGCCGGGAAGAAGTCTAGGTTCGACCACAACATCTGGTGTCGCGGTGGGGGTAGTTGCCCAGAAATTGTGGTTTAGTGGTACCTAAGCGTTGTTGTTCGGTGAGAGAAGCAGGTGAACCAGGGTGCACTGTCCGTTCTGCCGCCATCCGGACACCAGGGTGATCGACAGCAGGTCCACCGACGACGGCGCGGCCATCCGGCGCCGCCGGTCCTGCCCCGTCTGCGAGCGCAGGTTCACCACCCAGGAGACCGTCCTGCTGATGGTCGCCAAGCGCTCCGGGGTCACCGAGCCCTTCAGCCGGACCAAGATCATCGCCGGGGTGCGCCGGGCCTGCCAGGGCCGCCCCGTCTCCGAGGACGCCCTGGCCAAGCTCGGTCAGCAGGTCGAGGAGGAGATCCGCGGCCGCGGGGTGGCCGAGGTCCCGGCCCACGAGATCGGCCTGGCCATCCTGGGCCCGATGCGCGACCTGGACGAGGTCGCCTACCTGCACTTCGCCAGCGTCTACCGCGGATTCGAGAGCCTCTCCGACTTCGAGGCCGAGATCGCCAGCCTGCGCCAGGACCGCGAGGCCGAGGCCGGCAGGGGCACAGGAACCGACCCCCGGAGCGGCGCCACCGCCGGATAGCGCCCCCGCGGCCGTCACGCGGACCGCGGTCCGGGCGGGCGCCGACCCCGGGACAGGGCAGGGACACCGCGCACGGTCGGTGACCGTGCCCACGAGCGAGGGGAGACCCGGCGATGACGGAGACCGCCAACGGCCCGACCGGACGCAAGGGCAGGGGGAACCGCAAGGGGATCAGGGTGAGGCGCGTCTTCACCTCCCCGGGCACGCACCCCTACGACTCCCTGGAATGGGAGCGCCGCGACGTCGTCATGACCAACTGGCGCGACGGCACGGTCAACTTCGAGCAGCGCGGAGTGGAGTTCCCCTCCTCCTGGTCGATGAACGCCACCCAGATCGTGGCCAGCAAGTACTTCCGCGGCGCGGTCGGCACCCCCGAACGCGAGTGGAGCCTCAAACAGCTCATCGACCGCGTCGTCGGCGTCTACACCGAGACCGGCCGCGAGCACGGCTACTTCGCCTCCGCCGAGGACGCCGAGGTCTTCGACCACGAGCTCAAGTACGCCCTCGCCCACCAGCTGTTCAGCTTCAACTCCCCGGTGTGGTTCAACGTCGGCACGAGCGCGAAAGCGCAGGTGAGCGCCTGTTTCATCCTGTCCGTGGACGACACCATGGAGTCGATCCTGGACTGGTACAAGGAGGAGGGGATCATCTTCAAGGGCGGGTCCGGCGCGGGTGTGAACCTGTCGCGCATCCGCTCCAGCAAGGAGCTGCTCTCCTCCGGCGGGACCGCCTCCGGGCCCGTCTCCTTCATGCGCGGCGCCGACGCCTCGGCCGGGACCATCAAGTCCGGCGGAGCCACCCGCCGGGCCGCCAAGATGGTCGTACTGGACGTCGACCACCCCGACATCGAGGACTTCGTCGAGACCAAGGCCCGCGAGGAGCACAAGATCCGTGCCCTGCGCGACGCCGGGTTCGACGTCGACCTCGGCGGCGACGACATGTTCAGCGTGCAGTACCAGAACGCCAACAACTCCGTGCGGGTCTCCGACGCCTTCATGCGCGCCGTGGAGAGCGGCTCGGACTTCGGGCTGACCTCGCGCACCACCGGCGAGGTCGTCGCCACGGTGGACGCCAGGGAGCTGTTCCAGCGCATGGCCAGGGCCGCCTGGGAGTGCGCGGACCCCGGTATCCAGTACGACGGCACGATCCAGGACTGGCACACCACGCCCGAAAGCGGACGTATCAGTGCAAGTAATCCGTGCTCGGAATACCTCCACCTGGACGATTCGTCCTGCAACCTGGCCTCGATCAACCTGTTGAAGTTCCTGCGCGAGGACGACACCTTCGACGTGGAGCGCTTCACCGCGCTCACCGAACTGGTCATCACGGCGATGGACGTCTCCATCACCTTCGCCGACTTCCCCACGGAGAAGATCGGCGAGACCACCCGCGCCTACCGGCAGCTCGGCATCGGCTACGCCAACCTGGGCGCCCTGCTGATGGCGACCGGCCACGCCTACGACTCCGACGGCGGGCGCGCCGTCGCCGCCGCCGTGACCTCGCTGATGACCGGCACCGCCTACCGGCGCAGCGCCGAGCTGGCCGGGGTGGTCGGCCCCTACGACGGCTACCGGCGCAACGAGCAGGCCCACAAGCGGGTCATGCGCAAGCACGCCGCCGCCAACGACGACCTGCGCACCGTCGGGACCCTGGAGGAGCCGGTCCACGCCGCGGCCACCCGCGAGTGGGCCGAGTGCCTCAGGATCGGCGAGCGCAACGGCTGGCGCAACGCCCAGGCGAGCCTTCTCGCGCCCACCGGCTGCCTCACCGGCGACTCCATGGTCACCACCGACCGGGGGCTCGTCCGGCTCACCGAACTGGGCGACGTCTACGGATCCAGGTGGCAGGACCTCTCCGCCCGGGTCTCCACGGACGAGGGGACCCGTGAGGCGACGAGGTTCTTCGTCAACGGGGAGGAGCCGACCCGGCGTATCGTGACCAAGGGCGGGTACCGGCTCCAGGGCACGCACACCCACCGGATCAAGGTGGTCTCCCCCCGTACCGGTGACTGGGAGTGGAAGCGCTTCGCCGACATCGCCGAGGGCGACGTCGTTCCGGTCCAGCTGGGCACCCTGGTCGGGCAGCCCCGCCGTGTGGTGCTGCCGGTCCTGGACCAGGCCTACTACACGGGAGAGCACGACCTGTTCGTGCCCGAGGCGGTGGACGAGGAACTCGCGGAGCTCGTCGGTTACTTCATGGGCGACGGCAGCCTGCACGCCAAGGGCATCCGCATGTGCGTCGCCGACACCGACGAGGACGTCGTCGAGCGGCTGCGCATCCTGGCCAAGGGGCTGTTCGGCCTCGCGCCCACGGTGACCGCCGGACAGGGCTGCCAGGAGGTCACCCTGTCGTCGGTCCGCCTGGCCCGGTGGTGGAAGGCGGCGGGGTTCGCCAAGGACCTGCCCGGTCAGGACCACTCCGGCAAGGGCTGGACCCCCCGGGTGCCCTCCTCGATCCTGGAGGCCAACGACCCGGCGGTGTACGCGGCCTTCCTGCGCGGCCTCTTCGAGGCGGACGGCACCGTCCTGGAGGGTGTGCCGAGCATGTCCACCGCGCACGCCTCCTTCGCCGGAGAGATCCGCACGCTGCTGCTGACCCTGGGCATGGCCTCCACCACGCGCACGACTCAGAGCGGATACGGCGGGGAATGCCACGTGGTCCGCCTGCGCAACGTCGACCACGCCCTGCGCTTCGGCGAGACCGTCGGATTCCTGGGCGACCGCAAGAACAAGCTCGTCGTCCAACTGGAGCCGGACCGCTCGGCCAAGGGCGACCGGATCGTTCTGCCCCGCCAGGTGTGGGACGAGCTGGTACCGGTCGGGCACGCCGCGCGGGGGACGGTCGTGCAGTCGCTGAGGAAGTACGGTGGCGTGGCCCGGCAGCTGGCCTCGGCCATTCACTCCGAGACGCTCGACGCCAGGCTGGGCCACGTGCTCGGCTACCTCTTCGAGGAGGTCGGCGCCAACGAGGACGGCGGCGTGCAGCCGACCTACGACATCTCGGTGCCCGACAACGTCACCTATGTCGCCAACGGCCTGGTCAGCCACAACACCATCGGCTTCATGATGGACTGCGACACCACCGGCATCGAGCCGGACTTCTCGCTGGTCAAGTTCAAGAAGCTGGTCGGCGGCGGCTCCATGCAGATCGTCAACCAGGCCATCCCGCGCGCGCTGGGCAACCTCGGCTACCAGGACGAGCAGGTCGAGGCCGTCGTCGAGTACGTGTCCGAGAACGGCCACGTCGTGGACGCGCCCGGCCTGCGCACCGAGCACTACGAGGTGTTCGACTGCGCGATGGGGCGCCGCTACATCCGGCCCATGGGCCACGTGCGGATGATGGCGGCGGTGCAGCCGTTCCTGTCCGGCGCGATCTCCAAGACGGTGAACGTGCCGGAGGAGGCCTCGGTCGAGGACTTCGAGCACATCTACTTCGAGGGCTGGCGGATGGGCCTGAAGGCGCTCGCCGTCTACCGCGACAACTGCAAGGTGGGCCAGCCGCTGTCCACCGGCGGGACGCGGGAGAAGGAGGCCGAGCCCGAGGTGCGGACCGTCGAGGTGCACCGGCCGGTACGGCGCCGCCTGCCCAAGAAGCGGCCGAGCGAGACCACGTCGTTCTCCGTGGGCGGGGCCGAGGGCTACATCACCGCGGGCTCCTACCCCGACGACGGCCTGGGCGAGGTGTTCATGAAGCTCGGCAAGCAGGGGTCCACCCTGGCCGGGGTGATGGACGCCTTCTCCATCGCGATCTCCATCGCCCTGCAGTACGGGGTCCCGCTGGAGACCTACGTGGACAAGTTCACGAACATGCGGTTCGACCCGGCGGGCATGACCGACGACCCCGACATCCGCATGGCCCAGTCGGTGGTGGACTACATCTTCCGCCGCCTGGCACTGGACCACCTGCCCTACGAGGAGCGCGCCGCGCTGGGGGTGCTCTCGGCCGCCGAGCGCCAGGCGCAGGTGGCGGGCGAGGACCCGGCCCAGGTCGCCGCGCAGGTGGAGTCCTACGCCCAGTCCGCCGCCACCCGCGGGGCGGACGCTGCCGAGGAGGCCCCGGCGGCTCGCGCGCAGGAGCCGCACGCGGCGGCGGAGCGGCCGACCCGGGCGCACTCCACCGCGGAGCTGATGGAGGGCAAGGGCTTCGTGGCGGACGCGCCGCTGTGCGTCACCTGCGGCACCAAGATGCGCCCGTCGGGCAGCTGCTACGCCTGTGAGGGCTGCGGCGCCACCAGCGGGTGCAGCTGACCGGGAGCGGACGGCCCGGGGCGGGGAGCGGCACGGCTCCCCGCCCCGCGGGCGCGGCGGACGGGGACGGGGCCCTCCCCGGTGCCCGAGCCCCCGTCCCGGGCCCGGGTCAGCCCCGGTCGCGGTCCCCCGACGCGGCCGTGACCGCCGCGGTCACGGCGGTCGCCCCCAGCACGGCGGGCCAGGCGCCGACCCTCCTCGCCAGCGGGTGGGACAGTCCGAACGCGCCCACGTACACGGCGGTGAGCGCGACCGCCGTGCCCACGCCCGAGCGGCGCCGCCAGGTCTCGAAGGCCGCGGCGCCGAACGCGGCCAGCACGGCTCCGCCCAGCGGGCGGTTGCCCGTCGCGCGGGCCACCGTGTAGCCGCCGATCAGGCCCGCGGTGGTGAGGACGGAACCGGGTACTGCGGGCATCGGTGGATCCCCCTCTCGTTCCGGCCGGAGCCGGTGGTCACGTGCGCCAACGACGTTATCCCCCTCCCGGCGCCGGTGCCATCCGGCCCGCGCACCGCCGGGACGCGACCGCGTGGCCCCGCGCCCGTCCGGGGGCCCACGGGCCCGCGCACGGCCGGTACCCCCTGCCCGGCCCCGGGGGGAACGTCCTCGTCACGCTCTGGACACAGCCCTGGGTTCCGGACACGTCCCGTGCCAAGGTTGGTGCTGTCCACTACGGCCCCTCCGGTCGCGCAACAGGGCTCCACCTGGAACCGGACCGCGATACGCGACGTCGTAGCCGATAGTTCCCGACCTCCGACCAAGGAGCCCATGCCTATGTCGTTCGCGCAGACCGTGCGCGGCGCGGCCGGTGCCGTCGCCCAGGGGGGCGATCCGCGCCAGGCGGTGTCCGACGCGTTGCAACAGGCCACCGAGGACGGTGGCCTCGACCCCCGGGACTTCGTCGCCGCCCGCGAACAGGGTGACTCCGTCGGCACCCGCATCGAGCAGAAGAGCACCTCCCTCAACAACGCGGGCGAGGCGATCAACCGCAGCTACTACGAGCGCGGCGCCAGCGGGCCGGTCCACGTCATCTGCCCCATGGTCATCCCCCGCGGACGCACCCTGGTGACGATGCTCCCGGCCATCGCGCTGGTCGTCGTCGGCGTCCTCGGCACCTCCGCGGTCCTGGCCACGCAGACCCTGACCGGCGGAAGCGCCCTGCTCAACCCGTTCTTCGGCATCCACTACTGGCTGATCACCATCGCCGTGGCCGTGTTCATGTGGTGGCGCCAGGGCATGGTGATGGTGCCGGAGGGCTGCGAGGCCATCGTCACCCGCTTCGGCAAGATGGAGAACGTCTTCCAGGCCGGGCGGGTCACGCTCTTCAACCCCTGGAAGCGCGTCTCCTACATCGTCAACACCACCCGCGAGTACCCCTTCAACGCGCCGATCCGCTCGGCGCCCACCAAGAGCGGCGTGCAGGCCTCCATCGACCTGTTCGTGCAGTTCAGGATCATCAACGCCACCGACTTCGTCTACACGCTGGGCGGCGTGAACGGCTTCCAGGAGAAGCTCAACAACGCGATCAGCGAGACCACCCGCAGCCTCATCTACGAGCAGCAGGCCTCGGCCATCTACGACATGGTCGGCGACAACACCCAGAGCCTGGTGGAGCAGCTCAACCGCCAGTTCAGCGGGATCGTCGAGCTGACCAGCGCCAACATCACCCACGCCGAGCCCTCCAACCAGGAGTACCGGATGGACCTGGCGGCGCCGGAGATGGTCCGCGTCGCCAAGGACGCCTACACCTTCGAGTACGAGCTCCAACTGCGCAAGGAGCAGAACGAGGGCGACCTGAACAAGGAGCTGGCGACCCTCAACGAGACCCTGTCCGCGATCCAGGCCGACATCGCCCAGTACCAGGCGCAGATGGACACCGCCCTGGAGCGCGAGACCAACCGGGCCCGCTCCCTGGCCCACCAGCGCTTCGTGGAGGCCGAGTCCGAGGCCAACGCCAACGCGGCCCTGCTCCAGGCACAGGCCCTGGACATCCGCGCGGTCAGCGCCGCCGAGGCGCCCGAGATCCTCAACTACCGCTTCCGTGAGAACCTCATGGACAAGCTGGAGGCGGTCGCCGACAGCCTGCCGCAGGTCCTGCGGATCGGGTCGGGCGACTCCGCCAGCGTCGACTACCTGCGTATCGCCCAGGAGATCATCGGCCAGGCCGACACCGCCCTGTTCTCCCAGGAGGACATGGAGGCACTCCGCTCCCGCCTCGGTGACATCCGGGGCCGTATCTCCGAGCGCGAGCAGGAGATCAGCGCGCTCGTGGAGGACGCCGACACCGCCAAGGTCCGGCCGGGCGGAGGTGAGGACCCGGGCGAGGACCGGGTGGAGGAGATCCGCCAGTCCGTCTCGGACGAGGTCATGGACGAGCGCCTCACGGATCCCCCGCAGGAGCCCCACAGGGGGCAGGGGAGCGGCCCGCCCCACGGACAGACCCCGGTCGACGCACCGCCGCCCACCGGCGCGCCCCACCAGTCTCCCGAGGGCCCGCCCCCGCCGCCGTGGGGTGCCCAGGGTCCGGGACCGAACCAGGGAGGTCAGTAGATGAGTCAGCCCGTGAACGCCGGCGGCGGCTCCAGCATCAAGGAGTCCCTCGCCTCCTGGGGCGACCTGGCCGGTCTGCTGCGCGGCGGCGACCAGGGCGCGATCGTCCCCGTGGTCATCCCGCGCGACAACCGCGGCCTGCGGTGGATGGTCCTGGTCTGGTTCGGACTGTTCGCCCTGTGCTCGGCGCTGATGATGACCCTCAACGCCGTGATGGGCGGGGCCGTCGCCGGGATCGCCTACCCGGTCCTGGCCGTCCCGACCCTGATCGTCGGCGTCCTCAGCATCGTCGCGGCGGGCCTGTGGTGGTGGCGCAGCTCGATCATCGAGATCGAGGAGGGCACGCACGGCATCCTCACCAAGTACGGCGCGATCGTGAAGCCGATCGGCCCGGGCCGCCACTACCTGTGGCACCCGTGGTCGCGGGTGGACTTCGTGGTGGACACCCGCACGGAGATCCCCTACACGGCTCCGGTCCTGGCCTGCCCCACGCGGGAGAACGTGCCTCTGAAGTCGATCGAGTTCTTCCTCAAGTTCCAGATCACCGACCCGATCCGGTTCGTGACGATCATCGGCGCCAGCAACTTCGACCTCGTGATCTCCAGCGCGGTGCAGGACGCCATCCGCCAGCGCAGCCGCCAGGTCAACACCGAGTCCGCCTACGACCTGCGCGGTTCCAACGTCGAGGACATGCGCCGCCTGCTCAACGGACAGCTGGAGAAGTACGGTGTGCGGATCACCGGCTGCAACATCCCCGACGTGCAGCTGCCCAGCCAGTACCAGCAGCACCTGTCCACCCGGGAGCGGGTCGCCAAGGAGCTGGTGGCCTACGAGCAGGAGTGGGAGCTGACGCGCAAGCGCCGGATCGACACCCTGCTGATGGACATCGAGCGCTCCAAGAAGACCCGCGACGCGAAGATCGTCGAGGTCAACGCCTCCCTCAACAAGGCGCGCAAGGACGTGGCGCAGATGCTGGAGGAGCAGGAGACCGAGGCCCAGCGGGTGCGCTACGAGATCGAGACGCGCGGACGCGCCGACCTGGTGGCCGCCGAGAACGAGGCGAAGGCGCAGGAGCGCCTGGCCACGGCCTACCGGGACAACCGGGCGGTGCTGGAGTACGAGCTGGCCCGCCGCCGCCTGGACGTGGGCGCCACCCTGGCCGAGCGCGCCCCGCGCCCGGTGGTGGTGCAGACCGAGGCCGGCGCGGGGGACGGTTCGGCGCTGTCGACGCTGCTGACCGCGCACCTGCTGCCCCAGGTGATGAACGACCGGGGGCCGCGGGCACCGCTGGGGACCGCGGACGGGGCCAGGGACGTCCTGGACTCCGCGCAGGGCGCGATCTCCGCGGCCGCCGAGCGCCAGCAGCAGATGGCCGACGAGTACCAGCGCCAGCAGGAGGCCGCGATGCGCGGGCAGTTCGAGCGCGGTGAGGGGTACGGCGGGCAGGGACGCCGCCGGTAGCCCGACGCCCCGCCCCGCGGCCCGGCCGCGCGGGTCGGGCACGGGGAGGGACCCGCGACCGCTCCCGGTCGCGGGTCCCTCCCGCTGTCGGGGGCTCTCAGGCGACGGGGGAGAGGGAGGAGTAGCCCTCGGCGATGTCGATCCCGTTGCGTGCGGCGATCTCGACCAGGTCCTCGACCTCGCCCGCCTGAGTGCTGGCCAGGTCGTCGTCGCCGAGTGCGTGGGCGCGGCGCAGCGCGGTGATCGAGTCGTGGATGCGCACGTGAAGGGTGAGCGCGAACTCGCGCATGGGCCTCTCCTCAGGATGGGCGGCGCTGCCGGGGAGGGCCGGGTGGCTCTCCCCCGGGGGGTCGCGTCCCTGTGTATCCGTCGAGGGTGAGAGCGGGGTTGGAGGAGGACAAGCCGCGGCAAGGGGAGGGTGAGAACGCGCCCGCCCGCCGCGCGTCGGGCGCGGCGGGCGGGGGAGCCAGGGCGGGTATCCGCCACACACGCCCTAGTGGTCGACCCAGACGTACCACTCGCCCGACACGTGCTCGTAGATCCTGGAGCCCTGTCCCGGGACGAAGACGCCCTCGGGGATGCGCTCGGCGCTGTGGGCCAGGCCGGAGGGGCTGAACAGCCCCGAGCCCTCCACCGCGTAGTGGGTGACGCCCTCGTACTCCGAGACGCTGCGCAACGAGTACAGCCCCACCCGTTCGCCGTTGAGCGGGATGGAGGTGCGGCCGTCGGTGCCCTCGCGCAGCGAGAGCAGCTCCTCGGCGGAGGCGCTGACCCGGCCCTGGAGCGGGACGTCGGCCACGGCCAGGCCGAGCGCGACGGCGGCGATCAGCGGTGCGGACACCCAGCGCAGCCAGTAGTGGCGGATCATCGGGCGGGCCACCGCCAGGGCGATGCCCAGGCGCAGGGCGCCCATCCCGGCGAGCAGCAGGCCGCCCACCATGCCGATGAGGAACGTGGGCAGGTGCCCGGCGGGGACGCTGTCCTCGAAGAGCAGGACCAGGCCGACCACGCCGCACGCGGGGATGTAGAGCCGACCGGGCGGTCGGGAGGCCCAGCTGATCAGGCGCTGGCCGAGCGTCGGCTTCTCCGCGATCTCGATCAGCTTGGCCAGGGACCTGTCAGGTGCCGGGCCGGAAGCTGCGGCGGACATGGCGTTCCCCCCACCGAATCCGTGTCATGGGGACGCGGACCCGGAGCGAGCGGGAAGAGGGGCCGCACAGGGGCCGCGTCACAGTCGATACGGCCGTCGAAGCGCGGCCTGTCCACAGGATAGAGCAGTGGCGGAGCGTGTTCGGGGAGACGGGGAGAAACGCCGCCGCCTTTTCCGTGGGCCCCGGAAGGGTGACGCCGGTGCTGCCGGTGTCGCACGCCGGCTCGCCGGGAGAGGACGAGGTGGTCCCAGGACCAGCGTCCGCCGCTCACCGCCATCAGCACGCACACCGCGCTGACCAGTGACGTCGTACCCCACGAGGAGAAGGGCGCCAGGTCGGGCGCGTCCGCGGCGAGGGTGCCGAGCACGGCCGCGACGGCGAGCAGGGGACCGGTCAGCCATGTGAGCAGGCCCACGGCGAAGGCGATCGCGAGCGACACGAGCAGGGCGGGCAGCGCCACCGCGGCGGGGGACAGCGCGCCCAGCCCGGCGGCGGCGAGGTGCTCGGACACCGCGGCCCCCCGGTCGCGCAGCGCGAGCCCGTACCCGGCGAACGTCCATCCGACGCCCACCCGGACGAGGGCGGCGACGGCGTCGTGGAGGAGTCCCCGGCGGATCCGTGGCCGCGGATACGGTCTGGCGCGCTGCATGTCCGCTCCTCCTGGACGGCCGCTGGTTCTGACAAGCGGAAACTACACAAAGACATGACCGATAACCTCGTGTGGTGGTCGGCGGGTCGCGCGTGAGGGCGTGGGGAGGCCCCCGTACGGGAGTCCTCCCCCCCTCCCGGTCCCCGGCGCCCGGGGCCTTCCGCGCGGATGCCTTCCCCCGCGCGGCGTCCGCGCGGCACGCCCTAAGGTGGTGGTGTGCCGACCACATCCACGCCCGCCCCGCCGCCCGCCGCGCCCACCTACGAGCTGGAGGACGAACTCCGGGCCTCCGGAGCGCGGGTGGTCGCCGGAGTGGACGAGGTGGGCCGCGGCGCCTGGGCCGGACCGCTCCTGGTCTGCGCCGCCGTCCCCGGCGAGGGCGCCCCGCCCTCCGGGCTGACCGACTCCAAGCGCCTGACCCCCAAGCGCCGCCGGGAGATCGCCGACCAGCTGCGCCCCTGGGTCGCCGACCACGCCTTCGGGTGGTCCTCCCCGGAGGAGATCGACGAGGTCGGCATGACCGAGGCCCTGCACCGGGCCTCCCGCCGCGCACTGGACGCGCTCTCCCCGCGGCCCGACGCCGTCATCCTCGACGGCAGGCACGACTTCATCGGCCGCCCCTGGCGGGTGCGCACCTGCGTCAAGGGCGACCTGGCCTGCGTCAGCGTCGCCGCGGCCGCGATCCTGGCCAAGGTCCACCGCGACGCCCTCATGGCCGAGCTGGCCGCCGACCACCCCGGCTACGGGTTCGAACGGGCCGCCGGCTACCCCTCGCCCGCGCACCGCGCCGCCCTGGCCGAGTCCGGCCCCACCCCGCACCACCGCATGAGCTGGGCCTACCTCGACGACCTGCCCCGGTGGAAGCACCTGCGCAGGGTCCGCCCGGCTCCCGGCGGGCAGCTCCCCCTGCTGTGAGCGCCGGACCGGCGGCCCCCGGGCGGCCGCCCACCAGGGGGCACGACACGCTGTCCCGTACTGGACATCCGCCCCACTTGGGGCAAGGCTGTGGCTGTGGACGTCGGCCCCCCGACGCCCTCCGGCCCGACCCCCGCCGGTCAGGAGAGCCGACCGCCACGGACCCCCACGCAGGAAGGTGCATGGATGACGCGTGAGATGCGCTCCACCGCCGCCGCGGAGCCGGGACGCGCCTCGGGACTCGACCGCCTGCGCGCCCTCTACCACCGGATCCCCCTCGGCAGACGGCTCGTGTCCGCCCTGGTCCTGCTGACCGTGGTCGCCGTCGCCGCGTTCGTCGCGGGCACCTCCGTCCCCGGCGCGGTCACCGCGGCCCTGGTCCTGCTGATGGTCCTGGCCGCCCTCATGCGCTCGGTCGACGCCTTCGCCACCGTCATGGTGTGCGTGCTCTGGCTCGCGGTGTCCGTCCCCCTCTTCCAGATCCCCCTCACCGGCGAACCCGTCACGCTGCTGGTCCTGCCCCTGCCCCTGCTCGTGGTCCTGGCCGCCGGACGGGCGCGCGAGTTCCCCGTCTGGCACACCGCCGTGCTCTCGCTGACCGCCGGGCTCATCGCCGGTTTCTCCCTGGCCCTGGTCGGACTGGTGGTCGAGGCCTTCCCCGCCTCCTGGGGGATCGCCCTGCTCTACGCCGCGGCGGGCGCCTGCCTGCTGTGGCGGCTGTCGGCCTCCCGCCAGATCCACCGGGACAGCGAGGCCAACCGGCGCGAGACCGCCGAGTCCATGCCCGTCTCGCGCCGCAACGGCGGCTCGGGCCTCCCGGGCGGCGCGAAGGGCCAGGACGGTGCCGACGGCCGCACCCGGCCGCTGCGCGGACGCGCCGGCACCGGCCCCCGCGGGGCCTCCGCCGCGGACGCCGACGACGAGCCCGTCCCCGTCGACCAGGCCCTGGCCGAACTGGAGGACATGATCGGCCTCGACCCGGTCAAGCAGCAGGTGCGCGGGATCGCCGCCTCCATCGAGGCGGCCCGCCTGCGCGCCGACGCGGGCTTCCCCGTCGAGCGTCCCCTGCGCCACCTGGTCTTCTCCGGTCCCCCCGGCACCGGCAAGACCAGCGTCGCCCGCACCCTGGCCACCATCTTCCACTCCTTCGGGCTGCTGCCCACCTCCCGCGTGGTCGAGGCCCAGCGCGCCGACCTCGTGGGGGAGTACCTGGGCGCGACCGCCATCAGGACCAACGAGCTCATCGACCGGGCGCTGGGCGGCGTGCTGTTCGTGGACGAGGCCTACTCCCTGGTCAACGAGGGCGACGGCCAGGCCGACCGGTTCGGCAACGAGGCCGTGCAGACCCTGCTCAAGCGAGCCGAGGACGACCGCGACCAGCTCGTCGTCGTCCTGGCCGGGTACGAGAAGGAGATGGACGCCTTCCTGGCCTCCAACCCCGGTCTGGCCTCGCGCTTCGCCACCCGCATCAGCTTCCCCAGCTACTCCGCCGACGAGCTGTTCCGCATCGCCGAGTCCCTCGTCCACCAGCGCGGCGACACCCTCGACGAAGGGGCCGCCCAGGCGCTCCGGAGAAGATTCGACCAGGTGGTCCAGCGCGGAGTGGTCGACGAGCTCGGCAACGGCCGCTTCGCCCGCTCGGTGGTCGAGAAGGCCGCCCAGGCCCGCGACGTGCGCGTGGTCACCGCCGGGGTGGACGGCGCCGACCCCGCGCCCCGCCCCGAGGCCGAGGACCTCATCACCGTCCGGGCCTCGGACGTGGAGGCCGCCCACCGGGAGCTGACCTCACGCCTGCCCGGCTTCGGCGAGGCGCCCGGCATCGAGGAGGCGCTGGCCGAACTGGACGCCATGATCGGCCTGGAGCCGGTCAAGGACCAGGTCCGCTCCATCGTGGCCCAGTTGCGGGTGGCCAAGCTCCGCGAGGAGCAGGGGCTGCTCAACCAGGCGCCCATGCGGCACTTCGTGTTCTCCGGCCCGCCCGGCACCGGCAAGACCACCGTCGCCCGGGTGCTCGGCCGGGTCTTCGCGGCCCTGGGCCTGCTCGGCCGCGCCGACGTGGTCGAGGCCCAGCGCGCCGACCTGGTCGGCGAGCACCTGGGCGCCACGGCGGTCAAGACCAACCGGCTCGTGGACCGGGCGCTGGGCGGCGTGCTGTTCGTCGACGAGGCGTACTCCCTGGTCAACCCCGGTTACAGCGGTGGCGACGCCTTCGGTGCCGAGGCCATCCAGACCCTGCTCAAGCGGGCCGAGGACGACCGGTCCCGGCTCGTGGTCGTGCTCGCGGGGTACCCGGCGGAGATGGAGCGCTTCCTGGCCTCCAACGCCGGGCTGTCCTCGCGGTTCAACGTGCGGGTGCGCTTCCCCTCCTACACCGCCGACGAGCTCACCGAGATCGCCGAGGCCGTGGCCGCCCGCACCGGCGACGCCTTCGACGACACCGCCCGCGAGGACCTGCGCAGCATCTTCGCGCACGTGTGCGGGGCCGGGTGGATCGACGAGCTCGGCAACGGCCGCTTCGCCCGATCCCTGTTCGAGAAGGCGTGCTCCCACCGCGACCTGCGGGTGTCCCAGGAGCTGGGGGAGACCGCGACCGCCGCCGAACTCACCGTGCTGACCAGCGTCGACGTCCGCAAGGCCTACGCCGAGGCGACGCAGTAGGCCCGGGGGCCGCGAACACGCGTGCTGCTAGTGTCCGAGCCATGACCGCTTCACCCACTTCATCCTCCGCGCCCCCCGTCACCCAGGCGCTCATCCTCGCCGGCGGCCAGGCCACCCGGCTGCGGCCCTACACCGACACCCGCCCCAAGGCGATGGTGGAGGTGGCCGGACGGCCCATCATCGACTACCAGCTGGAGTGGCTCACCAGTCACGGCGTCGAACAGGTCGTCGTCTCCTGCGGCTACAAGGCCGAGGTCCTGCGCGAGCACCTGGAGGCCCGCGAGGGCGGCCCGCGGGTCACGCTCCTGGTCGAGGACGAGCCGCTCGGCCGCGGCGGCGCCCTGCGCTTCGCCTCCACCGGCCTGCGCGACCAGGACGCCCCCTACTTCGCGCTCAACGGCGACGTGCTCACCTGGTTCCCCCTGGACGAGATGACCGCCCACCACCGGGACCGGGGCGGACTGGCCACCCTGGCCCTGGCCCGGTTCCGCACGACCTGGGGCATCGTGGACGTGGACGACCAGGACCGGATCGAGGGCTTCACCCAGAGCCCGCTGCTGCCCGTGTGGATCAACGCCGGGGTGTACCTGTTCGAGCCGGGCATCACCCCGCTGCTGCCGGCCAAGGGGGACCACGAGTCCTCCACCTTCCCCGACCTGGCCGAGGAGGGGCGCCTGACCGCCTACCGCATCGACGGCTTCTGGCGAGGCGTGGACACCGCCAAGGACGTCAAGGAGGCGGGGGAGCAGCTCACCGCCATGCGGGAGGGGGCCTGACCCCGCCCCCGCCCGGGGGAGAGCGGACGTCGGCTGACGGGGCGCCGGGGAGGGTGGGTATCGTCGCCAAGGTGACGAACGACGGTTTCCTCCTCTCCAGCGCCCCCAACTTCCGCGACCTCGGCGGCCACCGTACGGCCTCTGGCCGCACGGTCCGCCGCGGGCTGGTGTACCGCTCCGACGCCCTGCACGCGATCTCCGCGGACGAACTGCCGGTCTACAACGGCCTGGGCATCCGCCAGCTCGTCGACCTGCGCACCCCGCACGAGCGTGAGACCCTCCCCGACGTCGTCCCCGAGGGCGCCGAGTACGCGGCCGTGGCCGTGCAGGCCCCCGAGGCGTCCGGAGCCAACTTCTCCCTGGCCCTCGCCGACCCCGAGAAGGCCCGCCTGATGTTCGCCGACGGCGCCGCCGAGCGCTTCATGCACGGCGTCTACCGCGAACTCGTCACCGACGCCGAGGCGCTCACCGGCTACCGCGAGCTGGTCGAGCGGGCGGCCGGGGGCCCGGCCTCTCTGGTCTTCCACTGCAGCGCGGGCAAGGACCGCACCGGCTGGGGCGCCGCCCTGCTGCTCGGACTGCTGGGCGTGGACCGCGAGGCCGTGGTCGCCGACTACCTGGCCAGCAACGAGCGCCAGGCCAACACCGACGAGTGGATGCGCAGGCTCGCCCGGCACAGTGCCCTGGACTGGGAGGACGTCGTGCCGATGACGCGGGTGCGCGCCGAGTACCTGGAGACCGCCTTCGCCCGGGTGGACGAGGTCCACGGCTCCTTCGACGCCTACGTCGCCGAGGGCCTCAAGCTCTCCGAGGCCACCGTCGAGCAGCTGCGCGAGCGCATGCTGGATTGACCTCCCCTCCCGCCTGAAGACGGGAGGATCCAGTGACAGCACGCGTCCGCCGCTGGTGGTCTACGCTTCAACGCCCGCCTGAGGGCGAGGGCTCCACGTCCTGGCACCCACCATGTCCTGGGGCCGCTTGCCGCCTGACCGCGTGCTCGACGTTGCGCGCGGCGTTGGTGTCGGCGTGCGCGGTGTGCCCGCGCCCGGGCGCCTTGCACACGAACCGGTCGCGCGACTCACGGCCGCCCTCGGCGATGGCCCGGCACCGCGAGCAGCGCCGCGAGGTGCAGGGGGCGGGCACCCGCACCAGGTGCCCGCCCCGCTCGGCGAGCTTGTGCGCCAACAACGTGACCGTGCTCCCCCACGCCTGAGCGGCGATCGCGCGGTTCGACCCGGACTTCTGCGCCGCGTTGGCGCCCGGGGCGTCCACCGTGACCCGGGCCGACCTGGTCATCTGGGTGATGTGGAGGCCCTCGACCCCCACCACGCCGAACTCCCGGGCCAGGGCGTGCGTGACCTTGTGCTGCCAGTCCAGGGCGCGGCGCGAGCCCCGGGGCGGCACCGCCTACAGCTCGTCCAGGCGGCGGCGCAGGTCGCCCTCATCCGAGGCGGAGTCCAGCACCTCGCCCAGCGCGGCCAGCACGGTGGGCCGGTCCATGCCCCGGTCCAGCATCCGGCGCGCCGCCGCCCACAGGTTCGCGGGCCTGCCGTGCCACAGCCGCCGGGCCAGGCGTTCGTGCCGGTCCAGCGCCCGCTCGCGTTCGGGGTCGTCGCCGGTCACGGGCCGGTACCACCGGTCCTGCCCGCTGGAGTGGCGGCCGCTGTGCGGCGTGGCCGCCTCGTACTCGCCGTAGTGGTCCAGCCGCAGCAGCGCCCGCCGGCCCTCGGCCGTGTCCGGGTCGAACTCCTCCGGCGCCCACGTCACCAGCTCGCTCGCCAGCAGCGGGAACGCGAACATCCGCCGCGCCAGCGACGCGAAGTCGCCGTCCGGCATCAGCCGCCGCACCGCCTCCTGGCGCAGCCCCAGCGGGCGCGCCGGATCGCGGTAGGTGCGGGTGAACTCGGCGGTGGACTCCCACACCGCGTCCAGCGTCGCGCCCACCGCCACCTCCGGCAGCCCGTTGCGCCCGCCCGCCCAGCGCACCCACGCCGCCAGCACGTGCGGCATGGCCTCCTGCTCCTCGGGCAGCAGCACCACCCGGCCGGGCAGCCAGTGCAGCAGGAAGGACTCCACCTTGCGGGGGCTGACGCGCATCGGCCGACCGCGGTCCACGTCGCAGCCGTGCGCGATGATGTGGTCGGCGCAGCGGCTCGCCGCGTAGGAGTCGGAGAGCTCGGCCGCCTCGTCCGAGGCCAGGAAGCGCGCGGCCAGCACCGCGCGCCGGTCGCGCCGCCACACCGGGACGGGGGAGGGGTCCACCCCGTCGGGGGGCGAGGGCAGGGACCGCACCCGCGCGTTGGCCAGCGCGAAGTGCGCGGCCAGCGAACCCCCGGTCAGGTCGGAGACCTTCAGCCCCACCGGCTCCACGAGCGATCCCGAGGCCCGGTCGGCCGAGGCGCCCGCCACCACCTGCTCCGTGCGCTCCAGCGCCCGCGACAGCAGCACGCGCGCCTCGGTCAGCTCCACCTGCCCGAACCGGGCGAACTCGTCCGCCTCGGCCCGGGCCCGGCAGCCCTCCAGCAGCTGTTCGACCTTGGTGGTCACCCAGGCGTCGCGCAGCACGCCGCCGCCGTTGTGGTCCAGGACCAGGATCAGCGCGTGCTCGGGCGGCAGCGACCCCGGGTCGCCGGGGCGGGCGCTGTCGCGGCTGAACACGCACACGAAGTCCTCGGTGTCACCGAACTGGTCGGTGCTGACGTAGGCGGCCACCGGGGTGACCACGCCGAGCTGGGAGGCCCACGCGGGCACCTGGAGGCCGCGCTCCCGGAGCGCGATCATCCCCTGCTCGGCCAGGCGCCGCTGGGTGGACGAGGTGCCCAGGGCGGTGACCGCCGCGAGCACGCCCAGCCCCGCGGGCTTGCCCGATGCGGTGGCGTGCGCGACCAGGCCCTCGCCGAGCAGCCTCTCCACGTCCACGCCGGGGACCCGCTCCCCCCACCAGGTGCCGAGCATCTCGCTGAAGGCCAGTTCGGCGTCGAGGGGGTGGCGCATGGCCAGCAGGGCTCTGGCGGCGCGCAGCATCTCGTCGAAGACGGCGCGGGGAACCGGTTCGGAACCTGGGGACGGAGGCATCGGGGAGGGCACCACCCGAGCGTATGCCAGCCCCGGGTGTGCGCTCTTCCGTCGCGGCGGTTCGCGGCGGCGCCCCGGTGGTGTCGGGTGCGACCGGGGCCCGGTCCCCGCCGGGGGGACCGTGTCCTTCGCGGTGACGGTCGGCTCAGCGCGGTTTCGGCAGGGCCCGGTGGCCTCCGAACAGGCCCGCGGCCGATCTGCGCGCCGACTTCCTGACCGGTTGGGAGGGCGGCACGGAGTTCACCATCGCCTCCAGGTGCTCGCGGGCGACCCGCTCGACCAGGTGCGGCGTGACCGTGATGCCCAGGTGTTCGACGCAGTTCCAGGTGTCGCTGACGCAGCGTTCGACACATCGGTGGGACAGGGCACTGAACTCGTCGTGGAGCCGTGCCGAGATCCGACTGAGATCCTGGACCGGGAAGGTCTGGAGCATTCTCGCTCACACCCCTAGCTGAAGATGGCCTGGACGGTGACCTTCACCCATTTCACTTGTTCTGGACGGAGTGTCAACCCCTCTCCCGGCACGCTGTTGATAAAACCTCCGGGAAGCATCGTTTACTCGAACACCACCATCACCGCAGGTCAACAAGGCGAAAAGGGTGTTTCGGGCACATAACGTTCCTGTTCCCGAGTGGGGAACGCAAACCTCCCGTGAACGCCCATCGCCCGGAATTGGCGGAAAACACGCCGCCGAAACCCCTCGTCCGCTGTGACGCGACCTGCGGGTGGCCTATTATTTACCTTCCACGTCCGCGGACGGAGCCCCTCCGCGACGGCCGTTGCGGGTGGACGGCTGTGTCTTATGCTTGAGCCGTGACAGCGGCCGAGAGGAGTCATCGAGCGTGACTCCCGAGAGCCGCGGAGCCCCCCGATCACCTTCGGCACCGCGCGACTCACGGCTTTCACGCCACGGGCGGGCGGTCGACAGGGGCCACGCGGCCCAGGCAACACCCCCAACGAAACACGGATGGGGATAATCGACGGTTCCGGAGGTGTCGAGCAGTTGAGCGCCGAGACGTCCATTCCGCCGCCCCGGGTCAGCAGGGCGGAACTCCCCGAAGCGGTCAGATCCCTCCTCACCGACTCCCCCATCGGATTCGCGCTGCTCGACCCCGACGACGTCTTCGGCACGATCAACCAGCGCCTGGCCGCCGCCGTCCTGGGGCGCACCCCCGCCGAGTGCCTGGGCCGCGCCCCCGGCGACCTGCTGGAGGAGAGCGGTGACCGCGACACCGCCGCCGACCACCGGGCCAGCCTGGCCGAGGCGCGCGAGAGGGGGCAGGCCGTCCGCGGGCGCCACCGCACCCCCGCCGGAGAGCCGTGGGACCTGACCTGGTTCCCCGTCACCGAACCGGGCACGGACGAGGAGTACGTCGCCCTCATCGCCGTCCCCGGCGGTGACGCCGCCGAACCCGCCGTCGACGACGGGGCCGCCGTCCGCCGCGACGAGCAGCGGCTGCGCGCCCTGCTCCAGGCGGGCAACCAGATCGTCTGGGCCGCCGGACCCGGCGGCGAGGTCCGGGAGGACTGCCCCCAGTGGCGGGCCATCACCGGCCAGGAGCTGGAGCACTACCTGGGCCAGGGCTGGCTCGACGCCCTCCACCCCGAGGACCGTCCCCGCGTCGAGCGCGCCTGGGAGGACGCCGTCCTCGACGTCACCCCCTTCGACGCCATGTTCCGCGTGCGCACCCGTTCGGGCGGCTACGGCCACTACCGGGCCAGGGCGCACCCGGTCATGGAGGGCCCGCGGACCGCCGAGTGGGTCGGCACCCTCGTCGACATCACCACCGAGCGCGAGGCCGACGAACTCCGCCAGCGCCTCAACCAGCAGCTCAGCGAGGCGGCCATGCGCACCGCCCGCCTCCAGAAGGCCACCTCCGACCTGGCCGAGGCGCTCACCGCCGACGAGGTCGTCAACGCCATGTCCGAGATCGGCCGCTCCGGGGTGGGGGCCGACCACACCTGCGTCGTCCTGCTGGACCGCGACCGCCTGCGGCTGCGCACCGTCGCCGCCGCGCACGCCCACCAGCTGCCCCGTTCCGCCTTCCCGGCGGACTACCCGGACATCGCCGCCAGGGCGGTCGCCGACCGGCTGCCCCGCCTGGCCGCCAACCCCGCCGAACTGCGCGCGCTGTTCGACGACGCGCCCGAGGTCGCCGAACTCGTCGGGTCCACGCCCGAACGGGCCTGGATCGCGCTGCCGATGATGGCCGCGGGGCGCCCCATCGGCGCACTGCGCTTCGCCTTCTCCACCCCGCGCGAGGTGACCGACGACGAGCGGGTGTTCCTGGAGGCCCTGGCGGGTCAGTGCGCGCTGGCCATCGGCCGCGCGACCCTCTACGAGCAGGAGCACAGCACCGCCGAGGAGCTCCAGCGCAGTCTGCTGCCCGAGGAACTGCCGGAGGTGCGCGGCGTGCGCCTGGCCGCCTACTACCGGTCCGGATCACAGAACGTGCAGGTCGGCGGCGACTGGTACGACGCCTTCCCGCTGCCCGACGGCCGCGTCGCCGGGGTGCTGGGCGACGTCATGGGCAAGGGGATCCCGGCCGCGGCGGGGATGAGCCGCATCCGCAACGCCCTGAGGGCCCTGGCCTTCTCCATGCCCGAACCCGCCGACGTCCTGGCCGGCCTGGACCGCATGTTCTCGGCGACGGAGGGTATGGACCAGGTCACCACACTGGTCTACTTCGTGCTCGACCCGGTCACCGGACAGCTCGACCTCAGCAACGCGGGACACCTCCCGCCGCTGGTCGTGGCGGGCAGCGCGGGGCCGTCACTGCTCGACACCGAACCCGACACGCCGCTCGGGGTCAGCTCCCCGCGGGGCCACCACAAATTCTTCGTCCAACCCGGTAACACCGTCGCCCTGTACTCCGATGGACTAGTTGAGAACCGCAAACGGTCCGTCGACTCCGGACTCGACGAGCTCGTCCACGTGGCGTCCTCGGCCCCTCCGGAGGTGGTGGGCGATCCACAGCAGATGCTGGAGTACCTTGTTGAGAGCATGCTCGATGGGTATGAGCAGGACGATGACGTCACTCTGCTCGCCGTCCAGCTTCCGGTGATCGACTCCGTGCCGGAGCGGTAGTGCCGGTTCGAGGCGAACTGGTGGACACCGGTCTGTGGCGGACCGGTGCGCACCGGTCCGCGCCGTGCCGGTGGACCGGCGGTAGACCGATGACAGACCGTACGAACAAGTCCATTGCCTTGCCTACAGTGAAGAAGCCGTTCCGCCCCGCGATGCGGGGGTGATCCTCTGCGGGGATGACCTCCCGGAGCGCATACGCTTGAGGGGGACGACCCTGGAGAGCGCATACGCTTGAAAGACCAACGGCTTCCCCGCCCCAGTGGGGACGATCCCAGGCCGCAGGTGGGAGAGGGCGACGTGCCCGGTCCCGGCCAGGCGGACCACCGGGTCCGACAATCTCGCCACACGTCCGTTCGAGAGGTGTTTGTGTCATCTGCCAGTTCGACTCGCTCGAAGCAGTCCGAGTCACTGCAAGAGCCCGTCATTCAGCAGCTGATCGAGCGTGGGCGGTCCCAGGGCTTCCTTGAGCCCGAGGACGTGCGCCGTGCCTTCGAAGAGGCCGAAATCCCGATGTCGCAGGCGCAGTCCGTGCTCCGCAGCCTCGCGAAGGAGGGCGTGACCGTGCTCGTTCCCGAGTCGGCCTCCTCCCGGCGCAAGGCGCCGCGGCGCAAGGCGGCGACCACCAAGACGGCGGCCACGCGGTCCACCTCGACCAGGTCCACCAAGACCACCGCGGCGAGCAGGACCGCCAAGCCCGCGCGCGCGGCCGCGGCCCAGGAGCAGACCGAGACGGTCACCGCCGTGGTCGGCTCCGCCGAGGACGCCGAGGCGGACGCCAGGAAGGCGGAGAAGAAGCCCGCGGCCAAGAAGACCGCCAAGAAGGCGGCGCCCAAGAAGCCCGCGACCAAGGCCGCCAAGACGACCGCGGCCAAGGGCCCCGCCGCCAAGGCCACCGGGCTCAAGGCCGCCGGGACCAAGAAGACGGCCTCCAAGGAGCTCGAACTCGCGGCGGACGGCGAGTTCGACGAGGACGAGGACGGCCTGGACGACCTCGAGCACACCGGCGCCGAGCTGGAGCTGGTCGAGGACACCCCGGACCCGGCGGACAAGGACCTCAAGCCCGCCAAGCCCGAGGCCGTGGGCGCCCCGACCAAGCCCGCCAACGAGGACGAGTCCTTCGTCCTCTACGACGACGATGACGACGCCCCCGCCGCGCAGGTCGTGGCCGCGGGCGCGACGGCGGACCCGGTCAAGGACTACCTCAAGCAGATCGGCAAGGTCCCGCTGCTCAACGCCGAGCAGGAGGTCGAGCTCGCCAAGCGGATCGAGGCGGGCCTCTTCGCCGAGGAGAAGCTGGCGGAGGAGAGCGAGATCCTCACCGTCGAGCTGCGCGACGAGCTGGAGTGGATCGCCGAGGACGGCGGCCGCGCCAAGAAGCACCTGCTGGAGGCCAACCTCCGGCTGGTGGTCTCGCTCGCCAAGCGCTACACCGGCCGCGGCATGCTCTTCCTGGACCTGATCCAGGAGGGCAACCTCGGTCTGATCCGCGCGGTGGAGAAGTTCGACTACACCAAGGGCTTCAAGTTCTCGACCTACGCCACGTGGTGGATCCGCCAGGCGATCACCCGGGCCATGGCCGACCAGGCGCGCACCATCCGCATCCCGGTGCACATGGTCGAGGTCATCAACAAGCTGGCCCGCGTCCAGCGCCAGATGCTCCAGGACCTGGGCCGCGAGCCCACCCCGGAGGAGCTGGCCAAGGAACTCGACATGACCCCCGAGAAGGTCGTCGAGGTGCAGAAGTACGGCCGCGAGCCGATCTCCCTGCACACTCCGCTGGGCGAGGACGGCGACAGCGAGTTCGGTGACCTCATCGAGGACTCCGAGGCGATCCAGCCGGGCGAGGCGGTCAGCTTCACGCTGCTCCAGGAGCAGCTGCACTCGGTGCTGGACACGCTGTCCGAACGCGAGGCGGGCGTGGTGTCCATGCGCTTCGGTCTCACCGACGGCCAGCCGAAGACTTTAGACGAGATCGGCAAGGTCTACGGGGTCACCCGTGAGCGCATCCGGCAGATCGAGAGCAAGACGATGTCGAAGCTCCGTCACCCGTCGCGTTCGCAGGTGCTCCGCGACTACCTGGACTAGGTTCCTCCAGGTGGTCGGACGGCCGGCGGCCCGACCGCTGGCCGGTGGCCGACGAGAACCCGGCCGGTCCCGGGCCAGCGCCCCTGCCCTGAAGGCGGGGCGCGCTGACCCGGGATCCGGTACCCCCGGGGTCCGCGCGGGTGTGGCGACGCCCGCGTGCGCCGGAGCAGCCCCCGTTGGTGCTCCGGGGCGCCCGTCGCGCTCGGGAGCGTCCTTGGTCTCCCGGGCGCCGTGTCGTGTCATCCATCCGACGGTGTCCATCGTGCCGCACGTACTGTAGGTGCGGCATAAAGTCGCGATGCCGAGTCGTTATGTGACGGGGAGTGGCCTTCGGCCGCTCCCCGTCGTCGTGTGCCCGGCGGGAGGTTCGGGCACACGACGACGGGCGCGGATCCGCCCGCCCCTCAGTCGCGGACGATGACGTTCAGGACGCGCCGGTCGGGCAGTTCCACGGTGTGCCCCAGGTCGCGCAGGGCGGACACCAGCTCCTCGGGGGTGGCGGCGTCCACGCCCTCCAGCAGCAGGGACCGGGCGATGTCGCCCCGGGTGGCCTTGGCCATGTGGCTGACCACCGTACGCCTGGCGACCCCGTCCACCGTGCGCTCGCGCAGCACCTTGACGGAGACGCCGTTGTCCGGCGCGTAGGCGGCGGCGTAGGCGGACGAGCGGCAGTCGACCAGGAGCTGTCCTCCGGTGAGCTCGTCCAGGGGTGCGGCCGCCGCGCGGCGCCAGTAGGCGCCCAGGCCGCCCAGGGGCGGCAGCTTCACGCCCATGGACAGGCGGTACGGGGGCAGCCGGTCGGCGGGCCCGACCACGCCCCACAGGCCGGAGAAGATCAGGACGCGGGCGTCGGGGAGGTCGGGAAGGCCGAGCCGGTCGTAGAGCACGCCCGTGTACAGGTCGGCCGCCCGCAGGGTCGGCGCGGTGGCCAGGTCCAGGTTGCGTTTGAGCGCGTCGGCCTGCCTGGCGCTGATCCCCAGGGTGTCCAGCGCGGTGTCCTCGGGCCCCGAGCACAGGTCCGCCAGCGCCGCCATGACCCGCTCGCGGGCCCCGGTCAGCTCCGGAAGGGTCAGCGTCCCGAGGTCGAGACGGGGTCCCTCGCCGGAGTCGGCCTTGCCCTCGGACGGCGGCAGCAGGATGAGCATGGTGGAACTTCCCAGGTGGAGGCGGTGGTCGGGTACCCGCCCATGCTAGGGCGTGTCGGCGGGCGCCGCCCGGTGGCGGAGGATCCGCACGGCGAGGGTGACGAAGGCGACGCACAACAGGGCGTCCAGGACGGTACCCGCGACGCTGAGGCCCTTGAGGACGCCGTTGGCGTGCAGGGACACCGACAGGACGCACAGGAAGCCGCCCACACCCACGCCACGGGTCGCGAGCAGCCCCGCGGCCAGGAGCACCCAGCCCAGGTTGGGGGCCCACACCGGCGCGTACACCACGTGGGCCCGGGGGCAGGGGTACGCGACGAACGCGGTGGCCAGTTCCGGGGAGTGGGCGTCGGCCAGCTGGAGGGACACGGAGTTGGCGCCCTCGAAAGGCCGCCGCCATCAGGCCGAGCAGCCCCACGACCCCCGCGGCGGTACCCAGCGCGGGCCTGGTCCTGGCGATCGCGGTGGCCAGTCCGGCGAAGGCGGGCACCAGGAACAGCAGCCCGGTGAACCAGGGCCCCTACCCCCAGGCCGTCGGGCCGGGATCGCCGGAGTAGGCCGCGATCTGGTCCGGGAAGAAGAAGTGGTGCGGCGCCCTGGCCAGTTCGCCCGCCAGGAGCAGCGGCGGAGCCGCCGCCAGCGAGACGGCGGTCGGCAGGCGGCCGGGGAAGGGTCCGGGCACGGGGGTCTCGGCCCGTCCCGGCAGGTCGCGGAGCAGGGCCGCCTTCACGGGGCCGGACACGGAAGGGCCCTTCCGGGAAGTGAGGTGCATGCCGTCGTCCTCGGTACCGGGAGGGTGCCGTGTCAGGAACGCTGCCACGACGCCGCGGCGGGTGCCCGCACCCCCTGGCGGCCGTACCGGTGACACGGGTCCGGGCCCCGCGGGCCCGTCGGATAGCATCGTCGGCTTCGAGGGAGGGGAGCCGGCATGCACGAGTGGGCGCGGCGGGTGACGCGGGACTGGCCGCCGTTCGAGGTGGAGGAGCGCGGCGGCTGGCGGTTCGGATTCGCCGAGGGGATCACCAAGCGCGCCAACTGCGCGCTCGTGCTGGACCCGGGCGCGGAGGTCGCGGAGGTCACCGCCTACTACACCGAGCGCGGGCTGAGGCCCTGCGTGCAGGTGTGGCCGGGCGAGGAGGAGGTCGACCGGCGGCTGGCCGGGCACGGCTACACGGTGGTGGAGCCCTCACTGGTCCTGGCCCGCGGACTCGGTGAGCGCCCCGAGGCCCCGGGCACGTCCTCGGTGGCGGCCTCGCCCGGCGCCGCATGGGCCGCTCCGGAGGCCGCGCGCATCCTCGGCCCGGTCAACGCCGCCTACGGCGTGGCCGCGGAGGGCCTGGGGAGGGGCGCCGCGGTGCTGGACGGGGAGTCGGTGGCGGTCTGCGCCATGTTCACCGACCCCGCGGCGCGCGGCCGCGGCGTGGCCGCCGGGCTGCTGGCCGACCTGCTGCGCTGGGGGTATGACGCGGGCGCGCGGCGGGCCTATCTGTGCGTGGTCGCCGACAACGCTCCCGCGCTGCGGCTGTACGGGCGCGCGGGGTTCACCGAGGTGGCCCGGTACCACAGCCGTGTGCTGGAGGGCGCACACGAGGGCGGCGGCTCCTGAGAGGAGCCGCCGCCGGTTCAAGCCTGTTCTGTTGTGCTCTCGTGGCTAACGCTCGTCCGCCTTGCTCTCGGTGAGCTTGTCGGTCTCGTCCTGGATGTCCGAGGCGATCTTACGGAGAGAGTCGTCGTGCTTGCGCATGTGGTGGGCGCAGAACAGCAGCTCGCCGCCGGAGTTCAGCAGCACCCGGACGTAAGCCTGCGCACCACAGCGGTCGCAACGGTCAGCAGCCGTCAGCGGCTGGGTGGGGGCAAGGGTTCCAGTCACTTCGCCATCCTCAATACTCGGCGTTAGTCACCTCTGACAACATTTAACCCGACCAGGACGTTCCCAACCTGGTCCCGTGTACGCCGACAGCGGAATCTGCCTGGTTGATGCCTGGATGTCGTCTCATGTCCTTGTTGTACCCGCCTCTCGGCCTGGCATCCCAGGAAAAGGGGAGCATCCGGGTCGCATCCACCGGAGGTGGTAGTCTCGCGCGGGGCAGGCCCCCGTCCTCCCGCCGCGTCCGGCGGTAGCAAGCGACCGGCACGCCGCCCCCTTATCGTCAGTGCGGCGCGGTACAAAGGGCACGCACCGCACAGCGCCCTGATGGCCCTGAAGACGCAGGAGATGTCCGAGTGACCGCCTTGACCGCAGCCGTCCACGACCCCGAGGATTACTCCGCCCGACACCTGTCGGTCCTCGAAGGTCTTGAGGCGGTGCGCAAACGGCCGGGCATGTACATCGGGTCCACCGACAGCCGCGGCCTCACCCACTGCATGTGGGAGATCATCGACAACTCCGTGGACGAGGCCCTGGGCGGCTTCTGCGTCCGGATCGACGTCACGCTGCACTCCGACGGGTCGGTGTCGGTGAGCGACGACGGCCGGGGCATCCCCGTGGACGCCGAGCCCAAGTCCGGCCTGTCCGGTGTGGAACTGGTCATGACCAAGCTCCACGCCGGCGGCAAGTTCGGTTCCGGCTCCTACACCGCCTCCGGCGGTCTGCACGGCGTCGGCGCCTCGGTGGTCAACGCCCTGTCGGCCCGCGTGGACGTCGAGGTCGACCGCCAGGGCCGCACCCACGCGATCAGCTTCCGCCGGGGCATCCCCGGCCGTTTCGCCGGGCCCGGCCCCGACGCCGAGTTCACGCCCGTCTCGGGCCTGGAGCAGGTCCGCAAGGTGGCCCAGAAGATCACCGGCACCCGCATCCGGTTCTGGCCGGACATGCAGATCTTCCTCAAGGACGCCGACATCGCCCGCGAGTCGCTCCTGGACCGGGCCCGCCAGACCGCCTTCCTGGTGCCGGGGCTGACCATCGCCGTGCGCGACGAGCGCGTGGAGGGGGAGCCCGCCTACGAGGAGGAGTTCCGCTTCGACGGCGGCATCGGCGAGTTCTGCACCTTCCTGGCCCCCGACGAGCCGGTCAGCGACGTGCTGCGCATCCAGGGCAGCGGCAACTTCACCGAGACCGTCCCGGTCCTGGACGACGCCGGGCACATGGTGCCCGCCGACGTCGAGCGCCGCCTGGACGTGGACGTCGCCCTGCGCTGGGGCACGGGCTACGACACCACCGTGCGCTCCTTCGTCAACGTCATCGCCACCCCCAAGGGCGGCACCCACATCAACGGCTTCGAGCGCGCCCTGGTGCGGGTGATCAACGAGCAGCTGCGCACCACCAAGCTGCTGAAGAACAGCGACGACCCCGTCACCAAGGACGACACCCAGGAGGGGCTCACCGCGGTCGTCACCGTCCGCCTGCCCGAGCCCCAGTTCGAGGGCCAGACCAAGGAGATCCTCGGCACCTCCGCGGCGGCCAGGATCGTCTCCCAGGTGGTCGGCAAGGAGCTGCGCGAGTTCCTGACCTCCACCAAGAAGGTGGAGAAGGCCAGGGCGCGCAGCGTCCTGGAGAAGGTGGTCGGCGCCGCCAAGGCCCGCCTGGCCGCGCGCCAGCAGCGCGAGACCCAGCGGCGCAAGAACGCCCTGGAGAACTCGGCGCTGCCCGCCAAGCTGGTGGACTGCCGCAGTGAGGGCCTGGAGCACAGCGAGCTGTTCATCGTCGAGGGCGACTCGGCGCTGGGCACCGCCAAGCTGGCCCGGGACTCGGAGTTCCAGGCGCTGCTGCCGATCCGGGGCAAGATCCTCAACGTGCAGAAGTCCTCGGTCGCCGACATGCTCAAGAACGCCGAGTGCGCGGCCATCCTCCAGGTGGTCGGTGCCGGTTCGGGGCGCACCTTCGACATCGACGCGGCCCGCTACGGCCGGATCATCCTCATGGCCGACGCCGACGTGGACGGCGCGCACATCCGCTGCCTGCTGCTCACGCTCATCTACCGCTACATGCGGCCGATGCTGGAGGCCGGGCGGGTGTACGCGGCCGTGCCGCCGCTGCACCGCATCGAGCTGACCAACACCCGGCGCAAGCGCGGCAGCAAGCCCGAGGACCGCTACATCTACACCTACTCCGACGCCGAGCTCTCCCGCACGCTGCTGGACCTGGAGAAGCGCAAGATCGCCTGGAAGGAGCCGGTGCAGCGCTACAAGGGCCTGGGCGAGATGGACGCCGACCAGCTGGCCGAGACCACCATGGACCCGCACCACCGCACCCTGCGCCGGATCCGGGTGGAGCAGGCCGAGGAGGCCTCGGCGGTGTTCAACCTGCTGATGGGCAACGAGGTCGCTCCGCGCCGCCGCTTCATCCAGCAGGGCGCACAGGAGCTGGACGTGGCGCGCATCGACACCTGACCGGGCGGGTCAGGGGGTCTGGGGCGGTTCCCAGACCCCCTCGGAGAGGAACCGGTCGATGGTCGCGCGGTAGGGCGCCGGGTCCAGCCCCCTCTCCGCCACCCAGGCGTCGTTGTAGTAGCTGTGCTGGTAGCGTTCGCCGCCGTCGCAGATCAGGGTGACCACACTGCCCCTGCGGCCCTCACGGAGCATCCTGGCGACCAGGTGCCACACGCCCCACAGGTTGGTGCCCGTGGACCCTCCGGCGGACAGCCCGGTGCGGTCGTGCAGGTGGCGCATCGCGGCGATGCTCGCCGCGTCGGGAACCGGCATCATCAGGTCGATCACCGAGGGCACGAAGCTCGGCTCCATGCGGGGGCGGCCGATCCCCTCGATTTGGGAGGGCATGCCCGTGGCGTAGTCGGACGCGCCGGTGACCCAGCCGGGGAAGAACGCCGAGTTCTCCGGGTCCACCACCGCCAGCCGGGTCGCCAGGCGCCGGTAGCGCAGGTAGCGGCCGATGGTGGCGGAGGTGCCGCCGGTGCCCGCGCCCACCACGATCCACTCCGGGCACGGGTGGCGCTCCATCCCCAGCTGCTCGAAGATCGACTCGGCGATGTTGTTGTTGCCGCGCCAGTCCGTGGCCCGTTCGGCGTAGGTGAACTGGTCCATGTAGTGCCCGCCGGTCTCGGCGGCCAGCCGCTCGGCCTCGGCGTACATCGCGGGCGGGGAGTCCACGAAGTGGCACCTGCCGCCGTGGCGCTCGATCAGGGCGATCTTCTCCGGGCTGGTCCTGCGCGGGATGACCGTGATGAAGTCCAGGCCGATCAGCTGGGCGAAGTAGGCCTCCGACACCGCGGTGGAGCCCGAGCTGGCCTCCACGATGGTGGTGCCCTCCCGGATCCATCCGTTGGCCAGGCCGTACAGGAACAGCGAGCGCGCCAGCCGGTGCTTGAGGCTGCCCGTGGGGTGCACGGACTCGTCCTTGAGGTACAGGTCGATGCCCCACTCCGGGGGGAGCGGGAACACGTGCAGGTGGGTGTCGGCCGAGCGGTTGGCGTCGGCGACGACCCTGCGTACCGCCTCGTCCGCCCAGGAGCGGGCGCTGTCGTCGCACCGGTCCACCCACGGGGTGTCGTCGCCCGGCCGCGGGCCTGTCGGTGAGGATGCCATGCCCAGCAGGGTAGCCCGGACGCGGGAGGGGCCGGGCCCTCCAGGGCCCGGCCCCACTCCTGTCCCGGCGTCGGCTCCCGGCCGACCCGGCCGCGCTTCCGGGGACGGGGGGGTCTCCCGTTCTCGGGGCGCACGCGGCAGCGGCGGCCCCGGGGAGGCCGCTCAGTCCAGTGAGCCGCCGGACATCACCGCGTGCATGCGCCGGTAGGTGGCCGCCTCCTCGTGGCGGCTCTGGCGCTCCAGCGTGCGGGCGAGGGCGATGTGCGCCCAGTTGTCCACCGGGTCCAGCTCGATGATCCTGCGGAAGGTCCGCTCGGCCTTGTTGAGCTGGGCGGAGTGGAAGTAGGCGCGGCCCAGCAGCTCCAGCAGGGAGCGGCTGTCGGGCTCGTCCTCGACGATCGGCTCGAGGGTGCGGGCGGCGTAGATGGGGTCGCCCAGTTCCATGAACATACGGGCGCGGTTGAAGGTGTCGTAGGTGTTCTCTTCCACGGTGCTCCTTCCGACGGCGCGTAGCCGTCCCGGATCACAACGGCCGGTGTACCGGTCGCATTCCCTGGTGGGGCGTGTGGGACGGAGGCGCCTGGACGGGCCTGACGGGCCCTCCCGCGCCTCCGGTCCCACTGAAGAGATCCCCGCGCACGTGCGGCGCACACGTGGACGGCCGCGTCCGTCGTTCCGGAGGGGCCGTCAGAGGTCGACGGGCGTGACCCGGCCGGTGTCCACGTCGTAGAGGGCACCGCCCACCGGAAGCCCCTTGGGCAGCAGCGGGTGGTGGCGGATGCGCTCCAGGTCGTGCCGGAGGGCTCCCATCTGGTCGTTGTCGGTGTGGAACTCCAGGCTGCGGGTGTCCACCCCGTGCTCCTCCTCGATGAGGTCGTGGACGGCGTCGTCGCTCTCCACGGAGGCCATCTTGCAGCGGGTGTGCGGCATGACCAGCACCCGGTCCACACCGAGCAGGTACACCGCCAGCACCAGGGTGCGCAGGGTGTCATCGGTCACGCGGGCGCCGGCGTTGCGCAGGATCTTGGCGTCACCGGGCTTCAGCCCGAGCGCGTCCAAAGGCTCGATCCTGGAGTCCATGCAGGTCACCAGGCCCAGGCCGCGGGCGGCGACGGGCTTGAGCCCCTGGAGGGAGAAGGACTCGGCGTAGGCGCCGTTGGCCGTTATGAGGTCGTCGAAGACGCCGGAGGTGGTGGTACCGCTGTTGTCGCTCACGTGGAGACGCTCCCTTGTCCCGTGGTCGCGGACGCGCCGCGCGCACCGGACGGCTCCGGTGCGCGCGGCACTTTCCGAGACGAGTCAGGCTTCCGCTCCGGGAACGGTGATCCCGGAGTCGGTCTGTCCACTACCTACAGTAACGATCGCGCGGGGCAGCGCGTCACCGGACCCGTCGCGACGCTCGCTCAGGTCGGGCAGGCGGACCGGCTTGCCGTCCGCGCGCGCGGCGCGGGCCGGGGAGCGGCCGATCCATCCGAACAGCAGGGTGTCCTCGCCCTTGAGGTAGCGGTGGCAGCGCACGCCGCCGGTGGCGCGGCCCTTGGTCGGGTAGGCCTCGAAGGGGGTGACCTTGGCCGAACCGGCCTGGGTGCCGTCCAGGGCGGCCGAGGTGCCCGAGACGGTGACCACCACCGAGTCCTCCGGGCTGGGCACGGCGCCGAACCACAGCACCCGCGCCCCCTCCGACAGGCGCACGCCCGCCACGCCGCCCGCGGGCCGTCCCTGGGGCCGCACGGTGCTCGCGGAGAAGCGCAGCAGCTGGGCCTCGGAGGTGATGAAGGCCAGGTCCTCCTCGCCCGTGGACAGCTGGGTGACGCCCACGACGCGGTCGTCGTCCTTGAGCGACATGATCTCGAAGTCGTCCTTGTTGGGCGGGTAGTCGGGGGAGACCCGCTTGACCACGCCGCCCCGCGTGCCCACGGCGAAGCCGGGGCCCGAGGCGTTCATGGACACCACCGAGACCACCCGTTCGTCGCCGTCGAGCTGGACGAACTCGGACACGTCCAGCCCCGAGGCCAGCGGCGGGACCTCCCCGCCCTCGTCGGGCAGCTCCGGCAGCTCCACCACCGGCACGCGGATCATCCGGCCCAGGTCGGTGACCAGGCCGACGTCGGAGCGCGAGGTGGTGGGGACGGACACGTGGACCGCGTCGTGCCGGGTGCGCAGGCCCTCGTACACGCGCGGCACGGCGGCCCCCCTGCTGCGGCCGATCGCGCCGTCCACGCCCATCAGCACGTGGCAGGGCTTGTCGGCCATCTCCAGCGGGATCACCGCGCTGCGGGCCGCGCCGTCGCTCTCGCGCAGCTGCGTGCGGCGCGGGGTGGCGAACTCCTTGGCGACGTCGCCCAGCTCCTTGGAGACCAGGCGGCGCAGCTTCTTGTCCGACTCCAGGACCGCGGTGAGGGCGTCGACCTCCTTGTTGAGCTTGTCCCGCTCGGTCTCCAGCTCCATCCGGTCGAAGCGGGTCAGGCGCCGCAGCGGGGTCTCCAGGATGTAGCGGGCCTGGACATCGGACAGGTCGTAGGCGCCCATGAGCGACTCGCGGGCCGCCGCGGTGTCCTCGGCCTCGCGGATCAGGGAGATGACCCGGTCGATGTCCAGCAGGGCCACGATCAGGCCGTCCACCAGGTGCAGGCGCTCCTGGCGCTTGGCCCGGCGGAACTCGCTGCGGCGGCGCACCACCTCGAGGCGGTGGTTGACGTAGACCTCGAGGAGCTCGCGCAGGCCCAGCGTCTGGGGCTGGCCGTCCACGAGGGCCACGTTGTTGATGCCGAAGGACTCCTCCATCGGCGTGAGCCGGTACAGCTCCTCCAGGACGGCCTCGGGGTTGAAGCCGTTCTTGAGCTCGATGACCAGGCGCAGGCCCTGGTTGCGGTCGGTCAGGTCCTTCAGGTCCGAGATGCCCTGGAGCTTCTTGGACTGCACCAGCTCCTTGATCCGGCTGATGACCTTCTCCGGGCCCACGCTGTAGGGCAGCTCGGTGACCACCAGGCCCGTACGGCGCGCGGACACCTTCTCGATGGCGACGGTGGCGCGGGTCTTGAACGTGCCCCGGCCGGTCCGGTAGGCGTCGCGGATGCCGTCCAGGCCGACGATGGTGCCGCCGGTGGGCAGGTCCGGGCCCGGCACGAACTCGGTGAGCTCCTCCAGGGTGGCCTCGGGGTGGGCGATCAGGTGGCGGGCGGCCGCGACGACCTCGCCCAGGTTGTGCGGGGCCATGTTGGTGGCCATGCCCACCGCGATGCCGGAGGCGCCGTTGACCAGCAGGTTGGGGAAGGCGGCGGGCAGGACCTCGGGCTCGGTCTCCTGGCCGTCGTAGTTGGGCCGGAAGTCGACGACGTTCTCGTCGATGGATGCGACCAGCTGCTCGGCGGCGCGGTCCAGGCGCGCCTCGGTGTAGCGCATGGCCGCGGGGGCGTCGTCGCCGCCCAGGGAGCCGAAGTTGCCGTGGCCGTCCACCAGCGGCACGCGCATGGCGAAGGACTGGCTCAGGCGCACGAGCGCGTCGTAGATGGCGGAGTCGCCGTGGGGGTGGAGGCGGCCCATCACTTCCCCGACGACGCGGGCGCACTTGACGTGGCCGCGGTCGTGCCGGAGCCCCATCTCGTTCATCTGGTAGAGGATGCGCCGCTGCACCGGTTTCATACCGTCGCGCGCGTCCGGTAGCGCGCGTTGGTAGATGACCGAGTAGGCGTACTCCAGGAAGCTGCCGCGCATCTCCTCGGAGACGTCGATGTCGATGATCTTCTCGGCGAGATCCTCGGGGGGACGGGAAGTAGTACGGGCCATGTCCGTAATTCTGGCCTGTGCCAGAGACTGAAACGTACACGGAGGCGTCGCCGGACGCGTGTGAGTCTCGTGACGGGGGGTTCCGCCCGCCCGTGCGACGTGCGGGTTGTGTGGCCTTGGGCGGGCGCGTGATGTTTCTGCGCTTTGGCATCGGACGGTCGCACAACAGTCCGATTGTGCCCAGAACTCCCGAAACGGAGCCGTGGAGGCGGTCCGTTTCGGCCGGTGCGTCCCGGGACGGTGCGGGACGCGCGGCGCCCCCGGCGCCCGCGGGGGCACCGGGGGCACCGGGGGCACCGGTGCCGGCCGTCAGCCGGTGAAGGGGATCGTCACCGAGGCCCCGCCGTCGGGGCCGAGCAGGACCCGCGAGGACGCGTCGCCCAGGGCGCTCCACAGCTCGACGCGGACGGAGCCGCCCTCCAGGTCGCCGAGGGACCCGTCGGCGCTCGTCGCGCCCTGGCCCTGGGTGTACTCCTCCCAGCCGGCCAGGTCGTTGGTGGCGAAGTAGCGGTAGGTCTCCGTGCGGTCGTCGGTGCCGTCGCCGTCCAGGTCGTAGACCACGCGGGCCTGGATCGCGTTGCCGACCGCGTTCCCGGAGTCCACGGGCAGCGAGAACGCGGTGGCACCGCCGGTGTGGGTGCCGGTCAGGTCGTCGGCGCGCAGCACCACGCGGTCGTTCGGCGGCAGGCCGTCCTGGTTGCGCCCCCCGGCGGAGGCCACGGTGATCTCGTCGGCGGATCCGTGCGGGGTGCCCGAGAGCGAGGAGGGGGTCAGGTGGAGGCTGCCGTCGCCGACGTTGCCCTCGCCGGGGTCGCCCGGGTCGCCGGGGTCGCCGGGGCCGCCCGGGTCACCGCCGCCGCCCTCGCCCGTGGTGGAGGCCAGCGAGCGCGGCTCCACGTCCAGCTCGACGCCGTCGGAGAAGGTGACGGTCAGCGGGGAGGCGGAGGGGTTGAAGGCGACGTGGGTGCGCTCCCCGCCGTCGGTGAAGACGGCGTAGTGCGCGGTGTCGGCGGTGACGGAGGTGTCCACGGTGCCGACCTCGGCGAGTGTCGAGGTCCACTGGTAGGTGTGCGCCTTGGACTCGCCCGCCTCGGGCTCGTAGGTGTCCCACTGCTCGTCGAACATGCGCAGGGCGTCGTCCCCGTCGGAGAGCGCGCGGTGCGCCCAGTGGATGTCCCGCCAGATCTGCGGCTCGCGGCCGAGGCGGTCCACCAGGGACTCGTACATCGCTCCGGCGTGCTCGGGGTCGTAGCCGAGGTACAGCGATCCGGCGGTGATGGGCAGGTAGTTGATGCCGTAGTGCTCCTCCTCTCCGCCGTCCCACCAGATCCGGTAGTCGCCGCCGTCGCCCCACACCATGCCGACGACGTCGTGCCCGAAGTCCTCCGGGAAGGTGGTGCCCTCGCTGTCCTGCCAGTAGCGGGCGATGGCGGAGGCCTGGGTCGTGTGCAGGTACACGCCCAGGTCGCGCAGCTCCTCGTCGCCGGTCAGCGAACCGAACAGGGCCGTGGCGGCGGCGAAGTGCATGCCCTCGGAGGAGGACTCCTGGTTGTTGCCCGCGGCGAAGCCGGCGTGCCCGGAGGCCCAGCCGTGCCCGGCGTAGGGGGAGAAGGAGCGCAGGCGCGGGAACATGTCGCTGTCGGGGGCGGTCTCGGCCACGTCCCGGATCAGCAGGCGGACCATGCCGCCCCAGGCGTCCTCGTCGGCCCAGGCGTTGTCGTAGCGGGCGACGACGGCGGCCGCCGAGACGAAGTACCCGTAGTGGAAGTCGTGGTCGTTGACCTCGGTGGCGGCGCCGAAGCTGTCCGGGTAGCCGAGCATGGTGCCCCAGTCGGACTCGTAGGCGAACTGGCGCGTGCCCCCGGCGGTGAACCAGTCCTCCAGGCGCGTCCGGACCAGGTCCAGGAGCCTGTCGCGGGCCTCGGTGTGGCCGATGGAGTCGGCGATGGGCACCAGCTGGGCCAGCCTGCCCAGGGCCTTGCCGTCCCAGTAGGTGTCACCGGGTTCGGGGAAGTGCTCCTCCTCGGCCAGGACCTGGTCGATGAGCTGGCGCATCCGGTCGTGGTCGGCCGAGTCCACGGTCGGCAGGCTGGGCAGGACGCCCTGGGTGGTCAGCTCCGTGGTGAAGCTCGCCCCCTCCACCACGCGCATCTCACCGCGCGGCGAGGCGTAGGCCAGGTCGGTGAGGTCGCTGGTGGCGTTGTCCCACTGGTGGGGGTAGAGCGCCATCAGGGTGCCGCTCTCCTGCCCCTCGCGGGGCTCGGTCTCCAGCCGGTAGGTGCTGGTCAGGGTGGCGGCCGTCTCGTCGTAGTCGTACTCCACCCGGGAGCCGGTGACGAAGGAGTGGGCGTAGGGGGCGAACGCGTCCAGGTCCCCGGGGGAGGGCAGGACCGCCACGGAGTAGTGGCCCTCGGAGCCGGTCGGGGCGGTGAAGGTGTCGCCCGAGCGCGTCCAGGGGGCGTCGGAGGGGGCGAAGAGCGCGTAGTGGCGCCCGCCCACGCTGGCGCCGACCACGGAGCCGTCCTGGTGCCAGACCTCGGGGGTGCCGGAGAAGGTCACCTGGGCGTCGCCGCCCGCGGTGTCGGCGTAGGCGAAGGGCATCCCCTGGCCGATGGTCACGCGCAGGGTCCGCCCGGCGCCCTCCCAGTGCGCGGTGACGGTCCAGTCACCGTGGTCGGCGACCCGGGTGTCGGGGGAGTCCAGGCCGGCCACGCCCAGCGACAGGTCTGCGGTGTGGGGGTGCTCGTACTTGAGCCCGTCGCCGACGAGCCGGTGGTCCTCGGGGTAGCCCATCTCCAGCCCGCCCTCGTGGGGGTGGAAGCTGGCGGGGTGGGCGAAGAGGTTCTCACCGTGGGGGTTGTCGGGGTAGCGCTGGAAGATCAGCGACGACCACCACTCGTTGGTGGGGGCGGGCCCCTCGAAGTCGTCGGTCACCTTGGGGTCGACCGGGGCGCCGTTGAGGTCGGAGGGGCCGGGGGCGCCGGCGGGGAGGGTGTCGCTGTAGCCGCCGGATCCGACGGGGACCTCGGCGGCCACCGCTGCCGGCGGGGCGGAGGCCACGCCCGCGGCGCAGACCAGGGCGGTGGCGGCGGCCAGGACGCCCATGCGCGGGGACCGCGCGCGCCGTGCGGTCGTCGGTCCGCTGCGGGGGTGGTGGGGGGACGGTCGACTCCATGGGTGCTGCATGGTGTGCCTTTCGCTTGCTTCCGCGGGAGAGCGCCCGCCGCGAGGGCGGGAGCGCTCCCAGGCCTGAGCCTTGGTGAATGAGTGTTCAGTTCCTGTCGGAGTAGCGCAATGCCGGGAAAGTGGAAAGTATCCTTACTGTTACCGGGAGTGTCAGCGCGTGTTACACGGGGACTCCGTTCCAGGTCGGCCGCGTGTCCGCTCCGGGGCGGACCGGACCGGGGGACGGGGCGGCGGGGACGCGTCCGCGCGGAACCGGGCCTGTGGACGACCGCTCGACCGTCCCCCGGCTCTGGTACCAAGGGACGTATGGCCACACCCATCCCTGACAGCACCGCTTCCACCGCCGCGCCCGACGGCGCGCTGCGCGAGCGCGCCGAGGCGCACCTGCGCGCCCTGGCCGGGGAGTCCGCCCGGCTGCGCGAGGACCAGTGGACCGCCATCCACGCCCTGGCCGCCGAGCACCGCAGAGCCCTCGTCGTCCAGCGCACCGGCTGGGGCAAGTCGGCGGTGTACTTCGTGGCCACCGCCCTCCGGCGCGCTGAGGGGGCGGGCCCCACCGTCATCGTCTCCCCGCTGCTGGCGCTGATGCGCAACCAGATCGCCGCGGCCGAGCGCGCGGGCATCCACGCGCGCACCATCAACAGCTCCAACACCACCGACTGGGAGAACGCCTACGCCGACGTGGCCGCGGGCCGGGTCGACGTGCTGCTCGTCAGCCCCGAGCGCCTCAACAACCCCGAGTTCCGCGACCGGGTCCTGCCCGAGCTGGCCGCGGGGGCGGGCCTGGTCGTCATCGACGAGGCCCACTGCGTCTCCGACTGGGGGCACGACTTCCGCCCCGACTACCGGCGCATCCGCTCCCTGCTGCACGACCTGCCCGAGGGCGTCCCGGTGCTGGCCACCACCGCCACCGCCAACGAGCGCGTCACCCGCGACGTCGCCGAGCAGCTCCAGGCGGGCGGCGAGCGCGGCGACACCCTGGTCCTGCGCGGGTCCCTGGAGCGCGAGAGCCTGCGCCTGGCCGTGGTCGAACTGCCCGACCCCACCGCCCGGCTCAGCTGGCTGGCCGAGCACCTGCCCAAGATCCAGGGCTCGGGCATCGTCTACGCGCTCACCGTCAGCGCGGCCCAGGAGACCGCCCGCTTCCTCGCCCAGCAGGGCATGGAGGTGCGCGCCTACACCGGCCAGACCGACCCCGACGAACGCCGCGAGGCCGAGGACGACCTGCTCGCCAACCGGGTCAAGGCGCTGGTCGCCACCAGCGCGCTGGGCATGGGCTTCGACAAGCCGGACCTGGGCTTCGTCGTCCACCTGGGCGCCCCGCAGTCCCCGATCTCCTACTACCAGCAGGTCGGCCGCGCCGGACGCGGCGTGCAGCGGGCCGAGGCGGTCCTGCTGCCCGGCCGCGAGGACACCCGCATCTGGGAGTACTTCGCCGGACTGTCCTTCCCGCCCGAGCAGACCGTGCGCCAGACCCTGGACGCGCTCGCCGAGGCCGGCGGGCCGCTGTCCGTCGCACACCTGGAGACCCGGGTGGACCTGCGCCGTACCCGCCTGGAGCAGATGCTCAAGGTGCTGGACGTGGACGGGGCCGTGCGCCGGGTGCGGGGCGGCTGGGAGGCCACCGGCCGACCGTGGACCTACGACGCCGAGCGGTACGCGGCCGTCAGCCGGGCACGCGAGCGCGAACAGCGCGCCATGCTCGACTACCTCGACCTCGACACCTGCCGGATGGAGTTCCTGCGCCGCCAGCTGGACGACCCCCAGGCCGTGCCCTGCGGACGCTGCGACGTGTGCACGGGCGAGTACTGGCCCGCGGACGTCGACTCCACCCGGCGCGAGGCCGCGGCCGAGCACCTGGACCGGCCGGGAGCGCCGATCGCGCCCAGGCGCCAGTGGCCGACCGGGATGGCCACCCTGGGCGTGGACCTGTCCGGGAAGATCGCCGAGGAGCTCCGGGCGGGGGAGGGTCGGGCCCTGGGCCGCCTCACCGACATCGGCTGGGGCAACGAGCTGCGCCGCGTCCTGGCCGCCGACGCCCCCGACGCGCCCGTGGACGAGCGCGTGCTCCAGGGCGTGGTGCGCGTCCTGGCCGACTGGGACTGGGCGCAGCGCCCCGTCGGGGTGGTGGCGATGCCCTCGCTCACCCGCCCCGGGATGATCACCGACCTGGCCGAGCGGCTGTCCCGGCTCGGGCGGCTGGCCCCTCTGGGGGCGCTGGAGTACCGCACCGAGCGGGGGACCGGGCCGCGCAGGCACAACAGCGCCATGCGCCTGGAACAGGTCTACGCCGCACTCGTGGCGGGGGAGGAGCTCACCGAGCGGATGGCGCGGCTGCAGGAGCGGACGCCCGGGCCGGTGCTGCTGGTCGACGACGTCACCGACACCGGCTGGAGCCTCACGGTGGGCGCCGCCCTGCTCCGCAGAGCCGGAGCGCCCCAGGTGCTGCCGCTGACCCTGGCCACCGCCGGGGGGTGAGTACGGCCGTGCTCACCGGGGCGTCGGGGGGAGGGGGCTCAGCGGATGCGCTGGCCGCGCGGTGCGCCGCGGCGCACCGGCTGGCCCTCGCCCAGGTCCGGGCGGGCGCCCGGCTGGTGCAGGGCGCGCGCCGCCAGGCGGTGGGCCCGGCTCAGCGCCTCCTTGGGGTGGCGGCCGAGCAGCCAGGCGGGCAGGAAACCGGCGATGAACGCGTCACCGGCGCCCACCGAACCCGGGGAGGGCTCCACCGGCTCGGCCGGCGCGGTCACGCAGTCGTCGCGGGTCTTGGAGGCCCACAGGCCGCCCTTCTCGCCGAGCTTGAGGACCACGTTCGGGTACCAGGCGGTCAGCACCTTCGCGGCGGCCTCGGGCTCGTCCCGGCCGGTCAGCACCCGGGCCTGGTCGACGTTGGCGAACAGCAGGCGCGCGCCCTGCGTCCAGTCCAGGAAGTTCTCCGCGCCCGCTCTCTCCAGCGGGGCGTGCGAACCGCCGTCCACCGAGATCGACATCCCGCTCTCGCGGGCCATCCGCAGCGCCACCCGGGCGGCGCGCCGGGAGTCGTCGTTGATGAGCGTGTACCCCGACACGTGCAGGTGCCCGTCCGGGCCGAACACGTCGCGGGGCAGGTCCTCGGGCTGCAGGCGGGCGTTGGCGCCCGGGTCGCTCAGCATCGTCCGGTCGCCCCGGTGGGTGATCATCACCACGCAGGTGCCGGTGGGCCGCTCCGGATCCATCACCATGCGCGAGTCCAGGCCGTAGCCCATGAGTTCCATCTCACGGGTACGGCCGGTGATGTCGGAGCCGCGGCGGCCGACGAACGTGGTGTCGGTGCCCTCCACGGCCAGCCACGAGGCGATGTTCGCCCCCGATCCGCCGCCGTACATGATCACGGACGCCGGAGTGTCGCTGCCGCGGGCCAACGGGTGGAACGCGCGCGCGACGGCGTCGGTCATCAGGTCACCGATCACGACCACTCGTGTCATTTCGCCAGCCACCACCGAGGGTTATCAGAATCCGTGCTCGCACGACGTTAACAGGTCAACCGTCAGCGGCGTGTAACGAAGTGACAGCACCCCGGCCACACCGCCTCCGGCACCCCCGTGGGACCGCGATCCCCCACGGGGCGGCCGATCCGGTCCGCGGCCCGGGACACGGTCCCGGCCCGCGCGCCCGGCTGCGGGGGGACACACCGTGCGCGGTTCCGAGCGGTGTTTTCGCGCCGCCCGCACGGACTTTCCCCGGATTCGGCCGTTTGTCGTCTAGTCTCGCAGTCGTGCAGTCCTACCCGAACCACTGGGAAGCCGACGTCGTCCTGACCGACGGAGGCACCGCGCACCTGCGCCCCATCACCCCCGAAGACGCTGACCTGCTCCGCGAGTTCCACTCCCGTCTCTCACCGGAGACCATCTACTACCGGTTCTTCGCGCCCTATCCCAAGCTCTCCGACCGCGACGTCAAACGCTTCACCACGGTCGACTACGAGGACCGCGTGGCGCTGGTCGCCACCATCTCCGACTCCCTCGTCTCCGTGGTGCGCTACGACAAGGTGGCGCCGGAGGAGGCGGAGGTCGCCTTCGTCGTGGAGGACGCCCACCAGGGCCGCGGCCTGGCCTCGGTCATGCTGGAGCACATCGGCGCCGCCGCGCGCGAGCGCGGCGTGCGCCGCTTCATCGCCGACGTGCTGCCCGAGAACCGGCGCATGATCAACGTCTTCCGCGAGGCCGGGTACACCGCCCAGCAGACCTTCGACGAGGGCGTCATCCGCCTCACCCTGGACCTCCAGCCCACCGACGACTCCACCGAGGTCATGCGGGCCCGCGAACAGCGCGCCGAGTCGCGCTCCATCGCCCGCCTGCTCTTTCCGAACTCGGTCGCGGTCATCGGCGCCAGCCGCACCGCGCACACCATCGGCCAGACCGCCCTGCGCAACCTCCTCGGCGGGGAGTTCCAGGGCCCGGTCTACCCCGTCCACCCCGAGGCCAAGGCGGTCGTGGGCGTGCGCGCCTACCCCTCGGTCCTGGACATCCCCGACCAGGTCGACCTCGCCGTCGTGGCGGTGCGCGCCGACATGGTCGTGGACGTGGTCGAGCAGTGCGCCGACAAGGGCGTGCACGGCCTCGTCGTGGTCAGCTCCGGGTTCGGCGAGACCGGACCCGAGGGCCGCGCCCGCCAGGACGAGCTGGTGCGCACCGCGCGCGCGGCCGGGATGAGGGTGGTCGGCCCCAACTGCCTGGGCATCGCCAACACCGACCCCTCGGTCTCGCTCAACGCCACCCTGTCCCCGGACCTGCCGCCCACGGGCACGATCGGGTTCTTCTCCCAGTCCGGCGCGCTGGGCCGGGCCATCCTCCAGCGGGTGGCCGAGCGCGGCATGGGCCTGTCCACCTTCGTCTCGGCGGGCAACCGCGCCGACGTGTCCGGCAACGACCTCATGCAGTACTGGCAGGAGGACCCGGCCACGGAGGTGGTGCTCCAGTACCTGGAGTCGCTGGGCAACCCGCGCAAGTTCACCCGTCTGGCCCGGCGCCTGGCCAAGCAGAAGCCGGTCGTGGCGGTGCGCAGCGGCGGCTCGGCGCGGACCACGCCCACCGGCCACGCCGCGGGCGGGCTCTCCCTGCCCGACTACGCGGTCACCTCGCTCTTCCAGCAGGCCGGAGTGGTGCGGGTGGACGACATCACGCAGATGTTCGACGCCGCCCAGGTGTTCGCCTACCAGCCCCTGCCCCAGGGGCCCCGGGTGGGCATCATCGGCAACTCCGACTCCCTGGAGCTGCTGGTCAAGGACGCGGCCGTCCGCCAGGGGCTCAAGCCGCACGACCCGGTCAACCTCGGCCCCCAGGCCACCGCGGAGGACTTCGACCGCGCCCTGGAGGCGGCCCTGGCCGCCGAGGACGTGCACTCGGTCGTGGTCGTGTTCGTCCCCGCGCTGCACCCCATCTCCGACGACGTCGCCCGGGTGCTGCGGGCCCGCTCCCTGGACTCGGCCAAGCCCATCGTCACCACCTATCTGGCACGCCAGGGGGTTCCCGAGGAGCTGCGCCACGTCGGCGAGCGGGGCCAGACCCTGCGCGGCTCGGTGCCCTCCTACCCCTCGCCCGAGGACGCCGTGCGCGCCCTGGCCTACGCCACCCGCTACGCCCAGTGGCGCAACCGCAAGCCCGGACGCCACCCCGAGCTGCCCGACATCGACGGGGCCCGGGCCCGCGCCACCATCGTCCGCGCGCTCAAGAACGCCGCGCCCTCGGCGGAGGAGGTCGCCTGGTTCGGCGGCGAGCGCCGCTACGACGAGGAGACGGCGATCTCCGGCGAGGACGCCCGCGACCTGCTGGCCTGCTACGGCATCTCCGCCTACCCCGACATCCCGGTGTCGACGGAGGAGGAGGCCGTGGTGGCCGCGGGCCAGCTGGGCTACCCGGCGGTGGTCAAGGCCGACTCCCCGGACCTGCGCCTGCGCGCGGGCGGCACGTTCGTCCGCGCCGACCTGCGCACCCCCGACGACGTGCGCAGCGCCTTCGCGGCCCTGCACGACCGCTTCGGCGACGAGGCCTCGCTGGTCGTGCAGCGCATGGTGGCTCCCGGGGTGCCCACGGTCATCCGGGCGGGCGACAACCAGTCCTTCGGCTCGGTGGTCTCCTTCGGGCTGGCGGACGTGACCGCCGAACTGCTCGACGACCGGGCGTTCCGGCTGGCTCCGCTCACCGACATGGACGCCGCCGACCTCATCCACGCCGTGCGGGCCGCACCGCTGCTGTTCGGGCTGCCCGCGGGCGCGACCTCGCTCGCGGAGCAGCCCAACGTGGAGGCCCTGGAGGAACTCCTCATCCGGGTGTCGCGCCTGGTGGAGGCCTTCCCCGAGATCGGCTACGTCGACCTGGACCCGGTCCTGGTCAACGCCACCGGCGCCCACGTGCTGGGCGCGCGCATCTGGCTGCGGGAGGCCCCCGACGTGCGGCCCGACGCCGGGCCCCGGCGACTGCGCGGGGTGACGTTCTGATCATGGGGTGGGCATCCCGTTTCACGTCCCGGTCGCGAAGTGTCACGGGAAAGGGGCAGGATAGGAGTATGAGGAAAACACGTGCCGTGTCCACGGACTGGCGGACGGAGATCGAACGCAGCGGGTACTACCCCGCGCTCGTGATCGACGCCGTCGCCACCGCCCTGGGCAACGAGAACGCCGAGGCGTTCATCGTGCACCACGAGGCGACCTTCGACCCGGCCATGGAGATGCGTCGGCACATCACGGTGATGCTGCTGACCGCGACCCGCCTCGTGGTGTGCCACACCGACGAGCACCCGCCCACCGAACCCGGCGGCACCTCGCACGCCTCCACCACCACCGACAGCATCCAGCTGGGCAACATCCAGTCGGTCGCCCTGACCCGCGTGGTGCCCAACCCGGCCCAGTACACGCCGGGCAGCATGCCCAGCGAACTGGTGCTGAGCGTCAACCTGTCCGTGAACTGGGGCGCGATCGCCCACATCGACCTCGAACCGGCCGCCTGCGCCGACGAGAACTGCGAGCTCGACCACGGCTACACCGGCGCGATCACCGCCGAGCCCCTCACCCTGAGGGTCAGCGAGGCCGCGGACGGCGCCGGGGCGGTGTCGGCCATGATGCACTTCGCCGACGCCCTGTCGGAGGCGACCACCCGCCACTGAGGGCACAGGGGCCGACGGGGCCCGCCGGGCGGTCGGCGGCGGGTACGCCGCCGCACGGGCGCAGCCCGGGGCGGCCGGAAGGCGCCGCCCCGTCGCCGCACACGCGGAAGGGCACTCGTCACGGGGACTTAACAGGCAGGGTGCGAACACACGTGGTGCCCTGACGATCCGGTTGTCTAAGGTGGGACCGGATTCGTGCACGACACCACAGAGCGAGACGCGTCCGGCCACGAGCCGGGCGCGTACGCGCGCCGCGACAGGCACGCGCGCGCTCCCCCTGCTCCCGCACCCGCGAGTATGGACCCTGAGAAAGGCCAGCCTCCGATGACGCAGCACCCGGCCCCGACACCACCGGACGACGCCCTCCTGGTACGCCTGACCGTCGAGCGCTCCATCGCCACGGTCACCCTCGACTCCCCCCGCAACCGCAACGCCCTGTCCGCGCGCCTGCGCGCGCAGCTGTCCGGGGCCCTCGCCGAGGCGGTGGCCGACGACGGGGTGCGCGGCATCGTGCTCACCGGCACCGGACCGGTGTTCTGCGCGGGAGCCGACCTGAAGGAGGTCGGCGCGGCCCTCCAGGGCGTCCCGGCCGGACCCGCGCCCGAACTCCCCGAGATCTTCGAGCAGATCATGGGTGCCCCCAAGCCGGTGGTCGCCGTGCTCAACGGGGCCGCCCGGGCCGGGGGCATCGGGCTGGTGGCCGCCGCCGACATCGCCCTGGCGCCCAAGAGCGCCACGTTCGCCTTCACCGAGGTGCGCATCGGCGTGGTCCCCGCCATCATCTCCGTCCCGGTCTCCGCCCGGATGCACTCGCGCCAGCTCAGCCGTTACTTCCTCACCGGCGAACTGTTCGACGCCTCCGCCGCGGCCAGGGCCGGGCTCCTCACCCAGGCCGTCCCCGACCGCGACATGCCGCACGCCGTGGACGCCGTCCTCGAGGGGCTGCGGGGCTCGGCGCCGCGCGCGCTGTCGCGCACCAAGGAGCTCCTGGGCGAACTGGGCTCGGGCGCTCTGGCGGCCCCGGACCGGCGCGCCGAGGCCTTCGTCCGGATGGGCGAGCTGTCCGCCGAGTTCTTCGCCGGAGAGGACGCCGCCGAGGGCCGTGCCGCCTTCTTCGAGAAGCGCGCGCCCCGCTGGGCCAGGTGACCCCGGCCGCGGCGCGCCCCGCCCGGACCCGCCGCGGCCGCGCACCCGTGCCACCCGGGTGCGTCCGCTCCCGGACGCGGGCCACAATGGTCGGGTGAGCTACTCCGGAGATACCAGGGTCGGCGGTCCCGCCGACCTGCGACGACTACCGCACCTGACCATCACCAAACTGGCCGTCGGCCCGATGGACAACAACGCCTACCTGCTGCGGTGCCGGGCCACCGGCGAGGGCGTGCTCATCGACGCGGCGGCGGAGCCCGACCGCATCCTGGAGCTGATCGGTGAGGAGGGCCTGACACGGGTGGTCACCACCCACCGCCACCAGGACCACTGGCAGGCCCTCGCCGAGGTCGTGGGCCAGACCGGTGCCCGCACGGTGGCCCATCCCGACGACAGCGACGAACTCCCGGTCTCCGTGGACGAGCCCGTCGTGCACGGCGCGCGGATCCAGGTCGGGGAGTGCCACCTCACCGTCATCCACCTGCGCGGGCACACGCCCGGGTCGATCGCCCTGCGCTACGACGACCCCGAGGGCCACACCCACGTGTTCACGGGCGACTCCCTCTTCCCCGGAGGCGTCGGCCGCACCTGGTCCGACGACGACTTCCGCGTCCTGTTCGCGGACGTGGAGGAGCGCCTGTTCGGGGCACTGGCCGACGACACCTGGGTCTACCCCGGGCACGGGCGCGACACCACCCTGGGCGCCGAGCGTCCGCACCTGGGGGAGTGGCGCGAGCGCGGCTGGTAGCGCCTCAGGCGCCGAAGCAGCAGAATCCCGTCCGCCCGAGGTGAACAGCCACCGCCTCGGGCGCGGGGACGCCCGCGGCGAGCGCGCGGTGGAAGAGGCGCATGGCCTCGCCGGTCCCCTCGTCCCCGACGGGGACGGGGCTGGCCACCACCGTGCGCACCCCGGCGTCGAGCAGCGCGCCGGTGAACCCCAGCGGGGCCCCGGCGCGGTCCGCGAAGCCCCGGCCGCTCCAGCAGGTGGACAGGACCACCACCTCCGGGGCCGGGGACAGCCCGGCCAGGTCGCAGGCGAGCAACGGCCCGTCTCCCAGCCCGACCGAGGCGAGCATGGGCGAGCGGCCGGGGACGCGCCCGTGCCCGGCGAGGTGGACCAGGTCGGCCCGGCCGAGGGCGGCCAGGACGTCGGAGCGCAGGGCCCGGTCGGTGGCGAGTACGCGTGCCCCCGGGTACACGTCGGCCAGCGCGGCGACCTCGCGTGCCGCCCCGTCCGGTTCGGGCGCCGCCACCAGCAGCACCCGTTCCGGGGGACGGGGCGCGGGAGCGGCGGAACCGGTCCGCTCCAGCCAGAACCCGGCACCGGGCACCAGGTTCAGCGGACGGCCCCGCAGCGCGGGCAGCATGCCCCACGGGGGGTCGCCCAGGTAGGCGTCACCGGCCACGACCAGCGGGCGGTCGCCGACCAGCGGCAGCAGCGGTTCGAGGAGGACGCGGGCGGCGCCGTCGGCCGCCTCCCGCGCCTCGGACGCGTGCCGGGGAAGCGCCATCGGGTGGACGAAACGGGCCAGGGCCCGCGCCACGCGCGGAAGCGGCCCCAGGACACGGGCGTGGACCCGTCCGGCCGCGGCCACGAGCGCGACGGCGTCACCGTCCGCCCGCGTGTAGCGCACGAAGGCCCGGTCGCCCAGCCGTTCCAGCAGCGCACCGGCCACGGGCGCCGGTGCGGGGGCGCGGCGCGCGGCCGGGGCCTCGTGGTGGGCCTGCCAGCGGGCGGACTCCAGGCGCCGGGCGAGGGAGTACGGGTCGCGGCCGCGGGCCAGGGCCGCACGGTAGCGCTCGGCCAGCGAGGCCGTCGCCGGTGTGCGCACGCGGGGGCCGGGGACGTGGGGCAGCGCCCAGGTCCGGGCCAGCTCCGCCCACTCCAGCGCGGTGGCCGCGTCCCCGAGGGAGAGGGCGCTCTCCAGGCCCGCGCGGACGACGTGGGGGTCGCTCTGCGCGCCCGCCAGCCAGGGGCCCGGCGCGAGGGACGCGTCCGCGTCCAGGGTGTCCAGGGCCAGCTGCGGGGTTTCCGTCCCGGACGGCCGCGGCGCGGCCAGGGGCGTCCGGACGGCCAGGGCGTTCCTGGCCCGGGCCACGGGGGAGGCGGCCCGGCCCTCGCGCAGCGCCATCCTCTCCAGGCGGGTGGCCAGCCGGTACCACAGCGAGCCCGTGCCGAAGGAGTGCCGGACCCTGCGGGTGAGCTCGACGGTGTGGTGGTGGTCGCCCCGCAGCAGCCGGAGTTTGGCCTCCACCAGCAGGGTGTTCGCCGACGAGCCGCCGGCCCAGGGGCCGTCCGCGAGCGCCGTCGCCGCCTCCTCCACGAGACCCTCGGCCAGCAGGGCCTCGGCCAGGTCCACGTGCAGCGCCTCACGGCGGTCGGAGGGCAGCCGGTCGGTCAGGCCGTGGAAGGTGGCGATGGCCGTGGAGGCGTCGCCCCGGTAGAGGCTGAGACAGCCCAGGTTCTGGCGGATGACCAGGTCCATCAGCGGCAGGCGGCGCTCCCGGGCCAGGGACCGGGCCTCGCACAGGTGCTCCTCGGCCTGGGGGAACCGGCCGCACAGCGTCTGTGCCAGGCCCAGGTTGAGCAGGACCCCGGGCATCACCGTGGCGGACTCGGCCACCGGGTGGCCGCGCAGGCGGCGGTGGGCCTCGTCCAGCAGGGCCGCGGTCTGCTCGAACATGCCGCCCTGCGCCAGCCGTACCCCGTGGGTGACGCGGGCGAGCAGGGACCTGCCGGACCGCAGGACGTGGTGCTCGAGATGCTCGGGGTGAGCGGTGGAGGAGGGGGAGTCGGGGGAGAGGGGGGAGGGCTGGGCGCGCAGGGACACGTCCGGTGCCTTTCACCGAGGGGGCGGGCCGCACCCAGTGATAGCAGCGCCGCGGGACGCGCGGGAGGGGCTGCGCCCGCCTGTGGACAACTCGGCGGATGCGAACCCGGACGAAGCCGGGCGAAGGAGCATGACCAGGGGGCGGTTCGCGTCTGTCTGCAACCCGGATTCGGCGTTTCCCCTTTCTGTGGCGAATGGGGTCCGCAGGGTGCGGCGACGGGACGCCGTCCCGAGTCCGGCCGCCGGTGGGGCACCGCCCGGCGCGACGGACGCCCGCGGGCCCGGGACCGGGTGCGGGCGGGAGGCCGTGCGGCGCGAAAGACCGGATCGCGGGTTCCCGGAGGCGGACGGCGGCGGCCGGAAGCCCGGTGCGCGGCCCCGCCGGTCCGCGCGCTCAGACGGTGAACCAGCCGGTCACCACCGGCGGGCGCCCCGCTCTGAGCAGCGCCAGGCTGATCGGGCCGCGGGCCAGGCCGGACAGCGCGAACCCGCCGTCCTCGCCGATCCGCAGGTCCTGCCGGGAGTCGGGGCGGCGCACGCGCAGGACCGCGTGGTCGTACTCCCCGCCGGCCAGTCCCGACAACGAGCGCAGCCGGCCGTGCGCGTGGACCCGCAGGTCCACGGTGAGGTCCCCGTGCTCGAAACGCAGGGCGGTGACCAGCACGCCGTCCGCGTCCTCGCCCGCCGAGCGCAGGACCTCGGCCGCCGGGGCGTTCTCCCCGGTCAGGGCCGCCACCGCGGCGCCGTCGTCGCCGCGGTCGAAGGCGGCCAGGGCGGCGGAGCGCCCCGCCAGGGCCCACGCCGGGTCGTTGTCGTTCCTCACGTCGGTTCCTCCAGGATGCGGCGGAGTCTGCGGAGCATGCGGCGGCGCTGGTTCGCGGCGGTCCGGGGGTGGACCCGGCCGTCGGCGGATCCCGGGTCGCACGGGGCGGAGGGCACGGCCAATCCCGCGGCGCCGTCGAGGTAGCGCAGGGCGGCCCGCCGTTCCTCGGGATCGGTGAGCCGCCGGATCGCGCGGTGCAGCTCCTCGTCCTCCTCCTTGCGCAGGTACTGCGCCTCGGGGCCCGGGGCCTCCGCGAGGGTCACCAGGGCGAGGCTCTGGGGGTCGACCGGCTGGTGCCGGGCGCTGTGGCGGCGCTGGCGGCCGCAGGCGTCGTGGGCGACCCGGCGCAGCCAGGCGCGGAGCCGCTCGGGGGAGTGCAGGCGGGGCAGCTGCTGGTTGAGGGTGAGCCACACCGTCTGCACCGCGTCCTCCCGGTCGGGGGCGGACAGGCGGTAGGAGCGCGCGATCGCGTTCACGACCGGCAGGTGCCGGTCCACGATGGCCTCCCACGCCCGGTGCTCGCCCCGGCAGGCGCCCCGTACGAGCTCGGCGTCGCTGGGGGAGGGGGCGGAGGGCGTGTCGGCTCCGCCGGGGTCCCGAACCGGATTGGGTCCGGCTGTATCACCGCTGGTTGTGGCCGGAACCGGCAAGGGTGGGGGCGCTTCCTCCCCAGAAAGGGTCGAAAGTACGGTTTGAGGAGGCGCCTGGGTGTCATGGATGTCCTCGCGCGACTGGTCTGGCACACCCGCCCCCACTATGATCGGACTCCTGCTCGCCGGGGCTCACGCTAGCTTTTGGGGCTCCTGGAGGGGGCGGGAACGCTGGAAAAAGCAAAGTGAGCGCTGGTTCTCAAGGTGCCCTTGGGGCACAATGGGGCAAAAGCATTCAGGCGGGTATGCAACCTTCTCGTGGTACGAGGGCGTCGGGGAAGCGCACTCGTTCGTATCAGGAGGTTCGGTGTCCGCACGTGGCGTCTTGTACGTCCACTCCGCGCCCGCGGCGCTGTGCCCACACGTCGAGTGGGCGGTCGCGGGCGTCGTTGGAGTACCCGTGAAACTCGACTGGGTCGCCCAGCCGGCGGCACCCGGCAACCACCGTGCCGAGCTCAACTGGCAGGGGAAGCCGGGCACCGCGGGCGCGGTCGCCTCGGCGCTGAACACGTGGCAGCGCCTGCGTTTCGAGGTGACCGAGGAGGGGTCGCCCGGCTGCGACGGCGTGCGCTACAGCTACACGCCGTCCCTGGGCATGTTCACCGCCGTCACCAGCGCGGCGGGGGAGGTCCTCGTGCCCGAGGGCCGGCTGCGCCTCGCCGTGGAGCGGGCCGCGGCCGACGGCACCGACCTGGCCGCCGAGATCGAACGCCTCACCGGCCGGGCCTGGGACGAGGAGCTGGAGCCCTTCCGCTACGCGGGCGACGGCGCTCCGGTGCGCTGGCTCCACGCCGCGGGCTGACCTCCTCCCGCCGCGGGAGCGGTCGCGCCGGAGGCGTCGGCCGTCCCCGGAGGGCGGGGACGGGGCGGCGTCAGGGCGGCTCCTCCTCGCTGGGCCAGATGGCGGAGGCGAGCAGGACCGCGGCCCAGATGCCCAGCGGCACCAGCGGCCAGTAGGGCACGAGTTCGCCGCCCATCAGGCTGACCACGCCCCACACGCTCGTGAGGATCACCGCCACACCCGTCCACCAGCGCCACTCCTCGCCCCACTCGCGCCGGGGCGGGCCTGGCAGGGACAGGTCGTCCGCGTCGGGGGATCCGGGGCCGCCCCCGGGACCGCGCCGGGACCCCGGACCGCTACGGGCCGCCCGGGGGAGGGGCACGGAGCGCGGACCGGTACCGGGCCGCGCGGGCGCGGACCCGTGCGCGGGCGGTTGGGGCACCGGCAGGTCCGCGGTCAGCGGGCGCAGTTCGCCGAGCAGCACCGCGCCCAGTGCCAGGCCGACCCGGCGGTCGTACTCCTCGTGGTCCAGACGGCCCTCGACGAACGCGGTGGTGAGGTGGTCCACCGTGAGGTCGCGTTCGGCGTCCGAGGCGCGCATCTGGTTCAGCGGCAGGCGTTCGTCCTCCACTTCCCACCCCCAAAGGCGCGAGTTGGTGACCACACGATACGCGGCGCACCCGGTGTGGAAAAGGGATACACGGAAAGTGAGCCGCCGCCCCGCGTCCGCGGCTCCGGGGCGGTTCCCGGGACGCGGTTCAGGAGGCCAGCCAGTCGGAGACGGCCCGGCAGGTGGCGGGGTCGGCGGCGCCCACCAGCCCGGTGTGCTCGTAGGTCCCCCGGTAGTCGAACGGGCGGCCGTCCAGCCGGGTGACCAGGCCGCCCACCTCCTCCAGGACCAGGGCGGGCGCCGCCACGTCCCAGTCGCGGACCGGCACGTCCTTGACGAACAGGTGCGCGGAACCCTCGGCGACCAGGCACAGCTTCAGCGAGATGCTGCCGCTCTCCAGGTACCCGCCGTAGCCGAAGCGGTCGCGGACCCGGAGGGCGACCCCCTCCGGCCGCGGGGTGTTGTCGGTGAGCACCCCCCGCCCCGGCGGGACCGCCCCGAGCCGGGGGAGGGGGTGTCCGTCGCGGCGGGCGCCCCGTCCCCGCACGGCCGTGTAGAGGGTCGCGGTCTCGGGGGCGAACACGGCGGCCGCCTCGGGCCGCTCCTCGTCCACCAGCGCGGCCTGCGTGACGTATCCGGGGAACCCGTGGACGTAGCTGGCGGTCCCGTCGATGGGGTCGATCAGCCAGTACCGGGACGGCCGCTCTCCGCGCAGCGACTCCGGGTCCTCCTCGCTGACCACCGGGATCCGCCCGTCGACGGCGGTGAGCCGCTCCGCCAGGGCCCGGTGGGCCATGGCGTCGGCCCGGGCCTTGAACTGGCCGCCCTCCCACACCCCGCTGCGCGCGGCCGCGTCGGAGCGCCACCCGCGCAGCAGGCCGCCGACCTCCACGACCGCCGCCGCCATCGCCTCGGCCAGCGGGTGCGCCCCGGGCGCGGCGGCAGCACCGGTGGTCGCGGTTCCGGCGGGCACAGCGCCGCCCCCGGCGCCGGGGGCGGCGCTGTGCCCACCTCCGGGGCCGGTCACCGGACACGCACCGGCACGACGGGGATCGCGCCCGTGCCGCCCGCCGGCACCTGCCGGGGCAGTGTCGAGCCGCCCGCCGGGGCGGGGGATATGCCGTGGGAGGCGAACTCCGACTCGCTGATGAAGTCGTCCGTCCACCGCCGCACCATCGCCACCCCCTCGCGCCAGTCGTCGCTCAGGCGGGGCCCGTCCGCGACGGCCTGCCGCAGCAGGCCGGTGATCTCGTCGACCCCGGCCGCCGTGGTGAGCGAGGCGGTGGAGGAGAAGCGCGGGTTGATCTCGAAGATCCTCGGCCTGCCGTCCCCGTCCAGGCACAGCTGCACGTTGAAGGGGCCGTCGGCGCGCAGCGCGGCCTGGACCGCCCGGCAGACGCGGGCCACCCCGCCGTGGCGCCGGGTCACCGCGTACCTGGTCACCCCCTGCTTGAGGACGACCTCCTTGGGCACCACGGCCTGGACCTCGCCGTCCCTCCACACCACCACGGACACCGTGTACTCGGGGCCGCCGATCCGCTCCTGCACGATCAGCTCGTCCGCCGCGTAGCCGCCCTCGGACACCACCCGCGCCATGTCGCGGACCGAGTCGATGACCACCACCCCGCGGCTCCCGCGTCCGCAGCGCGGTTTGACGACGAGGCCGCCGGGCGCTGAGTCCGCGGCGTCGCTCGGCCACTCCGAGGCCAGCCAGGTACGCGGCACGCCGATCCCGGCGTCCTCCAGCTCACGCATCAGCACGTACTTGTCCAGGCAGGTGGTGACGAAGTCCAGCCGGGGCAGCAGCACCTCCACGCCGTCCTTGGCGAGTTCGCCCACCCGGACCAGCTCCTCGTCGACCAGGGGGACGACCGCGACGGCCCCCTCGTCCGCGCACAGCGTTCGCATCCTGGGCAGGAAGGCCTCGCTGTCACCCGGCGGCACCAGGTACCCGCGGTCGGCCAGGTACAGGCCCGGCGCGGCGGGGTCCACATCGGTCGCCACCACGCGGAAACCCTGTTCCCGCAGGTGGAGGATGGTCCCGGGCGTGGGGGCCGACCCCGCTGTCGTGACCACGACGGTCGGTTTCCTCGCAGGCTGCTGTGGCACCGGTCGAACCCTTTCCGACGTGGACGGCGGACTGGGGGATGCCATCGAGCCTAGACCGCGGGGCGCCCGACGGCCCGGAAATGGCCGGATCCGGTTGTCAGGACAACCGGAGGGGCGCACCGCGCGTGTAACCCCCGGCCCCGGGAGGGGGACGGGGGCGGGCGGTGCGCGGCGGTGCCGCACACCGCCCGCCCCCGACGTGTCCCCTGCCTCCGGTTCCGGCCGGGGCCGGAGCCGGGTCCGCGGGCTACTCCACCTCGTAGACGGGGGTGACCGTCGCCCGTCCCAGCGTGTGCGAGAACAGGTTGAAGCCGAGGAAGGCCGGGCTCGCCGACTCGTCCACCTCCAGGCGGGGCACGTCCACCGCGTGCACCACGAAGAAGTAGCGGTGCGGGCCGTGCCCGGCGGGCGGTGCCGCGCCGACGTAGCGGTGTCCGCCCGCGTCGTTGCGCAGGGTCACGGCCGTTTCCGGAAGGCCGGAACCGTCCCCGGCGCCCGCCGCCAGCTCGGTGACGTCGGCCGGGATGTTCGCCACCGACCAGTGCCAGAAGCCGCTGGCGGTGGGCGCGTCCGGGTCGAAGCAGGTGACGGCGAAGCTGCGCGTCCCCTCGGGGAAACCGCTCCAGGACAGGTGCGGTGAGACGTCCTCGCCTCCGGCGCCCATGATCCCGCTGACCTGGGCCCGGGGAAGGGTCTGTCCGTCGGCGACGTCGTTGCTGGTGACGGTGAACGACGCGACCTGGGGCAGGAAGTCGTAGGGGGAGGGTGGCGTGGCCACGAAGGGGCCTCCTTCGTTCTTCTGGGATGCGCTTGTGCGGCCCGGCCGGGGGCGCCCGCCGTCGGCGGGGCTCCGGTCCGGGCCCTACGAACATACGCCCCGGCGGGCACGTGCGTCCCGCGTGGGATACGCCGTGTCGGAGGGCGGCGGCGGTGCGCCGGACCGGAGAACGCCGGTGCCGGGGCGCGAAGGAGGGAGGCGCCCCGAGACAACAGACCGACCGGGCGGTACGGTGCTGCCAACACGGAACAAGAACCGGATTCGGTTCCACACCGACAGGGAGACGCCATGACCACTCGCTGGGGCATCACCATCCCGCTGGAGGGGGTCCCGCTCTCCGAGCAGCGGGCCCTCGTCGAACGGCTGCCGGACCTGGGCTACACCGACGCCTGGTCGGCGGAGGCCAACGGCACCGACGCCTTCACCCCCCTCGCCCTGGCCAGCGTGTGGGCGCCCCGGCTGCGCCTGGGCACCGCGATCGTGCCCGCCTACACGCGCGGTCCGGCCACCCTGGCGATGAGCGCCGCGACCCTGGCCGCCGCGGCCCCGGGCCGCTTCGCGCTGGGCGTGGGCACGTCCTCCAACGTGATCGTGGAGCGGTGGAACTCCATCCCCTTCGAGGAGCCCTACAAGAAGGTGCGCGACACCGTGCGCTTCCTGCGCACCGCGCTCACCGGCGCGAAGGTCAAGGAGAGCTACGACACCTTCAGCGTCAACGGCTTCACGCTCGGCGCGGTCCCCGAGCAGGCCCCGCCGCTGCTGGTGGCGGCGCTGCGGCCGGGCATGCTCAAACTCGCCGGGCGCGAGGGCGACGGCGCCATCATCAACTGGCTCTCGCCGGAGGACGTGCGCACGGTGGTCCCCCACGTGCGGCAGTACGGCGAGGACAAGGAGGTGGTCGCGCGGATCTTCGCCATCCCCGGCGCCGATCCGGACACCGCCCGCGGGATCGGCCGGTGGGCGATCTCGGCCTACCTCAACGTCCCCGTCTACCGGGCGTTCCACGAGTGGCTGGGCCGAGAGGAGCTCACCCCGATGTGGAAGGCGTGGGACGAGGGGGACCGCAAGGGTGCTCTGGCCGCGATCCCGGACTCGGTGGTGGACGACCTCATCGTGCACGGTCCCGCCGAGTACTGCCGTGAGCGGATCCGGGCCTACGCCGACAACGGCGTGACCACCCCGGTGATCGCGCCGATCGGCCCGCCGAACGCGGACCCGGCCGCGGTGGTGCGGGCGCTGGCGCCGCGGGACTGAGGGTCCGGCCGCGGGCGGTACGGGGCCGGAGGGCCCTCCGGCCCCGTCCACCACGCCGGCCTTCGGCGGATCCGCCCCGGAAGGCCCGCCTCCCGCCCGTGGAAGACCGCTCCGGCCGGCCTCGGAAGCGGTGGTGCGGCGCCCCGGTCGTCCCGAACGACCGGGGCCGCCCGTCACCCGGTTCCGCGCGCCCCGCCGTCCCGGTGCGCGGGGCCCTCCTCCACGGGGCCGAGCAGGCGGCGGGCCCGCAGGACCAGCTCCAGCTCGAAGCGCTCACCGGGCTCGCGCAGCCGGTCGCCGAACAGCTCCTCCAGCCGGCGCAGCCGGTAGCGCACCGTCTGCGGGTGGATGCGCAGCCGCTCCGCCGCCTCGTTGGCGTTGAGTCCCGACTCCAGCCAGGCCAGGAGGGTGTCGGCCATCCGCTCCCGCTGCGGCGGACGCAGCGGCGCCAGCGGCGCGAGCCGGGACCGCGCCATCTCCGCGACCAGCCCGGGGTCGCGCGACAGCAGCAGTGCGGGCAGGTGGTCGTCCCACCGCACCACGCCCCCGCCCGGCACCACGCCCGTCCGTACGAGTTCCGCCAGGTTCCGGGCCCGGGCCAGCGACACCGGTGCCTGGTCCAGGGGCACGCTCGGTCCCAGCACCGCGCAGGACCCCCGCAGAGAGCGCTCCAGCGACCGCAGTCGCCCCGGTCCCTCGGGGTCGGGCACCACCGCGCACGGCTCCACCCGGTCCAGCCCCACCAGCACGTCCGGCGGCAGCGCGGGGAGGCCGGAGGCCGTTGCCACCGCGACCGGCGGCGTTCCCGCCCCGGCCGACAGCCGCGCGGCCGGGTCCGCCGCGGCCCCCGTCGCGCCGTCCGCCTCCCGGTGCAGCAGCGCCACCGCCACCCGCTCGGGCAGCCGCCACCGGGCGGCCCGGGCCAGGGCGGGCACCGCCCCCGCCTCCTGCCGCGTTCCCGCCTCGGCCAGCAGCACCTCCAGCAGACGCGCCCGGCGCCTGCGCAGCGCGTCCACCCCCGCCCCGCGCACCCGCGCGTGGCCCTCGGCGGCGGCGGTCGAGACCTCCTCCTGGAACGCGAAGATCGCCTCTCCCAGCACCGCCATGTGGTCACGGGTGAGCGCGTCCGCGTCGGCCAGCCGCCGCCACGCCACGGCCGCCGCCGTACGCATCCCCGTGTGCAGGCACTCCAGGGTGCGCCCGTGCCGGGCCTCGTCCGCACCGAACGCCCGGAACTCGGCGGCCAGCGCGTCCACGTGCCCGGGGGAGCGGCCACCGCCCTCCACCCGGTCCAGGAAGGCGTGCAGTCCGGCTTCCACGGTCCGCCGCAGCCCCTCGGCGTCGGCGGGATCCAGGGGCACGGCGTGGGACTCCGACCGGCGCCGGATACCCTCCAGCGCCTCCTCCGCCAGCGGCGGCACCAGCGGGCGCAGCCGGGCGCCCAGCTCCGGGGGGATCCGCGCGAACGGGTCCGTCGGACGGCTCTCCCGTAGTGGGTGGGTCATGTCACCTCCGGCGCGGACGCACGGCGGAGCCGCCCGTGGCACGCCCGCGCGTGCTCTGTGCGCCAGAAAGTCCAGAGCGGTTCCGTCGGGAGGGAACCGCGTTCCCATACCACCAGAGCCTCGCCACGCCGACAACCCCCGCTCGGTCTCTGGTGGTTGTGGTGAGCCTCGCCACGCCGACAACCCCCGCTCGGTCTCTGGTGGTTGTGGTGAGCCTCGCCACGCCGACAACCCCTGCCCGGTCTCTGGTGGTTGTGGTGAGCCTCGCCACGCCGACAACCCCTGCCCGGTCTCTGGTGGTTGTGGTGAGCCCCGCGACGCCCGGAGCGCGCCGTTCCGGACACCGCTGGTCACGCAACGGGTCGATACGGTAACAATGGTGCGGACGACGCCCCGCCCCCTCGAAAGGCGCCCGCAATGAGACGACTTCCGCTGTCCGCGCCGCTGCTGGCCCTGCTCCTGACCGCCACGGCCTGCTCCGGCGAGGAGGCTCCGGAGGAGGACGCGGGGCAGGCAGAGGAGACCGCCGCCGCGGTGGACCCGGACGCCGAGTCCCACGTGCGGCGCGCCGCGGAGGGCTTCCTCGCCTCCCTCATGGCCGCCGACGGAGAGGCGGGCTGCGCGCTGATGGACGAGGCCGCGCGCACGATGGTGGCCGAGGAGCACGGGGCCGAGGACTGCCCGGCGGGCTTCCCCCTCTACGCCGAGTCGCTCCGGGGCGGGGAGGGCATCGAGGTCGGCGAGGTCACCATGGGCACCGACCTGGAGGGGGAGGTCCCCATCGCCACGGTCGCCCTGGTCTACTCCGGCGAGGACCAGGGGCCCCTGGAGATGCGCCGGGACTCCGACGACCAGTGGGTCGCCACCCGCCTGCCCGGCACCTCCCCGGGCGGTGCCTGACCGGGTCGGAGGCCGCGTCGGTGGAGGGCGTCAGCGGCGGCGGGCCGTGGTCGACGCGGACGAGCGGGGGCCGGACACCGGCCGGGCAGGCTCGGCTCAGCTGAAGAAGGCGTAGCCGAGGGCCATGCCCCCGATCACGACCGCCACGGCCACCAGCGGCCAGAGCCACTGGACGACCCTCTCCCTCGACGCGGCCCTCCGGTCCAGCGTCCCGGCGTCACCTTGTTCCTCGGACTTTCTCGTGCTGTTCACACCGTCCGGCTTACCAGACGCAAGGGCGGACGGTCATCTCCGCGAGGTCACGGATCGTTCGGCGCGTCCCCGGCCCCGTCGCTCCCACCGTCCCGCGGACCTTCCGTCCCCGGTGGTCCCGCTCACCCCGGGGAGAACCAGAACCCGTCGGCTCCCGGGCCCCGTCGGTCCCATGGGGCACGCGGAGACCACCGGTCCACGCTTCCACCAGCCTGTCCGGCCCCGGCGCCACCGCGTCACCGACCTCCCGGGTCAGTGCACCTGGGCGGCGCCCCCGCCCAGCCGCACCGCCTCCGCGGCCAGACGGGTGATCCGCGCCCAGTCGCCCGTGCGGAGCGCGTCCTCGGGGGTCAGCCAGCTCCCCCCGACGCACGCCACGTTGGGCAGGGCCAGGTAGTCGGCTGCCGTGGCGGCCGTGATCCCGCCCGTGGGGCAGAACACGACGTCGGGGACCGGGCCCGCCACCGAGCGCAGGAACGGGGTTCCCGGGACCGACGCGGGGAAGAGCTTCTGCGCGCGCATCCCGGCCTCCCGGGCGGCCAGCACCTCGCTGACGGTGGCCACCCCCGGCAGGGCGGGGACCCCGCCCGCGACCAGGTGCCGCAGCATCCGGTCCGTGGTGCCGGGTGTGACCAGGAAGCGCGCCCCGGCCTCCGAGGCCTCGTCGGCCTGGCGGGGGGTGAGCACGGTCCCCGCGCCCACCACCATGTCCGGCACCTCCCGGGCGATCGCCCGGACCGCATCCAGGGCGCCGGGCGTGCGCAGGGTGACCTCCACGACGCCCACACCGCCCGCCAGCAGCGCCTCCGCGAGGGGGACCGCCCTCCCGGGGGAGTCCACCGTCACCACGGGCACGACCGGCGACAGCGCCAGCAGGGACTCGACCCCGCTCACGGGGCGACCTCCGCCGCCAGCGCGCCGCCCCCGGCGGACACGACCCCGTACCAGTGGACCAGCAGGTCGGTGAACGTGGGGTCGGAGGCCAGGTCCCCGGGGAAGACCTCCGAGCGCAGCAGGGCGGGGACCACCTCACGCGCCCCGCCGCCCCCGGGCAGCAGCGCGCGCAGGGAGTCGGCCAACGGGTCCTCCAGCCCGGGGCCGGCCGTGGCGACGTGGCGCATCCACGCCGCCACCACCAGGGCGCTCCAGCGGGGCTCGCCGCCCCGGGCCAGCACGGACCGGACCGTGGGCAGGACCCGGGGGCCGAGCTTCTGGGAGCCGTCGGCGCCGACCTTGGCGGTCGTGTGGCCCAGGGCGGGGTTGGCGAACCGGCGCAGCACCGACGCGGCGTAGGCGCCGCCGTCCAACCCCTCGGGCAGGGTCAGCGAGGGCAGGACCTCCTCGTGGACGAGACGGTGGGCCGCCGCGGCCACGGCGTCGTCGGCGGCGCACGCGGCGATCGTCGTGTGGCCCACGGACAGGCCGAGGTAGGCGAGCAGGGAGTGGCTGGCGTTGAGCACGCGCAGCTTGGCCGCCTCCCACGGCCGCACGTCGTCGGTGATCGTCGCCCCGGCCGCCTCCCACCGCGGGCGCGGACCGGCGAAGCGGTCCTGGATCACCCACTGGTGGAAGGGCTCGGCTACCACGGCCGCCTCGTCGCGCAGGCCCAGCTCCGCCTCGACCGCGTCCACGTCCGCCGGGGTGGTGGCCGGGACGATCCGGTCCACCATCGTGTTCGGGAAGGCGGCGTTCGCCCCGGCCCAGGAGCGCAGCCGCTCGCCCTCCGCGCCCGGCAGGGCGTCGGCGAAGTCGGCGACCAGCGCGGCCGTCAGCTCGCCGTTGTCGGGCAGGTTGTCGCAGGAGAGCACGGTCACCGGACCGGCGTCCCGGAGCTGGCGCAGCTGGAGGCCGCGCGCGATCTGCCCCACCGGCGTGAGCGGCGGGCCGCCGTCCAGGTCGGCGCGCACCCGGGGGTGGGCGGTGTCCAGGCGCCCCGTGACCGGGTGCGCCAGGTAGCCCTTCTCCGTGACCGTGAGGGTGACGATCCGGGTGTCGGGGTGGGCGATGCGCTCCACCACGGCCCACGGGTCGGCCGGACCGGCCAGTGTCTCGCGGACGGAGGAGACCACCCGCACGGGGCGGGCGCCCTCGCCGCGCTCGGTGACGGTGAACAGGCCGTCCTGCGGGGCCAGCTGCTCCCACACGCGGGCCGAGCGCCCGGTCACCGCGCTGATACCCCAGGCGGTCTCGCCCGTGGCGAGCATGGCCTCCTCGGTCAGGACCGCGCCGTGGGCGCGGTAGAAAGCGCCGATCCCGAGGTGGACCACCCCGGTGCGCAGGTCGGCGCGGTCCAGGGCGGTGGCGCGCCCCGAGGCCCGCAGCGCCGCCAGGTCCAGGCGGGTCATCGCGTCGCCTCCTTCCCCCGCGCGTGCGCGCGGGTCTGCTCCAGGGTCGGCAGGAACCCGGTCCCGCCGCGCCCGCCCACGCTCAGGCTGGCCGCGGCGGCGGCCAGACGCGCGGCCTCCGCGAGGGGGTCGCCCAGGGTCAGGCGCGCGGTCAGGGTACCCACGAACACGTCCCCCGCGCCGGTCTGGTCCAGGACCCGGGGAGCGGGGACCGCGTCGATCCAGGACTCCTCCTCCGGCGTGGCCAGGTGGACGCCGCGCGATCCGCAGGTCACCGCGACGTTGCGGGCGCCCGCCTCCAGGAGGCGGCGGGCCGCCTCCGCCGGGGTGGCGCTGTCCAGGAGGGCGGAGGTCTCGCCGGGGTGGGAGGGGGTCACCAGGTAGGCGTGCCGGGCCAGCTCCGCGAGGGTCGCGGCGCCCTCCTCCCGCGAGGCCAGCCGCGGCCGGTGGTTGGGGTCGAACACGAACCTGCGGGCCAGGCGCGCCGCGGCCAGGACCGTCCGGCGCGCGCTGTCGGAGACCGCGCAGGCGATACCGCCCGCCACGACCGCGCCCGCCGCGCCGACCGCCTCCTCGTCCAGGTCCCCCGGGGACAGGGTCGAGCCCACGCTCCCGGCACGGGCGTAGGAGAAGGCGCGTTCGCCCTCGGGGTCGCTGTGCACCAGGTACACGCCCTGCTGGCCGGGGCGGAAGCGCAGCATGTCGGTGGACACGCCCAGTTCCGCGACGCGGTCGGCGACCGCCCGTCCGAGCTCGTCGTCGGTCAGGACGGCGGCCAGGCCTACCCCGGCCCCGGCCCGGGCCGCCGCCGCGGCGACGTTCAGGGCGTCGCCCGAGACACCGAGCCTGGCCGGGACCCCGTGCGCGACGGGGGCGTCGGTGGCCACCTCCAGCAGGACCTCTCCGAGGACGACGACGTCCAGTCCTTGCGTACTCACCAGTCGTGCACCGTTCCGTCGAGCCGCCGGTTGACCGGCAGGTACCTGGGTTCGTAGGGGTGGCGGGCCGCGGCCTCCTCGTCGAACTCCACGCCCAGGCCCGGGGCGTCGCCGGGGTGCATGTACCCGTCCGAGAAGGAGTAGGAGGTGCGGAAGACCTCCGCGTGGGGCCCGACGTGCCCCATGTGCTCCTGGATGCCGAAGTTGGGGATGGCCAGGTCGAGGTGGAGCGCCGCGGCCATGGCGACCGGCGACAGGTCCCCGGCGCCGTGCGAGCCCGAGCGCACCCCGTACAGCTCCGCGAGGGAGAACACGCGGCGCAGGTGGGTGATGCCCCCGGTGTGCGACACCGAGGCGCGGACGTAGTCGATGAGCCGCTCGGTGATGAGCTGCTGGCAGTCCCAGACCGAGTTGAACACCTCGCCCACCGCCACCGGGGTGGTGGTGTGCTGGCGCAGGAGCCGGAACGCGGACTGGTCCTCGGCCGGGGTCGGGTCCTCCATCCAGAACAGCCGGTACGGTTCGAGCGCCGCGCCCAGGCGGCCCGCCTCGATCGGGGTGAGCCGGTGGTGCACGTCGTGCAGCAGGTGCACGCCGTAGCCGAACTGCTCGCGGACGTGGCCGATCATGGTCGGCGCGAAGTCCAGGTAGGCCGGGGTGTCCCAGGTGTCCTCCTGGGGCCGGTGGCCGCTGGCGGGCTCGTACACCCGCCCGTCGGCCGGGGCGATCCCGTAGGTCTTCTCCAGTCCGGGGACCGCGGCCTGGACCCGGATCGCCCGGTAGCCCAGGTCCAGGTGGCGCTGGAAGTCCTCGGAGAGCCCCTCCAGCGACGTGCCGCTGGCGTGCCCGTAGACCAGCACGCCCTCGCGCGAGGCCCCGCCCAGGAGCTGGTAGAGGGGCATGCCCGCGGCCTTGCCCTTGATGTCCCACAGCGCCACGTCCACGGCGGCGATCGCGGTCATCGTCACCGGGCCGCGGCGCCAGTAGGCGCCCTTGTACAGGTACTGCCAGGTGTCCTCGATCCGTCGCGCGTCGCGTCCGACGAGGAGCGGGCACACGTGGTCCCGCAGGTAGGAGGCGACCGCGAGCTCGCGGCCGTTGAGCGTGGCGTCGCCGATGCCGGTGACGCCGTCCTCGGTCTCGACCACGAGGGTGACGTAGTTGCGGCCGGGTGAGGACACGACGACACGCGCGTCGGTGATCTTCACGGGATGCCCTTTCTGGGATGGGTGGGGAACTCCCCGGGCGCGGGTCAGGCGAAGCGCAGCATGACCTTGCTGCTGCCGGAGGCGGGATCGGCCGCCGTCCGCATCGCCTCGTGCGCCTCCCCGACGGGGAAGGAGTGGGTCATGAGCGGGGTGACGTCCAGGCCCGCGGCCATCGCGGCCAGCGCCTCGTCGATCTCCTCGACGAAGCGGTAGGAGCCGATCCAGGTGATCTCCCTGGTGACGAGCTCGCCCAGCGCGGCCGGGGCCGGCGTTCCGGGGAGGTTGCCGACCTGGACGAGGGTGCCGCCGCGCGCGGTCGCGCGCAGGACCCCGCCGAGGGCGGCGGGGGCGCCGGAGGCCTCGAAGACCAGCTCGGCGTCCTCGGGAAGCGCGTCCCCGTTCGAGAGGTCGCGCGTGTCGTCGGCGCCCATGGCCCGGGCCACCTCCAGCGGGGCGCGGCCGAGGTCGGCGACGGTGATCCGCGCCGCCCCCGCGTGCCGGAGCGCGGCGACGACGAGCGATCCGATGGGCCCGGCGCCGTTGACGAACACGTCCCGGCCCGCGACGTCCCCCGCGCGGCCGACGGCGTGGCAGGCCACGGCGAGCGGTTCGGCCAGCGCCCCGCTGCGGGTGTCCACCCCCTCGGGCAGGGGCCGCAGCTGCCGGGCCGCGACCGTCTTGAGGTCGCAGAACCCGCCGTTGGTGTGCGGGGAGAAGGCGGCCGACCCGAAGTAGCGCACCCGCGGGTAGAGGTTGGTGCGCCCGGCCAGCCGCTCCGGCATGCGCCCGTCGCCGACCAGCTCGGCCGGGTGCACGGTGACGGCCAGCCCCTCCTCGACGCCGGTCACGCCGGGGCCCACCCGGGCGACGCGCCCGGCGACCTCGTGGCCGAGCACGAGGGGCTCGCGCAGCACGGCCGTCCCCGAGCGGCCGTGGCGCCAGTAGGCGAGGTCGGACCCGCAGATCCCGCCCCACTCCACGGCGACGACGACCTCCCCCTCTCCGGGGACGGGGTCGGGCAGCTCGTCGACGCGCAGGTCCCCGGCTCCGTGTACGGTCACGGCCCTCATACGGCGTCCTCCAGTCGGACCAGGTCGCGTCCGCGCACCTCGGGGGCCAGGTAGGCGGAGACGAGGGTGATCAGGGAGTAGATGACGATCATCGCCGACAGCGGCCACCAGGAGCCGGTCGCGGCGGTGAGCGTGGCGGCCAGCACCGGGCCGATCGCGGTGGCGAGGACGCCGCCGATCTCCTTGGCCAGGGCCAGCTGGGTGAACCGGGTGCGCGACCCGAACAGCTCGGCCATGGTCACGCTCTCCATGGAGAACAGGCCCAGGACCGACAGGTTGAGCCCGACGACCATCGCGACGGTCACGAGCACGGTGTCGCCCGTCTCGATCATCAGCATCATGGGGACGGCGAACAGGATGCTGGCGACGGTCAGGAAGAGGTAGACGGGGCGGCGCCCGAAGCGGTCGCCGAACACGCCGACCAGGGGGACGGTGGCGAAGCCGAGCAGGGAGCCGTAGACGATGGCGGACGTGCCGACCGCGTTGTCCAGCAGCAGGTTGGCGCTGAGGTAGCCGACCAGGAAGGTCTGGACGATGCCGGAGTTGCCCGCCTGGCCGAAGCGCAGGCCCAGCGCGAGCAGGAACGCGCGGCCCTTGCGCTGGCGCAGGGCGGTCTCCAGTCCGCTCCTGTCCCTGTCCACCGCGGCCTCGGCCAGCTCGCTCCGGGACATCGCCACACCGTCGACGATGTCCTCGCGCTGTTCGAAGACCGGGCTCTCCTTGACCGAGGAGCGGATCCACAGCGCCAGGAGCAGCAGGACGAAGCTGGCCAGGAACGGAAGGCGCCAGCCCCAGGACAGCAGCTGCTCGTCGGAGAGCGCGAACACCAGCACCGCCCAGATCGCGGAGGCGCCCAGGGTGCCGGAGTTGGTGCCCAGGCACACGAGGGAGGAGATGAACCCCCTCCGCCTGGCCGGGGCGTACTCCGCCAGCATCACGGTGGCGCCCGCGATCTCGGCGCCCGCGCCGAAGCCCTGGACCAGCCGCAGCCCCACGAGCAGGGCCGGGGCGAGCAGGCCCACCTGCTGGTAGGTCGGCAGGGCGCCGATCAGGGTGGTGGAGACGCCCATGAGCGCCACGGTGATGAACAGGACCTTCTTGGGGCCGATCCGGTCGCCCATGCGGCCGAAGTAGACGGCTCCGACGAGCCGGGCGACGTACCCGACGCCGTAGGTGCCCATCGCCGCGATCAGGCCGACCGCGGGGTTGAGCTCGGGGAAGAAGATCTGGTTGAACACCAGGGCCGCGGCCAGGGAGTAGAGCTGGAAGTCCATGAACTCCATGGCGGTTCCCAGCCATCCGGACACAGAGGCTTTGGTGAGGTCCCGGGTGCTGCGCTCCCCTTGCCCGGCTGGCGCGGGGGGTGCCTGTTCGGTCATCGGCCGGTCCTTTGTGAAGGGCTTCCACCTGCGAAGAAGTATCGGGGAAACCGTACGTGAACATGTGGGCGCTGATATACAAGCACTGCCATACCAGTGGCGTCAATGGCGGTAGACTCCTCGCATGGCCGACCAGACCCGGTCCGGGGGACCCCTGCTGTCCGCGCGGGACCGCACCCTGGACACCATCCGCCGCGCGATCATCACCCTGGAGCTCAAGCCGGGGACCCCCCTGTCGGAGAACGAGCTCGCCACCGAGCTCGCCGTGAGCCGCACGCCCGTGCGCGAGAGCCTCATCCTGCTGCGCGAGGAGGGGCTGGTGGAGGTCTATCCCCAGGTCGGCACGTTCGTCTCCCTGGTGGACCCCGAGCGCGTCCGGCAGGCGCAGTTCATCCGGGAGGCGGTGGAGTGCACCTCCCTCGCCCAGGCCCGGCCCCCCTTCTCCGCGGACCACGTCGGCGACCTGCGCGTCCTGCTCGGCGCGCAGCGGGAGGCGGACGGCGGCGCCGACCACGACCGCTTCTTCGAGCTGGACGAGGAGTTCCACCGCTCGCTGCTGGCGCTGGCGGGCAACGAGAGCGCCTGGCGGACGGTGAACGCGGCCAAGGCACACCTGGACCGGGCACGGCGGCTGAGCCTGATCGACACGCGCCCGATCGGCGAGCTGGTGGACCAGCACACGCTGGTCGTGGACGCGATCGAGGCCGGGGACACCGGGACCGCGGTGGAGGCACTGCGCTCCCACCTGCGGACGGTGTTCGAGGACGTCGGGCGCATCCGCGACGCCTCGCCGGAGTTCTTCTCGGACGGGCGGCCCCGCCGCCCCGTCCGCAGGACCGTGACCTCGCTGCGGTAGGCGCGGACGCGACGCGGGACCCCGCGCGCTACGGCGCGGGGCCCCACGGGTGTTCTCGTCCGCTGCCGCCGGGGCGGGCGCGGGTCAGTCCCGGCCCGTCCGGTCGGCGGCGGAGAGGTGTTCCACGGCGGCGCCCGTGTCCGTGAACGTGCGCGTCACCGTCGCGGGGGACGTCCTCAGGGGCGGCCCGTTCCAACGCCCCCCGGGAAGGGCCCCGCCGGAGCCCGGCAGGAGACGGGACCGCCCTCGCGGCCGCACGGCCGTGACGGCGGCCCCGGCCTCACCGGCGCCCGCGTCCCCAGCCCGAGCCGTAGCCCCCCGCGTGCAGCGCGAGGAACAGCAGCCCGGCGAGGGCGAGGGTGGTCGGGGTGACCAGGTCCTGGATGTTCTGGCCGAGCAGCTCCAGCAGCAGGGCGAGGCCGAACAGGACTGCGGCGATGGTGGCGAACACGGCTGCCTCCGGGGGTCGGGTGGTGTTCGCCTACCCCCCGGCCGCGGGGGTAACCACACTCCCGTCCCGCGCACCGGCCCCGGGGGCGTGCGCGGGGCGGAGCCGGAGTAAGCCCCCCGGGGCCACCCGCCGGGGGCGGCACGGGACGCGGACCGCCGGCGCCCTCCTACGCCCGTGTCCCCGCCGGGGCCTCCGCGAGCCGTTTGAGCTGTCGGACGCCGTCGCGCACCATGGCCTCGGCCACGTCCGGGGGCAGCGGGTCGTCGACTCCCGGGCGGGGGCTCCAGTCCATCGCGTAGGTGAGCTCGACGCCGCGTCCGGCGCGGACGGCCGTGTTGCGGAAGGTGCCCGTGTAGGTGGGGTTGTCCACGTACTCGAAGACGACGTCCACGCCGTCCGGGAGCTCGTGTTCGGTGACGCGCTCCCGGATGGTCAGGTCGACGGGGGACGGCTGGTGCATCTCCCGCAGCACGTGGTCGTCCGTGCGTTCGAGGATCCGGCTGGAACGCACGGACGGCACGTACCTCCGCGGGTTCTCCACCTTGTCGCGCAGGAGGTCGAGGACCCGGTCGAAAGGGGCGTCGACGTCCTCGGTCCATCGTGTACTCGGCATGGTGCCCTCCATCGGTGTTCGCCCGTGTGCGGGGAGGGGCGGACCGCCTCGTTCCCGGCCGCCCCGGTGACGACCACGACGCGGTCCGTCGTGTGCCGTGTGGACGTCGCTGCTCCTCAGGAGCGGGCCGCGCTGGCCGACGCGGCCGGGCGTGAAGGCTGAGCGCATGCTTGACTCCTATTTCATTGTTCGGGCAACTAAGTTCACTATGGCTCTCTTTGATGCGACAGGCAAGCCCTCCGGCAAAAAAGGTTGTCCGAGCAACTGAGATGGTTGTCCTAGACTGGGCCGGTGAGTACGACGAACGACACCGGTGCGGACGCGGCCGCCGCCGGACCGGACCGGGACCGGGTCTCCAGCGCGGGGCCCGTGAGCCATGTGATCTTCCGTGTGGCCCGCACCCACAAGCTCCTCGCCGGGCAGCTGCTGCGGGAGGTGGGCCTGTACCCGGGGCAGGAGCTGCTGATGATGCGGCTCTGGGACGAGGGCCCCCAGCGGCAGTCCGACCTGGCCGCCTTCCTCGACGCCGACGCGCCGACCGTCACCCGTTCGGTGCGGCGCCTCGAACGCGCCGGATTCGTACGCCGTTCGCCCAGTCCGACGGACGGGCGTGTGACGATCGTCGAGGCGACTCCCGCGAGCACGGGGCTGCGTCAGGCCGTCGAGAGGATCTGGGCGGACCTGGAGCGGATGACCGTCGCGGACATGGACGACGGGCGGCGCGACGAGGTGCTGCGCGCGCTCGGCGAGATCGAGCGCAACCTGGCCGCCGCGGAGGAGGAGCGCAGGGGGGACCGCTGAGCCGGGGCGGCGCCCGTCTGTCCGGCTGCCCGGACGAGCGGCCGCCCGCCGGGCGCGAGCGCGTCGGCTCGGGAGAGGCGGAGGCGGGTCCCCGGAGGAGCCCGTTGGAGGAGGGCCTTCCCGCCGGTGCGCGCGGGAGGCCCGCAAACGCCTCAGGCCAGGACCGGAGTCCTGGCCTGAGATGACGCTGGTGGGCGATACAGGATTCGAACCTGTGACCTCTACCGTGTCAAGGTAGCGCTCTAACCAACTGAGCTAACCGCCCTCATCGGGGGGATGAGGTAACACCTGATGCGAGGCGGAGACGGGAATCGAACCCGTGTGCAGGGATTTGCAGTCCCTTGCCTCAACCACTCGGCCACTCCGCCGGAACGCGATGGGGAGCCGTCGAGTGACACCCATGCGGGCCTCTCCGAGCGGACGACGGGATTCGAACCCGCGACCCTCACCTTGGCAAGGTGATGCTCTACCAGCTGAGCCACGTCCGCGTGTGCCCCGGAGCGGACCCCGGAGCCGGAATCCCTCCGCCGCCCGGGGGAGGCGGAAAGGTTCCGTTCGAGCGGACGACGGGATTCGAACCCGCGACCCTCACCTTGGCAAGGTGATGCTCTACCAGCTGAGCCACGTCCGCGCGGCGAGTCCTGCCTCCGGGGTTGTCCCCGTCAGCGCCCCTCGCTGCGTTAAGAACTCTAGCGGATTCCCGGCCAAGCGCGAAATCGGCCGGGCGCACCGGGCGACCGTGCCCTGCCGTGGCAGGTCCCGCGGACCCGCCGAGGCGGCAGGGGCTACTTCTCCACGTGGGCGGGCGAGGAGGGCATGTCGGGTCGGGGAGGCGCCGAGAGGTACTGGCCGACCCTCTCGATCACCTTGTTCATCTCGTAGGCGATCAGGCCCACGTCGCTGTCGGAGTCCGACATCAGCGCCATGCAGGCGCCCTCTCCGGCCGCGGCGACGAAAAGGAAGGCGCGGTCCATCTCGATGATGCTCTGGCGGATGCCGCCCGCGGCGAACTGCTTGCTCGCCCCGCCCGCGAGGCTGTGCAGCCCCGAGGCGATCGCGGACAGGTGCTCGGCGGCGGGACGGTCCAGTCCGCTGGAGGTGGCCATGAGGAGCCCGTCGGTGGACAGGACGATGGCGTGCTGCGTACCGGAGGCACGCGTGAGGAGATCGTCCAGCAACCAGCTGAGCTCTCCGCGGGCGGTACTCGGTGGGGTCATGTCTCTCTTTGCTCTGTCAGTCGTCGTGCGTGACTTGGGACACGCGCACTGCGGGCCGCCGCCGAGGTGCCTTGGGAGAGGGCTCCGAAATCAGCTGCCACCGGTCCCGCATAAGCGTTGCCCAGATGATAGTCATTCGTAACTTATCTGTCCGGCCGCCACGGCGGATTCCGGGTGGACCGCCCTCGCCGCCGAACGGCGTGACCAGTTGCGATACCGCCACAAAACGGGAGTAGGCGCCCGGCCATCGGCCGGTGCCGGTCACGGGACTTGCCAACCCGCCGTACGGAGGTTACGGAAGGACCGGGCGACGACGCGCCGACAAGGTGGGAGGATCGTGCAGACACCGGCCCTACCTGGGCTCTTGAGAACGTGGGGGTGGCAGATGAAGGTGTGGATCGCGGGTGCCGGGTACGGCCGCGGCGCCGTCGTCGACGAGAGCGAGGCGCGCATTCCCGTGACCGACCACGGGATCACGGTGGGCGACGGGGTCTTCGAGACGGTGCGGGCCCGCGGCGGCCGCCCCTTCGCCCTCACCCGCCACCTCAGGCGGCTGGCCCGTTCCGCGGAGGGCCTGGGCATGGCCGAGCCCGACCTGGAGCTGATCGCCGACGGCGTCGCCCGCGCCGTGGCGGCCAACCCGGACCTGTCCGACGCCCGGGTGCGCATCACGGTCACCGACGGCGCCGGACCGCTGGGTTCGGACCGCTCCCCGGGGGAGCAGACCGCCATCGTGGCCCTGGGGCCCTTCCCCGGGATCGCCCCGCACACCGACGTGGCGCTGGCCCCCTGGCCGCGCAACGAGTTCGGGGCCCTGGCCGGGCTCAAGACCACCTCCTACGCCGACAACGTGCGCGCCCTGGCCCACGCCAGGCAGCGCGGCGCCGGCGAGGCGGTCTTTCGCAACGTGAGCGGCAACCTGTGCGAGGGCACCGGCAGCAACGTCTTCGTGGTGCTGGACGGCAGGCTGGTCACCCCGCCGCTGTCGGCGGGTCCGCTGGCGGGCATCACCCGCGAACTCGTCCTGGAGTGGTTCGGCGGCGAGGAGGAGGACGTGCCCATGGAGCGGCTCCCCGAGATCACCGAGGCCTTCCTGACCTCCACGGGACGCGACGTGCAGCCGATCCTGCACATCGACGGCCGCGCGGTGTCGTCGGAGCCCGGGCCGGTCACGGCCAAGGCCGCGTCGGTGTTCGCGGAGCGCTCCGCGGCCGACATCGACCCCTGATCCCGGGGGCCCGGGGCGGACACGGCTGAGGGGGCGGCGCGTCGTGCGCCGCCCCCTCAGCCGTTGGGAGTGCTCCGCCAAGGGCCCGGGGGCCCGCGGATCAGGAGTGCAGGTGCTGCTGGATCTCCTCGTCGAGGTCCACGAACTGGCCCTCCTGGCCCGCCGGGACGATCTCGTAGGTCCGGTGGAGGAACTCGGCCAGGGGAGAGACCTGGGTGTCGAACTCGGCCTGCCCGAAGGGGGAGGAGAGCGCGATGCTCACACTGCGGTCGCCGTTGTCGTCCTTGGAGGGCCACACGCGGACGTCGCCCTCACCGACCGGGCGCACGATGCCGACGGTCAGGAGCTCGCGGGCGAAGATCCACTCGACGGGGTTGTCCTCGCCGGTGTGGAAGGCGACCCGTATGGCGTACGGGTCGTCCGCGCTGTAGTCCAGGCGCGCGACCAGGGGAACCGCCGTGCGTTCGGGGACCACGAGCCGCAGGCCCAGCTCGGCGGTGGCAGTGGTGTCGCTACTGTTCATGTTCGCCAAACCTTTTCTCGTCCGGCCTTGCTGTTGCGGCCCGGGTCGGTTGCCGTCTCACGGGCTCCAACGCGGCTTCCCGCGGAACATGACGTGAGTACGGAGGCTTTCTTGGTGGGAGGACCGGAGGTCTCGCCGCCCGTCCGACGGGCCCGGCGTGCCGCGGTGCGGCTCCACGATCCTTCGTCACTGTAATGACCAGGACAAACCAAAGATTTCCCAATGTTGGGTGTCCCACGTCACGCGGAGGTAATGAAGGGGTGGTGTTCGACGGGTCCACGGGGGCGGGAACTCCTTATCACTGCGGGTATCGGGGGCGGGGGCGGACACTCCCGAGAACCTCTCGAAAGATTGGTGTGACCTCAGTCACATGGCACTGTGTCCGCCGGGCGGTTCCGTGTGCGTCGAGCACCCCCGAACATGCGCTAGAGTCTTACTTGTCCGGCCGACGGGGCGGACAGGCAGGCAGCTCAGGGCGATTAGCTCAGTTGGCTAGAGCGCGTCGTTCACACCGACGAGGTCACTGGTTCGAGTCCAGTATCGCCCACCCGGCTCCGAGGCGGTCCCGCTCGGGGGTATCCAAACCCCCGACGGGGCCGTTTCGTGTTTCCAGGGGCACAGCTTTCCAGGGACACAGCGCGTTTCCAGGAGTGCAGCGCTTCCGGGGACGCTGCGGCGGGAGACCCCCTCGCGGGGAGCGGCCCGGAGGCCGCCGTTCTCCGCCCGTGCCCGGCTCGGGGTCGGTCTCCGGCCGTGCCCGGCCGCGTGCTCCTGCGGTAGCGCCCCGGGCCCCGTTCCGGCCCTTCTCCGTGGACGGGGGCCGCGGCCCCCACGGCCCGTGCGAACGGGAACGGGTCCTAGTCGGAGGTGGTGTCCGGCAGCGGGCGTCGGCGCCGCGCGGTCCTGCGCTCGCGCAGGCGCCGGAAGAACTCCTCCCTCAGGCGCATCCCGTACCGCTCCGCGCGGTGGAACCACACCTGGGCCGGCCGCACCACCTTCCGCGCCCACCGGAACTCGGTGCTGAGGATGACCAGCCCCAGCACGACCGAGGCCAGACCGGGTCCCGGGACGACCATCATGAGCAACCCGGCCAGGACCACGACGGCGCCGACGGTCCCCACGAGCACGCGCCAGGGCAGGTGCAGCGCGGGGTGGGTGTGCATGCGCCTGCGGAAGAGGCGCAGCCGCGCTCGTGTCCTCCGCCACCTGCGCGCGCGGGTGCGGCGGATGGGGGATGTCTCCGGGGCCGGCGGGCCGTTGGTTGGGCTCGGTGACATGCGCTCACAGTATTCGGTCGAAGCGAGTGGAAGCATTCGGGTCGACTGGGGGCGATGGCCAGGGCATCTGTTGATTCTCACCGATCCCGATAGCGGGATCAATGGTCTTTCGTAAGGGCGTGGACAGTGCCTGGAAAGGTGACGTTCCATGACAGATCAGTCCCTATCTGCTTCTCTGCCCCATCCCTGGCTGATTCACGCAGGTACGCCCCGGAGGGCCCGAATCCCTGACCGAATCCCCGGCCGGGGGTCCGGGCCGAGCCACCGCGTCCACCGTCCCACCACGCGTTCCGCGCCGCCAGAGCCGCCGCGCGGCCTGTGGACGACCGGGACGGCCCCGCCCCGGAGCCGCTAGCATCGGGAGGGAGTACACGCCCGGCCGCCCACACGGAGCGGCCGGTCCGCGTTCGACATCGATCCACGTCTTCCTAGGAGTCACCGTGTCCGCCGCGCCTGAGCTGCACATCACCCTCGCCGGAACCCCGCGTGCGGTGGCGGCGACCACCACGGCGGGCCAGGCTCTGGAGGCCGACGGCAGGACCGTCATCGCGGCGCTGGTCAACGGCGAGCCGCGCGACCTCGCCCGGGAGCTGCACGACGGCGACACCGTCGAGCCGATCGCCATCGACTCCGAGGAGGGCCGGGCGATCCTGCGCCACTCCACCGCGCACGTGCTGGCCCAGGCCGTCCAGGAGCTCTTCCCCGAGGCCAAGCTGGGCATCGGCCCGCCCGTGGAGAACGGCTTCTACTACGACTTCGACGTCGCCGAGCCCTTCACCCCCGCCGACCTGAAGAGCATCGAGAAGAAGATGCAGCAGATCGTCAAGCAGGGGCAGCGCTTCGACCGCCGCGTCGTCTCGGACGAGGAGGCCCGTGCCGAGCTGGCCACCGAGCCCTACAAGCTGGAGCTGATCGGGCTCAAGGGCGGCGCCACCGAGGCCGCCGAGGGCGCCGGTGTGGAGGTGGGGGCCGGAGAGCTCACCATCTACGACAACGTCCACCCGCGCACCGGCGAGCTGTGCTGGAAGGACCTGTGCCGCGGGCCGCACCTGCCCACCACCCGCGTCATCCCGGCGTTCAAGCTCATGCGCACCGCCGCCGCCTACTGGCGCGGCAAGGAGACCAACCCGCAGCTGCAGCGCGTCTACGGCACCGCCTGGGAGAGCAGGGAGGCCCTCAAGGACCACCTGACCTTCCTGGAGGAGGCCGAGAAGCGCGACCACCGCAAGCTCGGCACGGAGCTGGACCTGTTCTCCATCCCGGACGAGATCGGCTCGGGCCTGGCGGTCTTCCACCCCAAGGGCGGCACCGTCCGCCGGGTGATGGAGGACTACTCGCGCAGGCGGCACGAGGAGGACGGCTACGAGTTCGTCTACACCCCGCACGCCACCAAGGGCGCCCTGTTCGAGAAGTCGGGGCACCTGGACTGGTACGCGGACGGGATGTACCCCCCCATGCAGCTCGACGGCGGCCAGGACTACTACCTCAAGCCGATGAACTGCCCGATGCACCACCTGATCTTCGACGCGCGCGGGCGCTCCTACCGTGAGCTGCCGCTGCGCCTGTTCGAGTTCGGCACCGTGTACCGGTACGAGAAGTCGGGCGTGGTGCACGGCCTGACCCGTGCCCGCGGCTTCACCCAGGATGACTCCCACATCTACTGCACCAGGGAGCAGATGGCGGACGAGCTCGACTCGCTGCTCACCTTCGTGCTCGACCTGCTGCGCGACTACGGCCTGGACGACTTCTACCTGGAGCTGTCCACCAAGGACCCGGAGAAGTACGTCGGTACCGACGAGGTCTGGGAGGAGTCCACCCAGATTCTGCGCGAGGCCGCGCAGAAGCAGGGCCTGGACCTGGTCCTGGACCCGGCAGGCGCCGCCTTCTACGGCCCCAAGATCTCGGTGCAGGCCAAGGACGCCATCGGCCGCACCTGGCAGATGTCCACCATCCAGGTGGACTTCAACATGCCCGAACGCTTCGACCTGGAGTACACCGCGGCCGACGGCTCGCGCCAGCGCCCGGTGGTGATCCACCGCGCCCTGTTCGGTTCCATCGAGCGCTTCTTCGCCGTCCTGCTGGAGCACTACGCGGGCGCGTTCCCGGCCTGGCTGGCGCCGGTGCAGGCGGTCGGCATCCCCATCGCCGACGAGCACGTGCCCTACCTGCGCGAGCTCGCCGCCAGGCTGCGCGCGGAGGGCATCCGCGTCGAGGTGGACGCCAGCGACGACCGCATGCAGAAGAAGATCCGCAACGCCCAGAAGCAGAAGGTGCCCTTCATGCTGCTGGCCGGTGACGAGGACGTCAGCAAGAACGCGGTGTCCTTCCGCTACCGGGACGGCTCGCAGAACAACGGCGTGCCGTTGGAGGAGGCGGTGGCCGAGATCGTCGCCGCCGTCCGCGAGCGCCGCTAGAGGGCGTCCTCCGGGGCCTCCGCCTCGTCCTGCCCGCTGCGCGCGGTCCCTCCCGTGCTCGGGCGTCCGGGGAACGGGAACGGGGCCGAAGCAGGGCAGGGCGGCGCCTACGGCGGGTTCGCGAGGAGCGGGCGGATCCGCCTCCGCCGCAACCCCGCGGACGCCCGGAGCGCACAAGGGAGGAGCGCCCATCCGGGGTGGCCGGGTGGGCGCTCCTCCGTCTGGGGTCAGAGCCGCTCGTTCGGCGCCTGGGACCCCTCGTCGTCGCGGAACAGGTCCGCGCGGGAGATGCGCGCGGTCGCGTTGGGGTCCGGGGCGTTCGTCTCCTCCTCGTCGTCGCGGAACAGGTCCGCGCGCGAGATGCGGTGCGTCGCGTTGGGGTCGCTCATGAGGGTGCTACTCCTTGTTGCTACGGGGCAAGGCGGATCCTATCCGCCCTCCGGGGCGGGGCCGGGCGCCCGGGCGTGCGCGGAGACCGCTCAGCGGCCGGGGGCGCGCCGTTTCCAGGCCTCGGCGGGGACCCGTTCGACGAGGGCGATCAGGTAGTCGGCGGCGGTCACGGCCCGGTCGGGATCCAGCCGCATGGCCGCCCAGGTGAGGACGTAGTCCCCGCTGAAGCGTACGGGAAGGGACCGCGACCTGGGGTCGGTCAGCAGCCACTTGGTGACCACGCCGTCGAGCACGGTCCCGGTGAAGGCGGGGTCGTTGCCCGAGGCGTGGAAGGCGCCGGCGAAGTCGTCGTCGGAGGCGTCCGGGTCCCGCCGGCGCAGGATCTGCAGTTCGGCGTTGGGGCCCGGGGTGCGTACGGCCACGACGCGGTGGACGCGGCGGACCCGGTCCGCGCCCCTGCCCGCCGTGTGGGTCTGCTCGAAGGCCACGACCAGGTGCTGGCCCCGGCGGCCGGTGAGCACGTGCTGGGCGCGCGGGTGCGGCCCGAGGGTGGAGCGGGGGAGGACGGCCTCCCCCAGCGGACTGGAGAGGTGCTCGGTGTAGGTCCACCCGCGCTCACGCGCCCACCCGCGCAGCTCGGTGGACCTCTCCTTGCGGAAGTGCGCGGCGACCGCGATCGTTCCGGCCGACATGACGACGGCGACCAGCGCGATCACAGACAGGGCGCCTTCCATGTCTCCTCCGGCTGGGGGGATGTGGGGTGGCCGTGGACCCGTGGCGGGCCCGTCCTGAGCAGGCCGGGTCGGGGGAGTCGGGGACCCGCGCTGACTGTACGGGTCCATTCTGTGTTGATTTCGGGTGCTTGTCACCCCTTGTTGTTGTCCCTCGGTGACGCTGGGGGTGCGCGGCCTCCCGGCGTTCGCCGACGGTCTACCCGCAACGGGCGCGGCGTCACCATCACCCGGAGTCCCCGCCCGGTCACCACCTGCGCGAACGCCCTCCTCCGCGCGGGACGGGCACGCCCCTGCGCCTGATACGCCGCACGTTCGGCCGCCACCGCCCCGCGGGCGCGCGGTCATGCGGGCGACACGCAGGGTGAGGGATGTCCGGAACCGGCCACGGACCGCCCCGTCCGTGCCGGACTCGCGTCACTCCTGCACGTCGTCCCCCCGCTTGCGCCGGAGCTCCCGGGCCTCCCGCGCGACAGCCAGTGCTGCCTGGAGCGCACGGAGCGCCAGGACCACCGCGGGGCCGTACTCGGTCACCATCTGAGCGAACATCTCCATCTGTCCTACCTCCGCGCCCTTTGGCGGGCCTCGCCCGAGCTGTCGTCACCGCATCGGTCGTGCGGTGGTTCCAGAGGTACGGAGGAGGAGAGTTGTCCGGAATCGGTCACGAACAATCCGCGAACAACCGTGTCGACGATGGGTTGTTCGCTGAACAATCGACGTTGTTCGACTGGCTGGACACGCCCGGAGGGAGGCCCATGGGACGGCCGCAGGACTCGGTGGACCCGGATGCCCCGAAGGAGATGCGTGAGCTGGCCGAGCGCCTGCGCGACGCGATGGACACCGCCGGGTACTCCGGCGTGACGGAGTTGGCCGACGCCGCGGGCAAGGCGCGCGGAACGGTCTCCGACGCGCTCAACGGAAAACGGGTGTCATGGGAGACGGTGAAGGCCGTCCTGAGGGCCTGCGACATCCCACCGAGCACGGAGTGGAAGACGCGCTGCGAGGATGCGGAGAGGGCCCGGAGGCGGCGTGACCGCCGTGCCCACGGCGAGGACACCCCTGACACCGGACAGCGCGGCCCCGGTCTGTACTCGATACGGCCGCCCGTCGGTGAACTGCCCGCACGTGTGCGTGGCCGGGACGCGCTCCTGGCCCTGCTGGGCGAAGCGCTGGAGTCGCCGGGCCAGTACGTGGAGGTGCTGCACGGCCTGGGAGGCTGTGGGAAGACGACCGTGGCACTCCGCCTCGCCCGGGACGCCCGTGAACACGGGTACACGGTCTTCTGGGTCCCGGCGGACGACCACGACCGCACGGTGACCGCTCTGCGTGACGTGGCCTTGGAGATGGGCGCGGACGAGGACGAGGTGGCCGACGCCTGGGCGGGCCGGGCCAGCGCCACCGACCTCCTGTGGCGACACCTCGACGAGGCGGAACGCCCCTGGCTACTGGTGCTCGACAACGCCGACGCGCCCGACCGCCTGGCCGCCCCGGGGAGGATGCCCGGTGACAGCACCGGATGGGTACGGGCGAGCGGGGCCGGGCTCACGGTCGTCACCACCAGGGTGGGCACCGCCGACGTGTGGGGAGGGGGCACACGACTCCATCCGGTGGAACCGCTCCCGGCCGACGACGGCGCCGACATCCTGATCGACCTCGCGGGAAACGCGGGAACGGCGGCCGAGGCCCGTCGGCTCGCCGATCGCCTGGGCGGCCTTCCACTCGCCCTGCGCCTGGCCGGTGCGTACCTGGCCCGGACCGCGCGCGGCGCGGGGTTGCTCCGTCAACGGGGCGGTTCGCCGAAGCGGATCCGGACCTTCGTCGCCTACCTGGAGGCCCTGGGCGACCTGGGACCGGACCTTCTGGACCGGGGCGCGGGCACGGGTGTGCTCCCGGACACCGAGCGGCTGCACCGGAGCCTGATCGGTCGTACGTGGGAGCTCACCCTCGACTTCCTCGACGCGCAGGGACTCCTCGAGGCGCGTCCGCTGATGCGCCTGCTGTCGTGCTTCGCCCCCGACCCCTTCCCCGCGGACCTGTTGGACGTCGACACCGCCGCCAGGTACGGCCTACTGCCTGATCCACCTGTCCATGAACGGGTGGACGCCGCCCTCCAGTCCCTGGTGGACTTCAGCCTGGTGGAGGTTGTTGACGACACCGACGTCTCCGAGGGAGAGGAGCCCGTTCCTCTCCTGCGCGTCCACCGCCTGGTCCTGGAGTCCAACGCCCGCCAGGTCCGGGAGTCGCCCGAACGTGAACGCGCCGCGATCTGGGGTGCGGCCGTGGAGATGTTCGCCGTCGGTGCCGAACGCGAACCGGAGTCGCCGGAGAACTGGCCCTGGTGGCGCCTGCTCGTTCCGCACACGGTCGCGGCAGTGGCCAAGGTCGGTGACGACTCCACACGGACACTGCGTCTGGCCCTGCGCTCGGGGATCGAGGCCTTCACCTTCCTGTGGTTCTCGGGTCAGCACGAGACCGGCAAAGCCCTGGCCGCTTCCCTGCGGGCACGCTGCGGGGCGCTGGAGGCCGAGGACGAGGTCCGGCTGACGATCCGGAACAGGTTCGCCCTCGCGACCATGGAGGGGGCCGCGGTGGAGGCCGAGTACGCCGACTTGCTCGCCATCCAGCGGAGGGTTCTCGGTCAGGAGCACCCGGAAACCCTGATGACGAGGCACAACCTGGCGGCGACCGCTTCGGGCAGCGGCGATCCGGTGGGAGTCGAGGCCGAACTGCGCGCGGTCCTCCAGGCCCGGCGCCGTGTGCTGGGCCCGGCCAGCCCCTACACCGCGATCACGCAGAGCGCACTCGCCGCCTTCGTGCAGTTTCGCGGAGACAACGAGGAGGCCCATGTCCAGTACGACGCCCTGATCGACGACTACCGCGGAGACCGCTCACTGCTGGGTCACTACAGCCGCCACCAGATCGCCCACCGCCTCGACGAGATGGGCCGGTTACCGGAAGCGGAGGTGGAGTACAGGCACGTCCTCTCCGAGTTCGAGGACGCGGGCGCGGAGGGAACGAAGTCGTACAGGGAGCTCGTCCGGTGCCTCGCGGTGAACCTGCGCAGGCAGAAGGTCCCGGCCGCGAGGGAGGAGAGTCTGCGCTACGTCGCCCTGACGGAACGGGCCGAACCCTTCGACAGCCAGGAGTTCCACGCCGCGCTGCACCTGCACGGGGACGCCCTCCGGGCACTGGAGGAGTACGCGGAGGCCGAGAGCGTGTACCGCGACGTGCTGGTGAAGCGGCGTGCGGCGGGCTGTGACGAGCAGGACTCGGCCCTGCTCCGGGACCGGCACTGCCTGGCGCACACCCTGGAAGATTCGGGACGGGCGCAACAGGCGTCGGAGGAGATGACCGCGGTGTACGAGTCCTACCGGGAGGTGCTGGGGGCGGACGCGGAGCAGACCAGGAGTTCCCTGCTGTGCGCCGTCGGCTTTCTCCGGGGATCGGGGGACTGGGATGCGGCGACGGCCCTGTACCGGACCCTGTACGAGTCGGAATGCCGGGTGTACGGGCCGGACCACGCCGAGCCGCTCTTCACGCGGTTCCGGCTCTCCCAGGCCCAGTACGAAAGCGGCGCCTCGGCCCGGGCCGACGCGGTCTCCGAGACGGAGTCGGTGCTGTCCGCCCTGCCCGAGGCCGAGGGGGTCAGGGACGGCTGGGTCGACACGGTACGGGAAGCGCTGGACGGACTCCGCGCGGCGGACGAGCGCTGACCGTGGCCGAGGGGCACGGTGCGGTCCGCCTCGAACGCCTTCGGTGCCACGGACACCTATGGCGTTGAGGGGAGGCGGTTCCCGGCGCCGCCGCGGCACCGGGAACCGTCGGAGGGCGCACGCCTACGCGGGCAGGCCCAGCTCGCGGGCGATGAGCATCTTCTGCACCTCGCTGGTGCCCTCGCCCACCTCCAGGATCTTGGCGTCCCGGTAGAAGCGGCCCACGGGGTAGTCGTTCATGAACCCGTAGCCGCCGAACACCTGCGTGGCGTCCCGCGCGTTGTCCATGGCGGCGTTGGAGGCCACCAGCTTGGCGATCGCGGCCTCCTTCTTGAAGGGCTCGCCCGCCAGCATGCGCGAGGCCGCGTCGTAGTACGCCAGCCGCGCGGTGTGCGCCCGCGCCTCCATCTCCGCGATCTTGAACTGGATCGCCTGGTAGCTGCCGATGGCGTTGCCGAAGGCGTGCCGCTCGTGGGCGTAGCGCACGCTCTCGTCCACGCAGCCCTGCGCCAGGCCCACCGACAGCGCCGCGATGGCGATGCGGCCCTCGTCCAGGATCCGCAGGAACTGCGCGTACCCGCGCCCGCGCTCACCGACCAGGTTCGCCTCGGGTACCCGGCAGTCCTCGAACACCAGCTCGTTGGTGTCGGAGGCGTTCCACCCCACCTTGGAGTACTTCTGGCCCACGGAGAAGCCCGGCGTGCCCGCCGGCACCAGGATCGAGGAGATCTCCGGCCGCCCGTCCTCCCGGCGCCCCGTCACGGCGGTGACGGTCACCAGCGCGGTGATGTCGGTGCCCGAGTTGGTGATGAACGACTTCGTCCCGTTGATCACCCACTGGCCGTCCTCCAGACGGGCCGTGGTCCTGGTGGCGCCCGCGTCGGACCCGCCGTCGGGCTCGGTCAGCCCGAACGCGCCCAGGGCCTCACCGGAGGTCAGCCTCGGCAGGTACGCCTTCCTCTGCTCCTCGGTGCCGAACCGGAAGATCGGCATCGCGCCCAGCGACACCCCCGCCTCCAGGGTGATCGCCACGGAGGAGTCCACCCGGGCCAGCTCCTCCAGGGCCAGGCACAGGGCGAAGTAGTCGCCGCCCATGCCCCCGTGCTCCTCGGGGAAGGGCAGCCCGAACAGGCCCATCCGCCCCATCTTGGCGACGATCTCGTACGGGAACGCCTCCCGCTCGTAGTAGTCGCCGATGACCGGGGCGACCTCGGTCCGGGCGAACTCCTCCACGGCGGCCCGCAGGTCGGCGTGCTCGGTCGACAGCTGGTGGCGGTTCATTTCTGCGACTCCTCGCTGGTGGCGGGGGCGGACGCGTCCGACGGGGTGTCGGCGGACGCGTCCCGGACGGGTTCGACGGTGACCAGGACGGCGTCCATGGGCACGGACGCGCCGGGGCGCACCGCCACGGTCGCGACGGTCCCGTCGACGGGTGAGGTGACGGAGTGCTCCATCTTCATGGCCTCCACGACGGCGAGCGGGGTCCCCGCGCTCACCGTCTGCCCCGGCTCCACCGCGACGGAGAGCACCGTGCCGGGCATGGGGCTGCGCACGGTCCCGTCGGCGGCGGCGTCGTCCTCGCGCAGAGCGGCAGCGACGGGTTCCTCGTGCAGGCTCCAGGCGGCGCCGCCCAGGCCCAGCCACCGGTGCGCGGTGCCGGGGTCGTCGGCGCGCGTGTAGGTGCGGGTGGCGTGGCCGTCGGTGACGGTGAGCCGGGCGCCGTCGGCGGAGCGCCGGGCCCCGAACGGGACGGGCTCCCCCTCCGCCACGCTCACCAGGTAGCGCCCGGGCGCCGCGTCGCGGCGCACCCGGACCACGACGGCCTCGCGCCCGGAGAGCCGCAGCCGCCACGGGGTCCAGGCGGGGCCGCCCATCCGCCAGCCGTCCGGCACGGCGAAGCGGTCGGCGCTCGGCTCCGTCTCCAGGTCGATCTGGTGGTCCAGGGCCGCGGCCGCGTACACCTCGTCGAGCATCCGCTCGGGAGCCGGTGCGGGCGGGTCGGAGGCGATGAGGTCGGTGCTCAGGTCCCCGGCGACCACACGCGGGTGGCGCAGCAGCCGGCGCAGGTAGGCGGTGTTGGTCACGCAGCCCAACAGCTGGTAGGAGGCCAGCGCGGAGTCCATCCGGTTCAGGGCCTCGGAGCGGTCCGCGCCCCAGGTGATCACCTTGGCGAGCATCGGGTCGAAGTCGGAGGTGATCTCCCCGCCCTCGGCGATGCCCGAGTCCACCCGGACCTCGTGCCCCCGGGGTTCGACCAGGGAAAGGACCGGCCCGCCGGTGGGCAGGAACCCGCGGTCGGCGTCCTCGGCGTAGATCCGCGACTCCACGGCGTGCCCGACCCAGGACACGTCGGACTGGGTGAAGGGCAGTTCCTCGCCCATGGCCACCCGCACCTGGAGTTCCACCAGGTCCACGCCGCGCTCGCCGCGCACCGCGACGACCTCCTCGGTGACCGGGTGCTCGACCTGCAACCGGGTGTTCATCTCCAGGAACGAGAACGACAGGTCGCCGTCCGCCCCGGCCTCGGCGATGAACTCCACCGTGCCCGCGCCCACGTACCCGCAGGAACGGGCGGCGGCCACGGCGGCCTCGCCCATGGCGGCGCGCTGGGCGTCGGTGAGCAGCGGGGAGGGCGCCTCCTCCACCACCTTCTGGTGGCGGCGCTGCAGGCTGCACTCGCGCTCTCCCAGGTGCAGGACGTTGCCGTGGGTGTCGGCCATGACCTGCACCTCGATGTGGCGGGGCCGCTCCACCAGCCGCTCCACGAGGAGGGTGGAGTCGCCGAAGGAGGCCAGGGCCTCGCGTCGGGCGGCGGCGGCGCCGGCCACCAGGCCGTCGGGGGAGTACACGGAGCGCATACCCTTGCCGCCGCCCCCGGCGGAGGGCTTGATGAGCAGCGGGTAGCCGGTTCTCTCCGCGGCGCGGAGGAGTTCCTCGTCGCCCAGGGGGTGCCCGGGCTTCTCGGTGAACCCGCCCAGGACGGGCACGCCCGCGGCGGCCACGGTGTCCTTCGCGCGGATCTTGTCGCCCATGGCCTCGATCGCGGAGGCCGGGGGGCCGATGAAGACCAGACCGGAGTCGGTGCAGGCGCGGGCGAAGCCGGCGTTCTCGGACAGGAAGCCGTAGCCGGGGTGCACTCCGGTGGCACCGCAGTCCAGGGCCAGGGCGACGATCCCGTCGGCGTCCAGGTAGTGCTCCACACGGAACGCCAGGTCGGCGGCGAGGGTGTGCGGGGCGTTCGCGTCGGCGTCGGTGTACACGGTGGCCGGGCTGATCCCCATGCGGCGCAGGGTGCGCATGACGCGCAGCGCGATCTCGCCCCGGTTGGCGACCATGATGCGCGCGGGCCCGTGGACGCCCGGGTTCGTGCGTGGCGTTGTGGTCAAGGGTTCCTCACATCCGGAAGACGCCGTAGCCCACCGGCTCCAGCGGCGCGTGGCGGGCGGCGGACAGGGCCATGGCGAGCACGTCGCGGGTGTCGGCGGGGTCGATGACGCCGTCGTCCCACAGGCGCGCGGTGGAGTAGTACGGGCTGCCCTGCTCCTCGTACTGGTCGCGGATGGGCGCCTTGAAGGCCTCCTCGTCCTCGGCGGACCACTCCTGGCCGCGTCCGGCGAGCTGGTCGCGGCGGACGGTGGAGAGCACCGAGGCGGCCTGCTCGCCGCCCATCACCGAGATACGGGCGTTGGGCCACATCCACAGGAAGCGGGGCGAGTAGGCCCGGCCGCACATGCTGTAGTTGCCCGCGCCGAAGGACCCGCCGACGACCACGGTGAACTTGGGGACGCGGGCGCAGGCCACGGCGGTGACCATCTTCGCCCCGTGCTTGGCGATGCCGCCCGCCTCGTAGTCCCGGCCGACCATGAACCCGGAGATGTTCTGGAGGAAGACCAGCGGCACGCCGCGCCGGTCGCACAGCTCGATGAAGTGGGCGCCCTTGAGGGCGGACTCGGCGAACAGGATGCCGTTGTTGGCGACGATGCCGACCGGGTGGCCGTGCAGGTGCGCGAAGCCGGTGACCAGGGTCGTGCCGTACTCGGCCTTGAACTCGGTGAACTCGCTGCCGTCCACGATCCGGCCGATGACCTCGCGCACGTCGTAGGGGGTGCGCGTGTCGGCGGGCACCACCCCGTACAGCTCCCCGGGGTCCAGCGCCGGGGGCCGGGGCTCGCGGACCTCCCACGCGGGCGGCCCGGGCGGGCCGAGGGTGTCGGCGATGCGCCGGACGAGGGTGAGGGCGTGCGCGTCGTCGTCGGCCAGGTGGTCGGTGACCCCCGACACCCGCGAGTGCAGCTCGCCGCCGCCCAGCTCCTCGGCGGTGACGACCTCGCCGGTGGCCGCCTTGACCAGCGGCGGGCCGCCCAGGAAGATCGTGCCCTGCTCGCGCACGATGACCGCCTCGTCGCTCATCGCCGGGACGTAGGCGCCGCCCGCGGTGCACGAGCCCAGCACCGCCGCGATCTGCGGGATGCCCAGCCGGGACATCGTGGCCTGGTTGTAGAAGATCCGGCCGAAGTGCTCGCGGTCGGGGAAGACGTCGTCCTGCATGGGCAGGAACGCGCCCCCCGAGTCGGCGAGGTAGACGCACGGCAGCCGGTTGTGCAGCGCGACCTCCTGGGCGCGCAGGTGCTTCTTGACGGTCATGGGGTAGTAGCTGCCGCCCTTGACCGTGGCGTCGTTGGCGACCACGACCGTTGGGCGGCCCATGACCCGGCCCACGCCCGCGATCATCCCGGCGCCGGGCGCGTCCTGCCCGTCCGCGCCGTAGAGCCCGTACGCGGCCAGGGGGGCGATCTCCAGGAAGGGGGAGCCGGGGTCCAGGAGGAGGTCGACGCGGTCGCGCGGCAGGAGTTTGCCCCGCTCGACGTGCCGTGCCCGGGTCTTCTCCGGGCCGCCCAGGGCCGCGGTGGCGATCCGCTCGCGCAGCTCCAGGGCGAGGGCGCGGTTCGCCGCGTCGTTGGCGGCGAACGCGGGCCCGGCGGTGTCCACCGCCGTGCCGAGCACAGATGCCCTGCTCATGGTGTCCTCTCGTGGAGGGGTGTTAATGCTCACTAACATCTGAGATGTTAGTGACTACTAACATGGGTGTCCAGAGCCCGGCGCGTCACCGGGGGAGGGGAGGAAGCCGGATGGGGGTCAGGCCCGCGGGTGAGAGGCGGACGGCGCTCCTGGGCGCGGCGGCGGACCTCTTCGCCGAACGCGGCTACCGGGGGGTGTCCATCGACGACCTCGGCCGCGCCGTCGGCACGACCGGACCAGCCCTGTATCGGCACTTCCGCGGCAAGCAGGCGCTGCTCGGCGCGGTGCTGGTGGACATCAGCGAACGCCTGGCGCGCCAGGGCGGCGAGCTGGTGGCGCAGGCGTCGGACGCCGAGGAGGCGCTGGAGGCCCTGCTGCGCGGGCACATCGCCTTCGCCCTGGACGAGCCCGCACTGATCACCGTGCACGACCGCGAGCTGGGCAATCTCACCGAGTCCGACCGGCGCCGGGTGCGCCGCCTCCAGCGCGGCTACGTCGAGCAGTGGGTGGGGGTGCTGGGCGAGCTGCGCCCCGAGGCCTCGGCCACCGTCCTGCGCGCCGCCGTGCACGCCGTGTTCGGCCTGCTCAACTCCACCCCGCACAGCCGGGGCGAGCTGTCGCGGCGGCACATGTCGCGGCTGCTGCTGGAGATGGGCCGTGCCGCACTGACCGTCCCCGCCGCCGCGCCCGACTGAGGGGAAGGGGCGGGCGGCACGCGGTCCCGGACGTGGGAGGAGCTCCTGGGCCCGCCCCGGGGGGGCGGGCGACCGGGGCGGGCGACCGGGGCGGGCCCGGCGGCCCGCCCCGCGCCGCGTCCTACATGGCGCCCGTGGCGCCACCCGTGTCCGGGGCCTGTTCCGCCGGAGCGGCGGGGCTCTCCTGGGTCCCGCTGTTCACGGGCGGGGCGGTGTCGTTGTCCTCCTCGAAGAACCCCCCGAGGATCAGCCCGAGAAGCCCCTCGGAACGCGGGTCCTCCTGGGCCGGGGCTGCGGCCAGAGCGGTTCCCGCCCCGGTCACGGCCAGTCCGGCGGCCAGCACCGTCGCGGCGGTGATCCTGGTGAACGCACGCATACGCGTTCGCACTCCCTTCGTGTCGGCGTCAATACTTGACGTGATTATCCTGTTACAGAAAGTCGCCGAGGTCACGAACTCCCGTGTGTGGGAGTTTCGGCCCGGCCGCCGGAGCCGCGCCGTTCTCCCCCAGTAGCCGCCAACGGCGGGCAAAGTCCCCGGAACGCCGCGGGTGGCGGCTCCGGCCATCTCCCGGCCCGGCCATACATTGGCCGCGGTGATGTGGGTAGGGCTGCGTTCAACGACCCGACGGACGCACACGGCCGTCCCGCCCCACGACACGTCAGAAGGAGCGCTGTATATGTCTCGGCCTCGGATCGTGGTGGTCGGCGCGGGCTTCGGTGGTCTCCACACCCTGCGCCACCTCGAACGCCGTATCCCGGCGGGCGCGGCGGACATCGCCCTCGTCGCACCGCACGACTACATGCTCTACAGCCCCCTGCTGCCGCAGGTGGCCTCGGGGCTGCTCACGCCGCAGTCGGTCGCCATGTCGGTGCACCGGCTGACGCGGCAGACCCGGTTCGTCCCCGGGCACGCCGTCGGCGTGGACCCGGGGGACCGTGTGGTCGTCGTACGGCGTCCCACCGGCGAGCTCGCCCCGGTCCGCTACGACCGCCTGGTCCTGGCTCCGGGCGGGGTCACCCGCGCCTTCGACATCCCCGGCCTCACCGAGCACGCCTACGGCGCCAAGACGCTGGCCGAGGCGGTGCTCCTGCGCGACCACGTCCTGTCCCAGCTGGAACTGGCCAACGACAGCCGAGACCCGGTCGAGCGCGAGGAGCGCTGCCGCTTCATCGTCGTCGGCGGCGGCTACACCGGCGTCGAGACCGCGGCCTCGCTCATGCGCCTGTGCCAGGAGGCGGCCAAGCGCTACCCGGAGCTGCGCTCCGTGATCCGCTGGCACCTGGTGGACATCGCGCCCAAGGTACTGCCCGAACTCGGCGACCGCCTCGGTGACAAGGCGCTCGACCTGCTGCGCTCCATCGGCATCGAGGTCAAGCTCAAGGTGAGCGTGCGCGAGGTGACCGCCGACAAGGTGGTGCTCACCGACGGGCGCGCCCTGCCCTGCCGCACCCTCATCTGGACGGCGGGCGTCTCGCCCAGTCCGCTCATGGAGACCCTGGACAAGCCCACCCAGAAGGGCCGCCTGGAGGTCGGCGCCGACCTGCGGGTGCCCGGCCTCGACGACGTCTTCGCCGTCGGCGACGCCGCGGCGGTGCCCAACCTCTCGCACGAGGAGAGCGCCTACTGCCCGCCGACCGCCCAGTACGCCACGCGCCAGGCGGCCACCGTCGCCGAGAACGTGGTCGCGTCCGTGCTGGGGCGCCCGCTCAAGGAGTTCCGGCACAGGGACATGGGGCTGGTCGTGGACCTGAGCGGGAACGACGCGCTGGCGCGCGTGATGCAGATGGAGCTGAGCGGGCTGCCCGCGCTGGGCGTCACCCGCGGCTACCACCTGATGGCGGTGCCCTCCGCGACCGCGCGGGCCCGCATCCTGGCCAACTGGGGGATCCGCCAGTTCACCGGCGGCGACACCTCGCGCCTGGGGTTCGCCGACGGCGGGCGGCCGTCCTCGTTCGTGGCCAACGAGTCGGTCGACTACATGGACGCGGAGACCTCCCACCGGGAGGGCGCGCGCCTGCTGGAGAACCTGCACGCGCGCTACGGCGAGCACTGACGGGGGCGGCCCGGGCCCCGGCGACCCGGACCGCCGCGTCTTCGCCGGCCGGTCGCGGAGGTCGCCACGTCCGCCGCGGCCGGTCGTGCGCTGGCCCGCGGGGTGGTCGGGGTGGACGCCAACGCCGACCACCTGGCCGCCTGGCGGCTGGACGCCCACGGCAACCCGGTCGGCGTACCCACACCGCTTTGAGTTCGACCTGTCCGGCAGCGCGTCCCACCGGGATGCGCAGGTACGCCATGCCCTGTCCCGGCTGCTGCGCTGGGCCAACGCACAAGGTGTGCGGGCCATCGCCATCGAGGACCTGGACTTTTCCGCGGACAAGTCCCGGGAGAAGCACGGACGCCGTAAGGAGTTCAGGAAGTTGATCAGCGGTTTTCCCACCGCCCGGCTGCGCTCCCGGTTGGCGTCGATGGCCCACACCCTGGGGGTGGCGGTCATCGCCGTGGATCCGGCTTATACCTCCCGGTGGGGTGCCCAGCACTGGCAAAACCCCTGTCCACCAAACGCAGGAAGGTCTCCCGGCACGATGCGGCCAGCATCGCGGTCGGGCGGCGCGCCCAGGGCCACCCGGTCCGGCGACGGACGGCACCGCCCCCACACCACCGGAGTGGTGGTGTGGGGCATCGGACCGCCCAGGCCGCACCGGGTAGTCATGGGCGTGAGGGAAACCGCCCACCCGTCACGGAGCGTGCACGCGATGCGCGTGGCCGGACGGGGCAGGAACGCGGTGACCCAGCCCATCCAGCACCGTTCGGGATGGGGCGCGGTGCCAGCGTGACCCCCGGGGTCACTTCTGATCACTGTTCAGGAACGGT
>NYMS01000063.1 GCA_002529455.1 Glycomyces fuscus
CTCCCTGCCCAAGCCGCGGGAGATCTACGAGTTCCTGGACTCGTACGTGATCGGTCAGGAGCAGGCCAAGAAGGCGTTGTCGGTGGCGGTGTACAACCACTACAAGCGGGTGCGTTCGGAGGGGGAGCGTCCGGGCGAGGAGGATGTGGAGATCGCCAAGTCCAACATCTTGCTGCTCGGGCCGACGGGGTCGGGCAAGACGTTGTTGGCGCAGACTCTGGCGCGGATCCTGAACGTGCCGTTCGCGATCGCGGACGCGACGGCGCTGACCGAGGCGGGGTATGTGGGGGAGGATGTGGAGAACATCCTGCTCAAGTTGATCCAGGCGGCTGACTATGACGTGAAGAAGGCCGAGACGGGGATCATCTACATCGACGAGGTCGACAAGGTCGCGCGTAAGAGTGAGAATCCCTCGATCACTCGGGATGTGTCGGGTGAGGGGGTGCAGCAGGCGTTGTTGAAGATCTTGGAGGGGACGACGGCGAGTGTGCCTCCGCAGGGTGGGCGCAAGCATCCGCATCAGGAGTTCATCCAGATCGACACGACGAATGTGTTGTTCATCTGTGGTGGTGCGTTCGCGGGGTTGGAGAAGTTGATCGAGTCGCGGACGGGTCAGCAGGGGATGGGGTTCAACGCGGTGTTGCGTCCCAAGGGTGAGCTGGGTGGTTCGGCGTTGTTCGGTGAGGTGATGCCGGAGGATCTGTTGAAGTTCGGGATGATTCCGGAGTTCGTGGGTCGGTTGCCGGTGATCACGAGTGTGCATGATCTGGATCGGGAGGCGTTGATCCGGATTTTGACGGAGCCGCGGAATGCTTTGGTGAAGCAGTATCAGCGGTTGTTCGAGTTGGATGGTGTGGAGTTGGAGTTCACGCCGGGGGCGTTGGAGGCGGTGGCGGAGCAGGGGATTATTCGGGGTACGGGTGCGCGTGGTTTGCGGGCGATTATCGAGGAGGTGTTGTTGTCGGTGATGTATGAGGTGCCTTCGCGTGAGGATGTGGGTCAGGTGATCATTACGCGGGAGACGGTGATCGACAACGTCAACCCCACCATCGTCCCCCGCATCCACTCCGACCGGGACGGGGAACGCCGCGACCGCTCGGCCTGAGCCGGGTAAAGACCGGTCCCGTCACGGGACACGCGGCCCGTCCCGCCCCCTCGCCCGCGCCCGCGGTGTGAGACTGCTGGGGGAGGTGGGCACATGGACAGCGCTCCTGTCCCGGCCGGCGAGGCCGAGCAGCTGTTCGAGGAACTGGTCAGGTCCGTGCACGGGTGCGCCCCGATCGAGGTCCTCGAAGCCGCGGGCCGTTACGGCGAGCGGATCGGTCTGAGCAGCATCTCCGTGCACCTGGTCGACCTGCAGCAGCGCATCCTGGTCCCGCTGCTCGGCGGCCCGCCGCTGGAGGTCGACGCCAGCGTGGCGGGGGAGGCCTACCGCTCCGAGACACTGCGGCTGGTCGAGGGCGGCGACGGCGAGCTGAGCCTGTGGCTGCCCCTGCGCGACGGCGCCGACCGCATGGGAGTCCTGCACATCAGCGCCCCCGTGCTCGACGAGTCGACCCTGCGCCGCTGCCACGCGCTCGCCTCGCTGCTGGCCCTGGTCGTCACCTCCAAACGCGCCTACAGCGACACCTACGTCCGCCACACCCGCACCCGCTCGATGGACCTGCGCACCGAGATGCTGCGGGCCTTCCTGCCGCCGCGCACCCTGGGCACCTCGCGGGGCGTGTCCACCGCCGTCCTCGAACCCGCCTACCAGCTCGGCGGCGACGCCTTCGACCACTCGGTCACCAAGGAGACCCTGCACGCCGCCATCCTCGACGCGATGGGCCACGACCTGGCCTCCGGGCTGACCGCGGCGGTGGCCATGGCGGGGGTCCGCAACGCCCGGCGCAACGGCGCCGACCTCGCCGAGCTGACCGACAGCGTGGAGAGGGCGCTCACCGCCTGGCTCCCCGACCGGTTCTGCACGGCCGTCTTCACCTCCCTGAACCTGTCCACCGGGGAGTTCTCCTGGGTCAACTGCGCCCACCCCGCGCCCCTGCTCCTGAGGCGCAACCTCCTGTTGGAGGACGCCCTGGAACGGGCCCCCGAGGTACCGCTCGGGCTCGGCGGGGTCCTGGGCGACACCGGGCAGCGCACCGTGCACCGGGTCCGGCTCGAACCCGGCGACCGGATCCTGCTCTACACCGACGGGGTGACCGAGGCGCACGACAGCGAGGGGCGCATGTTCGGCCTCGAACGGTTCGCCGACTTCATCATCCGCGCCACCGCCGCCGACGAACCCGCCCCGGAGACGCTGCGGCGCCTGATCCACGCCATCCACGAGCACCAGCGCGGCAGCTTCACCGACGACGCCACCATCATGCTGCTGGAGTGGCGTCCCGACGGCGGGGCGATGCCCCGGGTCGAGGGCTGCTGAGCCCCCCGGCCCGGGCCGCTCCGGGCCGGGGCCGGGTCACCACAGGGCCAGGACCCGGCTGGGTCCGCCGGAGGCGTCCAGGCCGGGCATGACCCCGACGCTGAGCAGCGCCCCGGTCGGCGGCAGCTGCTCCAGGCCGGTCAGCGACTCCAGCCCCCAGCGGTCGGCTCTGCCCACCACCTCGTGCGCCGGGAAGTCGGTGGAGTCACCCGGGTCGGTGCTCAGGGTGTCCACACCCACCCCGACCACACCGCGCCGGTCGATCAGGAACTCACAGGCCTCGGGACCGAAGCCCGGGAAGTGCCAGGATCCGTCCGCGGCCACCCCGCGGACCGCCTCGTCGCCCTCCGCCCACCGGGAGCTCCAGCCCGAGTGCATCAGCACCGCGGCCCCCGCGGGTATCCGTCCGTGCGCGCGCTCGAAGGCCAGCACGTCGTCCACCGTCACCGTGGTGTCGGGGTCCTCGGCCGCCCTGGCGCGGATGTCGATCACCGCGGCCGGGGCGATGAGTTCGTCCGGCCGGATGTCGGGCACCAGCCGTCCGCCGCCGATCACGTGCCCCGGCGCGTCCAGGTGCGTGCCCGAGTGCTCGTTGAACGTCCACTGCTGGAGGTAGAAGCCGAACTCGCCCTCGGGCACGGGCTCACCGGAGTTCTCGCGCCGGGGCTTGTCCTCCCCCCAGGAGGGCATCGTCGGCGACAGTACGTGGCTGAGGTCGGCCACCCTGCGAAAGCCCGCGGGCCACGGGCGCGGCCTGGCCGGGGAGCCGGGAGGCCCGGCGGGGCCCGACCGGGCCTCGCCGCTCCGGGAGCGGACGGTCTCACCGGTTCCGTTCAGGCACATGGGGTCCCCTTCGTCGTGTGCGTCGGTTCCCGTATGCCCGGTCGTCGGCGCCCGCCAACCTGTCCTCGCCCTCCTGTGGAGAACTCCGCACCGCCGCCAGGTCGCGCACCGGCCGTACCAGCAGCAGCGCCAGCCCCACCGCCACGGCGGCGGCCCCTCCCACCAGCAGCAGGGGCCGTGCGCCGAACGCCTGCGCCGCCGGACCGGCCAGGGCCTGGCCGACCGGCATCATCGCCACCGAGCCGGCGACCTCGTAGGCGTGGATGCGGCCCAGCACCGGCCGGGGCACCTGGGTCTGCACGCTCGTCATCCACATGACGCCCCAGAACCCCAGCGCCGCACCGCTGACGGCGGCCCCCGCGGCCAGGGCGGGCACGGGCAGCGCCAGCCCCACACACGCCGAGAACACACCCCCGCCGAAAAGGGCGAACGTCCCCGCGCGCAGGGGGAAGCGCGGCCGGATCCGCATCGCCAGGACCCCGCCCAGGGCCGTACCGCCGCCCAGCGCCGAACTGACGAGGCCGAACGCCTCGGTGCCGTGTCCGGTGATGATCTCCGCCGCGGTCAGCGGTGTCTGCGGACCCCAGGTGACCACCATGAGCACCATCCACAGCAGGATCACCGACCACATCCACGTCCTGGCCCGGAACTCCCGCCACCCCTCGGCCAGGTCCGCCAGGTAGCCGGGGCGCGCGGCCCGGCGCCGCCGCGCACGCGGCAGGCGCACCAGGCCCAGGAGCAGGGCGCCCGCCGCGTAGGTGCCCGCGTGCACCGCGAGGACCGAGGCCGGGGAGAAGGCGGCGACCAGCAGGCCCGCCACCGCCGGACCCGCCAGCATGGCCAGGGCCTCGGCGGTGCGCAGGACCCCGTTGGCGCCCTGCACGTCCCGGGCCACCCGCGGCACCACCGACGCCACCCCGGGCTGGAAGGCGCCCGCCGCGATCCCGTTGACGGCGCCGACCAGGCAGATCTGCCACAGCACCACGTGCCCGGTCAGGAACAGCGCCGCCGCCGTGCCCTGGGTGGCCACGCGCACCAGGTCGGCCGAGACCATCAGCCCCCGGGCGCCCCACCGGTCCGAGAGCACCCCGCCGAAGACCACGAAACCCACGAAGCACACCGAGAAGGAGGCCATCGCCAGGCCGATCCCGCCCCGAACCCGTGCGCGAGCAGCCCCGCCGACAGGGCCACCGGAAGCATCCCGTCACCCGCCTTGGCCACGGCGCGCGCGGAGAAGAACAGCGCGAAGTCCCGTGACCACAGCGGCCGTCCGCCCCGCGGGCCGCCGCCCTCGGTCCGATCGGCCTCCCCCCGGCCGTCCCGCTCCCGGCCGCCCCGCCCCGGCGGTGTCGCGCGCCGCATGCCCGTCCCCTTCCGTGAGTGCGGCCGTCCCCGGCCGGGCCGGAGAGGCGACGGGGAGGGGCCGCCACCGTCGCCCGGCCCGCGACGGCGCCCCGTCGGCACCCGCACCGCCGCAGGGGGCAATCTGTCATCCCGCTCCCGTGCCCACAACCGGATAACCGCCGGTGTCGGCGGCCTCCGCGCCGGGTACTGCCGGTACGGGGTCCCGCGCCTCCGGCGGCCGGGGCCCGGCCGCCCCGCCCCCCTACGCACCGAGGACGTCCATGCCCCTGGAGAGCAGCGCCGACTGGTGGAAGTCCAGCGTCGTCTACCAGATCTATCCCAGCAGCTTCAACGACAGCGACGGCGACGGCGTGGGCGACCTGCCCGGCGTCATCGAGAGACTGGACTACCTCGAACTGCTGGGCGTGGACGTGGTGTGGCTGTCGCCCGTCTACCCCTCGCCCTGGGAGGACAACGGGTACGACATCAGCGACTACCTGGACATCCATCCCAGGTTCGGCACCCTGGCCGACTGGGACCGCCTGCGCGACGGCCTCCACGAGCGCGGCATGCGCCTGGTGATGGACCTGGTCGTCAACCACACCAGCGACGAGCACCCCTGGTTCACCGCCTCACGGGAGGGGGACCCCGACCACCGGGACTTCTACTTCTGGCGACCCGGACGCGACGGCGGCCCGCCCAACAACTGGGGGTCGGTCTTCTCCGGGCCCGCCTGGACCCGCGACGAGGCCGGCGGGGAGTACTACCTGCACCTGTTCACCCGCCGCCAGCCCGATCTGAACTGGGAGAACCCCAGGGTGCGGGCGGCGGTGCACGACGTGGCGCGCTGGTGGTTGGACCGGGGCGCCGACGGCTTCCGCATGGACGTCATCAACTTCGTCTCCAAGACCCCGGAGATGCCCGACGGCCCCCTGGCGGGGGACCACGGGGCCTTCGCCGACCACGCCGTCAACGGTCCCCGGCTGCACGAGTTCCTGCACGAGATGCACCGGGAGGTGTTCGAGGGCCGCGACGTGCTCACCGTCGGGGAGATGCCCGGGGTCGACGTGGAGCAGGCACTGCTGCACACCATGCCCGAGCGGCGCGAGCTGTCCATGGTCTTCCAGTTCGAGCACGTGGACCTGGACCACGGGCCAGGCGGGAAGTTCGACCCCCGGCCCCTGGACCTGGGCCGCCTCAGGCGCTCCCTCAACCGGTGGCAGACCGGCATGGGCGACCGCGGGTGGAACAGCCTGTACTGGAGCAACCACGACCAGCCCCGGGCGGTGTCGCGCTTCGGCGACGAGGAGCACCGGGTGGCGTCGGCCACGGCGCTGGCCACGACCCTGCACATGATGCGGGGCACCCCCTACGTCTACCAGGGCGAGGAACTGGGCATGACCAACGCCCACATGGGCGACATCGCCGACTACCGCGACGTGGAGACGCTCAACCACCACCGCGCGATGGTGGCCACGGGCAGGGTCGACCGCGGGGCGGCGATGGCGGCCGTCGCCCGGATGAGCCGTGACAACGCGCGCACGCCCATGCAGTGGGACGCCTCGCCGGGGGCGGGTTTCACCACCGGCACCCCGTGGATCGGGATCAACCCCAACCACACGCAGATCAACGCCGAGGCCGCCGTCGCCGACCCGGACTCGGTCTTCCACTACTACCGGCGGCTCATCGCGCTGCGCCGGGAGCACCCGGTGATCGTGCACGGCCGCTTCGAGCCGCTGCTGGAGGACGACCCGGCGGTGTACGCCTACAGGCGCGTCCTCGACGGCCGGGTGCTGCTGGTGGTGGCCAACTGGAGCGCGCGGACGGTGCCGCTGGAGCTGGACCCCTCCACCGCCGGGCGCGACCCGGTCCGACTCATCGGCAACCACCCCGACGAGGGGGCCTTCGCGCCGCTGCGGCCCTGGGAGGCCCGCGTCCACCTGGGAGGCTGAGACCGTTCCGCACCCCGGGGGGGAGCGGCCTGTCGGGGCCGGGCGCGGCCCCGGCGAGGGGGAGCGACGACGCACGGGGCGGGAGCGGCGTACCACGGGCCGCCGCCACCGGTACGGGGGGCGGGCCCGCCCCGGCCCCCGCCGGGGCCGGACGCGCGGCGCGCCCGGTCGGAGCAGCTCCGACCGGGCGCGCCGCCCGTTCGCGTTCGGCCGGGTCTGCCGGCCCCCGCTGCGCGGCGCTACTTCTTCCTGGACTCCTCCAACCGGAGTGCGACGCCGATCGCGAAGAAGGTGGGCGCCCACTCACCGATGAAGATCCCCCAGCGGTCGGCGCGGTCCAGTCCGGCCTCCTCCTCCTTCTTCAGGGAGACGGCCCAGGTCACGAAGGAGAGGCCGATGGAGGCGAGTCCGGCCCCGTAGGCCATCTCGGACGTGACACCCATCTCGGACAGTTTGGCGATCATGGTGCTCCTCGCGTTGGTGGTTGCCTCTAGGGGCACTTCCCGAGGAGGTGGCGGACAAGCTCCATGGCAGGTCAAGGCTGTGTCAGGGAGGGGCCAGGGGAGGCGCTCGGGGCCCGCGCCCGGAGTTCAGAACTTTTGAAATCCGACCTGAGTGAGGTTAGACTAACCTTGGTTTTGCCGGGATTCTCCCGTTCTGTCCTCCGTGTTTCCCCCTCGGGACGCCCCCTGCGCGGAAACGGCCCGCCGGAATACGACGCGGCCACTCCCCGTGACGAAGAAAGCAGTGTGAGCATGGCCTCCACCCTTCGCCGTGTCAGCGGCATCGCCTTCACCGCCCTCCTCGCCGTCGGCCTCACCTCGTGCGGCAACGCGGAGGAGAGCGCCGGCGGGGGCGGCGGCGACACCGCCGGCGGCCGGTTCCCGGTCAGCATCGACAGCGCCCTGGGGACCGCCGAGATCCCCGAGCAGCCCGAGCGCGTGGTCACCCTCGGCCAGGGCTCCGCCGAGACCGCCATCGCCCTCGGCGTGGTGCCCGTCGGCGTCGAGAGCTACGAGTGGGGCAGCGACGACACCGGCTACCTGCCGTGGATCCACGAGGCGGTCACCGAGGCGGGCGAGGAGCTGCCCACCCAGTTCGCCGGCGCCGACGACATCGACTTCGAGGCGATCATCGAGCTGGAGCCCGACGTCATCCTCGCCCCCTGGTCCGGAGTCACCCAGGAGCAGTACGACATCCTGAGCGACATCGCCCCCACGGTCGCCTACCCCGAACTGCCCTGGAGCACCGACTGGGACCAGCAGATCGAGATCATCGGCGAGGCGCTCGGCCAGCCCGAGGAGGCCCGGGGCCTCATCCAGGACATCGAGGCGCAGTTCGACGAGGCCGCGGCGGCCAACGAGCAGTTCGCCGACCTGACCTTCTCCTACGTCTACACCGACGGCCCCGGCACCCTCGGCGTGTTCCTGCCCGACGAGCAGCGCGTGGCCATGGTCCGCGGACTGGGCCTGACCGTCGACCCGGTCGTGGAGACCTTCCCCGAGACCGAGGGCACCGACTCGGCCATCATCGGCCTGGAGAACGCCGACCAGCTCTCCGGGAGCGACCTGCTCTTCACGTTCTACACCGACCCCGAGACCCGCGCCGAGATCGAGTCCCAGGACCTGTACGCGGCCATCCCCGCGATCGAGAACGGCGCCGTGGTCGCCTCCGAGGACAACTCCTTCGTCACCGCCTCCTCGATCATCAACCCGCTGACCGTCCCCTGGGTCATCGACCGCTACGTGCCCATGATCGAAGAGGCCGCCCAGAACGTCGAGGACTAGTCCTTCCATGGTCAGGGCGAAGACACCCGCTGCCGCGCCCCGCACACGCCCCGCCCGCACCGCGCTCGTGCTCGGTGCGGGCGCCGCGGCCCTGGCGGGGGCGGTCCTGCTCAGCCTCGTCATGGGCAGCAGGCCCACACCGGTGGCCGACGTGTGGGCGGCGCTCACCGGCGGGGCGGACTCCTTCACCACCACGGTGGTGCAGAGCCGCTACCCGCGCACCGTCCTGGGGGTGGTGGCCGGGGCGGCCCTGGCCCTGGCGGGCACCCTCATGCAGGGCGTCACCCGCAACCCCCTCGCCGACCCCGGCCTGCTGGGCGTCAACGCGGGGGCCGCCGCGGCGGTGGTCACCGCCACCGCGCTGTTCGGCCCCACCTCGGTCACCGGAACGGTCTGGTGGGCGCTGCCCGGGGCCCTGGTCGCGGGGCTGGCCGCCTACACGGTGGGCAGCCGCGGCGGCGACGGCGGCATGGTCCGCCTGGTCCTGGCGGGCGCGGTGGTCTCCGCCGTGCTCACCGCCTACGTCCAGGCGGTGGCCCTGAGCCTGCCCGAGACCTTCGACAGCTACCGCTACTGGGTGGTCGGCTCCCTGGCCGGACGCGGCTACGACGTCATCTGGTCCGTGCTGCCGGTCATCGGCGTCGGCGTCCTGCTCGCCCTCGCGGTCTGCGGCGGCCTCAACGCCCTGGCCCTGGGGGAGGAGGCCGCGGTCGCCACCGGCGCCAACACGCTGTGGACCCGCTCGGCCGGGCTCGTCGCGGGAACCCTGCTCGCCGCCGGAGCCACCGCCGCCGCCGGCCCCATCGCCTTCGTCGGCCTGGCCGTGCCCCACGTGGTGCGCGCCCTGGTCGGCGTCGACTTCCGCGCGCAGGTGCCCTTCGCGCTGCTGGTGGGCCCCACCCTGCTGCTGCTCGCCGACGTCGTCGGCCGTACCATCGTGCGCCCCACCGAACTCATGGTCGGCGTCGTCACCGCGTTCGTCGGTGCGCCCGTCCTGTTGTACGCGGTCCGCAGGATGCGGAGTACCCCATGACCCGAACCACCCGCCCGGCCCCGTCCCGGGCCCCGGCGGCCCCGGTGCGGCGCGGGCACGGTCGGCCCCGGCCCCCGGCCCCCTCCACGCCCGTGCTGAGGCTGGGCCCGGTCGCGCTGCCCGTCCACCCGCGCTCGCTGCTGTGGGCGGCCGCGCTCCTGCTCCTGTTGGCCGCCGCCGCGGCCGCCACGCTCACCCTCGGACGGCTCGGCGTGCCCCTCACCCGCCTGCCCACCGTCCTGGCGGGCGGGGGAGAGGCCACCGAGTCCTTCGTGCTCGAACGGCTGCGCGGCCCCCGGCTGGCGGTGGCCGCGGGCACCGGCGCCGCACTGGGCCTGGCGGGCGCGCTCTTCCAGTCCGTCACCCGCAACCCCCTGGGCAGCCCCGACGTCATCGGCCTCGGCGCCGGCGCCGGGGCGGGCGCGGCCTTCGCCGCCCTCGTCCTGCCCGGCGTGCTCCCCGTGCCGCTGGGCGCCCTGGCCGGCGCCGCCCTGGCCATGGTCGTCGTGGCCACGGTGACCGGGACCGGGCTGCGCCACCCCGGCCGCCTCATCGTGGCGGGCATCGGCGTGGCGGCCATGGCGCAGGCCTTCACCCACTTCGTCGTGTCCGTGATGGCCCGGGACCAGGCCAGCGTCCTGTCCGCCTACGTCAACGGCAGCCTGGGCGCCCGTTCCTGGGAGCACGCCACCACCATCTGGGCGGTCCTGCTCCTGGCGCTGCCGTTCGTGGCGGCGCTGGCCGGACCGGTCCGCGTCAACGAGATGGGCGACGAGCTCGCCGACGCCCTCGGCGCGCGGGCCGCCCCCACCCGCACCGCCGCCGTCTGCCTGTCGGTGGTGCTGTCCGCGGCCGCGGTGAGCGTGGCCGGTCCGATCGCGTTCGTGTCCCTGACCGCGCCGCAGATCGCGCGCAGGCTCTCCGCCGCGCCGGGCCCCAACATGGTGCTGTCGGCCCTGGTCGGCGCCCTCCTGCTGGTGGCGGCCGACCTGGCCGTCCAGCAGTCCCCGGTCGGCGACGGGCTGCCGGTCGGCGTCTTCACCATGGCGCTCGGCGGCGTCTACCTGGGCTACCTGCTGGTTCGTGAATGGCGAAAGGGTGTGCTGTGAGTCTGGTGCTGTCCGCGGAGGGACTGACCCTGGGGTACGGGGCCCAGCCTGTCGTGCGCGACCTCGACCTGGGGGTGGCCGAGGGAGAGTTCACCGTCATCGTCGGCCCCAACGGCTGCGGCAAGTCCACGCTGCTCAAGGCCCTGGGCCGGGTGAACAAGCCGCTCTCGGGACGGGTGCTGCTGCACGGCAGGGACGTGCGCGGCCAGCGCGCCAAGGCGGTGGCGCGCCAGATGGCGCTGCTGCCGCAGAGCCCGTCGGCCCCCGAGGGCATCACCGTGCGGGCCCTGGCCGCGCGCGGCCGCTTCCCGCACCACACGCTGGTGCGCCAGTGGAGCCCCCGGGACGAGACGGCGATCCGGCGCGCGCTGGAGCTGACCGGGCTGGCCGACCTGGCCGACGCCCAGGTGGGCTCGCTCTCCGGCGGCCAGCGCCAGCGCGCCTGGGTGGCGATGGTCCTGGCCCAGGACACCGGCGTCCTCCTGCTGGACGAGCCCACCACCTACCTGGACATCGCCCACCAGTACGACCTGCTGGAGCTGTTCGCCGACCTGCACCGCCAGGGGCGCACCGTGGTCGCGGTCCTGCACGACCTGGCCCAGGCCGCCCGGTTCGCCACCCGCCTGGTGCTGATGGAGGCGGGCAGGGTGGTCGCCGACGGACCTCCGGAGGAGGTCGTGACCGCCCGCCTGGTGGAGGAGGTGTTCGGGCTGCCCTGCGACGTGGTACCCGACCCGCGCACCCGCACGCCGCTGGTCATCCCGCACGAGAGGGGGTGTCGCGCCGGAGGCGTCGGTTGAGGGTGTCCCGCCCTCCGCGAAGCGGCTCCCGGGCGGTGGCGGGCGACGGGCGGGTCTGAGCCCTCAGTCCCGCCGGGCCTTGTACTCCTCCCAGGAGGACAGCAGGGTGTCGTGGTAGTCGTCCAGCCAGGTCATGTAGTCGTGCATGTTGCGCAGCCGGTTGCGCGCGGGCGGGCTCAGGCCGGGCAGGCGCTCCAGCGCCGACGCCGCGAGCTCCTTCTGCCGCTTGAGGTAGGAGCGCTCGTTGCGCAGGAACCCGCCCCAGACGTCCTCGTCCATGGCGACCAGCCGTGAGCGGCGTTCGGGGGAGGCGACCAGCTCCACGAAGCCCATCTCGCGCAGGCGGCGCACCGACTGCGACACCGACCCCCGGCTGACCCGGGCACCGTCGGCGATCTCCTCGGCGCTCACCGCGTCGCGGTCGGCGACGAGCAGGTAGCCCACGATGCGGCCCTCGGCGCGGGGGCGGCCCTGCGACTGCCAGTACTCGGAGAAGCGCCCGACGAACTCGTCGCGGAACCGTGTGTCCTCGTCCGTCTGCGCGCTCTCCCCCATGGGGGCCACGATAGCGCCTGCCGCAGGGCGCCCCGAGCCCTCCCCGAGGCCCCGGCGCCCCCGCCCGGGAACGTCCGTTTCAGGGACGGCGCAGGGACTCCAGCATGCGCGACAGCGCCGCCCACACCTCCTCCAGGTCCCGGGGGTCGTCGCTGTCGGCCAGCCACAGCGCGGCCTCGTTCATCGCCCCCGAGAGCAGGCGGGCCAGGGGCGTGACCGGCCGCGGCTCCAGGACACCCGCCTCCACCAGTTCGGAGAGCGCCTCGGCCAGGTGGCGGGCCGAGGCGGCCTCGTCCAGGGCCCGCCAGGTGCTCCAGCCCAGGACGGCGGGCCCGTCCACCAGCATGATCCGCCGCACGTCCGGCGCGGTGCTGGCGGTGAGGAAGGCCCGGCACCCGGCGGTCAGGCGGTCCCACGGGTCGCGGTGCGCGTCCGCGGCCCGAGCCACGGCGTCGCCGACCTCGGACTGCACCTGCTCCAGGACCGCGCGGAACAGGTCCGGCTTGCCCTCGAAGTGGTGGTAGAGGGCGCCCTTGGTGACCGCGGAGTCCGCCACGATCCGGGCGAGCCCCACCCCGCCGTACCCGTGCTCGGTGAACAGCCTGCGCGCCTCGCGCAGCAGGAGCCCCCTGGTGCGCTCCCGCTGCCGGGCGCGGCTTCCCGCTTCCGGGGCCATGTCCGGTCCTCCCCCTTGTTGACATACCGAAGGTATGCCAATAGCGTACCTTCACATACCGAAGGTACGTGAAAGGTGGACCCATGCGGCTCAGCAGCTTCTATCCGGTGGTCGGCACGCCCCGTCTGGCCGAGTCCCGGGACTTCTACGTCGGCCTGTTCGGCTTCGAGGAGACCTTCGCCGCCGACTGGTACGTGAGCCTGCGCAGGCCCGGCCCGCCCGAGTACGAGCTGGCCCTGCTCGACCCCGGCCACCCCACCGTCCCCGAGGGCTACCGCAGGCCCGTCCAGGGCCTGCTGCTCAACTTCGAGGTGGAGGACGTGGACGCCGAGTGGGAGCGCCTGGTGGTGCGCGGCGGCCTGCGGCCCGAGCTGGAGATCCGCACCGAGGCGTTCGGCCAGAGGCACTTCATCGTCGCCGACCCCGGCGGGGTCCTGGTCGACGTCATCACGCCCGTCGCGCCCTCGGCCGAGTACGGGGACCACTTCGTGCGGGGTTGAGGCCGACCGGCCCCCGCCCGCCCGGTACGGTCGGCGTGACGGGGAGGGGCGGGGCGGTGGAGATGACGCTGGAGCAGGCCTCGCGCCTGGCGGAGGAGGCCCACGCGGGGCAGGTGGACCGGGCGGGCCGGCCCTACGCCGAGCACGTGTTCGCGGTGCGCGACCTGCTCGCCGGGCACGGGCAGCGCGCCCAGATGGCCGGGGTGCTGCACGACGTGCTGGAGGACACCCCGCTCACCGCCGACGACCTGCGCGCGAGGGGCTGTCCGGAGGAGGTCGTGCGCGCGGTGGAGTCGGTGACCCGGCGCGCGGGGGAGCCCTACGGGGAACTGGTGCGCCGTGCCGCCGCCGACCCGCTGGGCAGGCTGGTCAAGCTCGCCGACAACGCCCACAACTCCGACGGGCGCCGCCTGGCCCTGCTGCCCGCCGAGCAGGCGGAGCGTCTGCGCGCCAAGTACGCCCGGGCCCGGCGGATCCTGGAGGAGGGCGCGGAGGAGGGCCGGCCCCCGGGGGAGGCGCTCCCGCGCGCCACGCTCCTGGTCCTCTACACCGACCGCGTCGAGGAGTGCCGCGCCTTCTACTCCGGACTGGGTCTGCGCCTCGTCCGCGAGCGGCACGGTGCGGGGCCCGAGCACCACGCGGCCGAGCTGGCCGACGGTATGGTCCTGGAGATCTACCCGGCCACGGCCGACCGCTCCACCGGCGCGGCGCGCCTCGGGTTCGCCGTGGACGGGCGCCGCGCCGTGCCGCCCCTGGAGCCCGGGCGCCGCGTGCTCACCGACCCCGACGGGCGGAAGGTGGACCTGCGGGTCCTGTGAGCGGCGGTGGCCCCGTCCGCGCGTGGCGTCGGGTACCAGCCGGTCGGTATGCTGTCCCGGCCGGTACTTCCGGGACGACGGGGCACGAGGTGGGGCAGCACATGGCGCGAGGACAGCAGACGGCCGAGGCCGACACGGGGAACAGGTCGGTGCCCGAGCGCCTCCTGGGGGCGGCGACCCGCCTGTTCGCCTCCAACGGCTACGAGGGCACCTCGGTGCAGGAGGTCGTGTCCGCCGCGGGCGTCACCAAGGGCGCCATGTACCACTACTTCGGCTCCAAGGACGACCTGCTCTACGAGGTCTACGCGCGCGTGCTGCGCATGCAGACCGAGCACCTGGTGCGGATCGCCTCCCGGGACGAGCCGGTGGCCGACCGCGTGCACGCCGCCGCGGCCGACGTCATCGTCACCAGCATCGCCAACCTCGACGACACCGTCATCTTCTTCCGCTCCATGCACCAGCTGAGCGAGGACAAGCAGCGCGCCGTGCGCGCCGAGCGCCGCCGCTACCACGAGATCTTCCGGGACATGGTCGCCCAGGGGCAGGACGAGGGGGTCTTTCGCACCGACCTCTCCGCCGACCTGGCGGTGAACTACTTCTTCGGCTCGGTGCACCACCTGAGCACCTGGTACCACCCGGGCGGCGCGCTCAGCGGCGAGGACGTGGGGCGCCACTTCGCCGACCTGCTCGTGGCGGGACTGCGCCCCGCGGCCTGAGGGCGGGAGCCGGGAACGGGGAGACGAGGGGGCCGGACACGACACCGTGTCCGGCCCCCTCGTGCGCTTGCAGGACGGCCCCGCTAGCGGTACTTGCGCAGCTCCGCGCGGCCCAGCGAGCGCAGGTGCACCTCGTCGGGCCCGTCGGCCAGCCGCAGCGACCGCACGCCCGCCAGCCATCCGGCCAGCGGCAGGTCCTGGCTGACCCCCGCCGCGCCGTGCGCCTGGATGGCCTTGTCCAGGATCCACTCCACCGTGCGCGGGGTGGCGATCTTGATCGCCTGGATCTCGGTGTGCGCGCCCTTGTTGCCCACCGTGTCCATCAGGTAGGCGGTCTTGAGCACCAGCAGCCGCAACTGCTCGATGGCCACGCGCGCCTCGGCGATCCACTCGCGGACCACGCCCTGCTCGGCCAGGGGCCGCCCGAACGCCACGCGGTCCAGCACCCGGCGGCAGGTGAGCTCCAGGGCCCGCTCCGCCATGCCGATGCTGCGCATGCAGTGGTGGATGCGGCCCGGCCCCAGCCGGGCCTGGGCGATGGCGAAGCCCTCGCCCTCGCCGCCGACGAGGTTCTCCACGGGCACGCGCACGTCCTCGAACACCACCTCGGCGTGGCCGCCGTGGTCGCTGTCGTCGTAGCCGTACACCTGCATGCCGCGCCTGACCGTCAGCCCGGGGGTGTCGCGCGGCACCAGCACCATGCTCTGCTGTTTGTGCCGCTCGGCGTCGGGGTCGGTCTTGCCCATCACGATGAAGACGGCGCACTCGGGGTTGAGGGCCCCGGTGATGTACCACTTGCGCCCGTTGACGACGTACTCGTCGCCGTCGCGGACGATGCTGGTGGTGATGTTGGTGGCGTCGGAGGAGGCCACCGCGGGCTCGGTCATCGCGAACGCCGACCGGATCTCGGCGGCGAGCAGGGGCTTCAGCCAGCGCTCGCGCTGCTCCGGGGTGCCGAACATCGTCAGCACCTCCATGTTCCCGGTGTCGGGCGCGGCGCAGTTGAGCGCGATCGGGGCCAGGCGCGGACTGCGCCCGGTGATCTCGGCCAGCGGCGCGTACCGCAGGTTGGGCAGGCCGCCGTGCTCGGGGTGGCCCGCCAGGAACAGGTTCCACAGCCCGCGCTCGCGCGCCTCGGCCTGGAGCTCGCGCACCACCGGCGCGGTCGACCAGCGGTCCTCGCGCGCGGCCAGCTGCTCCCGCAGGACCGCCTCGGCCGGGTAGACGCGCTCGTCCATGAAGGCGAGCAGCCGCTCGCGCAGCTCCTCGGTCTCCCTGTCGTGGGCGAAGTCCATATCAGTCCTCCTTGAGCATGGTGTGCGCGCGCTCCACCAGGGGTGCGACCATCTCGCCGACCCGGTCGAAGCCCGCCCCGACGGTCAGCCCCTGGCTGTGGCGGAAGTGGATGCCCTCAGCGATCACCGCGAGCTTGAAGCAGCCGAGGGCCACGTACCAGCCCAGCCGGGACACGTCGCGGCCGGTCGCGGCGGCGTACATGCCCACCAGCTCCTCGGGGGAGGGGTAGCCCTCGGCGGAGGTGGCGGGCGCGACGCCCGGGCCCACGGGCTGCGCCTGGTAGACGAGCATCAGGCCCAGGTCCACGAGCGGGTCGCCGAGCGTGGCCATCTCCCAGTCCAGGACCGCGCTGATGCGGCCCCCGGAGGTGACCAGCACGTTGTCCAGGCGGTAGTCGCCGTGCACGATGGCGGGCGCCGACTGCTCGGGCAGCGTCGCGGCGAGCCTTGCGTGGAGTTCGTCGATGCCGGGGATGTCCCGGCTGCGGGAGGCGTCCAGCTGCTTGCCCCAGCGGCGCACCTGGCGCTCCAGGAACCCCCGCGGGCGGCCGAAGTCACCCAGACCGACCTCCTCGGGCGCCACCGCGTGCAGCTCGCCCAGGGTGGCGATCAGCGACTCGGCCACCCCGCGGACGGCCTCGGCGCCCAGCGGGGCGATCTCGTCCCGGGTGCGGAAGGGGGTGCCCTCCACGTACTCCATGACGTAGAACGGCGCGCCCAGCACCTCGGTGTCCTCGCACAGCACGTGCGTGCGGGGGACGGGCACGGCGGTCTCGCGCAGCGCGGTCATCACCCGGTACTCGCGGGGCATGTCGTGCGCGGTGGCCAGAACGTGGCCCAGCGGCGGGCGGCGCACCACCCAGCTGCCGGTGCCGTCGGTGACCACGTAGGTCAGGTTGGACTTGCCGCCCGCGACGATCCGGCCCTCCAGCGGGCCCGAGACCAGGCCGGGCACGGCCGTGTCCAGGTAGGCGCGCAGGCGCTCGGGATCCAGGCCCGGGAGCCGCCCGTCGGTGGGTTCTCCGCTCACGCCTGCCCCTCGAAGACCTTGGCCTGCAGGCGGCGCATCCCCGCGAGCCAGCGGTCGGTGTCGTCGGCCCGGGCCGCGTAGTAGTCGGCGACCTGCGGGTGCGGCAGGATCAGGAAGCGCCCGTCGGCCAGGCCGACCATCACCGCGTCGGCGACCTCCTCGGGGGTGATCGCCTCCGGGGCCAGGATGGCCTTGCCGGTGTCACCGCTGTTCTCCAGCAGGTTGGTGTGCACGCCCAGCGGGCACACGCACTGCACGGTGATCCCGCGGCCGCCGTAGGTGGCCGACATCCACTCGCCGAAGGCCAGCGCGGCGTGCTTGGTCACCGAGTAGGGCGCGCTGCCCAGCATGGTGAGCAGGCCCGCCGCCGACACGGTGGTCAGGAAGCGGCCGTGGCCGCGCTCCAGCCAGCCGGGCAGCAGCTCGCGGGCGGCGCGCACGTGGGCCATCACGTTGACCTGCCAGGCCAGGTCCCAGTCGGCCTCGGGGGCCTCGGGCCCGCCGCCCACGCCCACCCCCGCGTTGGCCACGTACAGGTCGATGCCGCCCAGGTGCGCTCCGGCCTCGGCCACGAGCGCGGTGACGCCCGCCTCTCCTGCGGCGTCGCCGGGGACGGCCACCCCGCCGATCTCGGCGGCCACGGCCTCGGCCGCTCCCGCGTCCAGGTCGTTGACCACGACGCGCGCCCCGGCTCCGGCGAGCCTGCGGGCGATCGCGGCGCCGATCCCGTTGCCCGCGCCGGTGACGACGGCTCCGGTGTCGGTCAGGTCCATGTCACACACCTCCGGTGAGAGTGAGGCCGCCGTCGAGGACGAGTGTGCGGCCGGTGATCCAGGAGGCGTCCTCGGAGAGCAGGAAGGCCACCGCGCCCGCCACGTCCTCGGGTTCGCCCAGGCGTCCCAGGGGGTACTGGGCCGCGATCTTCTCCTCGCGGCCCTCGTAGAGGGCGGCGGCGAACCTGGTCTTGACCACGGCCGGGGCGACGCCGTTCACGCGGATCCCCGGGCCCAGCTCGACGGCCAGCTCCTCGGTGATGTGGATGAGCATCGCCTTGGTGGCGCCGTAGAAGCCGATGCCGGGGGAGGGCTTGGTCCCCGCGACGGAGGAGACGTTGACGACGGCGCCGCCGTGCTCGGACATCCAGGCCCGGTAGGCCCTCTGCGTCCACGAGATCGCGGACAGGGCGTTGACCTCGAAGATCTTGCGGGCCGCGTCCAGGTTGAGGTCGATCATCCGCCCGTAGACGGGGTTGATGCCGGTGTTGTTGACGAGCATGTCGACGCTGCCGAAGGCCTCCAGGGTGGCGGCGACGGCCGCGTCCTGGTGCTCGGGGTCGTCGGCCCGGCCGGGGACGCCGATGGCGTGCTCGGGGCCGCCCAGGGCCGTGACGGCCTCTTCCAGGGCCTCGGGCCTGCGCGCCGTGACGCACACGCGCGCGCCCTCGTCGACGAGCTGCTGGGCGATGGCCAGGCCGATGCCCCGGCTCGCGCCGGTGACGATGGCGGTCCGCCCGCCGAACCGGGATGTCATTCCGTTCTCCTTAAACCGACTAGTCGGTATGCCAGGGCGACTCTATGTCGCGCGAGGTGCGCGCCGCAAGGGGCGAAAGGGACGCCGAGGCGCGACAATGGCGGCGCGGGCCAACGATGTCCCCCCGCGGACCGGGAAGTGAGGACTGTCATGACGACCGACGTGGTCGACGTACGGGACCAGAAACGCTACGAGATCAGGGTCGAGGGGGAGGTGGCCGGATTCGCCGACTACATCCTCACCGACGACCTGATCACCTTCACCCACACCGAGATCGACCCCGCCTACGAGGGGCGCGGCCTGGGCGGGACCCTGGTCAGGGAGGCCCTGGACGACGTGCGGCCGCGGAACCTGGCGGTGCTGCCGCTGTGTCCCTTCGTCAAGGGGTGGATCCAGCGCCACCCCGACTACACCGACCTCGTCTACCGCGCCCCCGCGGAGTAGGGCCGGGCACGCGGAGCCCTCCCCCCGGGGCCTCGCGGGAGGGCCGTGCCGCCCTGGCGGACCGGCGCGGGCGCGCGGACGCCCGCGCCGGTCCGCACGGGGAACACGAAGCCCGACAGGTCGGACATTTCGTGATCTACACCGTCAAGGTAGTGCTTCCCTACGCGGTGGTGTCGAGGGTGAGCTTGCCGATGGTCCCCCTGGAGCGCAGGGCCTCGTGCGCCCGCGCGGCCTCCGCCAGGGGATAGGCGCCGCCCAGGACCGGCCTCAGGTGGCCCTCGGCCACCAGGGTGAACAGCTCGGCCATCGCCCGGCTCATCACGTCGCCCGGCAGCGTCCACACGTGCGGCAGCCACATGCCGCCCACGGTGGTGGAGAAGCGCATGAGATTGGCGGGCTGCACGGGGGCGGGCAGCTCGCGCGAGGCCATCCCGTAGAAGGCCAGGCGTCCGAACGGGGCCAGCGCCCGCACGCTCTGGTCGGTGACGCGTCCGCCCACCATGTCCAGGACGGTGTCCACGCGCTGTCCGCCGTTGGCCTCCATCAGGGCCTCGGTCATGTCGGGGGCGGAGGAGTCCACGGCGGCGTCCGCGCCCAGCTCCAGCGCCAGTGCGCGCTTGTCCTCGCTGCTGGCCACGGCGATGACCCGTCCGGCGCCGAAGCGCTTGGCCAGCTGGACGGCGAGCGTGCCCACGCCGCCGGCCGCCGCGTGCACCACGACCGACTCGCCCGGGTCCATCCGCACGGACTTGCGCAGCAGCACCCAGGCGGTGGCGCCCTGCACGACCAGGGCGAGCGCGTCCTCGTCCGAGACCCCGTCGGGGATGTCGAAGGCCATGGCGGGGGTGGCGACGGCCTTCTCGGCGTAGCCGCCGCTGGTGGTCAGGGCGACCACGCGGCGGCCGTCGGGGGTGCGTCCGGCGATCTCCATGCCGGGGACCAGCGGGAGCGTGGCGGGGGCCAGGTAGCTGTTCTCGGCCTGGTGGGTGTCGGCGAAGTTGACCCCGGCGCGGGTGACGTCGACGAGGACCTCGTCGGGGCCCGCCTCGGGATCGGGCAGTTCGGTGAGGTTGAGGACCTCGGGTCCGCCGAACTCGGTGATCTGGATGGCGCGCATGTGCGACCTCTCCTTCGTCTGTTCATACCGACCAGGTGGTATGTTACCGGTCGGTTGGGCTCCGGTGTCCGTGGCGTCCCGCCTGATCGGACGGGTGTCGCGCGGCCGGGCTCCGCCGCGCGGTCGCTCCCGGGTCTTGCGCCCGTCTGCCTAACGTTGTTAGGTGTGGGGTGCCGCGCACCGATGGGGAGGACGCACGTGGACGCCGAGCACACAGTGACGACAGCAGGCGGACGGGTCCGGGGCACCGCCTCGCCGCGCTCCGAGAGCGGCGGGGTCTCCGTCTACCGGGGGGTGCCCTACGCCGCCGCCCCCTTCGGCGAGCACCGTTTCGCCGCCCCCGCGCCCCCGCCCGCCTGGGACGGCGTCCGCGACTGCACCTCCTTCGGCCCGCCGCCCCCGCAGGGCGACCAGCTCCTGGGGGCCGCGCCCTGGAACCCGCAGACGTCCCTGGACTGCCTGTCGCTCAACGTGTGGACCGCCGCCCGCGAGGGCGACCGGGCTCCGGTGCTCGTGTGGATCCACGGGGGCGCCTACATCGTCGGGGCGGCCTCCGAGGTGGTCTACGACGGCACACGGCTCGCCGAGAGCGGCCTGGTCGTGGTGGGGATCAACTACCGGCTGGGCTTCGAGGGCTTCGGCCACGTGCCCGGCCGCCCCGACAACCGCGGCCTGCTCGACCAGGCCGCCGCCCTGCGGTGGGTGCGGGAGAACGTCTCCGCCTTCGGCGGCGACCCCGACAACGTGACGGTGGCGGGGGAGTCCGCCGGGGCCGGTTCGGTCGCGTGTCTGATGGCCTCGCCGCACGCCCGAGGACTCTTCCGGCGCGCGATCGGGCACAGCGTTCCGGGGGACATGCTCACCGTGGACACCGCGCGGCTGGTCTCCGAGCGGATCGCCGCGGCCGCGGGCGTCCCGCTGGAGGCCGAGGCCCTGGCCGCGCTGCCGCCGGAGAGGCTGTTGGAGGCCACCGACGCGGTGCTCGCCTCCGCCCCGGCCGGGAGCTCGGGGGGCGTGCGCACCAAGCCCTTCACCTGCTTCGCGCCCGTGGTCGGCGGGCCCGAACTGCCCGAGGCCCCGCTGGAGGCGGTCGCGCGCGGCGCCGCCTCGGGGGTGGACCTGCTGGTCGGTCACAACGCCCACGAGTACCGGCTGTTCACCGAGCTGGGGCAGAGCGTGGAGATCGACGGCGAGTCCTCCCTGGCGGTGACCGCCTCCCGCCTGGGACTGGGGGAGGAGGCGGTGGCCGCCTACCGGTCCGTGCACCCGGAGGCCACGCTGCGCGAGCTGTACGCCGCGATCCAGGGTGACGCCCTGTTCTGCGAGTACACGGCGCGCTTCGCCGAGGCGCACGCCGCGGCCGGGGGCCGCGCCCACTTCTTCCGGCTGGCCGCGGAGAGCCCGGCCATGGAGGGGCGCCTGGGGGCCTGCCACGCCTTCGACCTGCCGTTCGCGTTCGGCAACCTGGACACCGACTTCGGGCGGTTCCTGCTCGGCGGTGAGGCCGGTGAGGCCCACCGGGCTCTGTCGGAGCGGATGGTCGCGGCCTGGCGCGACTTCGCCGCCACCGGCGACCCGGGCTGGCCCGCGGTGACCGCCGAGGCCACCGCGGTCAAGGTGTGGGACACCGACGACCTGCTGCACACCCGTGACGTCTCGCCGGTGCGGCAGCTGTGGGCCGGGGTGTCCCTGGTTCCCCGGTAGGGCCGGCGGGCCCGTGCCCTCGGCCCTACCGGCCCCGGCGGACCGGTAGGCCGGCGGGCCCCGCCCGACGGCGGCGGTAAAGGTTCGGGAAACCCTCACGGTCGGGCCGGGCCCGGCGGGGGAGGTGGGCACCCTCACAGGTAGGGGCGGGTGGCGCCGGTTCCCGGGCACCGGGGAGACGGCCTTCCACACCGGTGGTGCCGTCACCGGCGGGCACCGTCCCGCCGGAGGTGAGCGGTGACCACGAACGTCTTCGTCCTGGGACTCGACGCCCAGAACCACGAGGTCCTGCTCTCGCTGCCCGACGACGACGGCGGCGGCTACCGCTTCCTCCCGCTGCTCGGCCTCGACGAGATCGGCCAGGACCGCAGGGTGGACATGCCCGGCCTGCTGGCCCTGGCGGGCCGGAGGCTGGACTCCTTCGAGGGCGCGGTCGACGCGGTCATCGGCTTCTGGGACTTTCCGGTCAGCTCGCTGGTGCCGCTGCTCTGCCGGGAGCGGGGGCTGCCCTGCGCGCCCCTGGAGGCCGTCGTGCGGTGCGAGCACAAGTACTGGAGCCGGCTGGAGCAGCGGGCCGTCATCCCCGAGGCCGTCCCCCCGTTCGGAGGAGTCGGCCTCGGCGCCACGGCCAAGCCGGAGGGGCTCTCCTACCCGCTGTGGGTCAAACCGGTGAAGTCGTTCTCCTCCGAACTGGCCTTCCGCGTCACCGACGACGCCGGGTTCCGCGAGGCGATGGACAGGATCAGGGCGGGCGCCGGGCGCCTCGGCGAGTCCTTCCAGTGGGTGATGGACCGGGTGCGGCCGCCTCCCGAGGTCGCCGAGCTCGGGGGCACGGCCGCACTGGCCGAGGAGGAGGTCACGGGCGACCAGCTCACCGTGGAGGGCTACGTCCGCGGCGGTGTCCCGCACGTGTACGGGATCGTCGACTCCCACCGCTATCAGGGCTCGTCGAGCTTCCTGCGCTACGAGTACCCGTCCAAGGTGCCCGAGGAGGCCGGGGACCGCCTGACCGAGCTGAGCGAGCGCGTGGTCTCCCGGGTCGGCCTGGACAACGTGACCTTCAACATCGAGTACTTCCACGATCCGCGCAGCGGCGCCGTCCGGCTCCTGGAGATCAACCCGCGGCACTCCCAGTCGCACGCCAGGCTGTTCGAACTCGTGCGCGGGGTGTCCAACCACGAGATCTGCCTGAGGGTCGTCCTGGGGCGGGATCCCGAACCGGAGCGCGCCGGAGGGTACGCGGTGGCCGCCAAGTGGTTCCTGCGCCGCTTCCGTGACGGCTTCGTCTCGGCGGTGCCCACCGAGGAGGACGTCGCGCGCGCGGAGGGCACGGCACCGGGCACGAAGGTGGAGATCGTCGCGCGCCGGGGCCGGTGGCTCTCCGACCTTCCCTTCCAGGACAGCTACAGCTTCGAACTGGCCCACGTGTTCGTGGGCGCCCGGGACAGCGCGGAGTGCGAGCGCCGGTACCGGGACTGCGTGGGACAACTGCCCTTCACGATTCGTGACACCGACGAGGAGCCCCGGGCACGGAGAGGAGCCGGTGACGATGAGAACCGTCAGTGACCTGCCCAACGAGGTCCATGAGGACGAGTACGTCCTGATCCCGATCAGCGACGGCGTCCGGCTCGCAGCGCGGATCTGGCGCCCGGTGGGGAGTGAGGGGGACCCGGTGCCGGCCGTACTGGAGTTCATCCCGTACCGCAGACGCGACCTGACGGCGCAGCGCGACTCGGTGCACCACCCCTACATGGCCGGACACGGGTACGCGTGCGCCCGCGTGGACCTGCGCGGCAGCGGCGACTCCGAGGGCGTGCTCACCGACGAGTACCTGGAACGCGAGCTCCTGGACGCCGAGGAGGTGCTCGCCTGGCTCGCCGACCAGCCCTGGTGTGACGGACGCACCGGCATGATGGGCATCTCCTGGGGCGGGTTCAACGCCCTCCAGGTCGCCGCGCGGCGGCCCGAGAGCCTGCGCGCGATCATGACGGCCTGCTCCACCGACGACCGGTACTCCGACGACGTGCACTTCATGGGCGGGTGCCTGCTGGGGGACAACCTGTCCTGGGCCTCCACGATGTTCGCCTACAACTCCTGCCCGCCCGATCCGGACCTGGTCGGTGAGCGGTGGCGCGACATGTGGCACGAGCGGCTGGAGCACAGCGGCCTGTGGCTCGACACCTGGCTGCGGCACCAGCACCGGGACGGGTACTGGAGGCACGGTTCGGTGATCGAGGACCTGGGCGCGATCCAGGTGCCCGTCATGGCCGTCAGCGGTTGGGCCGACGGCTACTCCAACTCGGTCTTCCGGCTGCTGGCGGGACTGGGGGTCCCCTGCCTCGGGCTGCTGGGCCCCTGGTCGCACAAGTACCCGCACCTGGGCCAGCCCGGCCCCGCAGTCGGCTTCCTCCAGGAACTGGTGCGCTGGTGGGACCGCTGGCTCAAGGGCGTCGACAACGACGTGATGGACGCACCCGCCCTGCGGGCCTGGATGCAGGAGAGCGCGGTCCCCTCCACCGCCTACGAGGATCGGCCCGGGCGCTGGGTCGGTGAGCGGGAGTGGCCGTCACCGAACATCGTGTTCGAGTCACGCTCGCTGGGGGCCGGCCGGGTGCTCGGGGAGGGGGAGCGGGAGAGGAGGGAGGACGCCCTGACCCTGTCCTCTCCGCTGTCCACGGGACAGCACGCGGGCAAGTGGTGCTCCTACAACGCCCCTCCGGACCTGCCCTACGACCAGCGCGAGGACGACGGCGGCTCCATCGTCTTCGACAGCGTGCCGCTCCCGGAGCGGTTGGAGATCCTCGGCTCCGCGGTGGTCGAACTCGAACTCGCCGTGGACCGGCCCGACGCGATGATCGCGGTACGGCTGAGCGACGTCACGCCCAAGGGCCAGGCCACGCGCGTGACCTACGGGCTGCTGAACCTCACCCACGCCGAAGGCCACGAGAGGCCGCAGAAGCTGGTGCCGGGGCGCAGGTACCGCGTCTCGGTCCCCCTCAACGGTGTGGCGCAGACGTTCCCGCCCGGACACCGGGTGAGGATCTCGGTCTCCACCTCCTACTGGCCGCTCGTGTGGCCCTCGCCCGAACCGGTGACCCTCTCCGTGTTCCAGGGGGAGCACACCCGCGTCCACCTTCCGGTACGCCCCGCCGAAAGCGGGGGCGACGGGCGCGAGGTGGCGCCCTTCGGCGAGCCCGAGGGCACCGCCCCCCTCACGACGAGCCGGATCGAGGCGGGCGAGGAGCGGTGGGACCTCAACCAGGACCTCGTGAACTACGAGTCCTCGCTGAACGTGGTCAAGGACCTGGGAACGGTGTGCTTCGACGACATCGGCCTGGAGGTGACCCGGCGCGCGGACGAGCGCTACAGCCATGTCCACGACGACTACGACTCGGTCCGGGGCGAGACGGCGTGGACGATGGGCTTCGCCCGCGGCGACTGGTCGGTGCGGACCGAGACCCGTACGGTGCTCACGTCCACGGCCACCGACTTCCACCTGCACGCGATACTCGACGCCTACGAGGGCACGAGGCGCGTGGCCACGAAGATCTACACCTCGGTGATCCCGCGGGACTGCGTCTGAGCCGGGCGGAGGCCGGCCGGTGCGGGCCCGGGACCCGGGGGCCGCACCGCCCGCGACGCCGGGTGCGCGTGGCGTCCGCGGCGCGCCGGAGCGCCTCGGCGCCGGGCCCGCCGACGGGTGCGGGAGGCGCCGCCCCCGCACCCGCCGGGAGCGGGGCCTACCTGCCCAGGCCGGCGCGGCGCAGCGCTTCGGCCATCGCACCCTGGGGGGCGGCACCGCCGCGGTCGTCGCGGCCGCGCCCTCCGCCACCGCCGCCGCTGCCCCGACGGCGGTCGCCGCCGCCACGGTCGCCGCGCTCCTCGCGACCGCCCTTGCCGCCGCGGGCGGGGGTCTCGTCGTCCAGGCGCATGGTCAGGGAGATGCGCTTGCGCGGGATGTCGACGTCCTGGACCTTGACCCTGACGATGTCGCCGGGCTTGACGACCTCGCGCGGGTCCTCCACGAACTTGTACGACAGCGCCGACACGTGCACCAGGCCGTCCTGGTGCACGCCCACGTCCACGAACGCGCCGAAGGCCGCCACGTTGGTGACCACGCCCTCCAGGAGCATGCCCGGGGTCAGGTCCTGGAGCTTCTCCACGCCCTCCTTGAAGGTGGCGGTGGTGAAGGCCGGACGCGGGTCCCGGCCGGGCTTGTCCAGCTCGGCGAGGATGTCGGTGACCGTCGGCAGGCCGAAGGTGTCGTCCACGAACTCCTGGGGGCGCACCCGGGACAGCAGGTCCTTGTTGCCGATCAGCGAGGGAAGGTCGGTGCCCACCCGGTCCAGGATGCGCCGCACCACCGGGTAGGCCTCCGGGTGCACGGCCGAGGCGTCCAGCGGGTCGTCGCCGCCGGGCACGCGCAGGAAGCCCGCGCACTGCTCGAAGGCCTTGGGGCCCAGGCGCGGCACCGAGCGCAGCTCCTCACGGGTGCGGAAGGGGCCGTTGGCGTCGCGGTGGGCGACGATGTTGCGCGCCAGGGTGGAGGTCACGCCCGACACCCGGGTCAGCAGCGGCACCGAGGCGGTGTTGACGTCCACGCCCACACCGTTCACGCAGTCCTCGACCACCGCGTCCAGGGAGCGCGACAGCTTGCTCTCGGCCAGGTCGTGCTGGTACTGGCCGACCCCGATCGACTTGGGGTCGATCTTGACCAGTTCGGCCAGCGGGTCCTGGAGGCGGCGGGCGATGGAGGCGGCGCCGCGCAAAGACACGTCCAGGTCCGGCAGCTCCTCGGAGGCGTAGGCCGAGGCGGAGTACACCGACGCGCCCGCCTCCGACACCATCACCTTGGTGAGCTTGAGCTCGGGGTGGAGTTTGATCAGGTCGGCGGCGAGCCTGTCGGTCTCGCGGGAGGCGGTGCCGTTGCCGATCGCGACCAGCTCCACGCCGTGGGCGGCGCACAGCTTGGCCAGGCGGTCGATGGAGCCGTCCCAGTCGCGGCGGGGCGCGTGCGGGAAGACCGTGTCGGTGGCCACCACCTTGCCGGTGGCGTCGGTGACCGCGACCTTGACGCCGGTGCGCAGGCCCGGGTCCAGGCCCAGGGTGGCGCGGCTCCCGGCGGGGGCCGCCAGCAGCAGGTCGCGCAGGTTGGCGGCGAACACGTTCACGCCGTCGTCCTCGGCCCGCTGCCACAGCCGCATGCGCACGTCGATGTCCAACCGCACCAGGATGCGGGTGCGCCAGGCCCAGCGCACGGTGTCCTGGAGCCAGCGGTCGGCGGGGCGGCCGCGGTCCACGATCCCGAAGTGGTGGGCGATGGCGTTCTCGTAGGTGCTGCGGGGCGTGGTGCCGTCGGGGTTCTCGGCCGGGGCCTCCTCCGGCTCCAGGGTGAGGGTGAGGACCTCCTCCTTCTCCCCCCGGTACATGGCCAGCACCCGGTGGGAGGGCAGCTCGGTGAGCGGTTCGGAGAAGGCGAAGTAGTCGGCGAACTTGGCGCCCGCCTCCTCCTTGCCCTCACGGACGGTCGAGCCCAGGCGGCCCCTCTCCCAGAGCCGCTCGCGCAGGACGCCGGTGAGGTCGGCGTCCTCGGCGAAGCGCTCCACCAGGATGGCGCGGGCCCCGTCCAGGGCGGCCTTGACGTCGGCCACCTCCCTGTCGGGGTCGACGTAGGCCGCGGCGGTCTGCTGGGGGTCCAGGGTGGGATCGTTCAGCAGCCCCTCGGCCAGCGGTTCGAGCCCCGCCTCGCGGGCGGTCTGGGCCTTGGTGCGCCTCTTGGGCTTGTAGGGGAGGTAGATGTCCTCCAGGCGGGCCTTGGAGTCGGCCGCGTGGATGCTGGCCTCCAGCTCCTCGTCCAGCTTGCCCTGGGAACGGATCGACTCCAGGATCGCGGTCCGGCGTTCGGCCAGCTCGCGCAGGTAGCGCAGGCGCTCCTCCAGGGCACGCAGCTGGGCGTCGTCCAGCGCGCCGGTGGCCTCCTTGCGGTAGCGGGCGATGAAGGGCACGGTCGATCCGCTGTCGAGCAGGCCGACGGCGGCGGTGACCTGGTGCGCGCCCACTCCGAGTTCCTCGGCGATGCGCTGGTCGATCGTGGGTGTCACAGGGGTCGTCACTGGTTAAACGTCCACTCTCTGGCTGTTCGGTGCGGGGACATTCTGGTGGCGGGGAAGGACATTGTCATCCCGCAGGCCCCGTGTCCCAGGTTCGCGCACTGTGGCGGTGGTCTCGCACCGGAGCCCCCGCGGAGGGCGCCGGCCGGACGCGGAGGGGCCCCGGTGGGGCGGTCGTGCAAAGAACGGGGGCGGGCGGCTCCGTGCGCGGGGCCGGATTCTGCGGTCGGCGAGGTCCGGAGGCGGCCGGGGGAGGGGACCCGGGAGCGGCGGTGCCCGGGACCCCCGCTTCCAGGAAAGCGGAAGGGGCCGGTCGGCGGTAGCCCCCGTCCCCGTCTGTGGACGGGCGCGCCGCGGCCCCCGCCCAGGGGCACGGGACGAACCCGCGCCGGGTCAGCCGTCGGTCTCGTTCAGGTAGTCGGGGGCGTAGTACTCGTCGAGGGGGAGCGGGCCCCGGTAGCCCTGGCACATGCACTGGCGGTAGGTGGAGCTGGACTGCCCGGTCCAGCGGCCGGGGATGACCACCTGGGTCTGGCACCTCTTGGTCTGCTGGTCGTGGAAGACCAGGTGGTGGCCGCATCCGCAGAGGGGCTGGGGGTTCTGCGGTGAGCCCAGGGCCCTGGCCTGCTCCTGCTTGCGCTGCTGGTCGAGCGCCTCCCGCGCCTGGCGCTTGGTCAGCAGGCGGCCGAACAGGAACCCGCCGAGAGCGATCGTGGCTCCGAAGACCATGGAGACCGGATCCATCCGGCGACACCTCATTCCTTGAGCCGGGACCCGCCCCGGGGGCCGGGGCGTCCTCCCCATTGTCGCCCATAACGCGCTTACGGGTACGGCGCGGTCGGCCCCGATCGCCGGCTCCTCCGTGTGAGGAGGTGGTTGCCGAAAGTGCTACAAAGGAGTTTTTGCAGACTTATCTTTGCAAAGAAAACTTTGTCTTACGGTGGGGGCACACCGACTCCCGGAGGATCCGCATGACTGCCCCCCGTTCCGCCTCGCCGCCGAGCACCGACCGCCTCGGCGGGACGTTCCACCGCTTCTGGGCGGCCGGAACCCTGACCAACCTCGGCGACGGCATGCTCTCCACCGCGCTGCCGCTCATCGCCGCCACCCTGACCCACGACCCGCTCGCCGTCTCCGGCCTGGTGGTGGCCCGCTACCTGCCCTGGCTGCTCGTCGCGCCGTTCTCGGGCGTGCTGCTGGACCGGGTCGACCGCCTCCGCGCCATGACGGTCTCCAGTACGGTCGCCGCGCTCGCCGTCACCGCCCTGGCCCTGCTGGTCGCCACCGGAGGCGCTACCCTCTGGGCCCTGTACGCCACGATCTTCGTGGTGATCTGCTGCGAGACGGTCACCGACCCCGTCACCCGGATCACCGTGTCGCGGATCGTGCCCGGCCGCCTGCTGGACCGCGCCAACGGCAGGCTGGAGGGCGGTCGCCTGGTCGCCCAGGACTGTGTGGCCACCCCCGTCGCCGGTGTGCTCTTCGCGGTCGCCGCCGCCCTGCCCGTGGCCGGGACGGCTCTGTCCTACGCCCTGTGCGCCGTGCTCGTGGTGACCGTCGCCCTCATGCTGCGGCGTGTTCCCGACCCGGCCGGGTCCACCGGCGCCACGGAGAGCGGTGAGGGCACGGAGTCCGGCCAGGGCGTACTGCGCTCCTTGCGGGAGGGCTTCGCCTATGTCTTCGGGCAGCCGCTGACGCGGGGTCTGGCGTTCAACAACGCCGGAATGATGATCGGCGCCCAGATGGCCACCTCGGTGCTGGTCCTCTACGCCCGGGACGTACTGGGCGTTCCCGCGGCGCTGTACGGGCTCTTCCTGGCGTCGATCGCGATCGGAGGCGTCCTGGGGGCGATGCTGGCCTCCCGGCTCGTCGCGAACTTCGGCCGCAGGACGGCCATGATGGGCGGTTACCTGGGGATGGGGGCGTGCCTGTTGGCGGTGGGCCTGGTGCCCGACGCCTGGTCCGCAGCCCTCGCCTGGGGCGTGCTGGGTCTGTGCATGACGGTGACCAACGTTTCCGGTTCCCTGTTCTTCCAGGCCGTGGTCCCCTCCCACGTGCGCGGTCGGGCGACCGCCGCCTTCCGCATGATCGGCTGGGGACTGTCACCGGTCGGCGCGCTGCTCGGCGGTCTGCTGGGCCGGGTCGACCTCGCCCTGCCCTTCCTGGTCGGCGGGCTGCTCATGGTGGTCACGCCCCTGGCCTTCCGCGGGGCCGTCGCCGGGTGCGCGAGGCTGTCCGACGAGGCCGCCGCGTCCGCCGCCGGCGACCGCTGACCCCGCCCCGCGTTCCCGCGCACCCCCGCCCGTGCTGCAAAGAGAACTTTGCAACACACTGTTTGTGGAGGGGACGCCCCAGTACGGTGAGGGTCATGACCGACGACGACGCCGACGTCCCCGCCGACTCCCACCAGCGGATGCGGGTCGACGCCCAGGCCCTGCGGGGGCTGGCCCACCCGCTGCGCGCCCGCCTGCTGGACGAGCTCAGGCTCAACGGCCCGGCCACCGCGACCATCCTGGGCCGGCGCCTGGGGGAGAGCAGCGGCGCCACCAGCTACCACCTGCGCCAGCTGTCGCGTTACGGCTTCATCGACAACGAACCCGGGCGCGCGGGCGGACGCGAGCGCTGGTGGCGGTTGCGGCCCGGCGGCTGGAGCATGTCGGGGCACGAGTTCCTCAGCAACCCCGAGACCCGGGTCGCCGCCCGAACCGTCCTCGACCGCCTCTACCAGCAGAGGCAGAAACGGTTCGCGGACTGGACCGCGCTGGTCCGTGACAGCCCGGACCTGCCCGCGGTACGGCGCTGGAAGGACGCCGCCAACGACTCCACGAGCCACGCCCGGATGACCCCGGAGGAGGCGGCCGAGTTCGCCGATGCGCTCAACGACTTCCTCAGCTCCTGGGGGAGACGCTTCCAGGGGCGGACCCCCGAGAGCCACCCCGACACCGACGTCGTCCAGGTGGACACCGCCCTCTTCCCGATCCTGCCCGAGGCGGAGAACGGGTCGGGCGGGACCACCGCCGAGGAGGGCTGACCGCTCCGGAGGAGGTCAGGCCTCGCGCAGCTTCTTGAGCGCGGCCACGTCGGCGGCGTGCGGACCGGCCGGGCCGGGGGTCTCCAGGATGAGCGGCACCCCGGCGCTCACCGGGTGGCGGAAGAGCTCACCGAACGGCTCCGCGCCGATGTGCCCGGCACCGATGTTCTCGTGCCGGTCCTTGCAGCTGCCGCACGCGGCCTTGGAGTCGTTGCAGTGCACGACCCTCAGCCGGTCGGCGCCGACCGCCTCGCCGAAGCGGTCCAGGGCGGCGCGCATGCCCTCCACCGTGGAGATGTCGTGTCCGGCGGCGAACATGTGCGCGGTGTCCAGGCACACACCCACGCGCGGGTGCCACTCCAGCACCTCCAGGTAGGCGGCCAGGTCGTCGATGGTCGCGCACAGCACCTGGCCCTGACCGGCCATCGGCTCCAGCAGCACCGGCGGGACGTCCTCGCCCAGCTTCTCCAGCAGCGGCATCAGCCGTTCACGGGTGCGCGTCAGACCCGCCTCGCGCCCGCCGGAGACGGCCGATCCGGTGTGCACGACCACGCCCAGCGCGTCGATCCGGGCCGCTCGGCGCAGCGCGTGCTCCAGGGAGCGCACCGACTTCTCGGCGGTCTCCTCGCCGGGGGTGCCCAGGTTGACCAGGTACGGGGCGTGCACGAACACGGGCAGGTCGGTGCGCTCGCGCATCCGCGCGTCCTGGGCGGGGTCGCCCCCGTTGGTCGCCCACCCGCGCGGGTTGGACACGAAGACCTGGACGGTCTCGGCGCCGATCTCCTCGGCGTAGGCCAGGCCCCTGTCGGCCATGCCGCCCGCGACCGGGACGTGTGCGCCGACCGGGGACGGGGGCCGCTGCTGCTCGCTGTCGTTCATCGCCAGACCAGCCTAGGGGCCGTGCGGGGCGGCCGGTCCGTGCCGGTGCTCACACCGGCGGCCCCGGGCCGGAGCCGCCGGGGGCGTGTGCGCCCCCGGCGGACGGCCCCGCGCGGGCGCGGTCCCGGTCACCAGCCCCCGGGCGGGATCGGGCGGTTGGAGTGGAACACCGCGCGCGGGTCGTACTCGGCCTTGACCCGGGCGAGCCGTGCGCGGTCGGGCCCGTCGAACACCTCGCGGACCCCGGCCTCGTCCATCGGCCCGAAGCCCAGCGTGAACGAGCGCCCCACCGCGTGCGGACCGAACAGCGCCGCGGCCTCCTCGCGCAGGTCGCGCATCGCCCCGGTGTCCCCGGCGTCCTCGTCGTCGGCGAAGGTGAGGACCGTCAGCGCGTAGGCGGCGCCGCGGTGCCCGACGGCGTTGGCGACCCGCGGCTCCCGGGCCAGCGCCCCGCCCAGGTGGCGCAGCCAGACCGCGCAGAAGAACGGCGCCGTCCCCGTCAACCGGGCCAGTTCGGCCAGGGCCTCTCCGTCCAGCCGGTCCACCAGCACGTTGCGGCCCCGGAAGCCCGCCTGGTCGTGGTGCTCGTCGAAGACCGCGCCCGACTCGCCGTAGGGCAGCTCGCGCAGGGTGTCCGCCAGCACCGGGGCGGCCGAGCGCAGCGGCTCCACCACCTTCGCCCCCTCCTCCGAGGGGCCCGACCAGGCCACCGACACCTGGGCCACCTGACGGCCGCGCATTGGCTCGGGCACGCCTTCCATGTCCGGGTAGACCAGCACGGACACCCCCGAGGTCAGCTCCTCGGGCACCGTCTCGGTCCACCGCCGCCACGCCTCCAGCGCACCGGGGTCCGCCGTCATGTCGAGGTAGAGGCTTCCGCCGTAGATCCGCGGCACCGGGAACAGGTCGATCTCCATGCCGGTGACCACGCCGAACGCGCCCGCGCCGCCGCCGCGCACCGCCCAGAACAGGTCCGGGTCGCTGTCCTTGGTGATCTGCCGGAGGCGTCCGTCGGCGGTGACCAGGTCCACGCGCCGCACGTGGTCGGCGGCGAACCCGTACCGGCGGGCCAACAGCCCCACGCCGCCGCCGAGCGTGTAGGAGACCGCGCCCACCTCCGGCGAGCTGCCCGACAGGGGCGCCAGCCCGTGCTCGGCGGCCGCCTCGGCCACCGTCCGCCAGGTGGCCCCGGCCTCCACCCACGCCGTGCTCCGCCCGGGGTCCACCCGCACCCCGTCCAGCCGGCGGGTGGCGACCAGGAGGCCGCCCTCCAGTCCCGCGCCGAGCCCGTGTCCGGTGAGCTGCGCCGACACCCGCAGCCCCCGCTCCGAGGCCCAGGCCACGGCGGCGCACACGTCCTGGGAGCCGGCCGCCTCCACCACGGCGTCGGGCCGGTGCCGGTCCAGCAGCTGCATTCCCGTGCGGGTCTCGTCGTAGGCGCGGGTCCCGGGCGCGTGCACCGGTCCGCTCACCCGTCCGGCCAGGTCACGCAGCATGTCCGTGTTGCCCGTCGTGCTCGTCGTCTCGTTCATGTCGGCCACCGTAGGGACCCATGCGGTCACAACACGGCCGCGATCTCTGGCAGTCTGCGTCCATGGGCGAATCCGTACGCGGGGAGATGCCGCAGCGGCTGCTGCGCCTGCTGTCCCTGCTCCAGGTCCGGCGCGAGTGGAGCGGCGCGGAGCTCACCGAGCGGCTCGGCGTCAGCGCCCGCACACTGCGCCGCGACGTCGAACGGCTCCGCGGGCTCGACTACCAGGTGGAGGGCACGCCCGGGGTGGCGGGCGGCTACCGCCTCGCCTCCGGGCGGGACCTGCCCCCGCTGCTGCTGGACGACGAGGAGGCCGTCGCGATCGCCCTGGGCCTGGTCACCGCCACCGGCGTCCAGGACAGCGCGCTGCGCGCCCTGGCCAAGCTCGAACGCGTCCTGCCCGCCCGCCTGCGCCCGCGGCTGGCCGCCGTGGGAGGCGCCACCAGCGCGGTGCCCCACCCCGACGTCCCCGGTGTGGACCCCTCCGTCCTGGGGGTGCTGGCCTCCTGCTGCCGCGACCGCGCCGTCACCGCCTTCGGCTACCGCGACCGGGAGGGCAACGCCCGCGAGCGCCGGGCCGAGCCGCACCACCTGGTCTCCCACGGCGGGCACTGGTACCTGATCGCGCACGACACCGACCGCGACGACTGGCGCACCTTCCGGGTGGACCGCGTCAGCGACCCGCGGCCCACCCACCGGCGGTTCGAGCCGAGGCCGCTGTCCGCGCCCGACCCGGCGGCCTTCCTCACCCGCCTCTTCGCCGCGGGGGTCTACAGCCACACCGTGCACCTCACCCTGGAGCTGTCCGCCGAGGCCTTCCGCGCCCGCTTCCACGGCCCCCTGCCGGGCCGGGTCGAACCCCTGGGTGAGCACCGCTGCCGGGTCCGGATCAGCGCCGACTCCCTCGACCTGGTGTGCCAGTACGCGGCCGCCGCCCTGGCCCTCGGCGTCCCCTTCGCCCTGGACGCCCCGCCCGGGGTCGCCGAGCGCCTGCGGGGCCTCGGCGAGCGCCTCACCCGTTCGTGAACCGCGACCGCTCGCGGGGCGCTAGGGTCGGGGCCGTGAACACCGAGACCGCGCACCTGACCCTGTCCGACGTGACCGCCGCCTTCGAGCGGGTCTATCCGCCCGCGTGGGCCGCCTCCTGGGACGCGGTCGGGCTCGTGGCGGGCGATCCCGCGCAGCCGGTCGCACGGGTCCTGTTCGCCGTCGACCCGGTCGACGCGGTCGTCGACGAGGCCCTGACCTGGGGCGCCGACCTGATCATCACCCACCACCCGCTGATGCTGCGCGGCGTCACCAGCGTGGCCGCCGACACCCCCAAGGGGCGGATCGTGCACCGGCTCATCCGCTCGGGGACCGCCCTGTACACCGCGCACACCAACGCCGACACCGCCTCGCCCGGTGTGTCCGACGCGCTGGCCCGGGCCGTCGGCCTCACCGGGCCGCTGCGCCCCCTGGACCCCGACGCCACCGACCCCGAGGGGCGCCGCGGCATCGGCCGGATCGGCGCCCTGGACCGGCCGGTGCTCCTGCGCGAGTTCGCCGAGCAGGTCGCCCGCGGGCTGCCCTCCACCGCGGGCGGGATCCGTGTCGCCGGGGACCCCGACCGCCTCGTGAGCACCGTCGCGGTGTCCGGGGGCGCGGGGGACTCCCTGCTCGGCGCGGCCCGGGCCGCCGACGTGGACGTGTTCGTCACCTCCGACCTGCGCCACCACCCCGCCTCGGAGTTCGTGGAGAACCCGGGCGGTCCCGCCCTGGTCGACACCGCCCACTTCGCCAGCGAGTGGCCCTGGCTGGCCGACGGTGCGCGCCACCTGGTCGACGCACTCGGGCGCGCGGGCGGCCCGGATGGGGCTAACGTGGAGGTCCGCGTCTCGACGACGGTCACGGACGCCTGGTCACAGGCCGTCTCACACGTCTGAGAGAGCCCACAGGCCCCACAGGCACGCCGACCAAACTGCACAGAGTAGAGCGCGGGCGGCGTACTCGCCCTCCCCAGCCATCCCAGGAGACGTCACACGTGAAAGCCGAACCCGCCGCACAGGCCAGACTGCTCACCCTCCAGGAGCTGGACACCGAGCTCCAGCGCCTGGACCACCGCGCGCGTACCCTGCCCGAGGTCGCCGAGGCGGCCCGGCTCAAGGAGCGGGTGGACCAGATCGACAGCGAGCTGATCACCGCGCAGACCGGGGTCTCCGACGTCGAACGCCAGCAGCGCAAGGCCGAGAGCGACGTCGACCAGGTGCGCACGCGCGCCGACCGGGACGCCAAGCGCCTGGAGTCCGGGCAGATCACCAACGCCAAGGAACTGCAGAACCTCCAGTCGGAGATCGTCTCGCTGGGACGCCGCCAGGCCGAGCTGGAGGAGACCGTCCTGGAGGTGATGGAGCGCGCCGAGGAGCTCAACGCCGAGGTGGCCCGCCTGACCGCCGAGCGCGAGCGCGTCGTGGCCGAGTACACCGAGGTGGTGGCCCGCCGCGACACCGCCGCCGCCGGGATCCAGTGGGACCGCGACCGGGCCGTCCAGGACCGCGAGCGCGTGGCCGGGGACATCCCCGCCGACCTGCTCGCCCTCTACGACAAGATGCGCGCCCAGTACGACGGCGTGGGCGCTGCGCCGCTGCGCTACGGCCGCTGCGGGGGCTGCAAGCTCGCGCTGAGCACCGTCGAGCTCAACGAGATCCGCGCCCAGGCCGCCGACGAGGTCGTGCGCTGCGAGGACTGCCGCCGCATCCTGGTCCGCACCGAGGAGTCGGGCCTGGGCGGCCGGGCCGAGCAGTGAGCACCGGCTGGGGGGCGCCGCCCGACACCGAGCCGACCCGGCTGGTCCTGCTGCGGCACGGGCAGACGCCGCTGTCGGTGGAGCGCCGTTTCGCGGGCCGGGGCGACATCCCCCTGACCGAGGACGGGCACGCGCAGGCCAAGGCGGCCGCCTGCCGCCTGGCCCCGCGGCCCTTCGACGCGGTGGTGTCCTCGCCGCTGCGGCGCACCAGGGACACCGCGGCCCACGCCGCCGAGGCGCTCGGGCTGCCGGTGGAGATCGACGAGGGGTTCGTCGAGACCGACTTCGGCGCCTGGGAGGGGATGACGTTCGCCGAGGCGCGGGCGCAGGCCCCGGCCGAGGTGGACCGGTGGCTGGCAGACCCCGAGACGGCGCCGCCCGGCGGGGAGAGCTTCGCCGCGGCGTCCCGCAGGGTGGCCGCCGCCCGCCGGGCCCTGGTCGAGCGGCACCGCGGGCGCACCGTCCTGGTGGTCACCCACGTGACCCCCATCAAGGCGGTGGTGCAGCAGGCCCTGCTCGCCCCGCTGGAGGCGCTGTACCGGATGCACCTGGACACCGCGTGCCTGACCGAGGTGGACGTGTTCGCCGACGGGCCCATGGTGGTGCGCTCCCTCAACGACACCGCCCACCTGGGGTGAGGGCCCGCGGGGCGACGGGACCGCGGCGACGGGCGTAGGATGGACGCCGAGGGGAGTCGGCCAGGCGGTCGCGGACCGCGCCTGGTGCGCGTGTTCGAGGAAAGTCCGGACTCCACAGGGCAGGGTGGTCGGTAACACCGACCCGGGGTGACCCGCGGGACAGTGCCACAGAAAACAGACCGCCACCGCTCGCGGTGGTAAGGGTGAAACGGTGGTGTAAGAGACCACCAGCGGCCGGAGTGATCCGGCCGGCTCGGTAAACCCCACCCGGAGCAAGGTCAAAAAGGGAACCTCCGGGTTCCCGCGCGGATGTTCGAGGGCGGCCCGCCCGAGTCCGCGGGTAGACCGCACCGAGGCCGTCGGCAACGACGGTCCCAGATGGATGGCCGCCCGGTTCCTCGGAACCGACAGAATCCGGCTTACCGGCCGACTCCCCCTCACACACCCTTCTGACCAGGCGCGCAGCGCGGGGGAGACGGCCGTGTTCGCTCTCCGTTCGCTCCGGCGGGCCGACCGTGCGCAGCCGCGCCGCTCCGGCGGGCCGCCCCCGGCGCACGGGTACGGTCCTACAGCCCGCCGGTGATGGCCCCGTGCCCGTGCGCACCGATAGATTGGCCCCTGCGCTCCCTACCCCGGGCGAGCTCCGGAGCGCGTACGCCCGTGGGCCGACGTCCGGGGTCGACGGCCCAGCGGGCATCCGCGTTCACGGGAATGGGTGACTCTTGTTCGACTCCACCACCTTCTGGGTGGCTCTCTTCGGTCTACCGGTCCTGGCCATCGTGGTGATCGTCCTGCTCGCCTCGTACCAGGCCTCGGGCGTTCAGCAGGACGGCCGCGACGACGCGCCCGACGAGGACTCCTCCACCAGCTGATCCCCGTGCTCCGCGCCCGGCCTCGGGTGGGGCACGGGGTCGTCCACGTCCTGGACGCCCTGCACGGGGACGAACTCCCCCGTCTCGGTGTCCAGGAGGTGCACCCTCGCCGTCTCCAGGTCGTAGTACATCCCCGTCAGCGTCAGCTGGCCCGCCTCCACCCGTTCGCCGACCACCGGGTAGCTCATGAGGTTGCCGATCTGCGCCTCCACGTTGGCCTGGGACAGGCGGCGCAGCGCCTCCGCCTTGGGCAGGCCCGCCAGGGTGCCCGACGCCTCTCCCGCGCGCACCAGGCTCTCCGAGCCGTTGGACAGCCAGCGGCACATGTGCGATGCCGCCTCGTCCGGCTCCAGGTGCGCCTTCTCCAGCAGGGCCTGCATCGCGCCGCAGTGGGAGTGGCCGCACACCACGATCGAGGGCACCCGCAGCACGTTCACCGCGTACTCGATCGCCGCGCCCACCGACCCGTTGTCGGGGGTGTCCCGCGGCGGCACCAGGTTGCCGAGGTTGCGCACGGTGAACAGGTCGCCGGGCCCGCTCGCGGTGATGAGGTTGGGCACCACGCGCGAGTCGGCGCAGGTGATGAACAGCGCGGTCGGGTTCTGGCCGTGCGACAGGCGGTTCATCACCGACCGCATCCGGTCGGTCGTGCCGGAGTGGTACTCGCGGGCGCCGGCCGCCAGCAGGCCCAGAGCGTTCACCTCGCGGTCGCCGTCACCGCGCATGTCCCAGGGGGCCCACCACCGGGCCAGGCCGCCGGGCGCGGTCTTGGTGGCGGGCGCCGACCGCGTGGAGCTGCGCGTGTACCACTTCTCGTGCACCTCGTCGATGTCGACGCTGCCGCCGGTGCGCTCGTGGTCCACCCGCCAGGCGTGGATGGCCTCGAACGCGGCGTGGTCCATGAAGTCCACGTGCAGGTCCAGGTCGACCCGGGCGCCCGCGGGGACGGTGCGCAGCACGTGCGCGAGCCGGGGCACGCCCAGGAAGGTGAGCGATCCGTGCACGGTGATGTGCACCCGGTCGGCGCGCTCCTCGGTGGTCACGGTCAGCTTGGTGAGCCTGCGCAGGGAGACGACCATGGCCAGCCCGAAGCCGATGAACACGCCCTCCAGGAGCCCGAGGAACACCACGCCGAACAGGGTCACCAGGTAGACGCTGGCCTCGTGGTGGCGGCGCAGGTCGCGCAGGTGGGCGATCGAGAGCATCTGTACGCCGATGAACACCAGCAGCGCCGCCAGCGCGGGCATCGGGATCAGCTCGACCACGTGCGCGAACAGGGCGACGAACAGCAGGATCCACACGCCGTGCAGGATGGTCGAGAGCGGGGAGCGCGCCCCGGCGCGCACGTTGGTGGTGCTGCGCACGATCACACCGGCCACCGGCAGCCCGCCCAGGGCGCCGCTGAGGGTGTTGGCCGCGCCCTGGCCGCACAGCTCGCGGTTGAGCATGACCCGGCGGCCGCTGTGCATGCGGTCCACGGCGATCGCGGCGAGAAGGGACTCGACGCTGGCGACCATGGCCACGGCGGCCACGCTCAGGGCGATGCCGTCCCACTGCCCGGCCTCGGGCAGCATCGGACCGTTCCAGGCGTCGGCGAAGGAGTCGGGCAGGGCGACGGTCTGCACCTGCCAGCCGCTCGTGGTGGAGATGACGGTCGCGGTGGCCACGGCGACCAGCGCGGCGGGCACCGCTGCGGGCCGCAGCCGGCCGAGGGAGGGCAGCTTGTTCCAGGAGAACATGATCGCGATGGTGATGACGCCGACCGCGACGGCCGGGGTGTGGTTGTTGGCGATCTGGTGGGGCAGGTCGGCGATGTTGGCCAACGCCGAGCTCTGCGGCTCCCCGCCCAGGACCACGTGCAGCTGGGCGAGGGCGATGGTGACGCCGACCCCGGCGAGCATGCCGTGTACCACGGCGGGGGAGACGGCCAGGGCCGCCCGGGCGATGCGGAAGGCGCCGAGGGCGAGCTGGACCAGTCCGGCCAGCAGGGTGATCAGGCAGGTCACCCGCCAGCCGTAGGTCATGACCAGGTCGGCGACGATGATGGTCAGACCGGCGGCGGGGCCGCTGACCTGGACCGCGGAGCCGCCGACGAGTCCGGCGACGATCCCGCCGACCGCGGCGGCGATGATCCCGGCGATGAGGGGGGCGCCGGAGGCGACGGCGATCCCCAGGGACAGGGGGACGGCGACCAGGAAGACCACCAGTGAGGCGCCGACGTCGGCTGCGATGCCCCTGCGGTGGTCGGTGCGGGGCCCGGGCGGGGCCGCTGGCGGCCTCTCGGGCGTTACTCCCTGGGCGTCGTTGCGCATGGTTACTCCGTTCGGGTTGGACCAGGCAAGTGATGCGTGGGCGCACGGGGACTGTGGTGTCCGGATCGGGGGGTACGCGTGGGAACGCGGGGTGGGAGGACCTCCCGAAGGGTGTCCTTACCATCACCAACTGTAGCCAGTCTCCGCCACGGAGTGTTACGGACTGTTGCTCGTTTGGTAACCATTTTCCTGTCTTCACACGGCGTTGGGACAAACCCGGACAGAGAAAACCCCGAGGTGGTGGGTTCGCCCACCGCCTCGGGGTGTGAAGTGATGTACCTCTCGTGCCGCCGGGAGGTCCGGAAAGGTCCGCTACTGATTGTTGCGGATGCCCGGAAGGTCAGATGAAGCGGCCGTCCTCGTACCCGCCCTCGTAACGGTTGCGGCCGTACCCCTGCGGGTCGTGGGGATCGGCCGGGTACGGCCCCGGGGCCTGCGGCCCGCTGGAGTGCCGGTCCTCCTCACCGGGCCGCCAGTCCTGTGCGGGCGGGAGACCGCCGTGGTCGGGCTGCTGGGGCCGGTCGGCCGGGTAGTCGCCCGGGGCGCCGGAGTAGCCGCCCGGACCCGCGGGCGGATAGCCGAACGGCGGCTGCTCGCCGTAGCCCGCGGCGCTGCCCCCGCGCATCGGCTCCACCGCGTGGCCGCCCGTCGGGTAGCCGCCCTGCGGATACCCCGGAGCCTCACCGGGGAAGGCGGACGGGGACCGGCCGGGCCGGCCGTACGGCGGGGGAGTGCCCGGGGCGCCGGATCCGCCCGGGAAGCCCGCCGTGCCCGGGGCGCCGGGGGCCCCGAAGGCGCCTCCGCCCTCCTGTTCGCCCCACAGCGGGGGGTTGGGGTCCGGCTGGGCCGGACGGCTGTGGGAGCCGGTGTCGTAGGGGGAGCGGTGGTGGGTGCCGGTGTCGTAGTCGTTGCGGTTGAAGGAGTCGGTGTCGTAGGAGGGGCGGGTGTGGTTGCCGGTGTCGAACTCGGGTCGTCCGGTGCCGGGGAAGCCGTAGTCGGCGTGGCTGTGGTTGCCGGTGTCGTAGGGGGAGCGTTGGTGCGTGCCGGTGTCGTAGGAGGGGCGCTGGTGCGTCCCGCTGTCGTAGGAGGACCGCTGGTGCGCCCCGGTGTCGTGGGACTCCGGCCGCGGGCGGTAGCCGCCTGAGAGGGGGTCGGCGGGGTCGCCCGCACCGCCGGGGTACGCCTGGCCGGAACCCGGTGCCGTGCCCGCGCCGCCCGGCCCGCCGCCGAAGCCGAGATCGGATCGCTGGTGCGCGCCGGTGTCCACGCTGGACCATATCGGCGAGTTCGCGCCGGTCTCCGACGCGGGGGACGAGGGTCGAAACGTCGGGGCGAGCGGGTCGTCGAAGGACGTGCTCCGCGCGCCGGCGGTTCCCGGGTAGTCCGAGCGGTTCATCGATCCGCTGTCGTAGGACGAGCGGACCGGGAAGGGCTCTCCCGCGGCCGGAGCGGCGCCGGACCCGCCCAGCGGGTCGCGGTCGGCGGAGGGGGACCCCAGCGGGTCGCGTGTACCGGGGGAGGACCCCAGCGGGTCGCGGTCGGCGGAGGGGGACCCCAGCGGGTCGCGCGTACCGGAGGAGGACCCCAGCGGGTCGGCCGACGAGGGCGAGTAGGAGGAGCCGGGCGACCACGAACCGGTGCCCAGGGGGTCGTCGGCGACCGGAGCGGCCGGTGCGGCGGGCCGGGGGAACCCCTGCGGGGGCGTGGCCTCCCGCGCGGGGGGAAGCGCGGAACGCGGCGGGGTCCCCGACGGCAGGGCGCGCTCGTCGCCGTCGGAGGGCTCCGCCTCGCGCCGCCTCCGGCCGCGGGCCCGTGACGGGCCCTCCTCGTCCTCCACCGGCTGGGGGCCGCTGGCCTGGCCCAGGCTGGCCAGCAACGCCAGGTCCGCGGAGGGGTCGCTCCCGCGGCTTCCCGCGGCGGGCAGGACCGTGGTGGCTCCGGGAGGGCCGGACGCCTCCTCGTCCTCGTAGTCCCCGTACCCGTCGTCGTAGCCGTCGTCCTCGTACTCGTGCGCGGTGACGGTGACGGCGGAGCCCCGTTCCCCGCGCCCGTCCCGCTGCTCGGAGGGCCGCTGCTCCGGGTCGTCCTCGCCCAGGCTCGACCAGAAGTCGTTGTCGGACAGGGAGTCGTCATCGTCGTCCCAGTCAGCGTCGAGCCTGCGCCTGGCCCGGGGGCGCCGCTCCGCCCTGGCGCCGCCCTCCTGGCGGGACCGGCGGGAGCGTCCGCGCGGCTCCGGTTCCCCGTCGTCCTCGTCCTCGTCCCGGTCGAGGTCCCGACCCCGGCCCCGACCCCGGTCGCGGGCCCGCTCCCGGCCGCGGCCGCGGCCGCGGCCGCGCGGACGCTCCTCGTCGCGGTCGTCGCCCTCGGCGTCCTCGTGCTCGTACTCGTCGTCGTAGTCGTCCTCACGGGAGCCGGAACTCAGTGCGCGCATGCCCAGCAGCAGGAGCACGAGCACGGCGAGCACGACGATGACGGCGATGATGATGATGACGGTGACGGTCATGGTTACGCACTACCTTGAGGAGGTCGGCCGCGCCCGGGTCGCACCGGGGACCGGCCCGGAGGAGGCCGGTCGGGGGGAGGCGGTGACCTCCGGGGACCGCGGTGATCCGGTGGGTTCGGCCTGTGCTGGCGGGGGGACGCAGGCGGTCCGGTGCGGTTTCGGGTCAGGGCGCCGCGCGGCGAGTGGACGAATATCGGTCATCTGAAATGGGGCGGGGGCACAGAACCACTGTATGCGTTGTCGTGCTCCGTGTGCAGAGGGCGACGGGAGCTTCCTCCAGGAATCACCGCGACCCCGGATCCGTCCGGTCATCCGGGGCCGATCTGGAGGGAACACCCACGGTGAACTATGTCACTCGCTGCTCGTGACCAGGGAACCGCGGGCGACGGCCTGGTCCGCGATCGCCTCCAGGGACGCGCTCAGTGCCGCGCCCTCGGGCAGGTCCAGCGGGCTCCTGAGGGCGTACACGGTGAACCGGTACTCGTAGGCCTCGCCGGGCTCGGGGCAGGGCGGGTCGTAGGCGGACACGCCCAGGCTGTTCTGGCCCTGCTTGGCGTCGGCCGGCACGGTGTTCTGGCGCAGCTCGACCAGCTGCGGGTCCAGGTCGTAGACCACCCAGAACACCTGCGCCTCCTGGGGGTCGTCCATCACCAGCGCGATGGACCCGGCCTCGTCGGGAAGACCCGACCAGCTCAGCGGCGGCGAGTACGCCTGCTGGGCCTCCTCGGGGTCCTCCGAGCCGCCCGACCCCTCCCCGCCCTCCGCGGCGGTCTCGGACGCGCCCTCGCAGGAGTAGGCCGCGGGAAGCGGCTCGCCCTCCTGCATCAGCGGGCTGGTGACGTTGATGTCGTCGGGCATGTCGCCGTTCTGCGCGGGGGAGAGGATCCCGCAGCCCGTGGTCAGGGCCACGACGGCCCCGGCCGCCACCGCGCCCGCGCGCGTACCGGGGGACGGGCGGGCCGTACGCGGTGCACCGGTGGTCCGGGGGAAGGGGAGGGCCGGGAACAATGGGACTCCTGCTTTTCGGGCCGTGGAGGCGGACATCTCGGTGACGCGGGCGCGGCGTTCGGAGGAGACCCGGCGCCGGACCGGCGGGGAACAGGCGGCGCCGCGGGCGGGCGCCGACAACACGTTCCCCAGCGAACCCTACTGCGGTCAGGCGGGCGCTCGGTCTTTCCGTCCACGCTCACACGGCCCCGCGCGGGCCGCGGGCGCGCTCCGCCGGTTTCAGCCCGGCGAGAACGGGACGGAAGGGGCACCGTAACGGAGAGCGTCCGTCCGTACGATCGGTGATCATGGGTCGGTGCGGTTCTCCATCCTGGGGCCCCTGGCGGTCCACGACGCGACCGGGCGGCCCGTCGCCATCGGCGGTGCGCGCCTGCGCACGCTGCTCACCCTCCTGCTGCTCCGGCCCGGGCAGCGGATCGCCAACGACGAGCTCACCGACGCCATCTGGGCGGGGAGTCCGCCCGCGTCGGCGGGCAACGCCCTCCAGGCCCTGGTCTCCCGCCTGCGCCGCGCGCTGGGGGAGGGCGCGCGGATCGACGGGGACGCCTCGGGCTACCGGCTGGCGGTCGAGCCCCGCCAGGTGGACCTGGCCGAGTTCGAGTCCCTGGTCAGGCGGGGACGGGCCGGACTCGCCGCGGGAAGGGCCGCCGACGCCGCCCGCGACCTGGGCGAGGCCCTCGCCCTGTGGCGCGGACCGGCCCTGTCGGACCTGACCGCGCACGGACTGGCCGAGGACACGGCCCTGCGCCTGTCCGAGACCCGCAGCGCGGCCCTGGAGGACCGCCTGGCGGCCCTGGCCGACCTGGGACTGTACACCGAGGTCCTGCCCGAGGCGGAGGCCCTGTGCCGACGCGAACCGCACCGCGAGGGCCCCCTCGCGCTCCTCGTGCGCGCGCTGGCCGCCACCGGCCGCACCGCCGACGCCCTGGCCGCCTACGAGCGCTTCCGCTCCCACCTGGCCGACGAGTTGGGCCTGGACCCCTCCTCCCAGCTGCGCGACCTGCACCTGAGGCTGCTGCGGGGCGAACTCGACGCGCCCCGCCCCGCCGGGGCCGCCCCGCCCGCGCCCACCGCCACGCAGGCCCCCGCCGTCCCGTCCGTGACCGCCCTCCCACCCGGTTCCGCGGTCCCGCCGGACCCCGCCGGGCCCCCGCCCCTGCGCATGCCCGCCGCCCTGACCAGCTTCGTGCCGCGCGACAACGAGGTGGACACCGCCGTCGACCTGCTCACCCGCGGGCGCCTGGTCACCCTGCTGGGCCCCGGCGGCGCTGGCAAGACCCGCCTGGCGATCGAGAGCGCCTCCGCGCTGGCCGCGCGGGCGCCGTCCCTGCTCGCCCGCGGCGGCTGGTTCGTCGAACTCGTCTCCAGGACGGCCGCGGACATCCCCCAGGCCCTGGCCTCCGCTCTGGAACTGCGCGAACACGCCGTGATCCAGGCGCGCTCCGCCGCCCCCGCCACGCCCGTCCCGCTCCTGGAACGGGTGGTCTCCTTCGTCGGCGACCGCCCCGTCCTCCTGGTCCTGGACAACTGCGAGCACATCGTCGAGGACGTGGCCCTCACCGTGGCGCCGCTGCTGGCCCGGTGCCCCGGCCTGCGGATCCTGGCCACCTCCCGCGAGCCCCTGGGCGTGCCCGGCGAACAGCTCCTGGCCGTCCCCTCCCTGGACCTGCCGCCCGAGGGCGCCAGCGCCGACCGGGCCGCCGCCTGCTCCTCGGTCATCCTCTTCGCCGAACGCGCCGCCGCCGCGCGCCCCGGCTTCCGCGTCACCCCCGACAACGTGGCCCACGTCGTCCGTATCGCCCGCGAGCTGGACGGCATGCCGCTGGCGCTGGAGCTGGCCGCCGCGCGTCTGCGCTCCATGAGCACCGCCCAGCTCGCCGACCGCCTCTGCGACCGCTTCCGGCTCCTCACCGGCGGCACCCGTTCGGCGCTGCCGCGCCACCGCACCCTGCGCGCCGTCGTCGACTGGAGCTGGGACCTCCTCGACGAACCCGAGCGCCGCCTGCTGCGCCGCCTGTCGGTCTTCGCCGGGGGCGCCACCCTGGAGGCCGTCGAGCGGGTCTGCGCCGACCCCGGCGCCGAGGGCGAGATCGGCGGCCACGACGCGTGGACCGTCCTGTTCGCCCTGGTCGACAAGTCCCTGGTGGTCGCGGAGAACCCCGCCCGGGACGACACCCCGCCCCGCTACCGGCAGCTGGAGACCGTGCGCGCCTACGCCGCCGAACGCCTGGCGGGCAGCGGGGAGGAGGGGCACGTCCGCGACGCCCACGCCCGCTACGTCCGCGACCTGTGGTGCTGGGCCGACCCGCTGCTGCGCGGTCCGCGCCAGGGGGAACTCCTCACCCGGCTGTCCGCCGAGGCCGACAACTGCGGCGCCGCCGTGCGCTGGGCCGTCGAGCGCCGCGACAGCGGACTGGCCCTGGACCTGGTCGAGTGCACCCAGTGGTACTGGACCCTGTGCGGCTCCTGGCGCCAGCTCCACCAGTGGGCCGTGGACGTCCTGGACATGGTCGGCGACCGGGTGCCCGAGGGGCGCGCCGTCGCCTACGCCAGCTGCCTGTTCCAGCGGGCCGACACGACCACTGACCACGAGACGGTGCTGGAGCGCATACGCGGGGTCGAGGCCGTCCTGGAGGAGGCCGGGGAACGGGCCGAGGAGCACCACATGCTCGTCTACGGCCTGGTGTACCGGGCGCTGCTGGAGGGCAGCACCGGCACCGCCCACGAACGCCTCGCCGCCGCTGCCGACCAGCCCGACCCGTGGATGCGGGCCCTCGTGGGGCTGCTGCTGTCCCTGTTCGACGCGGTCAACGGGCGCATCGAGCGGTCCATGGAGCGCGCGGGCACCGCCCTGAACCAGTTCCGCGCGTGCGGCGACACCTGGGGCGAGTGCCAGGCGCTCTTCCACGTCGTGGACGTGTACCGGTTCGAGGACCTCGACCGCTGCCGTGAACTCCTCACCTCGGGCGTCCGCAGGGCCGAGCACGCGGGGCTGGAGGCGCTGGCCTCGGTGTTCCGCATCCGCCGGGCCCAGGTCCTGACCGACCTCGGCGACCTGGGGGCGGCGCGCGACGACCTGGGGGAACTCCTCGGTTCGGAGCGGCCCGTCGAGAAGGAGCACATGGTGCTGCTGCGCCTGGCCGAGGGCCAGTGGCTGCGGGAGGCGGGGGAGCTGGACGCGGCCCGCGAGGTCCTGGACCGGGTGGGTGAGGACCTGAAGGTCCTGGGCGGGTTCTCCCCCGTCTACGTGGAGGCGGGCTGGCGGACCCTGTACGCCACCGTCGCCTGGAGCGCCGGTGACGCCGAGGAGGCCTGGCGACACGCCCGGCGCGCGTGGCGGCTGGCCGACGGCGGCCTGGGGCCGATGTGCGCGGAGGTCCTGGACGTCCTCGCGGTGATGGTCGTCGGACAGGACCCGCGGCGCGGCGCCTGGCTGCTGGCCTGCTCCGAGGCGCTGCGCGGCACGGCCGACTCCACCACCCCCCTCGTGGTGCGGGCCCGCGAGAGCGCGCGCCGGGAGCTGGGCGGACGGGAGTACGACCTCGTCATCGCCGGGGTCCGGGGCGCCGGTGCCGACCGGGTCCGCGGGCTCGTGGACGAGTGGTGGGCCACGGCCGCGCCCGGTGGCGGGGAACGCCCCTGAGGCCCGCCCCGCCGTGCCCGGAGCCGTTGCCGGTCCCTGCCGGGGCCAGGGGCCGCACGGCGCCGCCGCCCCGGTCCCTGCCGGGGCGGCGGCGCCGGTTCCGCCGGGAGCGGGTCAGGTGCGGCGCCGGTAGGCCCACACGGCCAGCGGGAAGAAGACCGCGGTGATGATCGCGGCCCACACCACGGTCCACACCACCGGGCCGGCGGCCTCCCCGGAGCCCAGCATCAGGGCGCGCATGGCGTCCACGACGTGGGTGACCGGGTTGTTGGCGGCCACCGCCTGGAGCCAGCTGGGCATGTCGTCGGGACTGACGAACGCCGAGCTGCTGAAGGTCAGCGGGAACATCAGGATCATCCCGAACGCCTGCACCGCCATGGGGGTGCGCACGATCATGCCGATGAAGGCCGACATCCAGCACAACGCGAACGCGAACAGCAGCACCAGGGCGGCCGCCACGACCACGCCCACCACGCCGCCCTCGGGGCGGAACCCGATGACCATGCCCACCAGCAGCACCATCACCACGGTGATCGAGTACCGGACCAGGTCGCCGAGGATGGCGCCCGTCAGCGGGGCCGAGCGGGCGATGGGCAGCGACCGGAAGCGGTCGAAGATGCCCTTCTCCACGTCCTGGCTCAGCGAGAAGCCCGTGCCCAGCGTGGCGAAGATGACCGACTGGGCGATGATGCCGGGCATCAGGAAGTCGCGGTAGCTCTGCCAGTCGCCCATCATCGCCTGTCCGAAGACGAAGACGAACAGGGTCACGAACATGACCGGCTGCAGCATCAGCCCGAAGACCTCTTCGGGGTTGGCCTTGATCTTCAGCACGCTGCGCGAGGCCAGCTGCAGGCCGTTGCGCACGGTGATCAGCGGGCTGATCCGTTGCGGAGTGGTCGGCGCGTCCTCCGGCCGCGCCGACGGCGTCCGGGTCGTCACGGCGCTCATGCTCGGGTCCCTTCGTTCACGGCCCCCCGCGGGGCCTCCTCCTCGGCGGCGTGCCCGGTCAGGGCGAGGAAGACCTCGTCCAGGCTGGGCTTGCGCAGCGACAGCTCGGCGACGGCCACGCCCTGTTCGTCCAGACGGCGCACCACCTCGGGCAGGATCCCCGAGTCGGTGACCGGGGCGCTGGCGAGCAGGCCGTCGGAGGACACCGGCGCGCTGGTGACCGCCTCGATGATCCTGGTGGCCAGGGGCAGCTGCCCGGGCTCGACGGTGCGCACCTCCAGCACCTGGTTGCCCGCCCGGCTCTTGAGCTCCTCGGGTGTGCCCTCGCTGATCACCCGGCCGTGGTCGAGCACCATGAGGTCGTCGGCCAGCTGGTCGGCCTCCTCCAGGTACTGGGTGGTGAGCAGGACGGTCACCCCGTCCTCGACCAGCCCGCGCACCACGTCCCACAGCCCGTTGCGGCTGTGCGGGTCCAGGCCGGTGGTCGGCTCGTCCAGGTACAGCAGCGACGGGCGGCCGACCAGGCTCGCGGCCAGGTCCAGCCGTCGGCGCATACCGCCCGAGTAGGTCTTGGCGGGGCGGCCTGCGGCGTCGGTGAGCTCGAAGCGCTCCATCAGCTCGGCCGAGCGCGCCCGAGCCCCGGCCCGGTCGTAGCCCAGCAGCCGGGCGATGAGCACCAGGTTCTGGGTTCCGGTCAGGTCGGCGTCGACCGCCGCGTACTGGCCGGTCAGTCCGATCAGGCGGCGTACCTCGTGGGGCTGGCGCGCGACGTCGAAGCCGCCCACCTCGGCGTGCCCCTCGTCGGGGCGCAGCAGGGTCGCCAGGATGCGCACCGTCGTGGTCTTCCCGGAGCCGTTGGGTCCCAGGACGCCCAGCACGGCCCCCGTCCTGGCCCTCAGGTCCACACCGTCCAGGGCCCGTTTGCCCTTGAACTGCTTGACCAGGCCCTCCGCGCGGATGGCGTCAGTCATCGCTCCTCCATGTCTCAACGTCTGCTGTCAAGTCTGGCCAACCGGTCTGACAGAACGCTGACAGCACCGAACGGGGAAACCGTGAGGAAGCGGGCGCCGGTGTCAGCGGCCGTCAGGCCGCCCGCCCCGCCGCGGACCCGCCGGGGGAGGGCGCCGCCGCTCCGTCCGCGGCCCCGCGGCCGAGGGGCGCGCGAACGGTGAGGCCCTAGACTCGGTCGCGTGATGAACACCCCCGCAGCCTCCGGCCCCCAGGGGCCACCCCAACCGCCCGAGCCCGACGCGGGCGCGACCGCGCGGCTGCGGCCGCCGCTGCGCCGCGTGAGCGGTCGGGCGGTGGGCGTGTGGACCCTGCGCCTGCTGTTCGCCAGCGTGTTCGTCCTGGTCCTGCTGTCGGCGGCGGCCTGGGCGGCCTCGTCCCTGGGCTGGACGTGGATCCCCCCGTGGGCGCGGGACAACGCCTGGATGCTGCCGGCCGTCTACGCGGTCTACGCCCTGGTCAGGATCGCCGTCGTCCCGTCCTGGAGGTACCGGGTGCACCGCTGGGAGGTGGCCGGGGACGTCATCTACACCCGGACGGGCTGGGTCAGCCGCTCCTGGCAGCTGGTCCCGGTCAGCCGCCTGCAGACGGTCGACCACACGCAGGGGTGGCTGGAGCGCGTGTTCGGCGTGGCGACGCTGGAGGTGCAGACCGCCTCCTACGCGGGGTCGTCCACGATCGAGGGGCTGGACGCCGAGGAGGCGCGCCGCCTGAGCGAGGAGCTGGCCGTGCGCGCCGGGGCACTGAGGGACGACGCGACCTGATGGGCGGACACGGCGAACACCACGGGCCCCCGGAACCGGCGGCCCCCGACGGCCGGGGCGGCTGGGTCGCCCCCGGGGCCGCCTCCGCGCCGTCGGACCCGGGAGCCGGGGACCGGTGCCCGCCTCCCGCTCCGGGCGGACCCGCCGCTGCGGGTGAACCCGGTCCGCGCACCGGTCCGGCGCCCGCCGGGCACCGGGACGGGGCCGGGCGGGCCGAAGGCGGGGTGCGGGAGGCCGCGGCGGGGGACGGGAGAGGCCGGACCCCCGACCGGAGCGCCCCCGCCGGCGCCCACGCGCCCCAGGATCCCGGCGGCGACCTCTCCGAGGGCCCCCGTGACTGGTGGGGCGGGCAGGAGGGGGACGGCACGAAGCTCTTCGGGGCCGAGCGCGCCCGCCGGCTCAGCCCCCGCAGCGTGGTCGTGGGCCCCATCAACCAGCTCAAGGGCCTCCTGGTGCCGATCGCCGCAGGGCTGGTGCTCGGCGGGTTCAACGCCTGGGTGCTCGCCGCCACGGGAGCGACCGTCGTGGTCCTGCTCGTGGGAGGGTTCGTCACCTGGCGCACCACCCGCTACGAGGTCGCCGGGGACCGGCTGGAGATCCGCCGGGGCCTGCTCCGCCGCTCCCAGCGCACCATCCCGCTGGAGCGGGTGCGCGGCGTGGACGTCACCAGCACCCTGTTGCACCGGCTGCTGGGCGTGGCCGTGGTCCGGGTGGAGGCCGCCGCGGGATCGGCGGGCGCCACCGAGGACGGCAAGCTCGACGCCGTGTCGGCGGATGAGGCCGACCGCCTGCGCCGGGTGCTGCTGCACCGCAGGGCGGTGCTCACCGGTCGCGGGGCCGGGACCGCCGACGCGCCCGCCGCGGCGGGCGCGTCGGCGCGAGAGGACGCCCCGGGGGCCGGGGAGGGGCCCGCGGACCCCGGCGACGAGGACACCGTCACCCACTTCGCCATGCCCCGCTCGTGGTACCTGTACGGGGCGCTGAGCCTGGGGTACCTGCTCACCCCGTTCGCGGTCCTGGCCACCCTGTCCGGCATGGTCCAGCAGACCGCCGGGGAGCTGGCCACCGACTACTTCGTGGACTGGGTGACCACCTCCGACCACAACCTGCTCCTGCTGTCCGCGGCCGTCGCCGCCGGTGCGCTGGTGCTGCTGATGCCGGTGTTCGCCGTGGTCTCCTACGCGCTCACCCATTGGGGCTTCACCCTCAGGGAGCGCGACGGCTCCCTGGTCGCCGAGCGGGGGCTGCTCACCCGGCGCAGCGTGACACTGGAGAAGCGCCGCATCCGCGGGTACGAGCTCCTGGACAACCCCCTCGAACGCGTACGCGGGGCCGTGCGCCTGCGCGCCATCGTCACCGGGCTGGGCGACACCGCCAACCGCGCGGTGCTGCTGCCCATCGGGCCCCGCGCGGCGGTCGAGGAGATCGTGGACCGGGCGCTGGCCCGGTACCGGGGCGGCCTGAACCGGCATCCGCGCGCCGCCCTGTACCGCCGCCTGACCCGTTCCTCGGGGCCGTTCGCGGCGCTCCTGGTGGTCGCGCTGGCCGTGGACGCGGAGTGGCTGGCCTGGGCCGCCGGCGCCCTGGCGGTGCTGGGCGTGCCCCTGGGCGTGGACCGGTACCGCTCCCTGGGCCACGGCCGGGACGGCGAGCGGGTGAGCGTGCGCTCGGGTTCGCTGCGCCGCTCACAGGCGACGGTGGAGCGTTCGGCGGTGATCGGCTGGACCTGGACCCAGACCCTCTTCCAGCGGTCGTCCTCGCTGGCCGACCTCCAGGTCACGGTCGGCGCGGGCGCGGGCGGCTACACCGTGCAGGACGCCTCGTTCGCGGGCTCGGTGGCCTTCGCCGCCGGGGTCACCCCCGAGATGGTGCGCCCGTTCCTGGTCGGTCCCGGGAACGCGGGGCCGGAGGGCGGGGACGGGGAGCGCGCGGCGGGGCCCGCGCCGGCCTGAGCACACGTGGGGGAGGGGCCGGCCGCACCGTGCGACCGGCCCCTCCCCCACGCGCACGCGGGCCCTACTCGTCCTTCTTGGAGCCGAACATGATCTCGTCCCAGGACGGGACCGAGGCGCGGCGGCCCCGGCCCTTGCGCTTGGCGGCGGCGGGACCGCCGTTGGCGGCGGCCGGGACCGCCGCCGCGGGCGGCTGCTCGGCCGCGCGGCGCGGGACGCCGTTGTCGTTGAGGTCGATGGTGGCGCGGCGGCGGCGCGGTGCCGGACGCTGCTGTGCTGGGCCCTCCGCCGCGGGCGGGGCGGCCTCGGGCTCGGCCGGCCTGGCGGGACGGGCCTCCAGCCAGTCCGCCCGCCGCTCGGGGCGGCGCCGCTCCTCCGCCGGGTGCTCGTCGTACGCGGCCGGTTCGGACCGCCGCTCGGGGCGGCGCCGCTCCTCCGCAGGGTGCTCGTCGCGGGCGGCGCTCTCGGCCCACCGCTCGGACTCGGCCCACCGCTCCGACTCCGTCCGGCGCTCGGTTCCCGCCCAGCGCTCGGGTCCGGCCCGGTACTCGGGCTCGGCCCGCGGGGCCGGCCGCTCCGGACGCGGTTGCGCGTACCGCTCCGCCTGCGGCTCCGGGTACCGGTCCCACTCCAGGGACCGGGATCCGGCGGTGCGCTCGCGCTCGGCGGGCCGCTCCGGGGCCCGCTCGCGCTCGGTGGGACGGTGCTCGGCCGCGGCCGGACGCGCGGGCGGCGCCGAGCGCGGCGGCTCGTCGCGGTGCGCGGCGGAGGACGGGCGCAGGGGCGCGGGGCGTTCGCGCTCGGAGGTCGGCTGGGACTCGGACCGGGGCAGGTCCGCGGTGGTCTCGGTGCGGCGCGGGGCGAAGGGCGTCACGGTCGCGCCGGGGGAGGACACGGGCTCGGGGTCGGGGGAGGAGAACCGGGCCGCCTCCTCGTCGGCGGGGGCCACGCTGTTGTGTCTGGGCTCGTACAGCCAGTGGGCGACGCGCTCCTCGCCGCCGTACAGGAACACGAGCTTGAGCTGCCAGGACCGGTCCTCGCGCTTCCACGAGTCCCACACCGCGTCACCGGTCTCCAGTTGGTGCGCGCCGATCCGCTTGGTGACCAACTCCTCCAGAGAGGGGCCCGGGGCGGCGTCGCCGTGCGCGCGCACGCTCGCTCGCTGGGCCTGCTGGGCGATGTACTCGCGTTCCTGGAGGACGGGGCCCTCGAACCAGCGGACCCGTTCGATCGGGATACCGGAGATCTCGGAGATGGCCTCCGCGGTCTCGCCGGACCGGATGCGGGCCTGGATTTCCTTGGGGCGCAACGGATTCTCCACTTCGATCTCGTACTGGCCGAGCCGGGAGAACTGGCCGCGTACTGCGGCGCGGAGGCGGTCGTCGACGGGCAGCGTGAAACGGGTTCCACGGCCGGCGCTGGCGAGCACCAGGTAGGTGCCGTCCTCGCTCACGGCCACGAGGCGAAGCTCGTGCATCGCCCTCCCTTTCGCGTCCCGTCGAGGGCAGGTCCCGCGACCCACCCCCGCGTTCTCCAAGTCTGGTCGGCCGACAACTGTTCGGCCAGTACCGCGCCCGGCATGTCCGAACTGTGTGCCCGCCTCCCGATCCGCGGTGTCCACCGCGGTGGGAGCCGCCCCGGATGCCCGGGGCCCTCACGGTCGCTTCGTTGCCAATCTTGGCACGCTGACCCTTCCGCGACCGGGAGCGATCGCGGGGGAATGTCGCCGATCCCGCACGAGGGCTCAGCCGTGATGGTATCCCGCGTCTCCCGAATCACCCCAGGTCTGGGAAAAACTCCGATCCCGGACCGTTCCACGGGTACACGGACCCTCCAGGACGCAACTCGACACGCCGATGTGTACCAGAGAGTGATGCTTCTTATTTCATGACGTTATCGGAAACCTGTCGCCCTTAGTCTGAGTTATCAAGCTATGGGCGAAATGTGAAGTTCGGGGTCTGTGGGGCTGTATGCCCCACCACACGCCCATCCCGCGCTGACCAGTTCCCGTCGCGCCCGCGCGCGGCCGACGAAGGGGGGACGACCGGATGGGTCGGACCGCACACCACGACGACCAGTCGGAAGGGGAGGAGGGTGGGAGGAAGAAGTTCGACCTGAGCGTCTCCCAGGTCGCCGGTGCCGGTGCCGCGACGCTGGCCGCGGCCACCGCGGCCTCCTACCTGAACGTGTACGGCACGGTCATCGGCGCCGCCGGCATGGCCGCGCTCAGCACACTCGTCAGCCCCCTGCTGCAGCACTGGTTCTCGCGCGGAGGGGAGCAGGCCAGGCAGCTGGCGGGGCGGGCCTCCGGCCACAACGGCGTCCCGGTGGTACCGGACGCCCCGGGGGCGCCGGTGGCACCGCCGCCCGAGGGCATCTCCGAGACCGCCCTGCTCAGGCAGGTCTCCGGAACCGGAACCCTCCCCCCGGCCCACGGGGACGGGGACTCCGACGCCACCCGCACCATGGCCCTGCCCGCGCTGGACGGCCGCACCGCGACACCGGCCGACCCCGTCGGCGCCACCGCGCGGTTCCCCGCGCCCGGCCCGGGGGACACGGGCCCGGGCGACCCCGGTGGCCCCGGCGACTCCGGCGGCGAGGGCGGCCGACGGCGCGGCTGGCGCTCCCTGGTCATCCCGGCCACCGCGGTCTTCGTCCTGGTCATGCTGGTGATCCTGGTGTTCGAGCTGTTCACCGGGCGCTCGCTGACCTCCTGGACCCAGGGCTCGGAGGAGTCCAGCTCGCCCACCCTGTTCGGCGGCACCACCTCCGCGCCCCCGGCCGAGGAGGACGAGCCCGAGTACCCGGGGACCGGTGACGACACGTCCGACCCCTCGGTCGGACGGCAGCAGGAGGAGGGCCCCGGCACCGACCAGCCGACCGCGCCCGACCCGGGGGCCGACACGCCCGAGGGCGGCGGGACCGGCGACGGCGGCGTCACCGAGGAGGACGCCCCCGAGGGCACCGGCGGGACCACCGAGCCCACCGCCCCGCCGGAGGGCGACGGCGGGACCCAGAACCCCGGCGGTCAGGCGCCCGACCCCGGAACCGGCGGGCAGGGCGGGGAGGAGGCCGTCCCCGCGCCCCAGCCCGCCGTGCCCCCGGCGGGCTGAGTGCACCCCGCGGCGGCCGGGCCCCTCAGCCGCCGGGTCCGGCGGTGCGTCCTCGTCCGTCCGTCGCCCTCCCCTCCGGCGCGGTGGCGCCGGGACCGGCCCTCCGGTCGCGTCGGCCGCGCCCGGAGGGCCGGACGGGGGCTCAGTCCAGGACCCGCTCCAGGTAGGCGTTGCCGAACCGGCGCCCGGGGTCCACGCGGTCCCGCACCGCCAGGGCCCGGTCCAGCATCGGGTAGACCCCCTCCAGGTACGAACGGTCGCGGGTGTGCACCTTGCCCCAGTGCGGGCGCCCTCCCACGGAGGTGAACACCGCCTCCAGGTCGGCGAAGTAGGCGTCGTAGGGGGTCCCCTTGTACATGTGCACCGCCACGTAGGCGGTGTCGCGCCCGTAGGCGGTGGACAGCCACACGTCGTCGGCCGGGGCGAAGCGCACCTCCACCGGGAAGCTCACCCGGTGGCCGCGCCGGTCCACGATCGACCTGGCCTCGCGCAGCACGTCCGCCAGGTGCTCGGCGGGGATCGCGTACTCCATCTCCACGAACCGCACGTCGCGCACCGAGGCGAACACCCGGTGGGAGGCGTCGGTGTAGCTGCGCGCCGACAGCGCGCGCGAACTGATCCGGTTCACCGCGGGCACCGTCCGGGGGAAGCGGCGGCACACCCGGTTGACGCCCTCGAAGAGCGTGTTGGACAGGAACTCGTCGTCCAGCCACGCCCGGAAGGGCGACAGCGGCCGGGCCGGACCCGCGCTGATGTTGTTGCGCTTGGTGTTGGTGTTGCCGGTGTGCGGGAACCAGAAGAACTCGAAGTGGTCGTTGTCCGCGCGCAGCTCCGGCAGGCGCTCCAGCACCTCCTCCAGCCGCATCGGTTCCTCGCGCGCGTGCAGCAGGAAGGCGGGGCGCACCGCCATGGTCAGCGCGGTGACCACGCCGAACGCGCCCAGGCCCACCCGCGCCGCGTGGAACAGCTCCGGATCCCGCCCGGCCGAGCACTCCACCACCGAGCCGTCGGCGAGCACCATCTCCATGCCGACCACCTGGGCGGCCAGCCCGCCCGCGTCCCGGCCGGTGCCGTGGGTGCCGGTCTGCACCGCGCCCGCCACGGTCTGCACGGCGATGTCGCCCATGTTGGCCAGGGCCGTCCCGTGCTCGGCCAGCACGTCGTTGAAGTCGCACAGGGGCAGGCCGGCCTCGACGGTGGCCGTGCCCGCGGCGGGGTCCACCGAGCGCACCCGGGTCAGGGAGGTGGGGGAGAGGAGGAGGCCGTCGGTGACGGCCACGTCGGTGAAGGAGTGACCCGTGCCGACCATGCGGACCCGCAGGTCCTCGGCGGCGGCCGAGGAGACCGCCGCGGCGACCTCCGCGGTGCTCCCCGGAGCCGCCGTACGCCTGGGCCGGGCCCGGTGGGTGTCCGCCCATGTGTGCCACATCACGTCTGTCATGCGGTGACATTACCGACCGGTCACCCGCGTGGCCAGAGGCGGACAGCGCCTCGGACGCACCCCCGGACGCGGCGTCCGGCCGCGAGGAGGCCAAAACCACAGGACCCGCATCCGGGGGGTCGCGCGAGCGGGTCCGGCGGAGCTGGTTTCATAAGAGCCGTGAGCTACTACGACGCGTTTTTGCTGATCTCCTTCGGCGGCCCGGAGGGGGAGGACGAGGTCATCCCGTTCCTGGAGAACGTCACCCGGGGCCGCAACATCCCCCGCGAGCGGCTCGCCGAGGTCGGTGAGCACTACTTCCTCTTCGGCGGTGTCAGCCCGATCAACCAGCAGTGCCGCGACCTGCTCGCCGCGGTCACCGCCGACTTCGCCGCCAACGGGATCGACCTGCCCGTCTACTGGGGCAACCGGTTCTGGGCCCCGATGCTCACCGACACCCTCGCCCGGATGAAGGAGGACGGTGTGCGCCGCATCCTGGCGCTGCCCACCTCCGCGTACTGCAACTGGTCCAGCCGCACCGCCTACGAGGAGGACATCGCCCGCGCCCGCGCCGCGCTGGGCGAGGACGCCCCCGAGGTGGACCTGATCCGGCCCTTCTACGACCACCCGGGATTCGTCGAGCCGCTGGTCGAGCACACCCGCGCCGCCCTGGAGGCCCTGCCCGAGCAGCAGCGCGAGGGCGCGCACCTGCTCTTCTCCGCGCACTCCATCCCCACGTCGATGGCCGAGGCCAGCGGCGGCCCCGGCCAGGCCTTCGGACCCGAGGGCGCCTACGGGGCCCAGCTGGCCGAGGTGGCGCGCCTGGTGGTCGGGCGGCTGGACCGCGACCACCCCCACGAGGTCGTCTACCAGAGCCGCAGCGGCCCGCCCAGCCAGCCCTGGCTGGAGCCCGACGTCAACGACCGCATGGAGGAGCTGGCGGCCGAGGGCGTGCCCGCCGTGGTCGTGGTCCCGCACGGCTTCGTCTCCGACCACATGGAGGTCAAGTTCGACCTCGACGTGGAGGCCCGCGACACCGCCAAGAAGCTCGGCATCGGCTACGAGCGCGCGCTCAGCCCCGGCACGCACCCCGCGTTCGTGTCCATGGTGACCGACCTGGTCCGCGAGTACACCGAACGGACCGGGCCCCGGCGCCTGAGCTCGCTCCCGCGCTGCACCGACTGCTCGTGCCCGGCCTGAGGCGCTGACGCCCGCGCCGCGGCCCGGGGCGGCGATCCTGGGGTGAGGGGACCGCGCGGTCCCGCGGGGGACCCGCGCCCCGGCCGGGCACGCGGCCCCGGAGGTGTGGGAGGGTAAACACCGCTGACACCGCCCGCGGGAGGGCGGGGACCACAGTCGCCCCACGGCCCGCTCGACAGTGTCCGCCCCGACCCCACGTCGACGTTCAGGGAGTATGTGTCTTGGTTCGTTCCTGGTATGAACTGCCGGAGTACGTCCGACTTCGCCGCGTCAACGGACTGCGCCTCTCACCGGACGGAACCCGTCTGGTCGCGCCCGTCAGCGGCCTCGCCCCCGACTCCAAGTCCTTCCGCAGCGCCCTGTGGGAGATCGACGTCGCCCCCGAGTCCGAGGGCGGGCGCGCCCCCCGGCGCCTCACCCGCTCGGCCAAGGGCGAGGGCGGCGTCGGCTTCCTCCCCGACGGCTCGGTCCTGTTCACCACCGGCCGCCCCGACCCCGAGGCCGAGGCCGACGACAAGGCCGGGACAGCCCTGTGGCTCCTGCCCGCCGACGGCGGCGAGGCACGCCAGGTCGCCTCCCGCCCCGGCGGGATCGGCTCCTTCACGGTCGCCCGCGACTCCGGGCTGGTCGCCCTCACCGCCGACACCCTTCCGCGCAGCGAGGACGAGGAGGCCGACAGGCAGGCCCGCAAGGCCCGCGAGGAGGCCGGGGTCACCGCCATCCTGCACGAGGCGCTGCCCGTGCGCTCCTGGGACAGCGACATCGGTCCCGGCCACCCCCGCTACCTCGTCGCCGAACCGCCCGCCGACGAGGACTCCCGGCTCGGCGACCCGCGGGACCTGACCCCCGACGCCGGTATGGCGCTCGTCGGCGCGGGCGGCGCGCTCTCCCCCGACGGCGGACTCCTGGTCACCGAGTGGCAGGTGCCCGTCGGACGGGGCGCCCGGCGCTCCGACGTCGTGGCCGTCGACACCGCCACGGGCGAGCGCCGCACCCTGGCCACCGACCCCGACCACGACTTCGGCAGGCCGGCCGTCTCCCCGGACGGCCGCCACGTCCTGCTCGTGCGCGACTTCGAGGGCGCCTACGACGGCGAGCCCCGCGACACGACCGCCTGGCTGGTCGACCTGGCCACCGGCCAGGGCCGCGACCTGCTCCCCGACCACGAGCTGTGGCCGCGCGAGCTCGCCTGGTCCGCCGACTCCGGCGCCGTGTTCGTCGTCGCCGACCAGGAGGGCCGCCGCCCCGTCTTCCGGATCGACCTGGCCAGCGGCGCGGTCACCCGCCTCACCGGCGACCACGGCGCCTACAGCAACCTCAACCCGTCCCCCGACGGCCGGTACGTGTACGCCCTGCGCGACGCCTGGGACGCCCCGCCCGCCCCCGTGCGCCTGGCCGCCGACGCCGCCGACGGCCGGCCCGTGTACCTGCGCACCCCCGGCTCCGAGCTGACCATGCCCGGCACCCTCACCGAGATCGAGGCCACCGCCGACGACGGCACCCGGATCCGCTCCTGGCTGGTGCTGCCCGAGGACGCCTCGGCCGACTCGCCCGCCCCGCTCACGCTCTGGGTCCACGGCGGCCCCTACATGAGCTTCAACGGCTGGTCCTGGCGCTGGAACCCGTGGCTGCTGGCCGCGCGCGGCTACGCCGTCCTGCTGCCCGACCCCGCCCTGTCCACCGGTTACGGGCAGGACATGCTCCGCCGTGCCTGGGGCGCGTGGGGTCCGCGCACCTTCGCCGACGTCATGGCCGTCACCGACGCCGCCGAGGCGCGCGAGGACATCGACGCCGGGCGCACGGCCATGATGGGCGGCTCCTTCGGCGGCTACATGGCCAACTGGATCGCCGGGCACACCGACCGCTTCAAGGCCATCGTCTCCCACGCCTCCCTGTGGGGCCTGGACGGGTTCAGCGGCACCACCGACTACCCGCCGGTGTGGGAGCGCGAGTTCGGTACCCCGCTGGAGCGCCCCGAGCGCTACACCCTGAACTCCCCGCACCTGCACGCGGCCCGCATCCGCACCCCGATGCTCGTCATCCACGGCGACAAGGACTACCGGGTGCCCATCTCCGAGGGCCTGCGCCTGTGGCGCGACCTGCTGCTGCACGAGGTGGACGCCAAGTTCCTCTACTTCCCGGACGAGAACCACTGGATCCTCACCCCCGGCAACGCCCGGATCTGGTACGAGACGATCCTCGCCTTCCTCGACCACCACGTGCACGGCAAGGAGTGGAGCAGGCCCGAACTGCTCTGAGCCGACCACGACCGGCCGGGAGCCGCGACCGCGGCCCCGGCCGGACCCGCGTCAGGGACGCAGCCCGACGCGCGACACCACGCCACGGAGGACAGCCAGTGAGTACCACCCACGCCGCACCCGACCGGGAGAGCCTGCGCGACCTCGCCGTGAGCGTGGCCGCGGAGGCGGGCGAGCTCGCCGCCGGGGGGCAGGCGGGCATCACCGTGCTCGACACCAAGTCCAGCCCCACCGACGTCGTCACCGAGATGGACCGGGCCACCGAGGACCTCATCCGGGACCGCCTGCTCGCCGCGCGCCCCGACGACGCGATCCTGGGCGAGGAGGGCGGCGACGAGGGCGGCACCAGCGGGGTGCGCTGGGTCGTCGACCCCATCGACGGCACCGTCAACTACCTGTACGGCCAGCCCGACTGGGGCGTGGCCGTCGCCGCGGAGGTCGACGGCGTGGTGGTGGCCGCCGCGGTGAACGTCCCCCGGCGGGGCGAGATGTACGAGGCGGTGCTCGGCGGCGGCGCGCGCCTGAACGGCCGCGTCCTGGAGGCCCCGCCCGCCGTGCCGCTGGAGCAGGCCCTGGTGGCCACCGGCTTCGGGTACTTCCCCGAACGCCGCGTCCAGCAGGCCAGGGTCCTGCTGGAGGTGATCCCGCGCATCCGTGACATCCGCCGCGGCGGGTCGGCCGCGGTGGACCTGACCGGGCTCGCCGTCGGCCGCTACAACGCCTACTACGAGCGCGGCCTCCACGCCTGGGACTGGTGCGCCCCCGGCCTGGTGGCGAGCGAGGCGGGCCTGCGGGTGGGGGGCCTGCGCTCGGGTCCGCCCAGCAACGACCTGGTCATCGCGGCGCGCCCGGAGCTCTACGACGCCCTGGACGCCCTCCTGGCCCCGCTGGGCGCCGACACCGACGGCTGACGGGGCGCGGAAGGCCCCGGACACACGAGGGGCGCGGCGGGCAGTGTGCCCGCCGCGCCCCCCGGCGCTCTCAGGAGCAGGCGTCGACGCCGTTGCGAGCCGCGATGCGGTACAGATCCTCCAGTTCCGACGCGTGGGTGTCGGCGAGGAAGTCGTCTCCGGCGGCCTGAGCAGCCTGGAACGACCGGTAGGTCTCGTTGATGCGGACCTTGATCTCCGCGAGGAACTCGCCCATGGCACCTCTTCCAGGGGTAGGCACCGGGGCACGACGGTGCTCCGGTGCGGAATCCGTTCGCGCACGCCGCGGCGTCCGCACGATCGAAGTGTCACGTCCCTGTGACATGCGTGCACGTCGCGGTCCGGCCCGGGGCCGGTGTCCACGCGTGCATCTTCCTTCCGTACCCGCACCGCGCTCCGGCTCAAACCACCGCATCCCAGGCGTGATCCTTCCGTGATCCACCCCGTGCCCGAGCCCGCTTCCGGGGGGCGGTCCCGCCTGTGGGCGAGCGTCCCCGGGGCGTGGTGCCGAGGGTGTTCGGTGCGGATTGCACCACGTGTCGGACAAGGGTGTCCCATGACACATTTACCGGGGAGGGCCGGTGCTTACTTGTTTCTTATTCTTGATGTGTCAGATTTGAGATGTGCGGGGTTAAGTCGCTGCCGGCGGTTGGGGGATTCGCCGGCAGCGACTCCCCGTGCTCCAGGGGAGCGTGAAGCTCCCGGCCCAGCGCCCGCGCTCACGCGGGGCGAGGAGGGCGGGCGGTTCGCGCAACCGCCGCGGCGGGTTTACCGTCTCCTTACCCCGACTGTGAAAGAACGGATGACGCGGCCGGGACCAAGAACGCCGCTGCCGGTGTGTTGGGGGATGCGCCGGCAGCGGCCCCCTTTCTTTGCGGACCAACGCTCGAGAAGGACAACGTGCGCGTACTCGTGGTCGAAGACGAACGGGTCCTGGCCGACACAGTGGCGGTCGGACTGCGGCGCGAGGCGATGGCCGTGGACGTGGTCTACGACGGCGACGCCGCCCTGGAGTACACCGCGGTCAACGACTACGACGTGGTCGTGCTGGACCGCGACCTGCCGGGCACCCACGGCGACGACGTGGCCCGCACCCTGGTCGGTGAGAGCTACAACGGCCGCATCCTGATGCTCACCGCCTCCGACGGCGTCCAGGACAAGGTCGAGGGCCTCACCATCGGCGCCGACGACTACCTGGCCAAGCCCTTCGCCTTCGCAGAGCTCATCGCCCGGGTCCACGCCCTCGGCCGCCGCTCGGCGCCCCCGCTGCCCCCGGTCCTGGAGCGCCACGGCATCACGCTCGACCCGGCCAACCACCGCGTCCACCGCGACGGCCGCGAGGTCTCCCTCACGCCCAAGGAGTTCGCCGTCCTGCAGGTGCTCATGCGCGCCCAGGGAACCGTGGTCAGCGCCGAGGGGCTGTTGGAGAAGGCCTGGGACGAGAACGCCGACCCCTTCACCAACGTCGTCCGGGTCACCGTCATGACCCTGCGCAAGAAGCTCGGCGACCCGCCCGTCATCCAGACCGTCCCCGGCGCCGGGTACCGGCTGTGAGACCGGCGGAGCGGGCCGAGCCGGGGCAGGTCGAGCCCACCCGCCCCGGCGACACCGGGACGTGGCGGCGCCTGAACACCCTGTCGCCCGAGGGCGCGGGAACCGAGCGCTCCGCGGCCGCCGCCCGGGTCCACCACTTCACCGACAACCTCAGCCTGCGCGCACGGCTCACCCTCATCTACGGGATGCTGTTCTTCGCCGCGGGCTCCGTGCTGGTCCTGGTCAACTACCTGATCGTCGCGGTCCTGCTCAACGCGCTCCTGGTCGAGGAGAGCTTCGCCGAGCTGCGCGCGCACAGGGACCTCATCGAGCAGGTGCTCACCCACGTCACCCGGTTCTCGCTGCTCGCGCTGTTCCTGGTGGGCCTGCTCGCCGTCGCCCTGGGCTACGCGGTGGCCGGAAGGGCGCTGTCCCCGCTCCAGAAGATCACCCGCATCGCCCGCCGCCTGTCGGAGCGCTCCCTGCACGAGCGCATCGCCCTGTCCGGGCCCGACGACGAGATCCGCGAGCTCGCCGACACCTTCGACGGCATGCTGGAGCGCCTGGACCGGGCCTTCGACGGCCAACGCCGCTTCGTCGCCAACGCCTCGCACGAGCTGCGCACGCCGCTGGCGATCAACCGCACCCTGCTGGAGGTGGCGCTCAGCGCCCCCGACGTCTCGGCCGACCTCAAGAGCGTCGGACAGACCCTGCTGGAGACCAACGCCCGCCACGAACGCCTCATCGAGGGCCTGCTCCTGCTCGCCAAGAGCGACCGCGAGCTGGAGGTCCGCGCCAGGGTGGACCTGGGCGAGGTCGCCGGAACGGTGCTCAGCCAGCTCAGCGGTCCGCTGGCCGACTCCGGCCTGAGCCTGCGCCAGGACCTGCGCCCCGCCACGGTGGTCGGCGACCCCGTCCTGCTGGAGCGGCTCGTGGGCAACCTGGTGGAGAACGCCCTCAAGTACAACGTCGACGAAGGCGAGATCACCGTGCGCAGCGGCATGTACGAGGGCATGCCCGCCGTCCAGGTGGAGAACTCCGGCAAGGTCATCCCCGCCTACGAGATCGAGGGCCTGTTCGAGCCGTTCCGTCGCGGCTCCGGAGACCGGGTGGGCTCCGGCCGCAGCGCCGGACTGGGCCTGTCCATCGTCCGGTCCGTGGTGCGCGCGCACGAGGGCGCGGTGACCGCGTGGCCGCGCGCCGGCGGGGGGCTGGTCGTCACCGTCCGCCTCCCTCCGGCCCCCGCGGAGGGCCCCGAGCGGCGCTGAACCCGCCCACCGGGCCAAGCTGCGTTTGGCCGGTCTTCGTGGTATCTATACGTGTCCGAAGACACGCCCACCCGTGTCACGGGCGCCGACCCCGGGTGGGTATGCTTCCCCGGGCGTGGACACGGAGGGAATCCCTCCTGACGTGGGCATGTCCTGCTTTTCGTCCGCCCCTGGGGGAGTGTTCCGCGCTTTGTCCGGAGTGGGCGAAAACGGATTTCCCAGGTCTACGAGGCATCCGACGTTGGGTAGTACACAGGGGGCGTCCCCGGCGCAGCCACATGTGGCCGCCTTCGGTCACGACCCCGTGAAAGTACTGCTGACCTGTGGACAGTGGCCCGGGAGGGGACACGGTCCGCCGACATCGGGAAAACTCGTCGGCCGAACCGGGCACAACCAAGGTCTCTCAAGCGTTACACCCGCGCGACGAGGCACTGAACGAGGGGGATGGAGTTAGCAGAGATGGCCACCGACTACGACAGCCCGCGCAAGACTGACGAGGACATCAACGAGGACAGCCTCCAGGAGCTGCAGGCGCGGCGCGTGGACAAGGGCACCGGCACGATCGACGTCGACCCCGACGAGGTGGCCGAGGGCATGGAACTGCCCGGTGCCGACCTGTCGGGCGAGGAACTCGCGGTGCGCGTGCTCCCGCGTCAGGCCGACGAGTTCACCTGCTCGCGCTGCTTCCTGGTGCACCACCGCAGCCAGCTCGCCGAGCAGCGCGCCGGCCAGCTGGTCTGCAAGGAATGCGCCTGATCGGACGGGACGGCCCCTGAACCGTCCCGTCCCGGACGGCTCCCGGCCGCGCGGACGGACCCCACCGGCGTCCGGCGGGAGCGCGTGAGGCCTTCCGGGCTCCCGTGCGGGAGCGCGGTGGAACACGACGGCGGACGGCCGACCACACCCCGGTGCGGTCGGCCGCCCGCCGTCGTCGCCTCTGCGGCGTCAGACCTCCAGCTCGCCGGGACCGGCGCCGAACATCCTGGCGCGGGCGGCGCGCACGGCCAGCACCCGGGCCACCTCGGTGCCGACACCGGCCATCACGGCCCAGGTCAGCGCCGTGCCGAGGCTGATGTCGGGGGAGTCCACGTCCGTGGGCGGTTCCTCGCCGGTCACGCGGGTCCAGGCAAAGTTCAGGGCCTTGCGCATGGCGTACTGCGCGGCGAACCCGGCCGCGAAGCCCACCAGGGCGGGGCCGAGGTCACCGCCGTCCTTCTTAGCCATCGAATCCTTCACCGTTTCCGTTGGGGTGTACGGAGGATGCGCGGTCGGCGTGCACCCTCCCCTGCGTACGGGGAGATCCTTTCACGTCCGTCCGCGGGAGGCGGGAGCCAACCCCGCGCCAGCGTGCCAGAGGGGCGCCGGCACCCCGCTGTGACGGCCCGAAACCCGGAGCGACCACGGCCCGGAGAGCACTACCATTGCCCCATGACCAACGGCTCTCATTCCTTCCGCATGCCCGACAAGCCCTCGCTGGACGGTATCGAGGCGAAGTGGGTCGACGTATGGGATGAGTCCGGCGTCTACCACTTCGACCGCACGGCCGACCGCGCGGACGTCTACTCCATCGACACCCCGCCGCCCACGGTCTCGGGCTCGCTGCACATCGGCCACGTGTTCTCCTACACGCACACCGACACCGTCGCGCGCTTCCAGCGCATGAACGGCAAGGCCGTCTTCTACCCCATGGGCTGGGACGACAACGGCCTGCCCACCGAGCGCCGCGTCCAGAACTACTACGGCGTGCGCTGCGACCCGTCGATCCCCTACGACCCGGACTTCCAGCCGCCCGCCAAGCCCGACCCCAAGCGGCAGGTCCCCGTCTCCCGGCGCAACTTCATCGAGCTGTGCGACAGGCTCACCGCCGAGGACGAGAAGGTCTTCGAGTCCATCTGGCGCCGCCTCGGGCTGAGCGTCGACTGGCGCCACACCTACGCCACCATCGACGACAACTCCCGCGCCGCCGCCCAGCGCGCCTTCCTGCGCAACCTGGCCCGCGGCGAGGCCTACATGTCCGAGGCGCCCACCCTGTGGGACGTCACGTTCCGCACCGCGGTCGCCCAGGCCGAGCTGGAGGACCGCGAGCGCCCCAGCGCCTACCACAAGGTCGCCTTCCACCGGCCCGACGGCACCCCGGTCCACATCGAGACCACCCGCCCCGAGCTGCTGGCCGCCTGCGTCGCCCTGGTCGCCCACCCCGACGACGAGCGCTACCAGGACCTGTTCGGCACCACGGTGCGCACGCCGGTCTTCGGCGTCGAGGTCCCCGTGAGGGCCCACCGCCTCGCCGACCCCGAGAAGGGGTCCGGCATCGCCATGATCTGCACCTTCGGCGACACCACCGACGTCACCTGGTGGCGCGAGCTCCAGCTGGAGACCCGGCCGATCATCGGCTGGGACGGCCGCATCATGGCCGACCCGCCCAGGGGGCTGGAGGGCGGAGCCGCCCGTGAGGCCTACGACACGCTCGTGGGCGCCACCGTCCACACCGCGCGCGAGCGCACCGTCGCCCTGCTGCGCGAGAGCGGCGACCTGGTCGGCGAGCCCACGCCGATCACCCACCCGGTGAAGTTCTACGAGAAGGGCGACAAGCCCCTGGAGATCGTCACCACCCGCCAGTGGTACATCCGCAACGGCGGGCGGGACGAGGACCTGCGCCGGCAGCTCCTGCGGCGCGGGCGCGAGCTCACCTGGCACCCCGAGCACATGCGCGCCCGCTACGAGAACTGGGTCGAGGGCCTCAACGGCGACTGGCTGATCAGCCGCCAGCGCTTCTTCGGCGTCCCCTTCCCGGTCTGGTATCCGCTGGACGCCGACGGCAACCCGCGCTACGACGAGCCCATCGTCCCCGCCGAGGAGCAGCTGCCCGTCGACCCCAGCTCGCAGGCGCCCGAGGGCTACACCGAGGACCAGCGCGGGCAGGCGAACGGCTTCATGGGCGACCCCGACGTCATGGACACCTGGGCGACCTCCTCGCTGTCCCCGCAGATCGCCTCCGGCTGGGAGCGCGACCCGGACCTGTACCGGCGCGTCTTCCCCATGGACTACCGGCCCCAGGGCCAGGACATCATCCGCACCTGGCTGTTCTCCACCGTGGTCCGGGCCCACTTCGAGAACGGGACCCTGCCCTGGAGCACCACCGGGATCTCCGGGTGGATCCTGGACCCCGACCGCAAGAAGATGTCCAAGTCCAAGGGCAACGTCGTCACCCCGCTGGCGCTGCTGGAGAAGTACAGCTCCGACGCGGTCCGCTACTGGGCCGCCAGCGGCCGCCTGGGCACCGACACCGCCATGGACGAGGGCCAGATGAAGGTCGGCCGCAGGCTGTCCATCAAGATCCTCAACGCCAGCAAGTTCGTCATGTCCGTGGCCGGTGAGGGCGCCGCGGCCGACCCCGCGCAGGTCACCCAGCCGCTGGACCGGGCGATGCTGGCCGCGCTGGCCGACGTCGTGGAGGACGCCACCGCCGCCTTCCGCGCCTACGACCACACCCGGGCCCTGGAGCGCACCGAGCGCTTCTTCTGGGACTTCTGCGACGACTACCTGGAGCTGGTCAAGGCCCGCGCCTACGACACCGGGTCCGCCGAGGGCGCCTCCGCCCGCGCCGCGCTGCTGGTGGCCCTGGGCGCCCTGCACAAGCTCTTCGCCCCCTTCGTGCCCTTCGTGGCCGAGGAGGTCTGGAGCTGGTGGCAGGAGGGTTCGGTCCACGCCCAGCGCTGGCCCGACACCGCCGAGTACCGCGTCGCGGCCGCCGACGGCGACCCCGCCGTCCTGGCCGCAACCGCCGAGGTGCTGCGCGCCGTGCGCAAGGCCAAGTCCGAGGCGAAGCTGTCCATGCGGGCCGAGGTCGAGCACGTCAGCGTCTCGGGCAAGCGGGTCGACGCCGCCCGCGCCGCCAGCGGTGACATCGCCGCCGCGGGCCGCGCGGCCGGGATCGACTTCCGTACCACCGACGACGCCGAGCTCACCGTCGAGGTGACCCTGCCCGAGCCCGCCGCGGAATAGCTCCTGTTCGGCCGGCGCCCGCTCCCCGGGCGCCGGGGCAGGGGCGGAGCTCCCCAGGGGGTGTTGTTCGGGTGTCCGCGGGGTTCTGGAGGTGGCGGAGGGGGGTTTCGCGAGGAACGAGTGAACCCGCCGTAGACACCGAAGGTTCCCGCTCTTCGGGCGCCCGAACACGGAGCGGAGCTCCCCAGGGGTGTTGTTCGGGTGTCCGCGGGGTTCTGGAGGTGGCGGAGGGGGGTTTCGCGAGGAACGAGTGAACCCGCCGTAGACACCGAAGGTGGTTTCGCGAGGAACGAGTGAACCCGCCGTAGACACCGAAGGTTCCCGCTCTTCGGGCGCCCGAACACGGAGCGGAGCTCCCCAGGGGTACTGACGGGGGCGGTCTTTGCCGGAGGGATCCGGCGAAGACCGCCCCCGTTCGCGTACCGGCGGTGCTGGACACCGGTTCGGCGCCCCGGGAGCGATAGGCTCGGCCGATGTGAGTACCACATCCCTGGAAGGCGGCCGGACCCCTGTCACGGTCCACCGCCTGGACCCCGGCCTTCCCCTGCCCGAGTACGCCCATCCCGGTGACGCGGGCGCGGACCTGTACACCGCCGTCGACGTCACCCTGGACCCCGGGCAGAGGGCCACGGTCCCCACCGGCCTGGCGATCGCCCTGCCCGAGGGGTACGCGGCCTTCGTGCACCCGCGCTCGGGCCTCGCCGCGCGCTGCGGGGTGACGCTCGTCAACGCGCCGGGCACGGTCGACGCCGGGTACCGCGGCGAGATCAGGGTGACCCTGATCAACACCGACAGGGACACCCCGGTGAAGCTGACCCGGGGCGACCGGATCGCGCAGCTGGTGGTCCAGCGCGTGGAACGGGCGGTGTTCGTCGAGGCCGACTCCCTCCCGGAGTCGGCACGGGGAACGGGTGGTTTCGGTTCGACCGGGGGGCACGCCGCACAGCGGTGACGGCGCCCCGAATCCCCGGAGGCATCCGGGACCGACGGAAGCGAAGAGGTGAAGGCGTGTTCGGACGCCGCCGCAAGAAGCGGGACGAAGAGACCGAGAGAACGGGGACGGAGGCCGGGCCCAGGCGGGAGGGTGCCGCCGGAGCGGTCTCCTTCGGCAACGAGATCGAGCCGGAGCGCTCCCGGGAGCAGCAGCCCAAGGAGGCGGACCGCCACCGCTCCTCCGGGCCGTGGGACTCCGCCGAGGACGCCCCCGAGGCCAACCGGATGGACCTGGGCAGCATGCGGCTGCCCATGGAGCAGGGCACCGAGATCCAGGTGAACGTCGCCCAGGACGCCCAGGGCAAGCAGAAGATCATCGGCGTCACCCTGGTACGCGGCAAGAGCGCGCTGCAGGTGCAGCCCTTCGCCGCTCCCAAGTCCTCGGGGCTGTGGGACGAGATGCGCGAGGAGCTGCGCGAGCAGGTCGTCAAGCAGGGCGGCAAGGCCGAGGACCACGACGGCACCTTCGGCCCCGAGCTCAAGGCCCTCGTCCCGGTCAAGGGCCGTACGACCGAGGACGGCAAACAGCTCGCCCAGCGGGTGCGCTTCATCGGCGTCGACGGGCCGCGCTGGGTGCTGCGCGGCGTGATCCGCGGCGAGGGCGCCTCCAAGCCCGAGGTGATGGCCGAGGTCGAGCACCTCTTCTCGAACATCGTGGTGGTGCGCGGCGACCACCCGGTGCCCCCGAGCGAGCTGCTGCCCATCACCGTGCCCAAGGAGATCCAGGAGAAGATGGCCGAGGCCGCCAAGGCGCGCGCCGCCCAGCAGGCGGCCCAGCGCGGCAACGCGGGCGGCTCTCCCAACGGCGCCGCGCCCGGCGCGCGGCCCGACCGCTCCGACGGCCGGCCGGGCCGGTCCGGCGGTGCCCCGGGCGGCCCGCAGGAGTAGGCCCCCGCCGCCGGGGAGGTGCCGGGCGGGGCGCGCCCTCTTCCGTAGTCTGTGACACATGACGCAGACGACGGAGAACAGCGCGCCCCGCCCGCTCCCCGAGGACTGGAACCGGGCCCTGGCGGTGGTGGCCCACCCCGACGACCTGGAGTTCGGCAGCTCCTCCGCGATCGCCCGCTGGACCGGCCAGGGCAAGGACGTGGTGGAACTGCTGGTCACCCGGGGCGAGGCGGGGATCGACGGCATCGCCCCCGAGGAGTGCGCGCCTTTGCGCATGGCCGAGCAGAGGGCCTCGGCGGCGGCCGTCGGCGTGGCCGCCGTGGAGTTCCTCGACTTCCCCGACGGCACCCTGGAGTACGGGCTGCCGCTGCGCGCGGCGCTGGCCGCGGCGATCCGGCGCCACCGCCCCGACGTGGTCGTCTCCATCAACTTCCGCGAGCACTTCCCGGGCGCGGGCGGGTTCAACCACGCCGACCACCGGGTGCTCGGACCGGCCCTGCTGGACGCGGTCCGCGACGCCGCCAACCGGTGGGTGTTCCGCGAGCAGCTGGAGGAGGGCCTCCAGCCGTGGTCGGGCGTGCGCTTCGTGGCCTTCGGCGCCTCGCCCCGGGCCGCCCACTACGTCGAGTTGAGCGAGGCCGACCTGGCCGCGGGCGTGGCGTCGCTGGACGCCCACGCCCTCTACCTGTCCAACCTGGACGGGTTCGACCAGAAGTCCTTCCTGCCCGAGGCCGCCGCCCGGGCGGGGGAGTGGGCCGGGGTCCCCCTCGCCACCGCCTTCGAGGTGTTCGACGTCTGACGGGCAGACCGGCACACGGGGCCTTTCCGCCGGTGCCGGGGCGGCCCCGGCGGGGTCAGGAGGCGGGACCCGGGTCCACGGGGTCGGTGACGCGGCCAAGGAACAGCACCGCCCCGCCGCGGCGCAGCACGAACACGAACGGCCGGTCCACGGTGAACCTGACCGGCCTCGGCGCCACCGCCGCCGCCCGGAGCATCATCACGGCGGTGGCGGCGGCGCCCTCGGCGCCCCTCTCGTCCACCCGCAGCACCGACTGGTGCAGGATCTCGTCGGCCCGCAGCGGCTCGGGACTGATCCCGTCGAAGCGGGCCGCGTCCGTGGCCAGGTCGCGCACGCCCAGCGCCGCCAGCGGTTCGAGGAGGGAGGCGTCGGTCTCCACCCGGAAGCGCGGCAGGGCCAGGTCCACCTGCTGGGAGGAGCGGCCGCCGTACAGGTCCGCGAGCGCGTCGGCCGTCACCGGGGCGGGGGTGGCGGAGCGCTCGTCGGGCAGCAGCACGTCCAGGGTCAGGCCGTGGTCGCCCTCCAGGCTCACCATGCTCCACCCCCGCGTCCGCGCGTGGGGCAGGCGGGCCGAGCGGTGCATGGTGGGCACCCTCCGCTTGCCCGAGGGGGTGTGGAAGGGCTTGTCGAGGGTCCTGGCGGGGTCGAAGGGGTCGGGCCAGGCCAGCTTCACCCACAGCGCGTTGACCAGCAGCAGCCGCACGCCCGGATGGATGCTGCCCGCCGGGAGCAGCTCCTCGATCAGGCCGCGGGTCACCTCCGCCACCCTGCCGTTGACCCGTGAGCGCACCCCCTCGGGGTCGTGCTCGAAGTCGGCGTGCTCCACCTCGGCGCCGGCGCGCTCGCGCACCCGGGCCGCGAAACCCGGCAGGACCTCCAGGTCGGCGGGCACGTACAGGCCGTTGAGGGAGGCCAGGTCCAGCCCGGGCTCGGCGGCCACGGCGGCGTCCAGCGTCTCCAGCTGGCCCCGCGCGTCCGCGCCCAGCAGAGCCTCCAGTTCGGCCAGGGTGCGGTCCCGGGCGCCGGTGGCCAGCAGCGCCAGCACCGTGCCCACCGAGTGGGGGGACCACACGTGCGAGCGGCCGGGCCGGGTCAGCACCCGGTCCAGGGCGGCGGCGAACTCCAGGTGGTCCCGGCGCGGGGGCGTACTCGTCTGCATGGGCTCCTGCTCGCTCTCCGGCTCCGGCGTCTGGTCGCCAGCGTACGGACCGCCGGCCGCGGGTGCCAGGGCGGCACCCCGCCCGGGACGGCCCCGAACCGAATGGGATCGCGTTCCCTTCGCTCCGGGACCGAACACCTGGACGGAAAAGGACAAAACTTCGGTCACACCAGCCCCAGGAAACACACGGGTTCGATGAGTTCCCAGATCAGGAACGGCTGTTTGGCGTGGTTTCCGGTCGCCGCCTACATCGCCCCGGAGAGACCGGTCAAGCCTTTTCGGCGACCCCGTACCAGGGGGTGATCCGGTTACCCGTGAATCTTCTGCCGAAACAGACAATGTGTCATAATTCCTTGTAGCTTCTTGTAGTCATCTGGTCACAAATCGTTTTTCGGCCGGGTTGGCGGCGGAATCCCCCCGGGGTTTATTTTGTGGAAGGCAGCAATCTGGAAGATGAAGCCGGGGGGTGGCGATGTGAGCATGGAGCGGTGCCTCCGGCACCCTTTCGTACCTGTTTCGCAACCCTGCGAGGGGCGTGTGGTTTGACTCAGAGTAGTGACGGACCAGCTTTTGGAGGTGGAGGCAATACTTTTCTTCGGTGTTGCTCAAAGGCTTCTCTGAAGTTTCCTGATTGGCCTCGTGATCGTTTCCTTGTTTTTGTCATCCTGGCTTGAATGTCCACTGTCGAATATCCTGGCTCATCTTGTGGTGGCCGTTTTGGAGGGTGAAGGTGGAGGAATCCGTCCGTAGGGCTGCCGAGATCATTCGGAGTCGATATTCAGAGTCCCTCACCCTCAACGGGGTGGCGGCCGAGGTCTTCGTGAGCCCTTATCACTTCTCGCGGATCTTCTCCCGTGCGGTCGGGCTGACCCCGGGGCGCTATCTCACGGCCGTCCGCCTCTTCGCGGCCAAGCGCCTGCTCCTGACGACCGAGCTCACCGTCTCCGACATCGTGTGCAGTGTCGGGTACAACAGCGTGGGCACCTTCACCAGCAGGTTCACCCGCCTGGTCGGCATGTCGCCGACCCAGTACCGCGACCCCGCCGTGGCCAGGCTGTTCGTCGCCGTGTCCCAGGACTTCTCCCGGATGCCGGACCCGGAGGAGATGATGGAGGCCCACCGGTGCCGTCTGCCGCCGGAGCGGCCCACGACCGTGCTCAGCGGGGCGATCGAGATCCCCCGGTCGGCGGGCGTGGCGGACGCGGTGGTCTGCGTGTTCTCCGAGGCCGCCCCGCAGAGGTCGCCGATCGCCTTCCAGGCCCTGTCCGTGCTCGGGCGGGCGGAGTTCGAGATCCCCGGCGTCCCCGGAGGTTCCCACCACCTCCTGGCCATGGCCGTGCCCCGGGGCGCACGGGCGGACGCCTCCGTGCTCACCGCGATGACCCGAAGACACGTCAGAACCGAGCCCGGGCTCAACACCTACGTCAGCCTCTCCCTCGGAGCCCCCGAGGGCACCGATCCGCCGGTGGCGGTGACGCTCGCGGACGCGTCGACGCTCATGGCGGTCGGTGCCGGAGCCGGGGCCCTCCGGCAGCCGGTGTGAGCGGTGCGCGGCACGCGCCGCTCGGCAATCGCGGAGTAGCCCTCCGGCCCCGGCGCGGACACCATGGGTACGGCAGCAGGACATCCCCCAGGAGAGCGGGAGAACGGCTTGTCCAACGTGACGGGAGCGTTCCGGCGCCGGATCATGACTCCGAAACCGGTAGCGGTCAAACTGCGGGTCAGGGGTTTCCACGACAAGGGCCCGCGGGCGCGCGCCGTCCTGGAGACGGTGGGCGAGTCCTTCCTCGCCGGTCTCGGCGACGCCGTGGAGACGGCCTCGCCCGAACGGACGGACCAGAGGCTCCGGGCGGTGGACCGCCGCTACCGCGGCTTCGCCTACGAGGGCGCCGCGATGGGGTTCGCCCTCCTGGACGGCCTCCTCCCCGGGGACGGGAGGACCCGGGCCTTCCTCGACGGCCCGGCCTCCGACCACGTCTACATGGCCTACATCGGAATCGGCTGGGCGATGGCGCGCCTGCCGCGACCGCTGTGGCCCGACACCCGCGCCCTCGACCCCGTGCTCCGCTGGCTGGTGTACGACGGGTACGGCTTCCACCAGGCGTACTTCCACACCCGGAGGTACGTCCGGGCGGGTGCGCGCGCCGACCGCGCGGCCAGGCGCACCTCGGACGGGGCCTACGCGCTCCGCGCGGCCGACCAGGGTGTGGGGCGGGCCCTGTGGTTCGTGGCCGGGGCCGACCCGGACGTGGTCGTCCCGATGGTCGGGGCCTTCCCGCCCGAGCGCAGGGCCGACCTGTACTCGGGGATCGGGCTGGCCGCCACCTACGCGGGCGGCGCCGAGGAGGAGGAACTGGGACGGCTCCGCGAGAGGGCGTGGGAGTACCGGTGGGACCTGGCCCAGGGAAGCGCCTTCGCCGCCGAGGCGAGGGTGCGCGCCGGACTGCTCGTTCCGCACTGCGAGGCCGCCACGCACGTGTTCTGCGGGACGGACGCGGACAGCGCCGCACGCATGTGCCGCGAACTGCGGCCCGAAGCGGAGGGCCCCGAGACCGACCCCCTCCGGCCGCGGTACGAGTCATGGCGTGTCCTGCTGGCCGAGGAATTGTCCCAGCGGGGAGGGGTGTGAAGCGAAAGCGCGGGGGCGTGCGGCGGAAAACCCTCTGACCGGGTTTTCCGCCGCAGGCCCCGCGCCATGGATTCCTCCGGCGCATTCGCCGGCGCCCGTGCGCGGGCCGGTGCGGGCACGGCCCCGTTCCGGCCGTGAACGGCCGGAACGGGGAGGCCGACCCCCGCCCGGCACCGCCGAAGGTACGGAGGCCCGGTCCGCCCACCGGGCTTCCGGCGTGCCACGAAGGGATTTCCGGACCCCTCCGCGGAAAGCAAGAATGAATATGGAAACGCCGCTCCCCTTTCCTCGAACCTGGACAGCGTTGCGGACCCGGAATCTGGCATCGCTACCCTTTTCGAGGAGCCCTTATGCGGCTGATGTACCGTTTGGCGACGCTCGCGATCGCTTTGGCACTGGTGGGTGCGCTGGGCACCCTGACGGTGCGCCCCTCCCTCAGCGACGCGGAGAGGGCGGAGCTGGCGGAGTCCTTCGCCTTCGAGGTCCTCCCACTCAACTCGGCACCGGAGGGCGCGCGGGTCGAACGCGAGACGGCGCCGGGGCTGCGGCACCACGCGGGGTGGATCTCCGCGGTCGGGGCGGGCGGGACGCTTCTCGACCTGCGCGGTCTGGACAGGTCCGCGGACGTGTGCCTGGTCGACCCCCGGGACGACAGCGTGACCCTGCGCAACGCGCCGGGAAGCGGCGCGGACGACTACCCGGTGACGACCCTGCTGCCGGAGGGGCTGCCCTACGACCACACCATGGCGCCCATGGGATGCGTCCCCGCTGACGCCGACGAGGACGGCGACCTGGACGTCATCGTCTACTACTGGGGCCGTTCACCGGTGCTGTTCGTGAACACGGCCGGTCCCGGGGCCGTGCCCGCGGAGGAGAACTTCACCGCGCACGAGATGGTCGAACCGATGCAGGTGTGGAACACGACCGCCCTGAACGTCGCCGACCTGGACGGCTCCGGCAGCCTCGACGTGTTCGTCGGCAACTACTTCCCCGACGGCGCACGCGTGCTGGACCCCGAGGCGCACACCGACACGCGGATGCGGATGCAACAGAGCATGGGGTCGGCCGCCAACGCCGGGCACAACCGGATCCTGCTGTCCGCTCCCACCGGTGAGAAGGACACACCCCCGGTGTTCACCGACGCCAGCACCGCGCTCCCCGAGCGGGCGGCCACCGCCTGGACCCTCGCCATCGGTTTCCAGGACCTCACCGGGAACGGCGTGCCCGACGTCTACCTCGCCAACGACTTCGGGAACGACACCATGCTCGTCAACCGCTCCGCCCCGGGAGAGCTCTCCCTGGAGTCGGTCAGGGGCGAACGGGACATGAGCACCCCCAAGTCCCAGGTCATGGGGAACGGCTCCTTCAAGGGCATGGGCGTCGCCTTCACCTACGACGACGGAGCGGAGCTGCCCCGTGTGCTCGTCAGCAACATCACCACGCCCTACGCGCTCCACGAGAGCAACTTCGCCTTCGTGCCGACCGGTGAGGGTTCCGAGCTTCTCGACGGCACCGTTCCCTACACCGAGAGCAGCGAGGAACTCGGGATCGCGCGCAGCGGCTGGGCCTGGGACATCAGGGCGGGCGACTTCGACAACGACGGCACCGACGAGGTCCTCCAGGCCACCGGATTCCTCCAGGGCGAGCGCAACCGCTGGCCCGAGCTGCAGGAGATCGCCATGGGCAACGACCAGTTGCTCGAGTACCCGATGGCATGGCCCGGCTTCTCCCAGGGGGACGACCTGTCCGGGCACGAGACCAACCCGTTCTGGGTACAGACCGACGACGGGAGCTACACCGACCTGGCCCGGGCCCTGGGCATCGCGGAGTACGACGTCACCCGCTCCTTCGCCTTCGGCGACGTCAACGGCGACGAGCTGTTGGACGTCGTGGTCGCCAACCAGTGGCAGGACTCGCGGATCATGCTGAACCGCGCTCCGGGGGCTCCCCCCGCCGCCGTCCTGCGCCTGGTGCGCCCGGGAGCCGCCGGCGACGGCGCCGCGGTCCCGGCGATCGGGGCCTCGGTCCGAGCGGGCGGCTCCGGCCAGCCCGAGCAACGGCACCAGCTCTACCCCGCCAACGGCCACGTGGGGGTCTCCGACCCGCTCGTCCACCTGGCGGCCCCCCGGGGCCCCCTCCGGACCACCGTCTCCTGGCGGGACGCCGACGGCGGTCAGCACACCGCCGACCTGACGGTGGAGCCGGGAACCCACACGCTCCTCCTCGACGACGACGGAACGGTGGTTGTCCGATGACCGCGACCAGACCCCACACGCCCCCGGTCCCGGCACCGCCGCCCCGGGACACCCGGCCGCCGGCCGCGCCCTCCCCCGACCGGCGGATCAAGGCCCTGCGCATGTTCGCCACCTCCATCACCGCCTTCACCGTCCTCGGGCACCTGTTCCTGGGGTTCGAGCAGGCGCCTGTCACCCCCCTCGTGGCCGTCCTGTTCGGGTACGCGCTGGACCTGGTCCTGGAGACGCTGGACGCCAGGGCCTCCGGCCGCGAACCCGGGTACGCGGGCGGAGCCGCCAGGATGGTGGACTACCTGCTTCCCACCCACATCGCCGGCCTGGCCTGCGCGATGCTCCTGTGGGGCAACGCCTCGCTCTGGCCCTACCTGTTCGCGGTGGCTGTGGCGGTGAGCAGCAAGTACCTGTTCCGCATCCCGGTGGGGGGCCGCAGGAGGCACTTCCTCAACCCGTCCAACCTCGGGATCGTGGTGACCCTGCTGCTCTTCCCGTGGGTGGGCATCGCCCCGCCCTACCACTTCACGAACAACACGGTCGGGACCGTGGACTGGCTGATCCCGTTGGGCATCCTCATGGCCGGGACCATGCTCAACGTCAACCTGACCAAGCGCTGGCCGCTCATCCTCGGCTGGGTGGGCGGTTTCGCGCTCCAGGCGGTGCTCCGGTGGCTGCTGCTGGACCACATGCTCGTGGCCGCCCTGCTGCCGATGACCGGGGTGGCCTTCGTCCTCTTCACCAACTACATGATCACCGACCCCGGGACGACGCCCACCAAACCCCGCAACCAGGCGGTCTTCGGGCTGACCACCGCCGCGGTGTACGGCCTCCTGGTCGTCAACGGAGTCGTTTTCGGCCTGTTCTTCGCCCTCGTCATCACCTGTGCGCTGCGGGGGGCGGTCCTGCTGTGCGCCCCCCTGGTCTCCGGGGGGCCCGGGGCCGTGCCGGAAAGACGCGGAGCCGTGGCCGGGCCGCGGGGTTCCGCGGAAGGAGGAACGCTGTGAGCACCGAAGCCGGGCACCCGGTCGGGGACGCCCCGTACACGGGTCCGCGCAACCGCGTGTTGCGCACACTGAACACCGACCGCCACGAGCTGGCCCTGAAGCTCTACACGGTGGTCGTCCTCGCCCACTGGGCCGAGCACATCGTCCAGGCCGTCCAGATCTACGTGCTGGACTGGCCGGTGCAGCAGGCCCGGGGCGTGCTCGGCATCCCCTTCCCCTGGCTGGTCACCTCCGAGTGGATGCACTACGGCTACGCGATCATCATGCTGATCGGGTTCCTGCTGCTCCTGCCCGGGTTCTCCGGCCGGAGCAGGGCGTGGTGGTCGGCGGCCCTGCTGGTCCAGGTCTGGCACCACTTCGAACACCTGCTCCTGCTCGTCCAGGCCCTGAACGGGGTCAACATCGGCGGGGGAGGGGCCCCGACCAGCCTCGTCCAGCTGTTGGTCCCGAGGGTGGAACTGCACCTGCTCTACAACACCGTCGTCTTCGTGCCGATGGTCGTGGCGATGTACCTGCACACGCGGCAGGGCACGGCCGGACGCGAGGCGCCGCGCTGCTCGTGCGCGGCCGCCTCCGGAAAGGCGTGAGGGTGGCTTCCGGGCGGCGCCGGAGCCCGGCGTTCACCGTGGCGGTGCTCCTGGTCGCCGCCTCGGTCGTCTTCCTGGGAGCGGCCAACGCCGACCGGAGCCTGCGCGCGGCGCGTGCGGAGGGCGTACAGGGCACCTTCACCGGCACCCGGCTGGACTGCGTCCAGCACCCCGGCCACGAGTCGTGCACCTGTTACGGCACCTACGTGCCCGACGCCGGCGGCCCCGAACGGGCCGACGTCTACCTCTACGGCCGCGACCGGGGGTCCTGCCCGATGGGGGAGGCCGCCCCCGCGGTGGACGTGGGGGCGACCAGCCGCGTCTACGGGCCGGAGGGCTCGAACGAGTGGGTCATGACCGCGGGGGTGATCCTGTTCGGCCTGGGTCTGGGCGCCTGGGCGGTCCGGTCCTGGTGGACCTCTGACGCCGCCTCCGCGGGTTGAGACGGCGGGGCCCGGTCCGGGCCCCGCCGCATAGCAAGAATCACACTGTTATGGAATAGCGTTTCCGCGTCATAGCAGAGAAGGAGAAGAATATTTCTCCGCAGCCCTCCAGTATTGATACTGAATTCATGGCCTCCGGTCATTTTCATAAATTTTGGGGTGCGCTGTGGGAGTCGTTCGCTTGGCCGTCGTGGGAATGGGTTTGTGTTATCCGGACGCGGACAGTCCGGATGATTTGTGGGATAACGTCCTGGCCGGGCGCAGGGCCTTTCGCCGGATTCCTTCGGAGAGAATGAGCCTGGACGACTACTGGTCCGGTGACCAGGGCGCGGAGGACCGTTTCTACGCGAACAAGGCCGCGGTTCTGCGGGGCTTCTCCTTCGACCGGGTCCGTTACCGTGTGTCAGGATCGTCGTTCCGGTCGACGGACATGACACACTGGCTCGCTCTGGAGACGGTCTCCCGCGCCCTCGCGGACGCGGGCTTCGCCGGAGGGGAGGGGCTGCCGCGCCGTACCACCGGTGTGGTGGTCGGCAACAGCCTCACCGGAGAGTTCTCCCGCGCCAACACCCTGCGGCTGCGCTGGCCCTACGTGCGTAGGACCGTCTCCGCCGCCCTGCTCGAACGCGGGTGGGGCGAGGAGGAGGCGGCCCGTTTCCTGGTGGACCTGGAAGCCTCCTACAAGGACCCCTTCCCACGCGTCGACGAGGACACCCTGGCGGGAGGGCTCTCCAACACCATCGCCGGCCGGGTGTGCAACCACTTCGACCTCGCGGGCGGCGGGTACACGGTGGACGGTGCCTGCTCCTCCTCGCTGCTGGCGGTCGCCACCGCGGCCACCGCCCTGGCCCAGGGCGACCTCGACGTCGCGATCGCGGGCGGAGTGGACCTGTCCATCGACCCCTTCGAGATGGTCGGCTTCGCCAGGACCGGGGCGCTGGCCACCGACGACATGAGGGTCTACGACAGGGCCTCCAACGGTTTCTGGCCGGGGGAGGGCGCGGGCGCGCTGGTCCTGCTCCGCGAGGAGGACGCACTCGCCCGGGGGCTGCGCTCCTACGCCCTGATCGCCGGCTGGGGAGTCTCCTCCGACGGGCGGGGCGGGATCACCCGCCCGGAGGAGGAGGGACACCGGCTGGCCCTGGAACGCGCCTACCGCAGGGCCGGGTACGGCATCGACACGGTCGGCTACCTCGAGGGCCACGGCACGGGGACGGCGCTGGGTGACGCCACCGAACTCGCCGCCCTCTCCGGGGCCCGGACCTCCGCCGACCCCGCCGCGCCGCCGGCGGCGCTCGGCTCCCTCAAGGCCAACATCGGCCACACGAAGGCGGCCGCGGGTGTCGCGGGGCTGATCAAGGCGGTGCTTTCAGTGCACAAGCGGGTCATACCACCCGGCACCGGGCACCATGATCCGCATCCGGTACTGGAGGAGTCGGCGGCGCTGCGGGTGCCCGACCGGGCGCTGCCCTGGCCGGAGGGGCGCCCCGTACGCGCCGGGGTCTCGGCGATGGGCTTCGGGGGCGTCAACACGCACGTCACCGTCGAGGCCGCGGCGGGCCACCGGGGCGTCGGCCTCACCTCCCGCACCCGGGCACTGGTGGCCGGGCGCCAGGACGCCGAACTCCTCCTCGTGGACGGCGCCGACCTCGACGACGTGCGCCGCCGTCTGGCCGAGGTCGCCGAGATCCTGCCCCTGTTGTCCTACGCCGAGCTCACGGACCTGGCGGCCTCGCTCGCGGACCGCGCCGAGGGCCGACCGGCCCGCGCCGCCGTGGTCTCCTCCTCCCCCGAGGCGGCGCACCGGGCGGTGCTCGCGCTGATGGAACGCCTGGACGCGGGGGAGGGCGAGGTGCTCGCCCCGGAGGCGGGCCTCTGGCTGGCCCACCGGGCCGTCCCGCCCGTCGTGCGCTACCTCTTCCCCGGCCAGGGGTCGGGCACCGGCGGTGGCGGCGCGCTCCGCAGGCGCTTCGCCGCCGCCGGGCGCGTCCTCGACGCGGCGGGGCTTCCCGAGGGAGGGGACCAGACGGCCACCGAGGTGGCCCAGCCCCGCATCGTCTCCGGTTCCCTGGCTGGCCTGCGCGTCCTGGCCGACCTCGGGATCCAGGCCGACGGCGCGGTCGGCCACAGCCTGGGAGAGCTGACCACCCTGCACTGGGCGGGCGCCCTGAGCGCGGAGGAGACCCTGTCCCTGGCGGCGGCGCGCGGCCGGGCCATGGCCCGGGCGGGGCGACCGGGCGGGGCGATGGCCGGCCTGGCCTGTCCGCCCCAGATGGCCGGGGCCCTGCTCGACGGTGAACCCGACGTGGTCATCGCCGGGTACAACGGCCCCCGGCAGACGGCGGTCTCCGGAACCGCCGACGCCGTGGACAGGGTCCTGGGCCGGGCCCGCGCGGCGGGGATCACCGGCACGCGGCTCAACGTCTCACACGCCTTCCACTCACCGCTGGTGGCCGACGCGGCCGAGGAGTTCGGCCGCGAGCTCGACGCGACCGCCTTCGCGCCGCCGGCCCCGGGAGCCGTCTCCACGGTGACGGGCCGGGAACTGGCACCCGACACCGACCCCCGCGCCCTGCTCCGGGAACAGGTCGTGCTGCCGGTGCGCTTCCACGAAGCGCTCGTGAACCTCGCCAACGGCGCGGACCTGCTGCTGGAGGTGGGCCCCGGACAGGTGCTGTCGGGGCTGGCCGCCGCGGCCGTGCCCGAGGTCCCGGCGGCCTCCGTCGACACGGACGCCGCCTCCCTGGCCCCCTTCCTGGGGGCGGTCGCGGCGGCCTACGCCCTCGGTGCCCCGGTCGACGCGCGAGCCCTCTTCAGCGGCCGCCTCGTCCGCCCCCTGCCCCGGGACTTCACCTTCCTGTCCAGTCCCTGTGAGTCCGCGCCCGGCACGGCACTGGGCCGTACCGAGCGCGTCGCCGAGGCCTCCCGGGACGAGGTACGGGAGGAGCGCGGGAGCGAGGGGGAGGACACCCTGGAGCTCCTCCGTGCCCGCGTTGCCGCCCGTGCCGAACTCCCCCCGGCCACGGTGGGCGCGGACACCCGTCCGCTCGACGACCTCCACCTCAGCTCCATCACCGTCGGCCAACTGGTCAACGAGGTCACGCGCCGCCTGGAGCTGCCGCCGCTGGAGGCCAGCAGCGGATACGCCACCGCCACCCTGGGCGAACTGGCCCAGATGATCGACGCCCTCGCCGGGACCCCCGGGGACCCCGCCGGGCCGGCGGAGGTGCCGGGGGCCGCCCCCTGGGTGCGCGCCTTCGAGGTCGCCCACGTCGGCGGAACACCCGTTCCCGACCACGAGCCCGTGCCCGGGGAGGGTGAAGGCTGGCGGGTGTACGCCCCGTCCGGCCACCCTCTGGCCGCCCCCCTCCTCCGGTCGCTCTCCGGACTGGGCCCCGGGGTCCTGCTGTGCCTGCCCTCGGAGGGCGGCCCCGACCTGGTCGGAACCTTCCTCGACGCCGCCCGGGCCGCGGTGGCCGCCGGGAGGGAGAGCCGGTTCGTGGTGGTCCAGGGCCGTCGCGGAGCCGCCGGCCTCGCCCGGACACTCCACCAGGAGGTCCCGGGCGCGCCCACCACCCTGGTCACCCTGGCCGACCCGGAGCCCCGGACCGACGAGGACCGGGACCGGACCGCCCGCCTCGTGGCCGCCGAGGTGGCCGCCACCACCGCGTTCACGGAGGTGGGGTACGACGCGGACCGGCGGCGGACCGTTCCCGTCCTGCGGGCCCTCCCGCCCGGTACAGCCGAGGGGGAGCCCCCTCTCGGTGCCCGGGACGTCGTCCTGGTCACCGGCGGGGGCAAGGGCATCACCGCCGAGTGCGCCCTGTCCCTGGCCACGGAGTACGGGTCTGCGCTGGCCCTGCTGGGGCGCGCGCCCGAGACGGACCCGGAGCTCGCGGCCAACCTGGAGCGCATGGCCCGGGCCGGGGTCCGCTTCGCCTACGCGCGCGCCGACGTGACCCGTGCCGACGAGGTCCGCGAGGCCGTGCGCGCCCTGCGCGACCGGCTGGGAGGGATCACCGCGGTGTTCCACGGGGCCGGACGCAACGAACCGGTGGCTCTGCACGGGCTGACCGAACCGGTGTTCCGCGACGCCCTGGCACCCAAGACCGACGGACTGCGCGCGGTCCTCGACGCGCTGGACCCGCGCTCCCTGCGGCTGCTGGTCTCCTTCGGCAGCATCATCGGCCGCGCCGGCCTGCGCGGAGAGGCCCACTACTCCACCGCCAACGACTGGCTCACCGAGATGGTCGTCGAGTACGGCCGGGCCCACCCCCACACCCGTGTCCTGGCCCTGGAGTGGTCCGTCTGGGCCGGGGCCGGGATGGGGGAGCGGCTGGGCGCGGTCGAGGCGCTGATGCGCGAGGGCATCACGCCGATCTCCGTGGAGGACGGTACCGCCGTCCTGCACCGGGTCCTCCGCGACCGCTCCGCGGGCCCCGTCCTGGTGGTCAGCGGCCGGACCGGCGCGCTGCCCACACTCGGTGTCGAGCGGCCGGAGATCCCGCTGGGGCGGTTCACCGAGCGGGTACTCGTCCACTACCCGGGGGTGGAACTCGTCACCGAGGCCGTGCTCTCCTCCGCCGACGACCCCTATCTGGACGACCATCTGCTCGACGGCGACCTGCTCCTTCCCGCGGTCCTGGGCATGGAGGCGATGGCGCAGGCGGCAGCCGCGGTCAGCGGCCACACCGGGACACCCGTCCTGGAGTCGGTGCGTTTCACCCGCCCGGTGGCCGTGCGGCCCGGGGGTTCGACCACCATCCGGGTGGCGGCGCTCGTCCGCGACGCGCGGAGCGTGGAGGTCGTCGTCCTCAGCGAGGAGACGGGTTACGCGGCCGACCACTTCCGGGCCCGCCTGCACTGGCCGGACGGGGAGGACCGGGTACCGCCGTCCCGGTCGGACGGGCACCTCCCGGGAATCCTGCCCCGGGTGCCGCTCGAGCCCTCCGAGCTCTACGGGAGCGTGCTCTTCCAGGGCAAGAGGTTCCAGCGGCTGCTCTCCTACCACCGGGCCGGCGCCCGTGACGTGGTCGCCGAGCTGTCCGTGGAGGAGCGTGACGACTGGTTCGGGACCTTCATGCCCCAGCGGCGGGTGCTGGCGGACCCCGGGGCCCGGGACGCGGTGATGCACGCCCTGCAGACGTGCGTCCCCGACGGGACCCTGCTGCCCGAGGGGGTGGACCGCCTCCGCCTGGCCCGCCCCCACGACGGCTGCGGGCGTGTACTGCTCCGCGCGCGGGAGCGTTCGTGCGAGGGCGACTCCCACGTCTACGACGTGGACCTGTACGACTCCTCCGGTGCCGTGGTCGAGAGCTGGGAGGGACTGCGGCTGCGTGTGGTCCGCGCGACCGGGGGAGCCGGCCCGTGGATACCCGCGCTGCTCGGCCCGTACCTGGAACGGCGCCTGGAGCAGGTGCTCGGCGGCACCAGGGCCGTGGTCGTCGAACCCGACCCGCCGTCCTTCGGAGGCGGGGTCGAGGAACGCCGCCACCGCACCGAACTGGCGGTCGGCCGGGCCCTGGACCGTCCGGTCCGGGTGCGCCACCGGCCGGACGGCCGCCCCGAGGTGGACGGCGCGCTGGTGTCGGTCGCGCACGGGGCCGGACTGACCCTGGCCGTGGCCGGCCGGCAGCGCCTGGCGTGCGACGCCGAGACCGTCGCGCAGCGCTCCGAACAGGACTGGTCCGGGCTGCTCGGCGCGGACCTGGTGCCGCTGCGCGACCTGGTGGCCGCCGAGGCGGACGAGCCCGTCCACACCGCGGCCACGCGGGTGTGGAGCGCCCTGGAGTGCCTGCGCAAGGCCGGTGAGCCGGGACGTTCACTGACCCTCGGCTCGGTCGGCGAACACGGGTGGGTCGTCCTCTCCGGCGGCGGCGGTGTCCGTGTCGCCACCTGGACGACCACCCTGAACGGGGACCCCGCGCCGGTGGTCCTCGCGGTCCTGCACGAGGGGGAGCGATGACGCCCGACTACTACGAGATGCGCCACACCGTCGGCTTCGAGGAGACGAACCTGGTGGGCAACGTCTACTACGTCAACTACCTGAGCTGGCAGGGGCGTTGCCGGGAGATGTTCCTGCGGGACCGCGCCCCGGGGATCCTGGCGCAGGTGCGGGGCGACCTGAAGCTCTTCACCCTCCGGGCGGGCTGCGAGTTCTTCGCCGAGATCACCGCGTTCGACGAGATAGCCGTCCGGATGCGCCTGGAGGAGCTGACGCGCACCCAGGTCCAGTTCGCCTTCGACTACGTCCTCCTCGGGCCGGGGGAGGGGGAGACCCTCGTGGCGCGCGGGCGGCAGCGTGTCGCCTGTATGCGCGGTCCCAACACCGAGACGGTCCCCACCACGGTGCCGGAGGAGCTGCGCAAGGCGCTCGCCCCGTACGCCGGCCGGGCCGCCGTCCCGCGAGCGGCGGTGGTGAGGGCATGACGGACCTGCGCCGGGTCATGTCCGCGTTCGCCACCGGGGTCGCGGTGATCACCGTCGGGGGCGAGGTCCCCAACGGTATGACCGTCAACGCCTTCTGCTCGGTCTCCCTCGACCCTCCCCTGGTGCTGTGCTGCGTGTCCCGCACGGCCCGCCTGCACGGAGCCCTCTCCGGCGGGGGACGCTTCGCGGTGTCGGTGCTGAACGCGGAGCAGGAGGAGGTCGCACGCCGCTTCGCCGACCGCGCCCGGCCCCACGGCTGGGGGCAGTTCCCCCCGCCGGGGTGGCGCCTCGGCGGTCGGTCCGGAGCACCGCTGCTCACCGGAGCCCTGGCCTGGCTGGAGTGCGAGGCGGTCCAGGAGACGGTGTCCGGGGACCACTCGGTGTTCGTCGCGCGTGTGCTCGGCGCGGACACGGGTGAGGACCGCTCGGCCCTGCTGTTCCACGGCAGCGCCTTCCGGGGGCTGCGCGGGGCCGAGCCCGCCGACGTGGGGGACTGACGGCCCTCCGGGCGCGTCCCGCGGATCAGGCCTCCGGGTGCTCCGGAGGCGGGACGCGCCCGGCGGACCGCTCGACCGACCTCCGTGCGGCGTCCGGCTCGTCGCCGCAGCCCACCATGAGGGACACGAGCTGGTCCTCGAAGCACCGGTCCGCGTCGTAGGGCGGTATGAGGTAGCGGCCCAGTTCCAGGCTGGTGAAGCCGTGGACCGCGCACCACAGGCGGTGGGCGACCAGCTCGGGGTCGGCGGGGTGGAAGCGCCCGGCCCCCACGCAGCGCTCCGCGCAGGCGGTCACGTTGCGCAGGGTGTACCGCCCGTGCTGCCGGTCCTCCTCCGAGAGCTCGAAGCCGGCCAGGAAACCCCCGCCGAACATCAGCGGATAGAGGTGGTGGTTGCGCGTGGCGTTCTGGCGGAAGGCCCGTCCCAGGAGGGCCAGGTCGCTGACGGGGTCGTCGGTGGCCGCCACGCGGGTCAGGTGCTCCTGGAGCCGCACGAAGGCCTCGCCGACCATAGCGCTCAGCAGCCCGCCGAGCCCGCCGAAGTAGGTGTACACGGCCATGGTCGAGCAGCCGGCCTCGCGGGCGATCCGCCGGGTGGACAGCGCGGACGGTCCCTCGGCGGCCAGCAGGCCGGCCGCGGCGTCGATCAGTACGGAGCGTGACCGAGGGTCGGGCTTTCTCGGGCTCATGGCGTCCAGGGGAAGTGCCGCACCGAATTCTTTTCCGTCCGTACGGATCGGCGAGAAGGACTCCGGCGCGTGCCGACGGGAATTCTCCTCGGGGCGGGAAAGGAAAAAGGGGGTGGGCGAAGGGGCGTTCCGGTTATCGACGTCGTCCGGAAAAGGTCGTCGCACGGGAAACCGGGGCCGCGTGGTCGGGCGCCGCCGGCCTTTCCCCTCCGCCGTGGCCGACGCGTTCCGGCCCGTGCACCGGTGCCCGGGGCCCGTCCCGGCGGGACGGACCCCGGGCACCTCCGTCAGGCGTCCGTGCTGACGCGGACGAGTTGCCCCGGACCCGGGCTGACCAGGCTCCAGGAGCGCGTGGTGACGTAGAAGTCGCCGTCGGGGGCGACCGCGACACCGCCCGGGTGCTCCAGGCCCTCGGAGGCCAGCACCACGTGCGTGCCGTCGGGTTCGACCCGGACCAGCCGACCGGTCTGGTTCGGGGACTCCAGGCCCTCCGCCGCCATCTCCAGCACGACGAGCCGTCCCTGGTGGTCGAAGGTGATGTCGTTGACGGCGGTGAACCCCTCGGCGTACAGGTCCAGGTCGCCGTCGAGCGTCAGACGCCAGACACGAGCGGTGCCGCTCGTCTGCTCCGCGCTGAACTCGCTCACGTAGTAGGCCCCGTCGGGGCCCTCCACGACCCCGCTCGGCACGGCCTCGACCGTTCCCCCGTCCACCTGGTGGTCGGGGATGAGGGCGAGCATCTCCACCCCGCCGTGCTCGGACACGTGGAAGACCGTGTTGCCCCCCGCGTCGGCGACCACGGTTCCCGAGGGGCCCACCGCGAGGCCGTAGGGGTTGGAGTTGAGCTCCACCGGGTGCGGGTCGTTCTCCTCCTCGAACAGGGCGAGGTCACCGTAGGGGAACACCCTGCTGCTCGGTCCGACCCGGGCGACCTGGCCCAGGGGCAGCGCCCGGTCGCCGATGCCGTCGCGGGTGGACAGGCTTCCGGCCAGGCCGAACGCCACGTGCACCTGGCCGCGGTACACGTCCACGCCGTGCGGGCCCATCACCGAGACCTCGTTGTCCACCGAGGGCAGGCGGACCGCGAAACGGGAGGAGTCGCCCGTGGCGGGTTCGTAGGAGAAGATCGCGCCGCTGGCGCCGTAGCAGGCGGGGTAGCCGCCCACCCCCGGGGCGCAGGGACCCGGGCCGCCGGTTCCCGCCTCGGCGACCAGCATCCGGCCGCGCAGCGGGTCCCACGTGACCTTGCGGGGGTTGTCGAGTCCCTCGTAGACCACTTCGAGGGTCGCCCGGGAGCTGAGGTCCTCGACGCCGTCGGCCGACGCCGGGGTCGCGGGGGCGAGGAGGGCGGCGGTGAGGGCGGCCGCCACGGTCAGGCTGGTCGCACGTCTTGGTGACAAGGGCATGGCTGACTCCGGTCAGGTCGGGCACGCGGCCGGTGCTCCGGCCGCGGTGGGGGGTGCGGCCGGGTGTCAGGAGACGTGCTCCTGGGCGAGGAAGCGTCTGCCGCTGACGTCGTTCGGGCGCTGGGCCAGGAGCCAGCTCCAGAAGGGGAGCGTGCTCTCGGGCCTGGGCAGGGCCGACAGGTCGACGCCGGGTTCGGCCTCGGCGTACATACGGGTGCCCATGTCACCCGGGTCGACCGCCACGACACCGATTCCGGCCTCGGCCAGCTCCAGCGCCAGGATGCGTCCCGCGTGGTCCATCGCGGCCTTGCTGGCGCCGTAGGCCCCGGCGCAGGGGAAGGCCTGCACCGCCGCCTCACTGGAGACGTTGACGATCAGCGACCCGGACCCCAGGAGGGGGACCGCCTCCCGGATCAGGGCCAGGGGGGCGACCACGTTGGTCTCCATCACCCGTTGGTACACGTCGGCCGTGGCCTCGACCAGGGGGGCGATGGGGCTGACCCCCATGAGGGCGGCGTTGTTCACCACGACGGAGAAGCCGGGAAGGGCACCCGCCTCCGCCGCCAGCCGGGCGCGGTGGTCGGGGTCGCGGACGTCTCCGGGCACCGCGACGACCCGGCCCGGTCCCTCGGCGTTGAGTTTGTCCGCCAGTGAGGTGAGTTCGTCGGTGGAACGGGAGGTCGCCACCACGTTCCAGCCCCGCGCGCACAGGAAGGCGGTGAGGGCCGCGCCGAGTCCGCGTCCGGCCCCCGTCACGAGGGCGGTCCGCCCCGTGCCGTCAGCCGGATCCGCCTGGGAGCCGTCGGTCGTGTCGTCGTGCATGCTCGCTTGCTCCTCGCCGTGAGGGGGGTGGGGGTCGGGTCGCGTGCGAAGGACGTGCGGGCTCGGCGCGCGGGTCAGCCCCGGGCGGCCCTGGTGTACTCGGGCAGCAGTTCCGAGTAGCGGGCGTCGGAGTCGACCAGCGGCGGGCGGCCGGTGAGGTGCGCGTCGAGCGAGTCGGTGTACATGTGCCATCCGGCCGCGTAGTCGACCGGATCGGCCGGCGCGCTCAACCGGTGGTGCTCCAGGGTGAAGTCGGTCTGGCCGTCGCCGACGGGGGCCATGTCCAGCCTGACCCTGGAGTCGGGCTCGCCGGTGTAGCGCCAGGTGATCTCCAACCGGTGCGGCGGTTCCCAGGCCAGCACCTCACAGGTGATGGTGTCGCCGTGCTGGCCGCGCCCCTCCAGGACGAAGTGGCTTCCGGGGCCGGGCTCGCCGCTCAGCGCGGGACCGAACCACAGCTTGAGCACGTCGTTGCGGGTCCACGCGTCCCACACCTGCTCCGGGGGTGCGGGCAGCCGCCGCACCAGGCGCATCGAGGTTCGGTCGCTCGCGACCGTCGAGTAGAGCCGTGGGGCGGTCATCGCTACACCTCCGGTTGGTCCCCGTGGGGAACAGGGTCGTGCTGTGCTCAGCCGTTAGCCAGATCACTATAATCATTACTACCAACTGTGTTCAACACTCCGTGGCCGCGGATGTGCCGCGAGGGCGCGGATCAGGCCAGGCCGAGCATCCGGCTGCACCGGTGGACGGCCTCCGCGGGCCCCTCCACGCGCATGTCGCCGTTGGCCAGGGCCTCGAACGGGGTCAGGGACTTGGTCCCCACACGGACGAACGTCTCCGCCGAACTGTGGATCACCAGGTCGGGCCGGGGCAGGGAGCCGCGGACGAACTCCGCCCGCCCCCCGTCCACGCGCACCCCGAACGCCTCGTCGTCGATGCGGAACTCGTACTGCTCGCTGACCTGGGGGATGTGGTCGGGGATGGTCATGGCCTGGATCGCCAGGAAGCCCCAGCCGGCCCGTACCTCGCCGCCGCCCCTCCTCCCGCCCAGTTGGCTCAGCCCCCACCGGGCCAGCGCGAGCACCGGTTCGCGCAGGCCGAGCCCGTCCTCCGTGAGCTCGTAGACCTTCCCGCGCGCGTCCCCGGGGGCCGCCGAAACGCTGATCAGGCCGTTGGCCGTCATGGAGCGCAGCCGTTCCGACAACAGGTTGGGCGCCAGTCCGGGAAGGTCGTGGAGGAGTTCGTTGAACCGTGCGGGGCCGATGAGGAGCTGGCGCACGATGAGCAGCGTCCAGCGCTCGCCCACGATGTCCAGTCCGGTGGCCAGTCCGCAGAATTGGCCGTAGTCGCGCTTGTTGGTCATGACGGTCGTACGTTTTCTGCTCCGGCAGTGTTCATGTATTGCAGAATACTATCTGTTCTTATAGCGTCTGCCTGAGATGAGCCCATAGCCTCTGGAGCGAAGGCGGCCCCATGTACATCATCTGGTTCCTTCACCGAGTCCCCCTGCGGCGGGCCACCGACTTCACCGCCCTCGTCCACGAGGCCATCGAGGTCTTCGTGCGGCACGGCGCGATCGGCGGAAGCGTGTTCGAGGTCGCCGACCCCCAGGCCAAGTACGGCTGCGGGGCGATCCCGGACGCGCTGGAGGTCAGACCGGACGAGGTCCTCTACGCCGAGCTCAACTACTTCCACGACCGCACCCACTACGACAAGGTCATGCCCTTGGTCGACGCCGATCCCGAACTGGAACGGCTCTACGACCAACTGGTGTCCATGACCGATATCGGCCGAATCGTCCGGGGTGAGTTCTCCAGTCTCTACCACGTGATGAACTCCAAGGAATTCCGTGACTACCTGGCCGCACCCCAGACCGTGCGGACGCCCCGGATCCCCAAGGAGCCCGACCATGCGAAACAGCCCTGAACGGGCCACCCGGCCGCCTTCGAGCACCCGTGCACTGACGTGGGTCTCCGGAGGGCAGTTCCTGGCCTTCGGCCTCGCCATCGGAGTCATGACCGTCATGTGGGCGGAGGTGATCCTCGCCCTGGACCTGACCGAGGGCGTCTTCGGCACGGTGCACCTCCTCCTGCCCGTCGCGGCGCTGGTGACGCTCCTCGGCACCAAGTACCTCTACCGCCGTTTCGGCAACCGCGACCTCGCCGTCTGGGGACAGGCGGCGATGATCGCCATGCTGGTGGTGCTGGCGTGGGCGGACGGAGTCCTCGGGCTGCTCCTGGCCTTCGCGCTCGCCGGCGTCGCCAGCGCGCTGATCGACACCTCCACCAACAGCGTCTTCATGGACCTGGAGAACACCACCAGCCGCGACATCACCAACGTGATGTACGCGGTCAACAGCGGCGGCACCGTGGTCAGCGCCCTGGGCTGCGGAATCCTGCTCAGCCTGGACATGGACTACCGCTGGGTGCTGCTCGTCAGCGCCGCGGTGACGCTGCCGTTCCTGGTGGCCACCTTCCTGGTCCGCTACCCCGTGCCCCAGGAGTCCCCCGGGGACGGGGAGGCGGAGGCGCCCGACCTCGGCGTGCGCGCACTGATGGCCCGCAGCCGCCTGTTCCGCGTGGTCTTCGCGCTGACCGCGCTCGGCATCGCGGTGGAGAGCATCGTCCAGGTGTGGGCGGTCATCTACGTCGACCAGCTGCTGGACGTTCCGATCGTGGTCGGCGGCGCGGCCTTCGCCCTGTTCAGCCTCACCATGCTCATCGGACGCCTGGGCAACGCCTGGCTCGTGGCCAGGGCGGGCGTGCGCGTGTCCTTCCTGTTCTCCGGGGCGGGCATGGCGGTCGCCGGCGGCGTGCTCATGCTGGGCGCCGGGCCGTGGGCCTCGGTCCTGGCCTTCACCCTGGCGGGGCTGGCCAACGCCGGGGTCCAGCCCACCGGCATCAGCGCCGCCTCGCGCATCGCCCCGGCCAACACCGGGGCGATCGCCGGGGCCGTCATGATGCCCGCCTACGGCGCCTTCATCCTGTCGCCCACCGTCTACGGGTGGCTGGCCGAGTGGACCTCCCTGGACATCGCCATGGTCCTGGTCCTCGTCTGCGGTGCGCTCACCGTCGTGCTGGCCTTCGACCGCTCCGTCAACGAGGTCGACCGCGAACTGCGCGCCGCGGCCGGGGAGGACGGCGTCGGCACGCGCTGACCCGCGGCCCGGCCCCCGGACGGGTCGTGCCCGGCCCCCGCGGCCGGGCACGACCACCGTGCGGCGCCCCGTCAGCGGGGACGCCGCACGGTCCACGTCTCCCGACGGGTCCCGGAGCCGAGCACCCCCGTCCCGTAGTCGTCGGCCACACACACCGGCTCCAGGCCCGCGGCGTCGACCGCCTCCTCCACCTCGCCCCTGGAGAACCAGCGCTGCCGGTGGGTCTCGTCCGTGCGCCGGTAACGGCCGTCCTCCTCCCGGACGAACACGGTGACCAGGTAGTCGAAGCAGGCCGTGCCCTCCACGGGCCGGGTGTCCCACAGGTACGCGAAGTCGCCGAAGTCCTCACCCGTGCGTCCGAGCGCCGCCATGTCCTGGAAGACCCGCCGGGTGCTCAGGTCGAACACGAACACGCCTCCCGGCCGGAGCAGCCCGTGCACCTGGGTGAGCACCAGGCCCAGCTGGCCCGGTGGGGTGAGGTAGTTGATCCCGTCGTAGCAGCAGGTGGCCGCGTCGAAGGGACCCGTCCCCGGGGGCAGGGGCGAGGGCAGCGCCACCCTGTGGAACCGCGTGCCCGGGGCGGCGCGTCGGCGCGCGTGCGCGAGCATCTCCTCCGAGGCGTCCACCCCCGTCACCTCGTAGCCCCGTTCCTGGAGCATCGCCAGCGTCACCCCGGTCCCGCAGCACAGGTCCAGGACGCTGCGCACGGCGCCGTCGGCCTCCTCCAGGCGGTCGGTGATGTAGGAGGCCCAGGTCCGGTAGGGGACGCGGTCGGCGGCCATCCACCGGTCATAGACCGCCGCCAGCCCGCTGTAGGGCGCCTCCGTGGTCTCCGTCATCGGTCATCTCCCATCCAGGTGTCCGGGCACGCGCGGAGCCCACGCCGGGCGGACGCCCGGCGTGGGCCGCCTTCACGGGATCAGGCCCGCGCCTCGTCCTCGGACAGGACGTCGATACGGCCGTCCGGGGAGCCGTGGCACTTCTCGGTGTTGAGCGTCATCTGCCGGCCCGCGCCGGTGTAGTCGCCCGACTTGCCGCGGAAGGTCCCGTAGAGGCGGGCGTTGGTGCGCTCGCCCGCGACGGGGTCGGTCGGGTTGCCCAGCTGCACGTGGCCCGCCTCGACCCGGCCGGCCTCCATGGTGGCCTCCAGGTTCACGGCGGCCCAGCCGAAGTAGCGGCCGCGGACGCTCTGCACGAACGGCATCTCGGCGGCGCGCAGGCGGTCCGCCCGGACGCCGGAGCCCTCGATGTCGAACTCGCCCTGTCGGGCGAAGCTGGTCATGGCGACCCGGGACAGGGCGATGGGCACGTCCACCGGCTCGCCCTGGCCCACGATCCCGCTCGGGAAGTAGGGGCGCAGGGTCTCGGAGAGGTAGGTGTGCTCCAGGTAGCGGTCCCCGTAGGGCACCGAGGTGCCCCGGAAGGGGTAGATCTCCAGGTGCGGGGACCCGTCCGCGTTGAAGCCCTCGATGCGCTTCTCGATGGTCAGGTCGGTCCGGATGGTCTCGACGTTGGTCGAGGCCAGCACCCGTCCCAGCAGCGACTCGAACCACTGGGGGGAGAGCACCGCGCGCACGGGCCCGGTCTCGGGCAGGTCGACGATGACGCTGCCGCTGATCACCAGCGGAACCGTCTGGTCGAAGCCGCCCGTCTCCTCGACCCGGGCCGAGGTGTAGACCCGGGCCTCGGCCTGGCCCGTGGCGTCCGTGCGCAGGATGCGCGCCCAGTCGGCGACCTCGGGGTCCTCGTCGTCCCGGTGGTCCTGCAGCAGCTGCGCCGCCTCGGCGCCCGCCGTCTTCAGGGCCAGCCACAGGGCGCCCTGGCGGGCCTTGGAGTCGCCTTCGCTGTCCAGGAACCGCTTGACGGCCGGCAGGGCCTGGGCGGAGGCGCGGTCGGCCAGCTCCCACAGGGCGCGCTCGCGCTCCATGGCGGTCTCCTCGCCGAAGGCCGCCTCCTCCAGCTCGCCGTTGGAGCGGCTGTCGAAGGGCAGGTAGTTCTCGGCGATCGGGCGGGCGAAGTCGATGTACTCCGCGGGGTCGTTGTAGCGCACCGGGTTCGGCGGCACGTACGCGGTGATGCCCGTGTTCTCGGTCGGGGTGTGTTGGATCGTCACGTGATCTCTCCCGGAGTTGGGGGGAGTAGGACAATCACTATAAGAAATTAAATCTTTTGTGCTGTCAAAGGTGCCGCAGCGGCCGCTTCGCGGGCGGAGGTCGGCAAAGGGCGACGTCAGGACGTGGATGCTGGCGTTCTCCGCCTGTTGGCGGAAGATGCGAGTTCGCAGAATTGGAGAAGCGGCGCCGTGCGTCGCTGGCTCGGAGGCGGTCTGGGGGAGCAAGAAAGCTATAAAAATTATAGTTAATATCGCGGGCGGAGGCGGTCCGGAGGGTTCGGCGCCGGCGCGTCCCGCTCGGGAGGCCGAGCGCGTTCGGGGGACGAAGCGGGGCAAGCCGGTCCGTCCGGCGTCCACGGGGGCCAGCGGTGGAACACGGCCTGTGACGGGTCACATAGGGTGGTGCCATGGCGGACCGGCCGTCGCGGTGCGTTCTGCCTGGTGGAAGCCGAACGACGACCCACGACCGTACCGGGAGCAGGATGACTGAGCACCAGCGGGCCGCCGAGGAGGCCGCCCCGGCCGCCGGGGCGGACGACAGGGACGAGTCCGCGGCGGCGCACACCGGCGGTGCGCGGGACGCCTCCGCGCCGGACCCGGCTCCCCGGGAGGAGGGCGGCTCCGAACGGCAGGAGCCCCCGGCGGTCACCGAGGACACCGTCGAGGCGCTCGTGCGCTCCCAGCTGTCCAAGGCGCTGGGCGGCAAGCGCGGCATGGTCGAGGCGGCCGTGCCCACCCTGACCTTCACCCTGACCTACGTCCTCACCTCCGAGCTGAGGCTGTCGATCCTCCTCGGGGTGGCCGCGGCCCTGCTGCTGGGCGCGGTCCGGCTCGTGCAGCGCTCCTCGGTGCAGTACGTGCTCACCAGCCTGTTCGGCATCGGCATCGCCGCGGTCTTCGCCATGCGCAGCGGCAACGCCGCCGACGCCTTCCTGCCGGGCATCATCTACAACGCCGTCTACGCCGTGGTGCTGAGCCTGTCGGTGCTGGTGCGCTGGCCCGCGATCGGGCTGATGATCGGCCCGTTCATCGGCGCCAAGGAGGACTTCACCTCCTGGCGGGCCAACCCGGCCGTGGTCTCCCTGGCCTCGCGCCTGACCTGGCTGCTGGTCCTGCCCTGCGTGATCCGCGTGCTCGTGCAGTACCCGCTGTGGATGGCCGACACCTACGGCTGGGCGGACACCTTCGGCCTCCTGGGCCTGTCCAAGGTCGCCATGGGCTGGCCGCTCCAGGTCGCCGCGTTCGCGGCCATGGTGTGGGTGCTGGCACGGGGCCGCACCCCGCTGGAGGAGCGGGAGCGGCCGACCGGGGACGACGCCTAGGGGTTGTCGCCCCGGCCGGGCCTCCAGCCCCCGGCGGCCGCCCGGGCGCCCGCGGGGTCGCCGGAGGCGGCGCGGGCGGGTCTGCGCGGGAGCACTGCTCCGTAGGCGTCGGCCGGGGGCGGTGGCGGGCGACGGGCGGATCCGGCGGAGCCGCCGCTGCGCCCGCCCCGACCCGGTTCCCGCTCCCCGGGCGCCCGGACACGGGCCCAAGCGGAGCGGGGTTCCCGGGACGCACCCCCTAGAGCGGGTCGGCGTCCTGCGCCGGGCCCAGCAGGGACTCCAGGACGCCCAGGGCCCCGGGTTCGGCCAGGAACACCACGGTGTCGCCCACCGACAGGGTCCGGCCGGGGTCCGGCGGGCGCACCCCCTGGGGGCCCACCACCGCCACCAGCGCCACGCCGGCGGGCAGGGACTCCGCCAGCGCGCCCTCCGGCCCGCCCGCGAACGGGCTCTCGGCGTGCAGCACCGACTCGGCGATCTCGGCCCCCGGCAGAGGCGGCAGGGCGTCCTCCCCGTCCAGGTCCTCCTCGGGCGCGTCCTCGACCAGGTCGGCGATCAGCCGAGGCGGGGAGACCGCCAGGTCCACACCCCAGGACTCGGTGAACAGCCACTCGTTGTCGGGGTCGTTGATGCGGGCGATCACCCTGCCCACCCCGAACTCGGTCTTTGCCAGCAAGGACACCACCAGGTTGACCTTGTCGTCGCTGCTGGCGGCGATGACCACGTCGAAGTCCTCCAGGCGGGCGTCCTCCAGCGTCGCCAGCTCGCAGGCGTCGGCCAGCAGCCACTCCACCTGGGGCAGGTCGTCCACGCCGATGGCACGGGTGTCCCGGTCGATCAGCAGCACGTCGTGGCCGCTGCCCGCCAGCTCCGTGGCGATGGAGCGGCCCACGCTCCCGGCTCCCGCGATGGCGATCCGCATCTCACCCACGCCCCGTCTCGTCGTCGTCCAGCCGCAGCCCGTCCAGGTCCCGCCCGAGGGCGACCACGTGCAGGACGTCGCCCTCCTCCAGGGGGTCCCCGGACCGGGCCAGGACGATCCGGCCGCCCCGGGACAGGTAGACCACCCGCACCGGGGCACGCTCCTCCAGGTCGACGACGCGGCGCCCGGCCCACCCCGGCGGCAGGGTCAGCTCGTTCATGGCCAGGGTGCCGGACGCGTCCTGCCACTCCGGCCCGGCGGTGAGCCGCCCGTCGCCCGGCACCATCCGGCGCAGGACCGCGTCGGCCGTCCAGCGCACCGTCGCCACCGTGGGGATGCCCAGCCGCTGGTAGACCTCGGCCCGGCGGGGGTCGTAGATCCGCGCGACCACGTTCTCGACGCCGAACGCCTCACGGGCCACCCGCGCCGAGATGATGTTGGAGTTGTCGCCGTTGCTGACCGCGGCGAAGGCGCCCGCGCGGTCGATCCCGGCGGAGAGCAGGACCTCCCGGTCGTGGCCCACGCCCCGGACCGCGTGCTTGGCCACGGAGCCGCGCAGGCGCCGGAACGCCTCGGGGTCCTGGTCGATCACCGCCACCGTGTGCCCCAGATCCACCAGGGTGTGCGCCAGCGTGGACCCCACGCGGCCGCACCCCATGATCACGATGTGCACCTCGTCCGCACTCCCGTCGAGACAGCCTCCGCGCGCGCCCCCGCCTCCGCGCGCGCCCAGTGACACCTTGGCACAGATGCGGCCGACGTGCCCGGCCGCCCCGGCCGCCCACAGGCCAGTCCGGGCGACGGGTTCCGGCAGGTAGATTGGGAACGGTTGGTGGCTGTGCGCGCAGGGTCACCCGTCTTGTGACCCGACCATCTGCTGAGGACGACCGCCATGAACCGTGTGGGACAGGATTTCGAGCTGACCGTGGACGACGTCGCCCACGGGGGGTGGTGCGTGGGGCGCCACGGCGACCAGGTGGTCTTCGTCCGCCACGCCCTGCCCGGCGAGCGGGTCCGCGTCCGCGTCACCGAGGAGACCTCCCGTTTCCTGCGCGGCGACGCCGTCGAGGTCCTCCAGGCCTCCCCGGACCGCGTCCAGGCCCCCTGTCCGGCCGCCGGACCGGGCAAGTGCGGAGGCTGTGACTGGCAGCACGTCACCCCCGAGGCGCAGCGCGCCCTCAAGGGCAGGGTCGTCGCCGACCAGCTGCGGCGCATCGCCGGGATCGACCGCGAGGTCGCGGTGGAGGAGCTGCCCGGCACCCCCGACGGCCTGGGCTGGCGCACCCGCGTGCGCTTCGCCGTGGACTCCGAGGGCCGCGCCGGGCTGCGCCGCCACCGCTCCCACGACATCGAGCCCGTCGACCGCTGCCTCATCGCCCACCCCGGCGTGACCGAACTCGGTGTCACCGACGTGACCTGGGAGGGCGTCCGGGACGTGGAGGCGGTCGCCTCGGCCTCCTGCGCCGACCGCGCCGTCGTCGTCACCCCCACGGGGGCCAGACTGGACGCCCTGCCCGAGCTGGGCACCTCCAGCGCGGTGCTGCGCCGCTTCAAGGGCGGCCGCGTCCAGCAGGTGCGCGGGCGCAGGGGCGTGCGCGAGAGCGCCGGAGGCCGCGAGTACCGCGTCAGCGCGGGCGGCTTCTGGCAGGTGCACCCGGCGGCGGCCGAGGTGCTCACCGCCGCCGTGATGGACGCCCTGGAGCCCAAGCCCGGTGAGACCGCCCTGGACCTGTACTGCGGGGCGGGGTTGTTCACCGGCGCGCTGGCCGCCGCGGTGGGCCCCGAGGGCCGCGCCATGGGCGTGGAGAGCGGTGCCGAGGCCGTGCGCGACGCCCGGTACAACCTCAAGGACATGGAGCAGGTCCGCGTCGAGCAGGGAGACGTGGCCGCCCAGCTGCGCGAGTGGGCGGACGTGCGCGCCGACGTGGTCGTCCTGGACCCGCCCCGGGCCGGCGCGGGCGCCGAGGTGGTGCGCTCCCTGACCGGGACGCGCCCCCGCAGGGTGGCCTACGTCTCGTGCGACCCCGCCACGCTCGCCCGCGACCTGGCCTCCTTCGAGCGGGCCGAGTACCGCCTGGTGGGCCTTCGCGCGTTCGACGCCTTCCCGATGACCCACCACGTGGAGTGCCTGGCGGTGCTGGAGCCGGTCCACCCGGCCCGCCGCCACCAGGAGCGCTGACCGCGGCCCCGCGGCCCGGAGGCGTGTCGCCGCCGGGCCGGGTGGTGCGGACCGCCGACCGGGCGGGCCGGGGCCGCCGTGGTGGGTCCCCCGTCGTGGTGGTGCCCGGCCATGACGGGGGCCGGGAGGCTTCCGCGACCGTGCTCCCGCCCCTTTCCGGGACGGACGCGTCCGCCGCCTCACGGACACCGGTTCCTCGGGACGCCGGTCTCAGCGCTCTGCGCGGGGCCGGGCGGGTACGAGCTCCATGACCGAGACCAGGGACGCGGACGACGTCGTCCTGACCGGTGCCAGCCCGGCTCGCCCGAAGAGCTCCCCGAACTCGGCGAGGCTGCGCTCGCGTCCGGTCGACAGGGCCATCATGTTGAGGTCCATCAGCGGCTCCAGACCGGGTGTGCCCGCCTCGTCCACGATGAGCTCCATCACCAGCACGCGTCCACCCGGCCTGAGCGCCCGCCGGCAGTTGTCCAGGATGCGCACGCAGGCGTCGTCGTCCCAGTCGTGCAGGACGAACTTCAGCAGGTGCACGTCCCCGGAGGGCACCTCCTCGAAGAAGTCGCCGCCGACGAAGGCGAACCGGTCCGCGACGCCCAGGCCCGACGCGGAGGCGTCCGCCTCGGCGGCCACGTGCGGGAGGTCGAGGACCACCCCGGTCAGTCCGGGGTGGCGCCGCATGAGCGTCTGGACGAGGTTTCCGCCGGCGCCGCCGACGTCCACGACGACTTCGGTGCCTCCGAGCTCGATCACGTCCGCCAGACGGTCGGCCAGGCCGTCGGTCATGGCCGTCATGGCGTCGGTGAAGACTCCGGCCTCCCCCGGGATGGTGGCGAGCCAGTCGAAGAAGGGGGCGCCGAGGGCGGCCTCCGCCTGGGTGGTGCCGGTGCGGACCGCGTCCGACAGCCGTCCCCAGGGCAGCCAGTGGGACTCGGCCCCGCCCCACAGCGCCAGGGAGCGCAGGGAACCCGGGGCGTCGGTGCGCAGGGTGTCCAGCAGGGGCGTGCTCACGAACCGTGTCCCGTCCGTCGACGCGGCGAGCCCGAGGGAGGCGCACGCCCGCAGGAACCGGAAGGTCGAGTCCGGGTCCAGCGACTCCGCCGCGGCCACCTCCGCGGGCGTGGCGCCGTCGGCGTGCAGGTGGTCGGCGACGCGCAACTCGGCCGCGGTCCGTACCACCTGGGTCACCCAGTACCCGGTCATCATCTGGAGCATGCGCCCCGTGTCGTCGCCGGGCGGTTCGGCGGAGCCCGCCGCGACGAAGTCGTGCTCGAACAAGGTCATGTGCTGTGTCCTTCGGTTCGGGGACGGGCCGGAGCCCGGAGGGTTCGACCGGACCGCCCCCGAGGGGGCCGCCCGGTGTCGCAGACCCGCGGGTGGGGCGCCGCGTGTGCGGTACGGGGCCTTCCGCGGCCCCGCCCGGCCGCAGGGGGCCGGTTCACATCGCGGCGACCATGGTGTGGGTGTCGAGGACGGTCTCGAAGTGCACGGGGACTCCGTCCCGCAGCCGCCACACGTGCACGAAACGCGTCCGCATCGGCTTGCCGGTCGCCAGGTTCCTGCCGCTGTAGTGGCCGAGTGCGACGACGCGGTCCCCGGCGTCCATGATCTCCGCGGGGGTGACGGTGAAGTCCTGCCACTCGGTGACGAAGCGGGAGAACACGTTCTCCAGTACCTCCTCGGGTCCCCGGTAGGTGCCTCCGTAGTGCAGGCCCGGCGGGACGACCCATTCGATCCGCTCGTCGAGTCCCGCGAGCAGCGCGGTCACGTCCCCCTGGGCGAGTGAGCCGTACAACGCCTCCACCACCGCGCTCCCCGCGGCGGCCTGTTCGTCGTGCTGGTGCGTGGTCATGTGCAACCTCCGTGCTGTGTCGATGGGCGGCTGACGCGCCCGGGCGGTTCGCCGCCGGGGCAAGGGGCGCGGAACGCGGCTCCGCGCACTGCGGCCGATCCCGTGCCCGCCCTCGCAGATCCTCCCCGCGAACCGGCCGCCGGACATCGGCTGATCGACCTATGCCGCCGGCCCGCCCGCCCTCCTCGCGCCCCGGCCGTCGGTACGCGTCCCGTGCGTGAGGAGCCCTGCGGACACGTCCGGGGCACGGGGAGGGGCGAATTACCCTGGGGCGGTGAAAGAGGTTCGCTTGGCCGAAGTACTGGCAGCCCTGTCCCTGACGACCGACCTGGCCGCGGGCATGACCTTCGAGAAGGGGCTGCGCACCTGTGTCGTCGCGACGGTGTTCGCCCGCGACGTCCTCGCAGACGACCGGGAGACCTGCCGGGCGGTCTATGAGACGGCACTGCTGCGCTCGGTCGGCTGCACGTCGTTCGCTCCCGAGCTGGCGGAGGTCTTCGGCGACGAGGTGGCGTTCCAGAGCGCGCTGAAGCACCTCGATCCGGGGGACGACGTGCCGCTGGCCGAGCAGCTGCTCCGGCTCGGGGGCTGGACGCGCGAGGGGGCCCGGCGGCTGACGGACACGCTGACCGAGGTGCTGCCCACGGTCGGGGTGGAGGCCATGCGCAACGGCTGCGAGGCCAGCCGGACGCTCGGTTCGGGTCTGGGCGTGCTGCCGCGGACGCTCGCGGCGTTGAACGACGTGTACGAGCGGTGGGACGGACGGGGTATCCCCCTCGGAACCGCGGGCGAGCACCTCTCCTACGCCGCCCGCGTCGTCCACGTGGCCGAACAGGCTGTCCTGGCCCATGCGAGGGGCGGCGAGCCGGCCGCCGTCTCCCAGGTGGTCGGACGCGCCGGCGGCCACCTCGACCCCGAACTCGCGCGTGCGTTCGCGGCCGACGCCGAGAAGGTGCTCGCCCCGCTCCGTGAACCCGACGCCGTCGCCTCCGCGGTGGCCGCCGAGCCGCCGCCCTACGTCACGGTGTCCGCCGAGGAGGTCGCCGACCTGTGCGCGGTCCTGGGCAGGTTCGTGGACCTCAAGGGCAGGTGGCTCGTCGGACACAGCGAGCACGTCGCGCGGCTGGCGGAGGGCGCCGGCCGGCTGGGGGGCCTCACCGCCGACGAGGTGACCCGGCTGCGTTGCGCGGCCCTGCTGCACGACCTGGGGCGGGCCGGGATCTCCGCCGACGTCTGGGACCGGCCCGGCCCGTTGGGCGCCGCTGACATGGAGCGGGTGAGGATGCACACGTACTGGACCCAGCGGGTGCTGGAGCGCGTGCCCGTACTCGCTCCGCTGGCCCCGATCGCCGCCGCGCACCACGAGCGCCTCGACGGCAGCGGCTACCACCGCGGTGACTCCGGGGCCCGCACCCCTCCCGCGGCCCGCATCCTCGCCGCCGCCGACGTGTTCGCCGCGCTGACCGAGCCGCGGGCGCACCGGGACGCCCTCACCGTCGACGAGGCCGTCGGACACCTGATACGCGAGGCGGACTCCGGGACCCTGGACCGCACCGCCTGCGACCTCGTGATCCGGGCGGCGGGCGCACGGCCGCCCCGGCCCCACCGCCCGGCCGGGCTCACGGCGCGGGAGGTCGACGTTCTGCGACTGGCCGCCCGCGGCCTGACCAACCGTCAGATAGGCGCGGAGCTGTCCATATCGAGCCGCACCGTGGGCCATCACCTCGGGCACATCTACGACAAGACCGGGCGGCGGACCCGGGCCGGGGTGGCTGTCTTCGCCATGGAGCAGCAGCTCCTGCCCTGACCGTGAACACGCGGGGCGCGCGGTTTCCCACCGCCTTCCGACCCGGTGCGCACCCGCCGCCCGCGACGTTCCCCGCCGGGGGCGGGCAGACCGGCGGCATAGGTCGTTCAGCCGATGCCGGCCGGTCGGTACCCGAGCAGAATCTGCGGAGGCGGAGCACGAGCCCCACCGCCGGGCCGCACACGGCCCGGGCGGAACACCGGCCTCCCCGCCGCTTTCTCCCACGCACCGCGAAAGAAAAGGACCCACCGTGGCAACCAAGCGCTCAGCACACGCCGTCTGGGAAGGCGGCCTTCTCAACGGCAGCGGCGTCGTCACCTTCGACTCCTCCGGCATCGGCGACCAGCCGGTGTCGTGGCCGTCGCGCGCCGAACAGGCGAACGGCAGGACCAGCCCGGAGGAGCTGATCGCCGCGGCCCACTCCAGCTGCTTCTCCATGGCGCTGTCGCACGGCCTCGAGGAAGCGGGCACCCCGCCCACCAGGCTCGTCACCTCGGCCGAGGTGACGTTCCAGCCCGGCGAGGGCGTCACCGGCATCCACCTCACCGTCGAGGGCACCGTCCCCGGCATCGACGGCGACGCGTTCGCCACCGCGGCGCAGGACGCCAAGGCCGGCTGCCCGGTCAGCAAGGCCCTGTCGGGCACGACGATCACGCTCTCGGCCGCACTCGTCTGAACCGGACCGCAGGTCCTCCGGGATACCGCGCGCCGCGGGAGCGCGGTATCCCCGCCGTGGGTCCGGCCCCTCCGCCGGGCCCGGCCCGGCGGAGGGGCCGGTGCCGCTACCTGCGCCCCGGCCGTCTGGCGGGGGCCCGCAGGACCGCCAGGCCCAGGGCGAGCACGGCCAGTCCCGCCCACGACACGGCGGGCAGGCGCTCACCGACCACCACCACGCCCAGCAGCGCGGCCACGGCGGGTTCGGCCAGGGTCAGGGTGGTGGCCACCGAGGCGGGGGTGTTGCGCAGCCCCCGCCCGAACAGCCGGTAGGCCAGGAACACGGTGAACACCGCCAGGTGCAGGGCCACCAGGGCGCCCTCGACCGTGGCCAGCCAGGCCGTTCCGGTGGCCAGGACCACGGGCAGCACGGCGATCCCGCCGCCCGCGAACATCGTGCCCATCACGGCGTCCGAGGAGTGGCCGCGCTGGATCAGCCGCTCGGCGATGAGCGCGTAGGCGGAGTAGGACAGCCCGGCGAGCAGGGCCAGGAGCACCCCCGCGGGGTCCGCCGCGGCCTGTGCTCCGGTCAGCTCCGAGCCCAGCACGAGCACGGCGCAGCCCAGCACCGCGGCCAGGGTCGCCGCGGTCCAGCGCGCGGTGGGCCTGGCCTGCCCGGTCAGCCAGGCCAGGAGTCCGGCGAAGACCGGGGCGCTTCCCAGGGTGATCACCGTGGCGACCGCGACGCCCGCCTGGGCCACCGCGGGGTAGAAGGCCAGCGGGTACCCGGCCACGGCCAGGGCGCCCAGGGCGAGGGACCGCCGGGTGGCCCGGTCGCCCCGGCGCACCAGGGCCAGGGAGCCGCGCCCGGTGAGGAACAGCAGCAGGCCGCCCAGGACCAGCCCGGCGGAGCCGATGGCGGCGGCCGGGGCGCTCGCCGGGGCGAAGGAGCCGGCGGTACCGGTGGTACCCCACAGCACGGCCGCGGCCAGGATCGGCAGCGGGCCCCGGGCCAGGGCGGTGGCGGGGGGCGCGGGTGCCCGGGAGCCGGACACGGGGCGGGAGTGTTCTGACACGGTCGTGGAGTCCTTCGTCGTCGCGTGTTGCGGGTGGTCGCGAAACGGGCGCACGACGACAGCCGGCCCGGTGGCGGCCACCGGGACGTTCGGGCTGGGCTCTTCAGGAAGAGGCGGGGGTGCGCCCGGTCAGGCGCACAGAGGGGGGAGCACGACGTGCCAGTACGGGTTCTTCATGCCACCCATCCTACGACCGGACGTGTGCGCGGCTCGTGGGGGCCCGCTCCGGCGGACGCGTGCGCGGGCCGGCCCCGCCCCGCGCACGCGGCTCAGCCGCACACGGGCTGGTCGTGCCACTCCGGGCCCGGCTCGTAGGCGTAGTGGCCGTGGTCGGGGTACAGCCGCGCCCAGTCCCGGGACACCGCGGGCTCGGTGGAGGTCTCCCGCAGGGACGCGCCCAGCAGCCGCGCCAGCTCCCGGCTGCTCGTCCGCGGGTCGGTCAGCCTCTCCCAGTCGCGTTCCAGGACCCGGCCCACCCGTTCCTCGGCCATGTCGGCCATGGCCAGGGAGAGCTCCAGGTCCACGGGCGAGGGCTGGTAGGGGTACAGGTTCGTGGCGGTGGCGTCCAGCCGGTCGTAGCGGGACAGTCCCTCCACACTGGCGGCCAGCCACGCCGCCAGCAGCACGCGCGCCTGGCCGGTGCCCCGGCAGCCGGTGTCGTAGAAGTCGGGCACGCCCAGGACGACCCGGGCCGCGCCGCCCACCATCTCGGTCTGCCAGTAGGGATCCCAGCCCCCCTCGTACGCGTAGACCACCACGTCCCGGTCCCGGGGGACGTCCAGCGCCCGCTGGTAGGAGGAGCTCTCCTGCCACACCACGGGCATGCGCTCCCGCGGGACCTCGGGCAGCAGGTCCATGGCCGGGTCCAGGGCGCCGTGCCAGCGCTCCACCCACGGCTCGAAGCCGGGCAGGGGGCAGTAGGTGACGCCCTCCCTGGACTGGCAGGAGGGCCCCTGCGCGCCGTGGACCCGGCTGTCGGGGATGGGCGCGCGCAGCGGCTGGGCCAGGCGGCCGTGGACGACGGCGCCCGCGGTGGCGGCCAGCAGCACGGCGACCGCGCCCAGGCAGACCGCCCGGTGGGCCGTGCGGCCCCGCGCGGCCAGGGCCAGGAACACCAGCAGGGCCACGACCAGCACCGAGTAGACCAGGTAGACGGCGGCCACGTCCGTGACGGAGGGGGCGCGCACGTGGAAGAGGCTGAGGGCGGCGCGGGCCGCCGACTCCACCCGTATCACGGCGTTCGACATGCCGCTGCCCGCCGTCGAGACGCCGTACAGCCAGTAGGCGGGCAGGGCCAGCAGGGCCACGACCAGCGGCAGGTAGGAGCGCGTCCACGCCACCAGGGCGATCGACGACAGCGGGCCCGCCGCCGCCAGCAGGAAGGGCGCCGGGTAGGCGGGCGGGCTCAGCGTGCCCAGCAGGGGAGGGGACAGCCAGTGGTCCACCCCGGCCCACAGCGCGACGATCCCCGCGCTGAGCAGGACGGACGCCGCCATCAGGGCCAGCAGCCGTCCTGTCCGGCCCAGCGGGGAGACCAGGTGCGGGGAGTAGCGGGCCTCGCGCATGGCGGGGAAGGCGACCGTGGCGAACAGCACCGCTCCCACGACCGTCGCGGCGGAGTTGGCGTTGGCGTACCAGCCCTCCAGGGTGGTCGTCCCGCCCGCCCAGTTGCGGGTCACCAGCAGGTACAGGCCCACGAGGGTGCTCGGGAGCAGGAACGGGTTGCGGGCCATGCGGACCGTGTTGAACCAGGTCAGACGGGCGAACGTGGCCGTGTGCCGGGCGGCGCGCGCCCGGGCGGGTCTCCGGCCCGCCACGGCGGCGCCCCGCGGGGGAGCCTCCCGCCGGGGGGCGTCCTCCCGGGTGGGCGCCCCCCGCGCGGGTCCCGCGCCGACCGTGCGACCGGCGGGGCTCACCGGACGTCCTGTTCCACGCCGGTGAGCAGCAGGTAGGCGTCCTCCAGGTTGGGCTCGACCGGCTCCAGGCCGTCCGCGGGGCCGAGCGGGGCACCGTCGGCGGGGGTGAGCACCCGGTAGCGCCCGTCGGCCAGGCGCCAGGCGGTGTGCCCCCGCCCGGGGTGGCCGTCGTGCTCCCACACGTGCCCGCGGGCCCGGTCCACCAGCGCGCGGGGCGTCCCGTCGAAGACCACCCGGCCCGCGTCCAGGCACACCACGCGCTGGCACAGGGCCGCCACGTCCTCGATCTGGTGGGTGGACAGCACCACGGTGCTGTGCACGGCCAGCTCCGAGACCAGGGCGCGGAACCGGATGCGCTGTTCGGGGTCCAGGCCGATGGTCGGCTCGTCCAGCAGCAGCACGTCGGGGTCGCCGAGCAGGGCCGAGGCCAGGCCCAGCCGCTGGCGCATACCGCCGGACAGGCGGCGGACCCGGCTGTGGCGGCGGTCGTGGAGCCCCACCCGCTCCAGGACCCGGCGCACCTCGTCGTGGCGGGCCCGGCGCCCGCCCAGCTCCTTGAGCACCGCCATGTAGTCCAGCAGCCCGAACGCGGTGAAGTACGGGTAGAACTCGGGGTTCTGCGGCAGGTAGCCCAGGCGGCGGCGGATCTCGGTGCGCTCGGCGGCCCGCGCGGGGTCGTACCCGAGCAGGCGCAGCCCGCCCTCGTCGGCCTCCAGGTCGGTGGCCAGGCAGCGCAGCAGGGTGGTCTTGCCCGCGCCGTTGCGCCCCAGCAGCCCGGTCACGCCCGGGCCCAGGTCCAGGTCGACCCCGGCCAGCGCGGTCCGGGTGCCGTAGCGGTGCACCAGTCCGCGGACGCTGACGGGGGCGGCGGTCCGCGTGGTCGCCGCGCTCACGCCGTCCTCACCCGCAGCAGGAGGGCGCCGAGCAGGGCGGCGAGCGCGGTCCCCCACCACATCTGGGCCTGGGGCGCGAGCAGGTACAGCGGCGTGGCGTCCTCGGAGGTGGTCAGGACGCCCAGGGCGACCAGCCACAGCAGCCCCACCGCGGTGCTGGCCGCGCCCAGGTGCATCCAGCGGCTGAGCACGAGGGACCCGGCCACCAGGGTGAGCGCGGGCAGCAGCCAGAACACCGCCTTCCACGGGGTGTGCGCGTGGGGCAGCAGCAGTGCCACCGACATGCACAGGGTCAGCGCGGGCACCAGCACCGCGCAGGTCCTCAGGAACAGCAGCCGCGGGCCCGCCAGCGGCGTGACCGAGGTCAGGGAGTGGGCCGGGTCCACACCGCGCCCGTAGGCCAGGGCCACGCCCGCCAGGGGCACCACCGGAGCGGTGAAGGCGAACATCAGCGACCCGCGCGGCAGGTGGTGCGCGACCAGCAGGGCGGCCGTCAGCACCACGACCGTGGCCAGCAGCCAGGCCCGGTACAGGGAGGGGGTGGCGGCGAGCAGCTTGGCGGTGCCCTCGCCCAGCCCCAGCGAGGACAGCAGCGACTCGACCGGGCCGCGCCTGGGCCGGTCCACGACGTCGCGCAGGTCCTCCCAGCTCCGGGCCAACCAGGACTCGTCGGCGGGCAGCAGGTCGCGGCAGGGGGCGCAGTGGGTGATGTGAGCCTCCACGGACATGGCGGTGACGTCGTCGGCGCGGTGGTGGGCGTACTCGTGTGCTTGGGCAGGGGTCAGGTGCCAGCTCATGTCAGTGCCTCCCGTAGTCGCGCCTTGGCGCGCATGACCCGTGTCTTGACGGTTCCCTCGGGGATCTGGAGGATCTGCGCGGCCTCCCGGACGGTGAGTCCGTCGAGCACGGTGGCCTGGATGGCCGAGCGCAGTTCGGGCGAGAGGGAGTGCAGGGCGGCGCCCAGCGGGCCGTGCTCGATGTTGAGCAGCACGGTGTCCTCGGCGGAGGCGTCGCCGATGGTCTCGTAGGGTTCGGTGTCGCTGTCGGCGATCCAGCGGTTGGAGCGTTTGCGCAGCTGGGAGATGAGCTGGCGGATCGCGATGGTCCACAGCCAGGCCCCGGCGTCGGTGTCGCCGGGGCGGGGGGTGAAGGAGCCCGCGTTGCGCCACACGGCCAGGAAGGTCTCCTGGAGGGCGGCGTCGAGCTGGTCGGGGTCCGAGCAGCGGTAGCGCAGACGTGCCCGCAGCCAGGTGGCGTGCCTGCGGTGCAGGAACTCCAGCGCACGGGTCTCGCCCGCGGCGACGGCGGCCAGCAGCACCGGGTCGGCGCTGTCCGGGTCGTAGGAGGGCGCGCGGCGGCGCGCGCGGCGGAGCAGCTTCACGTGGAGGTCTATCGCGGGAGGCGCGTGTTTCGGTTCGGCGGGCGGGGAGGGCGCGGTCGCGCCTTTTCCACGGTAACCGCGCGGCGGTTTCGGTATGGCCCCCGGTGTGGGAGAAAATGGGGCGTATGCGTCTGAGGATCTTCCTTGAGCCCCAACAGGGGGCCACCTACGAGGACCAGCTCGCCGTCGCCAGGGCCGTTGAGGACCTGGGTTTCGACGCCCTGTTCCGGTCCGATCACTTTTTGCACATGGGGGATCACACCAGCGGCCTCCCCGGGCCCACCGACGCCTGGATCACCCTCGCCGGGCTCGCCCGGGACACCTCCCGTATCCGCCTGGGCACGCTGATGACCGCGGCGACCTTCCGCTACCCCGGGCCCCTGGCCATCTCCGTCGCCCAGGTCGACCGCATGAGCGGCGGCCGGGTGGAGTTCGGCTTCGGCGCGGGCTGGTTCGAGGAGGAGCACGCGGTCTACGGGATCCCCTTCCCCGCCACCGCCCGTGAGCGCTTCGACCGCTACGAGGAGCAGCTGGACATCATCACCGGCCTGTGGTCGACCCCGGTGGGGGAGACCTTCCGCTACGAGGGCAAGCACTACCGCCTGGCGGAGGGCCCCGCGCTGCCCAAGCCGCAGCAGGGCCCGCGTCCGCCGGTGCTGATCGGCGGAACCGGCCCCAAGCGCACGCCGCGCCTGGCCGCCAAGTACGCCGACGAGTACAACGTGCCCTTCAACTCGGTCGAGGACACCTCGGCCGCCTTCGAGCGGACCCGAGCCGCCGTGCGCGCCTCGGGCCGCACGGCGCCGATGGTCTACTCGGCCGCGCAGGTCCTGTGCGCGGGCAAGGACGAGGCGGAGGTGGCCCGGCGGGCCGAGCGGATCGGCCGCGAGGTGCCCGAGCTGAGGGAGAACGGCCTGGCGGGCACCCCGAACGAGCTGGTGGACAGGATCGGCCGCTTCGCCGAGGCGGGGGCCGAGCGCATGTACCTCCAGATGCTGGACATGTCCGACCTGGACCACCTGGAGCTGGTGGCGTCGCAGGTCGTGCCGCAGCTGGACTGATCCGCGGCCCCGGACGTTCGGGCGCCCGCGGGGTTCTGGGGGTGCCGGAGGCGGGTTTGCGAGGAACGGGCCGACCCGGTGCGGGCGCCGAAGGTTCCCGCCCTGTGGGCGTCCGGACACGGGGCGAAGCGGAGCGGAGTCCCGGGAGGCACTAGTCAGGGGGCGGTCGCACGCCGGTGTCGGCCGCCCGATAACTTGATATCGAGATACAAGTTAGATACCTTGACATCAAGATAACAGCGGGGTTCCCCTCGGCCCGCTCCCGGTTCGGGTGTGTGAAGTTGACCGCTTGACCGCACCCGGGCCGGACAACGTGGGCGCCCGCGGCCAGTGGGCCGCCCGGCCGGTGGCGCATGGTGTCGCCGCAGGCCACGGCGGGCCTGACGGAGGCCGGGAGGCAGGCGGAGGTCACCCCCGCGGCCCTTCGCCCCCGGTATCCGGTCAGGGCGGCCTCAGTAGGTCCCGCGTCCGCTCCATGGGGGAGGATGCTGGGAACGTAAGTGGCGAGATCAGGAGGCAGACACCGTGTCCGCGAACAGCTTCGGCGCCCGTGACACGTTGCGCGTTGGCGACGAGTCGTACGAGATCTTCCGCTTGGAGGCCGTTGAGGGCTCCAAGCGGCTTCCCTACAGCCTGAAGGTGCTGCTGGAGAACCTCCTGCGCACCGAGGACGGTGCGAACGTCACCGCCGACCACATCCGGGCCCTGGGCAACTGGGACCCCAAGGCGCAGCCCAACCAGGAGATCCAGTTCACCCCCGCGCGGGTGATCATGCAGGACTTCACCGGCGTTCCCTGCGTCGTCGACCTCGCCACCATGCGCGAGGCCGTGCGCGAGCTGGGCGGCGACCCGGACAAGATCAACCCGCTCGCCCCCGCCGAGCTGGTGATCGACCACTCCGTCGTCGTCGACCTCTTCGGCCGCCCCGACGCCTTCGAGCGCAACGTCGAGATCGAGTACGAGCGCAACTACGAGCGCTACAAGTTCCTGCGCTGGGGCCAGACCGCCTTCGACGAGTTCAAGGTCGTCCCGCCCGGCACCGGCATCGTGCACCAGGCCAACATCGAGCACCTGGCGCGCGTCACCATGAGCCGGGGCGGCCAGGCCTACCCCGACACCTGCGTCGGCACCGACTCGCACACCACCATGCAGAACGGCCTGGGCATCCTGGGCTGGGGCGTGGGCGGTATCGAGGCCGAGGCCGCCATGCTCGGCCAGCCGATCTCCATGCTCATCCCGCGCGTGGTCGGCTTCAAGCTGAGCGGTGAGCTCCAGCCCGGCACCACCGCCACCGACCTGGTGCTCACCATCACCGAGATGCTGCGCCAGCACGGCGTGGTCGGCAAGTTCGTCGAGTTCTACGGCCAGGGCGTGGCCTCCGTGCCGCTGGCCAACCGCGCCACCATCGGCAACATGAGCCCGGAGTTCGGCTCCACCGCCGCGATCTTCCCGATCGACGACGAGACCATCCGGTACATGAAGCTGACCGGCCGCTCCGAGCAGCAGGTGGCCCTGACCGAGGCCTACGCCAAGGCCAACGGCTTCTGGCACGACCCGGCCAGCGAGCCCGAGTTCTCCGAGTACATCGAGCTCGACCTGTCCGAGGTGGTCCCGTCCATCGCCGGCCCCAAGCGCCCGCAGGACCGCATCGCGCTGTCGGATGCCAAGACCACCTGGCGCCACGACGTGCGCAACTACGTCCAGGACGACGCCGACGAGGCGGGCGAGGAGTCCTTCCCGGCCTCCGACGCCCCGGCCCAGACCGCCAACGGCGCACGTCCGCACAAGGCCGTCAAGGTCACCATGGCCGACGGCACCGAGACCGAGATCGACCACGGCGCCGTGGTGATCGCCGCGATCACCTCCTGCACCAACACCTCCAACCCCTCGGTCATGCTGGGCGCCGCCCTGCTGGCCAAGAAGGCGGTGGAGAGGGGCCTGACCCGCAAGCCGTGGGTCAAGACCTCCATGGCCCCGGGCTCCAAGGTCGTCACCGACTACTACGAGCGCTCCGGCCTGACCCCGTACCTGGACAAGCTGGGCTTCAACCTGGTCGGCTACGGCTGCACCACCTGCATCGGCAACTCCGGCCCGCTGCCGGAGGAGATCTCCAAGGCCGTCCAGGACAACGACCTGGCCGTCACCGCGGTCCTGTCCGGCAACCGCAACTTCGAGGGCCGGATCAACCCGGACGTGAAGATGAACTACCTGGCCTCGCCGCCGCTGGTGGTCGCCTACGCGCTGGCCGGTTCGCTGGACGTGGACATCACCACCGAGCCGCTGGGCATCGACAAGGACGGCGAGCCCGTCTTCCTGGCCGACATCTGGCCGAGCGCCGAGGAGATCCAGGAGGTCATGGACTCCGCGATCGCCTCGGACATGTACGAGTCCGCGTACGCGGACGTGTTCGCCGGTGACGAGCGCTGGCGCTCCCTGCCCACCCCGACGGGCAACACCTTCGAGTGGGAGGGCGAGTCGACCTACGTCCGCAAGCCCCCCTACTTCGAGGGCATGGAGCCCACCCCGGCCCCGGTCACCGACATCACCGGCGCCCGGGTCCTGGCCAAGCTGGGCGACTCGGTCACCACCGACCACATCTCCCCGGCCGGCGCCATCAAGCCGGGCACCCCGGCGGCCGAGTACCTCAAGGCCAACGGTGTGGAGCGCCGCGACTTCAACTCCTACGGTTCGCGCCGCGGCAACCACGAGGTGATGATCCGGGGCACGTTCGCCAACATCCGCCTGCGCAACCAGATCGCGCCGGGCACCGAGGGCGGCTACACCCGCGACTTCACCCAGCCCGACGGCCCGGTGTCGTTCATCTACGACGCCGCGCGCAACTACGCCGACCAGGGGATCCCGCTGGTCGTCCTGGGCGGCAAGGAGTACGGCTCCGGCTCCTCGCGCGACTGGGCCGCCAAGGGCACCAGCCTGCTGGGCGTGCGCGCGGTCATCACCGAGTCCTACGAGCGCATCCACCGCTCGAACCTGATCGGCATGGGCGTCCTGCCCCTGCAGTTCCCGGAGGGCCAGTCCGCCGACTCGCTCGGCCTGACCGGTGAGGAGACCTTCTCCATCACCGGCGTGACCGCGCTGAACGAGGGCACCGTCCCGGCCACGGTGAAGGTCAGCACCGACACCGGCGTGGAGTTCGACGCCGTGGTGCGCATCGACACCCCGGGTGAGGCCGACTACTACCGCAACGGCGGCATCCTGCAGTACGTGCTGCGCCAGCTGATCGCCAAGTAGGCGGACCCGTGCGCGGCTGAGCCCGCGCGCGGGCACCGCACGCGGTTCCGCGGGGCCGCCACCGTCCGAGCGACGGCGGCGGCCCCGTTCGCGTTCGCTGCTCCTCCCTCCCCGAAGGTAACGAAAAGGTATAGCCAGCGCGGTTTGCCTGCGCCGGGACGGGTAGCGGCACCCGTAGGGAAAGAACGCAAGCTACGGCGAAGGAACCGGATCAATGTCAGAGATCATCGAGACGGTGGAGGTCGACGTCCCGGTCACCGCCGCCTACGCCCAGTGGACGAGGTTCGAGGAGTTCCCCTCCTTCATGGAGGGGGTCGAGAAAGTCGTCCGCACCGGTGACGGGAACATGCTCTGGACCATCGAGGTCGGCGGCCAGAAGAGGGAGTTCGAGGCCGTGGTCACCGAACAGGTCCCCGAGGAGCGGATCGCCTGGAAGACCACGGACGGCACGACCCACGCGGGTGTGGTGACCTTCCACCGCCTGTCCGACAACAGCAGCAGGATCACCCTGCAGCTCAAGACCGTCCCCGAGGGCGTGGTCGAGCAGCTCGGTGACAAGCTCGGACTGGTCAAGAGCCGCGCCAAGGGCGACATGAAGCGCTTCAAGGCCTTCGTCGAGCCCGGCAGGGAGACCCCCACCGGCTGACGCGTCCCCGGGCCCCCGGCCCGGCCCAGACACCCGGTCCCCGTACCGCCGCGGAGGCGGTGCGGGGACCGGGCCATGTCCGGGGCGGACCGTCCCGGGCGCCGGCGCGCCCGCTTCCGGCCCGGACATGTGAACTCCCGGTGCCGCCGTGCGGCACCGGGAGCCGTCCTCAGGCGTGCCGACCCTAGCCGGCGCCGCTCTCCGTGCTGGAGGAATAGGCACCGTCGTCGCCGGCGAAGCTCCAGGACTCCTCGAACCAGGACTTGCCGTCGCCGGCGAAGGCCTCGAGCTCGTAGCTGTAGGCGCCGTGGGAGTTGGCGCCGCTGGACTCCACCTCGTAGTAGGCGTCCGCCGACGCCAGGGCCGGAGCCCCGAACGCCAGAGCGGGTGCGGCGACGGCCGTGATCGCGATGCGGCGCAGGGTCTTCTTCTGCATGGCTGTGGGTTTCCCTTCGTAGCTTGTCGTGGGGATCCGACGCCGTGCGGGCGGCCTCAGGTCGACACCGTCCGCGTGCCGCGGAGCGCGTAGAACCACCAGGCGTTCTCCCCGCTTTCCAGCCTGCGGGCGGGCGGCCCAAGAGGGAACACTGGGAAGCTGACTAAACTCCAAAATCAGGACATTCCGCAAAAGAGCGTGTGCGGAGCGTACGGAGGCCGACGGGAGCGGCGGCCGGGTTCCGGGCCGGGGCAGGCGCTGACGGGCCCCGGCACCGCTCCCAGGCGCCCGCCTCCGGGGCCGCCGAACGGCTCCCACCCCGGCTGATGTCCGTAAACCTCCGATATGCTCGCCGCATGCTCGGCCCCACCACCCCCCGTTCCCGGTGTCTCCCGGCCGTCCTCCTCCCGGTGCTGCTGGTCCTCCTGCCGGTCCTCGGCGCGTCCCCCGCCTCGGCCCAGCCCGAGCCCGGCACCGGGCCCCACGAGGAGAGGGTGACCCCGGCCGAGCACTACGCCGCCCTGCTGGCCCAGGAGCCCGAGGGCGCCGCCGTGGTCGTGGACGACGCCCTCGCGGGCCGGTACGACGTCGGGGAGCTGGAGGCCGGGCTCCACGACTCCTTCGGCGCCCTGGACGTGCCGTACTACGTCGTCGCGAGCCCCTTCTCCGGGACGGGCGGCGCATGGGGCGGGGACATGCTGCCCGCCCTGGTCGACCGGGTCGGGGCGGACGCGCTGTACGTCCACCTCCAGCCCGACAGCGTTCCCCGGGCCCGGGCCGCGGGCGTCGCCCTCCCGGTGGACGCCGCCTCCGACGCGGTCCGCTACGCACCCGACCTGGAGTACTACGGCGCCCCCCTCGAGGAGGTCGCCGACGCCTTCGCGCTGGCCCTGGCCGACCCGGAGGCGCAGGCCACGGCCGACCGCCTCCGGCAGGAGTACTCCTCCGAGCAGGACGCCTACCAGGAGCCCACGGCCTGGGAGGAGTTCCTGGAGGACCTGGACCCCGCCACGTCGGTCGGGCCCAACAACCTGGGTTTCCTGGTCAGCATCGCGGCCGGCGCACTGCTCACCCTGTCCCTCTCCCACGTGTGGTGGACACGTCGCAGGGGAGGGGACACGGTCGCCGCGGTCGCCGTCGCCGCGGTGTTCGGGCTGGTCCTGCCCGCCGCAGGTGTGGCCGGCGCCCTGCACTACATGGACAGTGTGCCCCCGGGTGGGAACGAGGTCCCCGACCCCGTGGAACAGATCCGGTCCGAGCCGCCCCACGTGCCCTCCACCGTGCGCGTGGAACGGGTGCTGGACGGGCTCGGCGACGGCTCCCTCCACGTGGACCCCCTGAGCCCGATGCCGAGGGAGGGGCTCGCGGACGCCGCCGAGCGCGCGGAGCGGTCCTCCGTCCCGGTGCGCGCGGTCGTCCTCCCGATGGCCGACGAGGACGAGAGCGGCGGCGACCCCCACCTGTTCGCGCACGCCATGCACCACGTCCTGGGCGAGGACGGCGTCTACGCCGTCATCACCCATGACCACGAGGCCGAGCCCGAGACGGCCGTGCTCGCCTTCGGGACCGACCTCCGCTCCTACGACCTCGGCCGGGCACTGGACGAGGGCGGCGCCACGACCCCGGCGCAGGAGCTGGACCTCCTCCTGGACGCGATCGAGGAGGCGCCGCGCGACCCGGAGGCGGGGGACCCGCCGCCCCCGGAGGCCCCGACGACCGTGCTCGAACCGCGAACGGTGCGCTTCTGGGAGGACTTCTGGGCCGGAGCGCTGTTCCTGGGCCCCCTCGTCGGCCTGGTGCTGCTGGGCGCGGTGCTGGGACCGGCGGCCCTGATACGGCACCGCGGCACCGCGGGTGCGCGACGGCCCTCCCCGCGCACCCTGCGCCGCTCGGCCGAACGCGAGCGCGCGAGGCTGGCCTCCCTGCTCTCCTCCGGCCGCTCCGAACGGCTCCCGCGCCCGATGATGCCCCTGGTCGAGGCGGCGCTGATGGTCATGGACGCCGACCCCGACGACCTCGACCTGGTCGGCGTGGTGGTCGTCTCGCGCAGGGCGCACGCCGCGTTGGAGGACCCCGGGTCCGCGGACACCTCCCCCTGTATGGTCAATCCCCTGCACGGCCCCGCCACGGCGTTCAAGCGCTCCGGCCTGGCCGGGCGGAGGGGGCTCTTCCCGGTGTGCCGGGCGTGCGCCGACCTGGCCGACGACCGGCGCGGGGCCGCCGTGCTGCGCGTGCGCGACGGCGGGGGAGTACCGCGGGACCACCTGTCGATGGACGAACGCGCGTGGGTCCGGCACCGCTTCGGGGCCACGTCCCCCGCGCGCATGGCCGAGAGGCTTCTGGAGGAGATCCATGCCCGCTGATTCCCCGACGGCCGGGCACGCGGCGCGGGCGCTGGCCGCGGCCGGCGCCGTGCTGCTGCTGTCCCCCGCGCCCGGGGCCCTGGCACACGACCTGGGCGCGCAGGACCGGGGCAACCGCACCCAGGCCATCGCCGACGCGCTGGAGGAGTCCCCGGTCTACGTCGACCCCGCCTACGAGTCCGCCTTCCCGGCCGAGGACCAGGAGCGCGTCGCCGGGGCCATCGAGTCCTCCGGCCTGGAGCTGTACGTGATCGCGGTGCCCCTGGCCGACGGCGACGTGTGGGACGGGGACGCGGCCACGCTCGTGTCGGTCGTGCACGACCGCAGGGGCGGCGGCGAGGGGCACTACCTGGCCTACGACGACGTGTCCGGCTACCACGGACAGGACTTCGGCCCCGGCGCCCAGGAGGCGGCCCCCGCGCACCACGGGGCCCTGGCCGCCTCCTACGGGACGGACTTCGACGGCTCCATGCTCAGACAGGCGGAGGAGGCCGTGGAGGCCGCGCTGTCCGACGACCCCCGGGCGGCCTACGAGGCGGCTCTGCAGGCCTACGAGGAGGCCAACCCCGAGATCACGGGCTCGGGCGGGGGCACCGGCCAGGAGGCCGTCGCGGGGTCGGACGCGGACCCGGAGGCGGGGTCCGGCCCGCTGCTCGCGGTCGGGGCCGCGGTCGCGGTCCTGCTCGCGCTCGTGCTGGCACTGCTCGTGCGCAACCGCCTCACCGCGCGCCGGGGCAGGCGCGCGGCGGCCTCGATCACCCAGCACGCGGCCTTCGACAACGCCGACCGCGCCCAGCTGGCCTCCCTGGTCGAACAGGGCGAGCGCGACCTCATCGAGGTGGGCGAGCGGCTGAGCCGCATGGACGCGGACGGGACGGGCCCCAGGTCGGGACAGGGCCTCCAGCGCGCCCTGGACGCCCGTGCCGCCGCCGCGAGCGTCCACGACCGGATGGCCGCCGAGGGGGCCACCCTGCCCGACGCCGTGGGCGTGCTCGTGCTGCTCGACATCGCCGAGGACGCGCTGGAGAACGCGGCCCGGGGGCCGCGCTCCGCCGTCCGGCGCCGCCACTGCTACGCCAACCCGCTGCACGGCACGAACACCAAGGTCACGCCCTGGCGGGAGTTCGGCGGCACGCGCACCATCCGCGTCCCCCTGTGCGCCGACTGCGCCGGAGCCGTCCGCGACCGGGTGCGCCCCGTCGTCCTGCCCGCCGAGCACGAGGGGAGGACGGTGCCCTACTACGAGGTGCCCGCCCGGGAGAGCGTGTGGGCCGCCACCGGCTACGGCGCGCTCACCGACGACCTCGTCCAGCGCGTCCAGCGCGGCGACCACCGCCCCCGGGGACGGACCCGCTGACGGCCCGGCCGTGACGGATCCGGGTATTCGGACGGACACGGGGAGAGAGCGTTTCGCCTCCGCAGGGCCTCGGGGTGCAGGGAACGGGACTTCGGTGCACGTCCATGTCCCCGGGTCCGGGCCGACCGAAACGTGGCTATAGTTCCCACGGGCCCGTCATGGGCTCGCCGGGGGAAGCGATGACGACGGATACGGGGTGGACTGGTGGAGGACCAGCACGTCCAGGGGGGTAGCGGCGGGACCGGCCGACCCCCCGGCCGCACGGTGGGGAACTACCGGCTGGTGCGGTCGCTGGGGCGCGGCGGTTTCGGCGAGGTGTTCCTCGGAGAGGCCCCCGACGGCAGCCGCGCCGCGGTCAAGATCCTGCACGCCAGCTGGGCGGGCGATCCGGAGATGCGCCGCCGGTTCAGCACCGAGGTCGAGCAGGCCCGGCGGGTGAGCGGCTTCTGCATCGCCGCGATCCTGGACGCCGACCCCGGCGCCGACGAGCCGTGGATCGCCACGGAGTTCATCGACGGCCCCACGCTCCAGCGCGCCGTGGCCACCGACGGCCCGCGCAGCGGCGTCGAACTGCACCGCCTGGCCGTCTCCACGGCGACCGCGCTGGCCGCGATCCACGCGGCGGGGGTCGTGCACCGCGACCTGAAACCCGACAACATCATGCTGGCCGCGGACGGGCCCCGGGTGATCGACTTCGGCATCGCCCGCGCGGTCGAGACCACCTCGGTCACCGCCAGCGGTGTGGTGGGCACGATCGGGTACATGGCGCCCGAACAGCTGGAGGGCATGCGGCTGACCTCGGCGGTGGACATCTTCTCCTGGGGCTCGGTGATGGTCTACGCCGCCACCGGGCACGAGGCCTTCCCCGGCCCGACCCAGGCCTCCCGCATCGCCCGCATCCTGGGAGGCGAGCCCGACCTCGGGCCCCTCACCGAACCGCTGGCCGGGATCGTCCGCGCCTGCCTGGACAAGGACCCCGACCGCCGCCCCGACGCCACCACCCTGCTCAACCGGCTGATCTCGGCCCCCGCCGACGGCGGACCGGCGCGGTCCGGCGACGGCGGCACCCGGGTCCTGCCCCCGCCAGACCCGAGCACCCGGGTGGAGGTGGACCCCGCCCGGTCCGCCCCCGTGCTGACCGACCCCACCCGCGTGGCGCCCCCGGCCCCGGTGGCCCCGACCCGGGTCGCCCCCGCGGAGCCCCCGCGTGTGGACGCGACCCGCGCCTACACGCAGATGGCCCAGGGCTCCGCCTCGGCCGCTCCGGCGTCCCCGACCGCGCCGCCGTACTCCACGGCCCCGCCGCCCTACCCCCCGCACTCCGACGCGCAGGCGTCCCCGCCGCCGTACTTCACGCCCCCCGCGGCGGGCCTGGTGAGCGGCTCCCACGCCCCGCCGCCCTACCCCCCGCTGTCCGAGGCGGGCCTGGCGAGCGGTCCCCACACCCCGGCGCCCTACCGGTCGGGCGTGCCCCCGTACCACTTCCACGGCATCCGGTTCACCGACCCGGGCGCCCTGGCCGAGGCCATGCAGCAGAACTGGAGCGCCGCCGTCCAGGTCTTCAGCGACCCGGCCGAACGGGCGGCCCTGGGCGCCTGGCTCGTCAACGACCTCGGCGACACCACGCTGGACCGGTCCCTGTTCCGCGGACACGTCAACAACGACGCCAACCTGGCGCTGGCCTCGTTCGTCTCGCAGCTGCGCCCCGACCTGCCGCCGATCTTCCGCGGCCGGGGCGCCACCGTGGCCGAGCTGGGCGAGATGTTCAACGACCCGCGCCCGCTGCTCACCGGTGCGCCCAAGGCCAACGAGATGCTCCTGATGGCCCGTCCGGGCGTGCTCAGGATCATGGGCGCCCACCACGGCGCCGACTCCGCCGAGCTGATGCGGCTCGCCGAGCAGCTCGACGAGGCCGAGCGGGCCGCCAACGCCTTCCAACAGCAGCTCACCTCCGAGCTGGAGGGCTGGCGCACGGCGCGCGTCAGCGTGAGCGCGGCCCTCATCCTGGCCTTCCTGCTGCACCCCGAGCGCCTGGTGCCGCCCGGTGACGGCGGCGACACGGGCGTGGGGGAGTGGGTGTCGATCCTCTGGAGCCGCGTCCAGGGCGCGCCGGCGCCCGTCAACGCCGGGTACGCGGCCGTGGTCTACGGAGCCCTGTCGACCATGCGGACGCTGGCCGAGCAGCGGCGGCACTGGGAGGGCCGGCACGACAAGGTCAGCACCGACCACGCCGGCCTGAGCCGCGGGGTGAGGATCCAGGAGCGGCTGCTCCTGGGCCTGCGGATCTGCCGGTTCGCCGTTCTCGGCATTCCCGCCGGCCTGATCACCGGGATGGCGTCGGGCAGCGACCTGGGGGGTGTCGCCGGCCTGCTCATGTTCGCGGGCGTGCTCGGACTGCTCGGGGTGATCGTCCTGGAGGTGACCGTGCGGTTGGTCTCCGGCGGCGTGGCCCGGCGCAACCAGCGCTACCACGAACTCAACGGAGCGGCGGCGCAGCTGCCGCAGCTGACGGCGGGCGTCGTCCGCATCCAGGGCGACCTGGCCCGGGCCAGGGAGATCTGCGGGCGCTGACCCGCCCGGCGGCGCTGACCCGCCCGGCGGCGCGGGCGGGCCCCCACCGGTCACCGGGCGGGGTTGTCGACCACCACGTCGGCGTGGTCCCGGGGGCGGTCGCGCCGGTGGAAGGCCTCCTCCTGCTCCGCCCACACCTCCCGGTGCGGCGCGTAGACGTCCGCGTCCCACCGGCCGTCCAGCCGTCGCAGGCGCTCGCCGTCGGGCGCGTCCACCCACACCAGCAGGTCCAGCAGGCCGCGCACGGCGGCGGCGCCCGAGCCGCCCCCCTCCACCACGAGGACCCCGCCCGCCGCCACGTCCCCGGGCGGCGCCGTCCACTCCCGCGCGAACGCCCCCCGCTCCCAGTCGTAGCGCCGCCAGGCCGCCCGCTCCCCGCGCGCGAGCGGGCCCAGGACCCACTCGCGCAGCAGCTCCGAGCCCCCGGCCAGGCCCCGCCACCCCGGATAGAGGTCCTCCATGGTCAGCACGGAGGCGGCCTCGCCCCGGCGGACCAGGGCCCCGCGCAGGGCGTCGGCCACCGTGCTCTTGCCCGCGCCCGAGCGGCCCTCGACCGCCACGGCGCGCGTCGGCCCCGCGGCCCGTGCGCGCGGGGGAACCGCCTCCGCCAGGAGGTCGGCCCATCCGGACTCGGCGGTGCTGATGCGTGCTCTGCTCACCTTCGGACCCTAACGCGGCGGATGCGAAGTTCCGGCTTGCGTTCATTGCTTGTAGCATTCCTCGCAACAGCGCCGAAACTCGGCCACGAAAGCAGGGGGGCACCTGGTGACCGAGGCCGCCGCGACACCGGGATCACAGTCCGCCCTGCGCCAGGCCAACGAGCGGCGGGTCGTGGACGTGCTGCGCCGTGAGGGCACCCGCACCCAGGCCGAGCTGGCCCGGGCCACCGGCCTGTCCGCGGCCAGCGTCTCCAACATCGTCCGCGGCCTGCGCGCCGCCGGGACGGTCTCGGTGCGCGACACCTCCTCCAACGGCCGCCGGGCCAAGGCGATCACCCTCATGCGCCAGCCCGGCGCGGTCGTGGCCGTGGACTTCACCGTCGACAGCGTCCGCGTCGCCGTGGGCGACAGCGACGGGAACATGCTGGCCCGCGAGGAGATCGGCTACGACGTGGCCTCCGACGCCGAGCGCGGGGTGCGCCGCGCCGCGTGGCTGGCCGAGACCGTGCTGCTGCGCACCCGGGTCGACCGGGGCACCGTGTCCTCGGTGGTGGCCTCCATCCCGGGGCCGATCGACCCGGGCACCGGCGAGATCGGCGCCCTCTCCTGCCTGCCGCGCTGGGCGGGCTTCCGCCCGGCCAAGGCGCTGACCGAACGGCTGGGCCTGGAGGTGCTGGCCGAGAACGACGCCAACCTCGCGGTCCTGGCCGAGCAGCACCGGGGCGCGGGCACGGGCGCCGAGCACGTGGTCCACGTGGTCATCAACGACGGCGTGGGCGCGGGCATCATGATGTCGGGCCAACTCTTCCGCGGCGCGAGCGGTACGGCCGGGGAGATCGGGCACATCGCGCTGGACCCGCGCGGACACGTGTGCCGGTGCGGCAACCGGGGCTGCCTGGAGACCTTCGTCGGCGCGAGCTACCTGCTGGACATGCTGCCGCAGAACACCGACGTGGCCCGCGGCCCCGATCCCGCGCGGATCCCGGACATGGTGGCCGCGGCGGTGGGGGGCGACCCCGGCAGCCGCCGCATCATCGCCGAGGCGGGCACCGCGCTGGGCCAGGGCACCGCGATCGTGGCCAACCTGTTCAACCCGGACCGGGTCATCGTGGGAGGGGACCTGGCCGAGGCGGGGGAACTGCTGCTGGAGCCGATGCGCCGGGCGATGGAGATGGGCTCGCTGAGCAGCGCCCTGGAGCGGCTCGAACTGCTGCCGAGCGCGCTGGGCAGGGACGCCTCCCTGTACGGCGCGCTGCGCATGGCGGCCCAGCACGCGAACTGAACGGTCCGGAACCGCATTTCTTGTACCACCGGTGACGCGAGGGCGTCATGCGGTTACCCCGCGCGCCCGCGGCGGGTGGGCGCGTGCTCCCCGGGGACGCCCGCGGCAGGTCGGGCGGCGGGTGGACCGTCCGCCGGGCGGGGTCGGCACGTAGGCTGGCGGGGCGACGAAGACCGAGGTCAGTGCCGGAACGCGTCGGCGTTCGGTAAAAACCGAAACTCCTTCACGTGAGCTCACACGCCCAGAACCCCGCTCTGGCCTGGCTTTTCCGTTGCTTCACGATCTGAACGCAAGGTCCGTGATGTTTCGGTTATGTGTTCAGGAGTTGACGACAAGGTGGCGGCGGGGTTTGACTTCACTCCACCACTCGCGAGTTCCACCGTCCGCATCCCCCGTCATGAGAGGTACCTAGCGTTGAACGCACGACGCTTCACACCGCGGCGCACGTCCGCTGGCTTCGCCGCCGCGGGAGCCGCTCTCGCCCTTTTCGTCTCCGGTTGTGGCTCGCTCACGAACACCGGCGGCGAGGCCGAGCAGGAGACCCACACCGTGGAGGAGGGCTTCCACGTCGGACTGCTCCTTCCCGACCTCCACACGGCCCGCTACGAGGCCTTCGACCGCCCCTTCTTCGAGGAGGCGCTCACCGAGCTCTGCCCCAATTGCGAGATCTCCTACGCCAACGCGGACCAGTCCGTGAGCGAGCAGCAGACCCAGGCCCAGGCCATGCTGACCGACGGTGTGGACGTGCTCGTCCTCGACCCCGTGGACGCCGCCGCCGCGGCCGGAACGGTCAACGAGGCCAAGTCCCAGGGCGTGCCCGTGATCGCCTACGACCGCCTCGCCGAGGGCGGCGCGGACATGTACGTCTCCTTCGACAACCACCGCGTCGGCCAGGTCCAGGCCGAGTCGCTGCTGGAGGCCCTGGAGGAGGAGGGCACCACCGGCGAGGGCTCGATCGTCGTCATGCACGGCTCGCCCACCGACCCCAACGCCGCCAGCTTCAAGGCCGGGGCCATGGAGGTCTTCGAGGACCAGATCGAGGTCGGCCAGGAGTTCGACACCCCCGAGTGGTCGCCGGACGAGGCCAACGCCCAGATGGAGGGCGCCATCACCTCCCTGGGCCTGGACGAGATCACCGGCGTCTACGCCGCCAACGACGGCATCGCCTCCGGTGTCATCTCCGCCCTGCGCAGCGCGGGCGTGAGCGTGGAGGACCTGCCCCCGGTGACCGGACAGGACGCCGAGCTCGCGGGTATCCAGCGCATCGTCGCCGGTGAGCAGTACATGACCGTCTACAAGGCCATCCAGCCCGAGGCCGAGGTCGCCGCCGCCATGGCCGTCTCCCTGGCCACCGGGGAGGACCCCGAGCTGGGCGAGCACACGCTCACCGAGGTCGAGGACGGAGGCGGCGAGACCGTCCCCGCCGTCCTGCTGGAGCCGATCGCGGTCACCGAGGAGAACGTCGGCGACACGGTCGTCTCGGACGGCATCTACAGCGTCGAGGACATCTGCACCGACGACTACGCCGACACGGACTTCTGCCAGGAAGCCCTCTAGAGCCGGTGCGACGTTCCAGGCCCGGGACGGAGGGCGGGCGCCCCGCCGCCCCCTCCGTCCCGGGCCAGGGCGAGAGAAGAGAAGCGAACGCATGAGCACACCAGTCCTGGAACTGTCCGGGATCTCCAAGACCTTCGGTGCCGTCCGGGCCCTGAGCGACGTCGACTTCCACGTCGGCGAGGGCGAGGTCGTCGCCCTGCTCGGTGACAACGGCGCCGGCAAGTCCACGCTGGTCAAGGTCATCTCCGGAGCCCACCCCGCCGACAGCGGCGGTGTCATCACCTGGGACGGCAAGCCGGTCAGCATCAACTCCCCCTCCGACGCCCAGCGGCTGGGGATCGCCACCATCTACCAGGACCTCGCCCTGTGCGACAACCTGGACATCGTCGGCAACCTCTTCCTGGGCAACGAGAAACTGCACTTCCCCGGCACCCTCGACGAGGTCGAGATGGAGAGCCGGGCCATGGAGCTGCTGGACTCGCTGTCCGTGCGCATCCCCAGCCTGCGCGTCCCGGTCGCCGCCCTCTCCGGAGGCCAGCGCCAGATCATCGCCATCGCCCGCTCCCTGCTGGGCAAGCCGCGCGTGGTGATGCTCGACGAGCCCACCGCCGCCCTGGGCGTCGCCCAGACCGCCCAGGTCCTCGACCTCATCGAGCGCCTGCGCGACCAGGGCCTGGGCGTGCTGCTGATCAGCCACAACATGGCCGACGTGCGCGCGGTGGCCGACCGCGCCGTGGTCCTGCGCCTGGGCCGCAACGCCGGGAACTTCCCCGTCGCGGAGACCAGCTACGAGGAGATCGTGGCCGCCATCACCGGTGCCGCCGACAACCCGGTCAGCCGCCGCTCCGAGCGCACCGGCGCCTCGGCCCTGGCCACGGAGGACAAGTGATGACCCAGCAGACCCCCGTCTCCAAGGCACCCGCCCAGGGTGCGGGCGGCTCCGCCGAGTCCAAGCGCGACCCGCGCCTGCTGACCACGGCGGCCTCGCCCAAGGGCTGGCTCGACGCCCTCCGCCGCAACGTGCGCGGCGGCGAACTGGGCCCGATCCCCGTGGTCATCGGCCTGATCCTCATCGCCGTCGTCTTCCAGTCGGCCAACGACCGGTTCCTGTCGCCGCAGAACCTGTCCAACCTGACCGTGCAGATCGCCGCCATCGGACTGATGACCACCGGCGTGATCATGGTCCTGCTGCTCGGTGAGATCGACCTGTCCATCGGGTCGGTCGCCGGACTCGCCGCCGCGGTCCTGGGCGTCCTGGCCGTCAAACAGGGCGTCTCGGAGTGGATCGCGATCGGCGCGGCCCTCCTCGTCGGGCTCCTGGTGGGCCTGCTCCACGGCGTCGTCTTCGCCAAACTCGGGGTACCGGCCTTCGTGGTCACCCTCGCGGGCCTGCTGGGCTGGCAGGGCCTGCACCTGTACCTGATGGGCGCCGACGGCACCATCAACACCAGCCCGAACGGGCCGATCTCGCTGCTGACGCAGACCTTCTTCGTCCCGGTGGTGGGCTGGGCGCTCGCCGTCCTGGCCGTCGTCCTGTACGTCGTCTCGGTGGCGGCGGTGGAGCGGCGCAGGCGCCAGGCGAACCTGCCCTACAAGCCCTGGACCGAGATCCTCTTCCGGGCGGCCCTGCTGTTCGTGCCGATCCTGGTCGCCGTGTGGGTGCTCAACCAGTACAAGGGCGTGCCGCTGGCCTTCCTGATCTTCGTGGGCTTCGTGGTCGTGCTCGACCTGGTCCTGCGCAAGACCCGCTACGGCCGCATGGTCTACGCCGTCGGCGGCAACGCCGAGGCGGCGCGCCGCGCCGGCATCAACGTGGACATGATCCGCATCTCGGTGTTCGGGATCGCCTCCACCCTGGCCGCTCTGGGCGGGATCATGCTGACCTCGCGCAACTTCGCGGCGAGCGTGGCCACCGGCGGCGGCGAGGAGCTGATGATGGCCATCGCCGCCGCGGTCATCGGCGGCACCAGCCTCTTCGGCGGGCGCGGCAACGCCTACTCCGCCCTGCTGGGCGGCCTGGTCCTGGGCGCGATCACCTCCGGCCTCCTGCTGCTGCAGATGGACACCTCGGTCCGGTTCATGATCACCGCCGCCGTCCTGCTGATCGCGGTCATCCTGGACTCCATCTCCCGCCGGGGCCGCAAGACCCACGCCAGGGGAGGCGCCTGACCGGCGCGTCCACGGTCCACCCCCCGGGCGGCCGACGGCGCCCACTCCCCGCCGTCCCCCGCCCGCTCCCACCCGGCCCGGCGCCCCAGGCGCCGGGCCGGGCCCTTGCGCCGCCCCGCCCCGCGACCGTGCGGGGCGGGGCGAAGGACCCGGTGCACGGGGCCGGGGAGGCGCTGCTAGCTTCGCGGGAAAGACCACCGGGCCGCGCCGCGGGGCGCGTGTGCCGTGCCGTGCGGCCGGTCCACCACGCACCCGCGGCACCGCACGGCGGCGCCCGGGGCGGGCACCACCCCGGGAGAGACATGCGCAGGATCCTCGTCGTCGGAGCCGGACAGTCCGGACTGCAGCTGGCCGTCGGCCTGTCGGGCGAGGGCTACGAGGTGACCCTGGCAGCAGAGGCCGGGCCGGAGGAGGTCCGCGCGGGGCGGGTCACGTCCACGCAGTGCCTCTTCGGCCCCGCCCTGCGCCGCGAGCGCCGCCACGGCCTCGCCTTCTGGGACGACCGCGCGCCCGCCGTCCGCGGCGTCGGGTTCCGCGTGGCCGACCGCGCCGGGGCGGGCGTCCCCGCGCTGTCCTGGGTCGGCGCGCTGGACGAGCACGCCCAGTCGGTCGACCAGCGGCTCAAGACGTCCGCGTGGCTGGACCTGTTCGTCCGGCGCGGCGGCGCCCTCCTGCGCGGGCGCGTCCTGGCCGGGGACCTGGAACGGCTCGCCTCCGACCACGAACTCGTCGTCGTGGCCTCCGGCCGCGGCGAACTCGCCGGAGTCTTCCCCCGCGACGACCGGCGCTCGCACTTCCGGGCCCCGCAGCGCTCCCTGGCGCTGGCCTACGTGACCGGAGCCGGCCCCCACCCCGACGGGCCCGTCCTCAGCCGCACCGTCGTCCCCGGCGCGGGGGAGGTCACCACACTGCCCACCTACTCCCTCGCCGGCGTCTGCGAGGCCGTCATGGTCGAGGCGGTGCCCGGCGGCCCCCTGGACCGGCCGCTGCCCCGCGACGCCTCCGGCGAGGAGGTCCTCCTGGGCCTGCTGGACGTACTGCGCCGCGAGGCCCCCTGGGAGTACGAGCGCCTGGCACACGCCCGCCTCGCCGACCCGGGCGCGGCCCTGCGCGGCGGCTACGCGCCGGTGGTGCGCGAACCCGTCGCCCGCCTGGCGAACGGGGCCCTCGTCCTGGGCATGGCCGACTCCGTGGTCGCCAACGACCCCATCACCGCGCAGGGGGCCAACATGGCCTCCTTCGGCGCCGAGGTCTACCGCCGCGCCGTCGTCGACCACGGCGGGCGCCCCTTCGACGAGGCCTTCATGCGCTCGGCGTTCGCCGCCTACTGGCGCCGGGCGAGCCAGGTGACCGCGTGGAGCAGGGTGCTGCTCACCGCACCGCCGCACCTGGAGGAGCTGTACCGCCTCGCCGCGTGCCACCAGGAGACGGCCGACCGCTTCGCCAACTCCTTCAGCGAACCCGGTGACCTCATCGGGTGGTTCCTGCACCCCGAGCGCGCACTGGCCTACGTGGACGGCGTCCGGCGCTCCGAGCCCGAGCGGCCGTCCCGTCTCCCCATCTCCTGAACCCGGTCGGGACGGTGGGGATGTAGCGTCGCACGCCGTGCCCGTAGAACTCCCCGCGGCCCCCGGCGCCGCCTCCGCCCTCGCCGAACTCCTCGCCCCCAGCGGCCACGGCCTGCTCGGCCCCGCCGACGTGGCGGCGTTCGTCCTCGCCACGGCGGCCGCCCTCGTCGTCGGGGCCGCGGTGCAGAGCACCGTCGGCCTCGGCCTCGGGCTGGTCGCCGCCCCCGTCCTGTCCTTCCTGGACCCCACCCTCGTGCCGGGGGCGCTCCTGGTCGCCGTGATCGTCCTGCCCGGGCTCACGCTCCTCCAGGAGTGGCGGCACGTGGACTGGCGCGGCATCGCCTGGGGACTGCCCGCGCGCCTGCCCGGGACCGCCCTGGGCGTGTGGGTGGTGGCCGCCCTGGAGCCCCGCGCCCTCGCCGCCGCGGTCGGGGCGATGGTGCTGGCGGCCGTCGTCCTCTCGGCCTGGTCCCTGCGGGTGCGCATCACCCCGGTCTCGCTCGTGGCGGCCGGGACCCTGTCCGGCCTCACGGGCACCGCCACCTCGATCGGCGGCCCGCCCATGGCATTGCTCTACCAGTACGAGGAGCCCGCCCGGGTCCGCGCCACCCTGGCCGCGTTCTTCCTCCTCGGCGGCGCGGTCTCCCTGGCCGCCCTCGCCCTGGGCGGCCAGATGGACGCCCGGACCGCCGCCGTCGGGGCCTGCGCGATCCCCTTCGTCGTCGCGGGCTTCCTCGCCGGGACCGTGCTGCGCCGCCGCGTCGACGCCGGGTGGCTGCGCGCGGCCCTGCTGGCGGTGGTCTCGGTCTCCGCGCTGGGCCTGCTCGCCCGGGCCGCGCTGGGATGACCCGCGACCGCGGGGCCGTCCCCGACCGGCCCGAGACCGCCGCCCCGTGGACGACCCCGCTCCGGGTACCAGGGGCGATACCGCTCCGGGGACCGAGTAATGTACGCGAAAACCCGGTAACCGGACCGCTCCGGCGCCGGGACCGGCCACGCCGGGGGCCGCCCCCGCGGCGCTCCGGGGGACGCGGCCGCGCGGGGCTGGGTAGGACCCGTGGACGTACGCCCATAAACTCGGGTATGTATACCTGCCGGTAGCCAAGCCCGGCCCACGTCAGGGGCCCGGGACGGCAAACTCAACGGACACGCGGGACGAGGGGACTGACGAGACAGTGGCACTGTTCGAGTCGATACACAATCCGGAAGCGCTCAAGCGGCTTCCGGCCGACCAGCTCCCTGCGCTGGCACAGGAGATCCGGGACTTCCTGGTCGACTCCTGCTCCCAGACCGGCGGGCACCTGGGCCCCAGCCTCGGCGTCGTCGAGCTGACCATCGCGCTGCACCGGGTCTTCGACTCCCCGAAGGACCCCATCATCTTCGACACCGGGCACCAGGCCTACGCGCACAAGATCCTCACCGGCCGCCACGACTTCACCAACCTCAAGTCCGAGGGCGGCCTGTCCGGATACCCCTCCCGCGCCGAGTCCGAGCACGACTTCGTCGAGAACTCCCACGCCTCCACCGCGCTGTCCTACGCCGACGGCATGGCCAAGGCCAACGAGGTGCGGGGCCGCACGGACCGCACCGTGGTCGCCGTCATCGGCGACGGCGCCCTCACCGGCGGCATGGCCTGGGAGGCGCTCAACAACATCGCCGAGCGCCGGGACCGGCGCCTGGTCATCGTGGTCAACGACAACGGCCGCTCCTACTCGCCCACCATGGGCGGCCTGGCCGACCACCTCGCCTCGCTGCGCATGGCCCCCGGCTACGAGCAGGCCCTGGACCTGGCCAAGACCACCCTCAACCGCACGCCCGTGGTCGGCCAGCCCCTCTACGAGGCGCTGCACGGCATCAAGAAGGGCCTCAAGGACGCCATCCAGCCGCAGATGATGTTCGAGGACCTGGGCCTGAAGTACCTCGGACCCATCGACGGACACGACGAGCAGGCCCTGGAGAAGGCGCTGCGCCGCGCCCGCGACTTCGGCGGCCCGGCGATCGTCCACTGCATCACCCAGAAGGGCAAGGGCTACGCCCCGGCCGAGAACCACGACGAGGACCAGTTCCACGCCCCGGGCCCCTTCGACGTGGCCACCGGCCAGGCCAAGCCCGGCTCCAAGGCCGTCAAGTGGACCTCGGTCTTCGCCGACACCATGGTGGAGATCGGAGCCGAGCGCCCCGACGTGGTGGCCATCACCGCCGCGATGCTCCACCCCACCGGCCTCAACAAGTTCGCCGAGGCCTACCCCGAGCGCACCTTCGACGTGGGCATCGCCGAGCAGCACGCCGCCACCTCGGCCACCGGCATGGCCATGAACGGCCTGCACCCGGTCGTGGCCGTCTACGCCACCTTCCTCAACCGCTGTTTCGACCAGGTGCTCATGGACGCCGCCCTGCACCGCCAGGGCGTCACCTTCTGCCTGGACCGCGCCGGGATCACCGGCAACGACGGCGCCAGCCACAACGGCATGTGGGACATGTCCATCCTCCAGGTGGTCCCGGGCCTGCGCCTGGCCGCGCCCCGCGACGCCGAGCGCCTGCGCACCCTGGTGCGCGAGGCCGTCGCCGTCGAGGACGCCCCCACCGTCGTGCGCTACCCCAAGGGCGCGGTCGCCGAGCAGGTGGACGCCGTGGGCAGGATCGGTTCCATGGACCTGCTCCGCCGCGCCGCCGACGGCGGCAACTCCAAGGACCTGCTCATCGTGGGTGTGGGCACCATGGCCCAGGTCGCCTGCGAGGTCGCCGACCGGATGGCCGCCCAGGGCCTCGGCGTCACCGTCGTCGACCCCCTGTGGGTCAAGCCGCTGGACGAGGCCCTCGTCGCCGAGGCCGCCGAGCACAGCGTCGTCGCGGTCATCGAGGACAACGGCCGCACCGGCGCGGTCGGCGACGCCGTGGCCCGCCTGCTGCGCGACCACGACGTCGACGTGCCGGTGCGCACGTTCGGCATCGCGCAGGAGTTCCTGGACCACGCCAAGCGCGACGACATCCTGCGAGAGCAGGGCCTGACCCCCCAGGAGCTGTCCCGCAGCCTCACCGAGACGGTCTCCCGGCACACCGACGGCGCCAAGCCCGCCGGCGAACTGGCCGACGAAACCGCCTGAGCGCACGCGCCCGAGGCAGCCCGGGAACGCCCCCGGGCTGCCAGAATGGGCACATGAGCTCCTCCGAACCTGAGCAGCGCAGCACCGCCGAACCGCTCCGCGTGGCCGTGATCGGCTCCGGCCCGGCGGGCGTCTACGCCGCCGACGCCCTGACCCGGCAGCGGCGCGTGCCCGTCCGGGTCGACGTCATGGACCGCCTGCCCACCCCCTACGGGCTGGTGCGCTACGGGGTGGCCCCCGACCACACCAAGATCAAGGGTGTGGCCCGGGCGCTGCGCAGGGTCCTGGAGCACCCCGACGTGCGCTTCGTCGGCGGGGTCGAGTTCGGCGGCGACCTCACCCGCGCCGACCTGGCCCGCACCCACCACGCCGTGGTCTACGCGACCGGCGCCAGCGTCGACCGCCGCATGGACGTGCCGGGGGAGGACCTGCCCGGCAGCGTCGCCGCCACCGACTTCGTCAACTGGTACTGCGGGCACCCCGACACCGCCCTGGAGCGGTTCGTGCTCGACGCCGAGGAGGCCGTCGTGGTCGGGGCGGGCAACGTCGCCCTGGACGTGGTGCGCATCCTCTCCAAGTCCGCCGACGAGCTCCGCCACACCGACATCCCCCAGCCGGTGCTGGACGTGCTCGCCGCCAGCCGTGTGCGCACCGTCCACCTGCTGTCGCGGCGCGGCCCCCTCCAGGCCAAGTTCACCGCGCCCGAGCTGCGCGACCTGCTCGCGCTGCCCGGCGCCGACGTCGTGGTGCGCCCCGAACAGGTCGACATCGACCCCACCGCCGTGGGCACCGGCGCGCCCGAGCTGCGCGACGTCGCCCGGGCCGCCCGCACCAACCTGCGGCTCCTGGCCGAACACGCCTCCCGCGAGCCCCTCGGGCGGGAGCGCACCGTGCGCCTGCACTTTTGGACCCGGCCCGTGGAGGTCCTCGGCCGGGAAGGGGGGCGCGTGAGCGGTGTGCGCGTGGAGGACACCCGGCTGGACGCCGAGGGGAACCTGACCGGGACCGGCCGGACCACCGACCTGCCCGCCGGGATGGTGCTGCGCTCGGTGGGGTACGCGGGCGTGCCGCTGCCCGGGGTGCCCTTCGACGCCCGGGGGCGCACCGTTCCCCAGGAGGGCGGACGCGTCCTGGACGCCGACGGCGGCGTGGTCACGGGGGACTACGTGGCCGGGTGGATCAAGCGGGGCGCCACCGGGGTGATCGGCACCAACAAGTCCGACGCGGCCGCGACCGTGCGCGCCCTGCTGGAGGACGCCGGGACGCTGCGCGCGGCGGCCCCGGAGCTGGTGCCTCTGGAGGCCGTGCTGGACGAGCGCGGGGTGGCCCACAGCGACTACGAGGACTGGCTGCGCATCGACACCGCCGAGGCCGACCAGGCCGTGGAGCTGGACCGGGGCGAGCGGGTCAAGCTCCACGGCTGGGAGGCCTACCGCCGGGTCGTCGGCGGCTGACCGGTCCCCGGGGGCCGAGCCCCCGTTCGGCCTGGCCGTGCGGGGCGGCACGGACAGTCGGCCTTCCCCGCACACTCGACCGCGACCTGGGCCGGTCCCGCGCCTGCCCCGCTGTTCCGCGAACGCCGCAGCGTCCCGCGAGGGGCGGCGCGCCTCGGCCGTTCGAGCGGTGCCGCCCCCTCGCCCCGCTCCCGGGGCCGGGTCACGCGTCGAGGAAGCGAAGCGACTCCGCGGTGACCAACCCGGGGTTCTCCGAGCGGGGGAGACCGTGCGAGGACGGCCGCGGGACGGCCGCGGGGCGGTCGCCGGACGGGAGGCGCGGACGCCGTCCCAGAACGTGGCCGCTTCGTCGGCGCTCATGGGGTTCCTTCTGTCGGGGTGCGGCCCATCCCAACGGAACCTCCACGTTCTGGCAAGGGAGATCGCGGTTCTGGCAAGATGGCCCAGGCGGCGTGGACCAGGACCGGGGGCGGGCCGACCAGGACGCGCACCGGCCTGGGAAGGGGCCCGAGGACGGTCGTCCACCGGACTCCGGCCCTCGGACCCACAAGCGGTGCCACGCCGTGGGGGCGGCACCGACCGGCTCGAACGCCACCGCGGTGCGGCCACCCGCTGCGACGGGCCCGCCGTGCGACACGAAGCCGCCGTTCGCGTCACCGCGATCAACGAACGGCTCTGACCGGCTTCGACGCAGGCCCTAGGCGACCCGGTCGGTCTCGGCCCCGTAGGTGTTGCAGCCCTCCACGGTCGTCTGCGACCAGCCCTGCTCCAGCCAGAACGCCCGGTTGCCGGCGCTGCCGTGCGTGTCCAGGTCGCCGCCGCCGTTGAAGTGCTCGTTGGCCGTCCGCAGCGCCTCCTCGTCGGCGCCGGTGATCCCGCGCAGGCCCACCCCGGCCATGCACTCGGCCTGGAGTTCGGTGCGGCGCAGCGCCTCCAGCTCGGCCTGCTCGTCCTCGGCCTTCCAGGTCATGCCGTGCGCGACGTCCAGGATGCCGGTGGCGTACTGCACGTGGTGGCCGTACTCGTGGCCCATCAGGGCGAGCCAGACCTCCTCGCGCTGGTCCGGGGGGAGCAGGGCGCCCAGGTGGCGCACGTTGGGCAGCACGACGGTGATGCGGCCCAGGTCGCTCTCGTAGTAGGCGAGCGTGTACCCCTCCTCGGCGCCGGAGTCGGGGGAGTCGGGCGAGGTCCGGGTGACGGCGAACTCCGGGGGCGCCACGGACAGGCCCAGGTCCTCGAACACCGGCGCCCACAGGGCGTCCAGGCAGTCCCCGGAGGCGGTCGCGAACCCCTCCCAGGACTCGTCCGAGCCCATGTCCAGTTCGGGGACGTCGCAGTCGACCTGCCCGGGCATGGCGGCGTCGTAGAGGGGGTGGTCGGCGACGTCGACCTCCACCCGGTTGGGCCGCGCCCTGAGGCGGTCGTCGTAGTGGGCGGCCAGGTCGGTGCCGGTGGGCAGGGGCTCCTCCTGGGGGGTGGTGGAGACGATGAGGATGCTCGCGGCCAGCGCCACGAGGGCGACCACGGCCGCCCCGGCCGAACCGAGCAGGACGCTCGCGCCGCCGCGGCGCGAGGGCCGTCCCGGCTGCGGCCAGGGCTGTGCGGGGTGCTGCCAGCCGGGGTGGGCGCCGGGCGCGGCGGCGAAGGGGTGGGCCTGTAGGCGGGCACCGTGGCCCGGCCACGGGTGCGGCGCGGGGGCGGGGCCCGGAGCGGGCGGGCCGTACCCGGCGCCCGGGTGGACGGGGCGGCCGTACGGGGTGCCGGGGGGAGCAGCGTGGTGGTGCGGCGGGATCCCCGGGGCCGCCTCGGGGCGCGGGGGAGCGGGGAGGCCCCGCGTCTGCTCCGCGCCCGCGGGGGCGTACGGGGCGGACCGCGAGGGCTGGTGGCCGTCGGGGCCGGTCCGGTCCGGCGCGTGTCCGGGGCGGTCGGGCCCCCGCTCGTCCGCGCCGTGTCCGGGGCCGCCGGGCTCCTCCGCGCCGGGGCCGCCCGGGGCGCCTCCGGTACCGGGCCGCTCGGGTCTGGGGGTCTCGTCTCCGGGCCGCTCACCGCCGGATGGGTTCTCCACGGGGTCAGTCCTCGCTATCGTGCCGCAGCGTGCCGGGGTGGGTCGTCTCCGCCTGGGGAGAATCCGGCAAGAGTCGCAGAACTCCAGTATGGGGCTTAACCGTGCGTACCCATGGTAATAGAGTCGCTACTGTCCGGCGGCTGGTAGCGAACCCCCAGGCCTGTCAGCATGTTCTGAAGCTCGGACTCGAAGAGCGGTTCCATGTCGCGCATCACGAAGTCGAGGTGCTCGAACACCTCCATGCACACGACCCCGTACAGGCGCACCCAGCACGTGCTGAGCACCATGATCGCCTCCACCGGGATGTGCGGCGCGGAGAAGCCGCAGGTGTCGGCGAAGGCGCGCAGCTCACGGGCCAGTTCGGGGGTGATGTGCTCCCCGTCGGGCAGCACGAAGCGCTCCTCCGACAGCAACCGGTCGAAGAGGGTGTAGAAGGTCGCGCCGAAGCGCCGACCGGGCTCCACCGCGAGTGCGACGTCCGTCTTGGGGATCGGGTGCACGCGCGGGCCGAACATGGTGGCGAACTCGGCCCGGTGCCCGACCGCCCAGGCCCGGAAGGCGCGCAGCGAGGTGAGGATGCGCAGGTCGGTGTCCTCGGCGGGCACGCTCGCGTCGGCGGCGGCCACCGCGTCGCCCAGCTCCTGGAACATGTCCGCGGTGATCAGTACCAGCAGCGAGTCGATCCCCGAGACGTAGCGGTACAGCCCCGGCGCGGTCATCCCCATCTCCCGCGCGATGGCGCGCAGGGACACCCCGGCGGGCCCGTGCTCGACCAGGTGCCGGCGGGCGATCCCCTTGATCTCCGCCAGTGTGGCCTCGCGCACACGCTCGCGGCGGCTCGGCCCTTTCGCCCCCCGGGCCAGCTGCGGTTTCGTCATCTGCTGCGGTGCACCCCGTCTCAGGCACCCGGTCAAGGTGCTCGTGGTCCTCGTCGACGATATTGACAGCGTAACGCCTGCACGCTTTAGTGAACGCCGTTAGTGAACATCGTTAACGAACATGAAGTCTGTTTCCTGAAGGGGCGGCGCATGCCGACACACACGGGGCTTTTCGGGCGGCTCGGGCTGGGGGTCCACCGCTGGCGCTGGACGGTCCTCGTCGCCACCGCGCTCTTCGCCGTCTTCGCCGGGGTCTGGGGATCCGGGCTCTTCTCCGACGTCAGCGAGAGCGGGTTCGAGGACCCCGGCGCGGAGTCGGCGCGTGCCACGCGCGTCCTGGAGGAGGAGCTGGGCCACGACGGGGTCGACGTCGTCGCGGTCTACCGCAGCGACGAGATCCAGGTGGACAACCCCACCTTCGCCGCGGCGATCCAGCGCATCGCCGACGACATGCCCGAGGACGCGGTCGCGGACTTCGACACCTACCTCGACGAGGACCTGGGCGAGACCGAGCGCGGCATGCTCGTGGCCGAGGACATGGACGCCACCTACATCCCCGTGACCCTCAGCGGGGAGACCCACGCCGACCGCCTCCACCAGTACGAGGAGGTGGCCGAGTACCTGTCCTCCAGCAACCTGGAGGTCCACCTGGGCGGCTCGGTGGCGATCGAGCACGAGCTGGCCGAGAAGGCCGAGAGCGACGTCGTGCGCGCCGAGCTCATCACCCTGCCGGTCCTGCTGCTCCTCCTGGTCCTGATCTTCGGCGGCCTCGTCGCGGGCCTGGTCCCGCTCGCCGTCGGCGGCCTGGCCATCCTGGGCTCGCTCGCCCTCCTGCGCGCCCTGACCCACGTCACCGACGTGTCGGTGTTCGCGATCAACGTCGCCACCATCCTGGGCCTGGGGCTGGCGATCGACTACGGGCTGTTCATGGTCAGCCGCTTCCGCGAGGAACTGCGCCGGGGCCGCGGCATCGCCGACGCCGTGAGCCGCACCGTCGACACCGCCGGGCGCACCGTGGCCTTCTCCGGCGTCACCGTCGGCATCGCCTTCGCGGGCCTGCTCTTCTTCCCCCAGCCCATCCTCAAGTCGATCGGCTGGGGCGGTATCGCCGTCGTGGTGTTCGACCTGCTGGCCGCGCTGGTCTTCCTGCCCGCGCTGATGGCCGTGGTCGGGCGCCGGATCGACCGCCTCCGGCTGCCGCTGCCCCGCCGCACCGCCACCGGCGCCGTGCACGAGGGGGCCGGGGCCTGGTGGCGCCTGGCCCGCACCGTCATGCGCGGCCCCGCCGTGTCCCTGGTCGCGGTCGGCGGCGTCCTGCTGGTCTTCAGCTCCGGCCTGGCCTCCACCGAACTCGGTTCCACCGACCAGCGCTATCTGCCCGCCGACTCCGGGAGCCGGATCGCCACCGAGGCGCTCTCCGAGGACTTCCCGGCGGGCGGCCTGGGCAGACTCGACGTCGCGGTGGTCGGCGGCGCCGCGGACGGGGCCCTGGAGGGCTACGCCGATCGCCTGGCGGACCTGGAGGGGGCGGTGGCCGCCACGGTGGAGCGCACCGGCGAGGGCGTCGCCCACGTCGTGGTCGCCTACCAGGGCGAGTCCGACTCCCCGGAGGTCGCCCGACTGGTGCGCGACGTGCGCGCCGAACCCGTTCCGGAGGGGGCGCGGGAGACCCTGGTCGGCGGTGTGGCCGCCATGCAGCAGGACAACGTGGCGGCGATCGTCGACGCGGCGCCCATGACCGTGGGCTTCGTCGCCGCGGCCACCCTGCTCCTGCTCTTCCTCGCCTTCGGTTCGGTGGTCCTGCCCGTCAAGGCGGTGCTCATGGGCGCCCTGTCCCTGGGCTCCTCCCTGGGCGTGGTGATCTGGGGCTTCCAGGAGGGAGCCTTCTCCGGGCTGCTGGGCTTCGAGGCGGTGGGCACCATCGACCCCACCTACCTGGTGCTCATCACCATCGTGTCGTTCGGTCTGGCGATGGACTACGAGCTGTTCCTGCTCAGCCGGGTGCGCGAGGAGTACCTGCGCACCGGGGACAACACCCGATCGGTGGCGGCGGGCCTCCAGCACACCGGTCAGATCATCACCAGCGCGGCGGTCCTGCTGATGGTGGTGCTCCTGGCCATGGGCACCTCGGACCTGCTCTTCCTGAAGGTCATCGGCATCGGCCTGGCCATCGCGGTGCTCGTGGACGCCACCCTGGTGCGCGCGGTCATGGTGCCCGCCACGATGCGCCTGCTGGGCGGTGCCAACTGGTGGCTGCCCCGGCCGCTGCGCTGGCTGCACGACCGGATCGGGATCTCCGAGGGCGGCGAGGCCGACGAGCCCGCGCCCGCCGCGGAGCGCGACGGGCACAGAAGGGTGCACGCCGGGGTGTGACCGCCCGCCGCGGACGGCCCCGCCGGGAGGGCCTCCGGGCGGGGCCGCCCGCCGTCGGCGGCGTCGTGACCGTACCGTCCGCGGCCGGAAGGTGCGTCGGGTGCGTGTCGGAGGGGCCGGGGCCGAGAAGGCCGCCGGTGTGCCCCGCGCCGGACGGGCCGGGGCCCGGTGCGGGGGTTCTTCCGTGTACGTGTGGTGCGGGTGGGGCGGCGGTGCGGGGCGGGGCGTGGGCCGAGGGTCAGGCGGGTGTGGTCGGGATCGGCTCGTGGCGCCGGATCGCCTTGTACATGTCGTTCAGCTCCGGGCGGGGCGGCATGTTCAGCTCTCCCAGCATGCGCGTGGACAGGCGCTGGTACACGCGGATCGCCTCGGCCGTGCGGCCCGACTGGTACAGGGCCAGGATCAGCAGCCTGGCCAGGTTCTCCTCCAGGGGGTGTTCGCGCAGGGTCTCGCGCAGGACTCCCACCACCTCGTTGTGGCGGCCGACCGCGATGCTCAGGGTGGCGTACTCCTCCAGCACCACCAGGCGCACGGTCTCCATGAAGTCGCGCTCGTCGTCGAAGGCGATACCGGGCAGCTCACCCAGGAGAGGGCCCCGCCACAGGCGCAGGGCCTCTCCGAACATCTCCGACGCGCGCTCGTGCTCACCGCGTTCGCGCAGGCCGCGCGCGGCGTCGACGTGGGCGTGGAACAGGGACAGGTCCACCTGGTCGAGTCTGGCGGCCAGGCGGTAGCCCCCGCCGCCGCTCTCGATGCTGACCCGCTGGTGCGGGGACAGGCCGGCCAGGGCCCGGCGCAGGCCGGAGACGTACTTGTGGACCAGGTTGGCGGCGTAGGCGGGGTGCGCCGCGCCCCAGACCATGCCGATGATGCGCTGCGTGGTCAGGGACTGGTTGACGTTGATGGCCAGGGCGGCGAGTACGGCGCGCTGCCGGGGCGCTCCCAGTTCGAGGACGCGGTTTCCGTCAGTGACCGCGAGCTCGCCCAGGACCGCCACGGTGCTGGTGATTCGATGATGCGTTCTGTGCATTTCCGAGTCTTTCCGGCCGGTTTTTCTCTGGCGTTGCTTTTCTCCTGCTTTCTCCGGTTATCGGCCGTTTCGCTCAGGCCGTCCCGGACGTTTCTCCCGTGCGGTGCGGAGCGGGCGCCCTGCGCGGCGGCGCCGGGCACGGCTGGGCCGTACTCAGCGAGACGATCATAAACACGCAGGTTATGGCGGTAAGTAGCGGATAAGTTCCTCTCCGGCGTCGCGCCGCGTGCTTGCCCAGCCTGAGGGCGGGATGACAAAAGCCCAGGCCATCTTGTGTGGCGATAGTCACAATAGGCAGATGATCATGGTCGAAGACTAATCATTCCCCCGTTTCCGCAGGTGGGTGCGGTATCCGCGGAAAAATATGAGCTTCTTTCATGACTCGTCTTCAGGTTCTCTTCAGGTCCTCTCCAGGGCCCGTCCCGATACTCGGTGGTTGTACGGAAGTGGCCGTGGCCCGTTCGCTTCTGGTACTCGGACCCCTTTTTTGCCGTTGCCGACCCCCGTTCCCCGGCGGCGGGACCTCCGCCCCGGGGACAGCGAACGAAAGGGAAGCGATGAACCGCACGACGACCAGCGCGCAGGGGACCGCCCTCGCGGCGGGTGCCGCCGACGACCCCCTCGCGGGGCTCGACCCGGAGGCCTCCGCGCCCCGCGAACTCGACTACGACGCGACCGTCCCCAGGGGCCTCGTGCACCGCAAGGCCGTCTCGGAGGTGTTCGTCACCGACTCCCAGCAGACCGGGGAGCAGAGCTTCGACGTCGCCGCCCAGCTGCCCCGCGGACACGTCATGCTGGAGACGCCCACCTACGACCTGCCGCTGATCCTGGAGGCCTGCCGCCAGACCGGTGTGCTCATCTCCCACCGGCACCTCAACGTCCCCATGGACCGGGCGTTCATCATGCAGCGCATGTCGCTGCACATCAGCGACCTGGAGGGTCTGCGCCAGGGCTCCGAGCCCGCCCGCGCACTCGTCCGCACCCACGCCGACCTGTACCGCAACCAGGCAGGGAAGCTGCGCGGCTACGACTTCCGCGGTGACGTCTTCATCAACGGCACCGAGGTCGCGGTCGCCACCGGAGCGCTCATCTTCCTCACCAAGCCCACCTACCAGCTCCTGCGGGCCAAGGGACGCAAGACCCTGGACTGGAGCGCGGGCCCCGCGCCCCGCGCGGTCCCGGCCGCACCCGCCGTCGTGGGCAGGCGCGACCCGCGCAACGTCGTCATCACCGATCCGGTGCAGCGCGGCGACGAGGGCTGGCGGGCCACCGTGGTCCCCGACCACAGCCACCCGCACCTGTTCGACCACCCGCTGGACCACCTGCCCGGCAACCTCCTCATCGAGGCCGCCCGGCAGCTGGCCGTGGCCGCGGTGTCGCGCTCCAGCGGTCTGGACCCGGCCACGCTCGTCCCCGTCTCGGTGGAGGCCACCTTCTCCTCCTTCTCCGAGAACGACCTGGCCTCCGTGGTGGAGGCCGACCTGGCCCCCTTCCGCGCGGACGAGCGGTTCGGCCCGGTCGCGGGCGTGGACGTGCGCGTCCTCCAGCAGGGAGTCCCCGGCAGTACCTTCCGGATCGAGGTGGCCCAGTGGGCGTGAACCGCATCGAGGCCGTCGTGTGCGACTACGGCGGCGTACTGACCAACCCGCTCATCGAGACCCTGGAGCACTTCGCCGGGACCGCGGGCCTGACGCCCGACGCCATCCTCACCGCGATGGGCGCCGCCGCGGCACGCAACGGCGCCGAGCCCATGGCGCTGCTGGAGGTCGGGGCGATCACCGAGGCCGACCTGGTCGCGCAGATCAGCGCCGAACTCCCCGGAGGGTGGACGCTGCCCGAGGGCCGGACCTTCGGCGAGGTCTGGTTCGCCGGGCGCAACGGCAACGCCGGGTTCGTCGACTTCCTGCGCGGGCTGGGGGCCAGGGACTACCGCCTGGCGCTGCTCACCAACAACGTCATCGAGTGGGAGGAGCTGTGGCGGGCCACGGTCCCCGCCGACGAGCTGTTCGAGGTGGTGGTCAACTCCGCGCACGAGGGCGTGCGCAAGCCCGACCCCGAGATCTACGACCGCCTCCTGGCGCGGCTCGGGCTGGCCCCCGACCGCTGCCTGTTCGTGGACGACCTGGAGTCCAACCTGGAGCCCGCGGCCCGCCTGGGCATGGCCACGGTCCTCTACCGCGACAACGAGCAGGCGATCGCCGAGATCACCCAGCTTCTCGACGGGGCGGCCAAGCCCGAGCGAGCGGCCGGGGGTGTCCGGTGACCGTTCCGGGTCAGCACCCGCCCGTGCTGGTGGTCGGCGCCGGCCCCACCGGGCTCGCCGCCGCCTGCGCCCTGCTCCAGGGCGGCGTGTCCTGCCGCGTGGTCGAACGCCGCGCGGGGGTCGCGGAGGAGCCCAAGGCGCTCATCCTGTGGAGCGGGGCCCTGGAGGTCCTGCGCCGGCTCGGCGTGGCCGAGAGGGTGGTGGAGCAGTCCCTGCCCCTGGCGTCGGCCTCCTACTTCTCCGGCGGCAGGAGGATCGGCGGGGTGCGCTTCGGCGGCCTGGAGGGCACGGCCTTCCCCGGGCCGGTCTGCCTGCCCCAGCCGGGCACCGAGCAGGCGCTCCACGACCGCCTCCTCGAACTGGGCGGCTCCGTCGAGTGGTCCACCCGCGTCCACTCGGTGGAACCCGCCGGCGCGGGGATGCGGGTGGTCCTCGGTCCGGCCGACGACCCGGACGTGCGCGAGGAGGCCGCCGTCCCCTGGGTGGTGGCCGCCGACGGCAGCCGCAGCGCGGTCCGCGAATCCCTGGGCGTGGCCTTCGAGGGAGACACCTACGACCGGACCTTCCTGCTCAGCGACGGCGTGGTGAGCGGTCCCGTCCCCGAGCGGGAGGCCCAGTACCACCTCACGCCCGACGGGGTGCTGGTGATCGTGCCGCTGCCCGGCGGCGGGCACCGGGTCTTCTTCGACATCGCCTCCGACGGCCGGACCGACCCGCCCGACGACGCGCTGCTCGCCCGGCTGCTCGCCGAGCGCGGTCCGGCGGGGCTGCGCATCGAGAGCGTGTGGTGGCGCAGCCGCTTCCGGGTGCACGCCCGCGTGGCGCGCGAGTTCCGGCGGGGACGCGTGCTCATCGCCGGGGACGCCGCCCACCTGCACAGCCCGGCGGGCGGGCAGGGGCTCAACACCGGCATCCAGGACGGCTTCGACCTGGGCTGGAAGCTGGCCGCCGTCCTGCGCGGCGCCCCCGAGGCCCTGCTGGACAGCTACCCGCTCGAACGCCGCCCCACCGCCCAGGCGGTGGTGCGCAGCGCCGACCAGCAGACCCGCACCTGGATGACCCGCGCGCCGCTGGCCCGGATGACGCGCGACACCCTCATGCGGGTGCTCTCGGCCTCGGGGCTGTTGGAGAGGCGCCTGGTGCCACAGCTGGCGCAGATCTCGCCGGACCTGCGCCGCAGCCCGGCCGTCACCGCGCCGCCGTCGGGCTGGCGGGCGCGCGACGCGGTGGGCGGGGCGCTGCCGGGCACGCGCATCGGCGACGCCGAACTCGTCCCGCTGGCCGGGACCCGGGCCCGGAGCCTGCACGCCTACCTGGCCTCGGGGCGCCACGCGCTGCTGGTCGGCGGCTCCTCGCCGCGGGTCTCGCGGGCGGCGGCGCGGCTGCGGGAGGCCGTCCCCGACGACGTGGACGTGCTGCTGCTGACCGGCGCCGGGGTCCCGGCCGGGGACGGGTACGACACGGCCCGCCCCGCCGAACCGGTACGGGGCGAGTGGGTCGTCCACGTGCGCCCCGACGCCGTGGTGGCGGCGGTGGCCGACCTGTCCGACCCCGCCTGGCGGCCCGAGGACTTCGTGGCCGCGGCGTCACTTCCCGGGGCGCAGCGGTCCCTCACGTAAACGATATGTAAATCCTATTATTTGAGAGAATGATCGTCGCATGTTTTTACTGTACTGTGGCGGCGAGGGAACGCGCGGTGGCGGCCGGAGGACTCCGGCGGCCACCGCCGGCCCCGCGCGCTCGCAGAGAACGGGGGTGACACGATGCTCGACGCACTGACCAGGCTGACCACGCGCAGGCCCTGGTGGGTCCTGGCCGTGGCCCTGCTGGCGGTGGTCGGGGCGGCGGTGCTCGGCTCCGGAGTGGCCGACCGCCTCCGCGCGGGGCAGGGCACCGAGGACCCCGGATCGGAGTCGGCCCTGGCCGGCCGGATCCTGGAGGAGCACTTCCCCGACAGCAGGCCCAACCTGATCCTGCTCGTGGAGTCCGAGGCCGGGGTGGACGACCGCGAGGCCGCCCGCCAGGGGCTCGGACTGGCCGAGGGACTGGCCTACGAGGACGCCGTCACCGGCGTCACCTCCTACTGGCAGACCGGCTCCGACGCCCTCAAGTCCGACGACGGAACCCGCGCCCTCATCGCCGCCCACGTCGGCGGCACCGAGGCCGAGGCCGGACGGGCCGCGGCCGACCTGGCCGAGCGCTACGGCGGCGAACACGGACCCCTCACCGTCAGCGTCGGCGGACAGACCGCCGTCCTGAACGACATCGAGACCACCATCGCCGAGGACCTGGTGCGCTCGGAGATGATCGCGCTGCCCCTGACCCTGCTCATCCTGGTGTGGGTCTTCGGCAGCGTCGCCTCGGCGGTCCTGCCCCTGCTGGTCGGGGTGGTCGCCATCATCGGCACCAACGCCGTCCTGTGGGTGGTCGCCGGGTTCACCGACGTGTCGGTCTTCGCCCAGAGCCTCACCATCGCCCTGGGCCTGGGCCTGGCCATCGACTACGCCCTGCTCATGGTGCGCCGCTTCCGCGCGGAGCTGGCGGACGGGGCCGACCCGGCCACCGCCACCGCCGTCACCGTGCGCACGGCCGGGCGCACCGTGGTCTTCTCGGCGCTGGCCATCTCCGCGGCCCTGGCCGCGATGCTGCTCTTCCCCCTGTACTTCCTGCGCTCCTTCGCCTACGCGGGCGTGACCGTGGTGGCGCTGGCCGCCCTGACCTCCCTGCTGGTGCTCCCGGCCGCGCTCACCCTGCTCGGCCCGCGCGTCAACTCCCTGGACCCGCGCCGCCTGCTGCGCCGGGGCGGACCCGCGGCCTCCTCCCCGGAGGAGGCGGCCGACCGCCGCTGGCGGCGGCTCACCCGCGTGGTCATGGGCCGCGCGCCCGTCTTCGCCGCCGTCGCGCTCCTGGTCCTGGTCGTGGCAGGGCTGCCCTTCCTGCGGGTGGAGTTCGGCATGGCCGACGACCGCCAGCTGCCCGCCGGGGTCGAGTCCCGGCAGGTCATGGAGGTCATCCGCGAGGACTTCGACGCCGCCGCCACCGGCACCGTCGACGTGCTCGTGCACAGCCCGCCCGAGGAGACCGACACCGACCAGCTCGCCGACTACGCCTCGGCGCTGTCCTCGCTGCCGGGCGTCGACGAGGTCCGCTCGCCGCTCGGCGTGCACTCCGACGGCGCCCGCACCCGCGACAGGACCCCGGTGGACGCCCTGCGCGAGTCCGAGGACCTCGCCTACCTCCAGGTCGTCCCCGAGCCGCAGATGGAGGCCATCTCCACCCAGAGCCAGGACCTGGTGCGCGACATCCGCGCGGTGGACACCGCGCTGGAGACCTCCGTCTCCGGACAGGCCGCCGCCGTCGTGGACGCCCAGCGCGCCATCGCCGAGCAGATCCCCCTCGCCCTGGCCGCGGTCGTGGCCGGCATGCTCGTCCTGGTCTACCTGCTCACCGGCAGCGTGCTCCTGCCCCTGCTGTCGGTGCTCTTCAACGCGCTCAGCCTCACCGCCATGTTCGGCGCGGTGGTCTGGGTCTTCCAGGACGGCAACCTCAGCGGCCCGCTCGGGTTCACCCCGACCGGGTTCATCGACACCGCGCTGCCGGTGCTGATGTTCTGCATCGCCTTCGGCCTGTCCATGGACTACGGGGTCTTCCTCCTGGCCAGGATGCGCGAGGAGTACGACCGCGTGGGCGACCACCGCACCGCCGTCGAACTCGGACTGCGGCGCACCGGCGGCGTCATCACCGCGGCCGCCGTCACCCTGGCCGTCGTCCTGCTCGCCATCGGCGCCTCGCGCGTGACCAACACGATGATGCTCGGCTGGGGCGTGGCCCTGGCCGTGGTCGTGGACGCCACCGTCGTGCGCTGCCTGCTGGTGCCCTCGGTGCTGCGCCTGACCGGGCGCGCCACCTGGTGGGCGCCCGCGCCCCTGAGGAGGTTCCACCGCGCCTTCGACGCCGTCCTCGGTGAGAGCGCGGCCGAACCCGCCCGCCCCCGTGTGCCCGTCTCCACCGCCCCGCCGCCCGAGGACGCGGCCACGGCCGGGGACCAGGGCACCGACGACCGCAAGGAGGTGGCCCATGTCGGGGACTAGGGACGGTGCCTCGAACGGGTCTCAGTCTCCGGGCGCCCGAACCCGGACCGAAGCGAAGCGGAGGTCCCGGAGGACACGGAGGGCCGTCATCGCCGGAGCGGCCCTCGCGGTGGCCGCCGCCCTCGCGCTCACGCTGCTCCCCCTCGGGGAGCCCGAGCCCGCCGCCGCGCCCGCGCCCACCGCCGAGGAGCGCGCCGGGGACACCGCCCGGCGCATGGCCGAGGCGGGGATCGTCGACGTGCCGGTCTCCTTCACCGTCACCAACGACAACCGCTCCCGGCTGCCGTGCAACAGCGACGGCCGGGAGTACACCGTGCGCGGGCACCTGACCGCCCCGGCCGAGCTGCTGGGGGGCGACGGCCCCGCCGTCACCCTCTACCAGCACGGACAGGCCGCGGGGGAGTGGTTCTGGCGCCTGGACGAGCCCGGACTCCACCACAGCGAGGAGATGGCCCTGCTGGGCCAGGCCTCCCTCACCCTGGACCGGCTCGGCTACGGAGCCAGCGACCGCCCCGACGGCATGGCCATGTGCCTGGGCAGCCAGGCCGACATGGCCGCCCAGGTCATCGCCCGTCTGCGCGAGGGCGACTACACCGTCCAGGACAACGGCTCCCTGCCCGACGGCGCGCCCGCCTTCGACCGCGTCACGCTGGCCGGGCACCACAGCGGAGCCCAGATCGCCCAGATCACCGCCTACTCCTTCGAGGGCGCCGAGGCCCCCGACGCCCTGGTCCTCATGGCCTGGAGCGGCACCGGCGTCACCGACCGCGCCAACGCGCGCTTCTTCGGCGGGCTGGCCTCCTGCATGCAGGGCGGCGTGCCCGCCGGCGCCGGGGCGGGGCCGCCCGACCCCGGCGACGACGACCCGGCCGGGTACACCTACGTCGACGTCGGCGCCACCTCCTACACCCGGGCCCACTTCCACGACCCCTCCAGCACGGCCGCCGGGCTCGCCGCCGCCTCACAGGACCGCACCCCCTGCGGCGACCTGGGCACCCAGGTCGAGGGCCTGTCCACCGACATGCGCACCCTCGACCGCGTCGACGTCCCCGTCCTCTTCGCCTTCGCCGAGCACGACACCCGCGTGGGCGAGGGGGCCGAGCACGCCGCGCTCTTCACCGGCGCGCCCGACACCCGGACCGTCACCGTCGCCGACGCGGGCCACTACCTCGTCCTCGAACCCGGAGCGCCCGCACTGCGCGGGGAACTCGCCGCGTGGTTGGAGGAGCGGTGACACGCGCACGCCAAGGAGCACCCATGAACCGCACTCCCGCACGGGCCGCGGCCGCGGCGGCCGCCCTCCTGGCCGCCGCCGCGGCCCTCCTCGGGAACCCCGGCCCCCTCCCCGGGGCCGCGGCCTCCCCGGCCGCGGCGGCACCCGAGGCGGCCCCCGCCGCGGCACCCGCCGAACCCGCCGCCCTCCCCGAGGGCGTGGTGGACCTCCCGGTGGAGTTCACCGTCGACAACGTCAACCGCTCCCGCGGCCGGTGCTCCGCCGACGGCGAGGAGTACACCGTGCGCGGCCACCTGACCGCCCCGGCCGAGGTCCTGGCCGCCGACGCCCCGGCCGTGGCCCTGCTGGTCCACGGCACCAACACCGGCGAGTGGATCTGGCGCCTGGACGTGCAGGGCCGCAACTACGTGCACGAGCTGGCCGGGCGCGGACACGCCTCGGTCACCATCGACCGGCTCGGCTACGGCTCCAGCGACATCCCCGACGGCTTCGCCAGCTGCAGCGGCGCCCACGCCGACATCGCCCACCAGGTGGTCGAGCAGCTGCGCGCGGGCGAGTACGGGGTGGACGGCGACGACCCCGTCGCCTTCGACACGGTGGTCATGGGCGGCCACTCCAGCGGCGCCCTGGTCGCCGAGACCGCCGCCGTCTCCTTCGGCGGCGTGGACGGCCTGCTGCTCACCGGATGGGCCGCCGTCGGCATCACCGACGACACCAACCGGCGCTTCCTGACCGCCTACCAGACCTGTCTGGAGGGCGGCGAGGAGCACGCCGAACCGGGCGACCCCACCGGCTACGTGTACTTCGACCCCACCCTGGAGGACTTCCTCGACGGCGGGCTCGGCGCCCGCGCCGACCCCGCCGTGGCGGCCCGGGTCGAGGAGCACTGGGGCCGCAACCCCTGCGGCGTCATGATCTCCGAACCCATGGCCATCCTCTACGACCTGGACGCGGTCGACGAGATCGACGTCCCGGTCCACCTGGTCTTCGGCGCCCACGACGTCCTGCGCCAGGGCGTCGAGGGCTACCCCGGGCTGTTCACCTCCAGTCCCGAGGTCACCCAGACCACCCTGCCCGACGCCGGACACTTCGTCACCGCCGACGCCGGATCCGAACTCCTGTACGACACGGCTGCCGCGTGGATGGAGCGGCACGCCCCCACCTCCTGACCCTGGAAGGCGAGACCACCATGGCCACGTCCCCGACGACCACCTCACCCCCCGGCAGGCAGGGGGCGCCACCGGGCAGGCCCCCGTTCCTGGTCCGGCTCGGCGACGGGCTGGCCCGCCGTCCGGGCCGCGTGATCCTGGCCTGCGTCGCGCTGCTGCTGATCGCCCTGACCCTGGCGGCGGGCACCATGGACCGGCTGCTGCTCAGCCGCTTCGAGAGCCCCGGATCGGAGTCGCTGCGCGTCGAGCAGCAGTTGGAGGAGGGCTTCGGCACCGGCAAGCACCACTTCCTCCTGCTGGTCACCGCCCAGCAGGGAACCGTGGACGACCCCGGGGTCGTCGAGGCCGCCACCGCCCTGGAACGGGACCTGGCCTCGCGCGAGGGCGTCGCCGAGACCGCCTCCTACTGGGGGCGCGGGCAGAGCCCGGCGATGCGCTCGGAGGACGGCACCCAGGCGCTGATCACCGTGCGCATGGAGGGCACGGTCACCGAGGCCCGCACCGCGCTCGGCGAGATCTCTCCGGACTTCACCCGCGACGGCGAGGTCATCCGGGTGGAGGTCGGCGGCGGCGACGAGGTCTTCCGCCAGGCGGCCGAGCAGGCGCAGGCCGACTTCCTGCTCGCCGAGGCGATCATCTTCCCGCTGGTGTTCGTGCTCCTGTTCCTGCTCTACCGCAGGATCTCGGTGGCGGCGCTGACCCTGGGCATGGGCCTGTTCTCCGTGGTCACCACGCTCGCCCTGCTGCGCGGGGTCACCTACTTCACCGACGTGTCCACCTTCGCCGCCAACCTCACCCTGGTCATGGGCGTGGGCCTGGGCGTGGACTACAGCCTGTTCGTCATCAACCGCTTCCGCGAGGAGCTGGCCCGGGGCAGGCAGGTCCCCGAGGCGGTCTCCCTGGCCGTCTCCAAGGCCGGGCGCACCGTCCTGTTCAGCGGCCTGACGGTCGCGGTGGCCCTGTCGTGCCTGATGCTCTTCCCCTTCCCCTTCCTGCAGTCCTTCGCCTACTCGGGCGTGGGGACCGTGCTGACCTCGGTGTTCGCCGCGCTGGTCATCCTGCCCGCGGCACTGGCCAAGGTCGGGCACCGGGTGCGCCCCAAGCGCGAGCCCGACCCCGACAGCGGCTGGTGGCACTCCACCGCGCTGCGGATGATGCGCCGCCCGCTGCTGTGGGGCCTGCCCGCGCTCGCGGTGGTCCTGCTGCTGGCCGCGCCCGCGGCGGGGCTCAACTTCGGCCTGCCCGACGCGCGCGTGCTGCCGCAGGGGGTGTCCAGCCGCGACGTGCAGGACCAGATCGGCGCGAACTTCGTCCAGGAGGAGATGGACGCCGTCCAGGTGCTGGTGGACGTCCCGGGCCGGGAGGGCGGCGCCGAGGCCGTCAGCGCCTACGCCGCCGACCTGTCCCAGGTGGAGGGCGTCTACCAGGTGGACGCGCTCACCGGGCGCTTCACCGGCGGACAGCAGACCGACGGGCCCGAACCCGCGGCGCAGGACAGGTTCGGTTCGGCGGAGGCCACGTGGCTGTCCGTGGTGCCCAGCGCCGAGGCCCTGGAGGACGTCGAGGACCTCATCGACCGGATCCGGGACGTGCCCGCGCCCGGCGAGGTGCAGATCGGCGGCTACCCGGCCGACCTGACCGACTTCCGCGAGGCCCTGCTGGGACAGGTGCCGCTGGTGTTCGGCCTCATCCTCGCCATCACCTTCGTCATCCTGTTCCTCATGACCGGGAGCATCCTGCTGCCCGCCAAGGCGATCGTGCTCAACGTGCTCAGCCTCGCGGTGATGTTCGGCGTGATGGTGTGGATCTTCCAGGAGGGGAACCTGTCGGGGCTGCTGGGCTTCACCGCCAACGGCACCCTGGAGACGACCTTCCCCATCCTGATGTTCTGCATCGCCTTCGGGCTGTCCATGGACTACGAGGTGTTCATGATGTCCCGGATCAAGGAGGAGTACGACCTGACCGGGGACAACACCCGCGCGGTCGCGGCCGGGCTCCAGCGCAGCGGACCCCTGGTCACGGCGGCGGCCGTCATCCTGGCCGCCTCCTTCGCCACCTACGCCGTCTCCGACGTGCTGTACCTGATGATGCTGGCGGTCGGCATGGCGGTGGTGATCCTGGTGGACGCCACGCTGATCCGCGGCGTGCTGGTGCCGGTGTTCATGCGGCTGGCCGGAAGGGCCAACTGGTGGGCCCCGGCGCCGCTGAAGCGCCTGCACGCCCGCTTCGGCATCTCCGAGTGACCGGGGGGCCGGTGCCGGGGGACCGCGGTCCCCCGGCACCGGCCCCTCACTCGTACTTGGTCACCCGGGGGTGGTCGGTGAGCAGGCGGCCCGACAGGTCGTGCAGGAGGGCCACCTCGTGCTCGGACAGGGTGGCGAAGAACTCCGACTCCGCCCGGGCCACGGCCAGGCGGGCCTCCTCCAGCAGCAGCCTCGCCTTGTCCGTGGGCGTCACGATGTAGCGCCTGCGGTCCCTGGGGTTGCGCTCGCGCCTGGCCAGCCCCTGCTCCTCCAGGTCGTCGATCAGCCCCACCATCACGTTGGGGTCCACACCCAGCACCCGGCTCAGCTCCTTCTGCGAGGGGTGGGACATCGCCTCCGCCGCGGAGAGCACGTGGAACTGCCGGGAGGTGATCTGCTGGGGCCCGAAGATCGCCGCTGTGGTCGCCTGGACCAGTTCGCCCAGCTTGATCAGTCGAAAACCGGTCGTGTGCCACATGGGAGTGTCCCATCCGGGCGCGTTCTCCATGGCTCGGTCCCCCTCCTCAAATGCTTCTGCTCACCAGATGATCATAGAACTCTATAGTTGGGATGTGAAACGATGGTGGACACCCACGCCACACCGCTCCCCGGGCGGAACAGGTCCGTGGTGACCGGCGCGACCGGCCTCCTCGGCAGCAACATCGTGCGCCTGCTGCTCAGCCTGGACCAGGAGGTCGTCGCCCTGGTCCGCGACACCGACCGCGCCCGCCGCCTGCTGCCCGACGACCCCCGCCTGCGCCTGGTCGCCGGGGACATCACCGACCCCGACTCCTACCGGTCCGTGCTGCCCGGGGCCGACGAGGTCTTCCACACCGCCGCCTACTTCCGCGAGTACTTCCAGGACCCCAGCCTCACCGAACCCCTGGACAGGGTGAACGTGCGCGGCACCGAGCTGGCCCTGACCGAGGCCGCCGACGCCGAGGTGCCGGTGTTCGTCCACACCAGTTCCATCAACACCCTGGACCTGCGCGGCCCCGAGAACCCCGCCGACGAGTCCACCCCGCCCCCGGACCGCTTCGTGGGCCTGTCGGCCTCCCGGTGCTACCCCTCCAGCAAGGTCCGTGCCGAGCGGGCGGTGGAGGACCTGGTCCGCTCCGGCCGCGCCAGGTCCACCCGGGTCGCGGTCGTGCTGCCCGGGTGGATGTGGGGACCCGGGGACGCCGGGCCCACCTCCGCCGGGCGGCTCTTCCTGGGCGTGGCCAAGGGGGCGGTCAAGGCGGTGCCCCGGCTGTCCAACTACGTGGTGGACGCGCGGGACGTGGCCTTCGCCTGTGTGGCCGCCGCCCGCGTGGGCGGGCACGACCGCTACGTGGTGGCCGGCGCCAAGCGCTCGGTGCCCGGCCTGGTCGGCGCGGTCGCCACCGAGACCGGCGCGCGCACCCCCCGCGCGGTCCCGGCCGGGCTGGCGGTGGCCGCCGCCTCGCTGATGGAGCTCCAGGCCCGCCTGGGCGGAGGGGAGCCGACCGCCACCCGAGCCGGGGTGCGCGTCCTGCGCGAGGGCGAGGACCGCAACATCACCTCCGGCCTGGCCGAGCGGGACCTGGGGGTGCGGTTCCGCTCCGTGGCCGAGACCGTGTCCGCGACGGGGGCCTGGTACCGGCAGCACGGCATGCTCCCCGCGGGGGCGGTGCGGGCCTCCGCGCGCCGCTGAGCGCAGGGGGCGGGCCCGGCGTCCGCGGGGACGCCGGGCCCGTCACGGTTCTCGGATCACTCGGCGAAGAGCTCGTCGATGTGGGTGATGGTGGCGGCTCGGTCGAGCCAGGTGTCGAGCTCCTCGTGGTCGCGGCATGCGCTGATGCGCTCGCGTGCCTCCTCGGGTACGTCGACACCGCGTGCGGAGAGGAACCGGAGAATGGCCTTGGCCTCTCCTTCGGCCCTGAGGCCCTCGGTCCAGGCGCTGCTGTACCCGTAGGTGTCCGTCATCATCAGTTCCTCCAGGGCGGCCTGGCCTTCGGTCTTCGCCAGCAGGTTCAACGTGAATCCAATGTACTTCGTGGCCTTTTCCTGGTCGATCGCGTCGAGGCCGGTGTGCAGGGCTTTCAGCACGTCCATGTCCTGACCGCCGTGCGCGGCGGCGGACAGCACGCCCAGGGACGGGTGCCGCTCCACCTCCCCGGGATCGGTGATGACCGGGATCCCGGACGGTCCCACCACCAGGGGGCGCAGGACGAAACCGGGATGGCCGAGGTGGATCGGCTCGGCGTACCAGTCCGCCACGGACTGCTTCGGGCAGATGGTCAGCAGGACGACCGGGCACCCGTGCCGTGAGCGCAGCGCGGCCACGTACTCGGGCCAGGTGAAGCGCTTGCGCTCCTTCTCGTCGCGCTGGACCTCCACGACGATGCCCATCAGATTGCCGAAGGGGTCGTCCGGACCGGGGCCGCGCAGCATGATCGCGACGTCCGAACGGCGTTCGACGGGGTCGACGTGGCCGAGGTCGCACGAGGTGACCTCGCTGCGGTCGTAGTCGGGTACGTCCACGCCGAGACCGCGTAGGAAGCCGACGGCCGTGTCCGGCGCGTCGGCGAACAACTCGGCGTAGATCTGGTGTTCAGCGGATATTGCCACGAGGCAGACGTTACACAGGGTTACTGATAGGTATGTGTGAGTAGTCGTTATGTGGTGACTTTTCGTGTTCGCCGACTTCGGGCAGGGGGAGACGGTGCCGCGACGACCCCGCAGGGAGGGCCGAACATGTCCCAAGATCCGAGCAGAGCCCTGGTCCTGCACGTGGGAGGCGACGAGCTCGTCATCCGGCGCCGCTACGAGACCGCGAGCATCGTCAACGACATCCTCATCGCCCTGTGGTTCATCGCCGGAAGCATCATGTTCTTCTCCGAGGCCTGGACCACGGCGGGTACCTGGTGCTTCCTCATCGGCAGTGTCGAACTGCTGATCCGCCCGGCGATCCGGCTGAGCAGGCAGCTGCACATCCGGCGCGTCCGCTCCTCCAGTCCGAGCGCGACCGGGGAGGAGTCCTCCCAGGACTTCTGAGCGGAACACGAAGCGGCGGGACCGGACACGAAACGGCGGGCCCGGCATCCCCTTTCGGGACGCCGGGCCCGCCGCGGGGCTCCCGGGCGCTAGAACGCCTTCGGGTCGCCCTCGTGGAACCGCTTGCCGTTCACGGCCTCCGACACCCCGACCTTGTCCAGGTAGGGAGTGATGCCGCCGGTGTGGAACGGCCAGCCCGCGCCGGTGATCAGGCACAGGTCGATGTCGGCGGCCTCGGCCACCACGCCCTCGTCCAGCATGATCCGGATCTCCCGGGCCAGCGCGCGCAGCGCACGGTCCAGGATCTCGCTCTCCTCGGAGGGCTTGTCGCCGCCGGTGAAGAACTCGCGGACCTCGGGGTCGATGGTGAAGTCCGGGGCGAAGATCGCCGTCTTGCCCGCCTTGACGATCTCGGCCAGCTCGGCGGAGACCGCGAAGCGCTCGGGGAAGGCCTCGTGCAGGGTCTCGGACACGTGCAGCGCGACCGCGGGCCCCACCAGCTGGAGCAGCAGCAGCGGAGACATCGGCAGGCCCAGGGGCGCCACCGCGCGGTCGGCCGTCTCGGGCTCGGTGCCCTCGCCGACGGCGCTCAGGACCTCGCCCATGAACAGGGTGAGCAGGCGGTTGACCACGAACGCCGGGGCGTCCTTGCACAGCACCGCGGTCTTCTTCAGCTTCTTGGCGGTGGCGAAGGCCGTGGCCAGGGCGGCCTCGTCGGTCTTCTCGCCGCGCACGACCTCCAGCAGCGGCAGGACCGCGACCGGGTTGAAGAAGTGGAAGCCCACGACCCGCTCGGGGTGCCGGAGCTTGGACGCCATCTCGGTGATCGACAGCGAGGAGGTGTTGGTGGCCAGGATCGCCTCGGGGGAGACCACGGCCTCCACCTCGGCGAACACCTGCTGCTTGACCTCCATCTTCTCGAACACGGCCTCGATGACGAAGTCGGCGTCGGAGAAGGCGTCCTTGGTCAGGGAACCGCTGACCAGGGACTTGAGGTGGTTGGCCTTGTCGCTGTTGACCCGGCCCTTCTTGAGGAGCTTGTCGACCTCGCCGTGGACGTAGGCCACGCCCTTGTCCAGGCGCTCCTGGTCCAGGTCGGTCATGACGACCGGCACGTCCAGGCGGCGGGCGAACAGCAGCGCCAGCTGCCCGGCCATCAGGCCTGCGCCGACGACGCCGACCTTGGTGACCTTGCGGGCCAGCGACTTGTCCGGGGCGCCCGCGGGGCGCTTGGCGCGCTTTTGCACCAGGTCGAACGCGTACAGGCCCGCCTTGAGCTCGTCGCTCATGATCAGGTCGGCCAGGGCGTCGTCCTCGGCCGCGAAGCCCTCGTCACGCGTGCGGGTCCTGGCCTCGGCGACCAGCTCGACCGCGCGGGCAGGTGCCGGGGCGGCGCCGTGCAGCTTGCCCTCGACGGTGAACCGGGCCATGTTGACCGCGTTGTCCCAGGCCTCGCCCCTGTCGACCTCGGGGCGCTCGACCACGACGTCGCCCTTGACGACCTTCGCGGCCCAGCGCAGCGACTCCTCGACGAAGTCGGCGGGCTCGAACATCGCGTCGGCGATGCCCATCTCGAAGGCCTGCCTGCCCTTGAGCACCTTGTTCTGGGCGAGCGGGTTGTCGACGATGACCTTCAGGGCCTTCTCGGCGCCGATCAGGTTCGGCAGCAGGTAGGTGCCGCCCCAGCCGGGTACCAGGCCCAGGAAGGCCTCCGGCAGCGACAGCGCCGGGACGCCCGAGGAGATGGTGCGGTACGTGCAGTGCAGCGCCACCTCGACGCCGCCGCCCATGGCCGCGCCGTTGACCAGCGCGAAGGTGGGCACGTCCAGCTCGCCGAGCTTGCGGAACACGTCGTGGCCCAGCTTGCCGATGGCGTGCGCCTGCTCGCGGGTCCGGATGGCCGGGACGCCGGTCAGGTCCGCGCCCACGGCGAAGATGAACGGCTTGCCGGTGACGGCCACGGCCACGATGTCGGTGCGCGCCCTGGCGGCCTCGATCGCCGCGTCCAGGCTGAGCAGGCCGCCGGGGCCGAAGGTGTTGGGCTTGGTGTGGTCGTGTCCGTTGTCCAGGGTGATCAGGACCGCGGTGCCCGCACCGTAGGGGAGTTCGACGTCACGGGAGAGCGCGTTGGTGACGACCTCGTCGCTGAACAGTTCCCGGGCCTGCTCGATGGCGGTGCTCACTTGCCCCCCTCGTAGTTGGTGTTCTCCCACAGGACGGTCCCGCCCATGCCCATGCCGACGCACATGGTGGTCAGGCCGTAGCGGACGTCGGGGCGCTCGGCGAAGTGGCGCGCGAGCTGCATCATCAGGCGCACGCCCGAGGAGGCCAGCGGGTGGCCGAGGGCGATGGCGCCGCCCCAGGGGTTGACGCGGGCGTCGTCGTCGGCGAGGCCGAAGTGCTCCAGGAAGGCCAGCACCTGCACGGCGAAGGCCTCGTTGATCTCGATCAGGCCGATGTCGTCCATCGAGATGCCCTGGCGGGCGAACAGCTTCTCGGTGGCCGGGACCGGGCCCACGCCCATGACCTCGGGCTCCACACCGGCGAAGGAGAAGTCGACCAGGCGCATCCTGGCGTCCAGCCCCAGCTCCCCGGCCACGTCCTCGGCGGCCAGGATCGCGCCGGTGGCGCCGTCGTTGAGGCCGGCGGCGTTGCCGGGCGTCACGTTGCCGTGCGCGCGGAAGGGGGTCTTGAGGGAGGCCAGCGACTCCATGGTGGTGCCGGGCCGGGGCGGCTCGTCCTGGGTGGCCAGGCCGTAGCCCTTCTCCAGGGAGCGGACCAGGACCTCGACCAGGTCGGGCTGGATCCGGCCGTCGGCGTAGGCCTTGGCGACCTTCTCCTGGCTGCGCACCGCGTAGGCGTCGGCCCGCTCCTTGGTGATGGAGGGGTAGCGGTCGTGCAGGTTCTCGGCGGTGTTGCCCATCACCAGCGCGGACGGGTCCACGAGCTTCTCGGAGAGGAAGCGCGGGTTGGGGTCGACGCCCTCGCCCATGGGGTGGCGGCCCATGTGCTCGACGCCGCCCGCGATGACCACGTCGTAGGCGCCGAAGGCGATGCCCGCGCCGGAGGTGGTGACGGCCGTGAGCGCGCCGGCGCACATGCGGTCGATGGCGTAGCCGGGGACGCTGCGGGGCAGTCCGGCGAGGATCGCGGCGCTGCGCCCGATCGTCAGGCCCTGGTCGCCGATCTGGGTGGTGGCGGCGATGGCGACCTCGTCGACGCGCTCGGGGGGCAGCCCCGGGTTGCGGCGCATCAGTTCGCGGATCACGCGTACGACGAGGTCGTCGGCGCGTGTCTCGGCGTAGAGGCCCTTGCCTGACTTGCCGAACGGGGTGCGGACCCCGTCGACAAACACGACATCGCGGGCAGTTCGCGGCACGATGGGCCCTCCTTCTCCAAGGGTGGATGGACTCGTTGGCCTCCATGCTACTCGCCAGTAACAACTTGTGCGAGCAGTGGACCCCCTGACTTCGGCCAGGGGCGGAATCAGGGGCGCAACCCGACTTTCGGCAGTGGCGCCGGCCGTCCGGCGCGCGGTTGGCTGGGGGCGCGTTCCACCACGGAACACAGTGAAGCGCAGTCAACGACGACGAAACGCTGCGAAGCGACATCGGGAGCCGACGTGTCAGACCCGGGCATACGCGACACCGACCACGCCGCGATGCTCAGCACCGCGCCCAAGGCGCCCCTGCGCCGCCTGTGGGACCACGCCCGCCCCCACTGGCGCGTGCTCGTCCTGGGCGGGACGCTCACCTTCCTGGGCGGTGCCACCGGCCTGGCCCAGCCCCTCCTGGCCAAGTACGTCATCGACGCCCTCGGCGCGGGGGAGTCCATCCTCGGTCCGGTCCTGGCCCTGACCGCGGTCATCCTCGGCGGCGCCGTCATCGGCGCCCTGGGCGCCTTCCTGCTGGAGCGCACCGGCCAGAGCGTCGTGCTCGGCGTGCGCCGGGGCCTGGTCGGCGGCCTGGTCCGGCTGCGCGTGGCCGAGGTCGACCGCCTCAAGCCCGGCGACCTGGTGGCCCGCCTGACCGCGGACACCACCCTGCTGCGCACCGTCGCCACCAGCGGCATCACCAACGTCTTCACCAGCTCCGTGCTGCTGGTCGGCGGCATCGTGGTCATGGCCGTGCTCGACGGCCTCCTGTTCCTGCTGGCCGCCGGGATGGTCGTCATGGTCGGCCTGGTCATGGGCGTGATCCTGCCCCGGATCGGCACCGCCACCCAGGCGGCCCAGGCCGCGCTCGGCGAGATGGGCTCGCGCCTGGAGCGGATCTTCGGCGCCTTCCGCACCGTCAAGGCCTCCTCCGCGGAGGAGGCCGAGACCGCCCGCCTGGACGCCGCCGCGGCCGAGTCCTGGCGCAGGGGCGTGGCGGTGGCCGGATGGACGGCCATGTCGGGCACCACCGCCTCACTGGCGGTCAACGTCGCCTTCCTGGCCATCCTCGCGGTCGGCGGGGGACGCGTGGCCTCGGGGGAGCTGCCCGTCTCCTCGCTCATCGCCTTCCTGCTCCTGCTCTTCTACCTCATGGAGCCGATCAGCAGCCTGGTCAGCTCGGCCACCGAGCTCCAGACCGGCCTGGCGGCGGTGCGCCGCGTGGACGAGGTCGCCGACCTGGACCAGGAGGACCTCCGGGACGGCGCCGCTCCCGTCGCGGACGCCGACCGCCCCGCCTCGATCGTCTTCGACGACGTCGCCTTCCGCTACCACCCCGACCTGCCGCCGGTGCACCGCGGGGTGAGCTTCGAGGCGTCCGGAGCGGGACTGACCGCCCTGGTCGGCCCCTCAGGAGCGGGCAAGACCACCGTGTTCTCCCTGGTGGAGCGGTTCTACGACGCCACCTCCGGGCAGGTGCTCCTGGACGGGACCGACGTGCGCGAGTGGCCGCTGGCGGCGTTGCGCGCCCAGATCGGCTACGTCGAGCAGGACGCCCCGGTCCTGGACGGCACCCTGCGCGAGAACCTGCTCATGGCCTCCCCGGAGGCCACCGAGGAGGAGCTGGCCCGGACCGTGCTCCGCGCCCGTCTGGGCGGACTCGTCTCCCGCCTGCCCGACGGCCTGGACAGCGCGATCGGCCACCGGGGCGTGACGATCTCCGGAGGGGAGCGCCAGCGGGTGGCCATCGCCCGCGCCCTGCTCCGGAGCCCCCGGCTGCTGCTGATGGACGAGGCCACCTCCCAGCTGGACGCCGCCAACGAGAGGGCCCTCAAGGAGGTCATGCTGGCCGCCGCCCGCCACACCAACGTCATCGTGGTGGCGCACCGGCTGTCCACGGTCACCAGCGCCGACCGGATCGTGGTCATGGACGCCGGGCGGGTGCGCGCCGTGGGCACCCACGAGGAGCTGTTGGCCGCCGACGCCCTCTACCGCGACCTCGCCGCCGGGCAGCTGCTCACCGCCGAGACCCCCTGAACACGCCGAGGGGCCGGGGTCGTGCGACCCCGGCCCCTCGCAGAGCCCTCACGGCACACCCGGCCCGCCGCGCTCACAGCAGCGCGTTGGCCTCGCGGTAGCGGCCCGCGGCGTTGTAGGCGCCCGCCAGGTCGCGGCGCAACCGCAGCGTCAGCCGCCGCACCTCCGGGTCGCCGGAGGAGTTCAGCGCCACCCGGTAGGCGTCGCGCAGCACCTCCACCGCGTCGTCGGGACGCCCCGCCTGCGTGTAGGCGCGACCCAGCCGGTGGTGCACCGTCAGGGTGTCCAGGTGTCCCTTGCCCAGGCGGCGCCGCCGCCCGGCCAGCACCATCCGCAGCTGCCCGATCGCGTCCTCGTAGCGCCCGGACATGCTCTGCGCCGCGCTCAGCCCCAGCCGCAGCTCCTCACGGCGCTCGGTCGAGGCCACGTCCTCGATGGCCCGCTCGTAGTGCACCACCGCCGCGTCCAGGCGGCCGCTGCGCCGGTAGCAGACCGCCAGGCGCATGCGCGCCTCCACGGTGTCCTCGTCGGCCGAGCCGAACTGGCGCTCGCGCTCGCGCAGCAGCAGCTCCCACTGACCCGCCGCGTCCGCGGGACGACCGGCGTCCTCGTAGGCCCAGGCCAGGTTCTCGCGGATGATCTCGGTGCGCGGGTGCTCCTCGCCGAAGACCGCCACCGCCTCGGCCAGGGTCAGCTCGAACTGCTGCACCGCGACCTGGCGGCGCCCCATCTGCGCGTACTTGGTCGCCAGGTTGTTGCGCGCGGTGATCGTGTCCGGGTGCTCGGTGCCCAGCCGCTCCACCAGCGACCGCAGCGTCTGCTCCAGGGAGGCGGCCCGCATCCCGGCGGTGGGGGCCGGGGCCTGGGCCACCCCGGAGGCCACCCGCGACTTCTCCTCGCGAGCCCCCGTCAGGGCCAGCGGCTCGGTGGGCGTGCCGCCCACCGGCGCCGGGCTCGGCACGGAGATCCCGGTCGGCTGTTCCGTCGGCTGTTCCACGGGCTGCTCCGCGCGCGCGGGCACGGTGGTATCGGCGGACCGGGTCCTGGTCGCACCCTTCAGTCCGGTTTCGCGCAGCAACGCACGCCAGAACGACAGCACAATCACCACATTTCCCTGATCGCGCGCCGCGGCCTCCGGCCTGCGGCGTAACACCCGTTGGACAACGCGTACCCCGAAGCTCCAGGGCACGTTTCTATAACTTAATCGGACACGGGGCTACGGAACAGGCACCAAACGCCCTGAGGGCACGGTGAGTTCGCTCACTCCCGGGTTGGCTGTGGTGGAAGGGGGTAAAAGGCTACGCCTGATCGGCGGTCCGCAACGCTGTGGCCAGGGGTTCCGCGGTCAGTCCGACCTGCCACTCCCGGGCTCCCCGCTCGCGCAGGAAAGCACCCACCGTGTCGGGGTCCACCGTCTGCGGCGGCGCCCACGCCAGGCGGCGCACCGTGTCCGGCAGCAGCAGGTTCTCGGTCGGCATGACGACGTCCTCGGCGATCCCCGTGACCGTGGCCCGGGCCGCCTCCAGCCGCCGCGCCGCCTCCGGCGCCCGGTCCCCCCACCGGTTCACCGGCGGCGGGCCGTCACCCGGGGCGTTGGGCCGGGGCAGCTCCGTCTGCGGCATGTCCCGCGCCCGGTTGACCGCCTTGATCCACGTGGTCAGGTAGCGCCGCGCCAGCTTGATCCCGAACTGCCGGATCTTGGCCAGCTCGGCCGTGGTGCGCGGCATGCTCGTCGCCGCCTCCACGATCGCCGCGTCCGGCAGCACCCGGCCGGGCGAGATGTCCCGCTCCTGGGCGATGCGGTCGCGCTCGTACCAGAGCTCGCGCACGGCGGCCAGGGCGCGCTGGTTGCGCACCCGGTGGATGCCCGAGGTGCGCCGCCAGGGATCGGCGCGCGGCTCCTTGGGCGGCGCGGACAGGACCGCGGCGAACTCCTCGCGCGCCCATCCCAGCTTCCCGCTCTCCTCCAGCTCGACCTCCAGGGAGTCCCGCAGGTCGATGAGGATCTCCACGTCCAGCGCCGCGTACCGCAGCCAGTCCTCCGGCAGCGGGCGCTGGGACCAGTCCACGGCCGAGTGCTCCTTGGCCAGCCGGACGTGGAGCAGCCGCTCCACCATGAACCCCAGCCCGACCCTCTGGTAGCCCAGCAGCCGCCCGGCCAGTTCGGTGTCGAACAGGCTCTGGGGGCGCAGGTTGACCTCGGTCAGGCAGGGCAGGTCCTGGTGCGCGGCGTGCAGCACCACCTCGGCGTCGCCCACGGCGTCGTTCAGCGCGCTCAGGTCCGGGCAGGCGATGGGGTCGATCAGGGCCGACCCCGCCCCCTCGCGGCGCAGCTGGACCAGGTAGGCGCGCTGCCCGTACCGGTAGCCGGAGGCGCGTTCGGCGTCCACCGCGACGGGGCCCGTCCCGGATGAGAGCGCGGCGACCACACCGGCCAGCGCGTCGGCGTCGGAGGTGACCTCGGGCAGGCCCTCGCGAGGTTCCCGGAGAAGGGGGGCCCTCTCGGCGTCGTCCTCGTTGCCTGGTTCGCGGGGTTCTGTCTTGGAGTTCAACGCGTTCGCCACACCACTACGGTATGCGCTGTCGCCACCGGACGCGGATCCGGACCGGCCGGGAGCCCCGGGGGACAGGGGCCGCCGGTCAGGGCCGGGAGCGCTTCCCGGTGATGTCGGTGACGTCCAGCGGCGGCAGGCCCGCGGCCGAGGCCAGCAGCGCCGACCACGCCTGGACGTGCCCGGACAGGTCGTCGGACTCCGGCGTCCAGGAGGCGCGCATCTCCACCTCGGTGGTGGCGCCCTGGTCCGCCTTGGTGCCGAAACCCTCGGTGGTGGCGCGGGTGACCGTGCCGCTCAGCGTGTGGTGCGAGGCACCGCACGCGTCCAGGGCGTCGGTCAGCCAGCTCCAGGCGACCGGTCCGAGCAGGGGGTCGGTCGCGATCTCCGACTCCAGTTCGGAGTTGACCTGGCAGACCACCCGGAAGGGGCCCGGCCAGTCGCGGGTGTTCTCGGGGTCGTACAGGACGATGAGCCTGCCCCAGGCGACCTCCTCACCGTGGACGGTCACCTCGGCCGAGACCGCGGCGGAGTGGGGGGCCAGCCGCTGGGGGGCGGGGATCTCCCGGACGGTGATCTCGGGTCGCAGGAGGGGCGAGCGCAGGGCCTCGACCGCTCGCCGGAACGTCCCGTGTGCGTCCTCGGCGCTACCGACATCGGGCATGGTGGAAACGTCAGCCTTCATTCTGGGGTGATCACGTCTCGGCGGGGGGCGTGTGGACATGCTCCGCCTCCCCGCCGGAGGCGAGATGGTGGGCACGTCAAAGACCGTGGCACGAGTCACGGGCCGCGAGTCGGAGTTCGCCCGGCGTGTCGGCGTTTTGTGATGATCTTGGGACCGGGCCGCCGCCGACGGCGCCGGTTCGCGCTCCCGCCCCCTCCTCCGCCGGCCCGCGGGAGGGGCGTGCCCGGGTTCGGCGATCCGAGTGGGAGCACCGGGGAGGGCATGGCACGATCAAGGGGTGACGCTGCAAGATTCTCCTTTCCTCCGCGCCTGCCGGCGCCTTCCCGTGTCCCACACCCCGGTGTGGTTCATGCGCCAGGCGGGGCGCTCCCTGCCCGAGTACCGACGGGTCCGCGCCGACGTGCCGATGCTTGAGGCCTGCGCGCGCCCCGACATGATCACCGAGATCACGATGCAGCCGGTGCGCCGCTACGACGTCGACGCCGCGATCTTCTTCAGTGACATCGTCGTTCCGCTCAAGGCCATCGGCATCGACCTGGACATCAGACCCGGGGTCGGCCCCGTGGTCGCCGACCCGGTCCGCGACACGACCGGCATCAAGCGGCTGCGCGAGATCGAGCCCGACGACCTGCCCTACATCACCGAGGCCGTGGGCCAGCTGGTCGGCGAGCTGGGCGACAAGCCCCTCATCGGCTTCGCGGGCGCCCCGTTCACCCTGGCCTCCTACCTCATCGAGGGAGGCCCCTCCAAGAACCACGAGCACACCAAGGCGCTCATGTACGGCGAGCCCGAGCTGTGGGACGAGCTGATGCGCCGCCTGTCCACCATCGCCCTGGGCTTCCTGCGCACCCAGATCGAGGCGGGCGCCAGCGCCGTCCAGCTCTTCGACTCCTGGGTGGGCGCCCTGAGCGCCGAGGACTACCGCGCCTCGGTGCTGCCCTACACCTCGTGGATCTTCGGCCAGCTCGGCGAGTACGAGGTGCCGCGCATCCACTTCGGTGTGGGCACCGGCGAACTGCTCAGCCTGCTCAGCGAGGCCGGGGCCGACGTCGTGGGCGTGGACTGGCGCGTGCCGCTGGACAAGGCGGTCCAGCGCGTCCAGCCCGGCACCGCCCTCCAGGGCAACCTGGACCCGGCCACCCTGTTCGCGCCCTGGGAGGTCGTCGCCGAGCGCACCCGCGACATCCTGTCCCGGGGCCGCGCCGCCGACGGCCACGTCTTCAACCTGGGCCACGGCGTGCTGCCCACCACCGACCCGGACATGCTCCAGAGGCTCACCGAGTTCGTGCACGAGGAGACCTCCGCCTAGGCGGTGCTCCCCGGGGCCCGCGCTTCGCCCCGGCCCGCCCGCCACCGCCCCCGGCGGACGCTGCGCGCGGCGCCTTCGCCGTCCGGGCGCCCGAGGAGCGTGAACCGGATCGGAGCGGGCACAGCGGCGCCTGCGGCGGGTCGGCGAGAAACGAGCCGACCCGCCGCAGGCCACCTCTGGGGGCCGGGGCGGGTTCAGCGGACAGGCCCCGGGTCCGCCCTCGCGCGCCGTCGGCGCTGCTTCACTCCCCGTCCCCGGGCGGCCTCTCGCCGGATCCGGGGGACGCGTCGGTGTCCCGGGCCTGCGCGGTGTCCCGGGGCGCGGCGGCGCCCACCGGGGAGTCTCCGGGAGCGGGTCCGTCCTCGGCGGCCCCGTCCCCGGAACCGGTCCGCGCGGCGCCCGGGGAGGAGGCCTCCTCCCCGCCCGCCGCGCGCCCGCGCCGGCGCGAGCGGTACCACCACAGCGGCCCCGCGCCCAGCACGGCGGCCACCACCAGGAACGGCAGCAGCCAGCCCACGACCACGGCCACGCCCTGGCCGAACGTCACCAGCGCGCGCCAGCCGCGCTCCAGGCCGCCGAGGAAGCCGATCGAGTCGTCCGAGGGCTCCTCCAGGTAGGTCTCCGGGGGCGCCAGGGTCAGGTGCACCGTCGAGTACGTCGTCTGGTTGCGCAGCGCGTCCAGCCGCGCCTGGAAGGCCTCCAGCTCCGCCTGGCGGCTCTGGATCTCGCCCTCCACCCGCAGCAGGTCGTCGACGTCCTCGGCCTCCTCCAGGTAGCCGCGCAGCGTCTCCAGCGCGGCCTCGGAGGACTCGATGCGGCTCTCCACGTCCGCCACCTCCTCGGTGACGTCCTGCACCGACCGGTCCAGGCTGGAGCGGTCGCCCAGCTCCGACAGCTCCTCCAGCGCGCCCTCGTAGCCGTCGGTGGGGATGCGCAGCGTCAGCGAACCCTCGGGGGAACCGCCCCGGGGGGTCGACACCGTCTCCGAGGCGACGTAGCCGCCCGCGTCGAGCGTCAGCTCCTTGGCGCGCCCGACCGCCTCGGACACGTCCTCGACCCGTACCGACAGGTCGGCGGTGTGGACCAGCTGCCGGTCGCCGACCTCCACCTCGGAGCCGACGGCCGAGCCGCCGCCCTCCCCGGCGGACTGCTGTTCGCCCGCCTGGTCCTCCGAGACGGACCGGTCGGCGGCCTCGGGGGCGAGGGCCGCGGACTCGCCGGCGGACCCGGCCCCGCCGTCGGCGGCGGGGGAGGAGCAGGACGTGGCCAGGAGGGCCGCCAGGCCCACGGAGAGCACGGTCCCGGCGACACGCCGGGCCGGGGGGAACGTTGGGGTAACCATGCCCCCTTCGACGTACCCCTCCACCGGCCCGTTTCGGACCCGTGGTAACGACCGCGCAACGTCGGCGCGCGGCGGCGGCGCCCACGGCGTCCGCGGACCCCTCCGGGACACAGCGGACGGACCGGTCCCGGGCGCGACACAACTCACGGGGTGTCGCGGGGGAAGGCGGATCACGGTGACCCAGGTCATCTGGGAAGCTGGGGGTATGCCTGAAGCACCGCACGTCGTCGTGGTCGGGGGCGGGGTCTCCGGACTCACCGCCGCGCACCGCCTCAGTGGTCTGGGCGCCACCGTCACCGTGGTGGAGGCCTCCGACACCCCGGGGGGCAAGCTGCGCGCCTCACCGGTGGCGGGGGTGTCCGTGGACGCGGGCGCCGAGGCGGTGCTCGCCCGACGCCCCGAGGCGCTGGACCTGTTCTCCGAGCTGGGCCTGGACGACCGGGTGGTGCACCCCGGGCCCGGCGCCGCCGCCGTCTACAGCCGCGGACGGGTGCGCCCCCTGCCCCGGGGCCAGCTCATGGGCGTGCCCGGCGACCTGCGCGCGCTCGCCCGCAGCGGGGTGCTCTCCCGCGCCGGAACCCTGCGCGCCGGACTCGACCTCGCGCTCCCGCGCACCCCGGTGCGCGGCGACGTGTCCGTCGCCGACTACGTCGGGGCCCGCATGGGCACGGAGGTCGTCGACCGACTCGTCGAGCCCCTCCTGGGCGGTGTGTACGCGGGCCGGGCCGACCGGCTCTCCCTGGAGTCCACGCTGCCGCAGATCGCGCCCATGGCCCGCCGGGACCGCTCCCTGATGCGCGCCGTGCACACCAGCCTGCGGGGCAGGGGCGCGGCGCCCACGAAACCGGGCCCGGTGTTCGCCTCCCTGCGCGGCGGTGTGGCCGGGCTCGTCGGCGCGCTCGCCGAGCGCCACGCCGACGGCCTGCGCGTGGGGACGCGGGTCCGCGCCCTCCAGCGCCTGCCCGAGGGCTGGCGGGTCCACCTGGACGGCGACGAGCACATCGCCTGCGACGGCGTCCTGCTCGCCTGCCCCGCCCCCGAGGCCTCCCGCCTGCTCGCCGAGCACGCGCCCGGCGCCTCCCGCGACCTGCGCGGCGTCGAGTACGCCAGCATGGCCCTGGTGACCCTGGCCCTGCCCGCGTCCGCCTTCCCCGAGCCGCTCACCGGCACGGGCTTCCTCGTCCCGGCGGGGGAGGGGCTGACCATCAAGGCCGCGACCTTCTCCAGCAACAAGTGGCCCTGGATCGCCGAGGAGCTGGCCGCGGCCAACCCCGGCGACGACCTGGTGGTGCTGCGCTGCTCCATCGGGCGGTTCGGCGACGAACGGGTCCTGGAGCGCTCCGACGAGGAGCTGGCCGCGGCCGCCGCGCGCGACCTGGCCACGGTCACCGGCATGGCCGGGGCGCCGGTGCAGACCCGGGTCACCCGGTGGATCGACGGGCTGCCCCAGTACGCCGTCGGCCACGCCTCCCTCGTCGAGCGCGTGCGCGCCGACGTCGCCCGCAGCCCCGGCCTGGGGGTGTGCGGCGCGGTCTACGGCGGCGTGGGGATCCCCGCCTGCGTCGCCGACGCCCTCCAGCAGGCAGAGCGCCTGGCGGGCGCCCTCACGACGAACAGTCCCACCAGCGGCGGCGACGAGGCCGCCGGAACGAACCAGCAAGGAGTCAACCCGTGACGGGCCAGCACAACGAAGCCGTCGACCAGGACGGCAGCGACCTCAACTCCCTCATCCGCTACACCATGTGGTCGGTCTTCAAGGTCGAGGCCCTCGACGGGGTCGACCGCGCCGCCGCGGCCGACGAACTGTCCACGCTCCTGGACAAGGCCGCCGAGCAGGGTGTGACCACCCGCGGCAGCTACGACGTCCAGGGCTTCCGTGCCGACGCCGACATCATGTTCTGGTGGGTGGCCGACTCCCCCGAGCAGGTCCAGGACATCTACACGTCCTTCCGCCGCACGCGGATCGGCCGGGTGAGCACCCCGGTGTGGTCGGTCGTGGGCCTGCACCGGCCCGCCGAGTTCAACCGCGGCCACGTGCCCGCCTTCCTGGCGGGGGAGGAGCCGCGCGAGCACCTGTGCGTGTACCCGTTCGTGCGCTCCTACGAGTGGTACCTGCTGCCCGACGACGAGCGCCGCGCGATGCTCGCCGAGCACGGCCGCATGGCCGCCCCCTACCCGGACGTGCGCGCCAACACGGTGTCCTCGTTCGGCCTCAACGACTACGAGTGGCTGCTCGCCTTCGAGGCCGACGACCTGCACCGCATCGTGGACCTGATGCGCCACCTGCGCGGCGCCAAGGCCCGCCTGCACACCCGCGAGGAGGTGCCGTTCTACACCGGTCGCCGCAAGAGCGTCGCCGAGCTGGTCGAGTCCCTGCCCTAGGCAGTGTCTTCGGGGACCTCCGCTTGGCTCCGGTCCGTGTTCGGGCGCCCGGAGTACGGGAACCTTCGGTGTCTGCGGCGGGTTCGCTCGTTCCTCGCGGACCCGCCTGCGCCACCTCCAGAACCCCGTGGGCGCCCGAACCGACCCCCGCAAGGTGTGTGGTGTCTTCGGGGGTCTCGGCTTGGCTCCGGTCCGTGTCCGGGCGCCCGGAGCACGGCCACCACGCGAACGGGGGCGCCCCGGGGAGAGGGAACTCCTCCCCGGGGCGCCCCCGCGTCGTGCGTCAGTCCCGCGCCGTGGCGGCCCGCCGGACGGCCAGGACGTAGAACGGGATGGTGATGATGAAGCCCAGGACGGTGGCGCTCATCAGGTAGATGAGCGTCTGGCCCGCGGGCAGGCCCATGCCCCAGGCGGCCATCAGGGCGACCCCGACGGCCAGGATGCCCAGCACCGCGTAGGCCTTGCGCCCCCGGGGCTTGGGGTACTCCATCCGGCTCACCATCAGCCAGGAGATGAGCAGCACCGCCGTCACCCCCGCCACCAGAGGCGGGTCGAGCAGGACCACCGTCACCACGGCCATGGCCCCGAAGGGGCACGGCAGCCCGGTGAAGTAGTTGGCGCCCGGCGCCTGGCAGGAGAACCGGGCCAGGCGCACGATGACCGCGAGCAGCACGGCGCCGCCCGCCGCGACCGGCAGCAGGTCGGGACCCCCGGTCCGCATGCCCCACACGACGAAGAAGAACGCCGGGGCGAACCCGAAGCTGATCACGTCGGCCAGGTTGTCCAGCTCCGCGCCCATACCGCTGCCGCCCAGCTTGCGGGCGACCCGGCCGTCGAGCACGTCGAGGGCGGCCGCGACGAGCATCAGGCCCACGACCGTGGCCATGGCGGTGCGCGGCAGCGGCCCGGCGATCCCGGCGGCCTCCTGCGCGGACTGGGCCACCACCAGCGCCCACACCGCCAGGAAGCCGCACAGGGCGTTGCCGAGCGTCAGGTAGTCGGCCACCCCCAGGCGCAGCCTCGGGGCCTCCCCGGGAACGGTGGAGGCGGCCCCGTCGGCCGCCACGGCGCTCTCAGCCGGCGTCAAGACGGGTTTCTCCGGCACGGACCTTCTGGCCGACCTCCACCGCCGGGGCGATCCCTGCCGGAAGGTAGACGTCGACCCTGGACCCGAACCGGATGAGACCGATCCTCTCCCCTTGCTCGACCTTCTGCCCCGCAGCGAGATACGGGACGATACGCCTGACCATCGCGCCGGCGATTTGAACGACCGTGATCGCACCGATCTCGGTTTCAAGGGTCCAGATGACGCGCTCATTACGCTCGCTGTCCTTGTCGAATGCGGGGCGGAAGCCGCCCGGTCGGTGCTCGACGCCTGTCACCACGCCGGCGAGGGGGGCACGGTTGACGTGCACGTTGAGGGGGTTCATGAACACCGCGACCCTGGTCCGCCCGTCGGGCTGGAGGTCGAGGCTCTGTACGACGCCGTCCGCCGCGGACAGCACCCGTCCGGTCGCCGGGCCGCGCTCGGGGTCACGGAAGAACCAGGTCATCCCCGCCGCCAGGGCGACCACCGGGACGGCCAGCGCCGTGCGGGCCCGCGAGCCCCGGGCGGCCAGGACGGCGGCCCCGGCGGCCCCGAGCGCGGGCAGCAGCCACGGGGCCGAGCCCTGCGCCATGCCCAGGCGCGGGCGCGCCCCGGGGCGGTGTGAGGCGGATGAGAAAGGTGAGTCGTCGGTCATCGAGCGCTTTCGTCGCGGGTCTGTGGGTTCGCCCGCACATCGGTTGCCGCTGCGGGGGCCGGCCCGGGCACTCCCGGGTCGGCTGGCGAAGGATCCGGACGGGCCGGTCCCTCCGCGCCGCGCCCCGCGGGCCGACGGGGGAACCGGCCGTTGGTGCGCTGGATGCGATTATCCCTGATTCCGCCGGAAGCGGGCCGCGGGTGCGCGCCGCCGCCCTCGGACGGCCTCCGGCCCCCTCGTCCGGCACCAGGATCGTATGACACCTACTCGTTCGGCTCCAGGGTGAGGGCGACCGAGTTGATGCAGTACCGGGCGTCGGTGGGGGTGGCGTACCCCTCGCCGTGGAAGACGTGGCCCAGGTGGGAGTCGCACGTGGCGCACCGCACCTCGGTCCGCACCGTGCCCAGGGAGCGGTCCTCGTGCAGGGTCACGGCGTCGGAGTCGGCCGGATCGTAGAAGCTGGGCCATCCGCAGTGGGACTCGAACTTCTCGCCGGAGCGGAACAGCTCGGTGCCGCAGCCGCGGCAGCGGTAGACCCCGGCGGTCTTGGTGTCGACGTATTCCCCGGTCCACGGGCGCTCGGTGGCGGCCTGGCGCAGCACCGCGTACTCCTGGGAGTTGAGCCGTTCGCGCCACTCCTGGTCGGTCCGGGGGACCGCCTTGGGCACGCTGCCGTTGTCCGGGGTCTGATCCGCTGAGTCAGCCATGGGACGACGCTACCCCGAATCGGACCCGGATGCCGCCTCAGCGCCCTTCGCGGCGCAACACTCCCATATGACATTCGGGACAGGGAAACCGTCCCCAACGGCCAGATCCACCTAACTTCGCCTTAGGCGACGTTCGGTAGCCAAGGGGGAGGGTACGGCTGTAACCAGGGTCAGTGGTCGAACGGTGCACTTGAGGCAGGTGACATGGCTGTTACAACTCAACAGGCACTCGGAGTAAGCAGGCGACCGCTGCGCGTGGGCAGGATCCGATACGGACTGTGGTGGCTCGACCAGAACACCACGGGCGCGCGGTCCCTCATGGGGACCGTCGCCGCCGGAGCGGCCACCACGGGCCGTGAGCTGCGCTGGGCCGTCGAGCTCAGCGTCCGCTCCGCGCTCGTGCGGGCCGACCGCGCCAGACCCGGGCCCTGGAGCGAGCGCACGCTGCTGTTCGCCGCCGCGGCCGTCGCCGTGTGCGCGCTGGCGGTCGCGATCCTCCTGGGGTTCGGCATGGCGCGGTGGGCCATGACCGCGCCGGACTCCCTGCCCTTCGCCGCCGCCGGGGCACTGGCGGTGGGACTGGTCCTCCTGCCGTTGGCGTACCTGGTGTTCGCCTCCAGACGAGGCGGTCGCTGAAACCGGTCCGAGAGGGGGAGGGGCGCCCGTGGCGGCGCCCCTCCCCGCTGTTCGGGCCCCGGGCGCACGGCGCGGCCCCGGGGTGGGGGCTCCGCGGGCGGGGCGCACACCCGCCTCAGGCGCCGAAGTCGTACCGCAGCACGTACGCCGAGCCGTCCATGGTGATCTCGTTGAACTCCACCGGCCGGTGGTCGGCGGTCAGCGCGGTGCGCGCCACCTCCAGCACCGGGGTGCCGGGGAAGAGCTCCAGCACCGTGCTCTCCTCGGGGGTGGGCATGCGCACCCGGATCTCCTCGGTGAAGTGCGCCGGGGCGTGCCCCAGCTCGGCCAGGCGCGCGTAGATGCCTCCCGGCCCGCTGTCGTACTCCCGGACGCGCCGGGCCGACGGCCCGCCGCCGTCCCCCAGCACGGCCAGGGGCAGGTGCGAGACGGCCTGCTGCACCGGCCGCCCGTCCACGAGGTAGCGGCGCGAGCGGCGCAGCACCCCGTCCCCCTCGGCCAGGCCCAGCGCGCGCACCACGTGCTCGGCGGGCACCGCCTCGTCCACGCGCAGGCTGTCCACCTCGTACTCCCGGTCCTCGCTGTCGACCCGCCAGATCGCGCGCCCGCTGCCCCACAGGTCCTTGGACAATCGCCGGGCGCCGTGTCTTCGCAGGGGGCGGAACAGGCGGACGTAGATGCCCGAGCCGCGCACGGCCACGGCCAGACCCTCGTTGATCAGTACGGAGAGCGCCTGCCTCGCGGTGGCCCGTGCGACGCCGTGGCGTTCCATGAGGGTGTTCTCCCCGGGCAGGCGGTCGCCGTCGGCGTACTGTCCGGAGCGGATCTGTTCGCGTAGTTCCTCGGCTATCCCGCGATAGACCGGAGGGGATCCGTTTTCGGACGTCGGCACCACGTTCATCCTCTCGGCCGGGGGGCCAAGCCGGTAAGCCCCGTCAATGCGGTGTGCCCTGTGTCCAGCAGCGGTGTTTCAGGGCACACCTCGGGTATGTCCGGTTGCAGGATGGTTCATGCGTGGTTGTGGGGCGACCGAAACCGAGCGGTTACCCGTGTTTCCTCCACAGGCGCCCTATCCCCTGACGTAACGCGCGAACAGGCTTCCCTCCGCCTCCAACAGGTGCGCCATCCGCACGGGTGTGCTCTGCGCGGAGGCGCTCTCCGGCGCCCCGGGCGCCTGCGCTCCCCCCGCGACGATGCGCGGCGACCCCGGCCCCAGCAGGTGCGGGCTCAGGGTCAGGCACAGCTCGTCCAGCAGTCCCGCCGCCACGAACTCCGCCAGCAGGTGCGGGCCGCCCTCGGTCAGCACGCGGTGCAGTCCGCGCTCGGCCAGGCCGTCCACCACGTGCGCGGGCGTCACCGAGGCCCCCTCGACGACCACGAGGTCGGCGTGCTCGGCCACCTCGCGGCGCCGCCGCTCGGGGGAGCCGTCCGTGGTGAACACCAGGGTGCGCGCGTCCGGCGGAGCCCCGGTGAGCAGGTCGGCGGGCAGGTCGAGGGAACGGGAGACCACCGCCACCGCCGGCGTCCGCGCCCGTCCCGCGCGCAGCCCCTCCCACGCCCTGCGGACGCGGACCGGGCCGTACCCCTCCACGCGCGCCGTGGCGGCGCCCACCAGCACCACGTCGCACAGGGCGCGCAGCGCGCCCATGATCCTGCGGTCGGGCACCGAGGACAGGTCCCTGCTGCGCCCCGAGGGGCCGACGGCGCCGCCGTCGGCGCTGGCCACCATGTTGGCGCGCACCCAGGGGCGGTCCAGGTCGGCGGGGTAGGCGTAGGCGGCGGCCAGGTCCACGTCCCGGCCGCCCGGTGAGGGCAGCAGTTCCCGGAACGCGACGGGGGCGGCGGGGGCGGCGGGGGCTTCCGCCCCGGTGTGTGTACTCGACATGGTCACACAGGGTAGGCGGTGGCCGAGGGCATGCCGAGGAGGGGGAGCGCGAGCCCCCCGCCCAGCCTTTTTCCTCCAGCATCCCCAACGCGCCGTGCCGCCGCCAGAGCGGATCCCGTCCTGTGGACGACCGGGGGGTGGTACGCGCGGCGGCGGGCCCCGGCCGCTCCCCCGCGGGGGAGCGGCCGGGGCCCGCGTGCCCGGTCCCTCAGGCCCGGGAGGCCGACGTGTGCTTGTGCGACACCCGCCGCAGCAGCAGGAGCGCCCGGTCGATCACCCGCACCGGGCCGGAGGCGGCCACGAACGGCCGCCCGTCCACGTCGGGCTCGGCCGTGTCCAGCACGGTCTCCCAGGCCATGCCGTACTCGGTGCCCGGAACGGTGAAGTCCACCGTCTCCGGGCCGCTGTTGAGCAGGAGCAGGAACGAACTGTCCCGGATCCGCCGACCGCGCGGGTCGGGTTCGGTGATGGCGTCCCCGTTGAGGAACACGCCCAGGGCCTGGCCCGTGGAGTTCCAGTCGTCGCCGGACATCTTCCTGCCGTCCGGGCGCAGCCACACGATGTCGGGCAGGCCCCTCTTCCCGGCCTTGGCGCCGCCCACCGGGCTGCCCCGGAAGAACCGGCGGCGCCGGAACACCGGGTGGTCGCGGCGCAGCCGCGCCAGCTCGCGCACGTAGTCCAGCAGGTCGTTGTCGGGCTCCTCGTCCTCGCCGAGCCCGGCGCCCTTCCAGTCGATCCAGGCGATCTCGTTGTCCTGGCAGTAGGCGTTGTTGTTGCCGTTCTGGGTGCGCCCCACCTCGTCGCCGTGGGAGAGCATCACCACCCCCTGCGACAGGTACAGGGTGGTGAGGAAGTTGCGCACCTGACGGCGGCGCAGCGTGATGATGCCGGGGTCCTCGGTGGGCCCCTCCACGCCGTGGTTCCAGGACCGGTTGTCGTCGGTGCCGTCGCGGTTGTCCTCGCCGTTGGCCTCGTTGTGCTTGTGGTTGTACGAGACCAGGTCGGCCATGGTGAAACCGTCGTGGCAGGTGATGAAGTTGATGGAGGCCATCGGTCGGCGGCCGTCGTCCTGGTACAGGTCGCTGGACCCGGCCAGGCGCGAGGCCAGCTCGCCCACCACGGGCTCGCCCCTCCAGTAGTCGCGCACGGTGTCGCGGTACTTGCCGTTCCACTCGGTCCACAGCGGCGGGAAGTTGCCCACCTGGTAACCGCCCGGGCCCACGTCCCAGGGCTCGGCGATCAGCTTGACCTGCGAGATCACCGGGTCCTGCTGGACGATGTCGAAGAACGTGCTCAGCCGGTCCACGTCGTGGAACTCGCGGGCCAGGGCCGAGGCGAGGTCGAAGCGGAACCCGTCCACGTGCATCTCCAGGACCCAGTACCGCAGCGAGTCCATGATCAGCTGCAACGAGTGCGGGTGGCGCACGTTCAGGCTGTTGCCGCAGCCGGTGTAGTCGAGGTAGTAGCGCTGGTCCTCGTCGCTGACCCGGTAGTAGCTGAGGTTGTCGATGCCGCGCAGCGACAGCGTGGGCCCCATGTGGTCACCCTCGGCGGTGTGGTTGTACACCACGTCGAGCAGCACCTCGATGCCCGCCTCGTGCAGCGACTTGACCATCGCCTTGAACTCCTGGACCTGCTGCCCGCGCGAGCCGCGCGCCGCGTACCCGCTGTGCGGGGCCAGGAAGGCCAGGGTGTTGTACCCCCAGTAGTTGGTCAGACCCCGGGCCACCATGGCGTGCTCGGGCACGAAGTGGTGCACGGGCATGAGCTCGACCGCCGTCACCCCCAGCGAGGTGAGGTAGTCGATCATCACCGGGTGGGCCAGCCCCGAGTAGGTGCCGCGCTGGTGCTCGGGGATGCCCGGGTGGCGCATGGTGAGCCCGCGTACGTGCGCCTCGTAGATCACCGTGCGGTGGTAGGGAGTACGCGGTCTGGACTCGTTGCCCCAGTCGAAGAACGGGCTGACCACCACGCACTTGGGCACGTAGGGCGCGCTGTCCTTGGTGTTCCTGCGCTCCGGCGCGGCGAAGTGGTAGCTGAACAGGGATTCGTGCCAGGTGAGGTTGCCGTTCAGGGCCTTCGCGTAGGGGTCGGTGAGCAGTTTGTTCGGATTGCACCGCAGCCCCTGCTCCGGGGCGTAGGGCCCGTGGACGCGGTAACCGTACTGCTGCCCCGGTCCGATACCGGGGAGGTAACCGTGCCAGACGAAACCGTCGTACTCGGTCAGTTGTATACGCGTCTCCTCGCCGTCGTCGTCGAACAGGCACAGGTCGACCCGTTCGGCTGCCTCGGAGAACAGGGAGAAATTGGTGCCGGACCCGTCGTAGGTCGCACCGAGCGGATAGGAACTACCTGGCCAGACTTCCACCATAGGCGTCGTCAGTCTCTTGGGTTCAGGGCCTTCGGAAGGGGTGGTCCGGGCCCGCGCGCCTCCGGCCGTTCCTGAAGGTTTTCCGCGGTCCCGCCCCCCGTCCGAAAGCGGGCGGTCGTGTTTTGTGACGACTTCTTTGTTCCGCTCCGAACGCCGAAGTATGCCGACCTGGCCGATGATCATTCATCGGCTGTCCCTCTTGGAAGGTTTTTGTTGGAATTATCAGGGTTAAGAGTGGTAATAGAGATTTGTGAGGTTAAGAAATGGTGTCGGGGTGTCCCGGGGCACTCCGCCCTCCCCGCGCGGCCGGGGGCGCGCGGGCGGCACGGCCCCCGCTCCCACCGGTGCCGGTGGGAGCGCACGGGGGCGCGGTCCCCTGGCCGCACCGGCGGAGTCGGGGCGGTGCGGCCCCGCTCTCACCGGCTCGGGCGGGCCCGGTCCAGGATGAGCTCGGTGTCCACGCCCCGGGGCAGGGTGCCGAACACGTGCCCCCACCCGCCGCCCAGACGCGAGGCGGTGAACGCCTCGGCGACCGGGGTGGGCGCGTGGCGCAGCAGCACCGACGCCTGCAGGGTCAGCGCCATCAGCTCCACCACCGACCGCGCCCGGTACTGGGCCTCCTCCGGGTCTCCCAGGGCCTGTTCCAAGCGCTTGACCGCCGCGTCGTAGTGGTCGTCCACGCCCGCGGCGGTGCGCAGTTCGGCCAGGAAGGCCTCCAGCGACTCGGGGCTGCGGCCCATCGCGCGCAGCACGTCCAGCGCCGCCACGTTGCCCGAGCCCTCCCAGACGGAGTTGAGCGGGGAGTCCCGGAACAGCCGGGGCATCCCCGACTCCTCCACGTACCCGTTGCCGCCCAGGCACTCCAGCGCCTCGGCGGCGTGGGCGGGCTGGCGCTTGGTCACCCAGAACTTGCCCACGGCCACCCCCAGGCGGCGGAAGGCCGTCTCGGCCCCGTCCCCGCGCACCGAGCGGTCCACGGCACCGGCCAGGCGGGTCATCAGCGCCGTCGCCGCCTCCGACTCCAGCGCCAGGTCGGCGAGCACGTTGCGCATCAGCGGCTGCTCGGCCAGCAGCCCGCCGAAGGCGCTGCGGTGCTCGGCGTGGTGCAGGGCGTGCACCACCGCGGCGCGCATGCCCGCGGCCGAGCCGATCACGCAGTCCAGCCGGGTGCTGTTGACCATCTCGATGATGGTGGGCACGCCCCTGCCGGGCTCGCCGACCAGGTGGGCGAGGGCCCCGTCGTACTCCAGCTCCGCCGACGCGTTGGAGCGGTTGCCCAGCTTGTCCTTGAGCCGCTGGACGTGCAGCGCGTTGCGAGCGCCGTCCTCCAGCACCCGGGGCACCAGGAAGCAGCTCAGCCCCTCGGGCGCCTGCGCCAGGGTGAGGAAGAAGTCGCTCATCGGCGCCGAGGTGAACCACTTGTGCCCGGTCAGCACGTGGTGCCCCTCCGCCGTGGGGACCGCGCGGGTGGTGTTGGCGCGCACGTCCGAGCCGCCCTGCTTCTCGGTCATCGACATGCCCGCGAGGAGCCCGCGCTTGGTGTGCGGCGCCCGCAGCCCGAAGTCGTAGACGCGCGCGGTGAGCAGCGGCTCGTAGCGCCGCGCCAGCTCGGGGGAGTGGCGCAGGGCCGGGACCGCCGCGTAGGTCATCGAGACCGGGCACCCGTGGCCCGCCTCGGGCTGGGACCACAGGAAGAACTTGGCGGCGCGGGCCACGTGCGCTCCCGGGCGCCCGTCCGCCCACGGCGCCGCGTGCATGCCGTGCTCCACCGCCTGGTCCATGAGCACGTGGTAGGCGGGCTGGTAGTCGACCTCGTCCACCCGGTGGCCGTAGCGGTCGTGGGTGCGCAGGACGGGCGGGTAGGTGTTGGCGGACTCGCCCCAGGAGCGGACCCGCTCCGACCCGGCCGCGTCGCCGACCTCGCGCACCTCGGCCTCGGCCCACCCGGCGCCCTCGCGCCGCAGGCCCTCCACGAGCGCGGGGTCCTCCGCCGCCGCGTAGTCGCCGAGCGGGGGCGCCTGGTTGAACACCTCGTGTGTGGGGGGCACGGCGGCCACCTCTTTCCGTTCCTGGTCGCGGGTGGTCGGAGTGCGGGAATCCTATCCCCGGGCGGGACGCCCGCCAGAACCGGCTTCGGTCGCCCCGGGGCCCGTTCCGGTGCCCGTTCCCGGAACCCGGCCGGGTGGCCGCATCCGGGGGCCGAACCGGGACCGCTCCCGGTCATCGGCACCGGAAAGCGGCGAACCCCGGACGCGTACCCGCCGTCGAAGCCGGTGCCCGGGTCCCACGGGCACTCCGTGAGGGAAGGACGACATGACCGCCACCACCGCCACGCAGGTCCGGGTGCCCGAGCCGGACATGCCCCCGCCCGAGGAGATCTGGGGCGAGGGCGCGGCCCTGGCCGTGTTCCACGCGCTCCTGCCCGGGGCGGGCACGGGCTGCGAGCGCTACCGGGGCGGCCTGCGCAGGATCGACCACGGCGGCTGGGAGTGCGGGATGGCCTGGGTCGGGGGAGGGCGGGCCGTCCTGTTCGGCTACTCCCTCGAGGGCGAGCGCGCCGACGCGGTCGGCGGCACGGGCTGGGGCACCCAGAGCCGGTTCACCGTACCGGCGGTCGACCTCCTCGCGGGAGGTCCGGACTGGCTGCCCTGGGAGTGGCTGCACGAGGTCATGCTGGACCTGGGCATCGTCTGCTTCGTCGCCTGGTGGGACGGGGCGGCGTGGTACCAGGCGCCCGTCCCCGCCGGTATGGACGACCGGGTCCACGACATGGACGACGGGATCGACGAGTACGTCGTGTACGAACTGGCCGACCCCGACCGGGAGGAGGACGCGGCGGCCGCGTGCGCGGAGCTCCTCCGGGCGGGACGCGAACGCCGGATGGACCGCGCCGTCCTGGAGGCGCTGGCCGACACCCTGCGGGACCCGGGGGCCGCCGACGTCGGCGCGGCCCTGGAGGAGGCCCGCCTGCTGGGGGTGGCCGAGCACGGGGGCGGTGGGCCCCCGGTGGTCCCCGCGGGCCGTGGGGAGCCCGCCGGCCGGCGGGTCCACCAACCGGACGGCCAGGGCGGAGCCTCGCTCTCGGTGGCCATGCTGGAGGCCCCCGAGCGAGAGCGCCCCGACCCCGGGCGGGGACCGGCCCTGGAGGCCGTCCTGTCCTGGATGGACGCCAACGGCCACGGCGCGGGGATCCGCGTGGTCCACAGGAGCACCCGCCACCGGCGCTTCGACGTCTTCTCCCACCCCGCCCCCAACGGTTCCGTGGACCCCGCCGACCCCTCCCTTCTCACTGACCAGACCGACCACGCTCACCACCCCCGCCTCACCAATCCCTCCTTCTCCGCCGCCGCTGCCCCCTCCCTCCCCGCCCGCCGTGTCACGACCGCGCCGAACGAGCTGCTGGAGGCCTGGCGCGAGGAGGAGGCGCACCCCGAGCGGGGACGCTGGCTGTGCGCGAGGATCCACCGGCGGGGCGGCCGCACCGTGGTGGAGCGTGCCTACGACCGGCTCCCCGCCTGGCAGGGCCCCGTCGCGTGGGACGAGGGGGGACTGGCCGCGCTGCGCGGGGAGACGGCCGCACGCGCCCCCGGCTGGCGCCCCGAGTGGACCCCTCTCCTGGACGAGGACTTCAACAGGGACGGAGCGCCTCCGTGCCTGTGCTGGCGGCCGGGGCTGCCCGTGGCCGTGGGCTAGGAAGACCCCGCTCCCGCCCGGTCACGGCCAGAGCAGGCCGCGTTCCCAGGGCGCGTCCGTACCCGGGCGGGTGTAGCGCAGACGCGTGTGGCGGCGGTCCCGGTCGGCCTGCCAGAACTCCACCTCGGCCGGGCGGACCAGGTACAGGCCCCAGTCCTCGGGGACCAGCCCCGGATCGCGCTCCAGTCTCTCCCGGCTCTCCCGGGCCACGCGGTCGACCTCCGCGAGGTCGGTCAGGGGCTCGCTCTGTCTCCCGTGCAGGCCGGCGACCCGCGACTCCAGCGGCCGCGCCAGGTAGTCGGCGGCGCACCGCTCCCCGTCGGCCGGCTCCGCACGCCCGCGCACCCGTACCTGGCGCCCCTGCCCGATCCAGTGGAACAGCAGTGCCACCGCCGGGTTGCGGGCCAGCTCCCGCCCCTTGCGCGAACCGGTCGTGGTGGCGAACCACCAGCCCTCGGGCGTGAAGTCCTTCATGATCACCACCCGCGCCGACGGAGCCCCCGCCCCGTCCGCGGTCGCGACCGTCATCGCGTGCGGCTCGGCCACACCGCCCTCGACCGCCCCCGCGAACCACTCCAGGAACAGCTCCGCCGGGTCCTCGGGCGCCGCCGCGGGATCGAACTCCGGCAGCACCCCCGAGAACACCGGCAGCCCCCGCAGCAGGTCCCGGACACCACTGCGCACCGAACCCCGTTCCTCCGACACGGCCACCCCCACGACTCCTCGTTCAGTCGGCGCCCGTCCGGTACGCCGCACCTTCGATTCTTCTGGGCCGGGGCCGCGCGGACAAGGGACTTTCCGCAGCTGTGGACGACCGCGGGCGGGCCCTCCCCGGGGCCGGGGAGGGGGACCGGGCCGGGAGGCGGGCGGGGCGGACCGCTCAGCCGGGTGAGGAGGAGGGCGAGGGGCCGCCCGGAGGGTCGGCGCGCGAGGCGAGGGAGTCGACGCTGGACAGCAGCCCCCGGTCCACCCCGGGCGCGCCCCGGAGCCGGTCCGCCAGGCGCTGCCAGGTCCCGTCCAGCGACCAGCGGCGGTGCCGCCCCGCCGCCGTCTCCCAGGGGCCGTAGCGCGGGGGCAGTCTGCGCCAGGGGACGCCGGTCCTCGTCCGGTACAGGATCGCGTTGATCACGCGCCGGTGGTCGGCCCATCTCCCGCCCTTGGCCGGATCGGCGGGCAGGACCGGGCGGAGCAGCTCCCACTCGGAGTCGCTGAGCTCGTGGGAGTCGGTGGATTCGTGGCAACCAGACACGTTCCCCAAGCCTGCCAGGCCGGGCCCGCCTCCGTCGGTGACTTGGGAAAACCCGTCCCGGAACGCAGGACCCAAAGCGCCCGTGCCCGCACCGGACCTCCGCCCGGTCCGGCGCCGGACGGCGCGAACGGTTCCATACCCGCCTCTCGCCCCACTCGTCCGGGCACGCGGCCGTCCTCCCGCCCCTCTCCGGGCGGTCCCGTCGCGGACCCGCCTCCCGGCGCCCCGCCCGGGGAACAGCGCGAACGGGCGGCCCGCCCAGCGGACCGCCCGTTCGCCCCTCCTCGCCGTCCCGCCCGCGCACCCTCACGGCACGGAGGCCGCGGAACGCGGCCGACGGCGTCCGCGCCGAGGCCGGGACCGGCGGCTCAGAGGGAGCTGGCCGCGTGCCGCGCCGCCACCGCGGCGTCGTAGCGGTCCAGCACCACCCGGGCCATCTCGGGCACGTCGCCCAGCGCCTCGGACACCGCGCACGCGCCCGCCTCCAGCGACCGGGCGCGCACCCGGTCGGCGAAGAACCCCGGCGCCAGGAGGTAGGTGGCCACGGCCACCCGCGACGCCCCCCGTTCGCGCAGCGCGGCCACCGCCTCCCCCGGGCGGGGGGCCGCCGCGGACGCGTAGGCGGCCACGACCTCCCGCCAGGGGCCGCGCCCGGCCAGTTCGTCGGCCATCGCGGCCACGGTCGCGTTCGCACCGGGGTCGCTGGAGCCGGCCGAGGCCAGCACCAGGGCCGTGTCGGGGCCGGGGCGCACCCCCGCCTCGTCCAGGCGTCGCTCCACCGCCTCCAACAGCAGCGGGTGCGGGCCCAGGGTGTCGGCGTAGTGCACCCGCAGCCAGGGGCTGCGCCCGCGCGCGTCCGCCAGCACCTCCGGCAGGTCCACCTTGCTGTGGTAGGCCGCCGTCAACAGTGCCGGCAACACCACCGCCTCGCCCGCTCCGCGTGCGGCCAGCTCCTCCAGCGCCTCCCGTGCGGAGGGCGCCACGTGGTCCAGGTAGGACACGCGGACGTCGAGCCCCGGCCGCAGCGACCGCACCCGGTCGAACACCGCCGACACGGCCCGGGCCGACCTCGGGTCCGCGCTGCCGTGCGCCACCGCGAGCAGGGGGACCCTGCCGTCCGCGCCCGGCCCGCGCCCGCCCCCGGACCCGTACCGCCGCCCGCGCCCGGTCAAAGGTGGATTCCGCACTCGGTCTTGCCCGTGCCGGACCACCGGCCGCTGCGCGGGTCCTCGCCCGGGGCCACCCGCCGCGTGCACGGCTCGCAGCCGATCGAGGGGTAGCCGTCGTACTGGAGCGGGTTCACGATCACACCGTTCTCGGCCATGTAGGCGTCCACCTCGTCCTGGGTCCACCGGGCGATCGGGTTCACCTTGGTCATCCGCCGACGCCTGTCCCACTGCACGACCGGGGTGTCGCGGCGGGTCGCCGAGTCCTCCCGGCGCAGGCCGGTCAGCCACGCGGCGTAGGGCTCCAGGGCCCGCTGGAGGGGCTCCACCTTGCGCAGGTGGCAGCAGATGCCGGGGTCGCGCCCGTGCAGGCGCGGGCCCAGGGCCAGGTCCTGCTCGGCCACCGTTCGGGTGGGTTCGACGTTGATCAGGTTGATGTCGTACACGGAGGCCACGGCGTCACGCGTGCCGATGGTCTCGGGGAAGTGGTAGCCGGTGTCCAGGAAGATGACGTCGATCCCCGGCACCGTTCTGGAGACCAGGTCGACCATGAGCGCGTCGGCCATGGACGAGGTCATGCACAGCTGGTCGCCGAAGGTCTCGGCGGCCCAGGAGATGACCTCCGGGGCGGAGGCCTCCTCCAGCTCGCGCGCGGCCCGCTCGGCGAGCTCGGGACCGCCTACGGGGGTGATGGTGGTGGAGTTCATGAGTTCCCTTCCGTCGGTCTGGAGGGGGCGCCTCCCGCGGAGAAGGACGCGGAGCGCAACCCGACGTACTTGACCCGAAACACCCGGGCACAGGACAGGCAGGCCCAGGGGTAGCCCTCCCCCTTGACGGGGGCGCCCTCCTCCGGCACGAGGTCCTCGTCGCCGCAGTAGGGGCAGTAGTGGGGCGCGGCCCTCTCGGACATGGCGCACCTCTTCCTCTCGCTCGGGTCTCTCAGGTCGTTTCTCGGCCGTGGGCCGGGCCGGTCCGCGTACGGACCGGCCCCGGGGCCGCGGCCGGGCGGTCCCGGCCACGACGGTCCCGACCGTCCGGACGAACTACTTCAGGTCGGCGTCCTCGGCCCGGCCGACCCAGGAGGCGAACGACTCGCCGTCCTCCTTCTGGTCCTGGAACCGGCGCACCACCCGCTCGACGTAGTCGGGCAGCTCGTCGGCGGTGGCCTTCAGCCCGCGGATCTTCTTGCCGAAGGACTGGGTCAGCCCCATACCGCCGCCCAGGTGGATCTGGTAGCCCTCCACCTGCTCGCCCTCGGCGTTCATGACCAGCTGGCCCTTGAGGCCGATGTCGGCGACCTGGATGCGCGCGCACGAGTTGGGGCAGCCGTTGACGTTGATGGTCAGCGGCTCCTCGAAGTCCGGCAGCCGCTTCTCCAGCTCGTCGATCAGGGAGGCCGCACGGTCCTTGGTCTCCACGATCGCCAGCTTGCAGAACTCGATGCCGGTGCAGGCCATCGTCTGGCGGCGGAACACGCTCGGGTTGACCTGGAGCCCCTCCGCCTCCAGGGCGGAGGCGATCGAGGCGATCCGGTCCTCGGCCACGTCCAGGATGACCAGCTTCTGGTCGGCGGTGGTGCGGACGCGGTCCGACCCGTGCTCCTCGGCGATGTCGGCGATGCGCAGCAGCACGTTGCCCGACACCCGGCCCACCTTGGGCGCGAAGCCGACGTAGAACCTCCCGTCCTTCTGGCGGTGCACGCCCACGTGGTCGCGGCGCAGGCCCGAGTCCAGTTCGGGGGCGGGGCCGTCGGGCAGGGCGTAGCCCAGGTACTCCTTCTCCAGGACGTCGCGGAACCTCTCCGCGCCCCAGTCCTTGATGAGGAACTTGATCCGGGCCCTGGTGCGCAGACGCCGGTAGCCGTAGTCGCGGAAGATCCCGCAGACCCCGGCCCACACCTCGCTCACCTGGTCCGGGCGCACGAACGCGCCCAGGCGCTGGGCGAACATCGGGTTGGTGGACAGGCCGCCGCCGACGAACAGGTCGTAGCCCGCCTCGCCCGCCTCGTTGCGCACGCCCGCGAACGCCACGTCGTTGATCTCGTGGTTGACGCAGTGCACCGTGCACCCCGACACCGAGGTCTTGAACTTGCGCGGCAGGTTGGAGTACAGCTCACTGCCGATGTGGTCCTCGTAGATCTCGCGGATCGCGGGACCGGCGTCGATGATCTCGTCCTCGGCCACGCCGGCGAGCGGACAGCCCAGGATGACGCGCGGGGTGTCGCCGCAGGCCTCCGTGGTGGACAGGCCCACCGACTCCAGCTTCTCCCAGATCGCCGGCACGTCCTCCACCCGGATCCAGTGGTACTGGACGTTCTGGCGGTCGGTGATGTCGGCGGTGTCGCGCCCGTAGTCACGGGAGATCTCACCGATCGCGCGCAGTTGCGCGACCGTCAGCTGCCCCCCGTCGATGCGCACCCGCAGCATGAAGTAGCGGTCGTCGAGCTCCTCGGGCTCCAGGACGGCCGTCTTGCCGCCGTCGATACCCGGGGCCCGCTGGGTGTACAGACCGAACCAGCGGAACCGTCCGCGCAGGTCGGCGGGGTCGATCGAGTCGAACCCGCCCTTGGAGTAGATGTTGATGATCCGATCGCGGACGTTGAGCCCGTCGTCGTTCTTCTTGTTCTCCTCGTTCTTGTTCAGCGGCTCGTGGTAGCCGAGGGCCCACTGGCCCTCGCCACGGCGGCGCGGCTTGGCCGCGGTCGCTGTCCTGCCGGGCTGCGCGGAAGAGGGAGGCATCGCGGGTGTCTCCGATGGGGTGTCGCGGGGTGCTCACAGCCCCGGCGCCCGCACCGCATGCCCGTGTCGCCGCACATCGTCGTGCTGGCGTTCGGGTGGGATCCGCGTGTGGGAAAGGAGAAGAGGCAGGGCGCCGGCGCCGCGCGCACCCCTGGGGTGCGTCAAAGGGCGGTGAGATTAACCGACGCTGCAACAGATGGCGCTGCCGACCCGCAGGAAGTCCACGTGACGGCGCACGTAGAGCATGGGGTCCAGAGCAGCGATCATGTAAGCGAGAATGTCACGGGCGTCAGCGCTTTGTCCAGACGGGGTCTCGCCGCCCCTGAGTGAGTCACGTCACTCGTCCCGTGGGCCCGCGGCGCGGGACCACCCCCGGGGACCGCTAACGTTTCCTCCGTGGCGGGTTTCTGGGAGCGGCTGTGGTACGCCGTGGACGGGTGGCTGAGACGCCATGCCCGTCTGCGCAACGGGATGCTCCTCGTCATACGCACGACCAGGGCCTTCGCCCGCGACCGGGTCGTCGGACTGGCCGCCGAGTCGGCCTTCTTCACCCTCATCTCCCTGCCCGCGCTCCTGCTGGGCCTCCTGGGCACCCTCGGGCCGCTGGCCGTCGTGCTCGGCGACGACTTCGTCGAGGAGATCCGGCTGTGGATCCTGGACCTGACCGCGCGGGTGCTGACCCCGAACACGGTGGAAAGCGTGGTCGGGCCGCTCGTCGAGGAATTCCTCGGGGGAGTCCCGGGCGGGGTCCTGTCGGTGACGTTCCTGGTGTCCCTGTGGTCGGGCTCGCGGGCGATGAACGTCTTCATCCGCTCGATCACGATCTCCTACGGCCTGGACGAACTGCGCGGCTGGGTGCGCCAGCGCGTCCTGGCCTTCGTCGCCTACCTGGGCGGACTGCTGTTCGCCATCCTCATCCTGCCGGTCCTGGTGGCCGGGCCGGGCCTGATCAACCGCCTGCTGCCCATGACCGTGGGGCGGCTCAACCTGTTCTACTGGCCGACCGTCGCGCTGCTCGCCATCGCCGCGGTCACCCTGCTCTACGCCCTGAGCGTGCCGGTGCGCACCCCGCTGTGGCGCCACCTGCCGGGGGCGCTGCTGGCCACCCTGGTGCTGATCATGGGGTCGGTCGCCCTGCGGGTCTACCTGGACGCCTCCTTCGGCCAGGTGAGCATCTACGGATCCCTGGCCGCGCCGATCGCCATCCTGGCCTGGCTGTTCGTCATGGCCATCGCGGTGCTGGTGGGCTCGTCCTTCAACGCCGAGATCGACGCGATGTGGCCGACCCCGCGTACCGCAGCCGCCCGGGCGAAGCTCGCCAACCGGGAGTTCGAGCGGGCCAACCGGCTCGTCCAGCGCCGGGAGCAGGCGGTCATCGACACGTTCGCGGAGGGGAACGGGCGCTGACCGGTTCCGGCCGGAAGGGCCGCACCCCGGTGCCCGGATTCCCCGGATCGTCCCGCTCCGTCGGTAGTGTCGTGGTGCCGTCGGGCGGGAGGCCGCGATCCCGCCGCACCCGAGCCCGGACGGCGCGCCCGTGAGAGGCCCTCCCCCCATGACCCTTCCCCCACCAGACCCCGTCCCCCCATCCGACGAGGGCGACGGGGACCCCGTGCCCGTCACCGTGGAGACCGTGCTCGGCGGCTCGAAGACCATGTTCTACGGCTCGTTCGGCCTGCCGCTGCTGATGCTCACCCACTTCCTGCGCGAGTACCTCAGGGGCGGCAACGAGATCTACCTCGGGCTCTTCGTCATGATGCTGTCGGCTCTGGCCCTGATGCCCCTCCTATACGTGCGCTCCCTCCCGGGGATGGTCGAACGGCGGAGGCATCCGACCAGGTCGCCGCTGATGGAGGGCATCCTGCTGGGCGCGCTGTGGATCGCCAGCGTGCTCTTCCTCTTCATCGCGGTCGGAGACCACCTCTACGGGGTCCTTCCGTGGCCCCTGCTGGCACTGAACCTGACCGCCCTCGTCTCCCCTGCCCTGGGCACGGAGGCCTTCGTGCGCGAACGGCGGTGGCGGTCGTGAGGGCGTCCCCGTTGCTCGCGACCTGCTCCCTGGCGGGTGTGTCGGGGTGCTTCTTCACCGCCCTGTTCGTGGGCGTGACCGGGAATCCGGTGCCCGTGGCGGCGGGTGCCCTCCTCACGGTGCTCCTCGCTCTGGCGGTCGCCCACTCCACGCTCCTCGCGCACTGGGAGATGACCCCGGCGGAGAAGGGCAGATGGGCTGGGACCCGGCACGTCTTCTCCGCCAACACGGTTCTGAACCTGGCCATGTCCGTCCTCTGCGCCCCGGTCGCGCTGATCATGATCGTCCTCAACTCCGCCTGGGCGCTGCTTCCCCTGTTCCTGGCGGGCTGCCTCATCGCCGTGCTCGGTTTCGTCCACCGGAACCGGGAGCGACAGGAGGCGCGGGAGGAACCGGCCGAGCCGCGGCTTACCGGTCCGAAGATCATCGGCCTGGGCGGCCCGGAGCAGGTGCCGCCGGGGTGGGTGCCGGTCCTGGTCCACCGGCCGCACAGCGGTATGCGGGACCTCCTCGTCGACTACCGCCTCCACGTGGACGGTGACCGGGTCGGCGTGATCGCTCCCGGCCAGACACTGGTCATCGGGCTGCCGCCGGGTCCTCACCGCCTCCAGGCCAGGTACACGCGCCTGGCGAGCGCCCCGGTGGCGTTCGACGCGGTGGCCGGGACCCCCGTGTACTGCGTGGTCCGACCCGGGGGCACGGAACTCAGCGCGGTCCTCGACCAGCGCTCGCGCCCCGGCGAGTACTTCCACCTCGTCCGGGTCCCGCCCTGGTGAGGCACCGGGTTGCTACGGGTGCGACCAGCGGGAACCAGGTGGCCAGATCCGGCCATTTTCGGTGTGAACTAAATGTCTTCCCCAAGTGTCCACTCCATGGCGGGGGCGGTGCCCACGGCACCACCCACATCCCATGTTCGGATAATGCTCCAGGTCACGGAGGGGAGGGCGGGACAACTGCCCCAGGTACGCCGGGTCGTGCGCGCTGCGGCGACGCATGGCCGGAATAGGCGTGACGAGCGACGATCAGTATGATCTCGTGCAGCACTGACTACGCGTGTGCCGGCACCACCTCCCGGTAGTCCCAGGCCGCGAAGCACCGTCATCGCTGACCTAGGTCCCCGTACCCCCGTACACGAACAGGTCCACGTTCCCCATGCCTTCGGAGGCACCATGAGCCGGGAGTCCCGACCGGGGCAGTCCCGGCCCACCGCCGTCATCGTCATCGCGCCCGACGAGCGCAGCGCCGAGATCCTCATCGAGGGGAAGCGCCAGCTCGTCACGGGCCAGGCGCCCAAGGAGACGCGGCGCGCGGCGCTGGACGCCGCCACCGGCTACGCCGCCAGGATCGGCCAGCCGGTCCTCATCGACGCCCGCGACGCCAACGGCTACTGGCGCCTGGTCGCGACGCCCACGGGCGTGGTGCAGGCGGCCGACCAGGTCGTGCCCGGCCCCGAGCCGGCGCCGGCTCCCGCTCCGGCCGGTCCTGCCGTCAGCGGCTCCGAGGCCGTGGCCCGACCCGAGGCCAAGGGGAGGAAGAAGGGCGGGCGGGGCCTGGTCATCGTGGGCGCCGCCGTGCTCGCCCTGGTGCTGCTCGCCGGTGCGGGCGCCGTCGCCTGGCGCTTCCTGCCCGGCTTCGGCGCGGGCCCCGGGGGCGGGGCCACCGCGGACGTGACCACCCTGAACCACCCCGCGCCGCCGCACTTCTCCACGACCGTCGACTTCAGCGCGCAGATCGCCCCGGGCAGCCGACCGGGGGTCAGCCGCCGGGGCGACCTGCTCGCCTACGTCGACCCCGAGCAGCACCTCAACCTGCTCGACGCCGACGGCGAGCGCCTGTGGTCGGCCGAGCTGCCCGTGGAGTCCGGCGAGGTGCTCGGCGAACCCTGGTTCGTGCAGTACGGCGGCGAGGACGCCGTCGTCATGGAGACCGCTCGAACCCTGTGGTTCTGGCCCGTCGCGGATGGCGACCCCGTCGACGTGGAACTCCCCGAGGCCGCCTCCGTCCAGTACGTGGGCAGCTCCGTGCTCGTGCGCACCGAGGACGAGGCCTTCGTTCCGGTCGGTGGGGAACTCCAGCCGGTCCGGGTTCCCGAGGGTTCCGCGCCCATGCTGGCCGACGGGGAGAACGTCCTCGCCGCCGTCCTCCACGGCCCGTGGACCTGGGTCAGCCCCGACGACAACCCCGTGCAGGTCACCGCCCAGCGCCCGGACGACGCGGGCGAGATGGAGTCCGTGGTCACCGCCCTGCGCGAGTACGTCATCGTCCGCTGGGAGCCCCTGCGGGGCGAGGGCACGGTCCTGGCCTTCCACGACAGCCAGGACGGCAGCGTCGTCGGCAGCGCCCAGGTCGACCCCGCCGACCTGGAGGACGTACGCCACCGCTCGGGAGCCATCGGTACCCGCCTGGCCGCCTACGGGCCCGCGGTGATGAACCCCGAGAACGGCCGGACCGCCGTGGTCCCCGGCTTCGAGCCCGACATCGCGGTCGGCTCCCTCGTCTTCGGCCAGGTCGACGGCGCCCCGGTGGCCGTCGACGCCGAGGGCAGGGTCGAGGAGGCCGCGGCGGAGTCCGTCCCACCCATCGGCCTGCTCGGTGAGCGGGCCGTCGTGGTCCACGAGGACCACCTCTATGCCATCCCCTCTGAATAGATCAGTACACGAGAAGAGAAAGGAGTGGGATGACCCCCAAGAAGCGGGTTTTCACCGTGACCGCGGCCGGCCTGTTCATGGCCGGTTTCTCCGCGGGTCCGGCGTTCGCTGACACCCTGGACGCGACCGCGCCCGAGGCCGCCCCCCAGGCCGCCGAGAGCACGGTCACCGACCTTCTGCTCGACGGAACCGTTAAGCCTGCGCTGGACGTTCCTGGGCCGCCTGTTGGCGGTGGTGATGGCGGTGATCCGGGCGATGGCGTTGACCCCGGCGATCCCGACCCTGGCCCCGGTGACCCGGGTGACGGCGGTGGCGACGACGGCGGCGACCCCGGCCCCGGCCCCGGTGACCCGGGCGACGGCGGCGGTGACGACGGCGGCGACCCCGGCCCCGGCCCCGGTGACCCGGGCGACGGCGGCGGTGACGACGGTAACCCTCCCGGTGACGGTGGCGGTGACGACGGCGGCAACCCTCCCGGTGACGGTGGCGGTGACGACGGCGGCAACCCCCCCGGTGACGGTGGCGGTGACGACGGCGGCAACCCCCCCGGCAACGGTGGCGGTGACGACGGCGGCAACCCCCCCGGCAACGGTGGCGGTGACGACGGCGGCAACCCCCCCGGTAACGGCGGTGGCGACGACGGCGGCAACCCCCCTGGTAACGGCGGCGGCGGCACCAACCCCGGTGACGGCGACGAGATCCAGGCCCCCGGCACCACCGCCCCCGGCGGTAGCGCCCCCGAGGCCGCGGCTCCTGTGCGCGGTGACGGTGGCAACGGTGGTGACGAGACCCTCGCCACCACCGGTGTCGACATGCAGGGCTTCGTGCTCGGCGGCGCCGTCGTGACGGGTATCGGTGCTCTGGCCCTGTGGGCCGGCGCCCGCCGCCCGGCTCCGATCGCCTAACGGCACCACCCCGCCGCACGGTCCTCGCGACCGCGCGGTGACGAGGGCCCCCGACCCGACGGTCGGGGGCCCTTCACGTGCGCGGGGGAGGAGCCGTGCGGCGGGGCCGGGGCCGTTCCCGCGGTCCTTCGGCCCTCACGTGCGCGGACGCAGGGCGAAGGCGAGCAGGAAGGCGCCCACGCCCGCCCCCGCGATCACCCACAGCGCGTTCCCCAGACCGGAGGAGTCGGCGAGGAAGCCCACCAGCGGCGGGAAGGCCAGGAAGCCCGCGCGGCCCAGCCACCCGACGACGGTGATCCCGTCCCCGGTGCGCACGCCCGGCACGTTCCCCGCCGCCGCCAGGGTCAGCGGGAAGAGCGTGGACACGCCCAGTCCCATCACCCCGAAGCCGATGACCGTGGCCACCGGGTGCGGCAGCAGCAGGGCGAACGCGATTCCGCCGCCCGCCAGGAGCCCGCACGCGCGCCCCACGGCGGCCGCGCCGAACCGGTCGGTCACCCGGTCGCCGACCAGACGCCCCAGCGTCATCATCGCCTGGCAGGCCACGAACGGCATCGCCGCCAGGAACAGCGGCGCCTCCAGTTCCGAGGTCATGTACACCGCGCCCCAGGAGGCGGCGGAGTCCTCGATGCCCCCGGCGAACATCAGCAGCACGCTGAGCACCAGCAGGAGCAGCACGGCCCGCCCCGGGACGCGCAGGCGCCGCCCGCTCCCCCCGTCGGTGCCGTCCTCGCGCTCGCTGCTCTCCGGTCCGGGCAGCAGCATCCGGCCCACCGCCAGGTTCACGCACAGCAGCAGCACGGCCACACCGCCCAGGTGCCACAGGATGGGCACCCCCGCACCGGCCATGGCCGCGCCCAGGAGGCCTCCGGCCACCGCGGCCAGGCTCCACACCGCGTGGAAGGTGTTGATGATGGTGCGTCTGTAGCGCCGTTGGACGCGCAGCCCGTGCGAGTTCTGCGCCGAGTCGGTCCAGGCGTCCGCGCTGCCCAGCACGAACAGCGCCGCGGCCAGCATCCACCAGCTCTGCGCCAACGCAATGAATGGGAGCGCTCCCAAGGAGATGAGGCTGGTGCCCACCGCCGTCCGGCCGCTGCCGAACCAGTGGATCAGCGGGCCCGCCAGCATCCCGGTCAGGATCGCGCCGGTCGGCATCGCCGCGATCGCCAGGCCCAGTTCGGCGTTGCTCAGCCCCAGCTGGGACTTGAGCACCGGGAGCCACGGAACGGCGTTGGTGTAGGTGAAGCCGTTGACGAAGAAGAGGGTGGAGACCGCGATCCTGGCCCTGCGGGCCTCCGGCGGAGGGGAGTCGGTTCTGGTCTGGAGGTTCACGGCGGCTCCCGGGACGGCTTTCAGTGCGTGCAGATGCTATCCAGTCCGGTCATCGGATGGCAGGTCTTTTGCGCGACCCGCCCGAACGGGCTTGCCATAGGGCGCCGTCCCGTTTTACATAGAGGTCCACTCGGTGACCGGGCGGACCCCTGACCCGTCCCGACCGGACCCGCCTCCGCCACCACGACCGGGCCCAGGGCCCGAGCCCCCGCCCAGCGGCCCGCTCCCGCGCAGGGCACCCCAGCCCGCTGTCCGCCGCCTCCCTCGCGCCGGGAACCGTGTCCGCACGGCCCGGACGGAACCGGAAGATCCCATGATCAACACGAGCGCGCTGCGAGAGAAGCCCACACTGACCGGGAAGAGTGTACGTCTGGTGCCCCTGGCGGCCGAGCACACCGACGCCTACTTCGCCGCCAGCCTCGACGAGGAGGTCCGCAGACTCACCGGCACCCACCGCCGCATCACCTACGCGCAGGCCAGGGAGTGGTGCGAGTCCCGCGCGGGCCGCACCGACCGCCTGGACCTGGCCATCACCGCGTCCAGGGACGGGCGCTACCTGGGCGAGCTCTCCGTCTACGCCGTCGCGCCCGAGAACGAGAGCGCCGGGTACCGCATCGCCCTGTCCGCGATCGAGTTCACCGGCCGGGGGCTGGGCCGGGAGGCCACCCAGCTCGTGCTGGAGTACGCCTTCGAGCGCATCGGCCTGCACCGCGTCTGGCTGTACGTCTACGCCTTCAACATGAGGGCCATCGCCGTCTACCGCTCCTGCGGCTTCTCCGTGGAGGGACGGCTGCGCGACTCCCTGCTGTGGGAGGGGCGCCGCCACGACGCCCTGCTGATGGCCGTGCTCAGGAACGGCTTCCGCCGCACCTGAGGGACGGTTTTGCTCCGGTACGGGGTTGGAACCGCCGTGTCGGGGGGTATCTCGGTACCACTTTCCAGCGGCTCATCCACACAGCCGAGAGGAGCGGTACCGGGGCCCCGGGTCCCGGCGCCGGTGAGGACATGAACCCAGTACCCGTTTCACTGCCCTTCGCCGACCGGTCGGAGGCGGGACGCCGACTCGCGGAGCGGGTGCGCCCCTTCGCGGTCAACGATCCGCTCGTGCTGGCCCTGCCCCGCGGCGGCGTGCCGGTCGGCGCGGAACTCGCCCTACGGCTCGACGCCGACTTCGACGTGCTCATGGTCCGCAAGATCGGTCTGCCGGGACACCCCGAGCTGGGGGTCGGCGCGGTGGCCGAGGACGGACACGTCCTCTACGACGACCTCGCCCTGGCCCGGCTGCACGTGCCCCGCCAGGCCCTGTCCGACACCGTCGCCGCCGAACGCGACGAACTCGACCGCAGGCGCCGCGTCTACCGCGGCGAGCGCCCGCCCCCGCGCATCGCCGGGCGCGACTGCGTGGTCGTGGACGACGGCGTCGCCACCGGGGGGACCGCCCGCGCCGCGCTGCGCATGGTCCGCCAGGCCGGGCCCGCGCGGGTGGTCCTGGCCGTGCCCGTCGCCTCGCCGGAGGCGGTCGCGCTGCTGCGCGAGGAGGCCGACGCCCTGGTGGTGCTCAGCGCGCCGGACAACTTCCGCGCGGTGGGGGAGTGGTACCGCGACTTCGGCCAGCTCTCCGACGACCACGTCACCGCCATCCTCGCCGAGAACGCGCACACGCGGCCGAGGTCGGGCGGGACGCGGGGCGTGCGGGTGCGCGCGGGGCGGGTCCACCTCGACGGCGACCTCACCGTGCCCGACGCTCTGCGCGGCGCGGTGGTGATGGCCGCGGGGGAGGGGCGCGCGGACGAGCGGTGGAGGTCGGTCGCCTCGGTCCTGCAGCGGGCCGGGTACGCCACCCTCCTCGTGGACCTGCTGACCGAGGAGGAGCGCTCCTCCGGCTCCTCCGACACCGGCGCCGACGCGCTCGGCGCCCGCCTGGGCGCCGCGCTCACCTGGCTGCGCGGGGCCGAGGAGACCGCCGACGAGCCCCTGGGCGTGCTGGCCTCGGGCGAGGCCGCGGCGTCCGCCCTGGTCACCGCGGCCCGGCATCCGCGGGACGTGGCCGCGGTGGTGGCGCACGGGGGGCGGATCGACATGGCCGAGGAGAGCCTGCCCGACGTGCGGGCGCCGGTCCTGGTGCTGTTGGAGGGAGAGGACTCCTTCCTGCGCGAGCTCGGCGAGTGGGCGCGCGCCCGGATGGGCGGGCCCACCGACCTGCGGGTCGTGTCGGGAGCCGAACGGCTGCTCCAGGACTCCCACGAGTGGCGCCGTGTGGCGGCGGAGGCCCTGGACTGGTTCGACCGGCACCTGGACGCGGGTCCGCGGTGAGGCGCCGCCGGCCCGCTCGGGGCCGCTCCGCCCGCGGGCGCGGCGCGCTCCCGAGGGCATGAGAAAACCCGCGGCGCCCTCGACGTTGCTCGTCGGGGCGCCGCGGGTTGTTCGGGGGCCGGGGCCACCGGGGGAGATCCGCTTGCCGGGAATGCGGACTATGCGGCGTTCGCGCGGCGCATACGGCGACGGCGCTCGGAAGCGCGCTCGTCCTCGTTCAGGCCGCCCCAGGTGCCGTACTTCTCCGGACGCGAGATCGCATAGTCCAGGCAGTCGTTTCGAACCGGGCAGGCCGCACAGATCTCCTTGGCCTTGCGCTCACGGATCTCCCGCTCCGGCTGGCGTTCGCCGTCCGGACCGAAGAAGAGCACAAGGTCCTCGCCCCGGCACGCGGCGGCATCCTGCCACCCCCAGCTCGGGCGGGGGCGCAGCGCGGCCTGCCGACGTACCTGAGACATGCTTGAACCACCTCTACTGAAATCACTAGTAAGCTGTCGGAAAAAGCTTCAGTCACCGAAATTGGTCATGCGGCGCGAGTCACCCCGCACGACGCAAACGCCGAGCGGTGCGAGTGATGTTCCCCGGTGTGGCTGAGACCACGAGAAGCACAGGTACTGCGGCACCGATCCGCCGATGGGCGGAGTGCTCTCACGCGAACGGCTGCGGAGGCGGTGACGGCCTCCGTCCGAGCCGGTACGTAATCATGCCATCCCTCATCCCGATCCTGCACGGGGGGTAGGGAAATTACTCGCACAACCGTTACCGAAACCAGATGACAACCGACCGATGTGCTGTCGTTTGTCTGAGTTTGTTGTGCATCGCAAGATCTGGGGCCTTGCGAAGGACACAGCACATCGTATGGTGCGATGTCCCTCCTGCCTAGGGGGTCCTCCTGATGTGCGGGTCACATTGCGGTCTGTACGGAGCTCCGAGTTCGGGCCTGACCGTATGTCCTCACCCTCCGTCGATGCCGGTGGGAAGGGTTACGGCCTCCCGTACCCTCCCCCCTGCCCCGGTCCCCCCTCCGCGACACGCCGTCCCGCGACGCTTCCGCCACCCCCTCCCGCATGCCTGAAGGCCGCCCCTAGGGGAAGGACCAGGGTGGGACGCCCGAACGGGTCGTGGTGCGCGGGCGTCCCAGACGGTAGAAACAACGGACGCGGCCGCTCCCCGGCCGCACGTCCCCGGACCGGGACGACCAATCCAAGGAGGACGAGAACACCGTGGGCCTCTTGCGGTTCATCCTGAACGTCATCTGGATCTTCGTCGCGGGGTTCTGGCTGGCCGCCGGCTACGTCCTGGCGGGCGTCATCTGCTGCATCCTCATCGTCACGATCCCCTTCGGCGTCGCCTCGTTCCGCATGGCCAGGTACGCGATCTGGCCCTTCGGGCGCGACCTGGTGCGCAGGCCCGGCGCGGGCGGGGGCAGCACCTTCCTCAACGTCATCTGGGTGATCGTCGCCGGATGGTGGCTGGCCCTCGGCCACATCGCCACAGCGATCGGCCTCGCCGTCACTATCATCGGTATCCCGATGGCCTGGGCCTCGCTGAAGATGATCCCCGTCGCCCTCGCTCCCTTCGGCAACGAGATCGTCGAGAGCGGCCGGCCCCGGGAACCCTGGCAGTTCTGACGGCGTTGACCCCCCGTCGGGCCCGTGGGAAACACGGGCCCGCGCGTGACGTCCCCCGCCAGAGCACCCCCAAGCGGCCGTCGGTCCCCTGACCTCCACCGCGCAACGTCCAGAGAATGGAGTCCATGTGCAAGCCCAGCGGCCGGGAGTGTGGGCGCTCCTGAACAAGTGGCTCTCCGCCCGCAGAGCACGAGCCGAGCGCCTCGCCAGGCTGGAGGCGGAGAACGAGCGACGTGCCGAGCCCCAGGCCGCGGACGAGGACTCCCACGGACAGCAGGGCGGGACCGACGACCTGCTGCGGTCCATCAGCGACGTGGCCTGGCGGGTGCTGCTCATCGGCGTGGTGGCGGGCCTGCTCGTCTACGTGCTCGTCTACCTGTCGGTCGTCACCCTGCCGGTGATCCTGGCGGTGTTCATCACCGCCCTGCTCATGCCGATCGCCAACGGGATGCGCCGCAAGGGGCTGGGCCGGGGGCTGTCGACCACCGTCGCCCTGCTGGTGGGGCTCATCGTCTTCGGCGGCGTGATCTCGCTGATCGTCACGCCCGCCATCCAGGGCTTCGGCCCGCTGGTGGACAGCGTCACCAGCGCGATCGGCGAACTCCAGAACATCCGGGTGCCCTTCGGGCTCGACCCGGCCCTGTTCACGGACATGATCGACGACGCCTGGGTGCAGATCGAGAACATGATCACCCAGAACCAGGACCAGCTGCTCAGCGGCGCCTGGACCGCGACCTCGGCGGTGATCTCGGTCCTGGTCGGCATCGTCCTGATCATCGCCCTGACCGTGTACTTCGTGCACTCGGGCGACCAGCTCATGGAGTGGCTCCTGAGCCTGCTGCCGCCCCGGTCCCGGCCGGGCCTGAACCACGCGGGCAACGTCGCCTACGAGGTGATGGGACGCTACGTGCGCGGGGTGGCCGCGGTCGGCTTCTTCGACGCCGTCGGCATCGGCATCGTCCTGGTCATCTTCCTCGACATCAACCTGGCCATCCCGCTGGTCGTGCTGACCTTCGTCGGGGCCTTCCTGCCGATCATCGGGGCCTTCCTCACCGGTCTGCTCGCCGCCCTGGTGGCGTTCGTGACCGAGGGCTGGATCGTGGCCCTGGTCATCGTCGGCGCGGTGGTCCTGGTCCAGCAACTGGAGAGCAACGTCTTCGCGCCGCGCATCTACGGCGCCTCCCTCGACCTGCCCTCGCCCATCGTGCTCATCGGGATCTCCGTCGGCGCGGTCGTCGGCGGTGTCCCCGGCATGTTCCTGGCCACTCCGGTGGTCGCCGTGCTGGCCGCGCTGCTGCGCAACCGCCCGCCCTCCGGCGGCTCCGGCTCCGACGGCGGGGACGAGGACGTGACCGAGGTCAAGGCGGACACCGTCGTGGTCAGGGCCGACCAGGAGGGCGGCCAGGACGACGGAGGCGGAGCCACCGCGGCCGAGGACACCGAGCAGAGGTAGGGGCGGCGCGCCGCCGCCGGAGCGGCCCGCCCCCCGGGAATGCGCCGCGCCCCCGACCCGTTGACCGGGCGGGGGCGCCGGCGTCCGTCGGCGAAATCCCTCGCGCCGTGCCCCACCGGTGCCGTTAGTCTGGGTCGGTCGGCCCCGAGCCGCCCCACCCGCCGTGCGCGGGAGCCCGCCTCCCCGCGGCGCACGCGCCCCGCCGCGCAAGAACCGTCCCACCACCTCGTAGGAAGCCCCACCATGCTGATCGCCACCGACCTCGAACTGCGCGTCGGTCCTCGACTCCTGTTGGAGCCGACCACCTTCCGCGTCGCCGCCGGGGACCGGATCGGACTGGTCGGCCGCAACGGTGCGGGCAAGACCACCATGACCAAGGTGCTGGCGGGCGAGGGCCTGCCCACCGGCGGCACGGTCACCTCCTCCGGCAGCATCGGCTACCTGCCCCAGGACCCGCGCACCGGCGACCTGGACGTCATCGCCAGGGACCGGATCCTGTCGGCCCGCGGCATCGACGAGGCCCTGCGCGGAATGCGCGAGGCCGAGAAGAAGATGGCCAGCACCGACACCAAGACCCGCAACAAGGGTGTGCGCGCCTACTCGCGCTGGGAGGAGCGGCTGCACGTGCTGGGCGGCTACGCCGCCGAGTCCGAGGCCGCCGCCATCTCCTCCAGCCTGGGGCTGCCGGACAAGGTGCTCGGCCAGCCGCTGCACACGCTCTCGGGCGGCCAGCGCCGCCGGATCGAGCTGGCGCGCATCCTGTTCAGCGGGGCGGACACCCTGCTCCTGGACGAGCCGACCAACCACCTGGACGCCGACTCCATCGCCTGGCTGCGCGACTTCCTCAGGTCCCACCAGGGCGGGCTCATCGTGATCAGCCACGACGTGGACCTGGTCGAGCACGTGGTGAACAAGGTGTTCTACCTCGACGCCAACCGCAGCACCATCGACGTCTACAACATGGGCTGGAAGCTCTACCTGGAGCAGCGCGAGGCCGACGAGCGCCGCCGCAGGCGCGAGCTGGCCAACGCCGAGAAGCAGGCCGACACCCTGCGCAAGCAGGCCGACCGCTTCCGGGCCAAGGCCTCCAAGGCGCGCGCCGCGCAGCAGATGCTCAACCGGGCCGACCGGCTCCTGGACGGCGTGCAGGGCGTGCGCAAGTCCGACAAGGTGGCCAAGCTGCGCTTCCCCGACCCGGCGCCCAGCGGCCGCACGCCGCTCATGGCCGAGGGCCTGTCCAAGTCCTACGGGTCCCTGGAGATCTTCGCGGGGGTGGACCTGGCCATCGACCGGGGCAGCCGCGTGGTGATCCTGGGCCTCAACGGCGCGGGCAAGACCACCCTGCTGCGCCTGCTCGGCGGGGTGGAGAAGCCCGACACCGGCCGGGTCGTGCCCGGCCACGGGCTCAAGCTCGGCTACTACGCCCAGGAGCACGAGACCCTGGACGTGGACCGGTCGGTGCTGGAGAACATGATGAGCGCGGCCCCGGACCTGCCGGAGGTCGAGGCGCGGCGCACGCTGGGCTCGTTCCTGTTCACCGGCGACGACGTGGACAAGCCCGCGGGCGTGCTCTCCGGCGGGGAGAAGACCCGGCTGGCGCTGGCCACGCTGGTGGTCTCCAGCGCCAACGTGCTGCTGCTGGACGAGCCCACCAACAACCTGGACCCGGCCAGCCGCGAGGAGATCCTGGCGGCGCTGCGGGGCTACAAGGGCGCGATCGTGCTCGTCACACACGACGAGGGCGCGGTCGAGGCCCTCCAGCCCGAGCGGGTCATCCTCCTGCCCGACGGCGTGGAGGACGTGTGGAACGCCGAGTTCGAGGACCTCATCGCGCTGGCCTGAGGCGGCCCGCGGCAGGCGCGGGACACGGGGGGAGGTGGACGCCCGGCAGGCCCGGGGGTTCACCTTTCCTCTTATCGGACAGTGTTTGTTCCGTGCCGAAAACGGCGTCTGTGGCGGGTCGCCCGCGTGGTGTGGCGGCCCGTGAGCCCGATGCCGGATCATGAGGGGGTCCCCACGACGGGCGATCCGACGACTCTGAGGAGCGAGCAAGTGAACGACGCGCCGATCAAGCGCACACGGCTGGCGGGGGAGGACCGCTCCGCGCTCGCCGCCCAGCTCAAGAGCCGCTACGACGCGGGGGAGAGCATCCGCATGCTGGCGGCGGCCACCGGGCGGTCCTACGGTTTCGTCCACCGCCTCCTGAGCGAGGCCGGGGTGGAGCTGCGCGGCCGCGGAGGGCCCACGCGCAAGGCGTGACCCGCCGCGGCCCAGGCCCGCTCGCCGCCCTGTGTTACTGCTGGGTAATATCCGGGGTGACGCCGAACACGACGGAGGAACCCATGGCACAGGCGACGAACGGGCCCGGACTCCCGCCCACCGAGGAGGAGCTCTCCCGGGCGCGGCTCAGGCTGGTGGTGGAGGGGCCGGTCGCCCGCGTCACCATCAGCCGCCCCGACCGCCGCAACGCGATGACCGGGCGCACCTGGACCACACTGGCCCACATCGGTCAGACCCTCCCGGAGGATGTCCGAATCGTCGTCATCGACGGGGACGGCGACATCTTCTCCGCCGGAATCGACCTCGGCATGTTCAGCCCCGAGGGCGTGGACGGCGAGCGCTCCATGGTCGCGGGTCTGGCCGACGGCACCGCCTCCGACGCCGAGGTCCAGGACTACATCGCGGGGTTGCAGGAGGGCTTCCTCTGGCTGCGCCGCCCCGACCTGGTCACCGTCGCCGCCGTGCGCGGTCACGCGATCGGCGCGGGCTTCCAGCTGGCCCTGTCCTGCGACCTGCGCATCCTGGCCGACGACGCCCAGCTGTGCATGAAGGAGCCCGCCCTGGGTCTGGTCCCCGACCTCACCGGCACCAAGCCCCTGGTCGACATCGTCGGCGTCAACCGCGCCGTCGAGATCTGCCTGACCGCCCGCCGCGTGGGCGCGGGGGAGGCGCGCGACCTGGGCCTGGCCGAGCTCGTGGTCCCCGCCGACGAGCTCGCCGGGGCCGTGGACGACGTCGTGGCCGCCCTGCTCGCCACCGACCGCGGGGCCGCCACCGCCACCAAGGCCCTGCTCCAGCAGGCCGCGGGCAACACGCTCCAACAGCAGGCCCGGGCCGAGCGCGAAGCCCAGACCGCGCGGCTCGCCGCCCTGGCCCGCGCCACGGCCGACGCCCCCCGCTGACCCGGCGCGCGCCCCCGCCGCCGCGGGCGGAGCGGGGTACCCAGCGGTCGCGCGAAGATGTGGACGGGAGGGGGAGACCCTTGTCACCGGTCGAAAACCCCCGCCCCGTCCCCGTCGCGGGGCGATCTCTAGTAGTCTTCTACGAGCGGTCGTGACATGCCGCGCGCATCCGAGCGCGCCGAGGCCGCGCAAGACGCGGAGAGCGTGCCGACCCGGTCGGCGCCACTCTTGACCCGAAGAGTCGCTCGTCCCCCCACGCCAGTGAGGATCTCACGAGCTCAGGAGCCCCACAGCAACGCAGGGGCCCGCTTCCGCGTGTGATCAGGCGCGTTTGTGTGATTTCTTCGCTGGGTCGGTCATGGCCGTGTGAAGCCTTCCTCGAAACGCTGCCAAACGATGAGGAAGGTACACGTCACTTGACGACGGACACTGCCGTAACGCCTGCCTTCGACAGCCTGGGCCTGCCCCAGGACATCGTCGAGGAGCTGGCCAAGAACGGTGTGACCACCCCGTTCCCGATCCAGGCCGCCACCATTCCCGACGCCATCGAGGGCCGCGACGTCCTCGGCTGCGGCCGCACCGGATCGGGCAAGACCCTGGCCTTCGGCCTTCCGGTCCTGATGCGCGCCGCCGAGCGCCGCGCCGCCGCCAACCGGCCCCGGGCCCTGATCCTGGTGCCCACCCGCGAACTGGCCCACCAGGTCCGCGACGCCCTGCGCACCTACGCCCGCGTCGTGGGCGTGCGCGTGGGAGACGTCGTCGGCGGCAGCTCCTACACCCGCCAGATCAACGAGCTGCGCCGCGGCGTCGAGGTCCTGGTCGCCACCCCGGGCCGCCTGTCCGACCTCATCGACCAGGGCGCCTGCGACCTGGGCGACGTGGAGATCTCGGTGCTGGACGAGGCCGACCAGATGTGCGACATGGGCTTCATGCCGCAGGTCAGCGAACTCCTGGACCAGGTCCGCCCCGAGGGGCAGACCCTGCTGTTCTCGGCCACGCTCGACGGCGACGTCGACAAGCTGGTCCGCAAGTACATGAACGAGCCGCGCACCCACTCCGTGGACCCGCCGGTCTCGCAGGTCACCGCGATGGAGCACCACCTGCTCAAGGTGCTGCCCCGCGACAAGAACGCGATCGTCACCCAGATCGCCGCGCGCGACGGCCGCACCATCCTGTTCGTGCGCAGCAAGTACCGCGCCGACGCCATCAGCGAGCAGCTGGCCCAGGCCGGCGTTCCCTGCGCCTCCCTGCACGGCGGCAAGACCCAGAGCGTGCGCACCCGCACCCTGGCCAAGTTCCGTGAGGGCCGCATCCAGGCCCTGGTCGCCACCGACGTCGCCGCCCGCGGCATCCACGTCGACGGCATCGACATGGTGGTCAACGTCGACCTGCCCACCGGACACAAGGACTACCTGCACCGCGGCGGCCGTACCGCCCGCGCGGGTGCCTCCGGCCTGGTGGTCTCCCTGGTGGCGCCCAATCAGCGCCGCATGGCCCGGCGCCTGCTCAGCGACGCCGGTGTCGACGCCAAGCAGCACCTGGTCAACCCCGGTGACGAACTGCTCAGCGAGGTGACCGGAGCCAAGGAGCCCTCCTGGGAGCCGTGGATCGAGCCGCCGGAGCCCGTGCGCGAGCGCCGCGGCCGCGGCGGTCCCCGCCGGGGCGGCCCCCGCGGTGGCGGCGGCGGTTACCGGGGTGGCGGCGGCTACCGCGGCGGTGGCGGTGGCGGCTACCGGGGCGACCGCCCCGGCGGTGAGCGCCGTGACTCCGCTCCGCGCGGCGAGGGCGGCTACCGCGGCGGCGAGCGCCGCGGGGAGGAGAGCCGCGGCGGTTACCGGGGCGACCGCCCCGGTGGCGAGCGCCGTGACTTCGCTCCGCGCGGCGAGGGCGGCTACCGCGGCGGCGAGCGCCGCGGCGGCGGTGGCGGTTACCGGGGCGGCGGCGACAACCGCGGCGGCTACCGCGGTGGCGAGCGCCGCGGCGGCCCGCGTCGCGGGGACCGCTACGACTCCGCTCCGCAGTACTAGTCCCGGAGTTCGAGCAGCACCGGTGACAGACCCGGGCCCGGCAGGTGGCACCTGCCGGGCCCGGGCCCTTTTTCCGGGGTCACCCACTCCTCTCGGACACTGCCGGCCCCGCGGGCCCGGCCCCTGCTCCCGCGGGAGGCCGCGACGGCGGCCAGGGTGACCACGGCCACGGCGGCCGCCTGCGGCGAGACCGGCACGCCGCCGCCGAACGGGGTCGGCAGGGCGGTCGCGACCAGCGGGCCGGGCCGCCGCCGGTACGCGCCGACGACCTAGGTCCGCGGCGCCCCCGCCGCCGCGTCGGCGTCCCCCGTGTCCGAACCGGCGGCCGCCCTGCCATCCGCGGCCGTGTACCGGGTACGCAGATGGCGCAGGTAGGCGTCGGCACAGGGGTGGCGCCGGTCCTGTGCGCCGTGCCGGTGCAGACGCAGCCGTCCTTCGCCGGTGATCCGGACCGTGGTGGTGGCCCGCCTGTCCGCCTCCCCGGCGGCGGGGTCCGCCCACCCGGGGTCCGGTCGCTCCAGGACGGGTACGGCGTCGGGGAACATGGCCAGGGCCTCACCGGTGGTGGCGGCGGGCGGGCGGCCGGTGCGGTTGGCGCTGCTGACGTAGAGCACCGGGTGGTCGTCCAGGAGCGGGCGGAGCGGTTGCCAGCGGGTGCCGAACAGCAGGACCCACCCGTCCTTGGCGGCCGGCTCCAGCCAGGCCGGCAGTTCGGCCCGCGGGTGCAGCGGCAGCAGGACGGTGAGGTGCTCCTCGGCCAGCAGGCGCCGCGCCAGCACGCGGTCCTCGGAGGTGAGGGCCCAGACGCCGTCGAGGGCGCGCAGGGTGTCGGGGTGGTGTGCCCACAGGGCGACGGGCTGCTCGACGGCACGGCCCTTGGCGCGGTTGACGGCGGGCGCGGTGGCCGCGGTGACCACGTGGGTGAGGGGCGCGGGGTTCGGCAGCACGACCGCCGTGCCGCGGCCCAGGGCCCGCCGGGCCTCGGCCAGGGTCACCGGCGTACGGGGCCGGGTGCCCTCGTCAGGGCTCACGAGGCTCTTCCGGCGGTGGTGTGGGCGAGGCCGTCGAGGTAGTCGGCGAACGCGCGGTCGTCGACCACGGCCCGCCCGGTGCGGAAGGCGCGGGACTTCACCCAGGCCATCGCCGCGGAGGTCTGTTCGCGGTCGAGGGTCCTGCCCAGGCGGGAGGCCACGGCGTTCACCACGCGGGCGCTGGCCAGGTGGGTGAGGACGACGGTCGGTTCGATGCCGAGGAGCCGCTGGGGGTCGTAGGGCTGGAAGAGCTGCGGGTGGACGAAGGGGGTGCCGGTGGAGATCGTGCCCACCCCGGTGCCGACGACGGGCGTGGTGACGCTCAGCGGAACCCCGGTCTCCTCGGCCACCAGCCGCGCGATCTCCGGCAGCCGGGTCAGGTCCGGTTCCCTCCACCACAGCTCGGCGTCCTCGCCGAGCAGCTCCGTGCCGTGGCGGGCGAGGAGGAACAGCAGTTGCTCGGTGGCGACCATGCCCGCCCGCTCGGCGATACCCAGCCACGAGCTGGACACCACCCGCACCCCGGCGGCCATCGCCTGCAGGGTGTTGGCCAGCCCGAGCCCGAGGTCGTTGTGCAGGTGAGAGGCGAGGACCACCTCGTCGCCGGCGCCCGCCCGCACCCGGGAGAACATCTCCCGGCAGTCATGGGGCAGCTGCGCTCCCACCGTGTCGGCCAGAACGACCAGCCCGGCCCCGGCGCCCGTGAGCTCCTGCGCGGAGTGCGCCATCAGGGCGTGGTCGGCGCGGGAGGCGTCCGCCAGGCACACGTCCACCGCGACCCCGTCGTCGAGGCCGCGGGCGTGCCTGACCAGGTCCGCTCCGGCCGCCAGTGCCTCCGCCGCGGTGCGGTGGACCATCACCTGGGCCATCGCCTCCGAGGCGGGCACCACCACCATCACCCGGGCATGGCGGCTGCCCTTCACCGAGGCGACCGCCTGCTCCACGTCCCGGCGGGCTCCCCGACACACCGCCGCCACGCTCACCGCGCCCTCGGCCTCCGCCGCGACCTGGCGCACGGCCTCGAACTCCTCATCGCACACGGCCGGGAAGCCGGCCGCGAAGACGACCTGCCGCGGGCCGTCGGCACCGAAGATCCGACCGGTCTCCTGGGCCAACCGCACCCTGGCCGCGGGCGGGATCAAGGTCTTGGCCTGGGCTCCGTCCCGGGCCGACTCTTCCCACAGCACCACACGGTTCGCCTGTGCAGACTCCCGCACCACGTCCACGGACGTCACTTCCCCTCGTTTTCTGCCCGGCCATGTTCACCGCGGCGTCAGTAAAAACGTTCGCAAAGGTGTGTGACGCGCGTATTTCGTTAATATGATCATTTGCAATCAGTAACGGAACAAACTCGCTTCGCCACGACGCGCGTATCCGTGCAGCTCGTCCAGCGGTCCGGAGGAACAGGGCCGCCTCCCCGGCGATGTCGGAGAACCTCCCGGCGTACGCCGTCGGAGTGGTGCGGTCGGTCAGGCGGCCCTGTCGGCGTGCTGCGCAGACGCTGGTGCCGGGCCGGCATCGGCTACGGGTGCCCCCACCACAGGCCGGGGCCCGGTCGACCGTGCACCCGCGGCGGGTTGTCGACCCGTTACGGTCCTTTACCGCTCCTTCGCGTGTCCGCGCGGTCCCCCACCCCCGGTGACGTGGACACTTGCCGGAGACCGGGCCGCCTGAAGGGGAGCGCGTGAACAACGCCGTCGTCGCCGTCAACGACTTCTTCTGGAGCTACTTCCTCATCCCGCTCCTGATCATCCTCGCCGTCTACTTCACGGCGCGTTCGGGGATCGTGCAGCTGCGCCTGCTGCCGGAGATGTTCCGCGTCCTGGGCAGCGCGCCGGGCATCGCGCCCGACGGCAGACGGGAGATCTCCTCCTTCCAGGCCTTCTCCATCTCGGCCGCGTCGCGGGTGGGGACGGGGAACATCGTCGGTGTGTCCACCGCCATCATCCTCGGCGGGCCGGGCGCGGTGTTCTGGATGTGGACGATGGCCGCGGTGCTGGGCGCCGCGGCCTTCGTGGAGTCCACCCTCGCCCAGCTGTACAAGGTGCGCACCAGCACCGGATTCCGGGGCGGCCCGGCCTACTACATGGAGAAGGGGCTGGGCAGGAGGTGGATGGGCGTGCTGTTCGCGGTGATCATCACCGTGACCTTCAGCCTGGTGTTCAACACGGTGCAGGCCAACAGCATCGCCGCCGCCGTGTCCACCTCCGTCGGCGCACTCGGCGGGACGCCCGGCCTGCTGCTGTCGGCCGGGATCGGGCTGGTGCTGGTGGGCCTGACCGCGCTGGTGATCTTCGGCGGCGTCCGGCGCATCGCGCAGACCGCCCAGGCCCTGGTCCCGCTCATGGCCGTCCTGTACATCCTGATCGGCCTGCTGGTGGTCGCCCTCAACCTGGGGGAGCTGCCCCGGATCATCGGCGACATCTTCGCGTCGGCGTTCGGCGCGCGCGAGTTCGTCGCCGGGGGAGTGGGCACGGCCATCGTCCAGGGCATGAGGCGCGGCATGTTCTCCAACGAGGCGGGCCTGGGGTCGGCCCCCAACGCCGGCGCCACCGCCTCGGTCTCCCACCCGGCCAAGCAGGGGCTCGTGCAGACCCTGGGCGTGTACTTCGACACCTGGCTGGTGTGCTCGGTGACGGCCTTCATCGTCCTGGTCCACGACCCCCAGTACGGAGGGGGCACGGGCATCCAGGTCACCCAGGGAGCGCTGGAGGCCAGCCTGGGGGAGTGGGCGGTCCACGCGCTCACGGTCATCCTCTTCCTCCTGGCCTTCACCTCCGTGCTGGGCAACTACTACTACGGGGAGACCAACCTCCAGTTCCTGGACAGCACTCCCCAGCACATGACCTACTTCCGCTACGCCGTCCTGGCGGCGGTCTTCCTCGGCTCCGTGGCGCCCCTGACCCTGGTGTGGAGCCTCGCCGACATCTCCATGGGCGTCATGGCCACCGTCAACCTGCTGGCCCTGGCGCCGCTGTCGGGAGTCGCCTTCCGACTGCTGGCCGACTACAGCCGCCAGCTGCGCAACGGGCTGGACCCCCAGTTCACGCTCTCCAAGATGCCCGGTCTGCGGAACGTGGAGTGCTGGGGCCCGGCCTCCGGGCCGCAACCCGAGGACGTCCTCCGCGGCGAGGGCGGGGCGCCCCCGGACCCGGGTGTGGTCGCGGCCGAGCGGCAGCGGGACGGGGAGGAGCCCGCGGCCGGGGACCGGGGGGACGTGGAGGAGCCCGGCGCGACGGCCGCGGACGCCGACGGGGGCACGGAGGACACGGACCGGCCCGGCGGGGACGACGGCCCGGAGGAGGGGAACCGCAACCCCGGGACGGAGCGATAACGGGGAGTATGCGCAAGGTAGACCCCCGCCCCCCGTCCCCCACCCCCCTGGTGTTCCTCCTGGCCGCCCTGGCCGGACCGGCGCTGGGTGCCCTGTCCCTCCTCGTCGCGGCCCTGCTGCCCTGGGGGTTCGGGGCACTGTTCACCGACGCGGCCGCGGGCTGGTGCGCCGTCGCGATCCTGTTGGGCCTGTGGGCGAGCACGCGACTGGCCCCGTGGCAGGTGCCGGTCTGCGGAGCCGTCGCCCTGCTCAGCGCCGTGGTGTGCTACTACGGTGTGGCCACCGCCCTCACCGGCGGTCCGGGTGCCCTCCTCGACCCCGCGGGGTGGCTGCTCCCGGCCTGGCTGTGGCTGCTGGCCGCGTGCGCGGCCGGCCCGGTGCTCACCACGGCCGGGGCCTGGATCGGCCACGAGCGGCGGGCGCTCCGCATGACGGGGCTCGGGCTGCTGGGCGGGGTCTTCCTCGCCGACGCGCTGCTCCCCGTGTTGGACTGGGTACACTTTCGGATCGTGTCGCCGGAGGTGTCCCTGCCCCTCTCCCCGGTTCCCATGTTCGTCCAGTCCGCGTTCTACGCGCTGCTGGGCGTCGTGCTCGTCCTGGTGCTGGCCCGCGGGCCGGGGGACCGGCCGCGCGCGCTCGCCGCGATGGTGCCTGCGGGGCTGCTGTGGTACGTGGGTGTGTGGGGAGCGCAGAAGGTCATGTTCCTGTCCGGGATGGGCTACCTCGGCTGAACTCCGGGAGGCGGTCGTCCACAGGACGGAGTGGGACGCTGACGGGCGAAAACGATTTTCGGTACGATGCCTGGAGTTCCCACCCGACCACTGCGGAGTACCACCGTGTCCGACCGGACGACGCCCGCCGCCGCACCCGACCCCGCCGCGCCCGGCTCCGCCCCGCCCAACGCCTCCGGCTCGCTCGGCGACACCCTCGCCGGGGGGTGGAGCGACCGCGGCGACGAACTGCCCCCCGAGGACTGGGGGCGCAGGGGCGGCCAGCGCAGAACGGGGACGGTCTGGCTGTTCGCCCTGTTCATCACCGCGATGGCGATGGGGCACGCCTGGGTCACCGACCAGCTGACCAGCGAGGCCTTCCTGGCCTGGGCCACCATCTTCACCGCGATCAGCTTCCAGGCGCTGCCCTTCCTGGTGTTCGGAGTCGCGCTGTCGGCGGCGCTCACCGCGTTCGTCCCGACCTCGGTCTACCAGCGCCTCATCCCCTCCAGCCCCGCGCGGGCGGTGCCGGTGGCCGGGGCCTCCGGCGCCCTGCTGCCCGGGTGCGAGTGCGCCTCGGTCCCCATCGCCGGAAGCCTGATCAAGGGCGGGGTGGCGCCCGCCGCCGCGCTGACCTTCCTGCTGGCCGCGCCCGCCATCAACCCGATCGTCATGATCGCCACCGCGGTGGCCTTCGCCGGACAGCCCGAGATGGTGCTCGCCCGGTTCGTCGCCTCCCTGCTGGCCGCCGTGGTCATCGGGTGGATCTGGGTGCGCTTCGGCCGCGCCGACTGGCTGCGCCTGCCCGCGCGCAACCACGCCCCCGACGAGCCCCGGTGGACCGTCTTCCGCGAGTCCATGCTGCACGACATGATGCACGCGGGCGGCTACCTCGTGGTCGGCGGCCTGGCCGCGGCCTCCCTCAACGTCCTGGTCCCGCGCGAGTGGCTGGTGACGGTGGCCGGGCTCCCGGTCGTCTCGGTGCTCGTGCTCGCCCTGCTCGCCATCCTGCTGTCCATCTGCTCCGAGGCCGACGCGTTCGTCGCGGTCAGCCTCACCGACTTCTCGCCCACCGCCAAGCTCGCGTTCATGGTGATCGGCCCGATGGTCGACCTCAAGCTCCTCGCGATGCAGGCGGGCGTGTTCGGCTGGCGCTTCGTGGTGCGCTTCGCGCCGCTGTGCCTGCTGGTCGGGCTGCTCAGCACCTTCCTGATCGGAGGCCTGGTCCTGTGAACCGTATCGCCCAGGGGCTCACCCTCGTGCTGCTCGGCGCCGCCGCGCTGACCAGCACCGTGGCCACCGACCTCTACCTCAACTGGGTCAAGGCGGGCTTCGGCCCCTTCCTCATCGCGGCGGGCGTGGTCATGGCCGTGCTCGGCGTGCTCGTCATCGTGGCCGAACTGCGCGGGGAGAGGACGGCCGCGGCCGCGTCCGGGGAGGAGCACCCCGACCACTCCGCCGAGGGCCACGGGCACGACCACTCCCGCGCGCCCAGGGTGGCCTGGCTGCTCCTGCTGCCCGTGGTCGCCGTCTTCGTCGTCGCCCCGCCCGCGCTGGGCGCCTACACCGTGGAGACCACGGCGGGCTCCTCCGCCCCGCCACCCGAGCAGGCGCGCTCCGGCCGCTTCGACGACGGGCTGGCCGAGGCCGGGCCCGGCGAGGTCGTCGCGATGGACATCCGCCAGTTCGTGATGCGCGCCTGGGTGGACGAGGAGCGCCAGCTGGCGGGGCGCGAGGTCGAGCTGACCGGTTTCGCGGTGCCCGACCCCGAGGGGGAGGGCTGGTTCCTGGCCCGCCTCCAGATGTCGTGCTGCGCCGCCGACGCCATCGTCAACAAGGTCCACATCTCCAACGAGCCCGCGCCGGAGACCGACACCTGGTGGACGGTGCGCGGTACCTGGGTCGAGCCCGAGGGCGACATCGCCGACGTGAGCCAGCACGAGTTCGAGGTCCTGGAGATGGAGGAGGTCAGCGACCCGCCCTCCCCCTACGAACAGTAGGCGTCCGGGCGGCGCCGCCTGCCCCTGCCCGCTCCCGGGGAGGCCCGCGCGGTGCCGTCCGGGGCCCCCGGCCCGGCGCCCGCCCGTGCCGGACGGGCTCCGGTCCGCTCGCCGACCGCCGCCACACCGCCGTCGCTTCGACGGATGTCCGGCCCCCTGGGTGACAATGGGTCGATGCCAGGTTGGAATGACGGGCCCGGGAGGGTGTGGGACCGGATACGTCCCCGGTCGATTCGGGCCCGGGTCACGTTCGGCGCGGTCGCGGTACTGGCCGTGGTCACCGGACTGGGCCTGGCCGTGACCATCTTCCTCGTCCGCGAGGCGATCGTCGCGCAGGTCCGCGACCTGGCGGCGGAGGAGGCCCGCAACGTCGCCGACCACATCGCGGTCCAACGCTATCCGGAGCTGATCCCCGGCGGGGAGGCCGTCCTGCGGATCCAGGTCGTCGCGCGCGACTCCGGTGAGGTGCTCGCCTCCAGCGACGCCCTGGAGGGCCAGCCGCAGCTGACCGCCGAGCGCCCCACCCCCTCCGACCCGCGGGTGGACACCACGGTCTGCGGGCCGACCGCGGGCGTCGACCCCCGGATGTGCCTGCTGGTGGCGGGCTACGCCGCCGACGACACGGCCTACGGCGACGTCGTCGTCCTGGCCGCGGTCGGCACCCCCCAGGTCGTGGCCACCCACACGCTGGAGGACTCGCTGGTGGTGTTGTCCTGTGTCCTGCTCGCCGTCACCGGGGTCATCATCTGGTACGGGGTCGGCCGCGCGCTGCGCCCCGTGGAGCAGATCAGGGCCCAGCTCGACACCCTCTCCGTCAGCGACCTGCACCGCAGGCTCCCCGTGCCCAGGAGCGAGGACGAGATCGCCCACCTGGCCCGTACCGCCAACGACAGCCTGGCGCGGATGGAGGAGGCGGTCACCCGGCAGCGGCGGTTCGTCTCCGACGCCTCGCACGAACTGCGCAACCCCATCGCCGGGATGCGGACCAAGCTGGAGGTGGAGCTCTCCGACCCCGACCCGGACCCCCGCATGCGCGAGGGGCTGCTCAGCAGCCTGCTCTCGGACACCGAGCGGCTGGAGAACATCGTCGCCGACCTGCTCGAACTCGCCCGCCTCGACACCGGGGTCGCCCCCGCCCAGGAGCGGCTGGACCTGTCGGCGCTGGTCGCGGAGGAGTTCCTGTCCGAGCGCCGGGAGCCCGAACTGCGGCTGCACTCCTCGGGTCCGGTCCACGTCCACGCCAGCCGCCTGCGCCTCGTGCGGGTCCTGACGAACCTGATCGCCAACGCCGACCGGCACGCCAGGTCCCGCATCGACGTCATCGTCCGGCGGGAGGACGGCTTCGCCGTGGTGGAGGTGCACGACGACGGGGCGGGGATCCCGCCGGGGGAGCGGGAGCGGGTCTTCGAGCGCTTCGCGCGGTTGAGCGAGTCGCGGGAGCGCGACCCCGGCGGCAGCGGCCTGGGACTGGCCATCTCCCGTGAGATCGCGCGGGCCCACGGGGGCAGCCTCCTGGCGGGGCACAGCGAACTGCTCGGCGGGGCGGCGTTCACCCTCCGCCTACCCGAGTCTCCCGAGGACCCCGGGGACCCCGGGGACCCCGACCGGCACGGGCGTCCGGACCGCTCCGGGTAGCACGGGCCGGCCCCGGCGGAGCGGACCGCCCGGTGTTCCGGGGGGAGAGGCGCCGGGCGTACGCTTTCGCCATGCACAAGGACACGCGCGTTGTGCGCGCCGCGGACGTGTCGCGGCTCGTCCTGCTGCTGGTGTGGGTGGCGCTGCTGGTGGCGGCGCTGCTGTGGGGTCCCGACCTGGAGACCCTCCAGGTCTGGGTGGAGGACGCCGGAGCGGCCGGTCCGCTGGCCTACCTGGGCGTGTACCTGGTGGCGGTGTTCGCCTTCCTGCCCCGGCCCGCCCTGAACGCCGCCGCGGGCCTGCTCTTCGGGACCTCCCTCGGCCTGGTCCTGGCCGTGGCGGGCGGGGTGTGCGCCGCCCTGGCCCAGTTCTCGGTCGCCCGCTACGTGGCGGGCGACGCGGTGGCCCGGCGGCTGCCCGAGGGGGCCCGCACCCGGCTGGAGGCCCTGGCGGGCGGGCGCGCCCTCCTGGCGGTGCTCCAGCTGCGGCTGGTCCCGGTCATCCCGTACCAGGTGGTCAACTACGGTTTCGGGCTGACCCGGATGCAGGTGTGGCCCTTCGCGCTGGGCACGCTCGTGGGCGGGGTGCCCAGCACGGCGGCGCTGGTGCTGGTCGGCGTCGGGGGCACGGACCTGGGCCTGCCGGTGGCCGTGGGCGGGGCGGTGCTGGCGGTGATGATCGGCGTGGTCTGGTGGGCGCGCTCGCGCGGCGGGCGGAAGCGGGCCTGAAGCCCGTCGCGGACACCCGTGGTCCCGCGGGGTCCACGTCCGCCCCCGGTCCTGGGGCGGACGTACCGCCCGCCCCGCCCGGGCCGGCGGCGGCGCCGCTCCGGCACCGCCACCGCTGTCCCGCCTACTCGCCGCGGGAGCCCTCGAAGAGGGCCACCTCGTCGGGCGCGAGGCGGTCCAGCTCGAAGGGCACGACCTCCCCGCCGCCGCTGTCGGTGACCATGGGCTCCTGGAGGACCTCGGGCTCCTCGCCGGCGTGGTGCTGCACCACCATCACCCCGGCGTAGCCGCTGTGGTCGTCCTCGGTGGCGTTGAACGGCACCAGGCCCGGCCCCGTCCACTCGTGGGAGTCGAGGGTGTCGAGCAGCCCCTCCCGGGTCAGTTCGGGGCCGGTCTCCATCAGCACCTGGGCGAACAGGACCGCCTGCACCATGCCGTAGACGGTGGTGTCGGTGAAGGGCGTCCCCTCGTTGTACTCCTCGTGGATCTCCAGGAAGAACTCGGTCCACGGGTCCTTGCGCTGGGCGGCCATCGGCAGGAACGCGGTGATGATGAGGCCGTCGAGGAAGGCCTCGGGCGGGACGCTCTCGGCCGCCGTGCCCTGCGCGTACTCCTCGATCAGCCCCGTGGCCACCGCCACGTCGCCGCCGAAGCTGGGCGCCACCCACTGCGGGGTGTAGCCGATGGCGGTGGCCTCCAGCACGGCCAGGGCCAGGAAGGCGGGGATGCAGTGGCAGACGGCGACCTCGGCGCCCGACCGCTTGAGCTCCTCGACCTGTCCGGAGAGCTCGGGGACGCCGGGGTCGTAGGACTCCCAGGCCACGATCTCCTCGGTGAGGTACTGCTCGATCCCCGCGTGGGAGGAGGGGCCCACGTCGTCGTTCTGGTAGAGCAGGCCGACCCGGTCGCCGGGGAAGTTCTCGGCGATGTACTGGCCCTGGATCTTGGCCTCCCGGGTGTAGTCGACCTGGAAGCCGTAGCTGTAGGGGTAGACCTCGGGCTGGTCCCAGGCCAGGGCGCCGGAGGAGACGAACAGGTCGGGGACGCCCGCCTCGTTGAGCTCCTCGATCACGGCCTCGTGGGTGGGGGTGCCCAGGCCGCCGAGCATGGCGAAGATCTCCTGGTCCTCGATGAGGCTGCGGGTGGCCTCGAGGGTCTGCGCGGGGTCGAACGCGTCGTCCTGGACCTGGTACTCGATCCGGCGGCCGTGGATGCCGCCGTTGTCGTTGATGTAGTCGAACACGGCGCGGGCGCCGGTGGAGACGTGCCGGAAGCCGGGGGAGGCCGCTCCGGTGAGCGGCTGGTGCGTGCCGATGACGACGGCGTCGTCCGTCACCCCGGGGGTGCCGGACTCGCCGGAACCGTCCGCCCCGCTGGAACAGGAGGTGAGGAGAACCGTGACGGCCAGCGTCGAGGAGAGGATTCTCAGTGGTCGCATGATGGTGTCCTGGACTCGGTCGTGCCTTCGCGGAACGGGCGGGGCGGGGCCCGTGGGGGAGGTACGTGTCTGCGGAGTGGACGGCGGGCGTATGTCTACTCACCAGTACGTTACTTGCGAGTAAACACTCTACGCGCGTCGCCCCACCCCGCAAACCGACCGGTCGCCATGTGGCGTGTGTCCAGGTGGGAGGGGTCGGGTGCGGTCGGATCAGTCGCGGAACGCCCCCGGCGCGCGGCCGTCGCGCCGCTCGTCCGGCGTCTGGCCGGGGCCGGGCGCGCGGCCCTCCGCGGTCCCGGAGCCGGGCCCCGGCGCGGTGGCGGGGGGCGCGGGGTCCAGGGCGCGGGACGGGCCGCGCAGGATCTCGCGGGCCAGCCGCGCGATGGTGTCGGAGGCCTGCTGGACCGGGCTGTCGCGTCTCCACACCAGCAGGTGGCGCAACTGTATGGGCGCGCCCTCCAGGGGGCGTATCACCACGTCCGGGCCGGTGTCGAAGTCCGGCTGGCACGGTGCGACCGCCCGGCGGCCGGCGATGAGGTCGCGGATCTCGGAGCGGTCGTAGAGCCGGTAGGGCACCTCGGGGGTGAAGCCGGCCCGCTGGCAGGCCAGGTAGAAGCACTCGGGCCAGCCGGTGCCGTCCGGCGGGGTCAGTGCCCACGGGGAGCCCGCCAGGTCGCCCAGCCGGACCAGCGGCCTGTCCGCCTGGGGGTGGTCGGCCCACAGCGCCACGTGCAGGGGCTCCACCGAGAGCATCGCCCAGGACAGGGGGCCGTCCGTGGACAGGTCGCGGTCCACGTAGTCGATGGTGGTCCCCAGGTCCAGGCGGCCCGCACGGACCAGGTCGGTGACCAGCTTGGGGGAGTACTCCGTGCGCACGTGGACCGGCACGTTCGGGAAGACCTCGGGCATGCGGGCCGACAGCTCCAGGGTCAGCGGCCCGACCCCGCCCACGCGCAGTGTGGTGGGGGAGGCCCCGCGCGCGGTGATGTCGTGCAGCAGGTCGTCCATGGACAGCAGGACCGAACGGGCGCGCACCAGCACGAACTCGCCCAGCTCGGTGGGGCGGACCCCCGAACGGCCGCGGTGGAACAGCGGGCCGCCGACCTCGCGCTCGATCCGCTGGAGCTGGGTGGTCAGCGCGGGCTGGGAGGTGGAGAGCGCGGCGGCCGCCTTGGTCACACTGCCGGTGTCGGCCAGAAGGCAGATGGTGCGCAGGTGGCGGAGTTCGAGGTCCATGCGTGGAATCTAGGACGAGGAGAGGGCTCGTGTACAGACGGGTCGTCGCCACGGGCGCGGCGGCCCGCCCCGTCTAACGGATCGGCGGCCGGGGCGGTGCGCTGTCCAGGGGACCGGAGCGCCGGGCGTACCCGCTTGTGGAGTAGGGTGCCCTGCGTCACCATATAGTTGGACGTCCTACTAGGTGTCCACATGCCGGACAGGCGCGGGAGAGGTTCATGACGGTCGCACGCACCCTGCACACCCCCGAGGCGGAGCAGCTACTCGAACTGACCCGGGAGATCGTGGACAAGGAGCTCGCCCCCCGAGCCGCCGGGGACGAGGAGAGCGGCCTGTTCCCGCGCGAGGTCTTCCGCGTGCTCGGCGGCGCCGGGCTGCTCGGCCTGCCCTACCCCGGCCGGTACGGAGGCGGGGACCAGCCCTACGAGGTCTACCTCCAGGTGGTGGAGGAGCTGGCCAGGGGCTGGCTCGCGGTCGGGCTGGGCGTCAGCGTCCACACCCTGTCCTGCTACCCCCTCGCCTCCTTCGGCTCCGACGCGCAGAAGGACGCCCACCTGCCCGGCATGCTCGGCGGCGACCTCCTGGGCGCCTACTGCCTGTCCGAGGCCGCCTCCGGATCCGACGCCTCCGCCCTGGCCACCCGCGCCGAGGCCGACGGGGACGGCTACCGCGTCAACGGGGCCAAGGCCTGGATCACCCACGGCGGCCAGGCCGACTACTACACGCTCTTCGCCCGCACCGGCGCCCCCGACTCGGGCGCACGCGGCATCAGCTGCTTCCACGTCCCCGCGGGCACCCCCGGCCTGGGCGCGGCGGCCCCCGAGCGCAAGATGGGCATGAACTCCTCGACCACCGCCGGAGTCCTCTTCGACGACGTCCGGCTGGGCGCCGACGCCCTGGTGGGCGAGCGGGGCAAGGGCTTCGGCATCGCCCTGGCCGCCCTCGACTCCGGCCGCCTCGGCATCGCCGCCTGCGCGGTCGGCCTCGCCCAGGCCGCCCTCGACGCCGCCGTCGGCTACTCCCGCGAGCGCCGCCAGTTCGGCAGCGCCATCGGCGACCTCCAGGGGGTCGGCTTCATGCTCGCCGACATGGCCACCCAGGTCGCCGCCTCCCGTGAGCTCTACCTGGCCGCCGCCCGCCTGCGCGACGCCGGACGTCCCTTCGGCAAGCAGGCCGCCATGGCCAAGCTCCTGGCCACCGACACCGCCATGAGGGTCACCACCGACGCCGTGCAGGTCTTCGGCGGCTACGGCTACACCCGCGACTTCCCCGTCGAGCGCTACATGCGCGAGGCCAAGGTGCTCCAGATCGTGGAGGGGACCAACCAGGTGCAGCGCCTGGTCATCAGCCGCCACCTGGCGCGCGAGGGCGCCTGAGGGGCCCGGACGGGCGGCCGGGCCCCGGGGCTCAGCCGCCCCCGGGCCGGGGGCGCAGCAGCCTGGCGGTCTCCTCGTGGGGGTGGAGCTCCAGCTCCAGCGGACGGTCGGTCAGCACCGCCAGCGCGGAGCGGTACTCCTCCCCGCCCCGGTCCGGGGCCGCCCCGACGTCCAGGTCCGCCAGCGCCGCCGCCTCCGGTCCCCCGCCGCCCTCCCAGGCCAGTAGTTCGGGGCCGGCGTCCGCCGGGCTCACCAGCACCCGCCGCAACCCGCCGGACAGGCCCAGGCCGGTCGCCTTGAGCAGGGCCTCCTTGCGGGCCCAGTAGCGGAAGAAGGCGCCGACCCGGTCGGCGGGGGCGAGGCGTTCCCAGGCCCGCTGTTCGGGGGCGCCCAGCGTGTAGCCCGCCAGGCCCTCCAGATCGCGTGCGGGGGAGACGCGCTCCACGTCCACGCCCACGGGCACCCCGTGGGCCAGGGCCAGCACCACCCACTCGCCCGAGTGGCTGACGGAGAGCTCCCATCCCTCCGCGGGGCCGGAGGGGTGGGGCTTGCCGTGCGGGTCCTGCGCGGAGTCCTCCCCCCGGCTGGCGCCCGCGCGCTCCTTCTCCTCACAGGAACGGCAGCGCAAAGCGAAGGTCACCTTCTCGGGCGGGCAGTCGGCCCGCTCGGCCAGCAGCAGCCGGGACACCGCCCGGCCCAGCAGGTGCCGGTCGCGGTCGGCCTGGAGCCGGAAGCGGGAGTTGCGGGCCTGTTCCTCCTCGTCCAACAGGAGCAGCAGGCGGTCGTCGGCGGCTGAGGTGCGTACCCACCACACCTCGGTGGCCAGTGGTGCCGGATCGAGCTTCATGCCCCCCATTGTGTCCCGATCTTCCCCGTGTTCGGTGGTGTGAGGTCAACCCAAACCGGGAATTCGGTTATTGGCAGGTCAGCCCGTCCCCTGGGAGGCCCAGATGTCTGTCGTGGTACTGCTCGGCGCGGGAGCGCTCGTCGGTCTGGTGGCGCTCACGGCGGTCGTCGTGGTCACGCTTCTCAGGGAGGGGGCCCAGGCCCCCGGGGAGGAGGCCGCCGCGGAGGCCGAGGGGCCCGCGGCCGCCTCCGGCGAGGCTCCGGAACGTCCGGCCGCCCAGGACGCCGCCCGGCCCGGACGGGTCCCCACCGCCGACGGGTCCGTAGTCTAGGGAGTCGCGCGGGACCGTGGCCCGTGCCCGAGCAGAGCACGGAAGTGGGTCCATGGCCGAGGAGAACCGTCCGGCGTTCGCCGCCGAGCGCCGGGAGCGCATTCTCGAACTCGTGCGCGCCAACGGCACCATGTCCCTTCGCGACATCGCCGCCAAGGTCCGCGCCTCGGAGGTCACCATCCGCCGCGACGTGCGGGCGCTGGAGGCCGAGGGGCTGGTCGACCGCCGCCGGGGCGGGGCCGCCCTGCCCGGCAGGATCGGCCACGAGCAGAGCTACTCCGGCAAGAGCGGCCAGTGCGCCGCGGAGAAGGCCGCCATCGCCACGGCGGCCGCCCGCCTGGTCCGCCCCGGCGACGCCGTCACCATCGGCCCCGGCAGCACCGCCGAGGCCTTCGCCCGCGAACTCCTCACCCGCACCGACCTGACCGTGGTCACCAACTCCCTGCGCGTCGCCGACGTCCTGGCCGGCGCCGCCGGTGTCGAGGTGGTCGTCACCGGCGGCACCCTGCACGGCCCCATCCGGGCCCTGGTCGGGGCCGCGGCGGAGGAGAGCCTGGCCGGACTGCGGGTCAACCGGGCCTTCCTCTCCGGCAACGGGGTCAGCGCCGACCGCGGCCTGAGCACCCCCAACCCGGCCGTGGCCAGTGTGGACCGCGCCCTGGCCGCCTGCGCCGAGGAGACCATCGTCCTGGCCGACCACACCAAGATCGGCGCCGACACCATGGTGCCCACCGTCGCCCCCGAGGAGATCGCCCACCTGGTCACCGACAGCAGCGCCGACCCCGAGGTGCTGATGACCCTGGAGGAGACGGGCGCCCTCGTCCACGTCGCCGTGGTCGCCCAAGAGCGGGGGCAGTGAGGGGGGAGGAAAGGGGACTCGTCCTCTTCGAGGGGACGAAAGGACCGCGTACCCTACCGTTCACACGCGTATCCCGCGTACGCTCCGCTCGTCCCGCACACCCGCCCGTCCCGCCCACACGCAGGAGCCGCCGCGCATGTCCTCCCAGCCGACGCCCGAGCAGCCGTCCTCCCCGTCCGTGCGCGTCACCCCCGAACCCGTGGCGCTCCCCGCACCGTGGGCCGACTCCCGCGTGACGGTGGTCGTGCCCACCTACGACGAGGCGGACAACCTCCCCGTCCTGGTGGGCCAGCTCATGGCCCTCGACCTGCCACGGCTGCGGGTGGTGGTCGTGGACGACGGCTCCCCCGACGGCACCGGCGAGATCGCCGACAAGCTCGCGGTCGAGTTCGCCGGACGTGTCGGCGTCATCCACCGCACCAGCAAGGACGGCCTGGGCCGCGCCTACGTCGCGGGCATGACCCGCGCCCTGGACGAGGGCGCCGACCACGTGGTGCAGATGGACGCCGACCTCAGCCACCCCGTGGGCTACGTGCCCCAGCTGCTGGGCACCCTGCACGCCACCAACGCGGGCGTGGTGATCGGCAGCCGCTACGTCCCCGGCGGCAGCCTGTCCGAGCGGTGGAACCTCAGCCGCCGTGTCCTGAGCGGCTGGGCCAACGCCTACGTCAAGACCGTGCTGTCCATCCCGATCCGCGACGTCACCGCGGGCTTCAAGATCTGGCGGGCCTCGGCGCTGCGCGCCCTGGACCTGCCCGGCATCGAGAGCACCGGTTACGCCTTCCAGGTGGAGATGCACTACCGGGCCTACCGGCGCGGACAGAAGATGGTGGAGATCCCCATCCACTTCGAGGACCGCGTCGTGGGCCGGAGCAAGCTCGACGGGTCCGTCGCGCTGGAGGCCGCCCTGCGCCCGCTGCTGCTGCGCCGCGCCGAGCGCGCCCGCCGCCGGTAGCGCCGCGCCCCGCCTCCGCGCTCGACCGCCCTGCCGCCCCTCCCGGCGCCCGTCCCCTCGCCCCGTGGGTCACGAGGTGACATAGGTGCGCCGGTTTGGGGCACGGGACTAACGAGGGAAAGGGGGCGAACATGACCGAAGAGCCCTATGACGTGGACACCGACATGGGCGACGACCCCGAACTGAGCAAGGCCGTCGCCCGGGAGCGGCGGATCGAGGCCGACTACGACATCCAGGAGTACGACTTCGAGGACCCCGACATGCCGGGGACCGACAGTTCGGCGGAGCCCCGGGGGATCGACGAGGCCGTGCGCTCCGAGCGCAGCGACCTCTACCCGCGCGAGAGCTGGGGAGGGGAGACCCGCAGCGCCGAGCAGGAGGCCATGCACGAGGAGTCCGACGACGTCACGCCCGACGTCGACGAGGGCGCGGCCGTGCGGAGCGAGCATCCCGACAGGCCCTACGAGCACCCGGCGGACACGCCCCACGGTGACCGGGACGACGAGCGCGACCGGACCACCGGCACGGCGGACTACGTTCCCGACGCCGAGGACCCCAGGGACACCGGGGCCCCGGACACCTGAGGACCGCGCCGTTCGAGGTGCGCCGCCTGAGTCGCGGTGCCCGGGACACGGCGGCCGAGGCGGGAACGTGAGGCGCTACCTCCGGCGGGGGACCCCTGCTCGATGCGGGGGGGAGGAAACCGAGAACGCGGGCCCCCTTCCGCCCGGAGGCGGAAGGGGGCCCGCGCGCTTCCCGCTGCGGCGACGCGCGCCCGCGCGGCCGCGACGGCCTACTCGCTGGCCAGCGCCCCCGTGATGGAGGTGGCCGCCGCCCGGCGGGCGGGCAGCACCGAGGCCAGCAGCCCGGCCAGGACGGCGATCACGATGAACACCGCGATCTGGCCGAAGGGCACGGAGAAGATCATGTCCGGCAGGACCGAGGCCCCGGCCGCCCAGCCGAACACCACGCCCAGCACGATGCCGATGCCGGCGCCGATCAGGCACAGCAGCACGGCCTCCACGCTCAGCATCCGGCGCAGCTGTCCCCTGGCCAGCCCCAGTGCCCGCAGCAGCGCGGACTCGCGGGTGCGCTCCAGCACCGACAGCGCCATGGTGTTGGAGATGCCGAACACCGCGATGATGATCGCCAGCCCCAGCATGGCCGCGATGGTGTAGAAGGCGATGTCCAGAACCTCGGAGAACTGGTTCTTCATCTCGGCGGCCGACCCGACCTGCATGGTCGGGTAGTCCTCGACCGCGGTGTGGACCGCGTCGCGCACCTCGGCCGCGTCGGCTCCCTCGGCGGCGCTGACGAGCAGCATGTCGTCCTCGTCCACCGAGGGGAAGGCCGCGGCGAAGTCCTCCGGATGCAGGGTCACGCCCGACAGGGACTGCATGTCCTCCACGACCGCGACGATCTCCACGGACAGCTCCTCGCCGTCCTCGGCCGGGAGCGTGAGGGTGTCACCCACCCCGGCGCCGTCGGCGGCGCTCTCCACCACCGTGGCCTTGCCCGGGCCCATGTCGGCCACGTCGCCCTCGACGCTGTCGCTGGTGAGGTCGGTGCCGATCTCGGCACCCGGGTAGGTGTAGACGCTGACACCGTGGTCCCCGTGCTCCTCGACGCGGGTGCTGCGCTGGCCGAAGACCTTGCCCAGGGCGGGCTGGCCCTCCAGCGCCACACGGACCTCGTTCGGGACTGTGGGGTTCTGCTGCTCCTGGGCGGCCCCGGCCTCCGCTCCGGAGCCCTCTGCGGGGGACGCGCCCTCGGTCGTCTCCGCGGGTTCGACGGGACCCTCGGCGCCGTCGGCGGGAGCCTCTCCGGCCGCGGCCTCCTCGCCACCGGCGGGAGCCTGCTCGGCGCCTCCGGTCTGCTCCGAGCCCTCCGGGTCCTCGGTCCCCTCCGGGTCCTCGGCCGTCTCGGTGGCGGTCCCCGGCTCCTGTATGGAGAACTGCGGGGTGATCTGGTAGTCCACCGGGAACTGCTCTTCGAGCATGCGCGTCATGGTGGCCTCGGTGGAGGCGCTGATGACCGAGTACCCGGTGATGAGCGTGGCGCCCACGGTCAGGGCGATCATCGCGGTGGCCGCGCGGCGCGGGCTGCGGGTGGAGTTGTCCACCGCCAGCATGCTCGGCACGCCCACCTTCCGCAGGGGCACGCCGACCACGCGCACGATGCCGCGCACCAGCAGCGGGCCCAGCACGACCACGCCCACGAACGCGATGAGGGCGGCGGCGGTCACGACGACCATGCCTATCTGGGCCATGTCCGCGTTCACGGTCAGGGCGATCAGGGCGGCCGAGACCGCGAAGGCCAGCAGGCCGAAGACGACGCGTACCCGGCCGGTGCCCTTCTCCAGCCCGGCGGCGGTCGCGCTGGTGCGCAGGGCCGCCAGCGGAGCCACCCGGGTGGCGCGCGTGGCGGGGACCAGGGCGGAGAACACGGTCACCACGGTGCCGACGGCCAGGCCGACCAGGACCGCCGTCGGAGTGACCACCACGGGTACCGTCTCCCCGGAGCCCAGCAGTGGGCCGCCGTAGGTCGCACCGGCCATGCCGACGCCCACACCGGCCAGCACGCCCAGGGCGGAGGAGACCAGGCCCACCACAGCCGACTCGGTCAGCACCGACCGGAAGACCTGGCCCCGCTTGGCGCCCACGCACCGCAGCAGGGCCAGCTCGCGCTGGCGCTGGGCGATGAGGATGGCGAAGGTGTTGTAGATGACGATTCCGGCGACGAACATCGCGACGAAGGCGAACAGCAGCAGCGCGGTGCGGATGAGCTCCGTCTCGCCGCCCGATTCCTCGGCTATCAGCAGACCGACCTCCTCACCGGTGCGCACGTCGGCCGCCGCCCCGAGCTCGGCGGCGACGGCGTCGGCCGCCTCCTGCGGGGTGTGGCCCCCGGCGGCGAGCACGTCGATCTCGGCGTAACCCGTCACACCGGTCATCTCCCGGGCCGTGTCCGGGTCGAAGACGACGGCGCCCGCGGCGCTGTAGGACCGGTCCACACCGAACTCGACCAGTCCGGAGACGGTGAAGTCGCGCTTGTCGCCCTCGGGGCCGAGCACGGTCACCGTGTCGCCGACCGTGAACCCGAGCTGCTCCGAGGTGGAGGTGGCCAGGGCGATCTCGTCCCCGTTCGCGGGCAGCGCTCCCTCGTCGGCGGAGAACCGGCTGACCCCGTTGAGTCCGAGCGCCCTGGGCGGCAGGAAGCCGGTCGCCCGGCCCTCGTCGTCCAGGAGCACGGCCTCGCCCCGGAGGGTTCCGCCCGCCTCGGCCACCTCGGGCAGCGCCCGCACCGCGTCCAGCTGCTCGTCGGTGAAGGGAACCCGCTCCTCGGGCGGTTCCGTGCTCTCGGGGTCGAACTCGGGCTCGGTGGGCACGGCGATGGCGTCGACGCTGGTGGCCGAGCCCATGACGGACTTCTCGTAGCTGGCGTTGAGGGTGTCGGCGAAGACCATGGTCCCCGACACGAACATGACCCCCAGCAGGATCGCCAGCACGGTGGTGACGTACCGGGACTTGTGCAGACGCAGCCCGGCGAGTGTGGTGCGCAGCATGTACCTCAGGCCTCTTCCAGCTTCAGCAGCCGCGCGGAGACCAGCTCGGCGGTGGGGTCGACGACCTCGTCCACCAGGCGGCCGTCGCGCAGGAAGACCACGCGGTCGGCGTAGGAGGCGGCCACGGGGTCGTGGGTGACCATGACGATGGTCTGGTTCAGGTCGCGGGCCGAGCCGCGCAGGAACGCCAGCACCTCGGTGCCCGAGCGCGAGTCCAGGTTGCCCGTGGGCTCGTCGGCGTAGACGACCTCGGGCGCGTTGAGCAGGGCGCGGGCCACGGCCACGCGCTGCTGCTGGCCGCCGGAGAGCTTGGCGGGCAGGTGGCTGAGCCGGTCGCGCAGGCCCACCACGTCGACGATGTGGTCGAAGCGCTGCCTGTCCACCCCGCGCTTGGCGATCTGCGACGGCAGCAGGATGTTCTGCTCGGCGGTCAGCATCGGCAGCAGGTTGAACGACTGGAAGATGAACCCGATCCGGTCGCGGCGCAGCAGGGTGAGCTCGGCGTCGCGCAGGCCGGTGATCTGGGTGCGGCCCAGGTGCACGGTGCCCGAGGTGGGCACGTCCAGCCCGGCCAGGCAGTGCATGAGGGTGGACTTGCCCGACCCCGAGGGGCCCATGATCGCGGTGAAGGCCCCCCGGTGGAACTCCACGTCCACCCCGGCCAGGGCGTGGACCTGGCTGTCGCCGGTGTCGTAGGTCTTGGTGAGGCCCCGGGCGACCACCACCGGCGGTGAGGTGTCCGTGGGGTCGGGCTTCACAGTGGACTCGGTCACGGCAGACAGCTCCAGGATTCGGGGATGGTGTGCGGACCGGACGGGCTCTCCGCCTCGGCTCCCCACCACGCTAGGTCCGCCCACCCGGCCCGGGCGTCCCCCGCGGGGCCGATTCGCGACTCGGCCAAAGGAACGGTGGCGGGCGGGTTCGCGACTCCTTCGTCCGGTCGGCGCACCGACTTTCGTCGGGGGTCGGCGGGCCACCGTGCGTGACGGCACCGCCGCGAACCCCTCCCCGCCTGGGCTCCCACGCGGGGACCGACGATCGGACCGCGGGGGAGCGGACCCGGCGCGCACACGGAGCCACCGGGGGTCCCGCCGTAGACTCCGCAGCATGAGGAGCTGGGTGAACGACCGGGGCAGGGACTTCGGCGCCCTGTGGAACAGGAACCGGGAGTGGTGGTGGGCCCGCCGCCTGGTCATCGCCGACGTGCTCTACGCCGTGCTGCCGCTGCCGTTCAGCGGGTTCCTGCAGTTCGCGGCCAGTATCCAGCTCGGCCTGTTCGGCGGGCTCGTCCCCGCGCTCCTGGCGGCCCTGGCCAACGTGAACATCGCGTTCGCCCTGGTCGCCGGGATGGTCCTCTACGTGGTCCCGGTCCTGTTCGCCGGTGCCACGGTGCTCCTGCGGCGCAGCTTCCCGCAGTGGATGCTCGTCACCGCGCTCGTGCTGCTGCTGTGCTTCGCCAACTTCGTCCCGGCCGCGATCGCCCTGTACTCGTACTCGGTGTACCAGGCCAACCGGCGCCTGCTGGTGGGCTGGTTCGCCCTGTACAGCCTGGCCATGGTCCTCGCCTACGAGGCCAACGTCTTCGGCCAGGTCTTCCTCATCGGCATGCTGCTGGTCGTGCCGATGACCTTCGGCCTGTGGGTGGGCACCCGCCGCCAGCTCATCGACCGCCTCCACGAACGCGCCGAACGCCTCGAACGCGAACAGCACATGATGGCCGAGCGGGCCATCACCGCCGAACGCACCCGCATCGCCCGGGAGATGCACGACGTGGTCGCCCACCGGGTCAGCCTCATGGTGCTGCACGCGGGAGGGCTGGAGGTCTCCGCCCAGGACCCGCGCACCGTCGAGGCCGCCGGGCTCATCCGCACGACCGGCCGGGAGGCCCTCACCGAACTGCGCGGCATCCTCGGCGTGCTGCGCGAGGACACCGCCACGGCGCCCACCGCCCCGCAGCCGGTCCTGGCCGACCTGGACCGGTTGGTGGAGGAGTGGCGCGCCGCCGGGATGCCCATCCGCCGGGAGGAGACCGGGCAGGTCCGCCCGCTGCCGACGGGCGTCCAGCGCACCGCCTACCGGATCGTCCAGGAGGGGCTGACCAACGCCGCCAAGCACGCGCCCGGCGCCGCCGTCACCCTGCGCCTGCACTACGCCGCCCACCAGATGGAGGTGGAGGTGGCCAACGCGCCCGCCGGGGCCCCGGCCTCACCCATGCCCCGCAGCGGCTTCGGGCTGACCGGGCTGCACGAGCGCGTCGTGCTCTCCGGCGGCAGCCTCAGCGCGGGAGCGTGCCCCGACGGGGGGTGGCGCCTGCGCGCTATCGTGCGAACCGACAGTCCATCCGGTACGGAAGAGGTCCCCGACGGTGATCCGCACGCTCCTGGTCGATGACGAACTCCTGGTCAGGTCCGGCCTGCGGATGATCCTGGACTCGGCCCCCGACATCGAGGTGGTGGGCGAGGGCGGCGACGGCGCCGAGGCCGTGCGCCTGGCCGAGGAGCTCACCCCCGACGTGGTGCTGCTCGACATCCGCATGCCGGGCACCGACGGGATCACCGCCGCCGCCCGCCTCACCGGTCTGCCCCGGCCTCCCCGCGTGGTCCTGCTGACCACCTTCGACCTCGACGAGTACGTGCACAGCGCCCTGCGGGCCGGGGCGGTGGGCTTCCTGCTCAAGGACACCCCGCCGCGCGACCTCATCGGCGCGGTGCGCACCGTCCACGAGGGCAACGCCATGCTCGCGCCCAGCGTCACCAAGCGCATGCTCGACCGCTTCGCCGCGCCCGCCCCCGCCGACTCCGCGGCGGGTCGAGCCGAGGCCCTGCGCCGCCTGTCGGTGCTCAGCGAGCGCGAACGGTCGGTGCTCCTCGCGGTGGCCCGGGGCAGGTCCAACGCCGAGGCGGGACGCGACCTGGGCATGCGCGAGGCCACGGTGAAGGCCCACGTCAGCCGGATCCTGGCCAAGCTGGGCATGTCCAACCGGGTGCAGGCCGCCATCCTGGCCCACGACGCGGGCTGGGCCTGAGGCCCGGACCGGTGTGACCGGTGGGCTGGCCTCAGGGACGGGGCGGGGGCCGTGTCCCGTCCCGGATAGGGTCACGGTCGACCTTGCTCCCCCAGACGAAGGAACCGACCGTGTCACCGCTCCCCTCCTGGCAGAGGAAGGTCCTGCCCCGCGCGCTCGGCGGGGTGGGCCTGCTCATAGCCGCCTTCACGGGCAGTTTCGCGGTCAGGCTCACCGAGTCGCCCACGCTCCTGGCGCTGTACGTGTCCGCGGTCCTGGTCTGGTTCGTCTGGTTGGACCGTCTGGGCGTCGTCTTCGGGGAGGATCCGTATCCGGGCTTGTCCGAGCGGCGGCCGCCCGCGGGGCACGCACGGCCCCTGTCGGGCATGCGGGCGGGATTGGGCAACGTCGGACTGGTGACCCTGTCCTGGATGGTTCCCCTGGGGTCCGCACACACCTGGCTGCTGGGCCCCGGCATGATGTTCATCCTCGCGGTCGTCGTCGGTGTACCCCAACCACCGCAGGCCGGGGACGGGGAGGGACACGGGAATCCGCGCCAGTGACACACCTCACCCCGGGGCCCCGTGGTCCGGGTATCCCCCCTGCGTGCCTCCTGCGTGTCCGGAATCCCCGCACATGGGCGGACCGGTGCCGTTGCCCACCTCGGTTGCGTTTACCGCCGGGTAGCTCGATACGCTGCAATGCGGTCCCACCCCCCGGAACACCACGTCGTGGCTGATCACAGCAGCCGCAGGAGAAGAGGAGCCCCTATGTCGCGCTCGGTACTGGTCACCGGCGGCAGCCGCGGAATCGGCCTGGCCATCGCCCGTGAGCTGGCCGCGGGCGGAGACGACGTCGCGGTGACCTACCGCTCCGGCGAGCCCCCGGAGGGCCTGCTGGGTGTCCGCTGCGACATCACCGACTCCGCCCAGGTCGACGCCGCCTTCAAGGAGGTCGAGGAGGCGCAGGGCCCCGTCGAGGTGCTCGTGGCCAACGCCGGGATCACCAAGGACCAGCTCCTGGCCCTCATGAGCGAGGACGACTTCTCGTCCGTCCTGGACACCAACCTCACCGGCTCCTTCCGCGTCGCCAAGCGCGCCGTGCGCGGAATGATGCGCAAGCGCTCGGGCCGCATCATCCTCATCTCCTCCGTGGTGGGCCTCCTCGGCTCCGGCGGCCAGGCCAACTACGCGGCGTCCAAGGCCGGCCTCGTCGGCTTCGGCCGCTCCCTGGCCCGCGAGCTCGGTTCGCGCAACATCACCGTCAACGTCGTCGCCCCGGGCTTCATCGAGACCGACATGACCGCGGTCCTGTCCGAGGAGCGCCAGGCCGAGATCAAGAAGAACGTCCCGCTGGGCCGCCTCGGCTCCACCGACGACATCGCCAGGACGGTGGGCTTCCTCGCCGGGCCCGGCGGCGCCTACATCACCGGCGCCGTGATCCCCGTCGACGGCGGCCTGGGCATGGGCCACTGACCGGGGCCGCCCCCCTTCCTCCTCCAGCCACCGGGAGGGCTTCCCCTTCCGCAACGCACCACAGACAGGACGGACGACCCGAACATGGGAATCCTCGAAGGTAAGCGCATCCTCGTCACCGGAGTGCTCACCGACTCCTCCATCGCCTTCCACGTGGCCCGCCTCGCCCAGGAGCAGGGCGCCACGGTCGTGCTCACCGGCTACGGCCGCCTGAGCCTGGTGGAGCGCATCGCCAAGCGACTGCCCGAGACGCCCCCGATCCTGGAACTGGACGTCACCGACGACGAGCAGCTCGGCACCCTGGCCGCCCGCGTCGGCGAGCACGTGGACGGCCTCGACGGCGTCGTGCACTCCATCGGCTTCACCCCGCAGGACGCCCTGGGCGGCAACTTCCTCAACACCGAGTGGTCGGACGTGGCCACGGCCATGCACACCTCCACCTTCTCCCTGAAGTCGCTGACCACCTCGCTGATGCCGCTGATGAAGAACGGCGGCTCGGTCGTGGCCCTGGACTTCGACAACAGCGTCTCCTACCCCATCTACGACTGGATGGGCGTGGCCAAGTCCGCGCTGACCTCCACCGCCCGCTACCTGGCCCGCTACGTCGGCGACCAGAGCATCCGGGTCAACCTGGTCTCCGCCGGGCCGCTGAGCACCATGGCCGCCCGCAGCATCCCCGGGTTCTCCGAGCTGGCCAAGCACTGGCCCGAGCGCGCCCCGCTGGGCTGGGACGTCACCAACCCCGAGCCCGCGGCCAAGGCGGTCGTGGCGCTGCTGTCCGACTGGTTCCCCGCCACCACCGGCGAGGTCGTCCACGTCGACGGCGGCTTCCACTCCACGGGGGCCTGACCCCCCGGGCCGCACCGGTTCCGGTGCCGCGCTGCTCCGGGACCGCCGCCGCTCCGGGGCCACCGCCGTGCCGCACGCGCGTGCGATAGGTTGACGCGGGCGGGCCGCCCCTCGGGGCGGCCCGCCCGTCTGCCGTTCCGGGACGGGTGCGGCGTGTACGTCCGCGTGCCGGAAGCGGTGCGTGTGACCCTGGCAGGCGGCCGTGCAAGCCGAGAGCGAAGGGGACGGTATGGATCTGGGACTGACGGGGGCACGGGTCGCCGTGACCGGGGCCAGCAGGGGGATCGGCCGGGCCATCGCCCAGGTGTTCGCGGCCGAGGGCGCCGACCTCGCGATCTGCGCGCGCACCCCCGGGCCGCTGTCCGAGGCGGCCCGGGAACTGGAGGGGACCGGCGCACGGGTGTTCTCGCGCGCCCTGGACGTCACCGACCACGACGCGCTCCCCTCCTTCGTCGACGACGCCGCGGCCGAGCTCGGCGGCCTGGACGTACTGGTGTCCAACGTCTCCGGCGGCAGCGCGCCCACCCCGGACCAGTGGGAGCGCGGCTTCGCGGCCGACCTCATGCCGTTCGTGCGCCTGACCGAGGCGGCCGGGCCCCACCTGCTGGCCTCCGAGCGCGGCGGCGCGGTGGTGCTGGTCTCCACCACCTCGGCCCTGCACGCCACCGCGCCCGCCGGGCCGCGTTCCTACGGCGCGGTCAAGGCCGCGCTCAACCACCACGCGTCCTCGCTGGCCCGGGCCTGGGCGGGCGAGGGTGTGCGGGTCAACACCGTCTCGCCCGGACCGATCGAGTTCCCGGGCGGGGGCTGGGAGCGCCGCCGCGAGAACGACCCGGAGTTCTACGAGTCCATCCGCGAGCGCATCCCCTACGGCCGCCTCGGGCGCCCCGACGAGGTCGCCCGCGCGGTGGCCTTCCTGGCCAGCCCGGCCGCGACCTTCGTCACCGGGCAGAACCTGGTGGTCGACGGCGGGTTCCTCGACCGGATCTAGGACGGCGCCCGCGCCCGCCGCCACGGCGTGCGCGGGCCGTCCGCGGGGTCAGGCCCCCGACCGGCCGCCCCGGCGGTGGGCCAGGAGCCGCAGGGCGACGACGGCCGCGCCGAGCACACCCGCGGCCAGCACCGCCACCGTCACGTCGGGCACCCACGTCAGCGCCGGACGCAGACCGTGGCTCGCGGTCAGCCACACCGCCGCGCCCGCCGCGACCAGCGCCGGGGCCGACCACAGCCCGGTCGCCCAGGGGCGGGGCCGCCGGGCCCGCACGGCCGCGACGGCGCCCGCCCCCAGCGCCGCCGCGGCGGCCGTCGGCGTCCACACCGAGGCCAGGTACAGCGGGTCGGTGCCGGGGGAGGAGGGGGAGTCGCCGCCCGCGACCAGGTGGGCCAAACCGAAGGCCACCGCCTGGAGCCCGCCGTCGCGCAGCATGTCGTAGGTGTTCTGCAGGACCACCACCGCCCTCTCCCGCTCGGGCAGCACCACCACGATCGCCACGTACCCCGGGGTCGACCCGCCGTGGAAGACGATCGGCTCACCGAGGTCGGACAGGGCGGTGTCGCGCCAGCCCAGGCCGTACTCCTGCGCCGAACCGGGAACCGGGACCAGCCCCGTGCGGGCCCGCTCCAGGGCTGCGGCGTCCAGCACGGGAGGCTCCGCCTCCAGCTGCGCCCGCGCGAACGCGGCCAGGTCGGTGAGGTCCCCGCCCAGGTAGCCGTAGGCCGCTCCCGCGTCGTCCACACCGTCCGCGTCGGCCACCGGCACGCCCCACAGCGTGCGGTGCCCCGCGCTCAGTCCGGCCTCCCTCGCCTGGGCCGCACCGGTGAAGGCGCCGTCCATCCCCATCGGTTCCAGGACGCTCTCGCTCAGGTACGCGCCGAAGTCGCCGGTCACCTCCTCCAGCACGGCGCCCAGCACGAGGTAGTTCGCGCTGCTGTACTCGTGGGTGCCCGGATCCCCCGGCTCCGAGGCGGCGATCCGCGCCACCCGCGCGTCCAGGTCCGGGGCCCCCTCGCCGTAGAGGTCGCTGGTGGCGGCGGCGGTCCGCCCGGTGAGGCCCGAGGTCTGGGTGAGCAGGTCGCGCACGGTGGGGTCGGCGCCGAACCCCGCGAAGACCGGCAGGTACTCCTCGACCGGGGCGTCCAGGTCCAGGCGTCCCTCCTCGGCCAGGACCAGCGCGGCGGTGGCGGCCACGGGCTTGGCCACCGAACCCCACAGGAACGGGGTGTGCTCGTCGACCGGGGCGCCGTCGCCGTCCACGCCGAAGAGCCCCCGGTGCTCGACGCCCTCGGGGCCGACCACGGCGTAGGCCAGCCCGGGGGTGCGGGTGGCCTCCATCCGCTCCCGGACGTAGGCGTCCATCCGGGGAGGGGCGTCGGGAGCGGCGTCCGGTGGGGCCGCAGTTGCTGTCGGGGTCACGGGGCCTGCCGGGGCTGCCGGGATGGCGTGGGCTGGCGGGGCCACCGCGGCCACGGGGGTCAGAGCGAGCAGCAGGGCGAGGGGGAGGCGCGCGAGGGGGAGCGGCATGAGGGGGCCTTTCGATAACCGTATCTCCATACGATTATGACCGTATCATGGTACGGTCATCCGGTGCCGAGAACCGCAGACCACGCCCAGAGGCGCGCGCAGATCACCGGCGCCGTGTGCGAACTGATCGCCGAACGGGGACTGGACGCCGTGACCGTGGCCCGCACGGCCGCGCGCGCGGGCATCTCCGTCGGACTCGTGCAGCACTACTTCCCGTCCAAGGACGACATGCTGCTCCACGCGTTCGAGCGGGTCAGCGCGGCCGTCGCCGCCCGCGTCGAGGAGGTCGTCGGCGAGGGGGCCCGGCACGAGAGGGCCATCGCCGAGATCCTGCTGGCAGCCCTGGCCGAGCACCTGCCGCTGGACGGACCCCGCCGGGCGGAGTTCCGGGTGATCCGCGTCTTCGCCGGGCGGGCCCTGGACAACCCGGCCCTGGCCGAGGTGGACGCGCGCACCGCGTCCGCGCTGCACGCGCAGATCGCCCGGGCCGTCGGCAACGGCGTGGAGTGCGGCGAGGTGGAGGCGGACGTGGACGCGGACACGGCCGCCGCCCGCGTCGCCGCCGTGGCCGAGGGGTTGGCCAGCCAGGTCTACCGGGGCGGGCGGGAGGCCGCCGAGCGCGCCCTGGACGCGCTGCGCGCGGAACTGGGCTCGGTGTTCACGGGCGAGTGCCGCCAGTACGCCCGCTGAACCGCCGGCCCCGGCCGTGTACCCGGCCACCGGCTCGCCCACCGCCCGCGACAGCCCCGCGAAGGCGTCGGCGAGGTCGGGGGCGCGCCTCGACGTCCGCCGATGATCGCCCCCGCCCCCGAGCAGGTCATGCCCCCGTGGATCCCCGCCTCGGCGCAGGGCCTCTACCGGGCGCTGCTGCCCGCGGTCGAGAACCTCACGGTCATCGCCGTCGCCCTCGCCGGGTGGTCGCCGCGGTCCGCCAGATGCTCATCGAGGGCGGGCGCCCGGTGGAGGTCGCGGAAGGGCCTACCACCCATGTCCGGGACACCCGAAACCGGAAGCTGGGCCGCCTGTCGGCCGAGGCCTCTGAGTGGACGGCGCTACTGGCTGCGGTGCGCGGCCAGTGGCGAAGTAGCCTCGACCGGCCCTGCCCGCCCCTGGGCAGGGCCGGTTTCTGTCGCGCGTCCCGTGGATGCCGAGGGCCATTTCCGAACTCGCGGAAAGCCACGACTGGGCCTCGGAACGTCCGCCAGTAGGTGCTGAGTGTGGACTGACCGGAAACGTTGCCGGTGTGACGCAAGCGTTCTGACCTGCGGTGATCTTGTACTTATAGCGAGGTTCGAGCGCCCAAACTCGCTATGAGTACAAGATCGCGGCGGGTGGGGCCGCGGCCGCGGTAGGAGGGTTCACCCTGGCCGACAGTCCGTTTTCATGACTGCCCGAAGCAAGGCAGAAACCCCTACCCCTCGCGCAGGATCCTCACCAGGCGGGTCGTCCGCTCCTTGGCCGCGTTCTCCCGCACACCGGTCTCCAACCCGCCGCCGGTCGCGTCCACCAGCGACACGTGCCGCGTCGCGCGGGTCAGCGCCGTGTACACCTGCGGCCGCGACACCGGCACCTCCGGCGGGAACACCGCCACCACGGCGGGCCACCGGCCCCCGTGCGCGGCGGCCACCGCCACCGCCCAGCCCGGGCGCAGCGCCGACGGATCGGTGACCTTCACCCGACCGCCGCCGACCAGCTCCACCACGGCACCGCCGTCCACCTCGCGCAGGTGGCCCGTGTCGCCGGGCCCGTAGCCGGGACCGTCCGCCGTGATCAGCACCCGGTCGCCCACGTCGAAGCCGCCGTGCGCGCCCGGGCCCGGGTTCAGCCTCTCCTTGCACGCGGCGTTGACCGCCCGCGCACCGGCCGGGCCCTCCTCCCGCGCCGTCACCACCTGCACGTGCTCGGCACCGATCCCCAACGCGCGCGGGATCGAGTCCGTCACCAGCTGCACCACCCGGTGCACCGCCTCCTCGGCCGAGGCCGCCGGAACCCGCACCACCTCGCGCCCGGGCGCCTCCACCTCGGGGACCGCGCCCTCGGCCACGGCCGCCGCCAGCCGCGCGATCGGCCCCGGCGCCTCGTCGTCGGCCACCTCGGCCGCGTGCGCGGTCCGCGACGCGACCACGTCCAGCACCACCTGTCCCGGCGTCGCCGACGGCGCCTGCCCCGGGTCGGCCAGCAGCACGAGGTGGGCACCGTCCCCGCAGACCGACACCAGCTCGGCGGCACGGGCCGCGCCCACCGACATCGCCTCGCACAGCACCACCAGCCCGGCCCCCACCGGCGCCTGCGCCAGCAGCTCGGGCAGCGACACCGCCCGTACGGGGGCCGCCCCGGTCTCCTCGGACCCCTGAGCTGCCCCGGCCTCCTGGGCTTCCTCGGCCTCCTGGGCTTCCTCGGCCTCCTCGGTCCCCTGCGCCTCTTGGTCCCCCTCGGCTTCCTGTGCCTCTCCGGCCTCCCCGGAGGCCCGCGCTTCCCGGGAACCCCCGGACACCGCCCGCTCCCCGCGGACCCGCGCCAGTTCGGCGTTGACCGCCGCAGCGGCCTGCGCGGTCGGCGCCGCCACCGCGATCCCCACCTGGCTGTCGGTGGCGATCGCGTCCATGCACACCAGCGCCCGCGCGACCTCCGCGGCGTCGCCGGGGCCGTGCCGCAGCACCGTCACCGGGCGCAGGGCCACCGTCACCAGGGCGTCGCGCGTGCGGTCCGAGACGGTGAACCCGCCCCGCTCCGCGGCCGCGTCCACCGTCTCGCCCGCGGTCGCCGAGTCCATGATCGGGTCGTTGCCGCCGATCAGCCGCAGCAGCTGGTCGCCCAGCCGCTGCTCGGCGTGCCCGACCTCGGGCAGGGAGTAGAACAGCTCGGGGTCGGGCAGGTCCGGCACCCCGCCCTCGGTGAAGTCGAAGTCGTCGTCGTCCTCGTCGGTGCTCTCCAGCACCACCGCGCTCCCGTCGGCCACGGCCGCCTCCAGCGCGGCGGCCGGGTCGGCCACCCCGAGCTTGCCGACCACCGCGGCCAGCTTCTTCTCCTCCACCACGGTGTGCCCGCGCGCGGCGGACATCCGCAGCACGTGCTCGGTGAGCGCCGCCAGCCGCCGGGGGTCGTCGGGCCGGGCGCCCCCGCCCAGGTGCCTGCGGGCACAGAAGTCGGCCTGCTCCACGGTCACCTGCGGCAGGCGCAGCAGCAGCCAGGGGTTCGCGTCCAGCGCGGCGGCGGCCCCCGGCCCCAGCACTCCCAGCAGCCGGGGCGCCAGGGCGCCCGGCGCACCCATCCGGTCAAGGACGGCACTGACCTGTTCTGCCTCGGACACCTCGGGCGGTTCCCCTCGTCATACGGTTCACGGACTTCTGGGAGCCTACCGACTGGGGACGACGCTCAGTTCCCGCTCCCGCGGTCCGTCCGCCTCCGGCCTCCCCGGTTCCCCGCGCTCCCCGCGTCCGCCGGGCGCGCTTCCCGGCCCGCGGAGCCCTCCGAACCCCGCGAACGCCCCCGCCCGCCCGGCCGCTCCCGTTCTCCCGGTCCGTCGGCCGGGTCCCCGCCGCCGACGACCTGCCGCACGGCCGCGCACGGGTCGGTCGTGGGGGAGGACTCCTGGATGGCGACGGCCGCGCGCTGGGCGATCCCGCGGAACAGCTCCCGCGTGGGAGCGTCCAGACCCTCCAGGACCTGTTCCTCCACGTCCCGCACCCGCTCGCGGACGGCGGCCAGGACCTCGCGGCCGTGCCCGGTGGCGCACACCCGCCGCACCCGCCGGTCGCCGGGATCGACCCGGCGCCGCACCAGGTCGGCCCCCTCCAGGTCGTCGAGGAGGTAGGTCATCACACTGCGGTCGATCAGCAGCCTCTCGGCCAGGGACGCCTGCGTGGGGGGCTCGTCGAGCGCGACCGCGGTGAGCACGTGGTAGCCGCGGCTGCCGTGGGGGACGTCGGCCAGGACCGCCTCCACCCGCTCGTGCCACCGGCGCAGGACCACGGCCAGCGACCACCCCAGGTTCGTGTCCGGTCCCGGGCCGGGGCCCGCGACCGCGTCCGGGGACCGGCCGGGTTCCGGAGTGGGAAGTGCCATGCCCCGAGGCTACCAGGAATAGGTGGCACGCAAGATAAGTTGTTGCCAACATCGTTGGTTCAACAAACTAGTTTTGACGTCCCCCCGAGGAGAGCACCCATGCCCGACTACGGACACCCCCTGCGGTTCGGCACCTTCGTCACACCCACCGCACAGGACCCCGACCGGGCCGTCGCGCTCGCCGAACTCACCGAGGCGGCCGGACTGGACCTGGCCACCTACCAGGACCACCCCTACAACCCCGGCTTCCTCGACACCTGGACCCTGCTCAGCTGGGTCGCCGCGCGCACCACGCGCCTGCGGGTGTCGGCCAACGTCCTCAACCTGCCCCTGCGCCCGCCCGCGGTGCTCGCCCGCTCCGCCGCCAGCCTCGACCTGCTCTCCCACGGCCGCCTCGAACTCGCCCTGGGCGCCGGGGCCTTCTGGGACGGCATCGAGGCCATGGGGGGCAGACGCCTCACCCCGCGCCAGGCCGTCGACGCGCTCAGCGAGGGCATCGACGTCATCCGCGCCGTCTGGGACACCGACGCCCGCGGCGGCGTCCGCGTCGACGGGGAGCACCACCGCGTGCGCGGCATGAAGCGCGGCCCCGCGCCCGCCCACGAGATCGGCATCAGCCTGGGCGCCTACAAGCCCCGCATGCTGCGCCTGGTCGGCGCCAAGGCGGACGGCTGGCTGCCCAGCCTCGGCTACCTCAAGCCCGAGGACATGGCCGGGTCCCACCGGACCATCGACGAGGCCGCGCTGGCCGCCGGGCGCGACCCCCGCCAGATCCGCCGCATGCTCAACCTCGGCCAGAACGCCTTCCTGCCCACCGGCAAGGACTTCCTCCAGGGCCCGCCCGAACAGTGGGTCGACGACCTGCTGCCCCTGGTCCTCGAACACGGCTACTCCACGTTCGTCGTGGGCACCGACGACCCGCGCACCATCCAGACCTTCGGTGCCGAGGTCGCCCCCGCCCTGCGGGAGGCCGTCGACCGCGAACGCGCCGACGCGGGCACCGCCACCGGCCCGGCCCGGCCCGTCGCCTCCCTGGCCGCGCGCCGTTCCGGCATCGACTACGACACCGTCCCCGAGTCCCTGCGCGAGCACGCCGTCGAACCCGGCGACCGCGCCTACGCCCGCGTCCGCCACGGCTACATGCAGCACGGCTCACCGGGTCTGGTCCTGCGCCCCGGCAGCGCCGAGGAGGTCGCCGAGGCCCTCGCCCACGCCCGCGCCCAGGACGCCGGCCTGCACGTGCGCAGCGGCGGCCACGGCATCAGCGGGCGCTCCACCGGCGACGGCGGCGTGGTCGTCGACCTCGCGCGGATGAACGGCGTCGAGGTGCTGGACGCGGGCTCCGGCCTGGTCCGGCTCGGCGCCGGGGCCCGCTGGGGCGAGGTCGCCGACACCCTCGCCGCCCACGGCCTGGCCCTCAGCTCGGGCGACCACGGGGGAGTGGGCGTCGGAGGTCTGGCCACCACCGGCGGCGTGGGCTACATGGCCCGCGCCCACGGCCTGACCATCGACAACGTCACCGCCGTCGAGGTCGTCACCGCGGACGGGGAGCTCGTGCGCGCCGACGCCCGCCACCACCCCGACCTGTTCTGGGCCATGCGCGGCGCGGGCGCCAACTTCGGCGTGCTCACCGCCGTCGAGGCCACGGCCGCCCCCGTGCGCGAGGTCGTCCTCGGCCAGTTCGTCTACGACGCGACCGACACCGCCACCTTCCTCCGGGCCTGGGGCGAGACCGCCGAGGCCGCGCCGCGCGAGGTCACCGCCTTCCTCACCACGGGCCCCGCCCGCGGGGGACGCGGTCCCGCGGCCCAGGCCATGGTGGTCTACGCCGGGGACGACACCGACCTGGCCGTGCGGGCGCTGGAGCCCTTCCTGTCCGTGGGCCCCGTCCTGGACCAGCGCGCCCAGCTCGCGCCCTACCCCGCGATCCTCGTCCGCCCGGACGGGCCGCACCAGGGACACGGGCTGCCCGAGTCGCGCTCGGGCCTGCTGCGCCACATCACCCCGGACGCGGCCGAGGGCCTGGCAGAGCTGCTCGCCTCGGGCGACGTCATGTTCATGCAGCTCAGGCAGGTCGGCGGCGCGGTCAACGACGTCGCGGCCGACGCCACCGCCTACGCCCACCGGTCGCAGAACTTCTCCCTGGCGGCGATGACGGCGACCCGGAGCTCCGCGCGCATGGACGAGCGGTGGACGGACCTGGACAGGCACCTGGAGGGCATGTACCTGAGCTTCGACACCCGCACCGGCCCCGAGGTGCTGGCGCGGGCCTTCCCCGAGCCCACCCTCGACAGGCTGCGGGCCCTCAAGGCCGTCTACGACCCGCACAACGTGTTCGACAAGAACTTCCCGATCCCGCCCGCGGCCCGGGCCTGAGCGGGGCCGGCCGGAACCGGGTGGCGGCGTGGGCCGCACCCGCGCGGGCGGTGCGGACCCGGCCGGTGGCCGGGCGCCCCTCGCGTCCGCGCGACCGGGGGAGGGCGGGCGGCCCGGGGCCGCCGCGGTCGGCCGGCCCCGCGTCCGCTGGGCCCGGAGGGAGGAGGGGCCGGGGGAGCGCCGGAGGGGGAGGGGTCAGCGCTCGGGGCGCGCCGTGGCGTCGTCGAGCGCGTCGCGGATCTTGGGCGGCAGCTCCACGCCCTCCACACCCAGGATCTCCTCCAGCTGGGCGAGGGTGCGCGGTCCGACCACCGAAGCGGCCACCCCCTCCTGGTCGCGCGCCCAGCTCAGCGCCACCGCCAGCGGCGACACGCCCAGCCCCTCGGCCGCCGTGCACACCGACTCCACCACCCGGCGGCTGCGGTCGTCCAGGTAGGGCTCCACGTACGGCGCCATGTGCGAGAACGCCGCCCGCGAGTCCGGAGGCGTCCCGTTGCGGTACTTGGCGGTGAGCACACCGCGACCCAGCGGCGACCACGCGATCAGGTGTGCCCCGGCCGCCGCCGCGGCGGGCCGCAGCCCGTGGTCGGCGCTCCGGTTGAGCAGCGAGTACTCCGTCCCCACGCTCACCAGCGGCACGCGCCCGGGCCGGGCGCGCTGCCAGGTGGCCAGGGTCGCGAACTGCCAGGACTCCAGGTTCCCCGTGCCCACGTAGCGGGCCTTGCCCGCCGCCACGGCCGTCTCCATCGCGGCCAGGGACTCCTCGGGCGGGGTGGACGGGTCGAACACGTGCAGCTGCCACAGGTCCACGTACTCGGTCTGCAGACGTCGCAGCGAGGCGTCCAGGGAGGCCAGCAGGTGCCGCCGGGAGGCGTCCACCGGCCGGTAGCCGTCGGGGGTGTGGCCGGTCTTGGTGGCCACCACCACGTCCTCGCGGCGCACCGAGGCCCGCAGCAGGCGCCCCAGGATCCTCTCGCTCTGGCCGCCCGTGTAGATGTCCGCGGTGTCCACGAACGTGCCGCCCGCGTCGACGAACGCGGTGAGCTGCTGCCCGGCCTCCTCCTCGGAGGTGTCCTTGCCCCAGGTCATCGTGCCGAGAGCGGTGCGTGACACCCAGAGCCCTGATCTGCCCACCTGTCGCTGTTCCATGCGGCGGAGAGTACCGCGTCCGTCCGACGCCGTCCCCGGACACACCCGCGACGCACACCCCGGCGCGGCTCCGACCAGCGCGTTCCCCGCGCTCACGGCCCCCTTTCGCGGCCGGTGCCGGGCGGCCCGAACCTGGTGGCCCGGATCCGTCCCGGCTGTTGCCGGGCGCCGCCGTCCCCGTGCCGGTGCGCCTCGGGCGCCCGCCCCGCTGGGCGGGCGCCGGGGGCCGCCCGACCGGGTGCCGGTCCGCGGCGGCCGGGGTCCTGTCCCACCGTCCGCCACGGGCCTACGCTGGTGCCCATGGCGACACCCGCAGCACCTCAGGACACTCCGCCCCCGCCCGAAGCGGTCACCCTCCTCCTCATCCGGCACGGGATGACCGACGCCACCGGACCCCGCCTGGCGGGGCGCGCCGAGGGCGTCCACCTCAACGACACCGGCCGCGCCCAGGCCGCGCACCTGGCCGGCCGGCTGACCGGGCTCCGTCCGGCCGCCCTCGTCTCCAGCCCGCTCGAACGCTGCCAGGAGACCGCCGAGGCCGTCGCCGCGCAGCTCGGCGTCCCCGTCATCACCGACGAGCGCTTCGTCGAGTGCGACTACGGCTCCTGGACCGGCCGCGGCCTCGGCGAACTGGCCGACGAGCCCCTGTGGCGCGTGGTGCAGGACCACCCCAGCGCCGCGCGCTTCCCCGGCGGGGAGGCCCTCGCCGCGTCCTCGGCCCGCGCCGTCGCGGCCGTCCGCGACTGGAACGACCGCCTGCTCCTGGCATCGCACGCGGCCCCCGCCGCCGACGCCCCGTCCGCGCCCCAGGACCCGCCCGTGTACGTGGTGTGCAGCCACGGAGACATCATCAAGTCCATCGTCGCCGACGCCCTCGGCATGCACCTGGACCTCTTCCAGCGCCTGCGCGTGGACCCCTGCTCGGTCACCTCCATCACCTACACGCGCACCCGACCCTTCCTCAACAAGCTCAACGACACGGGGGAGAGCCTGTCCGCCAGCCTGCCGACCCCCGCCGAGGCCAGCGGCGACGCGGCCGTCGGAGGCGGCGCAGGGTCGCAGGAGACCCCCGCCGACGCCCCCTGACGGGCCCGCCCCGCCCCGCCGCACGGCGGGACGGGGCGGACGGCCTCCCGTTCACCGGGTCGCCGGGCCACGGCTCCGTCCCCCCGGGGGGGCGGAGGTCCGCCCCGTGGGGACCAACCAACCACCTCAACATTTGTTGAATCCAAGGCGCTGTGGCGCCCCCCACACCCGTCCGGAGCCCGCAGGCCCGACCCCCACCACGGCTCACCAGCGCCTCCGACGGGTTTGGCACCGGGACACCCGCATCCCGTAAGGTTCTTGGCATGCCCGTCTTTCAGTTCAATCCGCCGGAGCGGTTCGTCGCGGGGACCGTGGGCCAGCCGGGAGACCGCACCTTCTTCCTCCAAGCCGTGGGCGAGGGGCGCATCACCAGCGTGGTGTTGGAGAAGGCACAGGTCGAGGCGCTCGCCACCCGCATCGAGGAACTACTGGAAGAGGTGCACCGGCGCTTCGGCTCCCCGCCGGAGGACACCGCCCAGCCCGAGGACGACGCTCCCCTGGAGCAGCCCATCGAGCAGGACTTCCGTGTCGGCACCCTGGCCCTGGCCTGGGACGCCGAGGCGGCCCGCGTCATCATCGAGGCCCAGGAGATCGACGAGACCGCGGGCGAGGACCTGATCGAGGACGACGAGGAGGAGCTGGAGGTCTTCGCGGAGGAGGCCCCCGCCCACCGCGACGTCCTGCGTGTCTACCTCACCCCCGGCGCCGCCCGCGCCTTCGCCGGACGCGCGCTGAAGGTGGTCGCCGCCGGACGCCCGGACTGCCCGCTGTGCGGGCGCCCGCTCGACCCCAACGGCCACATCTGCGTACGCCAGAACGGCTACCGGCCGGACAGCCTCGTCTGAGGACGCGGATGAGCACACCACCGGCGGGCCGACGGGCGCGCAGACCCGGGGGCCCGCGATGAGGGACACCGCCGACGCCTTCGACGGCCTCAGCCCGGCCGTCGGGCTCGACCTGCTCCGCGCCGGGGAGATCACCGTGGAGGGGCGGCTGACCGCCGCCTCCAACACCACCCTGTACTGCACCGTCTCCGACGGCGTGCGCTCCGCCGCCTGCGTGTACAAGCCGGTGGCGGGGGAGCGGCCGCTGTGGGACTTCCCCGACGGGACCCTGGCCGGACGCGAGGTCAGCGCCCACGCCGTCTCCGAGGCCCTGGGCTGGGCGGTCGTCCCGCCCACGGTGCACCGCGACGGCCCGTTCGGCGAGGGCATGGTGCAGCTGTGGGTGCACGGCGACTCCACCGTGGACCTGGTCGCCCTGTCACGGGAGACCGACAACGCCGCCCTGCGCCGCATGGCGGTGTTCGACGCGGTCATCAACAACTCCGACCGCAAGATCGGCCACCTGCTGCCCACCCCCGGCGGGCACCTGTACGGCTGCGACCACGGCGTGTCCTTCGCCGAGGACTACAAGCTGCGCACCGTGCTGTGGCAGTGGCAGGGGCAGCCGCTGCCCGAGGACACCCTGGAGGCCCTGGGTTCGGTGCGCGCCCAGCTCGCCGACGCGGACAGCGCCCTGTCCCGGGAGCTGGCCCTGCACCTGACCGGCCCGGAGGCCTACGCGGTGCGCGGCCGGGTGGACCTGCTCATCCGGCACGGCATCCACCCCTACCCGGCGCCGGACTGGCCCGCCGTGCCCTGGCCGCCGATCTGAGCCGGTTCCCGCCCGCCTCGCGGCCACCCGGGCGCGCGCTTTCCCGGGGGGAGGGGGTCGCGTCCGGAGCCGGACCGGCGTGAGGTCCCCGACTACGAGGGGGTGGGAATGGCGGGCCCGTCACCCCTGACGGCACAATGGGGCACGTGAGCAACGAGTTGAACTACCTATTCGACATGGACGGCGTGCTCGTACGCGAGCAGCACCCCATCCCGGGCGCGGACGAGCTCATCGCGGAGCTGCGCGAGAACGGGATCCCGTTCATGGTGTTGACCAACAACTCCATCTACACCCCCCGTGATCTGCGCGCGCGTCTGCTCAACTCGGGCCTGGACATCCCCGAGGAGTCGATCTGGACGTCGGCCCTGGCCACCGCCCAGTTCCTCCAGACGCAGCGCCCCAACGGGTCGGCCTACGTCGTCGGCGAGTCCGGCCTGACCACCGCCCTGCACAACGTCGGCTACGTGATGACCGAGCGCGACCCCGACTACGTGGTGCTCGGCGAGACCCGGACCTACAGCTTCGAGGCCATCACCCGCGCGATCCGGCTGATCCTCGGCGGCGCCCGGTTCATCGCCACCAACCCCGACGAGACCGGCCCCAGCGCCGAGGGCCCGCTGCCCGCCACGGGTGCGGTCGCCGCGCTGATCGAGAAGGCCACCGGGCGCCGCCCCTACTTCGTGGGCAAGCCCAACCCGCTGATGATGCGGTCCGCGCTGCGCCGGATCGGCGCGCACTCGGAGAACACCCTGATGGTGGGCGACCGGATGGACACCGACGTGCTCAGCGGGCTGGAGGCGGGCCTGCAGACCGTGCTGGTGCTCTCGGGCATCTCCGAGCGCGACACCGCCGAGCAGTTCCCCTACCGCCCGACCCGGGTGATCGAGTCCGTCAGGGACCTGGTGGGCTTCACCCGCGATCCCTTCCAGAAGGGCTAGGGCGCGGACCTCGGGTGTCGCGGGTGTGGCGTACGGTGCCCGCCCGCCCTCGGCTCCCCCGGGGCCGACGGGCGCCGACCGCGTCACGACGCCGACCGCGTCCCGGCGGCGGGGACGCCCCGGCGGGCGCGTTCCGGCGTGACCCGTTGGCCGCCGCGCCCGCGGACGTCCTCCGGGCCCGGGGGGCGACGGCCCCCGACACGACGACGGGGGCGGCGGACCGTGTCCGCCGCCCCCGGGTGTCGCGGGTCGCTCAGGCGCTCTGCCGCTGCCTGGCGAGCTCCTCCACCTTCGCCGCCTCCTCGCGGCGGCGGGCGCGGAGCAGTGCCAGGCGCTCGGCGAGGACCTCTTCCAGGTCCTCCATGCTCCGGCGCTCCAGCAGCATGTCCCAGTGGGTGCGCGTGGGCTTGGCGTTCTTGGGCTCCTCGCCGGAGCCGTCCCGCCGCAGGGCGCGGTCGCCGCAGAAACGGCACTCCCACTCGGCGGGAATCTCTGCCTCGGTCGCGAAGGTGACCGAGAAGCGGTGGCCCCGGGTGCAGTCGTAGGTGACCTCCTGCCGCGGAGCCAGGTCGGTGTTGCGGTCGTTCTCGTAGCTCGTCGCCCCGAGCCGGGTGCCGCGAAGTGCTCGCTCGGCCATCGTGTGGGTGCCTCCAGGCGCTTGTGCGGTCTCGCGGGGTGTAACGCGTCGGTCCACGTCAAGATTCCCCGCTGACCTGAGGTCGAACCACCTCGGGCGCCCGGGGGCCACCCCGATCCCAAAACATCGTCCGGTGCGCCGAGTGTGGCACATGTGACCTGGGACACTCCAAGCTGCCTTTTTCGGGTGTGTCTCTATATCCGTCCGTCGGGGGCGAAAAACATCCGCTAAGCCCTGCTTTCGCCCCCCGGCGCTCTCCCCTCCCTGGTGGGGCGGGGGAGCGGGCCCCGCGACCGAATCAACGGCCGCACGGCAGCCGTCCTCCGGCCGCGCACCGCCCGCCCCCGGACGCCGTCCTCCGCCCGCGGCACCGTGCCCCCGGTACCGACCCCGCCGGCTCCGAGGACGGCTCCGCGGCCCTGGCCGCACGCCGGGCCCCGGAGCGCTCGCCTCCCGCCCCGCGGGCCCCGTGGCCGACTCGGGCCAGTCCGGGGCGGAACCCGCGGCCGCCGGAGCGCTCCACCCCGACCCCGTCCGTCACACTGTGTCCACCCTTACCGCGCCTCCCTCCCGGCCCGGGTTCGTGCGGTTCCCGCAGTTCACGACTGGAAAAGGCGTTCGTTCCGACAATGGATTCCGGGAAAGGGCGCCCCTTCCCGCCGTGCGGACTATCACTCTCCGGAATCCACGTCATGCAAGGGAATCCCGTTCCCGGGCCTCGCAGGCGATAAAGACTTCATTATGCCGACATGGTCGCCCGAGGTGTCTGATGGTATGTTGACTCGCCGTACACCGAAAAACGTAGGTTGGGGGAATTCTTCCCCCTCCTTTAGGTGTGCCCAGCGTGCCGGAAATGTCCCCTTCGGTGCGTCCTCCCGTGCCGGAACCAGGAGCGACGACGCGGCTGGACGTGGAGCCCCATGACTGCTGAGACCCCCCTCCCCCGAGGAGCCGTGCCCGCGTGGCCGTCCGCGCCGCGCTGGCTCCTCCTCCCCCTCGCGGCGCTGCCCTTCTGGGCCGTGCTCCCGTGGGCCGTGCCCGGCGCCCGGGTCCTGCCCGTCCTGGCCGCCTCCGCGGTCCCCCTCCTGTTCCTGCTGCTCCTCGCGGTGCTGCTCAACCAGCGCGACCGGCGGATCCGCGACCTGGGCGCCCGGCTCGACGCGCTGCACGCCGACACCGCCTCCCTGGCCGACGAGCACCTGCCCCTCCTGGCCCGGCGCCTGCGCGAGGGGGACTCCGCCGAGACCGCCCTGCGCGCGCTGCCCCTCCCCGCCGACCACGGGGGCCGCGCCGTCCTGCGGGCCGCCGCCGCCGAGATCGCCGCCGCCGAACGCCGCCGCTCGGCCGCCATGGCCGCCTGCGCCACCGCCGCCGGGCGCGTCCAGGCACTGAGCACCACCATGCTCGCCGACCTGCGCCGGATGCAGGAGCGCTACGGCGACGGCGAAGCGGACGCCGACATCCTCGGCGACCTCATGCACCTGGACCACAGCACCGCCCAGACCGGACGCGTCGCCGACAGCATCGCCGTCCTCACCGGGGCCCGCACCGGCCGCCGCTGGGGCCGCGCCATCGGCATGGAGAGCGTCGTCCGCGGCGCCATGGCCCGCATCGGCGCCTACCAGCGCGTACGCGTGCACAACGCGTCCACGCAGGCGGTCGCCGGGTTCGCCGCCGAGGGCGTCATCCACGCCCTGGCCGAGATCCTGGACAACGCCGCCAGGTTCTCCCCGCCCACCGCCGAGGTCCACGTCCACGTGGAGGAGGTCCAGGCCGGGATCGCGATCATGGTCGAGGACGGCGGCCTGGTCATGGGGGAGGAGGCCCTGCGCCGCGCCCGCCGCACCGTCGAGAACGGCCTGGACCTGGCCGCCATCTCCGGAACCCGGCTGGGCCTCTCGGTCGTGGGCCAGATCGCCCACCGCTACGGCCTGTCGGTGTCCTTCCGCTCCTCCTCCCGGGGCGGTACCGCGGTCGTCCTCCTGCTGCCCCGCAAGCTCGTCAAACCCCTCCCCGCGCCCGCGCTCCCCGACTCCCCGGCGTCCCCGCCCGGGGCCGCACGGGAACCCCGGGCCACCCCCACGCCCGTCCCGGCCGCTCCGGCCGAGGCGGAGACCACCGCCGAGGACGTCGGCGGACTGCCCCGGCGCCGCCGCGGCCGGACCCTCGCGGCGGCCGAGAACACCAGGCCCGCACCGCGCAGGAGCAACCCCGCCGCCGTGGCGAAGGGCTTCGGCGAGTTCCGCTCCGCGGTGCGCGGCCCGACCGACAAGGACGCATGATGGACCTCGACAAGCTGACCTGGCTCCTCGAAGGCCTCCTGGAACGCACGCCCGGCACCCGCCACGCCCTCGTGCTCTCCCGCGACGGGCTCAAGCTGTGCCACAGCTCCGGCCTGCGCGCCGACAGCGCCGACCACCTCGCCGCGATCGCCGCCGGGGTGCAGAGCCTGGCGCACAGCGCCTCGGTGGAGTTCGGCGACGGTGCGGGCGGCGTCCGCCAGGCCATGGCCGAGTTCTACGGCGGCCTGCTCTTCATCGTCGAGGCCGGTCACGGCGCCCACCTGGCCGTCATCACCTCCGAGGAGGCCGAACCCGGCCTGGTCGGCCACAACATGAACGAGCTGGTCGAGCAGATGGGCGAGCACCTGACCACCCCGCCCCGCGCCGCCGCGGGACCGGTATGACCCGCCCGCACCACCAGGAGGGGCCCGACCGCCTCTACGTCATCACCTCGGGCCGCAGCGGCGGGGCCGACGAGTCCCTGGACGCGGTGACCCTCGTCGTGGCCGAGAGCGCTCCCACCCCCGGCATGCAGTCCGAGCACGCCCGGATCCTGCGGCTGTGCCGCGGACCGACGGCGGTGGTGGAGATCTCCGCCCACCTGCGCCTGCCCGTGGCGATCGTGCGCATCCTGGTCACCGACCTCCTCGACACCGGCCTGGTCACCGCGCGCCACCCCCGGCCCGCCCCCTCGCCGGCCCGCCCCCTCGCCTCCCCGGACGTGTTGGAGAAGGTACTCGTTGCACTCCACAACCTCTGAGTCCCCCGCGGCCCCGCCCCCGGACGCCCCGCCCGCCTCCAGCGTCCCGCTGCCCGACACCGCCGAGTACGCCCTCAAGATCGCGGTCGTGGGCGGCTTCGGGGTCGGCAAGACCACCCTGGTCCGCTCGGTCAGCGAGATCCGCCCGCTCAGCACCGAGGAGACCATGACCCGGGCGGGCCACGGGGTCGACGACGTGGAGGGCGTGGAGGGCAAGCGCGCCACCACCGTCGCCTTCGACTTCGGCCGCATCACCCTGGACGCCTCCTCGGTGCTCTACGTCTTCGGCGCCCCGGGCCAGGAGCGCTTCTGGTTCCTGTGGGACCGCCTGTTCTCCGGCGCCCTGGGCGCGGTCGTCCTGGTCGACACCCGCCGCCTGGAGGACTCCTGGTACGCCATCGACCGCCTGGAGGCCCAGGGCACCCCCTTCGTGGTGGCCCACAACGACTTCGGCGGGGACGACCACAGCCTGGAGGAGGTACGCGCCGCCCTGGACCTGGACGCCTCCGTCCCCCTGCTGCGCTGCGACGCGCGCTCGCGCGACTCGGCCAAACAGGTCCTCATCGCGCTGGTCGGCCACGTCCGCGCCCTGGTCACGGGAGGCGCCCGGTGAGCGGCCCCCGGATCTGCCCGGTGAGCGGCCCCGGGACCTGCCCGGTCCGCCTCCACGGCCCCGACTTCCGCACCGACCCCGGCGGCCTCTACCGGACCATGCGCGCCGAGCACGGCTCCGTGGTTCCCGTGCTCATGGAGGGCGACGTGCCCGCGTGGCTGGTCATCGGCTACCGCGAGCTGCACCACGTGCTCAGCACCCCCGAGGTGTTCGCGCGCTCCTCGCGCCGGTGGAACGCCTGGGACCGGGTGCCGCCGGACTGGCCGCTGCTGCCGATGGTGATGCAACTGCCCACGGTCCTGTACTCGGAGGGGGACGAGCACCGCAGGCGCGCCGGCGCGGTCGGTGACGCCCTCGCCGGGACCGACCCGCACGAGCTGCGCGCGGTCACCGCCCGCCTGGCCGACCGCCTCGTCGACGGGTTCTGCGCCTCGGCGGGGACGGACCTGCGCCCCGCCTACACCGCGCGCCTGCCGGCCCTGGTGCTGAGCTGGCTCTACGGGCTGGACGACGAGCGGGGCGACCGCGTCGCCTCCCTCATGACCACCATGATCGACGGCGGGGCCCGGGCCCTGGAGGCCCAGCGCGACCTCCTGGCCGCCATGGCCGAACTCGTCGCCCGACGGCGGGCCGAACCCGGGGCCGACGTGGTCTCGCGCCTGCTCGCCCACCCGGCGGGCTACACCGACGAGGAGGCGGTCCCCGAGCTGGTCGTCCTGCTCGGGGGCGGCAACCAGCCCACGGGCGAGTGGCTGGGCAACGCGCTGCGCCTGATGCTCACCGACGACCACTTCGCCTCCTCCCTCGCGGGCGCCCGCCGCAGCGCCCGGGAGGCGCTCAACGAGGTCCTGTGGGAGGACACCCCCACACAGGTCCACGCGGGCCGCTTCGCCGTCCACGACGTGGAACTGGACGGACAGCTCATCCGCCGGGGCGACCTGGTGCTGCTCGGGCTGGCGGGGGCCAACACCGACCCGCGCGTGCGCTCCGCGGTCCCCGCCCCCGGCGACCGGGGCAACCACGCCCACCTGTCCTTCTCCCACGGCGAGCACTCCTGCCCCTACCCGGCCCAGGAGATCGCCGAGATCGTCGCGGTGACCGGCATCGAGGTCCTCATGGACCGGCTGCCCGACCTCGAACTGGCCGTCGACCCCTCCGAGCTGCGATGGCGCCCCTCGCCCTGGGTGCGGGGCGTCGCCTCACTGCCCGTGGCCTTCACCCCCGTACCGCCCCTGGGAGCGATCTGATGCCCTGCCCCGTACAGCACGACCCCCACGGCACCGTGGTCCTGGACCCCCACGTCACCGACCTGCGCGCCGAGCGCGAGGCCCTGTACGCCGCCGGGCCCCTCACCCGGGTCGAGCTGCCGGGCGGCGTGACCGCCTGGGCCGTCACCCACCACGAGGCCGCCCGCGCGCTGCTCACCGACCCCCGCCTGGTCAAGGACGTCGCCCACTGGGACGACTACCAGAGCGGCCGGATCCCCGAGGCCTGGCCGCTGCTCAGCACCATCCCGCCGACCCCCACCAACCTCCTGGGCACCGACGGGGCCGAGCACCGCAGGCTGCGCCTGCTCACCGCCCGGGCCTTCTCCGCGCGCAGCGTCGAGCGCCTGCGCCCGCGCGTCCGCGAGCTCACCGCCGAACTGCTCGACGCCATGGAGCCCCGCGCGCACGAACCCCTGGACCTGAAGTCGGAGTTCGCCTTCCAGCTGCCGATGAACGTCATCGGCGAGCTGTACGGGGTGGACCGCGGCGAGTTCGACCGCCTGCGCGAGCTGTACGTGAAGTTCTTCTCCTCGGTCACCGGACCCGAGGAGTTCATGGAGGTCTACGCCACCCTGGAGAAGTACTACGACGACATGGTCGCCGACAGGCGCGCCCGACCCGGGCGGGACCTGACCAGCGAGCTCCTCCGGGCGGACGAGAACGGCGACGCCCTCACCGACCTGGAGGTGCGCGGCACCCTCCAGGTCACCGTGGCCGCCGGGCACGAGACCACCGTCAACCTGCTGTGCAACGCCGTGCGCGCCCTGCTCGCCCACCCCGACCAGTTCGCCCTGGTCAAGGAGGGCGAGGTCGGCTGGGACGCGGTCGTGGAGGAGACGCTGCGCTACGACCCGCCCACCTCCAACATGATCTTCCGGTTCGCCACCGGGGACGTCGAGGCCGCCGGGAGCACGATCCGCAAGGGGGAGGCGCTCATGGTCTCCTACGGGGCGGTCAGCCGCGACCGGGTCGAGCACGGTGAGGACCCCCACCCCGACGCCTTCGACCTCACCCGCTCCCGGGGACGCCACATCTCCTTCGGCTACGGGCCGCACGTGTGCCCCGGCGCCACCCTGGCCCGCATGGAGGGGCGCATCGCCCTGCCCATGCTCTTCGAGCGCTACCCCGACCTGGAGCTGGCGGTCCCCGACGGGGAGCTGCGCAACCACCCCTCGATCATCGTCAACAGCCTCCAGGAACTGCCCGTGCTGCTGCGCCCCCAACGCCCCTGACGCTCCGGCCGCGGACCCGCCTCCGGTGCCCCGCGCCCCGGAGGCGACCCCGAACCATCCCCGACGGCCGAGTCGAGCGGTCGCCCCCACCCCCCTTCCCCGGAGGACCGAGATTGGCCGACCCCGTCCGGCTGTACGACCCCCGCTTCAACGCCGACCCGCAGGCCTCCTACCGGGCCATGCGCGCCGAGCACGGCTCCGTGGTGCCCGTGCTCATGGAGGGCGACGTTCCCGCGTGGCTGGTCATCGGCTACCACGAGCTCCACCACGTCCTCAACACCCCCGAGGTGTTCGCGCGCGACCCGCACCGCTGGAACGCCTGGGACCGGATCCCCGAGGACTGGCCGCTGCTGCCGGTGCTGGCGCCCCAGCCCAACCTGCTGTCCGCGGAGGGGGAGGAGCACCGGCGCCGCACGGCCGCGGTCAACGAGGCCCTGAACGGGGCCGACCCGCACGAGCTGCGCGCGGTCACCGCCCGCCTGGCCGACCGCCTCGTCGACGGTTTCTGCGCCTCCAGCGGCGCCGACCTGCGCCGGCACTACGCTCAGCGGCTGCCGTCCCTGGTCCTGTGCTGGATGTACGGCCTGGAGGACGACCGCGGCGAGGCGGTCACCGCCCTGATGGGCACCCTGTTCGACGCCGGCCCCGACGCCGTCGGGGCCCACGCCGAGATCGTCGCCGAGTTCTCCGGGCTCGTCGCCGCGCGCCGCGCCGACCCCGGCCCCGACGTGGTGTCCCGCATGATCGCCCACCCCGCGGGCTACGGCGACGCGGACCTGGTCGCCGAACTGGTCGCCATCCTGGGCGGCGCCCACCAGACCACCTCCGAGTGGATCGGCAACGCGCTGCGCCTGATGCTCACCGACGAACGCTTCTCCGCCTCCATGTCGGGCGCCCGCAGCAGCGTCCGCGAGGCCCTGGCCGAGGTCCTGTGGGAGGACTCCCCGTCCCAGATGAACGCCGGGCGCTTCGCCGCCCGCGACGTCGAGCTGGACGGAAGGGTCATCCGCAAGGGGGACCTGCTCCTGCTGGGCTTCGCCGCGGCCAACAAGGACCCGCGGCTGCACGGCGGCGAGCGCGCGTCGGCCGTCCGGGGCAACCACGCCCACCTGTCCTTCTCCCACGGCGAGCACAGCTGCCCCCACGCCGCGCAGGGGATCGCCGAGGTCATGGCGGTCACCGCGGTGGAGGTGCTGCTGGACCGCCTGCCCGACGTGGAACTGGCCATCCCCGCCGAGGAGGTCCGCTGGCGGCCCTCGCCCTGGGTGCGGGGAGTCGTGTCGCTGCCGGTCGCCTTCACCCCCACACCCCCGCAAGGAGCCCCGTGATGCCCTGCCCCGTCCAGCACACGCCCGACGGAGTCCCGCTGGTGCACGCCGTCCCCGACGACGTGCAGGCCGACCGCGAACGCCTCCACCGCGCCGGGCCCGTCACCCGGGTCGAGCTGCCCGGCGGCGTCCGGGCCTGGGCCACCACCCACCACGAGGCCAGCCGCGCCACCCTCAACGACCCGCGGTTCGTCAAGAGCGTCGACCACTGGGACGACTACCAGAGCGGCCGGATCCCCGAGGGCTGGCCGCTGATGGGCACGATCCCCACCGACAACACCAACATGCTGGCCCTGGACGGCGAGGCCCACCGGCGGATGCGCCGGCTCACCGCCAGCCCGTTCTCGGCGCGCCGGGTGGAGCGCCTGCGCCCGCGCATCGAGGAGATCACCGCCAGGGCCCTGGACGCCCTGGAGCCGCGCTCGCGCGAGCCCCTGGACCTGAAGGCGGAGTTCACCTTCCGGGTCCCCATGGGGGTGATCGGCGAGCTGTACGGGGTGGCCGAGGACGAGTACGCCCAGCTCGGCGAGATGTACGCCAAGCTCTTCTCCGGCACGACCGAGGAGGGCGAGCACCTGCGGATCTACGGCGCCCTGTTCCAGTTCTTCGCCGAGATGGTCGCCCGCAAGCGCGCCAGCCTGGACGAGCACGACGACTTCACCGCCGACCTGCTCCGGGCCGGGGAGGACGGCGACTGCCTCAGCGACACCGAGGTCACCATCACCCTGCTGACGGTGGTGGCGGCCGGGCACGAGACCACCGTCAACCTGCTCAACAACGCGGTGCGCGCCCTGCTCGCCCATCCCGACCAGTTCGCCCTGCTCAGGGCGGGAAAGGTCACGTGGGAGCAGGTCGTCGAGGAGACCCTGCGCTACGACCCGCCCAACAACGTCATGATGTTCCGCTTCGCCACCGAGGACGTGGAGGTGTGCGGGCGGACCATCCGCAAGGGCGAGGCGCTGATGACGCACTACGGCGCGGCCACCCGCGACCGCGCGGAGTTCGGGGAGGAGCCGGACCCCTCCGTCTTCGACCCGACGCGCACCCGGGGGCGCCACATCTCCTTCGGGTACGGCCCGCACATCTGCCCCGGGGCGCCGCTGTCGCGCCTGGAGGCCGGGATCATCCTGCCGATGCTCTTCGAGCGCTACCCCGAGCTGCGGCTGGCCGTCCCCGACGAGAAGCTGGAGGTGCAGTCCGCGCTCTCGGTCACCAGCCTCAGGGAGTTCCCGGTCGTGCTGCGCCCCTGAACGGCCCGGGGCCGGGGCGCCTCCCGTGCCAAGAAGTCCTTACGTTGCGCACCCCCCGTGTTGACGCCCTCCGGCCGTAGGCTCGGCTGGTCGCGGGTTCTCACGGGGGAGGGAACGGATGACGCCGACCATGCTGGCCGCCGCCGCGGCCCTGGCCCTGTTCGCCGCCACCGGCTGCGGGGCGCCGTGGGACGCGCTCCCGGCGGGGAAGGCGACGGGGGAGGGGCGGACGGCCCAGCCCACCGACCTGCCCGGGCCGCGGCCGGGACGGCCGGACGCCGACGGCGCGCCGACCGGGCCCGAGCGGTCCGCGGCCCCGAGCGCCGAGCCCCGGGGCAGGCCCTCCCCGCCCGCCCCCCTCGCCGGGACCGGCGGGGAGGGCGCGCGCGTGGTGGCGGCGCCGGGTGAGGTCGTGGCGCAGTACGTGGACGCCCTGGCCCGGACATCGGACCCCCGGCGGATGCGCGAGGGGCTGCGCCACACCGCCGAGGACTCCGCCGCCCACGCCTACCTCCTCCACCGGGCGGCGGTCGCCCAGGCCCGGGCCGACGGGGGCCGCCCCGCCCGCGACGCCGAGGCCGGGCGCACCCCGGACGGCTACGAGCTGTGCCCCGGCGGCGATCCGGCCGCCGAACCGGCCTGCGCGGACTACGGCGGCTTCACCGCCTGGGACGGCCTGCTCACGGACCTGCGCGTGGACGGCCGCGATCCGGGCCCCCGCCTGCTGGTCGCCGAGGACGTGGCGGACGGCTCCGAGGGGGTGCGGGCCCGGCTGCTGACCGCCTACCGCTCCACCGACGGGGGACCCCTGGCGGTGGCGGTGGAGTTCACCACCGACGGCAACGTCAGCCTCGACCTGCTCCAGGCCTCCTACTCCGGAGGCGAAGGACGCGGCGGTGCCGGGGGCGGCGGGGGCGGCGAGATCCGGGCGAGCGAGGCGGTGGGGCGCTACGAACTCGACGGCGGAGGCCGCACCCACGCCGCGTTCTTCTTCCCCGGGGCCGTCCCCGGGGGCACGCTCACGGTGGGCGGCTGCCTGGAGGAGTGCTCCGCCGTGGTCGACATCGAACTGCCCGTCGGGTAGCCGCGCCCGCCGGGGAAACGGGACCCGGCCCCTCCCGTCGTGCCCGTCGCGGCCGACCGGTCCGGGCGCCCCCGGTTCCCGCGCCCCCCGGCGCAGGGCCACGCCGGACGGCGCCGGGCCCCTGCGGCCAACGTGTCAGCGCTCGCGGCGCACCCGGCCCTCGTCCCACACCGGCTCCGGCGCCTCGTACACGCCCCCGTCCGCGCCGAACACCACGAACCGGTCGAACCCGCGCGCGAACCACCGGTCGTGCGTCACCGCCAGGATCGTGCCGTCGTAGGCCTCCAGCGCCGACTCCAGCGCCTCCGCCGACACCACGTCCAGGTTGTCGGTGGGCTCGTCCAGCAGCAGCATCGTCGACCCCGACAGCTCCAGCAGCAGGATCTGGAACCGCGCCTGCTGCCCGCCCGAGAGCGTGTCGAAGGTCTGCTCCGCGGCCGGTGCCAGCTCGTAGCGGTCCAGCGCACGCCCCGCCTCGTCGCGGGGCACGCCCCGGCGGGTGCCCTGTCCCCGGTGCAGGATCTCCAGCAGTGTGCGGCCCGCGAACTCGGGGTGCTCGTGGGTCTGCGCGAACCACCCCGGCAGCACCCGCGCGCCCAGCCGGGCCACCCCCGCGTGCTCCACCGGCGGCACCTTCGCCCGGTCCTCCTCCGGCAGCACCGAGGACTCCGGATCGCTGCCGCCCCCGGCCGCCAGCCGCAGGAAGTGCGACTTGCCCGACCCGTTGGAGCCCAGCACCGCCACCCGTTCGCCGTACCAGACCTCCAGGTCGAACGGGCGCATCAGCCCGGTCAGCTCCAGCCCCTCGCACACCAGGGCCCGCCTGCCCGTCCGGCCGCCGCGCAGCCGCATCCGCAGGTTCTGCTCACGGGGAAGCTTCTGCGGCGGGCCCGCCTCCTCGAACCTGCGCAGCCGGGTCCGGGCCGACTGGTAGCGCGAGGCCATGTCGGAGTTGTAGGCGGCCTTCTGCTTGTAGGTGGCCACCAGCGCCCTGAGCTTGGCGTGCTCCTCGTCCCAGCGCCGCCGCAGCTCGTCCAGCCGGTCGAACCTCTCCCGGCGGGCGTCGTGGTAGGTGTCGAACGCCCCTCCGTGCACCCACGCCGTGTTGCCCGCGGCGCCCAGTTCGACCGTGACGATCCGGTCCGGCACCCGGCTCAGCAGTTCCCGGTCGTGCGAGACGAACAGGACCGTCTTGGGGGTCGCCAGCAGCGCCTCCTCCAGCCAGCGCTTGCCCGGGACGTCGAGGTAGTTGTCCGGCTCGTCCAGCAGCAGCACCGGTGCCGGACCCCGCAGCAGGGCCTCGATGACCAGACGTTTCTGCTCCCCGCCCGAGAGCGTGCGCACCTCGCGCCACCGGCAGCGCTCGTAGGGGGTGCCCAGCGCCGCCGTGCAGCACTGGTCCCACACGACCTCCGCGTCGTAGCCCCCGGCGTCGCCGTAGCGGGCGATGGCCTCGGCGTAGCGCATCTGCGTCCTCTCGCCGTCGTCGACCATCATGGCCGCCTCGGCCGCCTCCAGGTCCGCGTGCGCCCGGCGCACCGGCGCGGGGGAGACCGAGACGAGCAGCTCGTGGACGGTGGTCTCGTCGCGCACGTGTCCGATGAACTGCGGCATCACGCCGAGTTCGCCGTCCAGGGTGACCGCGCCGCTCTGGGGGCGCTGCTCACCGCGCACGATCCGCAGCAGGGTGCTCTTTCCCGCTCCGTTGGCGCCCACCAGCGCCGCCTTGGCGCCCTCGCCGACACGGAAGGACACCGAGTCCAGCAGAACCCGGCCGTCGGGAAGGGTGTGACTGACCTGGTTGACGTCGATGTAGCCCAAGACCGCTCTCCACAGGGGTTCTGCCGTACGCGTCCCGTCACCGCCGCGAGCGCCCCCGGAAGGCTTCCACGGCGCGACGCGCGCCCGCAACCGGTTTTCCGAGGTGCGGGCGGGCGCCGCCGCGGCCCCGGACGGCCCCGGTCCGAGGGGCACGTGCCGCCCGGCCCGGCACCGCGCCGCCGGCCGCTCCCGGGGCCCGAGCGCGCGCTCACCCCGCGGCGGCGCCGAACCAGTCGGGCAGCCGGCCGAGCAGGTCCTGCTGGTCCCCGCCGACCCACGCCACGTGGCCGTCCGGCCGCAGCAGCACGGCGGGCGCGTCGAGTTCCTCGCTGGTGTCGACGACGTGGTCGACCCGGTCCTCCCAGCCCGCCACCGAGAGCCGGCCGGTCTGGTCGAGCAGCAGCCCGCGTCCGCCGCGCATCAGCTCGTAGAGGCGGCCCCGCCCCAGGCCGATGTCGCGCATCCGCCCGCCGAGCAGCGGGTGGCCCTCCCCGAAGTCGTAGCGGACATCGACCGCGGTGATCATCCCGGTCACGTACCGGTTCACCTCCTCGAAGTCCATCAGCGTGGAGAACAGCTCCCGCAGCGCGGTCGCGCCCGGGTCGCTCCCCAGCAGCGTGATCTGCGCGCGGGTGTTGTCCAGCACGCGGGCGCCCACGGGGTGCCGTTCGGCGTGGTAGCTGTCCAGCAGGCCCTCCGGCGCCCAGCCGCGGACGGCGGCGGCCAGCTTCCAGCCGAGGTTGAACGCGTCCTGCACGCCGAGGTTGAGCCCCTGCCCTCCGGTCGGCGGGTGGATGTGCGCCGCGTCGCCGGCCAGCAGGACCCGGCCGACCCGGTAGCGCTCGGCCTGTCGGCTGGCGTCCCCGAACCGGGAGAGCCAGCGCGGCGAGTGCACACCGAAGTCGGTGCCCGCCAAGGCCTGCAGCCGCCGCTTGAACTCCTCCAGGGTCGGCGCGGCCGTCCGGTCCTCGGCCACCCCGTCGGCGGGCACGATGACGCGGTACACCGCGCCCCCGTCTCCGTCTCCGTCACGGAGGGGCACGAGGCCGAACCGCAGCTGGGTCCTGCGGACCTCCTCGACGACGGCGGCGATCCTCGCCGGGTCCTCGGTCGCCTCCATCTCGCCCAGCAGCGTCTCGACCCTGGCGGGCTCGCCGGGAAAACCGACGCCGAGGCGCCTGCGCACCGTACTGCGGGCGCCGTCGCAGCCGACGAGGTAGCGCGAGCGCAGGTGCGTGCCGTCGGCCAGTTCGACGCTCACCCCGTCCCCGTCCTGGCCCAGCCCGACCACCTCGCAGCCGCGCCGGATCCGCGCCCCGAGTTCGAGGGCCCACTCGTTGAGCAGCCGCTCGGTGACCGGCTGCGGGACGGCCAGGCCGTAGGGGTGGGCCGTGTCCAACCGGTCCGGCCACGGCTTGGTGACGCCTCCGAAGAGACCGCCGACCCGGAACCTCTCGCTGACCGCGAGGAACCGGTCCAGCAGGCCGCGCTGGTCCATCACCTCCACGCTGCGTGTGTGCAGGCCCTGCCCGCGGGACTGCCCGGTCGGCTCGGCCAACCTCTCCAGCACGACCACGTGCACTCCGGCCAGCCGCAACTCGCCGGCCAGCATCAGTCCGGTCGGCCCGCCGCCGACCACGATCACGTCGATCACGAAAACCCTCCCCCATGAAAGAAACCCCGTCCGGGCCGGCCGCCCCACGCGTTCCCGATTCGTGCGCATTCCGGCTCCGGACGAGAATTCTGCGGCACGACCCGGGTCTTGCCGCAAGCCCCCCGGTGCGCTATAGATTGAAAATGGCGGGAAGTATTTTTTTCTCCCCCCACCGCCCGCCGAGCGGCGGGGAAGCGCGCAGCCGCGCCCGCTTCCGGCCCACCGGCGCCCGCATCCCCCGGCCTTCCGCCCCAAGGCGCCCCGGTCCGCGCCGGGGCCGCCCCAGGCCGCTTTCCCGCGCCAGCGGCACTTGTGCGGTGTGGACGCGCAATTTCCCGGTGCGACCGCGCGGAATTCTCCGGAAATCGCCTCGACGGCCCGGCGGAAGTACGCGGTCCGTGCGGCCGACCGCCCGACCGCGCGGGTGACGGACGCCGTTCTTCCCCCCACCCCGACGGCAGGAAGGCGACGGGCCCGGCGGGGCCCCGCCGCCGTCCTCCGCCGCGCTCCCGGATCCCGCGGCCGGTGTGTGTCGCAACCCTCGTGCGGACCCGAACGGTAGTTGTATGGGTGGCCTGGGTGACGGGGTAGTGGGTGCCGAGGGCCCGCGTTCCGCCGGTCCGGACCAGGGCGTGTCCCGGCCGGTGCGCGCGGACCCGGACGGCACCACCGAACGGGGGAGACGTATGCAGATCGGTTACAAGCTGGCGACCGAGGCCTTCGGGCCGGAGGAACTCATCCGGCAGGCGGAACTGGCCGAACGCGCCGGCTTCGACTTCGTGGAGATCAGCGACCACTACCACCCCTGGCTGGACAACCAGGGCCACTCGCCCTTCACCTGGACCGTGCTCGGCGCCATCGCGGCCAGGACCGAGCGGATCGGGCTGGCGACCGGGGTGACCTGCCCGACCGTGCGCTACCACCCGGCGATCATCGCCCAGGCCGCCGCCACCCTGGCCCTGATGTCGAAGGGCCGCTTCGTCCTCGGCGTCGGCTCCGGGGAGCGGCTCAACGAGCACGTCGTCGGCCAGGAGTTCCCCGACTCGGTCCAGGTGCGCCACCACATGCTGCGCGAGGCCCTGGAGATCATCCGCCTGCTGTGGAGCGGCGGCTACCAGTCCTACGAGGGCGAGTACCTGCGCCTGGAGGACGCCCGGGTGTTCGACCTGCCCGAGGAGGCGCCGCTGATCGCCGTCGCCGCCAGCGGCGGGGAGTCGGCCAGACTCGCCGCCGAACTCGGCGACGGGCTGTTCGCCACCGAGCCCAAGTCCAAGATCGTGCGGGACTACCGCGACGCCGGGGGCAAGGGCCCCGGCTACGCCGAGGTGCCCATGGCCTGGGCCGAGGACGAGCACACCGCCGCGCAGGCCGCCCTGGAGACCTCCCGCTGGGCGCTGACCGGCTGGAAGGTCATGAGCGAGCTGCCCAACCCGGTCAACTTCGAGGCCGCCACCACCACCGTCCGGGAGGAGGACGTCCTCGGGCACTTCGCCTGCGGCCCCGACCCCGAGCGCTACGTCGAGGCCGCCCGGCCGTACGTCGACGCGGGCTTCGACCGCCTGGTGATGCAGAACGCCGGCCCCGACCCCGACGGGTTCATCGACTTCTACCAGCGTGAACTGGACGGGCGCCTGCGCGCCCTCGCCTCCTGACCGGCCGGGACGCGCACCGGCGCCGTCCGGCCCCGACACGGGCCGGGCGGCGCCGCGCCGGTCGGGACCGGGGCGGCGGGGCGGTTCGGGCGCGCCCGAGCCGCCGGAACCGTCCCCGGGGACGCCTACGGTGGCGGCCATGGATCTCCAGAAGAAGCTGTCCGTCCCGCTCCCGCCCGGGCGCGTGGTGTCCTCGGAGGACGGCACCCCGCTGCTGTGGCTGAGCGAGGCCCCCGCGCCGTTCGGGCTGTGGTCCCGGCTGCACGCCGAACACCCCCGCTCCGGACTGTGGCCGCTGCTCCTGGACGGGATGCACGGTGAACCGGACCGGCCCTGGGAGTCCCAGGAGCTGTACCCCGACTGGATCTCCTCGCCCTCCGACCACGACCCGGAGGAACTGCTCGCCCGGTGGTGGAGGAACCACACGGGGGGACAGCGGGACGACCCCGTCCCCGACCCGGTGTCGGTGACCGCCCCCTACGGGACGTCCTGGCCGGGGCGCGCTCCCGCCGCCCCGCCGCCGGAGGAGGACCCGGGGCTGACCGCGGCGGAGTGCGCCGAGATCATGGTCGAGAACGGAGTGGGCTCGCGGCTGGGACTGGTCCCGGCCGCCTCGGGGGCCGAGGCCGTGGCCGCGTCCGGGTGGGCGGGACCGCTCAACCACGACAACGACACCGCCGTGTTCGCGGCCGTCGTGGCCGACTGGGAGCGCCGCTTCGGCGTACGCGTGCTGGGCATGGGCTTCGCGACCCTCACCCTGGCCGTCGCCGCACCGCCCGCCGACACCGGGCAGGCGCTGCGCGTGGCGGCCGAGCACTTCGCGTTCTGCCCGGACAACCTCTGGCAGGACCCCGCCCACCGCGACCTGCGGACCTACGCCGGCACACTCGTGGACCGCCCGGTCTGGCACTTCTGGTGGGACTGAGCGGGCGGCGCCGCGGCGGTCAGGACCGGGGCGGCTCGGGCGCGCCCGCGCCGCCCATCCACCGCGCCAGCCGCTCCCGGTCCACCAGCACCATGTGGCCCTCGCCCTCGCGGGCCGCGGCCTCCGTGAAGCCGTTCGAGGCCACGAACAACCCCTGGTACCCCTCGTAGCTGGTGGCGAGGACGCCGAGGAAGGCGCGGACCTCGTTCGGGGGCACCGGGCTGTTCCACCGCTTGCACTGCACCACCACCGCCTGCCCGTCCGGCGCCCGGCCCAGCACGTCCACCCCTCCGTCGTCGGCTCCGCCGACCACCGTCACGGCGGTGTAGCCGTGCGTGCGCATCAGCCCCGCGACGTGCTCCTCGAACTCCACACCGGACATGCGGTCCACCTCCGACAGGTCCACGCGCGCGACCGCCCGCTTCTCCCGCGCCAGGCGCAGCCGCATGCGGCACCACCAGACCAGGGCCGCCGCGCCCAGCGCCGCCACGAGCCACAGCAGCGGCCGGGCGGAGCTCTGCACGACCCAGGCCCCGACCATCAACGCCACGACCAGGCCCAGGAAGAGGCCGTACCGGTGACGCCACACGAACCGCCACTCCCGGGGGCCGGTCCTTCCCTCGCCGGGGTACGTACCGTCTTCAGTCGCGTTGTCCGGTGAGATGTCCGTCATGGGTGCCACCTTCCCTGAACACACGGTTCGTCACCCGTCCCGCCGCCGGAGCCCTGTGGGGAAGCCCACGGCGCGGAGCCGTTTCCGGCCCGGGACGTGCCCTGACCACTACCCGCCCGGAGCGCGGGGACTACCATGGCCGCGCGGCGACCGACCCCTCGCGGCGGCGACCGCCCGGGGAGCGGTGTCCCGCCGCCCCGGGGTACCCACGGGAAGTAGTCCTCCGATGTCAGTCCTCACGCGCGTCGCCGACTTCGCCGGCAGGTGGTTCGCCCTCCTGGTCCTCGCCGGGGGGATCGCCGGCCTGGTCGCCCCCGGGCAGGCCTCCCTCGTCGCCCCCCACATCTCCCTGCTGCTCGGGGTGATCATGTTCGGCATGGGGCTCACGATGCGCCCCGTGGACTTCACGATCGTCGCCAGGCACCCCAGGGCCGTCATCCTCGGAGTCCTGGCCCAGTACACGGTCATGCCGCTCCTGGGCTGGGGGATCGCCCAGGCCCTCGGACTGCCGCCGCTGCTGGTGGTGGGCATGGTCCTGGTCGGCTCGGCCCCCGGCGGCACCGCCTCCAACGTCATCGTCTACCTCGCCCGCGGCGACGTGGCCCTCTCGGTGGCGATGACCTCGGTCTCCACCCTGCTCGCCCCCGTGCTGACCCCGCTCCTGGTCCTGGGCCTGGCCGGTTCCACCCTGCCCGTCGCCGCCGGGGACCTGTTCGTCTCCATCCTCCAGGTCGTCCTGGTGCCGGTGCTGGCGGGACTGCTGCTGCGCGTGGTCGCGGGCCGGTTCGTGGAGAGGATCCTGCCCGTCCTGCCGCTGGTGTCGGTCGTCGGCATCGTCGTCGTGGTCGCCGGAGTGGTGGGCGCCAACGCCGACGCCGTGCTCTCCACCGGGCTCCTGGTCGCCCTGGCCGTGGTGCTGCACAACTCCCTGGGCCTCGGGCTCGGCTACCTGATCGGTGTGGTCGTCAAGCTGCCCGAGGCCGCCCGCCGCGCGGTCAGCGTCGAGGTGGGGATGCAGAACTCCGGACTCGCGGCGGCCCTGGCGACCGCCCACTTCGCGCCGCTCGCCGCCCTGCCCGGCGCCCTGTTCTCGGTCTGGCACAACGTCTCCGGCTCGCTCATCGCCACCTACTGGGCCCGCCGCCCGCCCGCGGACGCCCCGACCGGGACGTCCGAGCCGGCCCCGCAGGGCTCGCAGGACCCGTCCGGGGCCTGAGCCCGCCCCGCCGACCGAACCGGTTACCCGGGCGCAACGCGGTTCACACGTGTCGCCCCTGGCCTGAACCGGCCACCTCTCTTTGCGTGATCGACTCATGACACAAGGCGACGGATGTCAGGCTGGTGCCCATGCCCGAGCGACACCGTCGGTTCCTCCACCCCTGCTCCGGACTCCTCGCACTCGCCCTCACCGCCGCGCTGGGAGACCCCCACGTCCTCCTCGCGCCGTGCGCCCCTCCCGCGCACACCGTGCCCGTCACCGCCCCCGCCGCGGAGACCGACCCGCGCCGCACGGCGCTCCGCGACCGCGTGCGCGGACGCTGCCCGCACCCCCGCAGGCCCGAGCGGGGGATCATCCCGCACCCCCGCTGTTCCTACGACTGACGCCCGCGCCCCCTCCGCAGGGTCCTCACGGCTTCGGGGGCGCGTCCCGGCGCAGCCGCAGCCACGCCCTCCTCAGGAGCGCGGTGCCCAGGACCAACGCGCCCTGGGCGAACACCAGGCCCAATCCGAGGCAGAAGAGGTTGACGAGGACGAACCCGAGGATCGACGCGGGGACACCGCTCCCCGGTCCCGCGTCCGCGTAGGCGCGGTCCTGCTCCGTGGTCAGCATCCAGGTCGGCTCACCGGGGACGAGGCGGGCCGCCTCCAGGCGCCCCGCCTCACAGGGCCCCGACAGGTACAGGTGGACGCCGGTCCGCACGGGTCCGTCGTCCGCGGGACGGAAGACACCCAGGCACAGCGAGCCCCCGTCGCCGAGGGGCACCGACTCGGTGACCTCAAGGACGCCCTCCTGCCCGGTCCAGCCGTAGGCGGCCCCCAGGGCCCGCAGCTCATGGCCCGAGAACCGCACCGAAGCCGGGATGAGTACGCAGGCCAGCACCGCGCTGGCCAGGAACACGACGAACGCCTTCCCCGGTGACAGCCGCCCGGTGTCTCCCGACCAGGCCCTCCGCCAGCCCATGCGCCCCTCCCCGCCGCCTCCGCTCCGCCGGGACACGGCCACCCCTTCGGACGCCGCGGGCGGGCGTCGGGTTCGTCCGCGCCGCAGGGCTTCTTCGCTCCTGTCGCACGGCCTGGCGCCGCCACCGCGCCCCGGCGTGTTCCTGCGCCCCGGAACGCGGCCGGGGCGGCGGGCGCCCTCCCCGAGCCCGGGGGAGGGGCCGGTGCGCGAGCGCCGTTCTCCGCCGCCTGCGCGCTACGCCGGGGCGTCGGGGGCCTGGACCGTGCAGACGTCCATGATGGCCGCGGTGTCCCAGTAGAAGGGGCGCACCTCGGTGATGCGCCGGTCCTCCACGGTGATCGTCTGGAGCAGGGGGAAGCCGGTCTCCCGCCGGGTCCGACGGGAGCGGGCACGGATCCGGGTCAGGACCACCAGGGTCCCCCGTCTGGCGAGGAACCGCCGCTCCACCATGTCGAAGGACTCCCAGGTGTGGCCCATGGCGGCGAAGAACCGCTCCGTCCCGTGGTGTCCGCGCCAGGTGCCGCCGTAGGGCAGGCCCTCCGCCTGGTACAGCACCACGTCGGCGGCGAAGTACTCCGCGAGCGGCGCGAAGTCGCCACCGCCGGTCCCGCCCTCCGACAGGTACCGGGCCTCGGCCGCGTACATGGCCTCCAGCACCGCCGCGTCATCCTTCCGCGTCGTCGTCATGGCACCAGCGTGCCCGTGCCGTGCGGGGTCGCGCTGGCGGTAAACGGACGTCGCGCTCAGGTGCGGCGGGGCGCTCCGCCCCGACCGCAGGGGAGGGGCCCGCCCGGAGCCGGGAGGGGGCGGTTCGCCTCCGGGCGGCTCAGACCGCGCCCAGGAAGCGGCAACCGAAGCGCCTACCGCCTCGCCCGCCGTGCCAAGGGGGAGTCGGCCACCCGGCTCTGCGCGGGAGGTGCCGACGCTTTTTCTGCAAGAACGATATGTCTGTTAGGAGTAATGATGAGTGTTTTGTCAGGATTCGGATCCGGGAGTCGCTGCTCCCAGGTAATCCCCTCGCCGGGTCGGAGCGTCGAAAAGAGGCAGGACCGAACCGTGGCCGCAATTCCGGGTGCGGCTGTTACGACGTGCCCGTGAGAGGAGGCGGGGGTGGGGTCCCCGCGCTGCTCCCGGCGGTGTGCGTGTTCACCCGGGGTGGACCGGACCGAGGTCGGGGAGCCGGTGCGCGAGAGGTGGTGCCCGCCGCCTTGGGTGTGCCGGTCGCCAGGGCGGGCGCGGGGAAGTGGCGCTGGGCTTGTGCGGGTGCCTGGGCGGCGCTGGGCAGGGACGAGCAGGCGGTGCTGTTCGGTCCGGCTCGTCCTCCGGCAGATGGCGAGCGCGTCCACCGGACCAGCGGTGCGCGGGGCGTCGGCCGCTCTCCTCTTCGACAGGGTTGGGCGCGCCAAAGCCATTGCCATAGTCAGGGCCTGTCCATAACGAATGGGTTTACCTGTGGCTGTCGGTCTTTTCTCTTGCTATGGTTCCCTGACCAGGCTTCCGTGAAGGGTTCGTTATGGAATTCGAAGAGAAGGTCTCCGCGCTCAGTTCCAAGGTGCAGAAGCAGCGCGATATGACCCAGACCGAGGAGGCGGCGAAGAACGCCTTTGTCATGCCCTTCATCGCGACCATTCTCGGGTACGATATCTTCGATCCGCGCGAGGTGGTGCCCGAGTTCACCGCGGACGTCGGCATGAAGAAGGGCGAGAAGGTCGACTACGCCATCATGCTCGACAACGAAGTACAGATGCTCATCGAGTGCAAGAAGGCGAACGGCGAGTTGAGGGTGGAGCACGCATCACAGCTCTACCGCTACTTCTCCGTCACCAACGCGCGGATCGCGGTTCTCACCAACGGTGTGGAATATCAGTTCTACACCGACCTCGAAGCGCCGAACCGTATGGACTCCAAGCCGTTCATGGTGCTCGATTTCGGGGATGTTGACGAGAGTCTGCTTCCGGAACTGCGCAAGCTGACGAAGGCGTCCTTCGACCTGACCTCGGTGATCGACGCGGCGGAGAAGCTCAAGTACCTCGGCGCGATCAAGCGCACCCTGGCGGACCAGTTCCAGGAGCCGGAGGACGAGTGGGTGAAGTTCTTCGCCAGCCGTGTCTATGACAAGGCCTTCACCAAGCGGGCCCGTGAGCAGTTCACACCGCTCGTCCGTGAGGCGGCCGCCGCCTTCCTCGACGACCAGGTCAACGTCCGGCTGAAGAAGGCGTTGGAGAGCACGCGCCCGCAGCCCGAGGAGACGGCGGTCAGCAGTCAGGAGGCCGCCGACGAGGACCTGGAGCGCGGCACGGGCATCGAGACCACCCTGGAGGAGTTGGAGGGGTACCAGGTGGTCAAGGCGATCGCGTGCAGCGAGGTCAAACCGCAGCGGATCGCTCATCGGGACTCCAAGAGCTACTTCGCCATCCTGTTGGACGACAACAACCGGAAGCCGATCGCGCGCCTGCGTTTCAACGCCAGGTCGAAGAAGTACCTCGGCACCTTCGACGCCGACAAGAACGAGATCCGCCACCAGCTGGACTCGATCGACGAGATCTACCTCCACGCCGAGGAGATCCGCCAGTCCGTGCGGAACTACCTCGCCTGACGCCTGTACCGGTACGGCCGTCGCCGTACCGGTCCCCAGCCGGTGTCCGGCAGGGGCGAGCCGGGGCCGCACACCGGGTCGGCCGCGATGGTGCCGACCTCCGGGAGGCCGCCCACGGGGCGGGGGACCTCCGCCGTGAGACCGGTCCTCTGGTCGGGCCTGCGGCGCCGGGTTCGTCATCGAACCGGACATGACGAGGGTCGTCCTCCCATCAGACGAATCCCCGTGCCGGGTACCGGTGCCCGTGGCGATCATTCACAAGGCCACCCTCACGCCGAGCAGACCCGAGCTGATCGGTGCCTGGCTTGACGGCCGGCCCCGGGCGGGGCAGGGGCCCGACGAGGTGCTCGGCGCGTACAGGTTCGACGACCCCGAAGGACTGGTGGCCGAGCGGCCCGAGGCGCGGTTCGCCGCGGGCGGGTTCGGGTGGGTGGTCGTCCACCTCGGCGGGATCGACCCGGACGAGCTCAGCGAGCTCACCCTGGAGGCCTGGTACCCGGTCGCGCCCGAGGAACTGCCGGCCATCCGCCGACCCCGGCGGCCCTGGTCCGGGCCTGACCCGGCCTGGGAACAGGTCCTTTCGGCCGGCGGCCACGGTCAGCGGTCCAGGAGCTCCTCGGCGCTGGTACCGGGAAGGGCGACGGTCACCTGCGTGTCCCACGGGTCGCGGAGCACCACCGACCTGCCGGTGTCGGTGTGGTCCAGCTTGTGCGCCCTCAGACGCGCGACGAGCGCGTCGAGGTCCTGTCGCGTCGGCACGGTGATCGCCACGTCGCCGAGCCCCAGACTCGCGGCGCGCGGACCCGCGCCCGCGCTCTGCCAGGTGTTCATCGCGACGTGGTGGTGGTAGCCGCCCGCCGACGCGAACAGCGCGCCCGGGTAGGTGTCGACCGTGGTCTCGAACCCGATCGCGTCGACGTAGAAGGCCCTGGCGGTCTCGATGTCGCCGACCTGCAGGTGGACGTGTCCGACCCTGCCCGCCCGGCTCGGTCCCTGGGCGAGGACCGCCTCGTCGAGGTGTGTGCGCAGGTAGGCGTTGGGGTCGAGGTACAGCGTGCTCATCCGCAACCGCCCGTGGTCGTATCTCCAGGCCGACCGGTCCCGGTCGGTGTAGAGCTCGATGCCGTTGCCCTCGGGGTCGGTGAAGTAGAAGGCCTCGCTGACCAGGTGGTCGGAGGAGCCCACGAACCGGCTGCGCGGTTCCCGTGCCGCACGGTGGACGGTCGCGGCGAGTGAGGCCGGGTCCTCGAACAGGAACGCGGTGTGGAACAGCCCGGCCTGGCGCGGGTCGACGGAGGGCAGTCCCGGGGTGGAGACCAGCCGGACCATCGGGGTCCCGCCGCGTCCGAGCACGCGGTGCACCCGGCGGCCGTGTGCCCGTTCCTCGATGGGTTCCATGACCAGCGCGTTCGCGTAGTAGGAGGTCATCGACTCCAGGTCGCCCACGTGCAGGGTCACGGCGTCCATACCCGTGCCGTCGTTCAGGTTGCGCTCGTTCACGGACGGGGTGTGCGGCGCCGGATTCGCGGAATCGGACATGGTGGCCTCCCAGGTCAGTAGGTCCGAGGTGCCTCGGAGGGTGAGGAGCCTCTGCCCGCGCCAACACCGTGTGCAGGAAGTTTCTTCCTGTTCAACTAAATGGGACGGGCCGACGCGGACCGCTCCGGTGGCCCGGGTGGCCGAACGGGCGTGCCACCAGGATCCACGAGCCACCGCTGCGGCAGGTGCGCTCGAGCGGCCGTGGACGAGGCGCCCGGTGCTGGGATCCGCCTGTGCCTATGGCCCACCGGGAGGGAAACCGTGTCTCAGTGCTCTCCGACCTCGAGCGCACGGCGCACCGCGGCCTGCGCGCCTCCGGTCCACGGTTTCCCGTGGCCGGGGAGCACGGTGGTGGCGCCGGTGTCGGCCACCGCGTTCAGGGAGGCCAGGGCCTGGTGGGTGTCCTTGGTGGCCGCGGAGGCCACGATCTGCGGTTCCGCTCGGCCGGTGTAGGGGTCGAGGGTGACCAGGGCGTCTCCGCTGATGACGGTGTCGCGGTCGGGCAGGTGGAGGATGCAGTGCCCGTCCGTGTGGCCGGGGGTGTGCACGGCGACGGGACGGCCGGGCACGGGCAGGGCGGTCCTGGTCGTCAGCGGCTCGACGCCGCCCACCCCCTTGACGTTCAGGGCTCCGGCCGCGGCCATCCGGCCCAGCAGCGGCAGGGACCGGGGGTGGGTGAGCGGGTAGAGGAAGCGGTTGCGCTGGGGCGTGTACCGGTAGGGGTGGGCCGCCAGGTGGGCGTCCTGCGGGTGGACCAGCACGGGTACGTTCCACTCCCGCTGCGCGCGCACGGCGAAACCCACGTGGTCGAAGTGGCCGTGGGTCAGTACCAGCGCCCTGACCTCGTCCGGGCGCCGCCCCCGCGTCTCCAGGGCCCGCAGGACCATGGACCACATGCTCGGCAGGCCCGCGTCCACGAGGGTCACGCCGTCCTGGTCCTCGACGAGGTAGCAGTTGACATGGGCGTGGGAGACGAGGTGGACGCCGTCGGCGACTTCCGGAGTGATCAAGGGGTCCTCTCGAACCGTGGTGGAGACGACGGATGCCGTCCCATCGTGGAAAATCCGCGGAGGCCGGTCAAGCATGACGCGACCGCCGCGCCGGGCGCAGAGGAGAACGTGACCCGACCGCGCACCGGACGGCCCCGTCCCGCGACCGTGACGCCCTTCCCGGGCTCCGCCCGCGGTACCGGATACTGGTGCCCATGGCGATCATTCACAAGGCCACCCTCACGCCGAGCAAACCCGAGCTGATCGGTGCCTGGCTGGACGGCCGGCCCTGGGCGGGGCAGGGGCCCGACGAGGTGCTCGGCGCGTACAGGTTCGACGACCCCGAAGGAGAGGTCGGGGTGGAGGTGTTCCTGCTCCGGCGCGGGGACCGCCTGCTCCACCTGCCGCTGACCTACCGGGGCGCGCCCCTGCCCGACCACGAGGACCACCTCGTCGGAACCCTGGAGCACTCCGTCCTGGGCACGCGCTGGGTCTACGACGGCACCGGGGACGAGGTGGCCCTCGCGTGCTTCCGGCGGGCTCTGGCGGGAGAGCAGGAACAGGCCGAGCTGGAGGTCTGGGAGGACGGCCGCGCCGTGGGGCTCAGGCCCCAGCAGGTCGTGGTCTCCAGGGAGCCCGGCTCCGGTGACGACGGCGCGGGGCCGGTCCGGGAGGGGCGGGTGCTGATCCAGCGAGTCCTGGACGGCGAGCCGGAGGGGAGTCCTCGGCTTCTCGCCCGCTGGGGCGACCAGCAGGCGGTGGTCGCGGCGCTGGCCTGATCCCGCGGCTCCGCCCGTCCGGACGGGGGCCGCCGGCACACGCGTCCGGTTCCGGTGCGCGGCCGGCGGCCACCCGCCGCGCACCGGCCTGTCGGCGGTGTGTGGTTACCTCCTCCCATGGGTGTGGAGATCGAGCGGTTCGTGCGGTTGGTGGGTGCTCTGCCGGAGTGCGAGTCCAAGGACTCGGACCGGTACACGACGTTCCGTGTGCGCGGCAGGCCCTTCGGGTACCTGTGGCCGCGCACGGCCACCGTGGGGCTGAAGCAGACCCTCCTGGAGCAGACCGCGCTGGTGGCCGAGCGGCCCGAGGTGTTCGAGGTGCAGTTCACCGCGGGCGGGTTCGGCTGGGTGGTCGTCCACCTCGACGGGATCGACCTGGACGAACTCAGCGAGCTCACCCTGGAGGCCTGGTACCTGACCGCGCCCGAGGAACTGCTGGCCGCCCCGCCGACCCCCGCCTCCCTGGTCCGGGCCTGACCCGGGCCGGTGTCGGCACCGAGCACGACGAGCCCCCTTCCGGGCGGCGGCTGAGGGGTGAAGGACGCGAAACGGCAGGGTCCCTTGCGCCTTGTCCGTCGGGCCCGGCCCCGCGCGGCCTGGACCGTGCGGCGCGGCCGCGACCGGTTCAGACCAGGGCGTGGCCGTGGGCGGCCACGAGCGGTGCCAGGTCGGGGTCCCCGAAGCGCGTGCGCAGCTCCTTGAAACGGGTCACCTTGTCCTCGCCGAAGCGGGCGACGGAGGCGGCGTAGGTGTCGGCGGAGCAGAACACCGGCGGGTCGCTCTTGCTGTGGAACTTGTCCGCGTACATCACCAGCTCCTCCTCGCCGGACTCGGCCACGTAGTCCCCCTCCGGGACGGGCAGCCCCTGGCCGCGGATGTCCTCGCGGGTCAGCCCCACCCCGGTGTGGTGCGAGCAGAACCGGCACAGCGCCTCGGGCAGGCCCTCCCCGGCGAGGACCTCGTGGCCGAGCACCCCGTGGCCGACGTAGCGCGCGTGGTCGAGCCGACCGGAGGAGTCGTACAGGCGGTAGACCCCGATGTCGTGCAGCAGGCACCCCGCCCTGACCAGGGCGCGGTCCAGCGCCAGGCCGGAGCGGTCGAGCAGCTGCTCGGCGACCGCGCACACGATCTCGCAGTGGGTGTGGACGAGGTCGAACGCCTCGCGGGTGGGCGCGTACCTCTCGTGCAGTGCGCGGATCCGCGCGTCGCTCGGGATGACCATGCCCCGACGGTAACCGGCGCGGGAGGCGGTCGGCGCCGGGGGCCCGGTGCGCCCCGGGGGCGGCTACCGGTCGCCCCCGTCGAGCCTGCGCGCGTCCCGGACGTCCTCGAACAGCGCGGGGTCCGCCTCGCCCGGACCGTGCAGCACGCTGAGGTCCCCGGTGGTCTCCAGCACGACCGCGCGCACGGACCCCAGGCTCGTGACGTTGGCGGCGCGGAGCTTCGACCGCAGGTCGTCCTCGGTGATGCGCGACCTCCTCATGTTGTCCCTGAGCATGGTGCCGTCGGACACGAGCAGCAGGGGCGTGTTGTCGACCGCCTGCTTGAACGGGGCGAAGCGGCGCAGCAGGGCGATGGCGACCTGGAGCAGGTACAGCACCGCCAGCGCCGCCATGCCCTCGACCAGTGACACCTGTGCCACCGCGACCGTCGCCACGAGGGAGCCGACGGCGACCGTCATGGCGAAGTCGAAGCTCGACATCTTGGAGAAGCTGCGCAGCCCGGCGATACGCGTGTAGGTGATGACGGCGGCGAAGATACCCACGGTGGAGGCGAGTATCAGCAGCAGCCTGTCCAGCCCTGTCCCGAAGAGACTTTCCAGCATGCCCGGGCACCTACCCGGCCCGGTTCGGGGGAACCGCCCGCCCGCGCGCCCCGGCGTGCCCGGTCACACCCCGGCCCCGGGCGGGGCGGAGGGCGCCTCACCCGGGGCCGGGGGCGTGCCGGGCGACCCAGGCCGCCGTGCGCCGGGGGTCGGCCAGGTCGTCCCAGAAGCGCTCGGGGTGGTTGAACCACTCGGTGAACTCGTCGGCCAGGGAGCGGTTGCGGCTCAGCTCCCCGAGGAACTCCACGAAGTCCCCGGGCAGGGTCTCCAGGTTCTCCATGAGCAGGTTGGTGGTGCGCGACGCCGACAGGACGCGGTCCTGCCTGCGCATGTCGACGTGCTCGACGAAGCGGCGGTCGAGGACGTCCTGGCGGACGATCTCCTCGGCGAGCACCCACGCGGCGTGGGAGGCCGTGTTGGCCCCCTGCCCCAGCAGGGGGTCCACGGTGACGTGCGCGTCGCCGAGGGCGAGCACGACGGTGCCGTCGTCCAGCACCGTGTGCGTGCGGCGCACCACGGGGGTGACCGCGCCCTGGAGGATGCCGCGCGGCCCGTCCAGGGGACCGAACTCCGCGGGGTCGATCCGCTCGGAGCAGGCCGGGTAGTACTCGCGGAGCAGGCCCAGGGCCAGGTCGCGGTAGGCCTTCGGGTCCTCCTCGTAGGGGGTGGCGGCCAGGGCCTCCAGGGCCGAGCCGTAGTGGTTCTCGATGACCAGGGCCATGACCAGGCCGCCGTCGGTCCAGGTGGGGATCTCGATCATCTCGCCCGCGCCGGGGCAGACGTGGAAGGTCACCTGGGGGACGGGGTGCTGGGCGATGCCGGTGAACAGGCCCGCGCACAGCGCCCTCCTGGGGCGGGTGAAGGGCGAGTACGCGGGATCCCGCCCGAACACCTCCGCGAAGGGGCCGCGTCCGGTGCACACCACGACCAGGTCGAACCGGGAGGCCAGGGAGGGCAGGTCGCCGGAGGAGAGGCGGCCGAGCACGAGCTCCCCGCCGCGCTCGGCGAAGTCCTCGGTCAGCCGGGGCTGGTAGAGCCGGTAGTCCACGGCCCGGCTGGGCGCGCGGAGGCGGCCCGCGAAGGCGGTGGGCTCCGCTCCCGGCGGGCCCACCCGGTACTCGTGCCCGGGGTAGCCGAACTCCTCCGCCGGCCAGTGGTCCACACCGAGCGCGCGCTCACGCTCCACGGTCACGGCGTGGTGGGCGACGGTGTTGAGCACCTTCGACCTTCGTTGTTCGTCCGGCGAGCGCTCGGTGAAGAGGGTGACCTCCACACCGTGCCGCAGCAGGTGCAGGCCCAGGTGCAGGCCCGCCGTCCCGGCGCCGACGATACCGATCCGCTTGCTCACGTCTCTCCTGGGGCGGGGGATGGTGTGCGGGCAGGGAGCGGACAGGAGGGCCCGGTCGGCCCGGGGCCGGGAGGCGCCTTCCTTCACCGACGGTAATCGTACGTAACATGTCGCGGTCCGACCAGGGGTGTGCGCGATCCGGTGGGCGAAGGGGGAGGGGCCGGGCACGCGGGCCCCTGCTCCGTGAGGCCGTGCGGTCGGCCTCCGGCCGGTGCGGGGACGCGACGGGCGGGATCCCTCGTACTCGGAGGGTGATCATGCGGCGCGCCTGGGTAGCGATGCCGGTGGTGGTTGTTTCCACGCGGGCGTGCGGAGCCCGCCGGACCCTGGTGTGGCGGGAGGGGCATGCGGGCTCTGAACGGTCTCGTGCGCGCCGGACTGCGGCGGGCGGCCCGCGCGGGTTCGGCGGCGCTGGAGCGCCTGTCCGCGGACGGGTGGTCGCTGGTGCAGGCCACGATCGCCGCGACCGCGGCGTGGGTCATCGCGGGCGGGCTCGTCCGCGACCACTCCCCGTTCTTCGCGCCGATCGCGGCGGTCATCGCCCTCAACGCCTCGGGCGGGGAGCGGGGGACCAACGCCGTCCGGATGCTGATCGGCGTGGTCATCGGCATCGTCGTCGGCGAACTGACCCTCGTCGTCACCGGCGGGGGCTACGGGGCCCTGGCCGCCGCCACCGGTGTGGCGATGGCGATCGCCGTCGCCGTCGGCGCCGCCAGGCTCGTGATCGCCCAGGCCGCGGCCGGTGCGATCCTCACCGTGGCCTTCGCCACGGGCCACGTCGGCCTCGGCCGGCTCACCGACGCCCTCATCGGGGCGGGTGTGGCGCTCGCGGTGAGCCAGATCCTGTTCCCCGCGCGCGTGGTCTCGCGGCTGCGCCGGGCCGAGGCGGCCGCGCTGGCGGAGATGGTCGGCCTGCTCGGCGCGACCGGCCGCGCGCTGGAGGAGGACGAGGACCCCTCCCGGTGGACGGTGGACCGCCTGGGCGCCCTGAGCAGGCCGATGGCCGACCTCAGCCGCGCACGCGAGAACAGCCACCGCGCGGTGCGCTGGTCCAGCGCGCGCTGGACCGATCCCGAGCCGCTGCGGTACGAGGACGAGAGGATCGACCGGCTCATCATCCTCGGTGAGAGCTGCCTGTCGCTCGCACGGACCGCCGCCTCCATGGACACGGCCGAGCGCCGGCGCCTCGCCCCGGTGGTGTGCGAGATGGCCGCCGTGCTCGACGTGCTCGCCGGAGACCTCGGAGACCGCGCCGCGCGCCAGCGGGCGGTCGACCGCGTGCTCGGCCTGGTCCGGCCCTTCGACGACGACGGGACGGACGATCCCGTGACCGGGGCCGCCCACCTGTACGTGCGGATGGTCGCCACCGACATCATGCTGTTCGCCGGACTCGAACCCGAGGGGGCGGAGCGGGCGCTGGCCGGAGAGCACGAACGGACGCGGGTCGCCCACCCGCCGCGTGAGCCGTGGCTGCCGTGGGCGCGTCGGGGGCGCTCCTCACCGGGAGGCCGCGAGCGGCACCGCCGGCCGTTCCGGCGCCGCCCGTGAGGCGGGGCCGGCCTTCGAGGGCGGCGGCAGCGGCTTGCTCGGCGCTCCCGAAGGGGCCCGTCCGCGCCGGGCGCGACGGGCGGGATCCACCGAACGCGCCCTAGCGGTCCGAGGGCAGCTCGGAGTGCCCCAGGTGGTGCTCGGGGGCGATCCGGTCCCGGATGAGGCGCTTGAGCTCGGCGGCGTCGGTGAAGGCCGCGTCGGTCCTGCGCGACCACACGCTCTCCCCGTCCAGCCGCACCTCGAAGACGCCGTTGGTGCCCGGGACGAGTGCGACCTCGCCGAGTTCGGCCTCGAAGGTGGTCAGCAGCTCCTGTGCCATCCAGGTGGCCCGCGGGAGCCACCGGCACCGGGTGCAGTACTCGATCTCCAGCCGCGGTTCCTTGACCTCCATGACTCCCAGCATGGCACGGAGCCGGGCCCGGGAGGGAGGCCGGACCGGATTGCCGTGGCCGGTGCCGGACAGCGTTGCCCGCGCCCGCCGGGCCCTTGGCGCGCTCGTGGGAAGGCACCCTCCCGCCGTCGTGATCCGGAACCTTTCCGGAAACAGGTGCGGGCAGCGGTTGGCGGGCCAAGTGTCCAGGGCTCCCACCAGTGGAAACGTCGCATGGGGGAAGCGGGGGTCCTCTGGATATCCGGAATCTTCCGGAATTTATTGACAACACAGCGGAGTCGGACGGACACTGGCCCTGTGACGGGGCTCACTCCCCGCCCGCCCGGGTCGCCCCCGACCCGGTTCCGCGACCGGCGACCGCACGAGGGCCGGCCGACCCCGCCGCGTCGTAGGCAGCCGACGCACGGGGCCACCTCCGGTAACCGCGGCCCCGCCCGGTCGCACCACACCTCCTGACCCCCCGACCCCCCGAGGAGGAAACACCCATGAACGACGCCCCCGCACCTCCCAGAAGCCGCGGAAGCGGCCGCACCAGAGAGCTCGTCGGCCGGGTCTGCGCCGTCGCGGTCGCGCTGGTCACGACCCTGGCGCTGCTTCCCGGCACCGCCAGCGCGGCCATCACCTCCAACCAGACCGGCACCGACAACGGCTACTTCTACTCCTTCTGGACCGACAGCCAGGGCACCGTCTCCATGGAGCTGGGCTCCGGCGGCAACTACAGCACCTCATGGCGCAACACCGGCAACTTCGTCGCCGGGAAGGGCTGGCCCACCGGCGGACGCAGGACCGTGAACTACTCGGGCAGCTTCAACCCGTCCGGCAACGCGTACCTGACCCTCTACGGGTGGACGAGGAGCCCGCTCGTGGAGTACTACATCGTCGACAACTGGGGCACCTACCGGCCCACCGGCACGCACATGGGCACGGTCACCAGCGACGGCGGCACGTACGACATCTACCGGACGATGCGCTACGACGCCCCCTCCATCGAGGGCACGCAGACCTTCCCCCAGTACTGGAGCGTGCGCCAGTCGAGGAGGACGGGCGGAACCATCACCTCCGGCAACCACTTCGACGCGTGGGCCCGCGCCGGGATGAACCTGGGCAACCACGACTACATGATCATGGCGACGGAGGGATACCAGAGCAGCGGGAACTCCAACATCACGGTGGGCTCCTCCTCCGGCGGTGGCGGCGGCGGTGGCGGCGGCGGTGGTGGTGGCTGCACCGCGACCCTGTCCGCGGGCCAGCAGTGGAACGACCGGTACAACCTCAACGTCTCGGTCAGCGGTTCGAGCGACTGGACCGTGACGATGAACGTGCCGTCCCCGGCCAGGATCAGCTCCACGTGGAACGTCAGCGCCAGCTACCCCAGCTCCCAGGTGCTGACCGCCAGGCCCAACGGCAACGGCAACAACTGGGGCGTGACGATCGACCACAACGGCAACTGGACCTGGCCGACGGTCTCCTGCAGCGCGAACTGACCCCGGCGGCACCGGCACCCCACCGTGGCGCGGCGGCTTCGGCCGCCGCGCCGCACCGCCGCCGACCGGTTCCCCCGCGCGGTGCGAGCGACCGCCCGCCGGACCCGGGACCCGGGGCGGCAGTCCCCGGTCGGGAGCAGCGGGCGGTCGGCCTCCGGGGCCGCCGCCCCCTCACGTGCCGTGGAAGTCACGTGCCGTGGAAGAGGGTGAGGTCGACCGCGGGCGCGTCCGTGTACACCACGCCCCGTTCGGGCGGGATGGGTTCACCCGACGCGGAGTCGGTGCAGTGGGCGTCGAACATCCGCGCCTCGTCGAGGGGTACCAGGGACCGCTCGGTGACCGTCCAGCCGCGCACCAGCCCGACGGGGACCTCGACCCCGCCCGGAAGCGTGTGGGAGACCTGGTCGGTGAGGGTGCGCAGCACCACCGCCGCGAGGCCGCCGCTGGTGACGGCGGTACACAGGCGTTCCACCACCGCCGGACGCTCGACGTCGAAGCCCGACTCCCGGCGTTCGACGGCCGTGACCATCGCGTGCCGGGTGTGCAGGGTGAGGATGTGCTTGGTACCGGGCAGGCCGTCCAGCAGGGCGGACAGCAGGGCGTGGGCGCGTGGGGAGAGCATGGTTCGAGTATGCGCGCGCCGACGCGGCCGGACCGGGTTGTCCACAGGCCCGGTCGGGGAGGCCGGGGCTCTTCCCGAGGCGGTCGGCCGGGGGCGTGCGGCGTGCCGGTCGGTTCCGGGGGGCGGCCCGTGCCGCGTGCCGGTCGGTTCCGGGGGGCGGCCCGTGCCGCGTGCCGGCTCCCGGCCCCGACGGCCGGTGACCTCCCCGCCGCCCCGACCGCCCGGCGGCCCCGGCGGCCCGCGCACACGCCTCGGGTCAGGGCTTGCGCGCCACGCCGCCGTACTGGGCGACCTCCTTGGGAGTGCCCAGGTCGGTGGGCAGCGGGCGCCACAGGGAGGCGGAGACCACGCCGGGCTCCAGCAGCTCCAGGCCGTCGAAGAAGCGCTCGATCTCCTCGACGGTGCGCAGGTGGATGGGCTGGCTCGCGTTCTCGTTCCAGGCCTTGGACGCCTCGATGATCTGCGGACTCGTGCTCGTGCTGTCGCACAGGGCCAGGAAGCTGCCCGACGGCAGCGCGTCCACGTAGGTGCGGGCCAGGGCGTAGGTGTTCTCGTCGGCGGGGAAGTGGCCCAGGGTGCCCATGAACGTCAGCCCGATCGGCTGGGAGAAGTCCAGGTACCGGCGGGCCTCCTCCAGGAGGGGGCCGGGGTCGGTCAGGTCGGCGTCGACGTACTCGGTCGAGCCCTCGGGGCTGCTGGTGAGCAGGGCGCGGGCGTGGGTCAGCACCAGGGGGTCGTTGTCGACGTAGACGATCCTGGACTCGGGTGCGGCGGCCTGGGCGGCCTCGTGGGTGTTGTTGGCGGTGGGCAGGCCGGTGCCGATGTCCAGGAACTGGCGGACGCCCTCCTCCTGGACCAGGTGCGTGACCGCGCGGACGAGGAACTGCCGGTCGGCGCGGGCGACCTCCACGATCTCGGGGAAGGCCTGCGCGATCTGCCGGCCCAGCTCCCGGTCGACCGGGTAGTTGTCCTTGCCCTCCAGCCAGTAGTTCCACACGCGTGCGGAGTGGGGGACCGAGGTGTCGATGGGGGGAGTGCTGGCCATGGTGTCCTCCGGGAAGTGGGCTTCGCGCTGTATTGTCCTGGCGCACTGGCACCGTCGCAACCACGAAACCCTTGCGTCACAGGGCTTTGCGGGTGCGGACGCGGTTCCTCCGGGCCCCGTCCGGGCCGCGTACGCGTGTTCGGCCAGGTGGGAGCGTGCTCCTAGCATGGATCCCATGAACGAACTCTCCGAAGAGCAGACGGGCCGGGTCATCGCCCTGGCCATGGACCTCGCCCGGGAGGGGCGCACGGAGGAGCTGCTGGAGTTCCTCGACCACGGCCTTCCGGTGGACACCCGCGACGAGCAGGGCAACACCCTGGTGATGCTCGCCGCCTACCACGGCCGGGAGGACGCGGTCCGCGCCCTCGTCGACCGCGGCGCCGACGTGGACCTGCGCAACGACCGGGACCAGACGCCCGTGGCCGGGGCGCTGTTCAAGGGGGAGGAGGGCATCGTGGCGCTGCTCGTCGCCGCGGGCGCCGACCTCGACGCGGGCACGCCGAGCGCCCGCGCCGCGGCCGAGATGTTCGGCCGCACCCACCTGCTTCCCTGACCCCGGCCGGGGGCCGCGCCGCCGCGGCCCCGAGGGGCCCCGGTGACGCCAGGGGCCCGGGGCCCGCAAGCAGGCCGAGCCGACGCGGTCGGGGCCGCGTCGGCTCGGTGGACCGGACCCGGGCCGGGCCCTCACGCCCCGTCCGGTGCCTCATGCCCGGATCGGGCGCTCACGCGTCGGTCAGACGCTGTCCGAGTTGGGGTCGGTCGAGGAGACCTTGCCCGCCTGGAGGGCCTCGATGGCCTTGCGCACGCCCTCGCCGTAGGCCGCGTCGGCCATGGTGCAGTTGGCGATGTGGCGCTCGATGGTGGCCTGGGAGGCGCCGTCGATCGCGCGCGCGGTGTTCTCGAACAGGCGCTGCTGCTCGTCCGCGCTCATCAGGCGGAACAGGTTGCCGGGCTGCTCGAAGTAGTTGGCGTCGTCCTCGCGGTAGTCGAACCGGTCGGCGGTCGAGCCGATGGCCTGCGCCGGCTCGGCGTAGGAGGGCTGCTCCTGCCAGCGGCCGTAGGAGTTGGGCTCGATGCCGGGCACGCCGCCCTGGTTGCCGTCCACGCGCATCGTGCCGTCGCGGTGGTAGGTGTTGACCAGCTTGGCGCCGCGCGGGTAGTTCACCGGGATCTGGTGGTGGTTGACGCCCAGGCGGTAGCGGGCGGCGTCACCGTAGGAGAACAGGCGGCCCTGGAGCATGCGGTCGGGCGAGAAGCTGACGCCCGGGACGAGGTTGGCCGGGGTGAAGGCGGCCTGCTCCACGTCCGCGAAGTAGTTCTCCGGGTTGCGGTTGAGCTCGAACTCGCCGACCTCGATCAGCGGGTAGTCCTTCTTGGACCAGACCTTGGTCAGGTCGAAGGGGTGGAAGCGGTAGTCCGCCGCCTCGGCCTCGGGCATGATCTGGACGTAGAAGGTCCACTTGGGGTTGTCGCCCCGCTCGATGGCCTCGAACAGGTCGCGCTGCGCGGACTCGCGGTCCCCGGCCACGACCTGGGCGGCCTCCTGGTCCGTGAGGTTCTTGATGCCCTGCTGGGTCCGGAAGTGGAACTTGACCCAGAAGCGCTCGCCGGCCTCGTTGATGAACGAGAAGGTGTGCGAGCCGAAGCCGTGCATGTGGCGGTAGCCGTCGGGGATGCCGCGGTCCGACATGACGATGGTGACCTGGTGCAGGGCCTCGGGGAGGTTGGTCCAGAAGTCCCAGTTGTTCTCGGCCGAGCGCAGGTTGGTGCGCGGGTCGCGCTTGACGGCGCGGTTGAGGTCGGGGAACTTCAGCGGGTCGCGGAAGAAGAAGACCGGGGTGTTGTTGCCGACGATGTCCCAGTTGCCCTCCTCCGTGTAGAAGCGCAGGGCGAAACCGCGGATGTCGCGCTCGGCGTCGGCGGCACCGCGCTCACCGGCGACGGTGGAGAAGCGGGCGAACATCTCGGTCTGCTTGCCGACCTCGGAGAAGATCGCTGCCTTGGTGTACCGGGTGATGTCCTGGGTGACCGTGAAGGTACCGAAGGCCCCGGAGCCCTTGGCGTGCATCCGGCGCTCGGGGATGACCTCGCGGTCGAAGTGCGCGAGCTTCTCCAGGAACCACAGGTCCTGCAGCAGCATCGGGCCGCGCGGGCCGGCGGTCAGGCTGTTCTGGTTGTCGGCTACCGGGGCGCCGTTGGCCGTGGTCAGCGGCTTCGTGTTGTCCTGAGACATGAATTCCTCGGTCCTAAGGTGGGATCTTTCGGTGCCGCGGTGAGGGCACCGGGCGCGTGGTCAGGCCTTCTGGCAGGCGGGGCAGATGCCCCAGTAGGTGACCTCGACCTCGTCTATGGCGAAACCGTGGTCCTGCGAACCCGTCATGCAGGGGGCGGACCCGGTGGCGCAGTCCACGTCGGCGATCGTGCCGCAGCTGCGGCAGACCACGTGGTGGTGGTTGTCGCCCACCCTGCGCTCGTAGCGCGCGGGCGACCCCTCCGGTTCGATCCGCCTGACGAGTCCGGCCTCCGTCAGAGCCTTGAGTACGTCGTACACCGCTTGTGTGGACACCGCACCGAGCTGGCCGCGGACCGCCTGGAGCACGGTGCTGGCGTCGGCGTGCGGATGAGCCCCGACAGCCTCCAGAACCGCCACTCGGGGCCGGGTCACGCGTAGCGAAGCCCTCCGGAGGAGGACCTCGGTCTCCGTCTGGTGCATGCGCCCATTGAATCACTTTTCTGGAATGATTCCAACATAGGTGCGCCTCACCCGGTCCCCTCCCCAGGGACAGCGGGTCCGGTGCGCGGTCCCCGAGGTGCCGCGCGGGGAACCGTCGCGCGGGGGAAGCCGTCTGTCATCCCGGGAGGGCGGGCGCCGCGGGCGTGCGGCGGGGAGCCGGGACGCCCCGGCCCCGGACCGGAGCGACGACGGAGGGCGGGTAGGTCCATGGAGGAAGCGGTCGGGCTCCTCGCCCTGGTCTTCGGGCTCGCGGTGGCCACGGCGGCGGTGCACCACGTACGCGACTCCACCGTGGGCGGCGCCCTGGAGAGGAACGTCCTGCTCGGACTGAGGACGAGGGCCACCCTGTCCTCGGACCGCGCCTGGCGGGAGGGCCACCTGGCCGCGGTCCCCCGGCTCACGGCCGCCGTGCGCGCCGGCTACACGGCCGCGGCGCTGGCGGCCGTGTCGCTCCTGGCCGCCCTGGCGGCGGACGCCCTCCTGCCCCTGGCCTGGATCGCGGCTGTCGCGGGTTACGCCGCCCTGATGGGGTTCCTGGTGGCCGCGACGGCGCGGGCCGACGCGGTGGCCAGGGCGGCGGGGGAGCGGGGGGACCGGTAGGCGCGCCCCCTCCGGCAGGTGGGCGCGCGCCGTGCGCTGGCCGCTCTGGTTATGTCCCATTTGTGATCTACATCGTAAAAGTGCCACTCGGTGAGGCATGTCAGCGCGGGGGAGGGGCCCGCCCGCGACAGCGCACACGTCTCCTCCCGGCCGGCCCGGGCGGCGAAGGCGCGGCAGCGGTCCGCGACCACCCGCACGCACATCCTCGCCGGGACCCGGGCGAGGGGCCCGCGGCCCGCCGGGCCGCCTACGCGGGCGCGTTCCCCAGCAGCTTCTTCTGGATCTTGCCCATGGCGTTGCGCGGCAGCGCGTCCACCACGCGCACCTCGCGCGGGCGCTTGTGGACCGACAACCGCTCGGCCACGAAGTCGATGACCGCCTCGGGGGAGATGCCGTCACCGACCAGGTAGGCGACGATGCGCTGGCCGAGGTCGTCGTCGGCCTCGCCCACCACGGCGGCCTCCGCCACCGCGGGGTGGCCGAGCAGCACCGCCTCCACCTCGCCCGCGCCGACCCGGTAGCCGCCGGTCTTGATCATGTCCACCGACATCCGGCCCACGATCCGGTGCCAGCCCTCCCCGTCGCGGACCGCCGCGTCACCGGTGCGGAACCAGCCGTCCCCGGTCCACGCCGCGGCCGTGGCCTCCGGCAGCCCGAGGTAGCCCTCGAACAGGGTGGCGCCGCGGACCTGGAGCTCACCGACGCCCTCGCCGTCGGAGGCGACGGGCTCGCCGTGCTCGCCGCGCAGCCGCGTCTCCAGGCCGGGCAGCGCCGTCCCGACCCAGCCGACGCGCCGCGGCGCGTCGGCGCGCGCCGCCACGGTGATCAGCGTCTCGGTCATCCCGTACCGCTCCACGGGGCTGTGGCCGCACGCCGCCCGCAGGTCCCGGGCCACGGTGTCGGGCAGCGGGGCGCTGCCCGACACCAGCAGCCGCGCCCCGGACAGGGCGCGTGCGCTCTCGGGATCGCGCGCGATCCGCGACCACACGGTCGGCACGCCGAAGAACAGGCTCCCGCCCCGCCCCGAGCGGCGGCCCCGCCGGGCCGCGGCGGCGTAGGCGGCGGGGGTGGGGCGCCCGGTGTGCAGCAGCGGGCTGCCCACGCGCAGGGCCCCCAGGACGCCCAGGACCAGGCCGTGCACGTGGAACAGCGGCAGCCCGTGCACCAGCACGTCGTCTGGCGTCCAGTCCCAGGCGTCGGCGAGCGCGTCCAGGTCGGCGGCCACGGCCCGGCGCGGGATGAGGGCTCCCTTGGGCGGTCCGGTGGTCCCGGAGGTGTACATGACCAGCGCGGTGGACTCGGGCGATGGTTCGGGGAGCGCGTACGAGGAGCGCTCGGCCGGGTCCACGGGGACGACCGGAAGGCCGGTCCCCTCCTGCGGGGTCCCCAGCCACAGCGAGGCGCCGGAGTCGCGCACGATGTGGCGGCGCTCCGCGGTCCCCGAGTCCGCCGGGACCGGGACCACGGGCACCCCGGCCAGCAGGCCGCCGACCACAGCGACGACCGTGGACAGCGAGGCCTCGCCGTGCACGGCGACGGCGTCGGCCCCCGCCACCCGCTCGGCCACGGCGGCCGCGGCCGACCACAGCCCCTCGCGGTCCAGCTCCGCCCCGCCGACGCTCACCGCGGCCCCCTCGCCCGCGCCCGAACCCAGCAGCACCCCGCGCCCCCTCAGGTCGTGTCCCGTCCAGTGGGCCAGTAGACCACAGGGGCGGCGCCGCCCGGGCCGGGCCCCGTCTCGTGTGCCGGGCGCGACGGCCGGGTAGCCGCCTGGGAGAGGCCCCGGGGACGGAGGCGAGCGCCCACGACCGTTCCCGATCCGGTGTCCTCCGCCCCGGGGCGCCCCGGATCCGGTGGCCGGGGCGGACACGTGCGTCAGGTGAGGGGGAGAGCCATGCGTGCTCTGACAGTGGTGCCGTCGCAGGCCGGTTCGGTGCGGATCGGCGAGGTCGAGGACCCCGTGCCGGGCGCGGGGGAACTGCTCGTCGACGGCATCGCGCTGGGGATCTGCGGCACCGACCACGAGATCGCCGACGGCGAGTACGGCGAGGCGCCGCCCGGACAGGAGCGCCTGGTCCTGGGGCACGAGTCGCTGGGCCGGGTGCGGGAGGCGCCCGACGGCAGCGGTTTCTCCGCGGGGGACCTCGTGGTCGGGGTGGTGCGCAGGCCCGACCCCGTGCCCTGCGGGGCCTGCGCGCACGGCGAGTTCGACATGTGCCGCAACGGCGGGTTCACCGAACGCGGCATCAAGCGGATCCACGGCTACGGTTCCCAGCGGTGGACGGTGGAGGCCGACTACGCGGTCAGGCTCGACCCGTCGCTGGAGCGCGTCGGCGTGCTGATGGAGCCGACCACGGTCGTGGCCAAGGCGTGGGACCAGATCGACCGGATCGGCGGCCGGGCCTGGTTCGAGCCGCGCCGCCTGCTCGTCACCGGCGCCGGGCCCATCGGCCTGCTCGCCGCCATGATCGGCGTCCAGCGCGGCCTGGACGTGCACGTGCTGGACCGGGTGGAGCACGGGGTCAAACCCGAGCTGGTGGCCGCGCTCGGGGCGACCTACCACACCGGCGGCGTCGCCGAGGTCGCGGCCACGGGCGAGCCGGACGTGGTCATCGAGGCCACCGGCGCCTCCAGCGTCATCCTCGACGCGACGGCCCACAACGCGGCCTACGGGATCGTCTGCCTCACCGGTATCTCCTCGGGCGGGCACACGGTCGACGTCGACGCCGGGGCGCTCAACCGCCAGCTGGTCCTGGAGAACGACGTGCTCTTCGGGTCGGTCAACGCCAACCTGCGGCACTACGAGATGGCCGCGCGGGCGCTGGCCGGGGCCGACCACTCCTGGCTGGAGCGGATGATCACCCGGCGGCTGCCGCTGGAGCGCGCGCACGAGGCGTTCGAGCCCGGCGGCGACCAGGTCAAGACCGTCATCGAGCTGTGAGCGGCCGCTCGCGGCCAACGGCCGCGCCCCGCCGCCGTGCTCCGGGGACGACCCGGAGCACGGGCCTGTCGGCGGGCGCTCCCGCCGCCGCGCGGTGGCGCCGGGGCCCGCCCCGCCGGGCGCGGAAAACCCCGTCCGCGCACCGCGGGACCCGGAGGCCCCGGGAAATTCCCCGGTTCTTTCCCCCATAGGTGATTTTTGTTTTTGGATCCGCTTCTTTCCTGGTCAGGTGCGCTCGGGGTCCGGGAGGGGAGAAAGCGAGGGGAGTTTGGCGTATCGGTGGAACCACGTGTTCCGCGCGAGGGTGTGTTGACAGTCCTCCAGCGGCGTCCGATATTCGGTGTCCAGCGCGCTGGAAAAGAAACCCCGCTTTGTTTTGCGCACCCCCTGAGGAGTAGTGAGATGGGATCACGACCGGCCCGCCGAACGGCGTCCGTCCTTCTCGGCCTGGCGGTGGTCGCCGCCCTCGCCCCCGGGGCGGCCGCCGCCGACCCCGTGCAGACCCTGGACGGAACGGGCCCCTACGACGCCGAGTACGTCACCACCCTCCGCCTGCGCGACCACACCGTCTACCGGCCGGTGGACCTGCCCGAGGGCGAACGGCTGCCGGTCGTGGCCTGGGGCAACGGTGCCTGCCGGGCCGACGGGACGTGGTTCGAGAACATCCTCACCGAGTTCGCCTCGCACGGCTTCCTGGTCATCGCCAACGGCCGCCCCGGCGGCACCGGCAGGACCGACCCCGAGATGCTCACCGAGGCCGTCGACTGGGCGATCGAGGAGAACGGCCGCCTGTTCAGCGAGTACCGGGGCCACATCGACACCGACAGCATCGCGGTGATGGGCCAGTCCTGCGGCGGCCTGGAGACCTACGAGGTCGCCGACGACCCGCGGATCGACACCACCGTGCTGTGGAACAGCGGCCTGCTGACCGACCGCGACAACGACCTGCTGGAGGACCTGCACGCACCCGTCGCCTACTTCACCGGCGGGCCCGACGACATCGCCTACGAGAACGCCCTGGACGACTACGGCCGCCTGCCCCGGGGCCTGCCCGCCTTCATCGGCCACCTCGACGTCGGGCACTACGGCACCTTCGCCGAGCCCAACGGCGGCGAGTACGGCCGTGTCGGCGTCGCCTGGCTGCGGTGGCAGCTCAAGGGCGACCAGCAGGCCCGCCGGGAGTTCGTCGGCGAGGACTGCGGCCTGTGCTCCACCGAGTGGGACACCGACAGCAAGAACCTCACGTAACCGCACGCGCGCCCCGGGCGCGCGAGGGCCGCCCGGGGCGCGTGAGGGCCGGCGGGGGCGCCGGAATCCGCGTCCGGCGCTCCGCGGCCGGTTTTCTCCGGGTCCCGGTGGCCGTCCGCGGGATGCGCGCCCGGAGCCGTAAAAATGCTGCGGAAGGCAAATCCGTATTTTAGGAGCAAGTGAACTGGCCAAAGTATTCGTGGAGTGGACTGAGGCATAGCCTGGAGTGGTGTCGGACAAAGCCGACGTTCATGAGACGAGCGGACGCCGGTCTCCTGTATCGCTGTTTCGGTAAAGCACCGATTCGCTACAGAAAGGACAGGAAGCATGAACCGCAAGACTCTGGCCAAGGTCGCCTTCACCGCTCTCGCCGCCCCGGCCCTGGCGTTCGGTGCCCCGGCCGCGGCGATGGCCGACAGCTACTACCACAGCCACTCCAGCTGGGCGGGGCCCGGCGGCGCCGGCAGCTACAGCGTGACCTCCTACGCCGGTGACGGCCACGGCCACGGGCATGGGCACGGCCACGGGCACGGCCACGGGCACGGCTACGGGAACAGCAGCTACAGCTACAGCTACTCCAGCAGCCACTGAGCGAGGACTCCTCCCCGTGCGGGAGGCGGCCTCCGACCGGTGAGGCACCCGCCGTCTCGAACGACGCGGCGGGTGCCTCACCGGTCGGAGGCCGCCCCGGCACGGGTGCGGCGTATCCAGGCCGGCCGGAGCCCAGCAGTGCGGACGCCGCCCCCCCAGCACCCTGTCACCACCGCGCAGGTCGGAGCCGACGAACTCGGTGGCCCCCTTCCCGGTCCCCACCGGCAGAGAGCGTGCGCGGGCCAAGGCCATCGGGTCGTCGTCGACGTGGACCGCCCGCCCCGGGCGCCACGGACCGGGCCGCCCCAAGGGCGCCGTCGGACGCGGGCAGGGCGGTACCGCTGCCCGGGAACCGCCGGATCCCCCCTGACCGCATGGGCGGTGCCGCGTACCAGAAGGCCCGCCCGGCGCCGGTACCGGTAGCGACGACCAGGCAGGTGCGCAGGATCTGCCGCCGCCTGCACCCCGCGATCCCGTAAGCCTGGTGGGACAGGGCTTCGACGGTCCTGGCCAGGGACCTCGGCGGCGGCCGACGCCTGTGCGCCCTCCCCCGAGGCGGCGGACCCGCGCGCGGTCCGCACGGCGGTCGTGCGACCGCGCCACCGGTCGGGGGCGCGGACCCCGTGTTGCTCACGCGCCACGGAGCGCGGACGCCGAGAATCGAAGGGCACCGGTCCGTCACTCCGGGTGCCGGGTCAGGTGCGTGGGGTGGACGCCGGTTCTGTACGCGGTCCGCTCAGCCGCCCCCGTCCGCCGAACCAGGGAGGAACCCCTTCCATGCCCGCCGACCGCACGCCCACCGCAGACCGACGCACGGCACGGTCCGCCGCCGTGCTCCTCGCCACGGCCCTCGCCGCCGGACCGATCGCTGCCGCACCACCCCCGGCCGCCGCCGCGCAGGAGGGGGTCTGCGCCTCCGCGTCGCACCCCGACGCCGCGCGGCGGCTCGACGAACGGATCCGTCAGCGGGCGGACGAGCGCGGGGGCACGATCGCCGTGGGGGTCTCCGCCCACGACGGCGACCTCACCTGCGGGCTCGACCCCGACGCGGAGTTCGACGCGGCCAGCGTCGGCAAGGTCGTCGTCCTCGGCGCGCTGCTGCGCACCGCCATGGACGGGGACCGGGAGCTGACCGCCGAGGAGAGGGACCTGGCGACCGACATGATCACCGTCTCGGACAACGACGCGGCCACGGAACTGAACGACCGTCTCGGCACCGAACGCGTCCAGCGCTTCCTCGACCTGGCGGGCATGGACGACACCAGGCCGGACCCCGAGGGCTACGTCGGACTGATGAGGATCACCGTCTCCGACCAGCTCACCCTGCTCCGCCTGCTGCGCACGGACAACGACGTCCTCGGCCGGGGGGAACGCGAGTTCGCGCGCGGCCTCATGGGCGACGTCGTCGGGGAGCAGCGCTGGGGGGTGCCCGCGGGCGCGCCCGCCGACGCCGAGGTGTACCTGAAGAACGGCTGGCTGCCCCGCGGCGACACGAACGTCTGGCGGGTGCACAGCGTCGGCGGCTTCCGGAACACGCCGGTCGGCGACTACGACATCGTGGTCCTGACCGACGGCAGCGACGGGATGCGGTACGGGGTGGACACCGTCGAGTCCGTGGCGGCCGAGGTGCACTCCGGCCTCACGGGCCAGGACGTCCGGGGCGGGACGCCGCCAGCCGTCCTGAGGCGGGCCCTCTCCGACGGCTCCGACGGTTCCGGCCGCGCCTGAACTCCGGAGGCCGCTCCCCGCGGGCGGATCGGGGCCGGCGCGGGTCCGGCAGGGGAGGCCCCGCACCGGCTCCGGGAGCCGCCCCGGACCCGGCCCCGTCACCGCCCGCGGGCACGGGAGGCCACAATGGGAAGCATGTCCCAGCGCAGACCCCGCCACCGCACGTTCCCGCCACGGCCCGCGGCCGACCCCGCGGGGCCCTGTCCCTGCGGCGGTTCCGCGGCCTACCGGGACTGCTGCGGCCGCCTGCACAGCGGGCGGGCCACGGCCTCCACCGCCGAACAGCTCATGCGCTCGCGCTACAGCGCCTTCGCCGTCGGAGACCGCGACTACCTCCTGCGGACCTGGCATCCGAGCACCAGGCCCCGGAGCCTGGACCTGGACCCCGGCACCGAGTGGGTGCGCCTGGAGGTCCTGTCCGCCACCGGGGGCACCCCGTTCCACAACGAGGGCACGGTCGCCTTCCGCGCGGTGCACCGCGCGGGCGCCCGCGAAGGGGTGCTCGACGAGCACAGCCGCTTCGTGCGGCACGAGGGCGGCTGGGTCTACCTCGACGCGATCGCGGACTGAGGGCGCCCCGGGCACGGGGCTCCGACGGGTCCGTACGGGCCCGCCCGCGGGGCGGTCCCGTGCACGGCCGTCGCAGACCCGGAGGACCGCCCCGGCGTCAGGCGGCCTCGGCCCCGTAGTCGCTCTCCGGCGTCTCGATCCCGTGCATGCCGTCCTGGCTCGCCGTGACGCGGTGCGTGCTGTGGGCGTGGCCGTTCCAGGACTCGCACGTCACACCGGCGTCCTCGCCGTGCTCGGCGGTCACCACCTCGGGCATGTCGCACCGCACGTACTCGCCCTGCACCTGCCAGCGCACCAGGTGCTCGACCCGCTCGCGGGTGACCGGCACCGGCGACAGCGTCTGCTCGTACTGGATGAGGACGCCCCCGCTGGTCACCTCCATGTCCCAGGTGAGCTCCTCACCCAGATAGACGACGTCGCAGGTCAGGGTGGCACCGACCTCGGGTTCCAGTTCCGGGCCGGGGCACTCGGCCGTCGCGTCGGGGTCCACGTGGTTGCCCGCCTTGTGCGCCATCTCCATGGCGTTCCAGGCCATGCGCGTGTTCATCGGCTCGGAGCTGGAGGGCTTCTCGGGCAGGTCCTCGGGGTGGAGCCTGTCGACGCTCTCGGGAACCCCGGCCCGCTCGAACCCGGCCAGGTCCAAGACGACCCTCTCCTCGTCGGCGGCGGCCTCCTCGCCCTCACCGCCGCCGCAGGCCGTCACCGCGAGGAGGAGGACGCCGGCCAGGAGGGAGGCGTTCCGGCGCATGCGCATGGGGTTCATGAAAGTCCGTATCCGGTTCGGGGGAGAGGGAGCGCGACCGCGGCGGGGCGGGGCGGGGCGGTCACGACTGGGCGGAGTTCAAGGTAGCGGTTCCGTGACGAAGGGTCGAAACGGCGCCCCGCACCGCCTGGTCGGACGGCGGCGGGCGGCGGGCGGCGTGAGGTACGGGTGCGGTCACACTCCGTCCCCCCGACACGATAGGAAGGGAGCGCCCGACCGACCGAACGCACCCACACGGACACGGAGCCCCGCATGACTTCCCCACCTCCCGGCCCCCCGGAACAGGGCGAACTCCTCCAGGAGCTCGCCGGGCGACTGGTCGCGGTCGCCCCGGAGGGCTGGCAGCAGCTCACCTACCTGGTCAGGGCGATCGGCGCCCACCGCAGCGGCATGCTCGCCGTCCAGGAGGCGGAAGGCCAGGTCCGGCAGCTGGAGGTGCCCGACGGCGTCGACGACCTGGTCGACGAGCTCAAGCGGTCCGGGTTCCAGGAGGGCGAGGGCACCTGGCTCTCCGTGATCCTCTCGATCCACCACTCGTACCAGGTCGACGTCGAGTACAACCACGACGCCGAGCCCGACCTCCCGCCCGGGACGAGCCCGCTCGCCTACGTCCAGGAGCTGGAGCGCTTCCCGCGTTCGCCGGACCGGATCCCCGACTGGCTCGGCGCCCGGCTGGAGCAGGCGCGCGAGCTGGAGCCCGAGCGGATGCGCGAGGAGTTCGGCGCCGCCCTGGCGCGGGCGTGCGAACGGGAGGGGCTGCGCGCCGACCACCTGCCGCCGACCGGTCTGCGCGTGTGCGACTCCGGGGGCGAGGTCCTCCTGGAGGCCGACCTCGGGGACGTCTTCGACCAGGCCGTCATCGCCACGGACGAGCAGCGGTCGGACCTGGCCGCCCACTTCGCGGGCTTCATGGCCCGTGCCGCGCGGGAGGGGGAGCGGGCCGCCGCCGCGTCCTCCGGCGGCGCGCGGCCCGCGGACCCCGCCCACGGCGCCCCCGCGGCGGACCCGGCCGAGGGCCCCTCCGCGGCGGACCCCGACGACACGGTGGCCACCGCCCTGGTGGAGGCCTTCGCCGAGGCCGGGGTAGGCGCCGCCCTCCAGGGCGCCGACACCCTCGTCGTGACACTGCCCGACGGCAACCACGCCAGCGCCGACATCGGCGACCTGCGCGCCGCCCTGAACGGGGCCACCCCCGAGCAGGTCGCGCACAACACGGCCCGGTTCGCGCGCACCTCCGTCGAGCAGCTGGGCCAGGCCACCGGGCAGGACGGCGACACCGCCGGGCGGCTGCGGGTGCGCCTCTACCCCTCCTCCGTGTTCCCCGAGGGGGTGCTGGACTCCCTCCTGGCCCGCGAGGTCGCCCCCGGACTGTGGCAGACCGTCGTCGTCGACTCCCCCGACTCGCTGCGGCCGCTGCCCCGGCAGGTGCACGAGCGCTCCGGCCGCCCCGACGGGGAGGTCTTCGCCGAGGCCGTGGCCGCGTCCGTGGACGAGACCGTCGAGGTCAGCGAGCACGAGGTCGACGGGGCGCGCATCGTGCACATCGGCGGCCGGCACCCCTACGCGGCGGCGCACGTGCACGACCTCGGCCGCCACCTCGGCGACCTCCCGCACGGCGCGCTCGTGGTCTTCCCCATCGCCGAGGTGGTCCTCGCCCACCCGCTGGGCCAGGGCCACCCGATCGCCGCCATGGACCACATGCAGCAGATCGCCGAGCGCTTCACCGCCGACGGCGACAAGCCCGTCAGCGCCCAGCTCTACTGGTGGCACCCCGGTTCGGGCTCGCGCGAGCGGGGCGCACCGCCCGACCTGCGCCCCGTGGGGGCCAGGATCGACCACGAGAACAGGTCGGTCACGCTGCTGACCTCCGACGAGGAGTTCGGGCCCATGCTCGACTCCCTGGCCGGGTAGCTGTCCGGGTGGAGCGGGGGCCGCCGGCGCGGCGGCCCCCGGTCCGCCCCGCGCACCCGCGGCACCGGCCCGCCGGGAGAAAGGACAGACCCCCTCATGCCCGACGCCCCGTCCCGTTCGTCCCCGTCCCGCCCGGTTCCCTCCCGCTCCGTCCCCTTCCGCGCGCTCGCGGCCCTCGGCGGCACGGTCCTCGCGGCCGCACTGGGCGCCTGCGCCCCCGAGGCCCCGCCCGGGGGCGCCCCCGGGCGGCCCGCCGACCGCGTCCTCCTCTCACCCACCGCCGATCCCAGCACCTCCCAGACAGTGACCTGGCGCGCCGCCGGGGCCGAGGAGACCTTCCTGGAGATCGGTCCCGAGGACGGCTCCGCCGAGCCCGCCCGGATCCGGGGGCGGGCCACCGGAGGGGAGGAGCCCGGTTCTACCTTCGCGGCCACGGCCACCGGCCTGGAGCCGGACACCGCCTACCGCTACCGGATCGGTGAGGGCACCGGAGGCGGCGAGGGCGGCGGCGCGGACGGCGGCGCGGATGAAACGGCGGGCACGGAGGGAGCGGTGGGCGACTGGCGCACCTTCACCACCGCCGCCGAGGGGGCCGAACCCTTCAGCTTCCTGTACTTCGGCGACGTCCAGAACGACATCGCCGACGAGGCCGCCCCGGTCATCAGGGCCGGGCTGGAGGCCGCACCCGACGCCGAGCTGGCCGTGCACTCCGGCGACCTGGTCGACTCGGCCGACAGCGGCTCCCAGTGGGACGAGTGGTTCGACGCCTTCGGCCCGGCCACCGGGAGCCTGAACCACGTGGCCGCGCCCGGCAACCACGAGTACGACGACGGGCTGAGCGAGTACTGGGTCCCGCAGTTCCCCGGGGCGGGCAACGGCCCCGACCAGGGCGCCGACCTGGCCGAGACGGTGTACCACACCGACCACCAGGGCGTGCGGTTCGTGGTGCTCAACTCCAACTACCGCGAGGCGCCCCCGGACGACGCCGGGCGGTGGCTGGACACGCAGCGGCGCTGGCTGGAGCGGGTGCTGGCCGACAACCCCCACGAGTGGACCGTGGTCACCTTCCACCACCCGGTCTTCTCCGGCGACCCCGAACGCGACAACGGGCCCCTGCGCGAGGCGTGGCTGCCGGTCCTGGAGGAGTACGACGTGGACCTGGTCCTCCAGGGCCACGACCACTCCTACACCCGCGGCAGCCTGGCCGGGAACCGGACCGGCGACCCCGACGCGCACACCGGCCCGGTCTACGTGCTCGCGGTGACCGGACCCAAGATGTACGACGCGGGCGAGGGCGACTGGACCGACCACGGCGCCGAGGTGCGCGTGCAGCGCGCCGACACCCAGACCTTCCAGACGGTCTCCGTGGACGGCGACACCCTGGAGTACCGGGCCCGCACCGCCGACGGCGGGGTCGTGGACTCCTTCACCATCGTCAAGGACGGGGACGGCAAGCGCGTCACCGACGGCTCCTGAGCGGCCCCGCCCGCCGGGCGGGGCGGCCCCCACGCGTCCGCGCGTGCCGCCGCCCACCCGGGTGTACGCGGGGGAGGAGCGGGTAGCCGTGACCAGTATCCGGTGAGACGGGCGCGATGTCCCGAGCGTGCTGGCGCTCCGGCACCGCGCGTCCCCCTGAACGAACCGGACGGGCGACCTGTGGGGAGTGTGGCGGATGTTGGAATGGTGGGAGGCCGCACTCCGGCTCGGCTGCGCGTTCGGACTGGGCGCGCTGGTCGGCGTCGAACGCCAGTGGCGGGCGCGCATGGCGGGCCTGCGCACCAACGCGCTCGTCGCCGTGGGATCGGCGCTGTTCGTCCTGCTGGCCGCCTACGCCGTCGACGAGGTCAGCCCCACGCGTGTCGCGGCCCAGGTGGTGTCGGGCATCGGCTTCCTCGGCGCGGGCGTCATCCTGCGCGACGGCATCAACATCCGCGGCATCAACACGGCCGCGACGATCTGGTGCGCCGCCGCCGTGGGCGTCCTGGCCGGAAGCGGCGTCTACCTGGTCGCGGCGATGGGCGCGGTGGCGGTGGTGGCCGCCAACGTCCTGCTGCGCCCGGTGGCCCGGCGGCTGCAGAAGAGCTCTCCCGCCACGGCCAAGGAGAGCGAGACCGTCTACCGGGTCCGGATCGTGTGCACGAACTCCCACGACCCCCACGTACGGGCCCTGCTGCTCCAGGCGCTGTCCGAGACCGAGTTCACGCTGCGCGCCCTGGACTGCCGCCGTCTGGAGGAGAACGACGACCTGGTGTCCGTGCACGCCGACATCGTCTCGGGCGGACGCCAGGAGGAGGCCGTGGAACAGCTGGTCAGGAGGCTCAGCCTGGAGCCGGAGGTCTCGTCCGTGCGCTGGCGGGAACTGGACGAGGAGGCGGAGTGAGGGGCCGCCGTCCCCCCGCCCGCTCCTGACAGGGGACGGCAGGCCGGCTCACCGCCGCCCGCGTGCCCCCGTTCACCTCTCCGGTGCTCCCCGCCGTCGGCTCCACGGTGTTCCTCGTGCCCATGCCCCGGCCGACGGCGGCCGCGGTGCCCACCGGCCGTCCTGGAACCGTTCACGGCGCGGGACCGGTGCGGTGGGGGCCTGCGTGTGTGAGGCTGGGGCGGAGTACGGACACGGGTGCCGCGGGCCCGGCCGGGCCCGCCGGAGGACGAGGAACGTGTACATGACCGACGACGGTGTCGCCGCCACACTCATCACGACGGGTTTCGAGCAGCTCAAGGAGCAGACCCCGGCCAAGGAGGGCAGGGTCGCGCCCACGCGTCTGTTCTCGGGCCACGACGTCCGGATCGTGCACATGGTGTTGGACGAGGAGCTCAAGGAGCACACGGCGCCCTCACCGATCCTGGTCCAGGTCGTCGAGGGGCGCGTCCGGTTCGAGGTCGAGGGCCGCAGCCACGAGCTGGACCCGGGCGGGATGATCCATGTGGCCGCCTCCGTCCCCCACGCGGTCGCCCCCGTGGGCACCGCTCGGATCCTGGTGATCCTGCTGGACCCGGGTCGCCACACGCACCACTGACTGCCCCACATAGGGGATCGAGTCAGTGGTCGAGGCAGTCTCTGCACCGCTTCGCGGCGAGCGAAGAGGTGTCGCCTTCGGTGGTCGGCAGGGGGTGGTCCGCGCTGATCCGCAGCCACTCCCCGGCGGCGGCCTCGGGTATCCATCCCCAGCCGGAGTGCTCTCCGGAGCGAATGCGGGGTTCGTCGTTGTGGCCGCAGCCGGGGCGGTGGGCCATGTGGGTCGGCGAGATCAGGATGGCGTTCGGGCCGAACGGGGGAGCGTCCATGGGGCACATGATCCCTTCTCCCACCGGCATACGGTGACGGACCCGTATTCTCTCACTCTCTGTGTTCGGGGTGCGCGGCGGAGAGTCCGAGGAACTCTGTATCGTTTTGCGGCGTACGCAAAAGATCCGTGAATGCTGAGCTTCGAGGAGCCCTCGTGAATCCCCCCATACCGGGGCGGCTCACTGCCGTCCGCGTGATTCTGTTCGTCCACGTCGCGATAGCCGTATTCGGACTGGTGTCCTTCTTCGTGCTCTTGTCCGCTTCCGGGATGTCCTTCGCGCGGGTGGTGGAAGCGACGGAAACTCCCATGGGGCTCTTCACCCTGGGGATGCTGTTCGGCGTGGGTGTCCTGGTGCTGGAGACCATCGCCGCCGTGCGGATGGGGGCGGGCGGTCGAAGGACCCAGACCCTGCTCCGTGTCGCTCTGGTCATGGCCGTCATCGGAACGCTGATGAACGTCGTGCAAGGCTCCGGCTTCCTGGGCTTCGCCCTCGTGGCGGTCGCGCTGGTCCTTGCCGAGACACGGGCCTCCAAGGACTGGTTCGAGGCCACCGACACCGCTGGAGGCTACGCGCCCCACCGGCCGTACTGAGGAGACGCCCCGTGCACCCGACGACGGTGCCCGGCCGTGCACCGCACCGGACGGTGGCCGAATCCGGCCAGTGCCACACGAGTTCGGACACGCTCTGTGAGCGTTCTCCCGCCTGAGGTGGGTGCAGGAGGCCCTCCCAGGGTGAGCGGTCGCGCCACGGTGGTCTCCCTCCGCCCCAGGACCACGTCACAGGGGCCGCCGGTTCCGGGAAACGGATCACTCGGTGTGTTGGCGGACCCGCCCCTGGCTGGCCTCCACCGACGTGGTGAAGAGGCCGAAAGGGAAACCGGCCATGGGGGAGAGCGTGCCGATCACCACCACACCGGAGCCCAGGGCGATGGGCGGGGTCCGGGGTCCGGGGTCCGTACGAAGTTCGTCCATACGGGGAAGTCCATCGGAGACCGCGGGCGGTCCGACTGCCTCCGAGTCGAAGCTGAGGATGACGGGGACGCCCATCCAACCAGGGTGAGCCTGTGTCCCCGAGCCAGTGGGAGCACGCGCAGGCCGGGCTCTGTCCCCTCGGGTATGAGCACCCGTCCGGTGCTGCCCCTGCCCGACAACTCCAACGGCTCGTCGTCCGGTTCGGCCCGTTCACATTCGCCGCTGGGGCCAGGCAGTTGGTCCGTGCGCGCGGCACCGTGGGGGAACTCGCGGAAGGGCTCGACGGCCTCCACGGCCAAGCCGTCGGGATCGGCGTGGTACACGTCGGTCCGTGCCGCCTCCACGAGCTCCCACCCCTGGGAGTCCGTCTCCGTCACCGCGACCGTCACCCGGACTCCGCGGTCGCCGCTTCGGAAGTTCTGTGCCGAGGGTGGAAACCCCTGTTTCCGGGAAACAGGGCGGTCGGCGTGCCGGCGGCTTCTACCCTGGTGGCCATGAACGGCCACGATCCCTCCGCTTCCCCAGCCTGTGACGACGCGCCCCTGATGGCCGCGCTCCGGGGACTGGACCTTCCCCGCCCTCTCCTGAACGACGTGGCAGCCCATCCCGAACACGCAGTTGAGTTCCTCATGGATTTCGCGACGAACCTGCACCGCTCGGGACGCGGCGAACAGGCCCGCCGTCTGCTGGAGACCGTGCGCGAGCACCATCCCGCTTCGCAGGACCGCCAGTACGCCTCCGTCGAGCTGGTCATGCTCCTGCACCGGAGCCAGGACACGCGGGACGTGGCCGAGGCGGACCGGATCACCGCCGAGCTGTTGCGCCCCGGCCACCTGGGCGAGGGGCCCGCCGAGGTGCTCGGCGACAGTCTGCGGGAGCTGGAGCGCTGGGACGGGGCACTGCGCTGCTTCAACATCGCGGCCCGGCAGTTGCTGGCCGAACCACCGGAGGACCTCGCGGACGAGAACGACCTCTCCCTGTCCCCGCTCGTCAGCCGTCTGCTGGCGCGGATGAAGCTGGGTCTGCCACACGACGCCCACGACGAGGTGGCCCTGGCCGTGGCCGAACGGCAGGCCGAGGGCGCGCTGGGGCTGCCCTACGAAGAGGAGGGCTGGCCGGAGGAGGACGGCCCGGGCCGGGAGGTGGAGGCGCTCTACTCCCGAGAGGCCTTCGACGGGGCCCGTGCCCGGGGACTGCTCACGGGGGAGGGCGCAGAGCACGGCGCCGACGCCTACTACCGCGCCGCTGAGCGCAGCCTGCGGCAGCGCGACCGCGAACACCCCGGGACGCTGCGGAGCGTGGCGCTGCACGGGGTGGAGGCGGTCGCGGAGTTCGCCGAACGCTCCGGCCTGGATCCGGCGGACGACGACACCGTTCGGGACTGGGTCGACCTGGAGCTCACCGCGGACGACCCGAGGCTGCGGTCGTGGCCGCCCGGCCGCAACGAGCCCTGCTGGTGCGGCTCGGGGCGCAAGTACAAGAAGTGCTGCGGCTCGCCGTCGAACCGGTGAGCGTCCCGCCGCCCACGGCACCCACACCGCCCCCAGACCGGAGAGCCGCTGTTGGTGCTGTCTGCGGCGACGGAGCCGTTGACGGTGAAACCGCGCCTGTCCGTGGGCTTGGTGACCGGGCTGACGGGGCTTTTCTGTCTGCTGGTGGAATCGTCGTCTGCCGGGGAGGCCGTCCAGGGGCTACGGGAGGTGTCGGCACCGCTGGCCGCGGTGCCGTCGTTTAGGTCCTGGGTGGAAGGGTCGTTGGTCTCGCACGGTGCGCGGACCTTGCTTCCGGCCCGGGTGCCCTCGTTCGTTCACGGTCGAAGGGGGGACAAAATCCTTGTATTTATGGTTCGGTGTTCCGGTGGCGCTGGGTGACAATCTCAGCTTGTGTAGCGACCGCAGACAGTTATGATCTTCCTGAGAGTGTCATGCCAGGTGGTTTCTCCCTCTGCCTCTGGTTCGTATCCGGCGCTCCAGCGGCCAAAGAACAGGTCGTCCAGGTACTGGTTGCCGTGTCCTTCTTCCAGGAGGGTTCGTGCTTCCTCCTGGATGCCTTTCGAGATCTCATGGAGAGATTGGTTGCGCTTGAATACCTCGGCGAGTGTTCCGCCTTCGATGGTCCAGTCCTGGTGAAGATAGTAGGTGAAAAGGTGGCATAGATTCTTGTATCTATCTTCCGGGGGTGTCATATTGTTTCCGTGGGTTCGTTTTGGATGGGAAGATCTGGATTTCGGTCTGGGTGGTGGGTGCAGGGTAGCAGGTGTGGGTCCTGGAGTGATGCGGTGGTATGTCGGATTTGTAAATAATTATGATGGTCACGTGGGGCGGATCGAGGTGATTACATCCGACGGATTTTCCCACCGATCCCATTGGTGTGAAAACTGATGTTCTGCTGGAACCAGGAGGATGTCTCCGTGCTGTCCTTGCCGAGTGCTACGGCGTCGGTAGACCCTCGTGACCTCCGTGACCTCGCGAACGTCCGCGGAGAGCCGGCAATCATCGGGGCTCAGCGCTGTTGCCTCGCGCTCGGGAAAGTCCCAGTACCGGCGGTTGCTCTCAGCGAAGGTCTCGGGGCCGTCGTGGGAGAGCTCCCGGACCACGCAGCGACGTTCCCGTTCGATCCGGGCGCCGCCGAAGGAGAAGCCGAACTCCAAGCTTGGGGGAACGCCCTCCTCCTCTACCAGCGGACCCACTCGTCGAGCGGGACCTCTCGGACGGTGTGGGCGCCAACCTGGGTGGAGACGTGCGTCCCGGTCAGTCGGTGGTCGCGGGCGTCCGGAAGCTGATCACCGGGATGGATTCCGTGTCCGCCTCTCCGCCCTGTCCCGGTGGCTGCCCTCCGGCTTCCCCGCCGGGAACCACGTGGGTCGGGAGCGCGCCGAGACCCACCCGGCAGCCAGACGCACGCGCAGAGCCGGCCCGGCCGCAGCCAGAGCACGCGTCAGTCCGGGGATGCCCGGCGGGTGTTCCAGGAGGGCGGCCAGGGTGCGGCTCACGGGAAAAGCTCCTTGAAGAACGGGTGCGGGGATGTGGCTGGCTCTACTCGGTGGCTCTGCCCCCGGCTTCCTCGCGCAGTTTCTCGCGGAGCCAGTCAGGGATGTGCTCCTCGTCCCGGGGAAAGTACTTGAGGTCGTTGGTGAAGCCCCAGGCGGTGGGAAAGGCGATGTTGGGGTCGTCGTCGTAGTTGTAACGGACCTTGAACCTCCCGGGACGGGTGATGACGTACTTCATGGAGAACCATGTGCCCTTGCCGTCCTTGTACATCCCGGCACGAAGGTCGGCTAGCAAGGTTCCCGTGTGGGATGGAGCGCTGCTGCGAATGATGTCTCCGTTCTCGATTTCAACGACCATCAAACTGCTTGAATGATCGATCACCGACTCCCTGTCGTAAGTGATGCTTACCCATTCCCTGGGTGCTTCTCTGAGAACTGATTCCCCGAACTCCTTGAGGATTTTCTGTTGCTGGGAACGGTTCAGGTGTCCGCGCTTGAAAAATCGACTGACCAACGTGCTTAATCATCCCTGAGATCGGAGGCGTGGGAGGATGGCTCAGGGTTCGGGCCTCCGTGGCAGGAGGTGGGGAAACACCAGTACGCCCGGGGCGGATTCCTTCTGGTGTCCAAGTCGGGTCCACGCGTCGAAGTAGTGCTCTCGTTCCTGGTCCTCGGAGTTCTGGTGTCGTACCCATCGGAAGTGCCCGAGGACGTGGAGTCGCCGGGCTCGGCCTCCGCACCCATGATCTCCTCGATTTCCTTAAGAACGGAGGACGGGTATGGGGAGTTCTGCGAATGGGCCTCGGGGTGGGGCATCCTGGAGAAGTGCGCTGAGAAGAAGAGACATACTATTCTCACTGCTTCTCGTCTTTCTTCGACCCTGGATCAGATTTGTCCGGATGCATCGAATCCCCTACCGTTCCCGTTCGGTGGATATATTCTGATTCCGTATTGTTCAGGAATTGCGAAGTATGTAGGCTCGTCCGGGATGGTTTCGGTTCCCAAACGTTCTTCGATCTCCTTCAGAACGGCTGACAGCCGGGGTGCGTTCCTGCGGTAGATCTCCGGGTGGGCGTTTCCGGAGAAGTCATACCAGGACCAGATGTCGTGTCGTACACCGAGGCTCACGTCGATGTCCCCGGGCGTCGCGAACAAGGTGACTTCGATGAGCCCGTGGCCCCGATGTTCCTCTCCTTCTGCGTCAACCCAGCACCCTGGCCCAGAGAGTACCAATTTTTTGGGTTCGGCATCCGTGTACCTGACGGGTCGGCTTGCCAGGATCCGGTTGACAAGTTCTGCGGCGTCGGCCTTGTCCCCTTCGCTGTTGCTGAGCACCGACCGAATTTCGATGAATCCGTGCCCCTTGCGAAGCCAGTGGACCTCGATTTGATTCAGGTCCATCAGCTTGTGCGCCTGAAGGGCCTCGGAGACGAGGATCGCCGTTTCGGCCACTCGGTCAAGGTAGAGATCGTCATCCGGTTCGAGTTCCCACGACCATGAGGCTGATGTTCCAGAGATGCTGGGCAATATTTTCATTTTTCCTACTATGGATATATCTGGGCATCTGGTGGATGCGTCACCACGCCATCCTCGAAATATATTGGATAGGAGATTCCGTGGCCCTGGTGGCAGCCCTTCATTGATTTCAGGGTCTGGCTGGTTGGATCTTCCGCGGGCCTTGGGGATTCGATGATGTCGATTCTGTTCGTGCCTCGCGCCAAGTCTCCCGTCGGCTGCCGGCTGGCGCGCTTGATGTTTTTATTGCTGCATTTGATCCATTCGCCTGCTTGTTCTGGTAATAGTGGTGGTCATCTTTTTTCGGATGTGGCATGAACGTCAACGTCGTTGAATTTTCTTGTGTTTTCTTTCTCTGGAAAGAGGATCCTTTCGGGTGGTATGTGGTCGCGGGTTATCAGGTCGTCCGCGAAACTACTCTCGGGTCCTGCTGTTCTCGCGTTCTGGTTGTTGTTGCCGAAAACAGACAGGAACTTCCCACAGTCTTGAGGGTTGTTCAGTCGGCCGGGCGCGATGATGTCACCGACCTGACCACCCACCGAGTCCTTGTGGTCGGCGAGGCGCTCCATGCTGCGGTCCGCGACATGGTTGTTCACCCGGACTTCGGAAAGCTGCTCTCTGACGTCCTGGTCTCCTGGTTCCATGTTTCGACCGGTCTCCTCACGTGTGGGGAAACCCGCCTCTCTTTCGAGTTCCATGACCGCATGTTCTCAGTGAGATCGGACTTTTCACCGTCATCTCCGCCGGTACCGGTGCCGTCTCGGGCCATTCGTCGCCGCTTCCTGATCCGCCGCCGTCGGGGTCGGGGACGCTTGGTCCTCACCGGTGCCGGAGGAGCTACCGGGGCGGGGAGCCGTGCGGTGTCCCCCTCGGCACATGGAAGGGCTGGGGTGTTGTTACAGCAGGCGCAAGGACTTCGAACCCGAGCACTTCCTCGTCCAGTCCCAGCAGGAGGCGGTCAGATGCGCCGAGCTGTTGGAGAGGCAGCACCGGGAGGCCCTCCACCCGAGCAGGAAGATCCCCGGGACGAACATTCACCGTTTGGTTCGCGCTCTTCTGGATCATGCGTGGGGTACGAAGGCGAGGTCTCGGCGGGAGAGGCCCTCTTGCCGGGGTCGACGTCGAGCACGTGGACGCCCTCGGCTGAGGAGACCACGATCGTGCCGTCGGGGGTGGCCAGGAGGTCGTGTACCTGTGGCGGCACCGACCAGGGGATGACGACCTTCTCAGGGGTGTCCGTGTCCAGGAACAGACTGCACAAGCGTCGAGGCTCCTGCGGGTAGCGCCGATCTTGGACGAGGACGGCGACCGGACGCCCGCCCCACTCGGTCACCCGTGACACCGACACCCACGGATCCTCCGGGAGCACCGGCTCCAGGTCGGGCAGAGTGACGATGTTCCCGGCCTCGGCGAGGTAGGTGCGCCCGGCCGCGTGAGCGATCTCGACGTCCCGGTCCTCGGGGACCCAGCCGTGGAGGCGGACTTTCCCCACCCAGGAGCCGTCATCCGCCCGCCGTACGTAGACGAAGGGCTCATCGGTGACACTGAGGTCGTCGGGGTGGACCTCGACGACCTCCTCGGTGGTGGGCCAGGCCAGGTAGCCGTGCCGTAGGGTGAGGCGCTCGCTGATCTCCCGGTACCGGTAGTGCTCGTAAGTCATCCCGGGGACCGGCTCGCCGATGGCCAGGTCCGTCGCCGACACCCAGTGATCGTAGAGCCCGTAGCCGCCCTCATGCAGGAGGAGCAGGTCACGGCCACCGTAGTGGCCCAGGGCCAGATAGCACACGTCATAGACCTGTTCTCCCGCCCGTGTTCCAGGTAGGGGGAAGGTCTTCAGGACGGACCCGTCACGCACGTCGGTGATCACCAGGTCCTTGGACGTGGTGAACGCCAGGACCGGTTCGGGTCCGAACCTGGGAAGGCCGACCAGGTGAACCGGGGAGCCGAAGGAGAGCGCAGGGCCCAGGGGGCGGCGGCTCCTCAGGTCGAAGGCGACCGTGAGGAAGCCGTCGTTCAGGAGGCTGGCTTCACGCTCGTCATCCACAACGACCAGCAAGGTGTCCCGAACCAGTTGAAGGCGTGCCCCGTGCCAGTCTTCGCCCAGCAGGCGCGTCTCCCGCATCGGGGTTCCCTCCGTCGGTTCCGGTTCCCCGGTATCGTAAAGTTCTCCTTTCGCCTGGCACGGTCCGGAGCCAGGTCTGCGCGGAGACCGGGACGGCCCGGGAAGGGGCAGATGGCACCTCCGCATCCGGCCAGGCCCAAGCCTTGGGATTGTTCAACGCCCCTGTTCGACACGCTTTGTCACCGGTTAGCAGCGGTGACGTCACCTGCCGGGTGCACCGGCCGAACTGATGCGCGCACCTGCTGCGGAGAGAGGCGGGGTCAGTAGACCCGGGTGACCTCGCGGACATCGGTGGAGAGCGGATAGTTCTTGGAGTCAAAGCCCAGCGCCTCGCGCTTGGGGGGAGCCCCAGTACTGGCGGTTGCGCTCGGCGAAGGACTCCGGGGCGTCGTAGGAGTTCTCCCAAACGAAGTGGTGGCGTTCCCGGTCGATTCAGGCGCCGCCGAGGGAGAAGCCGAACTCCAGCCGTAGGGGGCGGTCTCCTCCTGTCACCGTTGGGCGCGCTCATCGAGCAGGCCCTCTCGGAGGGTGTGGGTGCGTACCTGGGTGGTGATGGTCATGATCCTCCTCTCTTGATCAACCGTGATGACGCCTATTGTTGGACGACCCTTTCCGAGCAGGCGAGCTCGGGTGCGTCTCCGGCCAGTCAGCGGTCGCGGGCATCCGGAACCTGATCACCGGAATGGTCTCCGTGTCCGCCTCTCCGCCCTGTCCCGGTGGCTGCCCTCCGGCTTCCCTGCCGGGATCCACGTGGGCCAGGAGCGCCCCGAAGCCCGCCCAACTCCCGCCGTCGTGGTCGCCGCCCCTGGTGAGGTCGTACCAGACGGCCGGGGTCATCGGCGGTCCGACCGGGACGGCGCGCACGGGTGCGTCCAGGGCGTGGTCGACGCCCAGGGCGGCGACGGTCTCCACCCCCAGGGCCACGCCCACCGGCTCCGGGCCACCCGTCCGGTAGGGGCTGCGGGTCAGGTCCGCGCGGCCCCGGCAGCGGCGCACCTCCATCACGTGCAGCACGCCCCGGTCGGTCAGCTCCCGCACGAGCGGCACCAGGGCGGACAGGTCCGGCTCCTGCTCCGGCGGGTGGCTCACCGTGAGCGTGACGGTCTCACGGACGCCCTCCCGGGTCCGGCGTACCCGCAGAGTGCCGCAGAAGGCGCGTACGCCCTCGGGGCGCACCGACGCGGGTGGTCCGGTGAACACCAGCCACGAGGGGCGGGGCGCCCGGTCGCGGCACAGGCCGGTGAGGACCTGGGTGTTCCAGGCCAGGGTGGCGGGTTCGGTGGGACCGAACAGGGAGGGGGCGGCCCCGGCCAGGGTCTCGGTGAGCAGCTCCACCGTCTGGCCCAGGACCAGGTTCGGATCGGCCGGGTGGTCGGCCTTGAGGGTGACCTGGAGCTGGTGGTCGCTCTCCTCCGGGACCGGTTCGGTCCGCAGCGGGGAGTCGGCCGCCGGGGTGCCGGGCGGGTCGGCGACGAGGCCGTAGCGTTCGTCCCAGTGCAGGGGGCGGCCGGAGAAGCCGTCGCGGAACCCGTCGCCGTCGGTCACCGCCCAACGGGTCAGGGGCGCGGTCAGCAGGGTCGCCAGCGGCTCGGTGAGGCGGCAGCCCGGTGGTGTGACCAGTTGCAGGCCGCGCCCCTGGCGTGCGTGCGCGGCCAGGGCGTCGGCCAGCCAGACCGAGACCGCAACGACGGGCCGGTCCTCGACCACGACGGCGGCCTCCTCGGTGAGCGCGGCGACCACCGGGTGCCCGGCGCCTTGAATCGGAATCCCGTCGAGCCGCGACAGGTGGTGCTCCGGTTGCCGCACCAGCCCGCCGTACCACTCCACCAGGGTGTCAGCGAAGCGGCGCATCGCCTGCCGGGTGGTGGGGTCGGCCAGGCCCGCCTCGGTGGTGCGGGCCTCCACCCACCAGGGCTGCGCGGGCAGGGCGTCGGGAAGCGCGGTGTCCAGGAGCCGTTCGGCCTCGGCCGACACCGCGAGCCGCTGGGCGGCGTGCACCACCGCGACCAGGTGTCCCGCCTCGTCGCGTAGCTGGACGAGTGCGCCGTCGGCGGCCAGGCGCACGCGCAGTGACGGACCGGCCGCGGCAAGGGCGCGTGTCAGCCCGGGGATGCCAGGCGGATGCTCCAGGAGGGCGACCAGGGTGCGGCTCACGGGAGGGGCTCCTTGAAGAACGGATGCGGGGGCGTGGCTGGTCCTACTCGGTGGCTCTGCCCTCGGCTTCCTCACGCAGTTTCTCGCGGAGTCAGACCAGAGACATTTGATGTGCTCTGAGTTCAGGGCAGTCCTGGTCGCTCCCATGTAGGATTGTCATCTCCGTCGAATCGCATTCCCAGGCGCCAGCCGGTCTCTTTTTCCAATAGGCGAAAAATGTACTCAGCGTTCCTCGATACTTCGTTCCAGTCGGATCCGTAAACTTCTATGGCTGTGCTGAACCCATCATAGATGTCGAGCTCTTCGATATCGAGAATTATCCCCCCCAGGCGAACCTCGATCGTGTCGACGATTGCTTTCTCGTGTTCATGGTCCGGCATGGAGCGGATCTTGGCGACGACTTCGTCCACTCCTTCGGATGTCATTATAAATTCTGAGCGCGCCACTTTTCTCCTTGTGGCCAGATGATCACGTAGTCATTGCCGATTAAAATGAGCTCATCAATGTCTCCGTCATTTCTGGGGAGTGCCGACCGTAGTGCTGAAAGGGCTGTGTCCTGGGTAGTCCCCGCTGCTCGCAGGTCGATGGCCAGGCGGCTGGACTGCTTCTTTCCGCTGCGGATGTTCTGAATGACGGCGTTTTTGCTGTCGGATTCAGCTGTCTTGAACTCAAGGGTGAGCTGGGTTCCTGATATCACGAATTCTGGTGATTTTTTTCCTTCTATTGTGGACTCGTCGACCGAGAGCGTGCTGATCCCGTGGTCCTCCAGGAAGCTCGCAATGGATTTCTCTTTTTCGGAAAAGTGCTCCCAGCCTTCGCCGACCCTGCTTTCGATATGCAGCTCCCGGGCGGTCGGGTCGTTGGTCTCCCTCGGCGCATCGGCCTCGCTCCCCACCGGGGCACCCTCGCTGCTCGGGGCCCTTCCGTCCCCGCTCGGGGGGAGCGTCTCCCACGGGTGCGGTGGGGGCTCCTTCTCCGTCGGGGGCGGTGGAGGACGGCGGCGGACCGCATGGGTGGTGTCCGCGCACTCACCGAGAGTTCCACAGGGGTGGGACGTTTCCCAATCCTTCGCCCGGTTTCCGAAGAGTGGGCCTGTGCGGTGCGGATGTGCGCGTATGGGCAGGTGGCGCTGGACATAAACAGGGGGAACGCGAGGAGTCCCGTGGGTGTCTGGTGTCGCACGTCACTTTCGGAGGGCGTGCGGTGGGGCGGTTGCCGTGAGGGATGTGCGCAGGTCACACGCGTGTGCCTGAGTGGCGGGGGAGGTGACCGGATGCGGTCACGGGTCAGGTCGCAGATCCCCGCAGACGGCAGCGGCGCCCCGGCCGGGTGGTGGCGTGCGGACTCTGCGCGGATCGCCGGGAAGGAAGGGACCGCCGGGCAGGTGGTGTGTGCCAGCGGCCCCGGAAGGTATCCGATGCACGGTCGCTGGGCGGCCCTTCGGGTTGGGAGCGGTGCGGCGATGTCTCAGCGCGGGTCCTGCTCAGCCCGCGTGGGGTACCGGTGGGGGAGTGCTCCCGAGACTGGTGTGGCCGCATGTGGACAGAGTCCCGAAAGGGTCTTTAGTCCCGGGTCTGCACGCAGGTCAGCGGCGATAGCCTGTGTCCGCAGACCGCGCGTTCCCCCGCTCCACCGCGCGCGGCCCCCGGCGGCATTGGCAGGCCCACAGTGAAACCCCTGACCCCCTCAGACCCCCGTGCCCTCGGTGGTATCGAGCTCCTCGGCAGGCTCGGTCAGGGCGGCATGGGCGTGGTCTACGTCGGCCGCACCGCGGAGGACGCCCCGGTCGCGGTCAAGACCCTGCACGCCGCGCACCTGGACCGCGACGACCTGCGCGAGCGCTTCGACCGCGAGTCCACCGCCCTGGGCATGGTCCAGGGCCCCGGCGTCGCCGCGCTGGTGGCGGTCTCCGAGCGCGACGACGAGACGCCGTGGCTGGCCATGGAGTACGTCCCCGGCCTGGACCTGGCCACCTACCTGGAGCGCAACGACCCCCTGGACGAGGTCGACGGCGCCGCCCTGGGCCTGGTCCTGGCCTCGGCCCTGACCGAGATCCACACCGCCGGCCTGCTGCACCGCGACCTCAAGCCCGCCAACGTCATGCTCGGCCCCGACGGCCCCCGCGTCGTCGACTTCGGTCTGGTGGCCATCGGCGGGGCGGGCGGCGACCTGACGATGACCAACATGCGGCTGGGTACGCCGCGCTTCATGGCGCCCGAGCAGTTCACCGACCCCACCGGGGTGACCACGGCCGCCGACGTCTACGCCCTGGGCGTGATCCTGGCCTACGCCACCTCCGGGCGCTACCCCTACAACGGCTCCACCCCCGAGGCCCTGGGCATGGCGGCGGTCAGCCCCGACGTGCACCCCGACCTGTCGGAGGTCCCGGCCGGACTGCTCCCACTGGTCACCGAGCTGATGGCGACCACCCCCGGGAGCCGACCGGCGCTGGCCGACGTGCGCGCCCGGCTGACCGAGTTCCTCGCGGCCGCGGGGCTCTCCCCGGGGGCCGCCCGTGCCCGGCTTGCCGAGCACACCCACGTCGAGGGCACGGGGATCGCCGACACCATCCCGGCCGCCACACGCCCCGCGGCCACCACCCGGCCCGCCACGGCTCCGCTGCGGACCGGGACCGGGAATGGAACCCGGCTCGCGGCCCGCACGGCCGCCCGGCTGCGCAGGGCCTACGCGCGCCCCGCAGCCTGAGGCCCCGCCGGACCACCGTCCGGCTGGTCACCATCTGAAAACAGCGCCAACCGCCACCGGCGGCGGCGCGTGTAATCGGAACGAAGAGAACACCGCAGTGGACAGTGAGGCTCCCCCCTTGACCGCAGAAGCAGACGCCGCGCGCACCAGCCCCTTCGCCCCCGGGGCACGCGTGGAGGTGCGCGACGCCGAGTGGATGGTGCGCACCTGCACCCCCGCGGGCTCCGCGACGGACGGGTACATGGTCCGCGCGGTCGGGGTCTCGGAGTTCGTCCGGGGCGAGGACGCGGTGTTCTTCACCGGCATCGAACCCGTCGACCTCCTCGACCCCGAGAAGACACGGCTGGTCCACGACGACTCCTCCGGCTACGCCCAGAGCCGCCTGTACCTGGAGTCGGTGCTGCGCCGCACCCCGCTGCCCCAGTCCGAGCGCCGCCTGGCCATGCCCGGCAAGTTCCTGCTCAAGGACCTCGTCTACCAGCAGCGCCCCGCCGAACTCGCCCTGCGGGCCCTGCGCCCGCGCGTGCTCGTCGCCGACGTGGTGGGACTGGGCAAGACCCTGGAGATCGGCCTGACCCTGGCCGAGCTCATCCGGCGCGGACGCGGCGAGCGCATCCTCGTCGTCACCCCGCAGCAGGTCCTGGAGCAGTTCCAGCAGGAGCTGTGGACCCGCTTCGCCATCCCGCTGGTGCGCCTGGACTCCGTGGGCCTGGAGCGCATCCAGCGCGACATCCCCGCCGGGCGCAACCCCTTCCTGTACTTCAAGCGCGCCATCATCTCCGTCGACACCCTCAAGAACCAGGGCAAGTACGGCCAGCACCTGCGCAACATGCACTGGGACGCGGTCGTCATCGACGAGTCGCACAACCTCATCAACGAGGGCAACCTGCGCAACCAGCTCGCCCGGCTGCTCGCCGCCCAGACCGACGCCCTGCTGCTGGCCTCGGCCACCCCCCACAACGGCAATTCCAAGTCCTTCGCCGAACTCATCCGCCTGCTGGACCCGGCCGCCATCGCCGACCCCGAGAACTACGGCGCCGAGGAGATCGAGCACCTCTACATCCGCCGCACCAAGATCCACCCCGAGGTGCGCGCGGAGATGGGCGACGACTGGCCCGAGCGCGGTCCCTCCCTGTCGGTGCGCTGCACCGCCACCCCCGCCGAGGAGGCCGTCTTCGCCGAACTCGCCCAGGTGTGGATGGCCGGGGACGCTCGCCAGGGCGGACCGGTGGTGCGCGGGAAGGACCACCTGTTCCCCTACACCCTGCTCAAGGCCTTCCTGTCCTCGCACGTGGCCCTGGCCGCCACGGTCGCCAACCGCCTGAAGACCATCACGCACAAGGACACCGGCCGCCTCAAGGACGGCGAGGACGAGCGCGAGCACGCTGCCCTGCGCACCCTGGGCGACCTGGCCGCCGAGATCGACGAATCCAGCTCGGCCAAGTTCACCACCCTCGTCCAACAGCTCAAGGAGATCGGGGTCGGCAAGGGCAGCGACACCCGCGCCGTGGTCTTCTCCGAGTCCGTGCCCACCCTGGGGTGGCTGCACGAGACCCTGCCCGAGGCACTGGGCCTGAAGGACGACCAGGTGGCCCTGATGCACGGCGGCCTGTCCGACACCGAACAGCAGCGCCTGATCAGCGACTTCGCCCTGGAGGACAGCAGGGTCCGGGTCTTCGTCACCGGCGACGTGGCCTCCGAGGGCGTCAACCTCCACCGCCAGTGCCACCACCTCGTCCACTACGACCTGCCCTGGTCGCTCATCCGCATCGAGCAGCGCAACGGCCGTATCGACCGCTTCGGCCAGAAGCACGAGCCCCAGTTCCGCGCGCTCATCCTGCAGACGGCGACCGAGGGCGCGATGGACGACACCTCGGTGGCCGAGAGACTGCTGCACAGGGAGGCCGAGGCCCACCGCGCCATGGGCACCGCCGAGACGGTCACCGGCCTGCACAGCGCCAAGGACGAGGAGGACCGCCTCGTCCAGGACCTGCTCCGGGGACGCACCGTGGACGAGTCCATCGACGCGACCTCCGCGGACGGCGACGACGACGGCGGCTGGATCGGCGACATCCTCTTCGGGGACGTGGGCGTGCCCGAGGAGGCCGCCGCCCCCGAGCGCGCCCCCGAACCCCAGCTGTTCGACTCCACCGAGCAGTTCGTCCGCGCCGCCCTGGACACCGTCGCCGGCGACGTGGCCGTCGACGACGACGGGCGCATCCTCGCCTTCGAACCGCCCAGGGACCTGGCCGACCGCCTGAGCGCACTGCCCGGCGACTACCTGCGCAAGCTCAGGGTGAAGGAGCGCCTGCGCGTCACCTTCGACCGCGACCACGCCCTGAAGCGGCTCGACGAGGCCCGCGCCACCAAGACCACCTGGCCCGACACCGGCTACGTCAGCGACCTGCACCCGCTGGTGGAGTGGCTGGTGGACAAGGTGCAGGTGCGCACCCAGCGCAACCAGGCCTGGGTCATCCGGGCGCCCCGGGCCGTCGAACCCGTCTTCCTGGTCCAGGGCACCTACTCCAACGAACTGGGACAGCCCACCGTCGTGGAGTGGATGGCCGTCACCGGCCTGCCCGGGGCCCCGCGCGTGGAGGACATGTTCGAGGCCCTCCGACGCACGGGCGTCGGATCGGGCATGGTCAACACCGGCCGCGCCGAGGACCTGTCCGCCCTCCAGGAACTGGTGCCCGACGCGGTCCGGGCCGCCCGCGCCCACCTGGCCGAGCGCAGCGCCGCCTACGACGCCCGCATCGAGCAGGACCTGGCCGCCCCCGAGCGGCGGCTGAAGGAGTGGCGGCAGCTCAGCCTGGAGGGCCTGGGCGAGGGCCGACAGAAGGAACGGGGACGGGTGCACGACACCGTCGCCGAACAGGAGCGGCTGATGCGCAGGATGCGCACGTCGGGCGAGCCGCTGCTGCGCGTGCTGGCCGTGGTGAAGGGGGAGAACTGAGCATGGGCTACGACTCGCTGGTCAACCGGGGAGAGTACTTCTCCGCCCACTACCTGGCCGAGGTGCTGCCCAAGCACCTCAAGGGCAAGGACGGCCCCTTCAGGGAGTGGGCCGAGCGCGAGAGCGCCGAGAACAAACTGCCCAGGGAGGAGCGCTCGCCCGGGCCGGTGACCCCGCGCCAGGGGCTGCGCCAGCTCAAGGGGCGCTACTTCGGCGACCGCCAGGCCTTCGCCGACTTCACCGAGCAACTGCGCGAGGGCGACGGCACGCCGAGCCCCGCCGCGGTCGCCGCCCAGACCGAGCGCCTGCACGCCCTGCACCGCGACGTGCTCACCGCGCTCGGCTTCACCCCCAAGGACGCACCCGCCGAGAGCCTCTTCGAGCACGGCGACCAGGCGGTCCCCGTCCGCCTGGCCCTGCACGAGACCACCGTGGCCGCGATCGAGTGCGGCTGGGCCCCCGACACCGACGCCGCCATGGACCCCGAGGGCGCGGGACGGCTCCTGGACCCGGTGGACCTGGGCGGACGCGAGCGGATCGAGCTGGGCACCAAGCTGGTGTCCTGGCTCTTCGCCCGCGACGAGCACCTGCGCTACGTCCTGGTCCTCGCGGGCGGCGTGGTGGTCCTCGCCGACCGCTCGGTGTGGGGCGAGGGCCGCTACCTGGCCGTCAGCCTGGACACCGCCCTGGGCCGGGGCGACAACGACGAACTCGGCACCATCGCCGCGCTCTTCGGCGCCCAGGCGCTCCTGCCCTCGGAGGACGGCGGAGCCGAGGCCATCGCCACCCTCGTCGACGCCTCCCGCCAGCACGCCGTGGGCGTGTCCAAGGAACTGCGGGAGGGACTGCGGACCTCGGTGGAGATCATCGCCAACGAGGTCCTGGCCCGGCTGCGCGACCAGGGCGTCGATCCTGAGCGGATCGACACCCGCTCCCACCGCACCTTCGCCAACGAACTGGCCCGCCAGTCGCTGCGCTACCTCTACCGGATCCTGTTCCTGCTCTACGCCGAGGCCCGCCCCGAGCTGGGCGTGGTGCCCGCCAAGGACGAGGCGTACGTGCGCGGGTACAGCATGGCGCGCCTGGGCGACCTGGTCGTCAACGACCTGGTGGGGGAGGAGGCGCGTAACAGCACCCACCTGTACCAGTCGCTGGACCTGCTGTTCCGCATGGTCAACGAGGGCCACAACCCGCGCGGGCACGTCCTGGACCGGGAGGAGGCCGAGGGGCTCTCGGAGGGCGACGGGCTGCGCTTCGAACCGCTGAGGGCCGACCTGTTCGACCCCGAGCGGACACGGCTGATCGGCACCCGCCTGCCGCACCCGGACGACGACCCCGACGAGCCGACCATGGAGCCGCTGGACACCCGGCTGCGCAACGAGGCCCTGCACCAGGTGCTGCGCAAACTGATGATCTCGCGCGGCAACCGGAGGGGGCGCGGCGGGTTCATCTCCTACGCCCAGCTCGGCATCAACCAGCTGGGCGCGGTGTACGAGGGGCTGATGTCCTACACCGGGTTCATCGCCAAGGAGGAGCTGTACGAGGCGGCCAAGAACGGCGACCCGTCCGGCGGGTCGTGGATGGTGCCGCACTCCAGGGTCGAGGACTACAGCGACGACGTGTGGGTGCGCGTCAAGGACGAGAACGGCAAGTCCACCAAGGACAGCCCCATGGTGGTCTACAAGCCGGGGTCGTTCGTGTACCGCCTGGCCGGGCGCGACCGGGAGACCAGCGCGTCGTACTACACGCCCGAGTCGCTGACCCAGCTGACCGTGCAGCTCACGCTGCGGGAGAGGCTGGACCAGGACGGGACCACCACCCCGGCGAGGGAACTGCTGGAGTGGACCATCTGCGAGCCCGCGCTGGGTTCGGGCGCGTTCCTGAACGAGGCCATCAACCAGGTGGCGGCCGAGTACCTCAAGCGCGCGCAGGCCGAGCGCGGGGAGGAGCTGGACCCCGAGCGCTACGCGGTGGAGCTCCAGAAGGTCAAGGCCTACATCGCCCTGCACCGGGCGTACGGGGTGGACCTCAACGGCACCGCCGTGGAGTTGGCGGAGGTGTCGCTGTGGCTGAACGTGATGTACCCGGGGTTGCAGGCCCCGTGGTTCGGCCTGCACCTGCGGCGCGGTAACTCGCTCATTGGAGCCGGGCGGAGGCTGTACGACCCGGAGACGGTGAAGAAGGGCGAGTGGCTCAAGTCCGCGCCGGTGGATCAGCCGTTCCGGAACGGGGACATCTCGGAGGGGTACATCCACCACTTCCTGCTGCCCGCACAGGGGTGGGGGAGTGTGGCCGCCGAGAAGGAGGCCAAGAACCTTGCCCCGGAGGACACCGCGAAGCTGGCCGCGTGGCGGCGCGCGATGCGCCGCAAGCCCAAGACGAGCGGGAAGAACTCGCAGTTCCGGCGCTTGCAGGCGCTGTCGCGGAGGGCTGAGTTCCTGTGGGGGCTGGTGATCCGGCGGCTGGAGCTGTCAGAGCGGGAGGTCAGTCGGCGGGTTGACGTCTATGGCGCTGACTGGATCGACCAGCCCGAGCACGCTATCCCGAGGGAAGAGGTGCTCGCGAACCTCACGGAGAAGGGCACCCCGTACTGGCGGCTCAAGACGCTGATGGACGCCTGGTGCGCGCTGTGGTTCTGGCCGGTGCAGAAGGCCGGACTGCTGGACGGCAGCGACGAGGTGTACGAGCGGCTGGAACGGTCGTTGGAGGCCAGCAGCGCTGGCGGTAACGACTCGCTCTTCGGTTCAGCCCGGGAAAGCTTGGATCTAGCGGACCTGGAGAAGTGGCTCAAGTTCGCCGAGGCCCTGTTGGGTTCCCAGGACATCCCGGAAGGGACGCTGTTCAGTGAGATCGAGACCTTGGCTGATCTCGACGCTGCCGAGGACTCTCTTTCTCCCCTAATGGCGATGAAGGACGAGTACCGACTGGGGGAAAGCTTCCCCTGGCTCCACGAGGTCGAGAACCTCACTGAGCGGCATGGCTTCTTCCATTGGGAGCTTCAATTTGCGCACCTCTTCAAGAACCGAGGCGGCTTCGACATCCAGGTGGGAAATCCACCGTGGGTGCGCCCTCAATGGGACGAGGATAGCGTGCTTTCAGAGTACGACCCCTGGTTCAAGCTTGCAGATAAAATAGAAACTGGCATCAAGGTTAACCGCAGAAGGAGCCTCCTGTCGTCAAGTAGTACAAGGGAATTTTTTCTTGATGAGATTGGAGCGGTTTCGGGCCTGCGTGATTTTTTGTCTGACAAATCTACATACCCCTTGCTGGCTGGGACTCAGCCAGACCTTTATCGCGCATTCATGTGTCACGCATGGAGGGCGATAAACTCTCCGGGCATTGCTTCGCTGATTCATCGAGATACTCATTTCAGTGGAGGGCGTGAAGGGGGTTTGCGTGCCGCCTCGTACTCTCATCTCAGAGTCCATGTCCACTTCTACAATAGGGCCATGGCATTTCCCGACATCGATGGAAATAATGACTTTAGTGTAAATGTATATGGCGCGTCAGGGAAAATTTCTTTCGTGCATGCCAGTTGGATCTTGTCTGCCAGTGCAATAAGTGGCTCTTTTTCTCATGATGGAAATGGTGATCTTCCGGGGATTAAGCATAATGGGGCTTGGGATTTGAGGCCGCATAAACAAAGATTGGTTCGTGTTACGGAAGAATCTCTCGCACGTTGGGGGAAGTTGACGGGAGCAGGTGCCGACGAGTTGGATCGGGTGCCTCTCCTGTACCCTGTTACGGCTGCGGAGGTTGGTGCTATCGATGCCATGTCGAGTTACGGCCATCGGATTGGCTCCAATGGAGTTTTCTTGTCTAGCGGGTACCATGAGATGGCGGCAAAAAAGAGCGGTCTAATTCAGTGGAATTCATCGAGGCCGGCTTCTTGGAGTGAGGTGATTCTTCAGGGGCCTCATATTTCCCAGGCGACGCCATTTGCGAAGCAGCCAAACGTTCCATGTATGAATAACCAGGACTGGTCTGGATACGACCTCGGGTCGCTGCCCGAAGATGCGGTTCCAGCGGCAAACTATGAACGCGCTGGATGTCGATCTGACTACTTGGGTGCCCAAGACGTATGGGGTGGAAGGCGTTACACTGAGTACTTTCGTCTTGCATGGCGAGAAATGATTCCTCCGAATAATGAGAGAAGCCTTTTTGCGGCCTTGATCCCTCCCGGTCCGACGCATGTAAACGGAGTGCATACGCTTGCGTTTTCTGATAATAGAAATACGGTGTTGAACTCTGGATTTTGGTCCTCTCTCCCCTTGGATTACCTGCTTCGAGTTACAAGTCGAAGGCATCTCCAGTTGGGTGATGTAGCAAGAATGCCTGCGCCAAGCTCGGGGCATCCTTTGGCAGGTTCACTTGTGGTTCGCGCTATGCGGCTAAACTGTCTTACCAAGGCTTATGGTTTGCTTTGGGAGGAGCTATATGAAGAATCATGGAGCAATGAGACGTGGGCTCGCCCTTGGAGAAATCTGGATCATCTCGGAGATATTGGCCCTGAATGGGGGTGTGTGACTCCGCTGCGTACTGATTATGGGCGCAGGGCTGCTCTTGTCGAAATGGATGCTCTCGTTGCGGTGTGGTTGGGAATCGATGCTGAGCAGCTTGTTGCTGTTTGTAAAGCGCGTTACCCAATTCTTTCGGAGTACGAGGCCATGATGTGGTTTGATTCTAAGGGTCTCAAAATTGCATCTGACCATCATTCTTATGGTTACGGGCAGACCAAGGAAGACTTCCTCCAGCTTCAGAAATACCTGGAGACCGGAGACCCCGCCGACATCCCTGAAGGTTACTCCGCGCCGTTCTACAAGGCTGATCGGGAACGCGAGTACCGCGAAGCCCACGCCCACTTCGCCGAGATCGTCGAGCGCGCCAAGCGCGACGGCACCTGGGACGGGGAGGTCTGACCATGCAGCCCACGCTCGCCGCCGCCGAGGTCAAGCGGAACATCACCCAGTACCTCTCCACGACCTTCGCGCTCGCTGACGAACCCGTCCGCGAAGGGCTGGAAGCCTTCTTCAACGACCCCCGCCAAGGCATTTTCCGGGGCCCCTACCTCCGCGTCCGCACGCCCTTCCGCCACGCCGACGACTCCTGGCACGAGCACCTGGAATGGCGTCCGGCCGGGTTCAAGCCCTTCCTCCACCAGGCCAAGGCCTTCCAGCGCCTGTCCACCCTCCACGGCCCCGCCCAGCCCACCCTCATCACCACCGGCACCGGCTCCGGCAAGACCGAGTCCTTCCTCATCCCCCTCCTGGACCACTGCCGCCGCGAGCGCGCCGCCGGGAACACCGGCATCAAGGCCGTCCTGCTCTACCCCATGAACGCCCTGGCCACCGACCAGGCCCAGCGCCTCAACGAGTACCTCTCCGACCCGGCCCTGTCCCAGGTCACCGCCGGCCTCTACATCGGCGACACCCCCGAGACCGGGTACCCGCGCGTGACCACCGCCCGCGCGCAGATCCGCCGCCAGCGCCCCGACATCCTCATCACCAACTACAAGATGCTGGACCTGCTCCTCCAGCGCGAGCAGGACCTTTCCCTCTGGAAGGACTCCGCCCTCACCTACGTCGTCGTGGACGAGTTCCACACCTACGACGGCGCCCAGGGCACCGACGTGGCCATGCTGCTGCGCCGCCTGTCCTCCGCCACCGGCAATGCCCGGCCGGGCCGCCCGCTGGGCGACATCTGCCCAGTAGCCACCAGCGCCACCCTCGGCCAGGACGGCAAGGACGGCGCCAGCACCGCTAGCAGCCCCGGCACCCCCGGCAGCGACACCCCCACCCCGGCCGACCGCATCCGCGAGGTCGCCGCCACCGTCTTCGCCACCGAGTTCGGCCCCGACTCCGTGGTGGGAGAGGACCGGCTGGCCGTCGACGAGTTCATGGACAAGCTGGACTACGAGCTGCCGGTCCCCGACCCGGTCGTGGTCGCGCGCATCCGCGACCCGCACAGCGACCCCACCGCCATGGGCCGCATCATGGCCGCCTTCACCGACCGCGACGACCTCACCCCGCGTGAACTCGGCGCCGTCCTGCGCACACACATCCTCACCAAGGCCGTCCTGCACATCCTCGACGGCACGGTCGCCCCCATGGACAGGGTCCTGGAGGAGATCCCCGACCGCGGCGCCTACGCCTGGGGCCGCGCGCTGAGCAGCGCCCCCGAGCACGCCGCCGAGGCCCTGGCCCGCTACGTGGCCCTGCTCTCCACCGCCCGCGACCCCGACGCCCCCGAGGACGGACCCGACCGCCCCCTGGTCACCGTCGAGACCCACCTGTGGGTCCGCTCGGTCTCCCGCCTCCTGCGCGCCGTCGCCGACAGGCCCTCCTTCGCCTGGCACGGAGAGACCCTGCCCGCCCTGGGCGCGGAGACCACCAATGCCAACCTCGGCCGCGCCAACCTGCCCGCCGTGTACTGCCGCCACTGCGGACGCTCGGGCTGGGCCGCCATCTCGCCGGAGTCCTCGCCCTCGGACCTGGTCACCGACCCCGACAAGGTCTACCGGGGCGCCATCTCCAGCAAGAAGTACGTACGTCCCCTCATCCGGGCCAGTCGCGCCGAGGCCAAGGAGCGCCCAGCCGGAACCCTGGTGCTCAACGCCGCGGGCACGCACCTGCGCCCCGTGGACGCCGCCGACATCACCAAACACGAGACCGGGCAGCTCGACGGGGTGTTCGTCCTCGCCGACCTCGGCCACACCAAGGAGTCCTTCCGGGCCGCCGAGAACGACCGCTGCCCGGCCTGCGACGCCGACCAGGGCACCCGCTTCCTGGGGTCGGGCCTGGCCGCGCTCGCCTCGGTGGCCGTCACCGAGCTGTTCACCGGCGGGCAGCTCGCCCACGACGGCGAGGTCCCCAAGACGCTGATGTTCAGCGACTCGGTGCAGGACGCCGCCCACCGGGCCGGGTTCGTCTCCAACCGCTCCTACACCTTCTCCGCGCGCGCCCTGCTGGCCTCCCGCCTGCCCGCCGACGGCTCGCCCATCGACCTCAACGACCTCATCGCCGACACCGTCGAGCACGCCGAGGACCCCGCCTACCTGGCGTGCGTGGTCCCGCCGGACATGCACGACCTGCCCGGCATCGACCGGCTGCTGGCGGGGGAGAGCGGCGGCGGCACCCGCGAGTGGGACCTGGTCGGCGAGCGCCTGGCCTTCACCGCCGTGCTGGAGTTCGGGCTGCGCTCCCGCCAGGGCCGCACCCTGGAGCTGACCCGCACCGCCGCCGCCCAGATCCGCCTGGACGAGCCCGACCGCATCGCCGCGCTGGCCCGCGACATCCTCCAGCACAGCGGAGACCAGCTCGGCGAGCGCCTCGACCTGTCCGTCTTCCGGGGGTACGTGCGCGGCCTGCTGGAGCGCGTGCGCACCCGGGGCGGCATCGGCCACCACTGGCTCGACCCCTGGGTCCACAACGCGGGCACCAGGCGCTTCGGCACCATCTGGGGCCAGCGCCCCGACGGCATGCCCGCCTTCCCCAAGCCCCGGGGCGGCTCCGGCCTGCCCGCGCCGCGCTTCGTCACCGACCAGCGCAAGGAACGCAGCGAGTTCGACTCCATCGCCGGAAGCGGCACCTGGTACCAGGACTGGACCGTGCGCTGTCTCCAGGTCAAGGCCGACACCGTGCCCCGCTACCTGGGGCGCCTCCTGGACGTGCTGCACGACGAGGGCGTCCTCACCCGCACCACCGCCGCCGACGGCTCCACCCGCGTCTACGGCCTCACCCCCGGGCACGTCCAGGTCCGGAAGCTGACCGAGGGGGACGCCGTCGTCACCGGCGGCCTGCGCTGCCACGTGTGCAACTGGCGCCAGACCGTCCACCCCGACCACGGCGCCGACTGGGAGGCCGCGGCCTGCCCCCGCTACCGGTGCACCGGCCGCCTCACCGTCGACGAGGACCGCCGCTTCACCGACGACTACTACCGCCGCCTCTACCTGGAGGCCCAGCCCTTCCGGATCACCACCGCCGAGCACACCGGCCAGCTCACCCGCGCCCAGCGCGAGCGCGTGGAGGACTCCTTCAAGCGCGGCACCCGCTACACCGACCCCAACGTCCTGTCGGCCACCCCCACCCTGGAACTGGGCATCGACATCGGCGCCCTGTCCGCCGTCCTGCTGGGCTCGCTGCCCACCGGACCGGCCAACTACGTCCAGCGCGCCGGCCGGGCCGGACGCCGCTCGGGCAACGCCTTCCTGCTCACCCTGGTCGGCCGCCGCGCCCGCGAGCGGTACTACCTGGAGGAGCCCCTGGACATGATCGCCGGGCAGATCGCCCCGCCCGGCAGCTTCCCCTCGGCGGTGGAGATCCTGCGCCGCCAGTACGCCGCCCACCTGCTCGACCTGGCCGCGCGCGGCGAGCTGACCGGCGTCCCCGCGCTGCCCGGACGCGCCGCCGACCTGTTCGGCGACCTGGGCTGGCTGCGCGGCTTCACCGAGAGCGCCCTGGCCTCCGGGGACCGGCTGGTCACGGGCTTCCTCGGCCTGTTCGACGGCGCCGGGGCCGAGGTGGACCCCGATGCCGCCGCCCAGCTGCGCCACTACGCCACCGCGGGCCTGGAGGAGACCGTCACCAGGGCCGAGGAGGTCTGGGCCGCGCGCCTGAACGACCTGCGCGAGCGCGTGGAGACCGTCACCCGCTCCATCGACGCCCTGCTCGACTCCGACAAGGAGCAGAAGCGCCGCAAGCGGGCCCTCCAGGCCGAGCGCACCGCCGTGCGCAAGCGCATCGGCGAGATCGGCCGCACCAGCGCCCACGGAGCCCTGGTCGACCTGGGCGTGCTGCCCAACTACTCGCTCGTGGACGGCGCGACCGAGCTGGAGGCCACCCTCACCTGGGAGGAGCGCAGCGCCGAGGGCGACCGCGACTTCCGCACCGAGGTGCGCGAGTACAAGCGCCCCGCCGCGCGCGCCCTCACCGAGTTCGCCCCCGGCAACCACTACTACGTGCGCGGCTACCGGCACACCGTGGACGGGCTCGACATCGGCTCCATGACCCGCCCGGCCTGGCGGGACTGGCGGGTCTGCCCCGGCTGCGGGTACGTGCGCACCGACAACGCCGCCGCGGACACCTCCCCCTGCCCCCGCTGCGACAACACCGTCATCGCCGACCGCAGCAGCCTGTACCGGGTCCTGGAGCCCACCCGGGTGTACGCCCGCGACCGCCGCGAGGACGCCCTGATCCGCGACGAGCACGACGAGCGCCAGCGCGTCTTCTACGAGACCGCCACGGCCGTGGACATCCCCGAGGACGCGATCGCGCCCGGGGCCTGGCGCCACTCCGGGCGGGTGTTCGGCGTGGAGTTCACCCGCGAGGCGGTCATCCGCCGCTTCAACCTCGGCGCGCTGCGCATGAACCGGCCCGCCACGGTCACCTTCGCCGGAAGCGAGGTCACCCCGACCCCGTTCCAGGTCTGCCGCGCCTGCGGCGGCGCCACCGCCGACGAGGCCGTGAACGCCACCAGCAGCCTGCTCGGCAGCTCCTACGACGCCAGGCCCGGCTACCACCGCCCCTGGTGCCCGCAGCGGCGCGGCGACGAGGTCGAGCACGAGCGGATCGTGCTCGCGCACACGCTGCGCACCGAGGCGCTGCGCATCCTGCTGCCCGTGGCCACCGTGCACACCGCCGAGCGCATCGTCAGCTTCAAGGCCGCGCTCATGGCCGGGTTCGCCCGCGTCTACGGCGGAGCCCTGGACCACCTGGCCGCCACCGTGGCCACCATGCCCGACGAGCAGACCGGCCACCGCCGCCGCTACCTGGTCATCCACGACACCCTGCCCGGCGGCAGCGGCTACCTCAACCCCCGCTCCGGACACGAGGGCATCCGCGAGGTCCTCACCGCGGCCCACCAGGTCGTCGCGGACTGCTCCTGCAAGGACCAGGAGGGCCGGGCCGCCTGCCACCGCTGCCTGCTCGCCCACGTCAGCGACCGCGAGTTCCCGCACGCCGACCGGCTGCTGGCCCAGGAGATGCTGGAGGACCTGCTGGAGGACTGGCAGACCGACAGCGTCGCCCGCACCGACGACATCTCCCTGTGGGACCAGGTCGAGAGCGAGCTGGAGGCCCGCTTCCTCCAGGCGCTCCAGCGCTGGGCCAAGGCCCCCGACTCGGGCCGTTCCCTCGAACTGGGCGGCAGGGTCAACGGCCGCCGCAGCGCGGTCCTGCGCCTGATCGGCCCCGGCGGCGGCGTCATCGGCTGGGAGGTGCTGTTCCAGAACACGATCAAGGGCACTCGCCCCGACGTGGTCTTCCGCCGCCTGGACACCGGCGGCGACCAGGTCGCCCTCTACCTGGACGGCTACACCTACCACGCCTCGCCCGAGCACAACCGGATCGCCGACGACGCCGACAAGCGCGCCCGGCTGCGCGCCCACGGCATCACGGTCTTCCAGCTCAACTGGGACGACCTGGACCACCTGGACGGCAAGAAGGTCGCGCACCCGGCCTGGGTGCCCTACGGGCCCAACGCACGCATGCAGGCCCAAGGGAGCTACCGTGCTCAGGGAGGCGACCCCAGGAACCTCGACGAGACGGTCTGGAACAGCCCCTCCCGGATGCTGTTCTCCTACCTCGGCGACCCCGACCCCAAGGCCTGGGCCCAGAGGGCCACGGCCGCCGTCACCGGGACCATGCGCACCACCGGGGTGGAGCACGCCGGGGGCGGGGCGGTCGAGCTCACCCCGCACGTGGCCCCGGCCCTGCGCGGCGACCCCCTGCCGAAGCGGATCCCGGGCCAGGGCTGCGTGCTCATCCGGGCCACCGACGACGCCGGGTGCCGGGTGGTCCTGGTCGCCAACAGGGCCGAGGAGACCATCAGCGCCTTCACGGTCCTCGACGACCGCGACGAGGCGCTGACCACCGACCCCGACGCGCACCGGCGCCGCTGGAAGTCCTGGCTGTACTGGGGCAACCTCGTGCAGTTCCTCACCCGCGAGGGCGGCGACGCCGGGCAGTTCGCCATCAGCACCCTGGACACCCTCGACGCCACCGTGCTCTCGGCCGTGGGCGGCGACGGGCTCGACGACAGTCTCGCCCGCCGGCCTCTGGACCCGACCGAGGCCGAGGAGCTGTTCGGAGACACCCTCGTCAGCACCCGCCTCCAGGAGAGCGGTCTGGAGCTGGGGCTGGCCACCCTGGCCGTCACCGCCGCCGAGCCGGCCGCGGACCCCTCCACCACCGGGCGCGGGGCGGACGCCCCCGCCGACGGCGCCCACACCGTGGAGGTCACCGTCGACCCCGCCTGGGACCAGGTCAGGGACCTGATGGAACCCGACGAGCCCGGCCTGGTCACCCTGGCGGGGGAACTGGCCCGGCGCGGCGTCCCCGCCCCGGAGGCGGGCTACGAACTCGAAGGACCGGGATTGTGGCCCGCCGAACTGGCCTGGCCCGAGCGGAAGGTGGCCGTGCTGCTGTCCGCCGAGCTGATCGGCAACGCCGAGGACCGGGCCCGCGGAGAGGCGGCCTACACCGAGGCGGGCTGGCACGTGCGCGAGGCGGGCCAGTGGGATGTGTCGGAGCTGGTGCGGATACTGACCGGTGACGACGACGGTGACGGTGGCGCGGGCTCCGGCAGGGGCGACGACGACACGACGACGGTGAAGGGATGAGCGTGCAGGACAAGGCCACGCTGAGGCTGCTGGACAAGGCCGACAAGGAGATCCGCAAGCTCCCCCGCAACGTCAAGGGGGCGCTCTACGACTTCCAGTACAAGTTCCGGGAGAACCCCACGGCCCCGGGGCTGCACTTCAAGGCGCTCAAGGGGCACGACCGGCTCTTCTCCGCCAGGCTCATCCAGGACTACCGGGTGATCCTGTTCCACGTCGGCAACCAGGACTACATCCTCGTCGCCCTGCGCCCGCGCGGGGAGGTCTACGAGCACCTGGACCGGTTCCGCTTCGAGATCAACGCGGTGACCGGCGCCCTGGAGATCTTCGACGTGGTCGCCTCGGCCGAGGCGAGCGCTCCCGAGGAGGAGACGCTCCCGGCCGCCGCCCAGGAGGCCTCGGCACCACCGGCACCGGAGCCGGCAGCCCCCGCCGAGCCGGTCGAGGCGGGCGAGGCGGCACAACCGGCCGACACGGCCCCCCGTCCCCTCCTGGCCGACTACAGCGAGGAACAGCTGCGCGAACTGGGCGTGGCCGACGGACTCATCTCCCTCGCGCTGACGATCACCTCCGAGAGCAGGCTTCTCGGCCTGGTCGAGTACGCCCCCCGCCACACCGAGGAGGTCCTGCTCGCCCTCGCCGACGGGCGCGACTTCGACGAGGTGATGGAGGAGGTCACCCGTCCGGTCGTCGCCCCCGAACCCGTCGACACCACCGACTACGCCGCGGCCCTGGCGCGTCCCGCCACCCGGGTCACCACCTCCGACACCGAACTCCAGCAGGTCCTGGAGGACGACTTCGCCGCGTGGAAGGTGTTCCTGCACCCCACCCAGCGCAAGCTCGTCAACCGCGTGTACAAGGGCCCGGCGCGCGTGAGCGGCGGCCCCGGCACGGGCAAGACCATCGTCGCCCTGCACCGGGTGAAGTACCTGGTCGAGCGGCTGCCGAAGGGCTTCACCAAGCCCGTGCTGCTGACCACCTTCAACAAGAACCTCGCCGCCGACCTGCGCCGCCGCATGCTGGACCTGGGCGGGCAGGAACTCCTGGACCGGGTCGACATCGTCAACATCGACCAGCTCGCCTCCAGGATCGTCAGCGAGAGCGGCCAGGGCAGACAGCGCCGCCGCACCATCAACGACCAGCAGGCCGCCCGCGAGTGGGAGGACATGCTCGTCGAGCTCGGCGAGCAGAACTGGGACGCCGACTTCCTCAACAGCGAGTGGAGCCAGGTGATCCTGGGCCAGAGCGTGCGCAGCCGCGCCGAGTACTTCCGGGCCCGCCGGGCCGGGCGCGGGCAGCGCATCAGCCGCGCCCAGCGCGCCGAGGTCTGGCAGCTCGTGGAGCGCTTCACCATGCGCCTGGAGGAGAGGGGCGTGTGGACCTTCCGCCAGGTCGCCGAGGCCGCCGCCCGGGTGGAGGGGGACCGGGCCGCCAAGATCCGCGCCAACCGCGAGCGCGAGGCCAGGCACGGCGGTCCGATGCTGCACCACCAGGACCAGTCCTTCGCCAGCCTGCGCTTCCGCTACGAGCACGTGGTCGTGGACGAGGCCCAGGACCTCAACCCCGCCCACTGGACGCTGCTGCGCGCGATGGTCGACCACAAGGACGACGACATCTTCCTGGTGGGCGACACCCACCAGCGCATCTACGGAAACCAGGTGTCCCTGGGCAGCCTGGGCATCAACATCGTCGGCCGCGCCTCCCGCCTGACCCTCAGCTACCGCACCACCCGGGAGATCCTGGGCTCGGCGCTGGGACTGCTGGGGGAGGAGACCTGGGACGACCTGGACGAGGGCACCGACACCCTGCGGGGCTACCGGTCGGTGCTGCGCGGTCCCCGGCCGGCCTTCCGCGGAGCCGACACCTGGGAGGCCGAGATACAGGCCCTCGTGGGCCGGATCCGGGCCATTCGGAAGCGCTCGGATGCGGAGGAGAGGGTGTCCTCCATCGCGGTGGCCGTGCCCACCCGCGACATGGTCGGCGAGGTGGAGCGGGAACTGGTCCGGGCCGGGATCAGCGCCGCCTCCCTGGGCCCGGAGGGGCCGCCGCCCGGCAAGGAGGAGTCGGTGCACGTGGGCACCCTGCACCGGTACAAGGGGTTGGAGTACCAGCACGTGCTCATCGCCGGTATCACCGACGGTCTGGTGCCCGCCGCCCACCTGGAGCGGTACAGGGACAGCGACGGGCCGCGCTACCGCAAGGAGATGCAGCAGGCGCGTTCACTGCTGTTCGTGGCGGCCACAAGGGCCCGGGACTCCCTGGTGGTGTCCTGGCACGGGGAGCCGAGCCGGTTCCTGCCCCCGAACGCGGCTGAGCTGGCCACCGAGGCCGAGAAGGCGGAGATGGCAGGGAAGGCCGAGGGCGACGCTTTCGAGGACGGGGGCCTGTTCAAACCCCCGGGCGCGCTGCTGTAAGGGACGTGGGATGTGAGTGGGCCCCGGCACCTGGAGTCTCACCAGGTGCCGGGGCCCACGTGGTCTTGCGGGGTCAGCCGTCAGCTGCGGGCGACGGTGAGGAAGGCGTCCCACTCGGCGGCGGGGAAGGGGAGGTGGCCCTCGGCCGGGTTCTTGGAGTCCCGGACGGCAGAGCCGTGGGGCAGGTCGGCGACCTCCACGCAGTTCTGGCTCTGGCCGCTGTAGCTGCTCTTCCGGAACACCAGATCGTTGATCATCATTCGCTCTCTAGGGATTTCAGGACGTCAGTGATGAACCTTGCTGACTGTGCGGTGCTCAGCGCTGAACCCTGGACATCGCTGTAGGTAACAGTATGCTGCTCGACCTCTTCTGGTTCCTCCAGGAAAAGGCCGTCTGTGGCGGTGTCCACGAACACGATGGGCAGGTCCAACGGATCTGGGAACTCCAAGATGCTGAAGGGAGCAACAAGCGCCGCATGTGACCCAGCAGAAAACGGTAGGACCTGAAGGTCGATGTTGGGGAGTTTGGCCATGTAGAGCAGGTGGCGCATCTGCTCAGCCATGATCTCACGGCCGCCCATGAAGCGACGTAGCGCTGCCTCATCGAGGACCACACGGAACTTGGCCGGGTTGAAGCGGGTCAAGATCTCCCGGCGTTCCATACGTGCTTGAGTGCGACGTTCGATCTCTTCGGCGCCGGTATACCGGCCGCCTTCAAAGACAGCCATGGCGTACTCGGGCGTCTGTAGCAGCCCGGGGATCACGGAGGACTCGAAGGTACGGATGGCGGATGCCTCCGCCTCGAAGTCCGGGAGCGACTGAGGACCGAACACCTCCTTGTAATTCGACCACCACCCTCGGACTTTGGCATCCCTGGCCAGCGCGTGCAGAGCTTCGCGCTTGCGGGTGTCAGTGACCTGGTACAGGTCCAACATCTTGTCGAGATCGTCGGCCTTGATCGTCTGCGTCTCAGCGGTTTCGATCTTGCTCAGCTTGCCAGCGGCCCACTTGAGCGACTTCACCACTTGAGTGGTGGTCAGGTTCGCGTTGCTGCGGGCGCGCTTGAGTTCGGCGGACAAGCGTCGACGGCGGAGGGTGGGGCTATGAGGACGCTGCATGGTGACAGTGTAGCTCTTTCCTGGTGAATCTCTCATCTCAACGTTGACATGAGTGAGATTCACTATTAACTTGAAGATGTAGCCAGTGACCGGGTTGCTACACAGAGTCTCTGTTGGTCAGGCTACGCCGTGCCCCTTCCCTGTACCGGGGAAACGCGAAGGTCTCGCCCCTGCGGGCACGCCGAACCCCCGTTGTCGCTCCACACGTGCGAGGAGTCTGTTCGTCATGCCCGCAACCGCACCCATGCCCGCGCTGCCCGAGGTGACCGTTCCGCTCGCTGAGCTGGTTCCGCCCCGGTGCCGCCACTACTTCACCGGCCGGGCCGACCGCGCCCACTACAAGACGCGCCGCTACGACTTCGGCGGATCGGCCCAGTACATGCCACTGGTGCGCGCGTTCCTGGACACCTGCGCCGCCGAACGCGACCGCGACTACCGCTACCTGTTCACTCTCCTGGGCAGCGAACTGGCCAACAACGCCCTGCGCCACTCCCGCTCGGGCCAGCCCTTCGGCGTCTACACCCTGACCTGCCAGCGCACCCGCACCGGCCTGCGCCTGACCTGCCGCGACCAGGGAGCACGCGACGGCAGGACGACCGCTCTCGGCCAGCGCCGCCACCTGGCTCCCAACCCCCACGGGCTGGACCCGGCCGCCGAGTCCGGGCGCGGCCTGGCCATGATCGACGCCTTCGCCACCTCCTGGGGCGACAACGGCATCCGCGACTACCGCCAGGTCTGGTTCTTCCTGGCCTACGACCTGACCGACAGCCTCTGGAACACC
>NYMS01000007.1 GCA_002529455.1 Glycomyces fuscus
AGGGCGTCCGCCAGTAGGTGGATTCTGCTGGTGTGCGCACACAGACGGGCACGGTACCGCGATCGTGGAGTTGCTTACGCTTCGCGACCGGGAGGTACCGTGCCCGCTATCCCATCCTGCATCATCGAACCCCTGCGCGAGGAGTTCCTCGCCCAACTACCCCCACGTACCAACACCCACCCCCTGGGCTGCCACAACCCCCGCATCCCCGACCACGTGGTCTTCGACAAACTCATCTGGGTCCTGGTCTGCGGCACAAGCTACGAACGCGCGGCCGATGCCACCTGCTCGGCCACCACCCTGCGCCGACGCCGCGACGAGTGGATCACCCACGGCATGGGCCAAGCCCTGCATCACGCGGCCCTGGACGCCTACGACCGCATGGTCGGCCTGGACCTGGAACACCTGCGCGCGGACGGCTGCCAGACCAAAGCCCCCTCAGGCGGTGAGTGCGCGGGCAGGAGCCCCGTGGACCGGGGCAAGCAGGGCCTCAAACGCTCCCAGCTCACCGACGCCTACGGCATCCCGCTCATCACCCACCCGGCGCCGGCCAACATCCGCGACCACACCCTGCTCCCGGCCACCCTGGACGGCTACGACGACTTGGCCAAGGCGCTGGGCCCGCTGCCCGAGCACCCCGCTTTGAGCCTGGACGCGGGCTATGACTACCGGTGGGTCCACGAGCACCTGGCCGAGCGGGGTATCAGCGCGAGAATCGTCCCGCGCGGTGCCAAGGTCCCGATCCACACAGGCGGACGCTGGGTGGTCGAGCGCACCAACGCGTGGATGAACGACTTCGGCAAGCTGGCCCGGTGCACCGAACGCCGCCGGGCGTGCGTGGAGTTCTACCTCTGCCTGGCCTCAGCGATCATCACCGTTCGCAGTCTGATCCGTCGGGCCTGGTATCTCTACCGGTGGGATACCAGGCCCTCCAGCCCACGCCTGCGATGACCTACTGGCGGACGCCCTAAGTCCCCGCACGGCCGGACGCCCCCTTTGCCGCTCATCCCGCCCGGCTGTGCCGGTACCGGGTCCGCGTTCCGAAGGCGCACGAAACGGGTCGACAGGCCTCTGGTTTTGCCCCACAGTCGCCCCACAGGGGGTAGAGGGGACCTGTCGGCCCGCGCTGTACCGTGCTCGACCTGACGTTTCTCACTCCCGCGTCGTTCCCAAGGCCATGTAGTCGTACATGGAGTAGCCCGAGTGGTAGTACACGTTGGTCAGGTTCGCCGGGCGGTACAGCACCGTCCGCTCGAACACCGCGGGAAGGATCGCCGCCTGCTCCATCGCCCGCCGGTCGATCCGCGTGTAGACCGAGGCGCGCTCCTCGGGGTCCTCCAGGGTGACGACCTCGTCGAACCAGGCGTTGATCCGGTCGTCGTCCAGCTCCGAGATGTTGGCGTTGCCCGCGTCCCGGATGGCGTCGCCGTCCAGGATCTTGCTCATGAACCCGTAGCCGCTCGCCCAGTCCGGGGCCCACCCGTACACGGTCAGGCCCAGGTCGTTGTCCTCCACGAAGGAGGGGGACCCGGCCTGGGTGTTGGTGTAGGTGTCCGACGGGTACTGCTTGATCCGCGTCTCGATGCCCACACGGGTCAGGGCCTGCTGGAGCGCCTCGGCGGTGCTCACGTCGGAGGGCCGGTCGGCCCGGACGCCGATGGAGGTGGAGAACCCGTCGGGCTCGCCGCACTCCTCCAGCTTCCGCCGGGCCGCGTCCAGGTCGCCCTGGCCGTCCGGGGAGGGGTACAGGTCGATGTCCGGGTCGGCGCCCGACAGCGACGCGGGCATGATCTGGGTGGCGATGTCGCCGCCGCTGTCGCCGCCCCAGGCCCGCTGCAGGGCGTCGCGGTCGGCCGCGTACATGACCGCCTCGCGGCAGGCCAGGTCGTCCAGGGGTTCCAGGACGGTGCTGACGTTGACGTAGCGCAGGGTGTTGCTCTGCGGGTTGTCGACGCTGTTCCTGCGCTCCTCGTCGGTGAGCAGGGTGCCCCGCATCGCGGGCCCCACCCCGGCCCCGGCGAGGTCGACGTCCAGGTCGCCGTTGGTCAGGCGCTGGTCGATCTCGTTCTGCTCCACCCCCAGCTGGACCTCGACCCGGTCCGGCAGCGCCTCGCGGGTCGGATCGGTGGCGGGGTCCCACTGGTCGTTGCGCACCAGGTTCAGGGAGACGCCGGGCCGGTACTCGCCGTCGAACTTGTAGGGCCCGGAGGAGACGACGCGGCTCTGGTACTGCTCACCGCGGTCGGCCTCGGGCGGCACCGGTGCGGTCTGCGGCTGGATGAGCAGGTACGGGAACTCGGCGAACGGCTCCTTGAGGTGGAAGACCAGGGTGTGGTCGTCGGGGGTCTCGATCCCGCCGAACCCGGCCAGGGGGTCGCCCTCGTCGGCGTAGGGGCCCTCGTAGTCCTCGCTGTCGGCCAGCAGGTCCTGGAAGTACTTGGGGCCGTTGGGCAGCGCCTGGTCGCCGAAGTTGCTGCGCGCGACGGCGTACTCGATGTCGGGCGCGGTGATCTCGGAGCCGTCCTCGTAGCGCAGCCCCTGCTTGATCGGCACCGTCCACTCGGTGAGGTCCTCGTTGGGCTCGGGCATCGCCGCGGCCAGGTCGGGCTGGAGCTCGGTGCCCTCCTCGCCGGGCGCCCCGACGTAGGTGAGCAGGGTGCGCGCGTAGTAGCGGCTGAAGTTCCAGCTGAACGCGTAGTAGGTGTTGCCGGGGTCGGGCGAGTCGAAGTCCGAGGAGAGGGCGTAGCGCAGGGTGCCGCCGGCCTGGTCGGAGGGGTTGACCACCTCGGCCTCGCCCTGGTTGAACTCGGCGTCGACCCGGCCGCCGCCCCCGCCGCCGCCCGCACCGCCGCAGGCGGCCAGCAGCAGTGCCGCGGCCGTGCCCGCGGCCAGGACCGCGGTCGCCCGGCGGGGTCCGCGGCGCCGGAGGGGCGCCGCGCCTGTGTGATGGTCGGTGGTCAACCTTGCCTCCTGGTCGGATGGGCTGCTGGGGCCGGTGCCCGGCCCGGGACACGCGACGGGCCCGGCCCGTCAGTCGGAGGAGCGGGGATCGAAGGCGTCGCGCAGCCCGTCGCCGAAGAGGTTGAAGGCCAGGACGGTGACGAAGATGGCCAACCCGGGGATCAGCACGAAGTGCGGCGCGATGGTGTAGAAGCGCAGGGCGTTGTCGAGCATGCCGCCCCAGGTGGCCATGGGCGGGTTGATGCCCACGCCCAGGAAGCTCAGGGCCGCCTCGAACAGGATGTTCGTGGGGATGAGCAGCGTGGAGTAGACCAGGATCGGCGTGACGAGGTTGGGCAGGATCTCGCGGAAGACGATGTGGGCGCTGCCCGCGCCGAGGCTGCGGGAGGCCTCCACGAACTCGCGTTCCCTGAGGGTCAGGGTCTGCCCGCGCACGATACGGCCGATGTAGGGCCAGTTGAAGAACCCGATGATGAAGACCAGCACGCCGATGCGCAGGCCGTTGCCGCTCAGGCCGAAGGAGCCGTCGGGGATGACGCCGACCAGGGCGATGGCGAAGAGCAGCAGCGGGAAGGCCAGGAAGATGTCCATGGCCCGGCTGATGACCGTGTCGACCCAGCCGCCGAAGTACCCGGCGACCATGCCGAGGACGGTGCCGATGACCACGCACACCAGGGTGGCGACCGTGGCGACCAGCAGGGAGGTGCGGGCGCCGTGGACGATGCGGCTGAACAGGTCGCGCCCGTTGACGGGTTCCACCCCGAGCAGGTGGTCGGCGCTGATCCCGCCCCAGGGGTCGATCCCCAGGGAGGGGTCGGCGGGGTCGCGCAGGACGCCGCCGGTGAGCGGATCGATCAGGTCCTGGTGGAACTGGTTGGGCGGGTAGCCGAACCACGAGCTGAGCAGGGGCGCGAAGAGCGCGACCAGGATCAGCAGGAGGACGACCACTCCCCCGGCCATGCCGAGGCGGTCCCTGCGGAAGCGCTGCCAGGCGATCTGGCGCAGGGACCTGTTCGCCGCCCCGCGCTCCCCGGAGGCCGCCGCCTCGGGGTCGGCGCGCTGGGACGACTCGGGCGCGTCCATCGGCACGGACACGTGCACCCCCGCCAGTTGGTGTGACTCTATGCTTATCTCTGGATACGCAGAGTATGCACGAGCCGTGTGAGGGTTTCCAGCCTCCGCGCCGGGCGGCCCGAACGGCGCCGGGCCGCTGGCCCGGCCGTTCCCGGACGGCGGCCCGGGAACGGCCTGGCGGCCTCAGGCGGTGTCCTCCCCGACCACGGCGCCGTCGGCCAGCCTCAGCTCCGACCAGGCCCAGTTGCGGCGCAGCCACCGGTCGTGCGAGGCCACCACCACCGCGCCGGGGGCGGTGCCCAGCGCCTCCTCCAGTTCCTCGGCCAGCGCCAGGGACAGGTGGTTGGTCGGCTCGTCCAGCAGCAGCACGTCCGGCGCGTGCCCCACCAGCATCGCCAGCGCCAGGCGGCGCCGCTGCCCCACGCTGAGCCTGCCCACCGGCCGGTCCAGGTCGCGCGGGGCGACCAGGCCCAGGTCGGTCAGGCGGGGAGCGCCGGGCAGGGCGCCGTTGAGCCCCTCGTAGAGCTCACGCGGGGTCCGCTCGGGGTCGGGAAAGACCACGTCCTGCTCCAGCAGGGCGACCGCGGCCCCGCGCCGCCACAGCACCTGGCCCGACGCCGGGCGCAGCCGGTGCCCGAGGGCGTACAGCAGCGTGGACTTGCCCGCGCCGTTGGGACCGGTGACCAGCAGGCGCCCGTCCGAGGGCACGTCCAGGTGGTCCAGGCGCAACCGGCCCGGCACGACCAGGTCGCGCAGGGTGATCACCTGGCCGTCGGCCGTGCCCGGATCGCGGGTCAGCGAGGCGGTGAACTCCAGCGGCCTGGGCGGTTTGCGCACCTGGTCGCGCTCCAGCTCCTCCAACCTGCCCCGGGCGTTGCGCACCCGGCGCGAGACCTGCTTGTCCACGCGCCCGCCCAGGAAGTCGTAACCCATCTTGTCGTTGTCCCTCGGAGCGCGGTTGTGCGAGACCTGCCGGGAGGTGGTGCGCACCGCCTCGCGCAGGCCCTTGAGGGTGTCCTGCTCGTCGCGGTAGCGCTGCTCCCATCGTTCGCGCTCCAGCTGCTTCTCCCGCAGGTAGAAGGAGTAGGCGCCGCCGTAGTAGGTGGGACCGTCCACGGCCGGGTCCAGGTCGAGCAGGCCGGTGCACACCGCGTCCAGGAACACCCGGTCGTGGCTGGCCAGCACCACCGCTCCGGGCAGTCCCCGCAGGTGTCCCTCCAGGAACTCCAGCGCCTGGTCGTCCAGGTGGTTGGTGGGCTCGTCCAGCAGCAGGGCGCGCGGGCGGCGGATGAGCAGGGCCGCCAGTCCCAGCCGCCCGCGCTGGCCGCCCGACATCCGCCCCACCGGCCGGTCCGGGCCGAGACCGTCCAGGCCCAGTCCCGACACCACCAGTTCGGCCCGGCGCTCGGCGTCCCACACCTCCAGCAGTTCGGCCTCGGCCAGCGCCTCGGAGTAGTCCCGCAGGGCCTGCCCGTCCTCGGGCGAGCCGTCCAGCGCCGCGGCGCTCGCGGTCAGCCGCCGCTCCACCCGCCGGGCCGGTTCGAGGGCCTCGTCGACCACCTGGGCCAGGGTCGTGTCCGGGGCGTGGGGCAGTTCCTGGTACAGGAACCCGGTGTCCGCGGGGCGCTCCACCCGCCCGGCGTCGGGCTCCTCCCGCCCGGCGAGCAGCCGCAGGAGGGTGGACTTGCCCGAGCCGTTCTCCCCCACCAGGCCGAGCCGCTGGCCGGGGGCGACGTCGATGTCGACGCCGTCGAACACCACGTGCGCGCCGTAGGACCTGGCGAGGTCGCGGGCGCGCAGCAGGGGCGGGCCGGCCGGGGCCGTGCGCGGCGCGGCTCCGGAGGCGGCACCGGTCGTGTTGCCGAGGGTCATGGAGTGGACCACCCTTCGTTTCGGGGTGGGCCTCGATGCGCGGTACCGGCCACCGTGCGCGGCGCGGTCCCGGGACGACCGAGGAGTCGTCGACATCGAGACCGCACCGGGGATGGAGGTGCACGCCGAGCGGGGATCCGGCTCCAGCCACTGTGGGCGAGCCCCGCGCGCTCGGCGGTCGTCGGTCTCGATGTCACAAACGCATGTTGCGCCCAGGCTAACCGCCGGGGGCGGGGAGGGCAAAGGAATTACGCGGGTGTCCGGCCGCGTGCGCGCGGGCCGGCCGACCGGGGAGGCCCTCCATCCCTTTCTCCCCGCTGCCCGTCCGGCCGTGTGCGCGGGCCTGCCCCCTCCGGGGCGGGCCGGGCGGCGCCGGGGCGACCGGCGCCCCGCCCGCGGGAGGGGGCGGGCCGGTGCGACCGGCGCGGGCCGCCGGTCACACCGCAGCGGTCAGCCCCTGCCGCGCATGGACCGGTAGCGCCGCACCAGGGAGGAGGTGGAGGCGTCCAGTCCGGACACGTCGGCGCCCTCGGTGAGGGCGGGCTCGACCCGCTTGGCCAACACCTTGCCCAGCTGCACGCCCCACTGGTCGAAGGAGTTGATGTTCCACACCGCGCCCTGGACGAACACCTTGTGCTCGTAGAGGGCGACCAGCTGCCCGAGCACCGACGGGCTGAGCCGGTCGGCGAGGATGGTCGTCGTGGGCCGGTTGCCCTCGAAGGTCCGGTGCGGGACCAGGTCGGCGGACACGCCCTCGGCGGCGACCTCCTCGGCGGTCCGGCCGAAGGCCAGCGCCTGCCCCTGGGCGAACAGGTTGGCCATGAGCAGGTCGTGCTGGGGCACCAGGTGCCCGGGCAGGTCGGGGGCCGGGTTGGCGAAGCCGATGAGGTCGGCGGGCACGAACCGGGTGCCCTGGTGCAGCAGCTGGAAGTAGGCGTGCTGGCCGTTGGTGCCCGGGGTCCCCCACACCACCGGGCCGGTCCGCCAGCGGACGGGGCGCCCGTCGCGCTGCACCGACTTGCCGTTGGACTCCATGTCGAGCTGCTGGAGGTAGTCGGTGAACCTGGACATGTGGTGGCTGTAGGGCAGCACCGCGTGGGTCTCGGCGCCGAGGAAGTTGCCGTACCACACGCCGAGCAGGCCCAGCAGGAAGGGCAGGTTGCGCTCGACGGGGGCCGTCGCGAAGTGGGTGTCCATCAGGTGGAAACCGGCGAGCATCTCCCGGAACCGCTCGGGGCCCACCGCCACCATCAGGGACAGGCCGATGGCGGAGTCGTAGGAGTAGCGCCCGCCCACCCAGTCCCAGAACTCGAACATGTTCTGGGTGTCGATGCCGAACCTCGCGACCTCCTCGCCGTTGGTGGAGACGGCGACGAAGTGCTTGGCGATGGCGCCGTCGTCGCCGTCGCCCCCCAGGCCCAGCCCCTCCAGCAGCCAGGAGCGGGCCTCGGTGGCGTTGGTGATGGTCTCGATCGTGGTGAAGGTCTTGGAGGCGACCACGAACAGCGTCGTGGCCGGGTCGGCGTCCACGAGCGCCTCGTGCAGGTCGGCGCCGTCCACGTTGGAGACGAACCGGAACTCCAGCCCGCGGTCGGTGTAGGGGCGCAGAGCCTCGTAGGCCATGGCGGGCCCCAGGTCGGAGCCGCCGATGCCGATGTTGACGATCCTGCGCACCGGCCGGCCGGTGTGGCCGAGCCACTCGCGGGCGCGGACGCGGTCGGCGAACCGCGCCATCCGGTCCAGGACCCGCTGGACCTCGGGGACGACGTCATGCCCGTCGGCGTCGACCACCTGGCCGCGCGGCGCGCGCAGGGCGGTGTGCAGGACGGCCCGGTCCTCGGTGAGGTTGACGTGCTCGCCGCCCAGCATGGCGTCGCGCAGGTCGGCGACCCGGGTGGCCCCGGCCAGGTCGGCGAGCAGGCGCAGGGTCTCGTCGGTGACGAGGTTCTTGGAGTAGTCGACGTGCAGGTCCCCGACGTCGAGCGTGTACCGGTCGGCCCGGCCGGGGTCGTCGGCGAACAGCTCGCGCAGACGGGTGGAGCCCCACCGCTCGTGGTGCTCGCGCAGCGCGGCCCACTCGTCGCGCTGGTCCAGGGGGGTGCCCGCGTGGGCGCGTTCTCCGGTGTCCTCAGCGCGCGGGAGAGGTGTACTGGCAGACATCCGGCGGCTCCTCGTCATTCGGTGCTCTGGCGGCGCGGCGCGGGCGCTCGGTCCGCGCGCCGCCCGCGGTGTGCGGCTGTGCTTCCGGTCATCAGCCTTCCACAAAAAGCGGGGACCACACGGTTGTCCACAGGCCCGGTCCCGGACTTTTCCGCGCGGTGCGGCAGCGGCCTCCGGCGCGCCCTTCAGCGCAGGCCGCTGCCCTCCTGTTCGCGCTCCCGCCGCAGCCCGGCCACCTCCGCGCGCAGTGCCCGCAGCTCGGCCAGGATCACGGCCTGTCCCCCGTCGGGGCCGCCGTCGTCCGGGCCCCCGCCCGCGCGGTCCGCGGAGGCGCCGCCCCGGCCACCGCCGCCGCTGTGCTCGTCGTCCTTCTCCAGGGCCTCCACGGCCACGGCGATGAAGAGGTTGAGCGCCACGAGCGTGGACACCAGCACGAAGACCACGAAGAACACCCACGCCATCGGCTTGTGCTCCATCACGTCCTTGGCGATGGTGCCCCAGCCGTCCGCGGTGGCGATCTGGAACAGGGTGAACAGCGACGAGGGCAGGTCGTCGAAGTACTGCGGCGAGACGTCGGCGAAGAGCTCGGTGGCCATGACCGCCGACACGTACAGCAGCAGCATCACCAGGAACAGGATGGACATCATGCCGGGGAGGGCGCGGAACAGGCCCGTGACGACGTGGCGCAGGGTCGGTATCACCGACAGCAGGCGCAGCACGCGCAGCACACGCAGGACCCGCAGCACCGAGAAGGGGCCGGAGGCGGGCAGCAGCGCGACCCCGACGATCACCAGGTCGAACCAGCTCCAGGGGTCGCGGAAGAACGCCTGCCGGTGGGCGTACATCCGCATTCCCAGCTCCAGGACGAACAGGGCCAGGATGGTCAGGTCGACGGCGCGGAGGAGGCGGCCGTAGGAGTCCGTCACCCGGGGTGAGGTCTCCGCGCCGAGGATGACGGCGTTGACGAGGATGAGGGTGATGACGCAGGCCTGGAACCAGGGGGCGTCGACGATGGCTCGAACGCGCTCGCGCACGGCAGAGGGGACTCCGTTCACATATCGGACAGCGCCGCAAAAGCCTACCCTGCGTCACCGCGCCCGGTCGCGCGTCCGCCGCGCCCCCGGCCGCCCCTGGCGCCCTCCGGCCCGAGCGGGCATGATCGAGGTGAGGGACCGAGCGTGAGGGGGACGCCGGTGGCAGAGTCAACCGAAGGCTTCGACGAGTTCGACACGCGATCCTGGGACCCCGGCTACGACGACGACGTGGACGCGGACACGGACGTGGGGGCCGCGGACCAGGACTCCGCGGTGGCCGAGTTCCTGCGGTACTTCCCGGACGGGCACCGGATCGAGGAGATCGAGGACCACGACGTCCTGGGCATCGACGCGGAGCTGGACCAGGAGCTTCCCGAACAGGCGCCCGAGTCCGGCGGGGAGCCCCCGCCGGCCGCCCGGCGCACGGACCTGGCGCGGCTGCTGCGGGCCGAGGAGTTCGCCGACAGGATCCGCGACCGCGACCGGTGACGCTCAGTCCGCCAGGTCGGCGCTGAGCCAGCGCTCCACGCGCAGGACGTGCACGGTCGCGGCGGCCCGGGCGGCGTCGGGGTCGCGCGCCACGAGGGCCTCGTGGATGCGCAGGTGGTCCTCGCCCAGTTTGGCGGTGAGCCCCGCCTCCCGGTGCCCCGCCCAGACACGGGCGTTGAAGGTGCGCGAGGACAGGCCGTCGTTGATCGCGGCCAGGGTGGCGTTGCCGGTGCTGGCCACGATGGCCTGGTGGAAGCCCAGGTCGGCGGCGACGGTGTCGGCGCAGAAGGTGTCGGCCCCGCCCTCGATCCGCTCCAGCAGGGCGCCGATGCGGTCGAGGTCCTCGGCGCCGGCGCGCGCGGCGGCCAGCGCGGTGGCGGCGGGTTCGAGCATGCGCCGCACCTGGAGGACCTCCAGGAGGGTGTGCCCCTGGGAGACCTCGGCCAGGACGGAGAAGGTCTCCAGCAGGTCGGAGGGGCGCAGCTCGGTGACGTAGACGCCCGCGCCGTGGCGGGACTCCAGGACGCCGAGCGTGGTCAGGGAGCGGATGGCCTCGCGCATGGAGCTGCGGGACACCCCGAACTGCGCGGACAGGTCGCGTTCGGTGGGCAGGCGCTCCCCCGGTCCGACCTGTCCGTCGGCGATCATCGCCTTGATCCGGTCGGCGGCGCGCCGGGTGACGGGGGTGCGCCCGCCGTCGGGGTCGCTCACGGGTCTCTCCAGTCTGTCCGGGCTGTCCGAGCCGTCCGTCGGCCCGGCGGAAGCGGGGCCGACGGAGACGCTCGCGTGGCTCGCGCCACAACCGTTCACCAAGAGATCATACCAATCTGCCTTTGCCCTGCCCTACTTCTCCCCTTTTCACCCTTCTTCTTGCCCAGGTGCTTCCTGACATGCGAAAGTGGTCGGACCACCCCAGGCTCGTGGCGAGCAGTTCCGCCATGACAGCGCGCCGCGTGGGCCGACCCGGCGGGTCCGGACGCGCGCGGCGGTCGGCGGGACACGAAGGAGGCACATGCGGATCGCGCTGTTCATCACCTGCGTCAACGACACACTCTTCCCCGACACCGGGCGGGCGGTCGTGCGCCTCCTGGAGAGGTTGGGGCACGAGGTGGTCTTCCCCCAGGGCCAGACCTGCTGCGGGCAGATGCACTACAACACCGGCTACCGGCGCTCGGCGAGCCGCCTGGCCGTGCGCTTCGTGCGCACCTTCGAGGGCGCCGACGCCGTCGTGGTCCCCTCCGCCTCCTGCGCGGCCATGGTCCGCGACAACTACCCGCGGCTGGGCGCCGAGGGCAGCCGCCTGTCGCGCAAGGTGGCCGGCCTGGCCCCGCGCGTGTACGACCTCACCGAGTTCCTGGTGGACGTGCTCGGCGTGACGGACGTGGGCGCCTACTACCCGCACAAGGTCACCTACCACCCCACCTGCCACGGGCTGCGCATGCTCGGCCTGGGCGACCGCCCCTACCAGCTGCTGCGCGCCGTACGCGGCCTGGAGCTGGTGGAGCTGCCCGGGGACACCGAGTGCTGCGGGTTCGGCGGCACGTTCGCGGTCAAGAACGGCGACGTCTCCTCGGCCATGGGCGCGGACAAGGCCCGCCACGCCGTGGAGACCGGCGCCGAGGTGCTGTGCGCGGTCGACAACTCCTGCCTGATGCACATCGGCGGCACCCTGTCCCGGCAGCGTTCGGGCATGAGGGTGGTGCACCTGGCCGAGATCCTGGCCAGTACCGAGAAGGAGGACGCTTCCCGATGAGCGCGACGTTCCTGGGCATCCCGCCCTTCCCCGAGGCCGCCGCGGACGCGGTCAACGACTCCCAGCTGCGGCACAACCTGCGCAGGGCCACCCACACCATCCGCGACAAGCGCGCCGCCGTCGTCGACGAGATGCACGACGACTGGCAGCGCCTGCGGGCGGAGGGCGCCGCGGTCAAGGAGCACACCCTGCGCCACCTGGACCGCTACCTGGAGCAGCTGGAGGAGTCCGTCCAGCGCGCGGGCGGACAGGTGCACTGGGCCTCCGACGCCGCCGAGGCCAACGAGATCGTCACCCGCCTGGTCAGGGCCACCGGCGAGACCGACGTGGTCAAGGTCAAGTCGATGGCCACGCAGGAGATCGAGCTCAACGACGCCCTCGCCGAGGCCGGGATCACCGCCTACGAGACCGACCTGGCCGAGCTGATCGTGCAGCTGGGCGAGGACCTGCCCTCGCACATCCTGGTCCCCGCCATCCACCTGGGACGCGCCCAGATCCGCGAGATCTTCCTGGAGCAGATGGCCGAGTGGGGCGTGCCCGCGCCCCAGGGCCTGACCGACGACCCCCGGGCGCTGGCCGAGGCGGCCCGCGTGCACCTGCGCGAGCGCTTCCTGCGCACCCGCACGGCCGTCTCGGGAGCCAACTTCGCGGTGGCCGACACCGGCACGCTCGTGGTGCTGGAGTCGGAGGGCAACGGACGCATGTGCCTGACCCTGCCCCAGACGCTGATCTCCGTGGTCGGCATCGAGAAGATCGTGCCGACCTGGTCGGACCTGGAGGTGTTCATGCAGCTGCTGCCGCGCTCCTCCACCGGTGAGCGGATGAACCCCTACACCTCCACCTGGACCGGGGTGACGCCGGGCGACGGCCCCCAGGAGTTCCACCTGGTGCTGCTGGACAACGGCCGCACCGACGTGCTGGCCGACACCGTGGGCCGCCAGGCGCTGCGCTGCATCCGCTGCTCGGCGTGCCTGAACACCTGCCCCGTCTACGAGCGCACCGGCGGGCACTCCTACGGTTCGGTCTACCCGGGCCCGATCGGCGCGATCCTCACCCCGCAGCTGCGCGGGATGTCCTCGCCGGTGGACGAGGCGCTGCCCTACGCGTCCTCGCTGTGCGGGGCCTGCTACGAGGTGTGCCCGGTGGCCATCGACATCCCCGAGGTACTGGTGCACCTGCGCGAGGAGGTCGCGGAGCGCTCCGGACACGCGGGGGAGAGGGCGCTCATGGCGGGCGCCGAGGCGGTGCTGTCCTCCCCGCGGGCGCTGGACGCGGTCCAGCGCGCGGCGGGGCTGGGACGCCGCGCGGTCCCGCGCCGCCTGCCGGGGATGGCCGGCGCCTGGACCGACACCCGGGACCTGCCCGACATCCCGGCCGAGTCCTTCCGCCAGTGGTGGGACGAGCGCGGAGGGGAGCGCCGATGAGCAGCCGCGAGCGGATCCTGGCCCGGGTCAGGAGGGCGCTGGCCGACGTGCCCGCCGACGAGTCGCCGGTGCGGGAGGCGGAGCGCGGCTACGCCGACAGCCACGGTGTGGGACCCTCGCTGGAGGTCCTGGAGGACCGGCTGCGCGACTACCGCGCGCTGGTGCGCCGGGTGCCCGCCGACCGTGTGGCCGCCGAGGTGGCCGCCGCGCTGGAGCGGCGGCGGGCGGCCCGGGTCGTGGTTCCGGAGGGGACCCCGGCGGAGTGGTTCGCGGACTCCTCCGCCGAGCTGCTGTCCGACTCCCGTGAGGAGCCGGTGGCGGTCGCCGACCTCACCGGTGTGGACGGCGTGGTCACCGGCTGCGCGGTGGCCGTCGCCGAGACCGGCACGATCGTCCTGGACGGCGGGCCCGGCCAGGGGCGCCGGGCCGTCACCCTGGTGCCGGACTACCACCTGTGCGTGGTGCGCGCCGACCAGGTCGTGGACGGTGTGCCGCAGGCGGTCCGGCTCCTGGACCCGACGCGCCCGCTCACCTGGATCAGCGGCCCCTCGGCGACCAGCGACATCGAGCTGAACCGGGTGGAGGGGGTGCACGGCCCGCGCACCCTGGAGGTGCTGCTGGTGGAAACGGCCCCCTGAACCCGCTGGTGGGGCCCGCGCGGTGGTGCTGCCACCACCCCCTTCCTCCGGGACGCCTCCGGGGGAGGGGGGTGGGCGCCCCGGTGGCGCCGACCGGGTCGCCCTTCCTAGCGTTGGCGGTGACCGCGACGGCACCGAACGACGGGACGCCCATGCCCTCCTCGCCCCACCGACCCCGCACCCCCTCCGCCCGCGCGCTCCGGGCCGGTGCCGCCCTCGCGGCGGCCGCCGCCCTGGCGCTGCCCGTCCCCCTGGCCGCGGCCGGGCCGGCGTCCGCCGACACCGGGCCTCCCGGCGCCGGGCCCGCCGACGCCCTCCAGGCCTTCCTGCCCGAGCCCACCGGGGACCACCCGGTGGGGAGGACGACCCTGCACCTGGTGGACGGGGAGCGCGAGGACGTGTGGGTGGGCGGGCCCCGCGAGCTGATGGTCACCCTGTGGTACCCGGCGCGGGTGGACGCGGGCCGCCCCGCGCCGTACATGACCGAGGCCGAGTCCGCGGCCATGGTCGCGGGGCTGGGCCTGGACCTGCCCCCCGACCTCCTGCACAGCGGGGTGCGCACCTCCTCCCGGCTGGACGTGCCGCCCGCGCGCACCCGCGGCGGGTTCCCGCTGGTGGTCCTGTCCCCCGGCGCGGGGCACAACCGGATCGAACTGTCCTCACTGGCCGAGGAGCTGGCCAGCCACGGCTTCGTGGTGGCCGGGGCGGACCACGCCCACGAGGCCGCGCCCGTGGAGTTCCCCGACGGGCTGGTCACCGAGTGCACCGGGTGCCAGAGCGGCGAGTGGGCCCTGGGCGCGGTCAACCGGGCCGCGGACGTCTCCCTCCTCCTGGACCGGCTCACCGGCCCCGACCCCGCGTGGCGGTGGTCGCGGGTGATCGACGCCTCCCGCGTCGGGATGGCCGGGCACTCCTGGGGCGGCTCGGCCACCGCCGAGACGCTGCGCTCCGAGGAGCGGGTGGACGCCGGGATCAACCTGGACGGCCCCTACCTCCCGCCGGTGGTGGACGAGGGCCTGGACAAGCCGCTGGCGCTGATCGAGAACGACCAGGGCAACTCCTGGGACGGCGTCGAGCGGATGTGGCCGCGCCTGGAGGGGTGGCGGCAGTGGATCCGCATGGAGGGTTCGGGGCACTCCAACGGCATCGACCGGGGCGTGCTGGTGGAGCAGCTCGGCCTGACCGGGCTCTTCACCCCCGAGCAGTGGCGCGACCTGTACGGCGACGTCCCGGTCGGGCGCGGCCTGGAGCTGGTGCGCGCCTACGGCGTGGCCTTCTTCGACCACCACCTGCGCGGCGGGGACCAGCCCCTGCTGGAGGACCCCGAGGGCTTCCACCCCGAACTGGTCGTGGTCGACCCCCAGGAGGGGTAGCCGCCGCGGGTCCGGCCTCGGGCATCCGGCCCGCCGCGCGGCGGGCCGGATGCCGACACGGTCCGGGTTCCGGCGCGGCCGGGAACGCGACGCCCCGCGGGGGCCGCCGCGGCCCCGTGGACACGGGGAGCACCGGGTGTCGGCCCCGGGGGCCGGGGTAGGCGCACCCCCATGGTCTTCGTGTCGATCCTCGGTCTGCTGCTCGCCGTACTCGTCGTCTGTGACGCCGCCGTCACCGTCCTGCACCCGGACTCGGAGGGGCTGGTGGCCGCGGGCGTGCGCAAGGCGGTGTGGCGCGCGGCGGTGCTGGCGAGCGCGCGCCTGCCGCGTACCGGGGGGTGGCTGGTCAGCCTGGCCGGGCCCCTGATCCTGGTGGTGACCTTCCTCCTGTGGATCGCGCTGCTCACCCTCGGTCTGGCACTGGCCGTGTGGCCGATGATGCTGCGGGAGGAGTTCAGCGCCCAGCCCGGCCTGGCCCCCCTCGGCTTCCTCGACGCGCTGTACTTCGCGGGCGGTACCGTCCCGGTCCTGGGATACGGGGACGTCACTCCGCTGTCCACCCCGGCCCAGCTGGTCTCCCTGTTCGGCGCGGCGGTCGGATTCGCCCTGTTCACGGGCATGGCCACCTACGCCATCCAGGTCACCAGCGGCGTGTCCAAGCGCAACCAGTTCACGTTGTCGGTCCACGACGAGGCACGCGGCCGGGGCGGGGTCACCGTGTTCGCCCAGTACCTGGCCCGGGAGGGCGCCGACGAGGCGCGTACGCACTGCCGGAGCTGGACGGAGAGCCTGCGCGAGGTCGCCGAGACGGTGCACCGGTACCCGCTGGTGGCGTTCACCTACCGGTCGCGCCACGACGAGTACGACCCCGAACCCGCGCTGCACCATGTCGCCGAGGCGACGGTGGCGGCCCTCGTGGCGAGCGGACACGACCCCTCGCTCCGCGCGTCGGCCGAGACACTGCGCCTGGCGCTCGAACGCCTCCAGAGGACGATCGCCACCACCTACCTGGGCGCGGACCTCGCCCGGCGGCTGGAGGACCCCCGGCCGACCGAGCACGACCGGCAGGCGGTGCACACGGTCGAGCGCCTGCTGCGATCCGGCCTTCCCGACCTCGGATCCGCTACCGGGTCCGACCCGGGCCCCGGGGAGATGCACCGCACGGCGGCTGAGACGGTCTACCGCTGCCGGATCTTCCTCGGCGACCTGCACGAGTGGGCCCGCACCGAGACCCGCCCCCACGAGTGGGAGGGCCGGTGAGCCGGAGCCGCCGGCCCCCGGCCGTTCAGTCCCGCGTCCGCCAGGCGGCCAGCAGCCGCTCCAGGGCGTCGGGCTCGACGCGCTCGCGCGCGAACGGGGCCTGGTAACGGGCCCCGGCGCTCCGGGGAGCCCGGCGGGGGCGGGACGCGGAAGCGGGCGCGGGCCGCCCCTCCCGCGCCTCCGGCACACCTTCCCGCGCGAGGGGCGCCTGGTAGCGCGCGCCGCGCGGCGCGGGTCCGCGCCTCCCGCGCGGGCGGTGCGGAACCGGCGCCGGGGCGCGCTCCCGCACCGGCTCGGCGGGCTCGGCGCGCTCCCCCGTGGCGGTGAACCGCACCGGCAGCTCCTCCAGGCCGTGCACGGCGGGGGACGCGCGCCAGCGCAGTTCCCCGGGCTCGACGGCCAGGGCCATGCCGCGCAGCCGGTCCAGGGCGGTGTCGATGGCGGTGCGCGCCAGTTCGCGGGTGAGGCCGGCGGCGGGGCAGCGGTGCGCGCCCGCGCCCCACGCCAGGTGGGAGCGGTCGCCCGCCCGGGCCATCGCGTCGTCGCCGCGGGCCACGGACGGATCGGTGTGCGCGGAGGCGAACCCGAACAGCAGCGGCTCGCCCCTGCGGACGCGGGCCCCGGAGAAGCGCAGGTCGGCCACCGGGTAGCGCCCGGCGAGCATCCGGATCGGGGAGTCGGTCCACATCACGTAGTCGACGAAGTCCTCGGGGGTGAGGGTGCCGCCCAGGTAGGCGGTCCACACGCCCGGGTCCTCCAGCAGCCGGAGCAGGGCGTTGCCGATGAGGTGGGTGGTGGGCTCGTGCCCCGCCTCCCACAGCAGCGTCAGCGCCCCGACCGCCTCCTCGTCGGTGAGCGCGGAGGGGTGGGCGAGCAGCCAACTGGCCACGTCCTCCCCGGGGTCGGCGCGCTTGCGGGCGACCAGGCCCGCGAAGTAGGAGCGGACCGCGGGGGCGGCGGGGCCGGCCCGGTCGGGTTCGCCGCCCCACAGCCGCAGGGCCAGGTCGGCCAGCAGACGGCCGTAGTCGTCGGGCAGGCCGAAGAGCTCGTTGAGGACCAGGGCGGGCAACGGGGCGGCGAACCCGCCGATGAGGTCGGCGGCGCCGTCGGCCGCGACCCGGCCGAGCAGGTGCGCGGCGGCGCGTTCGACGACGGGGACCAGCCGGGGCGTGCCCACCCTGGCCAGGGTGTCGACGACGGCCGCGCGCAGCCGCCGGTGCTCCTCCCCGTCGCGGGCCAGGGCCGCGCTGGGGGCGGGCGGGGCTCCACCGGCGCCCCACGGGCGCGGGTCGGCGGAGAAGAGGGTCTGGTCGCGCAGCGCCTGGAGGTTCTCCTTGTAGCCGAGCAGGAGCCATCCGGGCACGCCCGGGCCGACCTCGACCGGGACCAGGCCGCCGTGGCGGTCGCGCAGCGCGCCCCAGGACGTGTCGGCACCGGAGCGCCCGTGCGGGGGGAGGGCGACCGGGCAGCGCGGTCCTCCCTCCCCCGCGGGCGGGGGGTCGTCTCGGCCGTCGGCCCCGGTTCCCTGACGCATGGAGACTCCTCAGTGGCTGCGGATGCGAGGCGACGGTACGCGCCCCGTGTTTCCGCCGTGCTTCGGACGGGAAAGATCCGCCTTTCCGGTCGGGGCACCCGGTGCCAAGGAGGGTCAGAACGGAACCACCCGTCACGGCGCCCGGAGGGGCCGGTGCCGCCGCACCGGTGCCGTTCGCGCCCCTTTCCGCCCGGCCCTCCGACGCCCGGCCGGGGGTGTCCCCCGTCACCGCCCTCCGGGCCTCGCGCCCGCCCGCCGCGGACACGCCGGTCGGTAGGATGGCCTGCTGGTCTCACACCACCGCCGAACGGAGTGCCACGTGGGGAAGAAGGGTCGCGGCCGACAGCGCGGCGACGGTCGCCGGACGGCCGGGCGGGCCGCCGAGCCCTGGGCCGGCCCCGCGCCCGGGGACTCCCCCGGCCGGGTGGTCTCGGAGGCGGTCGACGCGCTGGTGCTCGGCCGGGAGGGCGGCGGCGTGGACCTGGCCGCGGCGCGGCTGGCCGACGCCGAGGACCCGGCGTGGGCCGAGGCGGCGGACCGCGCCGTCCGCGACGCCCTGCTGGCGGGGACGGCCTCGGCGTGGGCGCGCGGGTGGCAGCCCGCCGAGACGGTCCGCCAGGCGGGCCGCGTGCTGGACCCGGTGGCGGCGGCGTTGTGCGCCGACGCGGCGGCGGCCGACCTCGACCGCCACTCCCCCGCCGCGGTGGACCCCCGCTGGGCCGCGCAGGTGCGCGAGCTGGGGGCCTCCCCGTCCTGGGGCGGGGCCGGGGACTACCTGGCGCACGCGTGTGCCGAGCACGGACTGCTGCGCTTCGAGGCGGTGGAGACGGTGCTGCGGCTGCTGGCCGCGCTGCGCGTACTGCCGCCGGTGCACCGCCTGTGCCCTCCGCCGGGGGAGTTCCGGCCGCGGCCGGAGGGGGCCGGGCGGACCGCGGAGCCCGTGGACCAGGGCAAGCTGGCCCGCGTGCGCGCGCTGCTGGCCAAGGCCGAGTCCACGGAGTTCCCCAGTGAGGCGGAGGCGCTGAGCGCCCGCGCGCAGGAGCTGATGGCCCGGCACAGCATCGACCGCGCCCTGCTGGCCGAGGAGCCCGGGCGGGCCTCGGAGGCGGCCTCGGGGCGGCGGCTGCCGGTGGACGCCCCCTACGACGAGCACAAGGCGGTGCTGCTGCACGAGGTCGCCGAGGCCAACCACTGCCGGGCCGTGTGGGACCGGGAACTGGGGCTGTGCACGGTGATGGGCTTTCCGGGGGACGTGGAGGCGGTGGACCTGATGTTCACCTCGCTCCTGGTGCAGGCCGAGACGGCGATGCGCGCCAGCGGTTCGGTGCGCGACAGGTCCGGCAGGGCGGCGGGGAAGGCCTTCCGCGCCTCGTTCATGTCCGCGTTCGCGGTGCGGGTGGGCGAGCGCCTGGTGGAGTCGGCGCGCGCCGCCGAGGAGGCAGCCGCGGCCGAGACCGGGACGGACCTGGTGCCGGTGTTCGCCGCGCGCGAGCGCGAGGTGGAGGCGGCCGTGGCCGAGGCCTTCGGGGAGCTGACCTACTCCCGGGTACGTGGGCCCGCCAGCGAGGACGGCTGGTACGAGGGCCTGGCGGCGGCCGACGCCGCGTCCCTGGGCGCCCACCGCCGCGTCGCGGACCGCTGAGGCGGCGGGAGGTCCGCGCCGCCGGACGGCCGGGGCGAAGGACCGGCCGGTCCTCCCGGGTGGCCGGACGGTTGACCCGGCCGGGCGGCCGAGGCGGGAAAACCGGTGGCCGCGCGGCCGGACGAACCGGTACAACCGTGGCCATGCGCAAGTACCCGCGGACCCGGCACATCCGGGGCTCCCGCCTCCAGAGGGGCGACCACGACCTGGCCGACGTGCCCTTCTCCGCGCTGGCCGGACGGCACCTGGTGGTGGAGGAGAAGCTCGACGGCGCCAACGCCGGGATCAGCTTCGGCCCCGGCGGCGAGCTGCGCCTGCAGAGCCGGGGCCACTACCTCACGGGCGGTCCCCGCGAGCGGCACTTCGCCCCCTTCAAGGCCTGGGCGGCGACCGTGGCGCCGCTGCTGCGGCCGCGCCTGGGCGGGCGGTACGTGCTGTACGGGGAGTGGCTGCACGCCAAGCACACCGTGTTCTACGACGCGCTGCCGCACCTGTTCTGCGAGTTCGACGTCCTGGACACCCGCGAGGACGTGTTCCTGTCCACGCCGCGGCGCCGGGAGCTGCTGGAGGGCGCCCCGGTGGTGCCGGTGCCCGTGCTCCACACCGGCCCGCTGGAGCGGCTGGAGGACTTGACCCGCCTGGTGGGCCCCTCCACCTGCCGCACCCCCGGCTGGCGCGGGGCCCTGGCGGAGGCGGCGGGGGCCGCGGGCGCCGACCCCGACCGGGCCCTGGCCGAGAGCGACGGCTCCGACCTCATGGAGGGGCTCTACGTCAAGGTCGAGGAGGGCGGCCGCACCGTGGACCGGTACAAGTGGGTGCGGCCGGGGTTCACCTCCGCCGTCCTGGACTCGGGCACGCACTGGCTGGACCGGCCGCTGATCGCGAACGGGCTGGCCGATCCGGAGGTGCTCTATGCGGGTGTTCGCTGAACTGTGCCCGGCGCCGCCGCGCTGGGACCTGGACTGGGCGCTGGTGCGGGAGGCCCTGCCGTGGGTGCGCGACCTGGCCGGGGTGGAGCAGGACCCGGTGCACCACGCCGAGGGGGACGTGGAGACGCACACCCGGATGGCGTGCGAGGCGCTGGCCGGCCTGCCCGCGTGGCGGTCCCGTCCGGCCGGGGAGCGGGTGCGGCTGTTCGCCGCGGTGCTGCTGCACGACGTCGCCAAACCGCTGTGCACCCGCCGGGAGGAGGACGGCCGGGTCACCGCGCACGGCCACTCGCGGCGCGGCGACCTCCTGGCGCGGCGGCTGCTGTGGGAGGCCGCGGCGGAACCCGGGGCCTCGGCCCCGCCGCTGGAGGCGGTGGAGTGGCGCGAGCACGTGGCGGCCCTGGTGCGCCACCACCAGGTGCCGTTCTGGGCACTGGAGCGGCCGGACCTGCGCCGCATCGCGTTCCGGGTGAGCCTGGTGGCGCGCAACGACGACCTGGTGCTGCTGGCCACCGCCGACATCCTGGGCCGCCGCTGCGGTGACACCGCGGAGGTCCTGGAGAACATCGGCCTGTACGACGAGTACTGCCGGGAGCAGCGCTGCCTGGACCGCCCTCGCGCGTTCCCCTCCGACCACGCCCGGTTCTGGTTCTTCCGCAAGCCCGACCGCGACCCGGACTACGCCGCCCACGACGACACCCGGATGACGGTGACCGTCATGTCGGGGCTGCCGGGCTCGGGCAAGGACACCTGGATCGCGCGCGAGCGGCCGGGTGTGCCGGTGGTGAGCCTGGACGCGCTGCGCGCCGAGCTGGGCGTGCGCCCGACCGCCGACCAGCGGCCGGTGGCGGCGGCCGCCCACGGGCGCGCCCGGGAGCACCTGCGCGCGGGGCGGTCGTTCGTGTGGAACGCCACCAACGTCTCGCGGTCGCTGCGCGACCAGTGCGTGGACCTGGCGGCAGCCTACCGGGCGCGCGTGGAGATCGTCTCCGTCGAGGCCCCGCCCCGGGTGCTGCGCGCCCGCCTGGACCGCAGGAGGGCGCCGGTCCCGGCCGCCGCCGTGGAGCGCCTGGTGCGGCGCTGGGAGTGCCCGGACCCGACCGAGGCGCACCGGCTCGTCCGGTGGGCCGGCGCCTGACCCCGCGGCGGACCGGCGCTTCGGCACGCGGGGGCGGCCCCTCCCCCCGCTTCGAGCGGCTCCCGGCCGGGCCGGGAGCGATTTCGGCGTTTTCCCGCGCGGGCCCGTGCGCCGCGGTTAGCCTGATGCCGTTTCAGCGACTCGCGGCACCTTGGGTGATATGGCAATGACCGAGCGCATCTACTCCGCCGTGCACGCGTGCCTGGACTGGGCCGCAACGGTCGAACCGCGGCCCGTCCTGGACACCGACAGCCTGCTCTTCCTGCTGAACGCCCACCTGGACGCCGGAGCCCCCGACCCCGGGGACTGGTGCACCGCGGACGTCCACGACATCGCCCGCACCGTCCGCGACTGGGACCGGGTGCCCGACGACCTCAGGGACACCTGGCTGACCTGGTGCGACTTCCTGGTCGACCAGGGGCGGCTGCTGTCCGCGGAGAGCCCGCGCCGCCTGCGCGCCGCCATCGCCACGGTCGACCTCGCCCCCGGCGGGCCGCCACCGCGCGGGGACCGGGCCGAGGGGGCCGTCCTGCCGCTCCTGGACCGGCTCGGCGTCGGCGCGGACGGCGGGCCCGAGGCGCTGCCGACGGTGGTCCCGGCGGATCCCGCCGACCTGGACGCCGCGGCGCTCCGGTGCCGTCCCCTGTCCGACGCCGCCCGGCTGGCGGCGTGGGTGGGCGCGGGCAGGCCCCTGTGCGCCGACGAGGAGGACGCCTTCACCGCGGACGACACCGCCGGGGCGGCCGCCGCCCTGGGGGTCGCGCCCGGGAGGGTGCCCGCGCTGTTCGCGGTGGCCAGGGACGCGGGCCTGCTGCGCACCACCTACACCCGGGTGCTGCCCGGCCGGGCGGCGCGGGCCTGGCTGGACCGTGTGCCGGGGACGGCCGCCGACGCCTGGGCCGACGCACTGCTGACCATGACCGACCTGCGCGGGGTCACGGCGTTCCTGCTGCTCACCGACCTGTTCGTGCACGGGGACGCGCGCACGCCCGCCCAGTCGGCGGCGGTGTACGGACCCGGGATCGCCCCGGCCGGCGAGAGCCCCGGGGAGCACGTCCGCCAGGTGCTGGAGGCCCTGGAGGGCCTCGGCGCGGTCCGCGGGGTCGGCGGCGGCCGGTTCCGCGTCACCGCGCTCGGCGACCACTTCATGGTGCGCCAGCTGCGCCAGTCGGGGGCCGACGTCGCGGTGGCCCCTCCCCTGCGCGGGATGGACGCCGAGCGGGTGCTCGCGCTGGTGGAGCGGGGCCGCCCGGTGGACACCGAGGGCCTGCTGGAGCGGTGGGTGGCCGCCCGCGACACCGCGAGCGCGGTGTGCGCCCTGCTGGAGGCCTGCGACGCCCCCGCCGCCTGGCGCCCGCGGGAGCGGGTGGCCCGGGTGCTCGCCGCCCTGGACGAGGACCTGGGACCGGTCCTGGGGCTGTACGTGCACCACCCCGTCCTGGGCGGGTGGGCCCGGCGGCTGCGCGGCGGGACCGCCGGGACGCCCACGTCGCACCAGGAGGTCTGGGCGGTGCTGGACGACTACGCGATCCTGCTGGAGGAGGGCAGGCCCCTCCCCCTCCGGGACCGGGACAGGTACGCCGGGTGCGCGGAGCGGTTCGCCCGCGCCGTGTGGCTGACGGGCCACCCGGCCGCGGACGCCGTGCTGGACCTGCTCGCGGAGGGGGCGCTGGGCGCGCCCCTGGCCGAGGCCGCGCTCCGGGTGCGCCCCGCTCCCGTCACCCCCTGAGCGGTGCCGCTCCCCCCGGCGCGGGACGGGGGGACACGCGTGCGCGGGCTCAGCCCTTGACGACCAGTTGGTAGGCGAGCATCTCGACGCCGGGCGCCGGGGACCAGTCGCGCTCGGGCACCCGTTGGAAACCCCGGGCGCGGTAGACGTACTGGGCCGAGACCATCTCGGGCAGCGTGGACAGCAGCAGCCGGGAGACCCCCTCCTCGCGGGCGCGGTCGACGAGCGCGTTCACCAGGTCGCGCCCCACACCGCGCCCCCGCGCCTCGGGGGCGACGGCGAAGGCCCGGATCTCGGCCTCGTCGGCGTTGCGGGCGATCTCGCTCTCCGGTGACCAGGGCTCCAACATGACCGTCCCCAGGAGCCGGTCCTCGTCGGCGGCGACCAGGATCTCACCGCGGCCGTCCGCCCCCAGGAGCCGGAGCGTCTCGACGTAGGCCGGGTTCACGTCCAGGAGGCCGTCGGCCGTGTAGGCCGTCACGCGCAGCTCACTGACGGCGTTCATCTCATCGGGAAGTACTCGACGCACGATCATGGACGTCATTCAACATGATGGGAGGGGCCCCCGCCGTTGATCGCCGCACCACCCGGAGCGTCGAAAACGTCACCGTGAGTGACTCTTTACGGAGGTTTATCCCCCGCTCCGCGAGGCGGCGGAGCGGGGGCGTCGGCGTGTCGGGCGCCTCAGGTGTCCTGGACCGCTCCGCAGTCCCGAGTGCCGTCGTCGCCCTCCAGGTCGTAGGGGTCCTGGGGAACGCCCTTGGGCCGCTCGCCCTCGGGGAACTCGTCGGGGAAGGCGGGGGTGAAGGTGGGCTGCTCCAGGCAGTGCGCCGGGGCCACGGAGCGCCACCACCCCGGCCACGCCTCCAGGGTGCCCCCACCCAGGTCGTAGAAGGCGACCTCTCCGTGGTGCGAGGTGACCAGGCGCATCGACACCGGGTCACCGGGCCGCGCGATCGGGTACACGATCGTGTACTCGGTGCGCACCGCCAGGTAGTCCCAGCCCTGCTCGTCGCGGGCCTCCTCGGCCCGCATCCAGCCGTCGACCTTCACCACGTCGCCGATGGGCTCGGCCGTTCCGGGCGAGAGGTTGAAGGGGACGTGGCGTGTGTCGCGCTCGGGGTCCTCGTGGTCGAGGCCGTCCAGGTACCACTCCAGCGCCTGTCCCGAGAGCAGCGAGTTGAACTCGCTGTTGTCCTCGTCGAAGACGGCGTCCTCGTTGAGGTAGACGGCCTCCAGGAGGTCGCGGGCGGTGGCGTAGGCGTGTGCCACCTGCTCCTCGCCGAAGGATCCGACGGGCTCGGCCTCGGGGGTCTCGAAGCCCTCTCCGTAGTCCTCGGCGGGACTCCCCGCGAAGGGGGCGTCCCGGTCGACCTGGTCGTAGTCCGGGACCTGGACCGGGTTCTGGGCGACGGCGTCCTCGGCGAGCCGGTGCAGGCCCTCCTGGAGGGGGACGCACCCGCTGAGGGCGAGCGCGAGGAGGGGTGCCGCCCAAAAGGCGGCGTGGGTACGCGGTGACACGGGGGATTCCTTTGTTCTCTATGGTCGATAGGCGAACTTCGTTCGGCCCGAGAAGGTGTACCACCCGCGTCGGACACCCCCGCACGGCGCCTCCCGCCTCCGGCGCGGTTGTCCACAGGCCTCCGGCGAAGGGGCCCGGATCGTGCCACCCTTCTTTCGAGGGGAGGCGCGCATGCCCGACCACGCCACCGGGGACCCCGCACCCGTACCGACCGTCCGCGTCTTCAGCGGCTCCGCGGCGCTGGCCGAAGGAGGCTGTCCGGCGCACCGCCGGATCAGCTCCGACCTGTCCCGCGGCGGGGGCGCCCGCGGCGCGGATCCACCGCCGCGCGACGCACCGGGGGCGGTCCTGGACGCCGTCCTGGACCTGGTCGAACACGCGGGCATGGCGCTGGAGGAGGCCTGCGCGCACCTGCACGCGCGGGGAGGGCCCGGCCGCGTCCCCCCGGGCGCGCGGGTCGCGCCGCCGCACGCGGGGCTGATGGCCTGGGTCCGGCACGCCGCGCGGTGCTACCTGGAGGCCCTGGCCCGGGACGGCGGGCGCGGCGGCGTCCGCCGCGCGCCGGTGTTCGACTTCTGGGTGCGCCAGTACCTGCCCGTCCCCGGCTCCCGCAACTCCCGGCCCTACGAGGTGTGCGCCCGGGGCCGCAGGTACGCCTACACGGAGGGCGCGGACCGCGTACGGGAACTGCGCATCCCCGTCACGGGCGCGGCCGGGGACCGGACCCGCCCCCGGGCCGAGGTGGCGGTGGCCGCCTACGTGCTCGCCACCGGGACGGCGGTGGACCGCGACGCCTGCGCGGCCCGGCCCGGCCGGTACCGGGGAGGCGCCCCCTACCCGATGCGCGGGCACCGCGGCGCCGACACCCGGCCGCCGGACCGGGTGCGCGTGGTGGAGACCTCGTGTCTGGACTCCTCCAGCGCCGTCCTCTACGACGGCTCCGCCGCCGAGGCCGGGGAGGCCTTCGCCTCGGCGGGCCGCGAGGGGCTGCGCTCGGCCCTGGCGGGCGGGGCCCGCTCCCCCGGCCGGGACTGCCTGTCCTGTGCGGAGCGCCGCGGCTGCGGTCGGCTGCCGCGCGCGCCGGGGCTGCTCGGCCTGCACGGCGGGCCGTGGCCCCGGCGGTCCTGGTCGGTCCCGGCGGGGCTGCGCCACCGGGGCTGCCCCGCACGGGCGCACTTCCACTCCCTGGGCCTGCCCGCGGACCCCGGCGCCGAACCGGCGCCGCTGCGGCGCGACCGCGCCGTGCGCGCCTGGCTGGAGCGGTCGCACAGGCGCCTGCCCCGGCGGCCCTGCACGGCCGGGGACCTGCCCGGGGACCGCTCGTCCTGGTCCGCCGGAGGGCACCGGCTGGAGGGTGAACAGGCCCGCCGGGGAGCCGCCATGATCGCCGCGCACGCCGGGGTCTGCCCGCTGCGCGGGCTGGCCTCGGGCAGCCACGTGCGGGTGGGCCACACCCTGGCCGCCGACGACACGCGGGCCGACGTCCTGGTCCTGGCCAGGGCCGAGGTGCTCCACCACCGGGGCCGGTCCTGGATCTACCGCGCCGTCACCACGGCCGACGGCGCGCCCCGGCCTGGCGGGGAGCCGCCCTCCCCGAACGGGGACGCGCCCTCCCCGGGCGACGACGCGCCCTCCCTGAGCGGGGGTACGCCCGCCTCGGCCGGGGGCTCCGCGCTCTCCGGGGACGAGGAGGCGCTGCTGGCCGCGGAGCCCCGGCTGGCCCTGGCGGTGGGGCTCTTCGCCTGCGGCGCCCTGGCGCCGGGGCCGGACTCGGCCGTGGAGCTGGAGGTCCTCAGCCCCCGGGGCGCGTTCGTGCGGTCGCTGGACCCGGGGTCGGCACGGGTCCGGGCCGGGGCCAGGCGGGTGGTGCACGGCCTCGCCGGACCCTGGCACGGCGACCCCTCCCACCCGCCGAACCCGGGTGAGGCCTGCCGGGACTGCCCCTACCGGCGCTGGTGCCCGGCCGCGGACTCCCCCGACGCCCTCCACGGCGCCGGTACGCCCGGCGCGGGCGTGCGGGAAGGAGGGGAGGGCGTGCTCGGCGCGCGCGTCCGGGGCGGTCCCTAGGGAGTGTTCCGCGGAGGCCTTCGGACCAGCGAACGGCCGTCCGGGCCATCCCCCGCACGACGGTTCGCGCGGGTCGGCCCGGGCGGCTCTTCAGGCGAAACCGGCGCGGCGGGAGGCGGTCCGGTGGTCGCGAGCCCGACATGGTCCAGGGAACACGGCGTGGCGGTCGGGTACCGGTCCGGGCCGGATGGCACGGCTGGCCCCGGGCGCGTTCCACCGCCGGACTACCGTGGCTGCACATGACCCCTACCGAGATCGAGATCACGGCGGAGCTGGTCCGGGACCTGCTGCGTGACCAGCACCCCGACCTGGCCGACCACCCGCTGGAACTGGGCGCGCGTGGTTGGGACAACCAGGTGTGGCGGCTCGGCGACGACCTCGCCGTCCGGCTGCCCTGGGCGACGCGGTCCGCGGACGCGCTGCTGCGCAAGGAGCACGCCTGGCTGCCGGCCCTCGCCCCGCGCCTTCCGCTGCCGGTCCCCGTCCCGCAGCGCCTCGGCGAGCCCTGCGAGCGGTTCCCGCGGCCCTGGATCGTCACCACCTGGGTGCCGGGCGAGCCCGCCGACCGCGCCCCCGCCACGCGCGCCGCGGAGGCGGCCGACACCCTGGCCGCCTTCCTGACGGCTCTTCACCGGCCCGCTCCCGCCGGAGCGCCCGCCGGCCGTGACCGCGGAGGGCCGCTGGCCGACCATGCCGAGGGGGTCACCGGAATGCTCGCCTCGGCCGCCGGGCTGGGGCTGGTCCCCGACCCGGACGCCGTCCGCGCGGTCTGGGAGGATGCCGCCGCGGCGCCCGACTGGGCGGGCCCGGCACTGTGGCTCCACGGCGACCTGCATCCGGCCAACGTCCTCACCGCGGACGGCACCTTCTGCGGTGTGGTCGACTTCGGCGACCTCTGCGCGGGCGATCCCGCCTGCGACCTCGCCGCCGCGTGGATCCTGCTGCCGGACGGCGCCGCGGACCGCTTCCACGACGCGTACGAGCCGGCCCCGGACGCGGCGACCGTGCGCCGCGCCCGCGGCTGGGCGGTGCACAAGGCCCTCGCCTGCCTCCTCGTCGGGGACGCCGGCGTCCACGGCCGCCCCGGCGGCAAGCCCACCTGGGGCCCGCCCGCCCGCGCCGCGCTGCGACGCCTCGTCGCGACGGCCCCCCGCTGACACGGGCGGCCCGGGAGACGGGCGCGGGCGTGCGGAGTCCGCCCACGCCCCGGGCGGCCCGGCCGCCCGGCCTCCGAGGTGGCGCCGCCCGGGCCTGGCGGGTCCGGGCGAGGACAGGTCCCTCCCGGGGCCGTCGGTGTCGGTGGGAATCGGTGGGAAGCGCTGCGCCCTGCCGCCCCCGGCGTCCTCCGGTGGTGTCCCGGCGGCCTTCCGCCCGGGGACGGCCGCGCGGCCGTCGTGGCGGTCAGCGCACGGGCCGTCCCGCCGGTCGCGCCTCGACCTCGTCGAGCCAGGCCCGCACCGCGTCGTTGTGCTCGCCCAGGGCGGGCGGCGGCAGGTGGCCCGCCCCCGGGTCCTCCGGCTCCCCGTCCGCGGGGTCGAAGCGCAGCGCGGACCCCGGCAGCTCGATCGGGCCGAGCACCGGATGCTCCACCTTCACCAGCAGCCCCTGGGAGCGCGTCTGCTCCCACTCGTAGACCTGGTCGACGGTGCGCACCGCACCGCAGGGCACCCCCGCCTCACCGATCCGGCGCAGCCACTCGTCGCGCGTCCCCGTGCCCAGCACCGCCTCCACCTCGGCGATCAGCTCCTCGCGGTGCTCCACCCGGGAGGCGTTGTCGACGAACCTGGGGTCGCGGGGGTCCAGGCCCAGCAGCCCGGCGAAGCGCTCCCACTGCGCCTCGCCGCCCACCGCCACCTGGAGCACGCCGTCCATGCAGGCGAAGGCGCCGTAGGGGGCGATGGAGGGGTGCTGGTTGCCCAGGGCGGTGGGAACCTCGCGCCCGACCGTCCACCGGGTCCCCTGGAAGGCGTGCACGCCCACGATCGAGGACAGCAGCGATGTGCGCACCACCCGCCCGCGCCCGGTGCGCTCCCGCTCCAGGAGCGCGGCGAGCACGCCCTGGGCGCCGTTCATCCCCGCCAGCAGGTCACCGATGGCCACGCCCGTCTTGGTCGGCTCCTTGGGCGAGGGGCCGGTCAGGCTCATCAGACCGGCCTCGCCCTGGGCTATCTGGTCGTAGCCCGCCCGCCCGCCCTCGGGTCCGTCGTGCCCGAACCCGCTGATGGAGCAGACCACCAGGCGGGGGTTGAGCTCCTCCAGGCGGCTGACGGGGAACCCGAGCCGGTCCAGGACGCCGGGGCGGAAGTTCTCCACCAGGACGTCGGCGGCGCGCACGAGCCGGGTCAGCTGCGCGGCGCCGTCGTCGGACTTCAGGTCCAGCTCGATGGACTCCTTGTTGCGGTTGCAGGACAGGAAGTAGGTGCTGACGCGCTCCTCCCGCGGCCCGACGAACGGCGGGCCCCACCCGCGCGTCTCGTCCCCCCTGCCGGGCTGCTCGACCTTGACCACCCGCGCGCCGAGGTCTCCCAGCAGCATGGCCGCGTGCGGTCCGGCCAGCGCCCGTGACAGGTCGATGACCACGATCCCCTTGAGCGGCCCTTGCGTGCGGTCCACGTTCCCTACCTCCTGGTGCTCGGTACTGATCCGGTGTCCGTGGTCTGGGTGGTGCGGGCTCAGCCCGCGGCGTACAGGCGCCGGTAGCGCGCGGCGCGTCCGGCGGGCGGGGCGGCGGCCCCGCGCGGCTCCACCGCGGCGAGTTCGCGGGCGATCGCCTCCCCCATCCGCACGCAGAACGCGCCGTCCTCGTCGGCCGCGTCGCCGAACTCGGGGACCACCCGGTCCACGAGTCCGCGGGCGCACAGGTCGGTGGAGCCGATGCCCTGGGCCTCGGCCAGCTCCCCGGCGCGCCCGGGGGTGCGGTGGACGATCGCGCTGGCCCCCTCCGGGGGCAGGGGGGCGAGCCAGGCGTGCTGGGCGCACAGGACGCGGTCGGCGGGAAGGAGCGCGATCGCTCCCCCGCCGGCGCCCTCCCCCAGCAGGACCGAGACCGTGGGGGCGGCCAGGGAGGTCATCTCGGCCAGGCAGCGGGCGATCTGGCCCGCCGTCCCCCGCTCCTCGGCCTCCGCCGAGAGCGCCGCGCCGGGGGTGTCGATGACGGTGACCAGCGGCAGCCCCAGTTCGGCCGCCAGGCGCATGCCCCGGCGGGCCTCGCGCAGCGCGTCCGGCCCCATCGGGTGTTCGGCGCTCTGGCGGGAGCGGTCCTGGCCGACCAGGACGCAGGGCCTGCCGCCGAACCGGGCCAGCGCGGTGACCAGGGCCGGGGAGGCCTCGCCCTCGCCGCTGCCGCGAAGGCGCACGACGTGGTCGGCCGCGTGCCGGAGCAGTTCGCGCACGCCCGGCCGCTCCTTGCGGCGGGAGCGGGTCACCGAGTCCCAGACGGGGGTGCGGGGGGCGGGTTCGGCGGGCGGCGGGGGCGGGGGCGGGGCCGCGTCGTCCGGGCGGGCGAGCAGGACGTCGAGGGCGAGCCCGGCGGCGTCCCTGACCTGCCCGGGGGCCAGGACGGCGTCGACGAGGCCGTGCCGCCGGAGGTTCTCCGCGCGCTGGACGCCCTCGGGGAAGGGCGCGCCGTGCAGCGCCTCGTAGACGCGGGGGCCCAGGAAGCCGATGAGCGCTCCGGGTTCGGCGGCGGTGAGGTGGCCGAGCGACCCCCACGAGGCCAGGACGCCTCCGGTGGTGGGGTGGCGCAGGTAGACGAGGTAGGGCAGTCCGGCGGCCTTGTGCGCGGTGACGGCTGCGGTGATCGCCGCCATGGCCGCGAAGGCGGGGGTGCCCTCCTGCATGCGGGTGCCGCCCGAGGCCGGGGCGGCCAGCAGGGGGAGCCGCTCGGCGGTGGCGCGTTCGACGGCGGAGACGATGCGCGCGGCGGCGGCGAGTCCGACGGATCCGGCGAGGAAGCCGAACTCGCTGGCCACCACGGCGACGCGGTGACCGTGCAGCCGCCCCTCCCCGGTCAGGACCGCCTCGTCGCACCCGGTGGCGGCCCGCGCCCGGGCGAGCGCGTCGGCGTAGGCGGGGTCGGGGCCCACGTCCAGGGGTTCCTCGTCCCAGGAGACGTGGGAACCCGCGTCGAGCGTGCGGTCCACAAGCTCCCGGGCGGTGTCGTGGGTCTCCACAGCGACCTCCAAGTGGTTCAGTGGCTAGGCCACTAGGCCTCACGTCAGGGTGGCACGAACACACGCGGTTTGTGAAGACCCCGCCACGGCCGATCGCGGGGGCGCCCCTCGCGCCGGTCCCGGAAGCCCGTCGGTCGGATGCTCTAGCCTGGAAGTCCCCCACCGCAGTCAGATCCGAGGATCAGGAGCCAGCGAGCGTGCCTACCAAGCCCCGACCCCGGCCTCCGGCGCGCCCGCGCCTGTACGAGCAGCTCGTGGAGCGCCTCGTGGAACACATGCGGGACGCCGGCCTGGGCGTGGGCGACCGGCTCCCGCCCGAGCGCGAGCTGGCCGTCGCGCTGGAGGTCAGCCGGGCCTCGGTGAGCCAGGCGCTGGTGGCGCTGGAGGTCCAGGGGGTCATCGAGGTCCGCCACGGGGACGGCGCCATCATCCGCCAGACCGTCTCCGAACAGGGGGTTCTCGCCCTCCTGCGCGACCGGGCCAACCGGCGCGCGGAGATCATCGAGGCCCGCCAGGCGCTGGAGGTCAAGCTGACGGAGCTGGCCGCCGCGCGCCGCACCCCCGAGGACCTGGCCGCGATCGACGCCGCCCTGGAGCTCATGCGCCAGGAGGTCGCCAACGGCGACCGCGGGGTCACCGGCGACGAGCGCTTCCACGCGGCGATCACCACCGCCGCGCGCTCGCGCCTGCTGGCGCGGATGATGAACGAGATCGCCCCGATGATCCGCGAGACCCGCCTGGAGTCGCTGTCGCAGCCGGACCGTCCCCGGGCCTCACTCGACGGACACGAGCGCATCGCCGCGGCCATCCGCTCGGGCGACCCCAAGGCCGCCGCCGACGCGATGCGCGACCACCTCCTGCTGGTCTCCGCCGTCAACGGGGACGCCCCGATCACCCCCTGAACCAGCTCAGTGGTTCACAGGCCAGTCCTGTGAGACAGGTCCGCCCCGGCCGGGGTGGGCCCGCGGCGGGGCGCTACGCACGGAGGGGCCCGGAGGACCGGGCCCCTCACGTCCCCGGGGACCCGGTACGGGCCCCGCAAACCACTTTCGTCACAGAAGTCCCGGCACCACCAGCACTCCCCAGGCGACCAGTGGCCCCACCAGGACCACGATGCCGCTGTAGAGGAGGATCTGGCGGTAGAAGCGGGCCGGGTCCACCCCGTTGGCGTTGGCCAGCACCAGTGCGCCGTTGGTCGAGAACGGGCTGACGTCGACGATGGTGGAGGACACGGCCAGGGCCACGATCACGCCGGTCGCGCTGATGTCGCCCATGAGCAGGAACGGGATGGCCAGCGGGATGGTCGCGCCCAGGATCGCGGTCGAGGAGGCGAAGGCCGAGACGACGGCGCCGATGTAGCACAGCAGCAGCGCCACCAGGAGCGGGGCGCCCAGACCGGCCGCCGCGCCGCCGACGTACTCGATGGTCCCCGCCGTCTCCATGACGCCGACGAAGGTGAGCATGCCGGTGATCAGCAGGACCGTGGACCAGCTGATCTGGGAGAGCACGTCCTTCTGCGACTGCGGCGAGACCAGCGCCAGCGCCACGCTGACGGTCAGGGCGACGAAGCCGACGTCGAGGCCCACGCCCAGGGCCAGCACGCCCAGCGCGACGATGCCCGCGAGGGTGGCGATCTGCTCGAACCGGACCGGCGTGCGCTCGGGGGCGGCGCCGCCCCCGCCCGCCCCGGTCCCGGCGGAGGCGTCGGCGGGGCCGCCGGTGGCCAGCGCGACCGACCCGCTCCCCGACCCGCCGGAGGTGCGGGCGGCCTCCGCGGCGGCCTCGGCCTCGTGCGCCCGCACGCCGAAGAGCCGGTTGCCGCCGAGGGAGACGAACAGGACCACCGCGATGCACAGGTTGAAGACGAGGTTGCCGAGGAAGAGCGTCAGGGGGGACACGGACAGGCCGCTGTCGGAGACGATCCCGTTCACCGTCGCCCCGTAGACGCTGACCGGGGAGAATCCGCCGCCCTGGGCCCCGTGGATCACCATCATGCCCATCAGCAGCGGGTTGATCCGGTACCGGGCGGCGAACCCCAGCGCGATCGGCGCGACGATCGCCACGGCCGCCGGACTGAGCGCGCCCACACCCGTGATCACCGCGGTGATGCCGAACATGATCCACGGGATGGCGGCCACCCGGCCGCCGACCATGCGGGTGGCGCCGCGGACGAGCAGGTCGATCGTCCCGTTGTTCTTCGCGATGGCGAAGAGGTAGGTGACGCCCACCAGGGTGAGGAACAGGTCGGCGGGGAACCCGCCGAGGATCGCGTCGGCGTCCATCCCCAGGACCAGGATCCCGACCATGAAGGCCGCGACGAAGGCCAGGGCGCCGATGTTGATCGGCAGGACGGTGGCGATGACGAACATCGCCAGGAGGACGAGGATGGTGAGAAGCTGAGGGGTCATGGCATACCGATCAGAGGGGCGGTGGAGGCTGTGATCTGGCTCATAAGCCTAGTGGCCTAGCCAATAGGCCTTTGAGCCTCATGTCAAGTCCTCCGGCCGCCGTCCCCGGGCCCCGGCTCCGCGGCGGCCCTTCCCCTCAGGCCGGCACGTTCCACGAGGTGAGCACGGGACGGTCGTGCTCGCGGCCCAGCGTGCTCACCGTGGCCGTCTCCAGCCGGAACAGCGCCCCCGCGGCCGGCGGCAGACCCAGCCAGCGCGCGGTGAGCACCCGCAGGACGTGGCTGTGCGCCACCAGCACCACGTCGCCCCCTCCCCCGCCGTCGAGCAGGGGTGCCAGCCGCTCCAGGACCCGGTCGACGCGTTCCCCGACCGCCTCCACGCTCTCCCCGGGATGCCCGGGGCCGCCCGGCACGATCCCGTCCCGCCACAGGTTCCAGCCGGGGCGCCCGGTCTGGATGTCGGCGGTGGTGATCCCCTCGTAGCCGCCGTAGTCCCACTCGACCAGGTCGGGGTCGGTCTCACCCGCGCGCAGCCCGGCCAGCTCGGCGGTGTGTACGGCCCGCCGCAGCGGGCTGGTCACCACCCGCCCGACGTCGCGCGCGGCCAGCAGCGGGCGCAGCGCGCCGGCCTGGCGCTCCCCCTCCTCGGTCAGGGGGATGTCGGTGAGCCCGGTGTGGCGCCGCGTGCGGCTCCACTCGGTCTGCCCGTGTCTGATCAGCACCATGTCGCCCATGGCCCTGTTCCTGCCCCGGGAAGGGTCGGCGGACTCCTCCGCCCCGGCCGCGATCGGCGGCACGGCGTGCCGGAGGTCCGGGGGCGAATCCGGCGGACGCCGGACACCGGGGAGCTTTCGTCGCTACGCTCCTGACCATGACGCAGCACACCGCCACCAGTGACGCGCGGGACCCCCTTCCCGACGAGATCCCCCAGCCCCGCTTCCACCGGCCCAACGAGGACCTGGCCGCGGCCATGGGGTGCGCGCGCTGCAAGGAGCAGGGCGTCAGCGTCCCGCCGGGCGGCGCGCCCGAGCGGTTGACCAACGCGGAGGCGAAGAGGGCCAAGAGGGCGAGGAAGCGCGCCCGGGAGGAGGCCAGGGCCAGGCCCCAGGAGAAGATCCCGGCCGACCGCAGGCGCGTGCCGCGGATGGGCCCCCACCACGCGGACTTCTTCCGCGAGCTGTGGGAGCGCGTGGCCTCGGAGGGGGCGGGTTCGACCCCCGACAGCCGCCTGCTCGCCCTCACCTTCACCCTGCGGGGGGCGCTGAAGGGCTGGGCGAACTTCACCGGCCAGGACCTGCGCGTCCTGCGTCTGGAGGACGCCCACGCCGCCCTGGGCGACCTGACCTCCTCGGGGTGGCTGGGCACGGAACCGGAGACGGTGATCGAGTCCGACGCCGCGAACCCGGCCCGGTGCGGCCTGCCGAGCCTGGACGGCAACACGTGGAAGATCGGCAACGGCGTCCGGTCGCGGGCCTCGGGCTGGTTCTCACGCACCCTCGCCCACAAGAAGCTGCGCAAGAAGCCCAACCGGCTCCGCCTCGTGGCGGCCTACCTCGCCCTGTGGGCCGGGCCCGACGGCCGGATCCGCGTCCCGGCCGCGGACGTGGTGGCGGCCTGCGCCCTGACCGGCACCGACGAGCTGGCGGAGCTGCTCACGTGGCTGGCGGAGATCTCCTGGGTCGAGGGCCTGGGCGTCGAGGGCGCCGCCGTGGCGGCATCCCTCACCGAGGTCACCCTGCCGCTGGCCTACGAACCCCTCCCGGAGCCGACGCCGCCGGGCACCGCACCGGCGACCACGCCGCTGGACGTGCCCGTCGCCGACCGCGCCCGCGACCTGGTCTCGGGCCGCGGGGAGCGGGTGGCCCGCTGGGTGGGCGCCTACCGGGGCGAACACGGGCACGGCCCCAGCTGGTCGGCGGTCTCCGAGGCCTTCGGGTGGCCGCCGCGCCAGGCGCCCGACCACGACGTCACCCACGAGGTGTTCCGCCTGCTGGCCGAGGAGGGCTGGCTGACCGGTTTCGGCGTGCCCTTCGGGCTGCGCCCGGGTCCGGGCGGCCCCGCCGCGACGCGCTGACCCGGCGCGCGGTGCGGGGCGCCGTGCGCCGCCCCGCCCCTAGCCCGCGGCGTCGGGCAGGTGCTCGGGGCAGTCCCCGCCCGGTTCGGCGAGCAGTTCGAAGTGCCACATCTCGTTGGCGTAGACCTGGCACAGCCCGTAGGCCGCGCCGCGGCGGACGACCCAGTCGGCGGCGTCGGTCGGACCGATGTCGACCGCCTCCCCGGTCACGTGCCTGGACTCCTCCGGGGTGCTGACCAGCCGCCTGGCCTCCTCACGGGACCCGTGCTCGCGGACGGCCTCGTCGAGCAGGTGCCGCTGGTACGCCTCGCTGCGCCAGCCCGACGTGACGTGGAGCACGATCCCCTCCTCCAGGGCGTCCCGGGTCGCCTCCTGCACGGCCTCCAGCAGCTCGCCGTCCAGGCGGGCGATCGAGGGGTACCGGGTGTCGAAGGCGGTGACCGACAGGTCGTCCGGAAGGGCACCGTCCTCAGCGGTGAAGGCCGCCTCCGCCTCCCCCCGCTCCTCCGCCGACGTGACCACCGACCAGGCCATCAGCGCGACGGCCACCGCGACGCACAGCGCCGCGACCAGCCAGTACCAGGACCACCACCGGCGACCGGCGAGTCCGCCGAGGCGCCCGTCCTCCTTCCCGACAGGAGGGCACTCCACCGTTTCCCACTTCGACACTCCGCTCATCCTTCGTCTCTCGGGCACCGTCTGTTCGATGCGCGGGGTCCTCTCGGTACCGTCCAGCGAAGTACGAGCGGTGTTGCACGGGCGTATCGGTTTTTCGATACGCCCGCGATACGTACCATCGCGTTCACTGGGGTCCGGCGACGGGTCCCGTCCGGCGGGGCGAGCCGACCCCCGGGTCCGTACCGTGGGAGGACCGGGGACCGGAGCGGTGCCGTACCAGGTGACAGGGGGGACAGCGGATGCGTGTGCTGATCGTCGAGGACGAGCCCTACCTCGCTGAGGCCGTGCAGGCGGGGCTGCGTCTGGAGGCGATCGCCTCCGACATCGCGGGGGACGGCGACGCGGCCCTGGAGCGGCTGGGGGTGAACGACTACGACGTGGTCGTCCTCGACCGCGACATCCCCGGCACGCACGGCGACGACGTGTGCCGGGCGATCGTCGAGCGGCGGCTCGGATGCCGCGTGCTCATGCTCACGGCCGCGAGCCGCCTCCAGGAGAAGGTCGCCGGGTTCGGGCTGGGCGCGGACGACTACCTGACCAAGCCCTTCGACCTCGCCGAGCTCGTGGTGCGCCTGCGCTCCCTGGCCCGCCGCCCGAGCCGGGGCGCGCCCCCGGTCCTGGAGTACGCGGGCATCCGTCTCGACCCCTTCCGGCGCGAGGTCCACCGCGCGGGCGCCCACGTCCACCTGACCCGCAAGCAGTTCGCCGTCCTGGAGGTGCTCATGGCGGCCGGGGGCGGGGTCGTCAGCGCGGAGACGCTGCTGGAGCGGGCGTGGGACGAGAACGCCGACCCCTTCACCAACGCCGTGCGCATCACCATCTCCACCCTGCGCAAGCGGCTCGGGGAGCCGTCGGCCATACGCACGGTGCCCGGGGTCGGCTACCGCCTCGAAGAGACCGGCCGGGACCGGTGAACGGCCGGGCCGCGGTCCGCGGTACGGCGGCGCCGTCCGGGCACGCACCGGGCCTGGCCTGGCGCCCGCGGCGGCTGACGGCGCGGATGCGGCTGGCGCTGAGCTACGCGCTCTTCCTCAACGTCGCCGGGGCGGCCACGCTGTCGGTCGTCTACCTGGGGATGCGCTACATCCCCAGCTACCCGCTGTCGACGTCGGACCCGTCGGTGACCTACGTCGCCTCCCGCGGGGAGATCCTGGAGTCCCTGTTGCGGGCCTCGGGCGTCGCGCTCCTCCTCCTGGCGGTCGTCGGCCTGTGGGGAGGCTGGGTGATCGCGGGCCGGGTGCTGCGGCCGCTGCAGGAGATCACCCTGGCCGCCCGGCGGGCCGCCGACGGCTCCCTGGACCACCGGATCGGGCTCCGCGGCCGACGGGACGAGTTCACGGACCTGTCCGACACCTTCGACCACATGCTCGACCGCCTCCAGCACTCCTTCGAGGTCCAGCAGCGCTTCGCCGCCAACGCCTCCCACGAACTGCGCACCCCGCTGGCCATCACCCGGACCATGCTGGACGTGGCCAGGGCCGACCCCCACGGCCAGGACCACCCCCGCCTCATCGCCCGCCTGCACGAGACCAACCAGCGCGGCATCGAGATCGTCGACGCCATGCTGCAGCTCTCCTCGCTCGGGCACACCCCGCTCGGCAGGGACCCGGTCGACCTGGCGGACACGGTCCGCGAGGCCGTCGCGACCACCCGGAAGGAGGCCGAGGACCTCGGCGTCACGGTCTCGGTCCGCAGCACCCCGTCGCCGGTGACCGGCGACGGGGTGCTGCTGCGCCAGCTCGTGGTCAACCTCCTCCACAACGCCCTGCGGCACAACCTGCCCACGGGCGGAACCGCGGCCCTGGCCGCCGCGCCCGACCCCCGGGACCGCGACCGCGTACTGCTGACCGTCAGCAACACCGGGCCGCACCTGGACGGGCCGGTGCACGACCTCACCGAGCCCTTCCTGCGCGGCGGCGGCCGGGTGGCCTCCGGCGGGTCCGCGCGGACCGGCCACGGCCTGGGGCTGCCCATCGTCGCGCGCATCGCCGAGGCCCACGGGGGCGGGCTGCGCCTGGCGCCCAACCCCGGCGGAGGGCTCACCGCGCGGGTGTCCCTCCCCGCGCGCCGCTGACCGGCCCGGACTCCGCCCCGGCACCGGCTCCGGGGGTCCGGCGCCGGGGCGGCCCGCTCACCCGTCGGCGTCCTCCAGCAGGGTTCCGGCCGAGGACAGCGGGGCGAACCGGCTGGGGGTGATGCCCAGCAGTTCGGCGGCCAGTTCCTCGTTGCCGGAGAACCCGGCGTCGGCGTCGACCGTCTGGGTGCCGTCCCAGAGCATGAGCATCGCCGAGACGGTGTGCGCGCCCTTGTCGTGGTGCATGTCGTAGTGGGCGGCCATGGGCACGCTGTCGTAGTGCACCCACAGGTCGTGCCCGGTCATGAACATGTCGAGGTCGAAGGTGACCGTCAGCCCCATGAGCTCGGGCTTGTAGCGGTCGTCGATCCCGGCGAAGGCCTCGTCCAAAGCCACCATCCGCGGGCAGGTGGGAGCGGCGGAGGTGTACAGCGCGTTGGCCGCGGCGAACAGCGGCAGGTGGATCGCGGCGGACTTCTCACCGCCCGACATCTGCTCGTGCTTGTTCTTGGTGAGCTTGACCTCCTCCTGGCCCGGCACGGCCAGGCGCAGCTCGAACCGGTACCAGGTGCGGTAGTCCAGTACCGCCGACAGGACCTGTTTGTAGGTGGCGCGCGGGTGGGCGGCGTGGTGCTCGCGGATCATCTCCCGCAGGACCTCGCGCAGCTGGGTCAGCCCCGAGGGGCCCAGCCCGTCGGTGTCACGCCTGACCAGGCGGGCGGCGGTGGCCTGGTGCTCGGTGACGCGGTCCGACCGGCTCCAGCGGATGCCGATCCGGGTGCCCGAGGACATGGGCCGCGAACGGGTGTCACCGTCCATACTGGCGACCAGGTCGCGGGCCACGCGCACCCGTTCGTGGATCTGCTGGGCGATCCCGGTGAGCAGCTCGTCCTCCAGCACCCCGCGCTCCTCCTCGCGCAGCAGCGCTCCCTGCTCGCGGACGCGTTCGGCGATGACGCGGGCGAAGGCGGAGACGGGGTTGCGGCCGGTCTCGTCGTTGACGAACACGGTGATGACACCGCTGGCCCCGAGGTCGTGGTCGACCCGGTAGCCCTCGGCGTCACCACCCAGGGTGTCCTGGAAGACGCGCAGGGCCTGGGAGATCCTCGTGGAGACGGACTTGAGGTCGCCGTCGGTGACCGGTGCCCCGGCGCCGACGGCGGCGGTGAACGCGTCGAGCAGCTCCGCGGCGTGTCCGGGCAGGACGGCGCGCACGGCGGCCTCCGGGTCTTCCGAGGCCGAGGCCAGGATCTGCTCGGCGGCCTCGCCGGGGGCGGGCCAGGAGCCCCGGTCCGGCCAGGCGTGCGCGGTGTCCACGCCCAGGGTGGCGCGCAGGTCGGGGTGGGTGAGGGCGGCGAAGGCGTCGGCCTGCTCGAACAGGGCGGCGAGGGAGTCGGTGAGGGCCCGCTGTCCGCCCTCCAGCTTCTCGTCGGCCCGGATCATGGCCTCGTGTGCGGCCGCGGCCTCCCTCTGGGCGCGCTGGTGTTCCTCGCGTGCCCGGTGCAGCCCCTCCTTGACCTGTTCCAGCTCGGCCATGAGCTCGCGGACCGGGGCGTCGATGCCCTCCTGCTTGGCGGTCAGCTCCGCCACGGCGCGCTCGTGCTCGCGCGTGCGCTCCTCGTGGCGCCCGCGGTCCTCCTCCAGCCGTCCGCGCAGCCGGGCGAGGGTCTCCCCGCGGCTGTCCAGGTCGGCGGTGTGCCGGTCGACCTCGGCGCGGGCGGCGTGCAGCAGGCGCGCGGTCTCCAGGAAGTCGTCCACGGCCCGGGCGACGGCGTCCACCGCCTCGGGCTGGGCGGGCATGGCGCGTTCGGCGGCCACGGCGCGCACCTGGTGGCGGTGCGCGTCGACCTCGGCGACCGCGGCGTCCAGGTCGCGGCGGCGCTCCTCGCTCTCGGCCCGCGCCGAGGCCAGGAGGGCGGAGCGCTGGTCGACCCGGCGCACGGCCAGGTCGATCGGGGTGGTCTCGGGCAGGGCGGTGCGGGCCCGGGTGAAGGCCTTGAGCAGTTCGCCCGCCCGGTCGAGCTGCTCACCGACCTGCGCGCGCCGCTCGGTGAGCTCGGCGAGGCGCGCGTCGCACTCGGCCAGGCGCTCCCGGCGGCGGTGGGCGCGGTTGGTGGCGCCGATGAACTCGGGGGCGGCCTTGGGGCTGGTACCCACGAGCAGGCCCTGGGAGAAGCGCGCACCGGCGCCGACGGTGGCCGGACCCCCGGAGCCGTCCGGTCCCACCGGGGCGCCGGGAGCGGCCAGGCGTACCGACGCGAGGACGCGGGCGATGACCGGCTCGGGAACCCGGTCCTGCTGTTCGGGCACCAGCACGTCGGCCAGGGTGGGCCCCTCGGGCGCGGCGTCACCGGAGGGCAGCAGGTAGGCGTCGGCCTCGCCCGCGTCGAGCGCGGCGCGGGTGGCGTCGGTGTCGGGGTGCACCCAGGCGGTGAGCAGGCCCGCGCCGTGCAGGGCCCCCTCGATCGCGGCGGCCTCGTCGTCGCCGACCGCGTCGGCGAAGCGGACCAGCTGCCACAGCGGGGCCCCCGGACGCCCCTCGCGAAGGGCCGGGCGCAGGGCGTCGGCGGGCGGGGCGTCGTCGCGTTCGGCGGCGATCTCCCCTCGCTCGCGGGTGAGGCGGCCGATCTCGGCGCCGAGCCGGTCCCGGTCGGTCTCCAGGGTGCGTGCGTGCGCGGCGGCGTCCAGGCGCTGTTGATCGGTGTGCTCGCCGTAGACCTCCGCCAGCGTGGGGGTGCCGGGGCTGCCGACTCCCTCCAGGGCCTCGGCCAGGGCCGCGACGCAGGCGGCGTCGGTGACCGGGGCGGGGCCCTCGGCCCAGTGCCCGGCCCAGGCGGTGAGGGCGTCGGCGGCGGTGCCCCGGGCGGCGGCCAGTTCCTCGGCCGCCCGGTCGCACTCCGCCTCGCTGAGCCGGAGCCTGTCCTCGGCCTGGGCCCCGGCACGTTCGGCGGCCCCGCGCGCGGACTCGGCCCGGGCGAGTCCGGCGAGGCGCTCGCGGACCGCGGCCACGTCGGCCCGGCGGGCGGTCGCGCGCGCCCGGGCGGTGTCGGTCAGGTCCTCGCCGGTGTCGGCGGGCCCCTCCCCGTCGTGGTCGAGTCCGGCCTGGCCGGCGGTCTCGGCCAGCTCCGCGGCCAGTTCCCGGGTGCGCGCCCGCCCGTGTTCGAGGTCGGCGGCGACCCGGTCGGCCTCCCGCTGCAGGGCGGCGACCTCCCCGGCCTGGTCGTCCAGCCTGGCCTGCTGCTCGGCCAGGGCGCGGGCGGTCTCGGCGCTGTGCGCGCGCTCGATCTCCAGGGCGGCGTGGCTGCGGAAGGCCTCGTGCGCCTCCAGTCCGTCCTTGCGCGCGGCGAGCCGACGGATCTCGGCTTCGTGCTCCTCGGCCCGGCCGGTGGCGGCCGCGTGCGTGAGCGTGGCCCGCTCGCGGGTGTCGCGGGCCTCGGCGATGGCGCGGGCCTGCTCCGCGGTCTGCCCGGTGGCGGTGCGCACGCGGGCGAGGCGGTGGCGGGCGTGCGCGGTGAGGTAGGCGGCGTACTCCCCGACGAAGGCCGTGGTCGCGGCGTGCGCCGTGGTGGCCTGGTCGAAGCGGCGCTGGACGGCGGCCAGGTTGGTGAAGTCGCGGGCGGCCTGGTCGACGAGCTCCTCGTCCAGGGGGCTCAGTCCGCTGGTGAGGGTCTCGGAGACCTTCTCGGGGTCCAGGTCCTTGGCCAGCAGGGGGCGGCGCAGTGCCAGGAGCAGGTCGAGCAGCTGGACGTAGCGCTCGCCCAGGCCGAACAGGCGGGCGTCCACGGCGCGGCGGTACTCGGCGGCGGTGGAGCGGAAGGAGGCCTCGCCGAGCACCCCCTTGAGCTGCCTCTCGGTGAGCGGGCGCCCGTCGGAGGCGAGCAGGCCGAAGTCCACGCCCAGGCGCTGGTCGGTGACGAAGAAGGAGGGGGTCACGCCGTCGCGGTGGCGGTGCGCGCGCAGGCCGATGACCAGGGTGACCGTCTCGGTCCCCTCCTCCTCCGGACGGGTCCGGGCGAACTCCATCCACACGTACCCGTACTCGGAGTCCTGGCCGCGGTAGAGCAGGTTGGACTTCATCGTGCGGTTCTGGCCGCTGAAGGGGTCCAGGCGTCGGGCGTCGGTGTACCCGTCCAGGATGAAGGGGAAGAGCACCTCCAGCGCCTTGGTCTTGCCCGAGCCGTTGTGTCCGCGCAGGACGAGGCGCCCGTCGGCGAACACGAACTCCTCGTCGACGTAGTCCCAGACGTTGATCACGCCGGCGCGGCTGGGCCGGAATCGGTCGCTCCTGGGGGACATCAGTTTCCTTCCGCGAAGGTGGGGGCGGCTGCGGGGGTCGTGCCGGGCGGGGCGTCGTCCGAGGCGCCGGAGGCTGCTGGGGCGTCCCCGCCGCCGGGGGCCCCGGCGGCGGGTCCGGCGGGCGCGTCGGGCTCCCCGCCTCCGGCCGGGGCCCGCTTCCCCGGCGCGGGGTCGGTCAGCCCCAGGGGCAGCTGGCCCCCGTCGGCGCGCTCGGGCAGCGCGCCCTGGATGTTGCGGTAGCGGGAGGCGGCGGGCAGGACCAGGGCGCCTCCGGGGACCGGCCGGACGAGGGAGAGCTCGGCGAGCAGGGTCAGGGCGGCGTCCAGCAGGCCGTAGGGGTCCTGCTGCCAGGCGCCGCCGAAGGAGGAGGCGCCGAACTCGGCGAAGAGCTCGTGGATCATGGTCTCCCACCGGCCGCGCTCGACCAGGGGGACCTCCAGCCGCGCGGCGGCCTCCTCCTGCTCCCCGGAGTGCTCCACGGTCCAGGCCAGGTCGGCCACCACTCCGTCGCGGGGCAGGCCGGCGTCCACGAGGCGGACGAGTTCTGCCTGGTCGTCGGCGTGCGGGGGCACGGGCAGCCGGACCAGCGCGGCCAGGGAGGTCTCCAGCAGGTCGGCCACCTTGGCCAGCAGCAGCCCGGCGGTGCGGTTGACCGCCCCGCCCCTGCCGGGGAAGGGCCGGTCGGTGAAGGTGCCCGCCGGGTCGGCCAGCAGGACGCCCTCGGCGCGGCGCTCGACGCTGAGCCCGGTGGCGCGGGCCAGGTCCTCGGCCACGCCACGGCCGCGCAGGACAGCGGCCACGGCCGGTTCGACGTCGGCGTAGTACACGACCGGCCGCTCCACCAGGAGCCGCCGCGCCCGCCGGGCCGCCTGCTCGCGCGGCGAGGCCTCGGTGAGCGGGTCGGCGAGCAGGCCGGCGGCGCTGCCCAGGTGCTGGACCGGGCGCGCCGGGCGGAACAGCAGCTCGCACACCTCGTGGTCGATGTCGAACAAGGCGTCGCCCTGTTCGCCGCCCGCCGCCCACGCCTCCAGGGACCCGTCGGACAGGTGGAGCGCCCCGCGGTCCACCAGCCAGTGGGCGACGTCGACCAGCGCGGCCTTGTGGGTGCCGTCGGTGGGGTCGTAGCCCAGCCCGCCGACGGCGTTGGCCGCGGGGGTGAACCGGCTGACCAGGTCGGCGAGGCTGATCTCGATCTGGGAGCGCTGGAAGGCGGCCAGCACCAGGCACAGGTAGGCGAGTCTGCGCCGGTCGAAGGGCTTGCCCCGGCGCGAGAAGGTCTGGCGCTGGGTGGGGTCCAGGGCGTCGAGCTCGCGGACCAGGCGCACGTGGTCGGTGGTGGCGACCAGGGTGTAGCCGAAGAGCCGCTCCAGGTCGCAGGCCAGCTCGTCGGCCCAGCGCAGCACCTGGTCCAGGACGCCGGGGCGCGGGCGCGCCGCGGTGATGAGGTCGCAGGTCAGGACTCGGCGCATGGCCTGCTGGTAGGAGCCCAGGTCGGCGAGGGCGACCGTGCGGGCGAAGAGTCGGGGCATCACACGTTCTTCGTTCGGGGCCGGTGGCCGGTGGCCTCCAGGCGCAGGCCCGGCAGGTGGAGCCGGCCCTGGCTGGTGTGGACGGTGCTGCCCGCCGGGTCGGGGACCAGGCGGACCATGGTGCCGTCGCCCTCCCCGGTGGCCGAGGACAGGCGTCCGGCGACGACGCTGCGCGACTCCAGGGCGCGGGTGACCAGGCGCAGCAGGACGCGGGTGTCGGTCTCGTCCAGGACCCGGCCGTGGGCGCCCAGGTCGACGAGGCGGGCGGCGGCCTCGCGTTCGGCGGCCCTGCCGGCGGCCTGCTGTCCGCGCAGGCGCGCCTGGGCGCCGGGGTTGCGCCGTACCGGCTTGGGCACGCCCGCGTTGGGTGCGGTGCCGCTGCGGAACAGGGTGACCGACACCTCCACTCCGGGGGCGTCCCACCAGGTCATGTTGGGCGGGATCTGTTCCTCGTCGTCGTGGGCCGCGCCCAGGTGGCGCGCGGAGCGGACGTTGAAGGCGGCGCCCATCAGGGCGTGCGCGGCACCGTCGTCGGGGGTGTTGAACACCCACTCGGCGAGGTGGCGCAGCTGGGTGGAGCGGTTGACCCCGCCGCGCTGGGCCTCGGTGATCTGGCGCAGCAGGGCGATCACGCCCGACACGGCCGACCGGGTGGCCGAGTGGAGTTCGGCGGCCCGCGCGGGGATGGCGTCGTCGGAGGCGAACCAGGCGCGCAGGGCCCGCCAGCGGCGCCGCCAGTCGGCCAGGCGCTCGTCGCGCTCCATGAACAGCCGCTCGTCGGAGTCGGCGGCGCGGGAGAGCAGGGTGGCCAGCCCGGTCTCCTCCACCTCGCGCACGGCGCGGTCCAGGCGGGGCAGGTAGCGGTCGAGCTCGGCCATGAAGTCGGACATGTGCACCAGCAGGGCGTTCTTGTACCGCAGGAAGATGTCCGGGGAGGTGTCGGTGGAGCGCAGGATCTCACCCAGGGTGACGTGGAACTGGGCGGAGCGGCGCCCCATGTCCTCCATGACCGAGTCCAGGCGCGAGAGCCTGCGGTAGACCTGCTCCGCCCGGCCGGTGCGGTTGGCCTCGGCCAGTGCGCGCAGGTCCTCCAGGACCTCGGAGAAGACCAGCCGGGACAGGTTGACGTCCTCGATGCGGGCGCCCAGCAGGTTCTCGGCCGCCTGGTAGGCCCGGTAGCCGAGTTCGCTGAACTGGTAGACCGACTGGCGGTTGCGGTAGCGCGCCAGGTTCCCGGCGCGCGAGGCGTCGTCGAAGCGGTGCACGACGCGGTCGGCGTGCAGCTCGTCCAGGCGGTCGCGCAGGCTCCGGTCGGGGGCGGGCGCCCCCTCGTGGGACCGGGCGAGTTCGCGCAGGGCCTCGGCGACGTCGTCGGGGGCCACCTGGACCTGGTGGACCTCGCGCAGGCGGTCCATGGCCCGCAGGATCCACAGGTAGGTGACGTGGTCGTCGCGCCGGGTGAAGTTGAACAGACGGAACCGGTCGCTGACCGCGAGCGGGTCCATGTCGAGGACTCTGCGTTCGACCACGGGCCGCCCCTTCTGTGGGTGTGCGCTGGAGGGGCGGACCTCGGCCCGGTCGCGCCCACCCCACTAACGCTAGGTGACCGAAGGGACGGTACACCCGTTTTCCACAGACCCTGTTCCGGGGAGGCCCCCGGCGACCCGGCGCAGGCCGCCTCCGGTGCCCGGGCCGGACCGGACGGTGCGCTCCCGGCCCCGCCGTCGGGGACGCCCCGCGGCCGCCCCGCCGGGGCCGGGAGCGCGCCCGCCGGGTCAGGCGACCGGCTCGGCCTCCCGCTCGGGCGCGGCGGCCTTGCGGGACCGGCGCCGCAGCACGAACAGGCCCGTGGCGAGGCTGCCCGCCAGGACCGCGGCCATGATCGCCAGGAAGCCCACCGCCCCCACCTGCGGGCTGATGATCAGCGGGATGGCGGCCGCGGTGACCAGGCCGCCTCCGAAGAAGGGCTCGAAGATCAGCTGCTTGTAGCCGAACGCCGGATAGGCGGGCGACTTCATCTCCGGGTCGACGACGCGCATCAGCACCAGGCCCGTGGCGGTGACGCCGAGCGACTGGCCGAACTCGCCGATGCCCCGTTCGAACCAGTGGTTGGGCATCATCCGCGGCGCCAGGAACAGGAAGCCGCACAGCGACCACAGGACGCCCGCCACCGCGAGGATCGCGAAGGCGGCGAGGTTGTCGGCGATGGCCTGGAGCGACAGGGTGGCCATCGCGGCGATGATGAGCACGTCCAGCGACAGTCCCTGGACCCGCTCGACGGTCCTGGAGTCCACCACGTCGCCCCGGTCGAACCGGTCGATGAACACCTGGAGGACGATGCCGCCGATCATGGCCAGCGGGAACAGCGGCACGTAGGCCATGATCTCGATGGTGTCGGCCCACAGCGCCCGCTCCAGCCACTGCAGGCCCATGAGGATGAGCTGGCCGATGAGCACGGCGAGGGCGACCAGGCCGAAGTGGAGCGTCAGCGGGTCCATGGACGAGGGGTGGACGGTCATGGTCGCGCCCGAGGGGCGCTTGCCCCGCTCGACCAGCCCGGCCTGCTCGGTGTCGCTGCCCCGGGCGTCGCCGCTGATCACGTTGGACTTGCCGCGGCGCACGCCCCAGTTGATCAGGACGATGCCGGCGATGATCCCGGACAGCAGTCCGACGGTGGCCATGCCCAGGGCCAGGTCCTGGCCCTCGGCCCAGCCCGCCTGCTCGAAGGTGTCGCCCAGGCCCGCCGCGGTGCCGTGCCCGCCCAGGAAGCCGATCTCGATCAGGGCCCCGGAGATGACCGGCACGCCGAGCAGGGGTGTGAGCACCAGCAGGGCGAGCACCAGGCCGATCACGTACTGGCCGCTGGCCATGGTGACGCCGAAGGCGAGGTTGGGGCCCGCCAGGGAGGCGGCCTCGCGGAGGCGGGGCAGGGGCTTGCCGAGGAAGAGGCTGGCGAAGACCACCGAGATCAGCAGGCCGGGCAGGGCGGACCAGACCGACATCACGTCGGCGCCGAAGAGCCCTCCCTCGGCCGCGCGCTCGGCGAAGGCCCCGCCGACGCCGCGGTCGGCCAGCCACCCCATGAGGCGTCCGAACACGTCGGGGCCCAGGAGCAGCGCGACACCGCCGCCGATGATCGAGCCGGGCAGGTAGAGCCTCTGCGTCAGCCTCCACTTGACCCGTACCAGCTTCGCTACCAGCAGCAGCACTCCCAGCAGCAGGAGTGCGAGGCCGACGGTCCCAGGGGTCATCCTCCACCTCTCGTGTCTCGGTTCCGCGAGGGCGTGCGCACCCGGACGTGAGGGGTCGGGCGGCGCGCCTCGGCTCGGTGCCGTGGTGGGGAGGCAGGGGGGAAGGACACCACGGCCGCGGGTGACCGTGGCGTCACGATCACCTGCGGCATCCTACACACGCCGTAGTGGTGCCGGACACGGACGCAGCGTGACGGACGCGGGCGGAGTGCGCGGATCCGGTCACGCTGCGCGAACCGTGACGCCCGCGGCCGCCGGCGCCCTCGTCCGCGGTGATGACCGGAACACGGCTCCAGGGACGGTTTCGGGGCGCCCGCCGGAGCGGGACGCGCGTCTCGGAGGGGCCGCGGGGCCTACCGGAGCCGGAGCCCCCGGCCGTCCACCCCCGGGGATGGGAAGTGTCACGCCGGGCCGGAGGGTGCCCCCTCCTCCCCTATCTTTCCATTGACAAGTTCGTTCCACAGGAGCAATATTTCCGGTGGAAAGATTCCAGGCAACGGACCGGGAGAACCCCCTTGGAGCCCCTCATCGCCCTCGTCGGCGTCACCGCCGTACTGCTCGCCCTCGGCGCCGCGGGCCTGCGTCCGCTGCGCTCCTGGCCGCTCGCCCTGCGGGGCGGGATCGCCGCCATGTTCACCCTGACCGGCGTGGTCCACTTCGTGGGCATGCGCGAGGAGCTGATCGCGATGGTCCCGCCCGCGCTGCCCGCTCCGGCCCTGCTGGTCACCGTCACCGGCGTCCTCGAACTGGCCGGGGCGGCGGGGATCCTGTGGGCGCGCACCTCGCCCTGGGCCGCGGCCGGGCTCAGCGCCCTGCTGGTGGTCATGTTCCCGGCCAACGTCCACGCGATCACGGCCGGGACGGTCTCCGGGATGACCGAGAGCCTGCCCCTGCGCACCGCCATGCAGGCGGTGTTCCTGGCCGCGACGCTCGCCGTGCTGGTCCACCACCTGCGCGAGCGGCGGCGCCCGGCGCCGGACTCCCCCGAGCGGGCGTCCGGCGCCGGCACCGCCGTGTGAGCCGCCGGGCGGCGGCGCGGCGCGGGCCCCCGGGCTGACGCGAGGGCCCGCACGCGTGCCTGTGTAGGGTGGCCGCGGACCGGAGCCGACACGGGAGGACGGTGGGATGGGCCTGTTCGCCATCAGCGACCTGCACGTGAGGCACGGTGACAACCGCGCCTTCACCGAGGGCCTGCGGCCGGAGTCCGACGACGACTGGCTCCTGGTGGCCGGAGACGTCGCCGAGACCCGCGACGACGTCCTGTGGGCGATGGAGCTGCTGGCCGACCGGTTCGCCACCGTGGTCTGGGTGCCCGGCAACCACGACCTGTGGACCACGCCCGCCGACCCCGTCCAGCTGCGCGGGGAGGAGCGCTACCGGCACCTGGTCGGGGCCCTGCGCGGCCTGGGCGTGCACACCCCCGAGGACCCCTACCCGGTGTGGCCGGGCCCCGACGGCCCGGTCGCCGTGGCCCCCCTGTTCGTCCTGTACGACCACACCTTCCGGCCCGGGGGAACGCGCACCAAGGAGGAGGCCCTGGCGGTCGCGCACGAGGCGGGCGTGGTGTGCACCGACGAGTACCTGCTGCACCCCGACCCCCACCCCGGGCGCGACGCCTGGTGCCGCGCCCGTCTGGAGTACACCCGCGCGAGGCTGGACGCGTTGGACCCGGGGCTGCCCACCGTGCTGGTCAACCACTTCCCGCTCGTGCGCGAGCCCACCCGGATCCTGCGCCACCCCGAGTTCGCCCAGTGGTGCGGGACCGAGGCCACCGCGGACTGGCACGTGCGCTACCGGGCGCGCGCGGTGGTCTACGGGCACCTGCACATCCCGCGCACGATCGTGGTCGACGGCGTACCCCACGTGGAGGTCTCGCTCGGCTACCCCCGGGAGTGGGGCGCCCGTCCGCACCCGCCCGAGGGGCCGCGCCGCATCCTGTAGGCCGTCGGCGGGGCGGGGGCTACCAGCCCGCGCCGGGGGCCAGCTCGCGCACCGCGGGCAGCGCGGCGTCGAACACGGTCGGGAACCACGCCGAGAGCGGGTGCTCCCCGCGCAGACCCGCCAGCCCGTCCGGGTCGACGAACGCGGTCTCGGCGATCTCCGCGGGATCGGGGCGCAGACCGTCGCGCACCAGGCCCACGAAGAGGTGGTTGTACTCCTGCTCCACCAGCCCGGAGACCGGGTCGGGGTGGTTGTAGCGCACGGTTCCGGCCTCCCGCATCAGCGCGGGGGCCACCCCCAGCTCCTCGCCGGTGCGCCGGGCGGCGGCCGCGAAGGGGGGCTCGCCGGGCCAGGGGTGGCCGCAGCAGGTGTTGGACCACACGCCGGGCGAGTGGTACTTGCCCGGGGCGCGGCGCTGGAGCAGCAGGCGGCCCCGCTCGTCCAGGAGGAAGACCGAGAAGGCCCGGTGCAGCCTTCCGGGGGCCAGGTGCGCGGAGAGCTTCTCCGCGGTGCCGATGGTCACCCCGTCCTCGTCGACCAGTTCGAGCATGACCGGCCGCGCGGCGCGGTCGTCCGTGGCGGCGGAGCGGTGGTCGGTGTCCGGGCTGGTGGTCATGGGTTTCCTTCGTGTTCGACGGCGGGTGGGTGCTCCGCGGGGCGGCGCGGCCGGGGCCCGCGCCGCCCCGGCGGGGTTCAGACGCGGTCGGCCGCGATGAGCAGGTAGTGGAAGCTGTTCTCCTTGTAGGCGGTGAGGAAGGGCTCCTCGATGCCGGTGGCCACGGAGGACTTCGCGCGCAGCTCCCAGTAGGGGATCGTGGCCGCGGTGAGGTCCACGACCTCGATCGGGACGAGGCCGTTGGCGGCCATGGCCCGGAAGTACTCGCTGCGGGGGTGGATGTTGCAGGTGTAGTGCTCGTCGATGCGGCTGACCGCCTTGGACCGGCCGCCGGTCACGTCGTTGTAGCAGCCGGTGATGGTGACGTAGCGGCCACCGTACTCCAGCAGGCGGGCGTGCTCGCGGAAGAGCTCGAACAGGTCCACGTACATGGTGGACTCGTTGTTCCAGCTGGCGCGCAGGGAGCCCGTCTCGAAGCCGGTGTCGAGCATGTTGCGGAAGTGGAAGCGCACCCGGTCGGCCACGCCCCGCTCCTCGGCCTGGCCGTTGGCGAAGGCGACCTGCTGCTCGGAGATGCTGATCCCGTCCACGTGGCAGCCGAAGCGCTGGTGGGCCATGAAGCTGGTGCCGCCGCGCCCGGAGCCGGTGTCCATGATCCGGTCGTCGGGCCCGACCGCGCCCAGGTGGTCCAGGAGCAGGTGGGCCTGCGCGGTCTCCAGGCGGTGCATCTCCTGGATGATGCGCTCGTCGCGGGTCTCCTCGGGGCCCTCCAGCACGGACCGGTCGTAGTCGCCGATCCCGTAGTGGTGGTGGTAGAGGCCGTCGACCTCGCCGAGGCGGATGTTGACGGGGTCCTTCTCGGCGTTCCAGTACGCCGCCACGGACTTCTGGTAGGCGGTGCGCAGGACGTCCGCCGGGCGGGCGATGGTCTCGGTCATCGTGAGGGCTCCTTGTCGTGGTGTGTCGGTCGGGGCCGGACCGCGACGGGTCAGGGGTGCGGACCGGTCCGGGGAGGGGCGGGACGCGCAGGGGGCGCGGCCCGCTCAGTCGGTGCCCGTGCCGTGGTAGCGGGGGCTGCGGGCGTGCCATTCGCGGCTGCCGCCGAGCCAGGCCCACAGGCCCCACAGGAAGCGGCGCAGCTCGGGCGAGCCCGCGAGGGCCAGGGCGGCGGCCTCGGCCTCGAAGGCGTGCATCAGCTCGTCGTGGACGTCGACGGTGCGCCGGACGGCCTCACCCAGCGAGCATCCGTCCTCGGTGGCGATCAGCCGGGGCAGGCTGAGGTCGGTGACGTCCTCCTTGCCCATGGAGTACAGGTCGTTCACGATCACGCTCGCGCTGCCCGCCAGGGTGAACACGCGGCGCACGCTCGGCTGGGAGAACTCCTCGTGCGACAGCTCGTACCCGGCGACCGCGTCGATGAGCGCCATGCACGGCACGAAGCTGTTCTCGTGCCGGTGCATGAGGAACTCCCAGACCGGCGGCCGGTGGCCGGTGGCCAGCCAGACGCCCTCCTGGTTGTAGGCCACGAACATGATCGCCAGCTCGTGGCGGAGCCTGCGCACCTGTGACGCCGTGGCGTAGGCGCCGAGCCGGTTCAGGCTGGAGCGCAGGGCGACCATCACCGGGTCCGCGCGCACGACCTCCTCCAGCTGCGGCGCGTAGCGCAGCGGCAGGTGCGCCTGGTCGATGACCGAGTGGGCGATCGCCAGGCGCCGGCCGAGCAGCTCCGGGTGCGCCTCCTCCGCCTCGCCGTCGACGTAGTGGTCGTCCACGGACCACTCGGCCAGGGCGCACCTGGCCGCGGCCAGCAGCCGGTCGGGGTCGTCGGTCTCGGGGTGGGCGAGCATGATGAGGCGCCCGAACCCGGCCGCGCGCACCTTGTCGAGCTGGCCGGGGTAGACCCCCACCTCCTCGGCCCACTCGACCAGGCGGTCGTCGACCTCGTCGCCCAGGGCGGGGTCGTCGCGGACGGCGGGCGGGCAGTACAGCGCCGGAACCGGCTCCCCGTCGGGCTCGGGCCCCGCGGACGCGGGAACCCCGGGCTCCGGGGCCTCCTTCGCGGTCGGCGAGGGCTCCCGGACGCGCGCTCCCCCGGGGTGGCCGGGGACGCGGAGCCCGGTGCGCGCGGCGGGGGAGCCGGGGCTCTGGTCGGCGACGTGCGACTCGGGCAGCCGGAGCCGGAGCGCGGACGTCCCGATCCCCGCCGGGCCCACGGGCAGCCGGGGCGCGGGCGGCGCCTGGCGCGCGGGCGCGGGTACCAGCAGGTCCGGTCTCCCGGGGCGCCGCGGGTCGCGGAGCAGGTCGTCCACCAGGGCCGCCACCTCCGGGGAGGCGGTGGAGGCGGACATCCTGGGCAGCGGTGGCACCGTCTCAGGCCCCCTTCCCTGATCGTGTCGGGTGCTCAGCCACGCGGGTGGACCTCGGCGTTCTCCAGGATGCCGATGGCGTCGGGGACCAGCACCGCGGCGGAGTAGTAGGTGCTGACGAGGTAGGAGATGACGGCCTTGTCGTCGATGCCCATGAAGCGCGCGTTGAGGCCGGGCTCGACCTCGTCGGGCAGGCCGGTCTGGTACAGGCCGATGACGCCCTCGTTGTCCTCGCCGGTGCGGATCGCGATGATCGACGAGGTCTGGTGCTGCGAGATCGGGATCTTGCCGCACGGCAGGAGGGGCACGCCGCGCCAGGCGGGCAGGTGGTGGCCGTTGACCTCGACCGTGCCCATGGTGAGCCCGCGCCTGTTGCACTCCTTGCCGAAGGCCGCGATGGCCCGCGGGTGGGCGAACATGTACTGGGTGTTGCGGCGCATGCTCAGCAGGTCGTCCAGGTCGTCGGGGGTGGGCGGCCCCTCCTGGGTCTGGATGCGCTGCTTGAACTCGGTGTTGTGGAGCAGCCCGAACTCGGGGTTGTTGACCAGCTCGTGCTCCTGGCGCTCGCGCAGGGCCTGGATGGTCAGCCGCAGCTGCTGCTCGGTCTGGTTCATCGGCTTGTTGTAGAGGTCGGCGACCCGGCTGTGCACCCGCAGCACGGTCTGGGCCACGCTCAGCTCGTACTCGCGCGGCCTGAGCTCGTAGTCGACGAAGGTGCTGGGCAGCTCGGCCTCGCCGACGTGGCCCGAGGACAGGGCGATCTCGGCCTCGCCGTGCTTGTTCTGGCGCTCCTCGGGCAGGGCCAGGAACTCCTGGACGTGGGCCTGGAGGGCCGGCGAGTCGTCCAGGATCGCGATGAACTCGCGCCGGGGCAGCTGCAGCAGCGTGCCCGCGGTCGCGGCCTTGACGGTGAACTCCCACACCGGCTCGGTCCCGAGCAGGTACTGGTCGCCGAACCTGTCGCCGTCGGCCAGGACGCCCAGCCGGACGGGCTCGCCGTAGGGCCCGGTGCCGGTCTTGTGCACGCGGCCGTGCGCCAGCAGGTACAGGTGGTCGACCGAGGTGCCCTCCTCGGCGAGCACCTGGCCGGGCTCGAAGTCGCGCTGGACGAAGCGGCCGGCCAGGGCGGCGAGCACGTCGGCGTCCCCGAAGCCGCGCAGCAGGGCCAGCTCGCCGAGCTCGTTGGGGATGACCCGGACCTGCGCGCCGGTCTGCTCGAACTCGATCCTCCCGTCGCCGACGGTGTAGGTCAGCCGCCGGTTGACCCGGTAGGCGCCGCCGTCGGTGTGCACCCAGGGGAGCATCCGGACCAGCCACCGGGAGCTGATCCCCTGCATCTGGGGCGCGGACTTGGTCGTGGTCGCCAGGTTCCGCGCGGCAGCGGTCCCCAGACTCTGCTGCTTGCTGCTCCGTACCTCGGGAGCCGAGTCGATCGACATGCGCCGTGTCTCTCCTCAATCGTGGTCGCGTTCGCGTCCCACGGGACCGGCGGAGCGGCCCCGCGGGACGCGAGCGGGAGGGGAAGGGGTTACGCGTCATCGGATACGTGGGGTGACCAGGGCTGTTGACGCACAGGCCAGCGCTTCGTAAACCGCTGATCACCCTAGGAGCGACCATTCGGATTTCGCAAGGAAACCGGAGTTTTTCTCGGCGGAACCGGAGAAAACCCTGTCCCATATCCCCGCCGTTTCCCCGAATCCGGGGACGGACGCCCACCAACAGGGCGAACCGCACCACCGCCACAAGCCCACGAACAGCTCATACACTCGCAAAAGCTTCCGTGTTCCGCACACCTCGACACGAACAGAGCCACGAACAGGGACCACCAATTCATGACATTTCGTGATGTGAATTCTCCAGAAGGAAAGACACGGGAGGGCATTTTCCCGGTCGCCGGGGAAAGGAATTACGGCCATCCGATGACGGGCCCGCGCCACGGCCCCGAGCGCGCGGAGCCGCCCTGTCCGGACCCGTGCCCACGACCCCGGCCCCTACCCGAACGGCCGACGCCGTACAAGGGCCGTCCGTCGTGTCCGCGCCTCCTCCCGGACACGCGGCGCGGCCGGGGGAAGGGAGCGGCAGGTGGGAGAACGGCCCCGGGGGCGGCCCTGTCCGGAAGCGGTCACCGGGATTTCGGCGCGACGGGGGCGGGGTATCTCCCCCCGTGCTCGAAGGAGCGGGAGGGGCCGGCGGCGAAGGGAATCCCCCCGTCCGGCCGCCACGGCCTCCCCCGCGACGGCCCCCTCCCCCGACGGCCGCCTCCGGCGCAGCGCCCCGGACCCGGCGCACGGGCACAGGAGCGCTCCCCCCGACCCCCACGAGACGACACCCCCCCACAGCGAACGCGAAGGCCCTCCCCGAGAACTCCAGCGGAGGCCAGGAGAGGAAACACCATGCCCCACACCCTGAAGCGGGCCGCGGCGACCCTGGCGATCGCCGCCGGGCTCACCGCCGGGACGGCGGGCGTCGCCGCGGCCGCCGTCAGCTACGTCGGCGGCGGAACGTGGTACCACGGGCTCACCTCCTCGGTCGTGTACTCCGACTACTTCCACGGGACGCGCTGCCACGGCTCCACGGCGGTCGGCAGGTACACCGTCACCTCCGCGGCGTACCTGCCGGGGTACACCTCCCGGGCGTCGGCTCCGCGCGCCCTCTCCAACAACGAGTCCTACTGGAGGCACTGCGGATAGCAGGCCGCGACGGACCCGCTGGCGTCCCCCCGCCAGCGGGTCGCCGCCGTGCCCGCGACCGCGCCGAAAAGACCATGCCCAACCGGACCATCGCCTTCGCCCACACCGCCTTCCTGCTGCTCGCCGCGCTCATCGCCGCGCTGCTGCTCGCCACCTGGGAGCTGACGCTCCCCACCGCGCAGCACTCGGCGGTGGTGTGGATCGTCGAGGACGACGGCACCTCCGACGGCGAACGGGTCGCGCGGACCGTCGAACGCGTCGCCGCGGAGCAGGGCATCGCCATCGGCTTCACCGCCCCGGACGTGCGCGCCCCCGAGTCGCTGTCGCACCTGTACCTGGCCGTCGGGGACCCCGACTCCCGGTACGCCGACTGGCTCACCGAGGGGTACCCGTCCTTCAACCCCGCCACGGAGCTGCGCGTCCACCCCGTGGACGCGCTCGCCGACCGCAGTCCGCGCGGCTACTACCTGGTCTTCGGCCCGCCCGAGAACGCGCGGGTGCTCACCGACGCGCTCGCCGGGCACGGCCTGCGCCCGGACGCGGGCGGCAGCCAGGCGCGGCTGTGGCACTCCTTCCTCGGCGGCCCGCTGTTCAACGTCCTGGCCCTGGCGCTGCTGGTGGGGGTCACCGCGACCAGCGCGGGGGTGCTGCTCGGTTCCCGGGACTACGCCGTCCAGCGGCTGCTGGGGCGCTCCTACGGTCGCATCCTCCTGCGCGACCTGGGCCAGGTCGCGCGGCTGTGGGGCGCGGCCCTGCCCGCCGTCGCCCTGGTCACCCTGGTCTGCCTCGGCCTCTACAACGGCTGGAACCAGCTCGGCTTCTTCTCCCTCGTCGCCCTGGTGCTCGCGGGGGTCCTCGCCGCCGCCGCCGTGGCCGCGCACGCCGCGGTGCTCGGGCTGGTGCACGCCACCGCGATCCTGCCCGCGCTCAAGGGCCGCGTCCCCGTCCGCACCGCCCAGGTCGGCGCCTACCTGGTGCGCGTGCCCGTCCTGCTCCTGGTGCTCACCGTCCTGGGGTCGGTCGTCCACCTGGCGCAGACCACGCGGGAGCAGCACGCCTCGCTGGAGGCCTTCGCCCAGACCGGGCGGACCTCGCACATCGCCCTCAACGGCAGCGTCGGCCTGGAGGACCCCCGGACCGCCGACGCCCTCCTCGGCCCCTGGCTGCGCCGGGCCGACCGGGAGGGCCGACTCGTCGTCGCCGACCAGCACGCGCCCGAGTCCGTCGTGCCGGCCGGGTCCGCGAGGCCCGGCTTCGACGTGCTCGTGGTCAACGACACCTACCTCGCGGAGCAGGAGATCGTGTCCCCCTCGGGCGAGCGCCACGGTCCCGCCCCCGCCGGGGACCGGGTCCGGGTCCTGCTCCCCGAGTCGCACGCCTCCCACCGAGGGGACATCGAGCGGGCGATGCCGGACTGGCTCCGCCTCCAGAACGGCGGCGGGGAGTCCGGGACACCCGTGGAGGTCCTGCCCACGGCCGACGGCCAGACGGTGTTCACCTACGGGTCCAGAAACCCCCTCCGCCAGCGGGAGACCCCCTTCCTGCGCGACCCGGTGGTCATCGCCCTGCCCAACGGCGCCGTGCTCTCCGACAGCGCCTACGTCGCCTACATGACCCACGAGGCCCTGCTCTTCCCCGACCCGGGCGTGGTGGAGCGGGCCCGGGAGGCCGACCCGCGCATGGCCGAGTACGTCAACGCGGTCCAGCCGATCCTCGACAAGGCGGCCGGCGCCTACGCCGCCGACCTGAACCTGCTCCGCATCGAGGCGTTCAACCTGGCCGCCGGGACGGCCCTGCTGCTGCTGGCCGGCATCGCCTCCTGCGTGGTCCACGTGCGCTCCCAGGCCCAGACCGTCTTCGCCCGGCACATCAGCGGGTGGGGCCTCCTCGCCACGCACCGGCGCTTCCTGGCCGTCGAGGCGGGGATCTCGCTGGGCTTCGCGGGCTGGGCCGCGTGGGACTCCCTCACCACGCTGCGTGCGCTGCGCGACCCCGGCAGGGCGCTGCCGCCCGAACTGGTGCCGACCACCGGCCTCGAACCCCTCTACGCCGTGGCCATCGCGGCGGCCGGGCTCGCCCTGACGCTGGGCGCGCTCGCCTTCTTCCACCGCCGTATCGTCCGCGAGGGCTCCTCGCAGGCCTGAGACACCCGGGAGGCGCCATGATCACCGTCGAGAAGCTCACCAAGTCCTTCGGGACGCGCGTCCTGTGGCGGGACCTGGACCTGACCGTGGAGGCCGGGCGGATGCTGGCCCTGGTCGGCGCCAGCGGATCGGGCAAGACCACCCTGCTCAACTGCATGGGCCTGCTGGAGAGGCCCAGCGCGGGCCGGATCCTCTTCGAGGGCACCGACGTCACCCGCCTGGGCCCGGGCGGGCAGCGGCGCTTCCGCGGCGACAGGCTCGGCTACCTGTTCCAGAACTACGCCCTGATCGAGAACGCCACCGTCAGGGCCAACCTCGACGTGGTCGGGCGGTACGGCTCCAGGTCCCTGCACGCCGGGGCCCTGGAGAGGGTCGGCCTGGCGGGGCGGGAGCGGGAGAGGGTGCACCACCTGTCCGGCGGCGAGCAGCAGCGCGTCGCCCTGGCCCGCCTGCTGGTCAAGCAGCCCTCCCTGGTGCTGGCCGACGAGCCCACCGGCGCGCTGGACCACGACAACGGCGCGATGGTCGTGGAGGTGCTGCGCCGGCTGAGCCGGGAGGGCTGCGCGGTGGTGGTCGCCACGCACGACGACGCCGTCCGGGACGCGTGCGACGACGTCTTCGACGTGGGCGCGCGGCGGGAGGCGGACACGGCCGGCGGCCGGTAGCGGCGGGGAGCCCCCGGGGTCGGCGGCCGGAGGGCGGGGCCGAACGGCGCACCGTCGTCCGAAGCGGGCGCCGACGGGACGACCGCGGGCACGGGCGCCCGTGGGAGGGGCGTTAGGGTGCCGTCCATGTCCTACGACCCCACCTCCTCCCCCGAACCGACCGCCGCGCCCCGGGAGGGGACCGCGGCCGGCCGCGCCGTCCTGGTGACCGGCGCCGCCCGGGGCATCGGCCGAGCCGTCGCCACCGCCTTCGCGGAGCGGGGCGACCGGGTCGCCGTGCACTACGCGACCCGCCGCGCCGAGGCCGAGGCGACCCTGGAAGGCCTTCCCGGAGAGGGCCACCTCCTCCTCCGAGCCGACATCGCCGACCCCGACGCGGCCGCGGACCTGGTCGAGCGGGCGACCACCCGCCTGGGCGGGCTCGACGTCCTGGTCAACAACGCCGCGGTCAACACCGCCCACCCCCTGGCCACGACCTCCTACGAGCGGTGGCGGGAGGCCTGGCGGGCCACCATGGACGTGAACGTGCTCGGCGCCGCCAACACCAGCTACCTGGCCGCCCGGCACATGATCGACCACGGGGTGCGCGGCCACATCGTCAACGTCGGATCGCGGGGCGCCTACCGGGGCGAGCCCGACCACCCGGCCTACGGCGCGAGCAAGGCCGCCCTGCACTCCCTGGGCCAGTCCCTGGCCGTCGCCCTGGCCCCGCACGGCATCACCGTCGCCTCCGTGGCGCCCGGGTTCGTGGACACCGAGCGCGTGGCCGAACGCCTCACCGACCGGGTCCGCGCCGACAGCCCCTTCGGCCGCGTGGCCGCCCCCGAGGAGGTCGCCGCCGCCGTGCGCTACCTCGCCTCGCCCGAGGCCGTGTGGTCCTCGGGCGCCGTCCTGGACGTCAACGGCGCCTCGTACCTGCGCTGACCGGCGCGGCCGGGGGCGTGCCGAGCCCGCGGGGAGGCCGACGCGCGCCCTGCCGGGGCCGTCCTCCCTCCGCCCGTCGCGCTCCCCGGAGTCAGCCGCAGCGGCAGCAGTCGCAACAGTTGCAGCACTCGCAGGCGTCGCACCAGGAGTTCCTCGGTTTGCCCGACCACGGCCCGGGGTGGGGGTCTCGGCAGCAGAACTGGCAGGTGCAGCACATGAACAGCGCCGCCGCGCACCCCGCCAGGACGCCCCGCCGCTCGGGCGGGTGCCGGAGTTCGGGGGTGTCGCACGAACAGGAACCGCAGCAGCCGTCCTTGTCCCCGCCCCCGCCGTGACCGGGGCCGTCCCCGCCGGGACCGCCCCCGTGGTGGGCGTCGTGGGCCCCGCTCCCGTCCCCTCGCCACTGGTGGGGCGGCTGCTGCTGGTGGTGGTGGGGGTGGTGGTTCTGGTACTGCCCCTGGTGCGGGTACCCGCCGTGGGCGAAGACCCGGTCGACGGCCCGGTGCAGCTCCCCCACCAGGAGCGCGCGGACCAGGCGGTCGTCGGCGAACTCGGCCTCCTCCAGCGCCAGCCGGACGCCCAGGACCGCGTCGTCGCACAGCTCGCGGGCCCGGCCGAGCCCGGTGCCGGTGGCCGTGAGCGGGTTCCAGGCGTCCCTGGCCCGGTCCTCCTCGCGGTCCTCCACCGCGTCCAGCAGGTGGGCGATCCGGCCGAACAGGCGCCCCGCCTCGCGCAGGGGTCCGGCGTTGCCGGGCCGCCCCGCCAGGACCGCGGTGTGCGCGAACGCCTCCCCGGTGGCCTCCTCGGTCGGCCGGGTCACCTCCAGGACGTCGGTACCCGGCCCCGCCGAGAGCTCGGCCTCCCTCTGCCGCTCGACCACCGCGACCAGCCCGGCTCCGTCGAACCCGAGCCCGGCACCGGCCTCACGCGCGTCTCGCCGCCAGCGCTCGGCCACCCGCCCGGCGAGGGCGCGCACGCCGCGGCGGGCGTAGGGGCCGTCGCCGTCCTCGATGTGGTCGGCGATCTTGGCCGAGGCCAGCATCAGCGACACCGCCGCCGCCAGGCGGGCACCGGAGCCGTCGGCGACGTCGGCCCCGCGCATGCCGCGCAGGGGGCAGCGGCCCGCCCGGCGCGTGCCCGCGCACTCCTCGGACTGCGCCGCCGTCAGGACCGACACCACCAGACCGTCGTAGTTGGTGGCGATCCGGGACGCCTGGCCGTGGTCGTCGCGCAGTGCCAGGCACAGCCCGCACATGTGCGACATCCACTCCTCGGCCAGTCCGTCGGACAGCGTGTGCCGACAGGGACGCAGGATTCCGAACACGGGCTGACACCTCATCTTCCGACGCCGCGGCAGCGGCGGGCTGTGCTGGACACGGGGGTTCGATGCCCGCGCCGCGCGGGAGGTTCCGGCCGCGCGAACGCCTTCCGCGCGGCTTCGCGGACACGGTCGCGTCCACGCGTCCGGGCCCGGCCTCCGAGGCGCCCGACGGCGGATCCGGGGGCGATCCGAGAGGAACCGGCGGCACTGTCTCCCACATCGGCCACAAGTGGAGGGCGGCGTCCGTTTACGGCGTAGCGTGCACGAGAAGGACCCCGCACGGATCCGACGTGCGGCGGCTGACGGAGGGGACCACAACGGTGAGCCAGATGCGCGCGGCCCTGTACGACCGGTACGGCGGCCCGGAGGTGCTGTACGAGGGCACGGTCGCCAAGCCCCGCACCGGCCCGGGGGAGGTGCTGGTGCGCGTCCACGCCGCCAGCGTGAACGGCGGCGAACTGCTGGGCCGTGCGGGCGGGTTGCGCCTGGTGACCGGGCTGGTCGCAAGGGGTTTCCCCAAGCGGACCGGGATCGACTTCGCGGGCGAGGTCGTCGAGGTGGGGCCGGACGCCTCCGGGTTCGCGCCGGGGGACCGGGTGTGGGGCGGGCTGCCCCGGAGGTTCGGCAGCGCGGCCGAGTACGTGGCCGTCTCGCCCCGGCAGCTGTCCCGCGCACCGGCGGGGACCGACCTGGTCCAGGCCGCGGCCCTGCCCGGCGTGGGCACGACGGCCCTCACCGCGCTGCGGGACAAGGCCCGCCTCGCCCCGGGCGAGCGGCTGCTGGTGCGGGGCGCGAGCGGCGGGGTGGGCAGCGTCGCCGTCCAGCTCGGCCGGGCCTACGGAGCCCACGTCACCGCGCTGGCCGGGGCCGGGAACCTCGACTTCGTGCGGGAGCTGGGCGCCGACGAGGCCTTCGACTACGCCGGCACCGGCCCCGGCGACCTGCCGCCGTTCGACGTCGTCCTGGACACGGTGGGAACCGGGATGGGCGCCTACCGCAGGCGGCTGACCGGAAACGGGCGCATGGTGACCATCACCTTCGACAGCGAGCGCATGCTCGCCTCGCTCTCCTACGTCGCCGCCTCGGCCGTCTTCGGTCCGCGCCGTGTCCGCGCGTTCAGCGGCGACCCCGGGCGCGAGCTCTTCGCCGAACTGGCCCGCCTGACCGAGTCCGGGGCGGTCCGCCCCGTCGTGGACAGGGTCCTTCCCCTGGCCGAGATCGCCGAGGCCCACCGGGCGCTGGAGGCCGGAGGGATCCGGGGCAAGGTGGTGGTGCGCGTGGTCGGGCCGCAGGCCTGAGGCGGTCGGGCCCGCCCGGTCCGCCCTCCCGGCGGCCCCGTCTCCGGGAGGGCGCCCGCCCCGCGTGCCGGCGCCCCCGCCCCCTCGTCAGCGCCAGGCCGCCGCGGCGCGGGAGGCCTCCTCCAGCCACCCCAGGTACCAGTCCGTGAAGGTCAGGGGCGCACCGTCCGCGCCGGTGAGCGGTTGGAGGTCCTGGTCGTCGACGCGGGCGTCGTTCCACATGCGCCCGGCCTCGGGGCCGGACACGACCAGCCACTGCCGCAGCGCGCAGCCCAGGTGGCACAGGCACAGCGCCCCGACCGTACGGCCCTCGTCCCACAGCAGGTCCGCCATGCGCGCGTCCCAGGCCTCGTAGGCCCGGTCGAACTCCTCGGCGTCCCCGAAGTCCTCCTCCACCGGCTCCCGGGCCCGCAGCTCCGCCAGGGTCCGCGGGTCGGGCCCGCTGGCCGGGAACGGCTCCGCGAGCCGTGCCAGGGCGGCCAGGCCCGCTCCGTCGCCGTGCCACCGCCACCGGCCGTCCGCCCCCCTGACCACGGGGAAGAGGCCGTAAGCGGGTCCGGCGCCGCCCGCGCCCACCCTGAGCAGGAACTCCCGGTACCCCGTCGGCAGACGCGCCCCCAGCCGCCCCTCCAGCTCGGCCAGTTCCTCGGGCGTCAGCGGGTCCAGCAGCCCGAAACCGTGGGAGCCGGCTCCGAACACCTCCTCGGCGCCGGGCGCCCGCGCCAGTTCCCGCACCCGCTCGCGGACCCCCGCCCACACATCCGTACCCGTGTCCATGGCGGCATCGTAGGAAGTACCGGGGACAGTGCGGCGTTGGCGGAACGGGAGGCCGCCGGGGAGGCGCTATCGTCCGGTGGGGCTGGAATCGTCCCGGCACGAGGCAGGAGCCCTGCCGCGCGGCCGTACACAGTGAGGAAGAACCGGCTTGCACACGAGCACCACACCACCCGGGTCCGCGCGCCCCGACCGCGGCAGCGGCATGCCGCGCTGGCTCCCCCGGGCCATGCTGCTGGCCCTGTGGATGGTCACGGCGTTCGGACTGGCCCTGTGGCTGTTCATCCGGCTGCAGAGCCTCATCATGCTGCTGCTGATCTCGCTGTTCCTCGCGCTGGCGCTGGAGCCCGCGGTCAACTGGCTCCACCGGCGCCGCTGGCCGCGCGGGCCCGCGACCGGAGCGGTGATGTTCCTGGTGGCGGCCCTGACCGTGGTGTTCCTCAGCCTGCTCGGGTCGATGCTGTTCAGCCAGGTCGTGGCCTTCGTCTCCGAGGTGCCCACGATGGTCCGCGCCGCGCTGGACTGGGTCAACACCACGTTCGACACCTCCTACTCCCCCACCACCCTGCTCAACGAGCTCTCCAGCGCCAGCGGGCTGGTCGAGCAGTACGCCTCCGGTATCGCCAACAACGTCTGGGGCGCCGGGACGACCGTCCTGGCGCTGCTGTTCAACGCGCTGACGATCGCGCTCTTCACCTTCTACCTGTGCGCCGACGGCCCGCGCTTCCGCCGCGTGATCTGCTCGGTCCTGCCGCCGCGCACCCAGCGCGAGGTGCTGCGGGCCTGGGAGATCGCGGTCAGCAAGACGGGCGGCTACCTCTACTCCCGCGCGCTGCTGGCCCTGGTCTGCGCGGGCGCGCACTACGTGGTGCTGGTCGTGCTGGACGTCCCCTTCGCGTTCGCCCTGGCGCTGTGGATAGGCGTGCTGTCGCAGTTCATCCCCACCGTCGGCACCTACGTCGGCGGCGCCGTCCCCGTGCTCGTGGCACTGCTGGAGGGCCCCTGGCCCGCCGTGTGGGTGCTGGTGTTCGTCATCGTCTACCAGCAGTTCGAGAACTACCTGCTCCAGCCCCGCATCACCGCCAGGACCCTGGACATGCACCCCGCGGTGGCGTTCGGCTCGGTCCTGGCGGGCGTGGCCATCCTGGGGGCGCCCGGCGCGCTGCTCGCGCTGCCGATGGGCGCGAGCCTGCAGGCGTTCCTGGGGACCTACATCCGGCGCTACGAGGTCGCCGAGCACCCCCTGCTCTCCGAGGCCGAGGAGGGCGGGAAACCGGTCCCGGACGAGGACGGGAACGGGGACGACGACGGGGGCGGGGACGGCCTCCCTCCCGGCGCGCGGGGGCGGGACGAACGTCGGGAGGCATGACCGCGCGGCCCCGGGACGGCGGGGCCGACGCGGGGCCACGAGGCGCGGTCCCGCGGGGAAGCGGCGGCGGGGCCGACACGACCGCCCCGGTCCGGGCCACCTGACAAGGTGACGAACACGTCCGTTCCGTCACCAGAAGTGACCCATGGGATCAAGTACCGTTTTGAGGCGAGCCGGCATGAGGGAAAGAGCGATCGACATGGACATCCTGCGCAGGAACAACGTCACGGTCACCGGGGCGGCCGACGGGCCGACCGTCGTGCTGGCCCACGGGTTCGGCTGCGACCAGAACATGTGGCGCCTGGTCGTCCCCGCCCTGGCCGACCGGTACCGGGTGGTGCTGTTCGACTACGTCGGTGCCGGAGGGTCGGACCCGTCCGCCTGGAGCGAGGAGAGGTACTCCTCCCTGGAGGGCTACGCCCAGGACGTGGTGGACGTCTGCCGGGAGCTGGACCTGGAGCGGGCGGTGTTCGTGGGGCACTCGGTCAGCGCCATGGTCGGCGTCATGGCCGCGCGGGCGGTGCCCGAGCGGATCCGGGCGCTGGTGATGGTGACCCCCTCCCCCTGCTACATCGACGACGAGGGCTACCGCGGCGGCTTCACCGCGGCCGACATCGACGAACTGCTGGCCTCGCTGGAGTCGAACTACCTGGGCTGGTCCTCGGCGATGGCACCGGTGATCATGGGCAACCCCGAGCGGCCCGAGCTGGGAGAGGAGCTGACCAACAGCTTCTGCGCCACCGACCCCGACATCGCCCGGGTCTTCGCCCGCACCACCTTCCTGTCCGACAGCCGCGAGGACCTGAAGGAGGTGGAGGTCCCCACGCTGATCCTGGAGTGCGCCCAGGACGCCATCGCCCCGCCCGAGGTCGGCGCCTTCGTCCACGCCGCGATCCCCTCCTCCAGGCTGGTCACCCTGGACGCCACCGGCCACTGCCCGCAGTTGAGCGCGCCGCGGGCCACCGCGGCGGCGCTGCTGGAGTTCCTGGAGCCCCTCCGGGACGCCGGATGAGCGGGGAGACGGGACCGCGCGGGACCGGCAACGGCTCCGCCACCGACGCGGCCTTCGGCGCGCTGCTGGAGGACAGCGCCGAGGAACTCTACGAGTCCGCGCCGTGCGGGTACCTGTCGACGCTCATGGACGGCACGATCGCCAGGGTCAACGCCACGCTGCTGAGGTGGCTCGGTCTGGAGCGCGGCGCCGTGGTGGGCCGCATGCGCTTCACCGACCTGCTCACCGTGGGCGGCAAGCTCTACCACGAGACACACTTCGCGCCCCTGCTGCGCATGCGGGGCGAGATCAGCGGCATCGCCCTGGAGATGAGGGCCTCCGACGGCGGCCGCCTGCCCGTACTGGTCTCCTCCGCCGTCAAGCACGACAGCGGGGGCGAGCCGCTGCTGATCCGCACCACCGTCTTCGACGCCACCGACCGCCGCGCCTACGAGGAGGAGCTGCTGCGCCGCCGCAGGGAGGCGGAGCAGGCCCGCGCCGAGTCCGAACAGGCGCACCGGCAGGCCGAGGCCGACCGGACACGTCTGAGGGAGACCCTCGCCGTCCTGCAGAAGGCCCTGCTGCCCGACACCCTGCCCGCCGTGCCGGGCATGGAGGCCGCCGCCTACTACCACACCGCCTCCCCCTACCGGCTGGGCGGAGACTTCTACGACCTCTTCGCGCTCGACGACACGCGCTGGGCGTTCTTCCTCGGCGACGTGAGCGGCAAGGGCCCCGAGGCCGCGACCCTGACCTCCCAGGCCCGTTACGTCCTGCGCACCACGGCCCTGCACTCCCCCGATCCCGCCCACGCCCTGGACACGCTGAACAGCATGCTCCTGGAGCGCTACGCCGACAACGGCGACCCGCGCTACTGCACCGCCGTCTTCGGCGTCCTCGAACCCGGCGGCGGCACCGGTCACGTCCGTACCCGCCTCGCCTTCGGCGGCCACCCCCCGGCCGTGGTCCTGCGCGGGGACGGGCGGGCCGAGTTCCTGTTCGCCCCCGGCGGGATGCTCGTCGGCGTGCTGCCCGAGGCCCACTTCGCCACCGTCGAGACCACCCTCGCCCCCGGCGACACCTTCGTGCTCTACACCGACGGCCTGACCGAGGCCCGCACCGGGTCCGGGCCCGACACGATGTACGGCGAGGAGGGCCTGCTCTCCTTCGCCGCCCGACACGCCCCCTCCACGGCCCAGGGCATCGTCGACGCCCTGGCCGAGCTGCTGGAGGGCTTCGGCGAGGGCCTCGAGGACGACACCGCCCTCCTCGCGCTCGGCGTCCCCGCCCCCGCTCCACCGCCCCGTCCGGAACCGGACACCACACGATGAGCACTTCCCGATGAGCACTTCCCGATGAGCACTCTGAACGTCACCCGCCGAGACACCGCGGTCGGCCCCGTCCTCGACGTGACCGGTTCGCTGGACTACGACCACGCCACGACCCTGCGCCACGAGGTCAGGCTCCTGGCCCTGGATTCCGACCAGTGCCTGTCCATCGACCTGTCCGGCCTGGACTTCTGCGACTCCAGCGGTATCAGCGCCCTCCTCGCCGCCCGCCAGCACGTCCTGGCCGCCGGGGCCGACATGGTCCTGGTCTCCGTCCCCGCCAACACCCTGCGCATCATGACCATGGTCGGCCTGCACCAGGTCTTCACCATCCGTCCCGGCACCGCCTGAGCCGGGGCGGGCTCTCCGACCAGCAGGGTTAGGCCGGTACCGCCCGTCGTTCGGCGGCGACCGAAACGACGCGGCCGTAGCGTCGCCGTATGGACTCCCGAACAGCACCCGCCACCGGACACACGGCCTCCGGCCGCCTTCCCGCCCGCCCCGGCGCCGATCTCTCGAAGGGGCCGCAGAGCCCCGGAGGGCGGCTGCGCGCCCTGCACCTGCGGGGCGATCCCCTGCTTCTGCCCAACGCCTGGGACCACGCGTCGGCCGCCGCTCTGGCCGCCGCGGGGTTCCGCGCCGTGGGGACCACCAGCCTGGGTGTGGCCGCGGCGGCCGGGCTGCCCGACGCGCGGGGGCTCGCGCGCGAGGAGACGCTACGGCTCGCCCGCGGCCTGTCCCGGCTGGACGTACCGGTCAGCGTGGACGTCGAGGGCGGCTTCGGCGCGTCGCCAGCCCAGGTCGCCGCGCTGGCCGCCGAGCTGGAGCGGATGGGGATCGCCGGGATCAACCTGGAGGACGGCCTCGCGGACGGCGGGCTCGCCGACACCGGCCACCAGCGGGCGGTGATCCGCGCGGTCAAGGAGGCGGCGCCGTCGCTGTTCCTCAACGCGCGCACCGACACCCGCTGGCTGCCCGGGCACGCGCAACAGACCGCCGACCGGACAGCCGCCTACGAGGAGGCCGGTGCCGACGGGGTGTTCGTGCCCGGCCTGCGCGACGAGGAGGAGATCGCCGCCCTGGTCCGCGCCCTGCGCGTCCCGCTCAACATCCTCCACTCCCCCGACGGCCCGCCGCTGCGGGTCCTCGCCGAACTGGGTGTGCGGCGTGTGAGCTGCGGTTCACTGCTCTTCCGCGCCGCCCTGCACGGAGCCCTCGCCGCGGCCGAGGCGGTGGCGTCGGGCCTCCCCCTCCCCGAGGGCGTCCCGGACTACGGGGCGGCCCAGGCCCTCGCGCAGCGGTTCGCCCCGCGCTCCGCGGACGGATGAGCCGGAGGCGGCCGCGTGCCGCACGGTCGGCCACGCGGTGCTCCGGCGGCACGCGTCCGCGGGCGGGACCGGGGCCGGGGGCACAGGCGGCGGGCTCAGTGGTCGCCGGTGTCCAGCAACCGCTCGAAGCGGCCCGCGGGGTGCGCGCGCGTGGGCATGGCCTCCACGAACGGCAGCAGCTCCCGCTCGGCGACCCCGTGGACCCGGCGCAGCTCGGCCACCGGGTCGGGGTGCTCGTCCACCCTCAGGTCCAGATAGGGGTAGGGGTGGCCGGTGTGCACGTACAGCGCGGCGCTCTGCCTGCCCCGCCTGTCTCCGCCGGCCGCCTGCCCCGCCTCCAGGGCGCCCAGCAGCCGCTCGTCCATCCGCTCCCCGGCACCGGCCTCGAACCGCTGCGCCATCGCGTCGATCGTGTCGGCCCCGGTCAGGACGTTTCCCGCCACCGCGTACCCGTCCCCCACCCTGTGGCCGCACCACGGGTGCGCCTGCGCGCCGGTGTGCGCGGCGGCGCGCCCCTCACGGTCGACCACCGCGACCTGCCGCGAGTCCGCGTCGGGGTCGGTGCCCAGGACCCGGCGCAGCGCGTCCTCGGCGGAGTGGGACCGCAGCAGCTCCAGGGCGTCCGCGCCCAGCAGCGGGTTGATCAGCGCCTGTGTGGCGACCGCCCCCGCGTCCGCGTGGGCGAACACCGACAACGCCCCGATCGCCGGGAACCGGCTGCTGACCGCGACACCGCACGTCGCGGTGGCGGCGTCGTGGGCGACGATGGAGAAGGTACCTGCGTACAACCGGTCTCACTCTCGGGTGTTCGGGCGCCCCGGCCGGCCGGACGTCCGGACGTGCGGCCGGAGCACGCCCGGACCAGTGCGGTGGGGAGTCCGCGCCGGCGGCCGGGGTGCTCGTGCGGGCCATGGGAAGGGTACCGGGCGCGCGGACGGACGGGCGCCCGGCCCGGGGAGCCCGGAACCGCCCCCCGGAGCCCTGCCCGCGAACGTGACCGGACGGGGGTTCGCGCTTCGCCCCGGCACGTTCCGTACCGCTCCGCTCAGCTGGACCCATCGGCGCCACCGGACCCGCACGGGGAGCCCCTTGCCAGCACTGATCTCCTCGAAGGAGACGCGCTCGGCGTGGACGAGCGAGGCGAAGGAGCCCGCGCCGGCCCCGGACACGGCCGTTGTTCTCAGGCCTTCCTGGCCGCGGGGACGGCGGTGGCCTCGGGTTCGTTCCAGCGTCCGGTCGAGAGGAAGCCCTCCAGCACCCTGGCGTACGGCTCCAGGTCCAGCTTGAGCTCCTGCTCGACCCACGCGTCGTCGTAGTAGTTGTGCATGTACCGCTCGCCCTGGTCGCACATGAGCATGACGACGCTGCCCCTCTCCCCGTCGGAGAGCATCTCGGCGACGATCCGCAGCGCTCCCCACAGGTTGGTCCCGGTGGAGGGGCCCGCGCGGTGGCGCAACCGCGACAGGAGCAGGCGCATGGCCGCGATCGAGGCGGCGTCGGGCACCGAGATCATCCGGTCGACGACGGCGGGCAGGAACGAGGGTTCGACCGCGGGGCGCCCGATCCCCTCGATGCGGGAGGGGCTCCCCTTGATCCAGGTCGAGGGGTCCTTCGGCCACTGGCTCTTGGGGCGGCCCTCGTTGGTCGTCCAGTTGGGGAAGAACGCCGAGTTCTGCGGGTCGACGACGCACACCCGGGTGTCGCGGCGGCTGTAGCGGATGTGCCGCCCGATGGTCGAGCCGGTGCCCCCGGTGCCCGCCCCCACCACGATCCACTTGGGATCGGGGTGGCGCTCCTCGGCGATCTGCCGGAAGATCGTCGCCGCCACGTTGTGGTCGTCGCGGTAGTCGTAGGCGCGCTCGGCGTAGGTGAACTGGTCCATGAAGTGGCCCTTGGGGGCCTCCCCGGCCAGGCGGGCGGCCTCCTTCTCGATGTCGCCGTCGGGCCCGGGGTTCCTGACCTCTCCGTCGTAGGACCTGATGAGGTCCACCTTCTCCCGGCTGGTGCTCCTGGGCACCACGGCCGTGAATTTCAGCCCCAGGAGCTTGGCGAAGTAGGCCTCGGAGACCGCCGTGGAGCCGCTGGAGGCCTCGAACACGTGCGTACCGGGTTCGATCCACCCGTTGCACAGCGCGTGCAGGAACAACGCGCGCGCCATGCGGTGCTTCAGGCTGCCGGAGGGGTGGACGGACTCGTCCTTGACGTAGAGGTCGATGCCCCACTCGGGCGGGAGCGGGAACTGGAAGACGTGCGTGTCCGCCGAGCGCGTGGCGTCGGCGTGCAGCAGCCGGACCGCCTCCTTCACCCAGGCCCGTTTGCGGCCGTCGTAGTGGTCGACGATGCGCGTGGTGACGGCGGCGGTGTCCTGCTGGCTGTGTGTCGTGGTCATGAGCCGGAGCTACCCCCGCGCTGGCTCCGGGGACCGGCCGGGAGGGGAAATCGCTGCTCAGGCTCCCGATTCCGTCCCGTTTCCCAGCCTTGGTCCCCGTCGTCGCGGACGGTTTCGGCTCCTCCCCTTTGGAGGATGGGGAGGGGCCGTCACCATGGCAGTGCAAGCCACAACCTTCCCGCCCGGGTGAGTGGCGGTCGTGCCCGTCCAGCGCTGGCGGAGGACGGATGGGGCGTGGCCGGAAACGGCCATACCCCACCCGAGCTGGCGCAACAGCTGTGTGGAACGGGCTCGGGACGCGCGGCGGGGTCCGTTCGTCACCAGGCCCGTGCATGATCGGGCCATGGAACGCTGCGACTTCTGCGAACTCCCCGTCGGCGGCGGCTGCGCCTGCTCGCTCGTGCGCGAGGACCGCAACCCTCGCGGACAGGATGGCGGCCCCTCGCTGGGCGACGCGCGCTTCCCCGGGAGCACCATCCTCATCTCACCGCGCGGCGTGGCCCACCGCCCTGGCTGCCCGCACCAGTCCGACTCCGAGATCAAGGCCCCGCTGTGGGGCTGGATCCCCGAACCCGACCCGCAGCTGTGGCGCCGTCTCGGCGGAGGCTCCCCGGCCCGCGCCACGCACGGGAACACCGACCGGGTCGCCACACGACGTTGTCAGAGCTGTGACAGCTGAGAGGGAGGCACCCGTGACCGCCCGGCACCAGCGTCCGCCCGCCCTGCCCCGGCCGGTCACCGGGGTGTTCGTCCGCCAGATCATCCAGACCGCCTGCCCGGGCCACTTCGCCGTCGTGTGGCTGGACGCGCTGCCACCCACGGAGGACGTGGTTCCGGACGGAGGTGTGGAGTTCGTCGACGACCTGCCCGCCGTGTGCCGTGAACCCGGGGAACCGCTGCCCGCCGAGTTCACCGAAGCGTTCGCGAACGGGTTCCGCCTAGGGTGGGGGGCACGCGGACAGGGCGTACCTCCCTACACCGTGCGCGTCGTCCTGCGAGACGCGGTCTGGCGCGAGAACGACTCCAACCACTGGAGTTTCGAGCAGGCGGGACACGTGGCCGCCCGCGAGGTCCTGGACTGCGTGCGTGAGGGCCGTTCCCCCCGACCGGCCGGGCGGCCCGTCCGGCCCGGCTCCTCCATCCCGCCGATGCCCAGGACGCTGCCGTCCTCCACCGATTCCGCGCCCGCCTGAACCGCTCGATCTGTCAGAGCCGGACCTCAACAACCCGGAAAACCTCCCGCAGCCGTCCCGAGCACCAGACCGGTGACCGGAAACGGCTCCAGCAGCCGCTCCAGCACGGTCAGGCCAGCGGCGCTGGGACGTAGGCGACGTTCTCCTTGACCACTCACAAGGCACCTGGCAGACCGAACGACGTCACTTGCCGTTGTTTTCTCCCCAGAGCCAGTCGGACTCCAGATTGGCCCCGACCATCCCACTGAGAGTCTCCTTCACCAAGGGAAGAAGGCAGCACCGGGCGACCCTGGGGTGGGCGCCCGCGTCGGGGCAGATGAGCACGGCGAGAACACGCAACTGCAGGGCCAGGGCCTTCGGGTCGGCGTTCAGGAACCACTGGAAGCACTTCCAGAGAAACCCCAGAGCCACCTTCGCCAGTTCTGTCCGCACCCGCCCCCACTCAGGAGGGTCCTCCTCCGCGAAGAGCGCTTCTCCGGCGGCCGCGGGAACCCTGTCGAGCTGGTCGGCGCCTCGGTCCAGGACGTTCGCGATCTCGGTCAGCAGGTCGCACCAGAAGTGGCCGACCATCGCGCTGCCGTAGTCCGCGAAGGCGGGATCCTCCTCCGCGCGGTCTGCGGCGTACCGACGAAGATCACCATCGAAGACCTCGGAGTGGAGTACGTTCCCGAGCCGACGGACCCGGTCCCGTGTCTTCTCCTCGTCCGCCAGCCAGGCGACCAGCGACGCGATGGCGACGCCACCTCCGGCCTGCCGAAGGTACTGGGTCGGTGCCCTGCGCCCCTTGTCCTCGTGCCGCCTTTTCTGTTCCCACCACACCTGATCGGCCGATTCACGGAGACGCCCGACCGCCTCCGGCGGACCCTCCGCACGTCTGAGGTGACCGATCCATCCGTGCTGGCTCCCTCCACAGGCGGAACAGACACACCTGGGTTTCGTCGCCTGCTCACAGCGTTCACTGTGCTTCACGGAACCTCCGGAAGAGAGCGAGGGGGTGGCTCTGGGCCCGACGGACCGCTCTCCACAGTGCTCTGCGCCAGTGGGACCCGGTACCCCGGCAACGGTCACTCTCCTGTGTCCACGGGGGCAGGAGCCCCTGCTCCGCGAGGGAGACGAACGGGAGAGGCACGGACGACTCAGGTCCAGAGCGGCGTTCCAAAGCGGGCACGACAAGCCCTTCCCTGGGGAATTTCCGCGTCTGCTCGGTCTCTTCGGGCTGGGAACGGGCTCGTTATCCGGCCCGGTCCCTGCTCAGCGCGAAGCGCCCTGGAGCCCACCGTCCCTGGCCGGATGTGGACACACGTGAACGCACCCGTCCCCACCAGGTTTTTCGCTGGAACGGCCCCACTGACACCTGTGAACTCCCTGATCACTGGCGAATACACGTAAATACATACTTCACAATGTCGGACATGAAGGCATTTGTCGGCGTCACTGACAAGGCCTGGGCCGACTTCCTCGCTCAGCGCCCCCACCTGGATGAGATCAACTTCTGGCGCCCCTCGGGGCGCAGTTTCCAGGCGCTCTCACCCGGGGACCTGTTCCTGTTCAAGACCCACAAACCGCATGACCGGCTCGTGGGCGGTGCTGTCTTCAGCGGGTTCGCACTCGTCCCTCTGTCCGAGGCCTGGGCGGCCTTCGAGGAGGGCAACGGAAGGGAGGACCTCGCAGAGGTACGCGAGGCGATCAACGTGTACCGCGCGAGGAACAAGATGCCCCTCATCTCTCCCGAAGAGGACCCGTCCATCGGCTGCATCATGCTGCGAGACCCGGTGTTCCTCCCTGAGGAGGAGACCTTCGGTCCTCCCCCTGGCTGGGCCTACAGTCTCGTTCAGGGCAGGAGCTACGCGGACAGCACCGACCCCGAGCACGCCGGTTACTTCGCTCCCATCGCCGAACGCGTTCTCCGCCAAAGACCCGCGGAGGCCCTCGCCGAGGACGAGCACGCCGTGGCGGCCACCTGGGAACGCCACGGCCCGATGTTCGGCGAGGCCCGGCCCACCCGTCGCCGCATGGGACAGGAGGCGTTCAAACTGGCGTTGCTGGACGCCTACGGGGGCCGGTGCGCGATCACAGGGATCGATGTGCGGCCGACCTTGGATGCCGCGCACATCCACCCGGTGGCCTCGGGCGGCCTGCACCGGCTCGACAACGGGATGCTGCTGCGCGCTGACGTTCACAAACTGTTCGACCAGGGCTACCTGTCGGTGTCACCGAGCCTGGAGGTCCGGATCAGCCCCCGCCTGCACAAGGACTTCCCGGACTCCGGGGAGTACACCGCTCTGGAGGGCAAACCGGTAGCCGTCCCCCGGAACAAGGCCGACCGCCCGTCCCGTAGCGCCCTGGAGTGGCATCTGAGAAAGGTCTTCAGGACGGACTGATCCTGGAATTCCACGCCAGAACCCCTCCCCCAGCAGCCAGAGACTGTTCCAAACTGAAGGCCCGCGTGAATGGACTTCTCACCACCACATACCCATTTCGTCCGAATTGTGCAATTTAGTTGCAGCATGAGCCCCCCTAAAGAGTCTCAGGCAACCCGTATGCGCATCCGGTTCCAGTAGGATTAGCGTTCCCTCTACGCCCTCCTCCATCCCCAAGGCCGCCCCATGCCCGGACCTCCGCATGCCCGCGACACCCACTCCCGAGCCGCTAAGCGGACCTCCCGGCGCTTCGGGGCCCGTACGCGCTCAGCATTCGGAATTTCCGTCACCGAACGCACCCGACCACGGAGGCCACCGGTTCCAACGGCCTGAGTGCAGGGGCACCCTTGCCCTGGGAATGGCCCGCACCCACACGTGGGCGGCAGGTCCGCTCCCGCACTCAGCCGATGTGTCCGGGAGAATGCCCACACCTGCCCCACAGGGCTCCGGTGGCATATCGACGGCGTCCGCATGGTGGCCTTCACCGAACGGCTCTACGCGGACATTGGGAACGAGGGCCGAGGGACCGGCAGTAGATGTAAGGCATGACAAGCGGATCGGAATCTTCGATACATGGCCAAGCACTGTTTCGCCGTATACCAGATCCAGGTGTCCAGGATGTGGCATCCGGACCAGGTCATGCCGGTGGATGATCTGGACGGAGGAGGGCTCGACCTTCTGGACCTCTTCCAAGACTCATTGAAGGCCCTGGAGCACACACCGAGGAGGAATGAACGGCGCCAGTACCACCTGTCCGTCCCCCATCACCGGCGTACCGAGCACCGGGAGATCGAGGTCCGCCTGGACTACGACAAGTTCGGCAGCCGGGGCATGGTCAAGAATGTCCACAACCACGAGGACAAGTACCGCATCGAGCATGACGAGGCTGCCACGACCTTCCTGCGTAATCTCGTTGTGGTGCCTCCCCGCAGTTCCTTCGCGCTACTACTCACGGAGCGCTATCAGCGGAACGGTGCGGGCACGGCCTTTCTGGAACACCTGAAGGAGTCAACCATGCCCACACTGCAGCAAAGAGGCCTGGTCCTGAAGCACGAGGCCCTAGCCGACTCCGAGGCGTTTCGGATGTTCCTGGAGAGGGCCCGGTTGACCAAGGTCGAGGTCAGGGAGAATTTCCGAGGAACCGACCTGTTCAACCAGGAGGAGTTGCGGCCCAGCGGGACCTTCTGCCACACCTACAAGCCCAAACGGAAGGACCAGGCTCTCCTCTCAGTCTTTCGTGATCAGGTTCTCAACCGTGCAGCTGACATGGCCGAACTCTTCCACTTGCGTACCGCCGAACACATCGTCGAAACACGGGTCACCCTGAACGACGACACCCAGGAAAGGACCATCATCCTCGACGAGGAGGAGACGGCGTCGCCCCTGACCTATCTCCTGGCGGAGGACGATGCTTCGCGACCGTCCGACCACAAGGCCTTCGCGATCATGCGCGAAACCTCAGTCAAGACGTGTCAGCACCTCGCGATAGATTCGGACTGAAGTTCGATCGCCTCGGCAGGCGGGAACGGACACAGCTGAGGGAGGGGTGCCATGGACGCCAAGTGGTCCGTGTTTGGCGTCGTCACCGACCACTTGGCCACGCTGGTGGACCGACGAACCAGGCGCTGGATGCCACTCGACTACGTGGGATTCTTCGCCTTCCCCCTTGCCGTGGGAGTGTCCGTGTTCCTGTTCGAGGTCCGAATAGCCAACGTGCAGAACCTGATCGCGGGCGTCTCGGTCTTCACCGCCCTGTTGTTCGGACTATTGGTGCACGTCTTCAGTCTGGGCCTGCGGGTCGCGGCGGAACGTTTGGGCGAGGGCGCGGTCCGAACCGCCAAGATGGTGGACCAACTGCACGCCAACGTCGCCTACGCGACGCTGGTCAGCCTGGTGACAACCGCCGGACTCATGGCCTTGATCGTGGCCTATGACCAGGCGGAGGTGGCCAGGTGGGCTTCGGCTGCCGTCATCACCGTGCTCGTGCACCTATTCATGACACTGCTGATGGTCTTGAAGCGGATCCGGTCGATGTACGCGCAGATGCGCAGATACGCCCCGTTCACCGGCAAGGGCTGAGAGCGAACACGGACTCACTTCACAACAGTGGGATCGTGCGCCATGTACAACCGCGCCTGAAGGGTGTACACGGCCCTGGTACCGAGGTCGACGTCGTTGCGTTCACACCAGTGGACGATCATCCGGCCCGCGGTGACGGTGCGCCTGCTCACCGCCTCCTCGCTCAGACCGCTTCCGCCACCGGCCGCCGCTCTGACGAGGATGTCGGCCACCTCCTCGAACCTGGACGCGTCCTCCAGAACGCAGGAGATCCACGTACCGACCGCTTCCAGAGCCAGATCGTCGTCTCCTCGGCCGAGAACTGCTCCCCACATGTCCGCGACATGATCCGTGGCCTTGGCGACGTCCGGATGCGTCCTCGACCAGAGGAGCCTCTCGGGCACACCCTCCATGGACGCGGACAGAGCACGGACGAGAAAGCGGAACGCGACCTCCCTGCGTCTGGGGGAGACTCCTTCGTGACACCACCCGTTCAGGACCGCGCCGACGACATCGAACCACCGCTCCCCGTCCTCGGCCAACTCTTCCAAGGCGTCGAGTGCGGCCTGACGAACCTTTTCCGATTCGGCTTGGGCGAGCCACTTGAGACGGGTCAGTGCGGACGCGGGGTTGGTGCGGCCATAGGTGACACACGCGCTGGCGACCGCCACCGCCTGGTGGTGGTCGGATGAGGGGTTCCTCGCGATGTCGTAGAGGCGTTTACGTATCTCCTTCCCCAGGTCCGGTGAGGAGGCGGCCTCGGCCGCGAAGTCCGCTGCGGCCTGTCTGGTCTTCCCGCTTTTCGCCCAGCTGTCGAAGAAGACGACCGTCAGGGGTTGGTCCTTGCGCGACAGCGCCAGACGCACGCAGGCTTCGCGTACAGGGGTGACGAGTTGCGGGTACTCCGCCACCAGTTCACTCATCCATGCGATCAGGTACTTCCGTAGGCGCGGGAGCTGTTCCCACACGTACTCCAGTACCGCGTCCGCGTATTCGGGCCTGGTGAAGCACACGCCGTCGCCCGGAACGCGCTTCGCGCCCACGGCCTCCAGGGTGAGGTCCACGCCCGGGCCGAAGATCCCTCCCACGCCCCTGGGTCGCTCTCCCAGCGCCCGTGCCAGATCGTCAGCGGCGTCGAACACCTCCAACGCCTGTCGCCCCTCCAACACCGCGACGGCGATCAGGGCGATCCGGTCCCAGACGGCGGTGTCCCCGCTGTGTTCCGCGAACCAACCGTTCAGCTCGCCCTTCCAGTCGCCGTATGCGTCAAGCGCTTCACGGATCCACGTCTCGGTACAGGTTCTGTCGTCCGTGGGCCGGGACTGGTAGGCAATCCGGGCCAGGCGCACGGCGTCCGATGGCCCGGCCTCCCGAACCTTGTCCTGGACACCCTGCCAGGTGATCCACACCTTCTGGGCGTTCTCCCCGATCAGGTGCTTCAGGTGTTCGGAGAGCACAGCGATGCCCGGCGGTCGACGGACATGGAACACGGGGATCTCGTGCAGTTCACCGGTGAGCTGTCCGGGCCGGGCGAGGATGGTCAGCGCCGACTCGTTCTCGGCAACCCGCGCCCGGAGGGCGCGTAGTTCCGTGACGGTCGACCCGTCGATCCGTGTCAGAGCGGAGAGGTCGACCAGGTATCCGTTTCCCGGCATGGGAAGGGTCCGGGCCAGTCGCTTCCCTGGTTGCTCGTCCAGGGAGATCGAATGAACGCGCATCCCACACCAGGTGTGCAGGGCGATGGCCGCGGTTTCCCTGCCGTTTCCGGGCTCTCCTGAGAGGATGGCCCATCTCTGCTGCTCGAACCTTTTTCGGAAATGCTGATAGAGCTCTGGTTCGGCTGGGCAAAAGGTGGCGGCGAGATATCTCTGGTATTCCTCCAGTACCGCTTCGGTCTCCGTGTGCACCATGTCGCCGAGGTGGAACGAGATGTTCCCGTACAAGTTTCCGACCTGCACCAGCTTGAGGATCTGCCCCAGGTTGATGGAGGTGTTGTTCACCGTGCCAGCGGGATTCTCCGCCATTCCCCTCCTGAACCTCCACACCGAAGCGAGAACCAGAGCAACCACCAGTTCTACACCAGGAGAAGACGCCGGTGACCGGCTCGGTTTCCTTTTCCGTGGCCGGATTCGGCCACCGCAGTCCTGACGTGCCCGGCAATCGTCACCCACCACCAGGCAGCGGGTGACGCCGCCGCAGGTGAACAGTTGCCCGCAGAACGCTGCGTGAGAGGGCCCAGGAGAGGGCGTCTGTGCTCCCTGCACGGCCACGATGATCGGTGACAGCAGGACGATCCGGCCGAGGAGTCCCGGAGAGCGCGACACACCTCGGTAGGACGCCACCCCAGGTCTCAGGACCAGACGAACATCGCTTCTTGCGCGAGCTGGTTTCCCCCGAAGACATGAGCCCTACGCGGGTCGAACCGGAAGACGAAGGAGCGGGAGCGGTCCGCGAACTCCTCAGCAGGACCGCTGAGGCCGTGCTCAGCGAGGACCATGAGTCTCCTGCCCTCGACGGAGGCGTCCGCGTACAGCTTCTTCAGGTCGGGCAGGCCGAGCGGCCGCGAACGCCGCCACCAGACGATGTGGAACTCCTCCGACACCAGCTCCGCACAGTTCTCGGACGAGCGCACATCACCGAAACCGAACGCGTTCAGTTGGGCCGCCACCACACCACACGGCCGGTCCGGGTCGACGGGCACACCGGCCGCTCCCGGCGGCAGCATCCGGCCCGCCCTCCCAGCCGGGGTGTCGTCTCCTGGGTCGAGGGCGGCCGCCGGCGGTTCGGCGCTCTCCAACCCCTTCAGGGCGGTTGTCAGGGCGTCCGCCAGAACAGCGGTATCCACTCGATCAACCGGCAGCCCCGGAGTCGTTCCGGGTTCCTGGAGGATGAGCTCACCGAGGTCGACACGCCACACGAGCCGACGCGACTCGTCATGGACGTCCATCAGCCAACCGAGACCGGGCCGGAGGAAGACCCACACCCGCTTGCCCGGTGTACGTATGAGCAGGACCTCCCCCTGCCCCGGATGGTGGGGAAACTCGTACCCGTTCCTCCCGGACACGACCCTGTACCGGTTCTCGGCCATCGCGTACTCGACAACCACTCCCCGCGCCTCCAGAGCGTCCGCGAGGCGGGTGATGGCGGTCTCCTGGGGCTCGTCCCAGCGCCAGGGACTCGCTTGCGGGCGTCCTTCGGTCTCGGCCAGGGCCCGCTCGTACATGGCCGTCGCGAGAACCTCCGGTGGTGTCTGGATGTCCCAGAGGCTCCCCGGAGCGTCCTGACCGTACACCGCGAGGAACCAGCACGGCATTGATGTCCCCGATAGATCGACACGGGTACGGGACAGCCACACCTCGATGTCGTCAACGCTCAGGGCCAGACGGGCGGGAGCCGTCTCCTCACTCATCCCCCTGCGGACCAGTTGTCCGGCCAGTTCGGGATACCTCTCCTGAAAAGCGGTCTTGACCCATTCGAAGGCGAAGTATTCGCCCATGGCTACGCGCATGTCCCAATTCGCGAAGATGACTCCACAACCTTTCCGTCCCGGTCGGTGTCTCCCGGGCGTCGCATCACCGGGGCAGTCAACCAGAACGCACCACCAGGGGGCTCCATGGTCTCCGGCAGTAACGTGAGCGGAGCGTCCCCGCCATTACTCCGCCGTCTGGACGAGACGCGCGTCGATCTTCTCCACCAGGTCCCTGAAGTCGCGGTAGCAGGTCTGGACGAAGGTCTGGGTGCTGCCGAGAGCGCCGTCGGCGGCCCTCAGGTCGAACATCGGCTTGCGGGCGTCATGGGCGAGCGGCATGAGGCTGCGGTAGTTGCGGATGGTGGCGATCTCGTGCTCGGCGTTCGCTGATGACGTGTCCTGGTTCAGAACGAAGCGGTCGTAGACCACAGGGATACGTTCAAGCCAGCGCTGGTAGGCCTGAACCGGTCGGTCCAGACGCATACCGGGCTGCATGATGACGTAGCCGATCGGCAGCATGTGCCCGCTCGGCACCTCCAGGTCCCGTGGTGCCCGGGGAAGCACGATGTCCTGCCAGTCTCCGCGCCATTCCCGCAACGTGGGTCCCAGGTTGCGTAGGCCGCGAAGCGAGAACAGGTCGGCGGCCAAGGGCATCAGAACCGTGTCGGATGACAGCAGGGCGGCCCTGTTGATCGCTCCCAGGTTGGGTCCCACGTCGATCAGGGTGATGTCCGGCTCGATGCGTCGGCGAACGTCCTGAATGATGCGATAGAACGCCGTGGTGGTGCGCAGTGCCTTCTCATCTCCGCTGAAGCCCTTGGCCCAGTTCGTGGACAGCTCGTCCTCGAACCTGCTCAACTCCAGGTCTCCAGGGATCAGCCAGAGGTTCTCGGCCGTCTCGATGGGATCGACCGCCCTGATGTCCCCCGTCCCCTTGACGATCGGTTCGACCGCCTGAGCGATGGTCCACACCCCCCCGAGGTCGAACCGGGAGAAGAGCCTCTCCTGACGCTGGGGAAAGGTCGGCTCGGACTCGTCCCAGAGGAAGGACAGGTCTTCCTCGTCCAGGAAGGAAGAAGTGAGGTTGGACTGCGGGTCCAGGTCGACGGCCAGGACCCGCTTGCCCTGCCGCTGGTACATGTGCGCGAGGTGGTAGACCAGCGTCGTCTTGCCGACTCCGCCCTTGTTGTTGAACAGCGCGACGGATGTCATCAGCCTCTCCTCAGCACGACGGACCAGTGAGATTCGCCGACCTCGAACTCCGGTGGCGGGTTGCCGTTGCGCTTCAGGGTCTCCCTGATCCTGCTGATGCCCCGGCCGAAGCGGTTCACGTAGCCGAGGTTCTTGAGCGCACCGGCCAGGGAGGGATTGCGGTAGTCGTTCATACTGTCGTAGTTGTCCTGGCGAACCGCACCGTAGGGGCCGCCCGGGTTGCTGATCTCCACCCGGTCGTTGAACCACAGGATGCGGATGGGCGCGTTGGACGACTCGTAGTTGCGGTGCATGACCGCGTTCATGATGGCCTCGCGGAGCGCGGCGAGCGGATAGTCCGGGCGGCTCTCCTCCCGGAATCCGCCGGTCTCCACGAGCCGGGTGTGGATGTGCCCGCGCAGCAGCGCGTCCAGCCGTTCGGTGGTGTCGACGACGTTGGACCGCAACTCCTGGTCGTCCACCACCGCGCTGTCCATGTGATCGCCCTCGTAGCGGACGAACTGGGTGTAGGCGCCGGGGAGGAAGGCGGACGGATCCAGACCGATCAGAAGCAGACCCAGGACGGTCGCCTGGCCCGAGTCGGGATCGAGGAGACGCAGCGAAGCCAACTGCTGCTCCTCGGGGCGGTGGTTCTCTTCCCGAACCTCTTCGGAGACCGCGCTGGGCAGGTAGGTGCCCCGGAAGAGCTGCAGGTCCAGATCGGCCGCGGTGCAGCCGGGCCAGGCATGACTGTCGAAGGGCAGGGACTTGTGACGCCTGCGCTCGGTGAGGATCCGTTCGTCGTCGGAGGTCGCCTTCCTCGTCGTCGGGCCAGGACGTACCCAGGCGACGCCGTCGAGACGTACGGGCGGTGCCGGCGACGCTTCGACATGGATGTGAATGACGGGCTCACCGTTGAAGCGGGCCCGTTCGACCGTGAAAGAGGGGCGGTCCAGGATCTTGCCGTCGTCCCGGAGGTTGGCGAGGTTCAGAAGGGCTTTGTCGGAGGTGTCGAGGTCGGGCTCGACCGTGCCGTCATCGCGGACCCCGATGAGGACGTCACCGCCACCCTTGCCGGTCAGGTCGTTGGCCATCGCGCAGACGGCCTTACGGATGACGTCGAGGTTCCGGACCACTCGCTTGAACTCCAGGACGCAGGTCTCCTGGGTACCCAGCTCGGAGGCGAGTTCGCGTTGCATCGTGTCCGTTTCCATGTGTTCCGCGCACCGGTCGCGGTGTGGTGGAGAAGGGTGATCAGGCAGTCCCGGTATGACCGTACAGCCGAGCATCCTACGCAGGTGCGACGGTGGCCGCCTCGTCTCTGGAGGCGGCCACCGCCGGGGTATGACGGGAACGGGTCAGGCGAGGGCGGGTGCCGGGTCCGGGAAGCGGGCGAGGGTTCCGATGTCGGGAACCTCGGTCAGGCCGGCGGGCGAGGCCACCCAGTAGGACAGCGTGCTCTCCCCGAACCAGATGAGCAGGTGTGGATTGTGCCGCTGGATCGCGGCGGCGCGGGTGTGCTCGCGGGCGAACTCGAAGCGGTGTCCGCCCAGGCGGGGCAGGCGCGCGGCCCGACGCCGACGGCACGAGGGGTGCTCACAGGAGGGGCAGAACGGACCGACCAGCGGGCCGCGCCGGGGCAGCGGCGGAAGCGGTCGGTACAGCGGGTCGCTGGAGGGCCGGGGTACGGGGATAGGATGCGTCACTGATCCTGCTTTCTGAACATGTGAGAGTGGACGGAATTCGGGATTGTCGGGGCCCGGGAAGCGTTGCCGCGCTTTCCTGGGCCCTTCTGCGTGCAGTGGTGTGGACGGCTACGCGGTGGTGTTCCAGAGGCTGTCGGTCAGGTCGTAGGCCAGGAAGAACCAGACCTGGCGGTAGTCGCGGATGCCGTTGTCGCCCCAGGAGGTGGCGAAGGCGTCGATCATGGCCAGGCCGCGCCCGGACTCGGCGGCCGGGTCCAGCCCGTGGGGGTTGGGAGCCAGGTGGCGGCGCTGGCCGAGAGCGGTCGTCCTGCCGTCGCGTGCTCCCTGGTCGCGGCAGGTCAGGCGCAGGCCGGTGCGGGTGCGCTGGCAGGTCAGGGTGTAGACGCCGAAGGGCTGGCCCGAGCGGGAGTGGCGCAGGGCGTTGTTGGCCAGTTCGCTGCCCAGGAGAGTGAACAGGTAGCGGTAGTCGCGGTCGCGTTCGGCGGCGCAGGTGTCCAGGAACGCGCGCACCAGTGGCATGTACTGGGCCGATCCGCCGAAGTCGTAGCGGCGCGTCTTGTAGTGGGCGCGGTCGGCCCGGCCGGTGAAGTAGTGGCGGCACCGGGGCGGAACCAGCTCAGCGAGCGGAACGGTCACCTCGGGCAGCGCGGGCATGGGTGCGGTTGCGGGCATGACGAACAGACTCCTCGCACGTGTGGAGCGACAACGGGGGTTCGG
>NYMS01000008.1 GCA_002529455.1 Glycomyces fuscus
AGGGCGTCCGCCAGTAGGTGGATTCTGCTGGTGTGCGCACACAGACGGGCACGGTACCGCGATCGTGGAGTTGCTTACGCTTCGCGACCGGGAGGTACCGTGCCCGCTATCCCATCCTGCATCATCGAACCCCTGCGCGAGGAGTTCCTCGCCCAACTACCCCCACGTACCAACACCCACCCCCTGGGCTGCCACAACCCCCGCATCCCCGACCACGTGGTCTTCGACAAACTCATCTGGGTCCTGGTCTGCGGCACAAGCTACGAACGCGCGGCCGATGCCACCTGCTCGGCCACCACCCTGCGCCGACGCCGCGACGAGTGGATCACCCACGGCATGGGCCAAGCCCTGCATCACGCGGCCCTGGACGCCTACGACCGCATGGTCGGCCTGGACCTGGAACACCTGCGCGCGGACGGCTGCCAGACCAAAGCCCCCTCAGGCGGTGAGTGCGCGGGCAGGAGCCCCGTGGACCGGGGCAAGCAGGGCCTCAAACGCTCCCAGCTCACCGACGCCTACGGCATCCCGCTCATCACCCACCCGGCGCCGGCCAACATCCGCGACCACACCCTGCTCCCGGCCACCCTGGACGGCTACGACGACTTGGCCAAGGCGCTGGGCCCGCTGCCCGAGCACCCCGCTTTGAGCCTGGACGCGGGCTATGACTACCGGTGGGTCCACGAGCACCTGGCCGAGCGGGGTATCAGCGCGAGAATCGTCCCGCGCGGTGCCAAGGTCCCGATCCACACAGGCGGACGCTGGGTGGTCGAGCGCACCAACGCGTGGATGAACGACTTCGGCAAGCTGGCCCGGTGCACCGAACGCCGCCGGGCGTGCGTGGAGTTCTACCTCTGCCTGGCCTCAGCGATCATCACCGTTCGCAGTCTGATCCGTCGGGCCTGGTATCTCTACCGGTGGGATACCAGGCCCTCCAGCCCACGCCTGCGATGACCTACTGGCGGACGCCCTTATAGCGAGGTTCGACGCTCCAACCTCGCTATAAGTACAAGATCGTGCGGCTGTGGCGGGCGCCTAGCGGCGGGTGGCCGAGAGGAAGGCGTCCCACTCGGCGGCGGGGAAGGGGAGGTGGCCTTCGGCCGGGTTCTTGGAGTCACGGACGGCCGCGCCGCAGGGCAGGTCGGCGACCTCGACACAGTTCTGGTCGTGACCGCTGTAGCTGCTCTTGCGGAAGCCGGTGGGGATGTGGGCGACCTCTACACAGCTGTTGTTGACACCGCTGTAGCTGCTCTTGCGCCACATCATCTGGTCGCTCACTGTTCTCACTCTTCCAGCTCTTGGATGCAGTGGTTGAGGAAATCCAACGTCTGTGCCGGGCTCATGGAACAGCTCTGCGTACTGCCGAACATGTCATTGTATGACCTGACTTGATGGTCTTCCTCCAGGAACATAGTAGTGGTGGGACTCTCGAGGTAGACGATGCTCGCGTCTCTGGGATCCGGAAAGTCCATGACGGAATAGCTGCCCTCGGTGGAGGTGTGTGCTCCCGCAGAGAACGGCAGTACGTAGATGTCGATGCTGTCCCGCGCAGCCATGTGTGTCAGATGGCGCAGCTGCTCACGCATCACATTCACCGAACCCACCATGCGCCGAATGGCTGCCTCGTCAATGATGACCAGATAGGTGGGCGGATCTAGGCGGTTCAAGATGTTCTGGCGTGCCATGCGAGCTGTCACGCGCTGAGTGATTTCGTTGTCGTCGCGCACCCGGTTCGCCCGGAAGATTGCGTCTGCATAAGCCGGAGTTTGGAGAAGGCCCGGAACGACTTGGGCCTCGTAAGTACGGAGGGCACACGCTTCGGCCTCGAAGTCGGTCAGGGTTTGGGGCAGGAGGCCCTTGTACAGAGACCACCACCCCTTTTGCCCAGCCAGCTTGGACAGTTCGTGCATGGCTGACTGAACAGTGGGGTCGTTGACCTCGTAGAGCTTCAGAAGCTTGTTCAAGGTCGGAGCAGGGACGGTCTTGGACTCCGCCTGTTCGATCTTGCTCAGGTTGGCTCTACTGATTCCGGTGTGTTTCGCGACATCGTTCAGTGTCATCCCAGTCTCTGAGCGAAGTCGCCTGAGCTCTGCGGACAAGCGTCGTCGGCGGACGCTGGGGCTGTAGGAAGCGGCCATGTTGGGAGCCTAGCTCAGATTCTTCGCTTCAGTAGATTCCACTTGACTGAGTGGATTCTACTGCCTACTGTGTGAGTGTAGTCAGTGACCAAGTGATCACGGAGGGTCCTTGCGGTCAGGCTACGCCGTGCCCCTTCCCCTGACCGGGAAACGCGAAGGTCTCACCCCTGCGGGCACACCGAACCCCCGTTGTCGCTCCACACGTGCGAGGAGTCTGTTCGTCATGCCCGCAACCGCACCCATGCCCGCGCTGCCCGAGGTGACCGTTCCGCTCGCTGAGCTGGTTCCGCCCCGGTGCCGCCACTACTTCACCGGCCGGGCCGACCGCGCCCACTACAAGACGCGCCGCTACGACTTCGGCGGATCGGCCCAGTACATGCCACTGGTGCGCGCGTTCCTGGACACCTGCGCCGCCGAACGCGACCGCGACTACCGCTACCTGTTCACTCTCCTGGGCAGCGAACTGGCCAACAACGCCCTGCGCCACTCCCGCTCGGGCCAGCCCTTCGGCGTCTACACCCTGACCTGCCAGCGCACCCGCACCGGCCTGCGCCTGACCTGCCGCGACCAGGGAGCACGCGACGGCAGGACGACCGCTCTCGGCCAGCGCCGCCACCTGGCTCCCAACCCCCACGGGCTGGACCCGGCCGCCGAGTCCGGGCGCGGCCTGGCCATGATCGACGCCTTCGCCACCTCCTGGGGCGACAACGGCATCCGCGACTACCGCCAGGTCTGGTTCTTCCTGGCCTACGACCTGACCGACAGCCTCTGGAACACC
>NYMS01000009.1 GCA_002529455.1 Glycomyces fuscus
AGGGCGTCCGCCAGTAGGTCATCGCAGGCGTGGGCTGGAGGGCCTGGTATCCCACCGGTAGAGATACCAGGCCCGACGGATCAGACTGCGAACGGTGATGATCGCTGAGGCCAGGCAGAGGTAGAACTCCACGCACGCCCGGCGGCGTTCGGTGCACCGGGCCAGCTTGCCGAAGTCGTTCATCCACGCGTTGGTGCGCTCGACCACCCAGCGTCCGCCTGTGTGGATCGGGACCTTGGCACCGCGCGGGACGATTCTCGCGCTGATACCCCGCTCGGCCAGGTGCTCGTGGACCCACCGGTAGTCATAGCCCGCGTCCAGGCTCAAAGCGGGGTGCTCGGGCAGCGGGCCCAGCGCCTTGGCCAAGTCGTCGTAGCCGTCCAGGGTGGCCGGGAGCAGGGTGTGGTCGCGGATGTTGGCCGGCGCCGGGTGGGTGATGAGCGGGATGCCGTAGGCGTCGGTGAGCTGGGAGCGTTTGAGGCCCTGCTTGCCCCGGTCCACGGGGCTCCTGCCCGCGCACTCACCGCCTGAGGGGGCTTTGGTCTGGCAGCCGTCCGCGCGCAGGTGTTCCAGGTCCAGGCCGACCATGCGGTCGTAGGCGTCCAGGGCCGCGTGATGCAGGGCTTGGCCCATGCCGTGGGTGATCCACTCGTCGCGGCGTCGGCGCAGGGTGGTGGCCGAGCAGGTGGCATCGGCCGCGCGTTCGTAGCTTGTGCCGCAGACCAGGACCCAGATGAGTTTGTCGAAGACCACGTGGTCGGGGATGCGGGGGTTGTGGCAGCCCAGGGGGTGGGTGTTGGTACGTGGGGGTAGTTGGGCGAGGAACTCCTCGCGCAGGGGTTCGATGATGCAGGATGGGATAGCGGGCACGGTACCTCCCGGTCGCGAAGCGTAAGCAACTCCACGATCGCGGTACCGTGCCCGTCTGTGTGCGCACACCAGCAGAATCCACCTACTGGCGGACGCCCTTAGTGGATCGGTGTCGTCTGCGCCAGCGCGATACGCCAGTCGTCCCCCGCACGTACCAGGACGTAGGTCATGGCACCGGTCAGGGGAGCGGTGTCCGTCGTGTCGGCCCGCTCGTCGTGGACCGTCTTGGTCAGGCTGACGACGGCGACATCGGGGGTGGTGAACCGGATGTCGTTCACCTCCAGCCCGGTCCGGATGTCCTTGAGCGGGGAGGAGAGCGCCTCGGTCATGGCCGCGGCGAAGGTCTCGCGACCAAAGAGGCGCCGCCCGTGGAAGTTGACGATCACCATGTCGGGGGTGTGCAGCGCCGGTAGTACGTCGGGGTCCGACTGCGCCTGCTGCGAGCGTGCGACGAATTCACGGATGCGCTTCTCGTCGAGGTCGCGGGTGGAGGGGGCGGTGGGTGTGTTCTCCATGTGTGGAGCCTAGAAGCTCAACATAAGTTCAGGTCAACCGTATTCCGAAGGCGGCGTCGTGGTGTGGGCCCGGTCCCCGGTGAGCTGCCGACCGAGGCCCGGGGTGGTGCGGCGCGGAAACCTCCCTACAAAGAGATGGGGAAGGCACGTCACCAGCGCGCGGGTTCACGGGCAGGTCGGGGGGTCCGGCTGGTTGAGGAGGGTGGCGATGTGTTCTTTGGGGTAGCGGCGTGCTCCGCCGGGGGTGCGGAAGGGTTTGAGGACGTTGTCCCATTCGCCTCGGTGGAGGCTGCGGGGGCGGATGTTGAACAGTTGGGCGACTTCGCTGGGCGTGAGGACGTCGGGGCGGCCGTCGAGGAGGTAGCGGTAGTCGGGCACGAGGGGCTTTCCGTGTTCGGTGGGCGTGGTGGAAGGAAGCGGTGGAGCGGGTGGGGCGGCTGGTGGCCCCGCCTCCCCGGGGAAGAGGGGAGGCGGGGCTTCGGGCCGGTGTTGAGGTCACCGGCCCGTCCGCTCCGGCCTGGGGGACAGGCCGGGTGGTGCGGAGCATGGTGCGGCTGGTTCGCCGGGGGAGCGGATTACCAGGGGAAGACGGCGCGGACGGTGATCGCGCCGCAGGAGTGCTGTTTCCAGTCCCAGTAGGAGCACAGGGCCTCGACCAGACGCAGCCCGTTGCCGCTGGGGCGCATGGGCTCGGGGTCGGGCACGGCCGGGAACGTGGGTTCGTCGCCGGGGCGGGGTCCGTTGTCGGTGACTCGGAGTTCCAGGTGGCGCGGGGTGCGTTCGATCTCGACGCGGATGGTGCCGCCGGGAAGTCCGGAAGCGGTGTGGTGCAGGGTATTCGTGACCAGCTCCGATACGGCGACACCCACGGGTTCGGCCAGGCTCGGCCGGGAACGGGCGGCCTGGGCGGCCCAGCGGCGGGCGATCTTGACGTGGCCCAGGTCGGGGCCGAGCAGGATGCCTGATTTGGTGCTGGTTCCGCACAGTCGGCGTGGAAGCGGGATGGGCGGAACGGTAGACTTTTGCATGTTTCACCTCGGCTGTCTCGGGGTGGGGCACTCTGCCTCGGCGGTCGCTCTCCACTTCGACCGCCGGGGCTTTTTTGTGCCTGGGTGCGGGGCCATCCCGCCCGTCTATGGGGACGGACGGGACGGCGCTGGTGCCCCGGTGAAGGGCGGGAGTACGCGGGCCGATCTTGCCGACCCCGTGACGACAAAATCCCACTCCGCAGTAGTCTTTTGAAGACCAGAAAACGTTCTGGCCAGTACCGAATACTTCTCCGCAACTTCTGTCAACTTTTCGTAGACTTCGGACTATCACCTTTGGTTACATGGGGTTATGGAAGATGAGCGGAACCCCTCGGATGTCCGTTTTGGTCATGCCCTCATGCGCGCTCGGAAGCGGGCAGGCGTCCAACAGGCCGGGCTCGCACGCCATCTCAACTGCACACCCGGACATGTCTCCCATATAGAGAACGGCCGCCGAAAGCTGGACGAATCGAAGGTCGCTGGCCTGGACGATTTCCTGGGAGCCAAGGGGCGGCTGGTCCGCACCTATGAGGAGGTCTACCAGCCGGAACACGTCGACTGGATCGGTGAGTTCCGGCAGATGCAAGCTGAAGCGGAGATGATCCGCGAATATCAGAACAGCTTGGTTCCTGGTACGATCCAGCACCCCGAGTATGCGGCGGCCACCATTGCTGCAGGCGCTCCGTGGCTGTCGCCCGCCGAGGCAGAGGAACGGCTTCGCGAGCGAATGACCTGGGGGGAAGAAGTTCTTCGCCCAGGCGGGCCGCAATACCATGCTGTGCTCGATGACATCACGGTAGTGCGGTCGATTGGCCCAAGCCGGATGATGGTCAAGCAGATTGACCGGATCATCGAACTCGCCGAAAGCGGAAGAATCATGGTTCAGCTACACGGTTGGGACCAGTACCCACATGCCGGACTTGACGGCCCGTTCTCGCTGCTAACGTCCTCGGCAGCACCGGATCTGGTGCACGTGGAGTCGGTCTACCGTGGCCAGAACACGGATGACCTGAAGGACGTGCGCCGGTTCGGGATGCTGTTCAGTAGATTACAGGCGACTGCGAGGTCGCCGCTGGAGTCCGTGAAGTTCCTCAAGGAGATGAGGGAAAGATATGGCCAACCGTAAGGGCGAGTGGCACAAGTCCAAATACAGTTCGGGTGGGCAGAACTGCGTTGAGGCCCGGGAGTCTGCGGAGGGTGCGGACATCCGTGACACTCAGAACCGGGAGCTGGGCCACCTCACGGTGTCCGCGCTGGAGTGGACTGCTGTTCTCGCCGTTGCAAAGGGGTGAACTGTGAGGTCTGAGTGGCACAAGTCCAGCTACAGCGGCAACACCGGGCACTGCGTCGAGGTCTGCGAGGGTGCCGAGACGCTGGTTCGGGACACGCAGAACCGGCACGCCGGACACCTTGAGTTCCAGACCCAAGAGTGGAGCGCCCTGCTCAAGGCGGTGCGTGGCCTTTTGTAACCGCGCATGAAACCGGCCCCGCCCAGGAGTGTTGGGCGGGGCCGGTTTCGTGCTGACACGGGGGTGAGGCTATCCCGTGGTCGTCGCCGTGCCCAGAGGCCGAAGGACCCTGGCCGGGGTGTCCACCCACAGTCGAGTCCCCTCCTGGTCCACGGTCACGCCGAGCTGGTCCCGGCCCGGCCTCCCACACCGCGTCCACTCCTCCCACGCGGCGCCGACCTCCGCCCACAGGTCCCGGGGTCCGGCCCGCTTCGTGGTGTAGGGGCCACCGGCTGGGACGTATTCGCCGAGCGCCCACGACCCGTCCGGGGTGGCGACGTACACGGTGGCCTCCCCGGCCCACTCGGGGCGGTTCTCGGCGGCCTCGTACACGGCGTACCGCAGGTCCGGCGCCAGGTGGCCGAGGATGAGCTGCCACCCCTGGTTGCGGTAGGCGACCAGACGCGGGTTCACGTCGGTACTCCCGGCCCGCACGCCGGGGGCGTCCTCGTCCACCAGCCCCCGGAGCGGACGGGGGTCGGGGCGTTGGGAACGCAGCACCATGAACGGGGCGTCGCCCACGATCCGGCCCGTCGCGGTGCCGTCATCTTGGACGACCAGGCGCACCAGCACCCCGGGCCGGGTTCCCACCTCGAACGGAGTCACGATCACTCCGCCCGGTCACACCTGCCGAACCCACGCGTGGGGTATCCGCCCGCGGGCCGCGACCGTGGAGATCACCCGGTGGTACATGCCCGTGCCGACACCGGTCTCCAGGGGGCCTGCCCCATCGGTGTCCAACACCGTCGGCGCGTACCCGGCCCGCGCGAGGTTGTCGACCGCGACCCTGGCCAACTCCCGGTCGATCTCCGCGGACACCACCGCTTTCTCCCCGAGCGCGTGACACAGCAACGCCGTGTTGTACCCCGTGCCCGTCCCGATCTCCAACACCCGGTGCCCATCGACGGCGCCGAGCTGTTGAAGCATCGCGACCACGAGCGAGGGTTGGCTGATGCTGGAGGTGCGCAACTTGCCCCACCCGGGTTCCCCGTCCGGGCCCCCGGCAGGGTCGCCGTCGTCTACCTGGGTTGCGAGCGCGTAGTCCTCATGCGCCCAACGGGCGTGGTCGGGGTCGTCGCGTGTGACCGGTACGTAATAGCCGGGGTGGTCGGCGGAGGTGACCCACACGGTGTCGGGGATGAACTGGGCGCGGTCCACAGCGAGGATCGCACGATGCCACTGGGGATCGATGACCTGACCCGCGATGGTGAGCGCGCGGGCCAGCCGGGCGCCGGGGGGCGTGGTCACCGCTTGGGGTCCTTACCGTCACCGGACTGGGGCGGGACGGGTTCGGCCCCGTGTTTGTTGGGGTCCTTGCCGTCACCTCCGGCGCTGCCTCCGCTACCGCCATCGGTGGTTTTGTCGGGATCGGCGTGTCGTCCCACGGTGTCCTCCGCAAAGGGTGAGGGGGCCTACCACTGACGGTAGCCCGCGGTGCGGTTACTGTCAGTGGTTTTGGCGGGCAGCGGCCACCTCACCCCACCCGGAGACCACCTCCGGGGCCTGGTCGGCGGTCCGGGCGATGGTGAAGAACCTCGCCAGCTCCCTTCGGGCGGATGAGCGCGATCGGATGATCACATTGGGTTACTGTCTGTTCACGGGTGGGTACCGTTCGTGAACCCGCCCCCGCCCGGCCCCGACGACAGAAAGCACGCGCGTTGCTGACCTACATCCTGCGCCGCCTGGGCGCCGGACTCCTGCTCCTGGCCGTGGTCACCATGGTCACCTTCGCCATCTTCTACGTGGTGCCCCGGTGGGCGGGGCGGACCGTCGAACAGCTGGCGACGATGTACGTGGGGCGCGCTCCCACCCCCGAGGCCATCCAGGCCACCATCGAACGGCTGGGGCTGGACAAGCCGGTCGTCGTGCAGTTCGGGGAGTTCGTCCGGGGCCTCTTCCTGGGCGCGGAGTACCGGTTCGGCGGCGACACGATCGAGTGCGCCGCGCCGTGTCTGGGCTACTCCTTCCAGACCTACCAGGAGGTCTTCCCCGAGATCGTGGCGCGCCTGCCGGTGACGGCCTCACTGGCCTTCGGCGCGGGGGTGATCTGGCTGGTGGGCGGCATCCTGGTCGGCGTGGTCTCCGCGGTGTGGAAGGGCAGCCTGTTCGACCGGTTGGCGATGGCGCTCGCCCTGGCGGGGGTGTCGCTGCCGATCTTCTTCACCGGGCTGCTGTCCCTGGCCTTCCTCGTGCACGCCTGGGGGCTGTTCGGCACGCCGGGCTACGTCCCCCTGACCGAGGACCCGTCCAGGTGGGCGCAGGGGCTGCTGCTTCCGTGGCTGACCCTGGCCTTCCTGCACGCCGCCATGTACGCCCGCCAGACCCGGGCGGGCATGCTGGAGACGCTGGGCGAGGACTACATCCGCACCGCCCGCGCCAAGGGGCTGAGCGAGCGCCGGGTGGTGCTCAAGCACGCGCTGCGGCCGACGCTGACCCCGATCGTGACCATCTTCGGCCTGGACCTGGGACTGGTGCTGGGCGGCGCGGTCCTGACCGAGCAGGTGTTCTCGCTGAACGGGATCGGACGGTACGCGGTGACCGCGATCATGCAGAGCGACCTGCCGGTGATCCTGGGCGTGACGCTGTTCGGCGCGTTCTTCATCGTGCTCTGCAACCTGGTGGTGGACCTGCTGTATCCGCTGATCGATCCGCGCGTGCGCATCCACGGCTAGCCGCGGATGCGCACGCGCGCAAGGAACACGGTCCGGACCGCCGGGCCCGGGGACGGGGAGGGGTTGTGTGAGCGAGTCCGCGGTGGCGGGGACGGTCGTGCGGGTGGAGGACCTGCGGGTGGTGTTCCCGACCATGGACGGCGACGTCCGGGCGGTGGACGGCCTGTCCTTCGAGGTGCCCGTCGGGGGAGCGCTGGGCATCGTGGGCGAGTCGGGCTCGGGCAAGAGCGTGACCTCGTTGGCGCTCATGGGTCTGCACCGGGGCAGCAAGGCGAAGATCACCGGCGCCATCGAGGTCGCGGGCCAGGACGTGGTCAGCGCCTCGGACAAGAAGCTTCGGCGGATGCGCGGCAACGACATCGCCATGGTCTTCCAGGACCCCATGCAGTCGCTGCACCCGCAGTACACGATCGGCAACCAGCTGATCGAGGCCTACCGCATCCACCGGCCCAAGGCCTCCAAGGCCGAGGCCCACGCCCGTGCGGTGGAGTCGCTGGAGCGGGTGGGCATCCCCCAGCCCGCCAGGCGGATCAACTCCTACCCGCACGAGTTCTCCGGCGGTATGCGCCAGCGCGTGGTCATCGCGATGGGGCTGATGTGCGAGCCCAAGGTGCTGCTGGCCGACGAGCCGACCACGGCCCTGGACGTGACGGTACAGGCCCAGGTCCTGGACCTGTTGGACGAGCTGCGCCGTGATCTGGGCATGGGCCTGATCCTGGTCTCGCACGACCTGGCGGTGGTGGCCGGTTCGGTGGACGAGGTCGTGGTCATGCGCCACGGCGTCGCGGTCGAGCGCGGAGACGTGCGCAGGGTCCTGTCCGAGCCCGAGCACCCCTACACCCAGGG